>CAWKLR010000014.1:0-178835 GCA_963850485.1 uncultured Actinomycetes bacterium | reverse complement strand
ACCACGTCGATCGTCTCGCAGTCGGAGAGATCGCCATCGGAGACGCACACGTCGAAGGTGTGGTTTCCGAGCTGGGTGGTGGTCGGCGTCCAGCTGAAGTCGCCGCCGGCGGTGATCGAGGCGCCCACGGGCACCGTGCCGGCGAGCGTGAAGGTCAGGGTGTCGCCCGCGTCGGGATCGGTTGCGCTGGCCGTGAAGGCGAGCTCGCTGCCGGCGGTGGCGGTCTTGTCGCCCACCGGGTCGAGTTCGGGGGCGGCGTTGGCCGCGGACACGACCACGTCGATCGTCTCGCAGTCGGAGAGCATCGCCGTCGGAGACGCACACGTCGAAGGTGTGCGGTTCCGAGCTGGGCTGCCGGTCGGCGTCCAGGTGAAGGCGCCGCCGGAGGTGATCGAGGCGCCCGCGGGCACCGTGCCGGCGAGCGTGAAGGTCAGGGTGTCGCCCGCGTCGGGATCGGTTGCGGTCGCCGTGAAGGCGAGCTCGCGTGCCGGCGGTGGCGGTCTTGTCGCCCACCGGGTCGAGTTCGGGGGCGGCGTTGGCCGCGGACACGACCACGTCGATCGTCTCGCAGTCGGAGAGATCGCCGTCGGAGACGCACACGTCGAAGGTGTGGGTTCCGACCTGGGCGGTGGTCGGCGTCCAGGTGAAGGCGCCGCCGGAGGTGATCGAGGCGCCCGCGGGCACCGTGCCGGCGAGCGTGAAGGTCAGGGTGTCGCCCGCGTCGGGATCCGTAGCGGTCGCCGTGAAGGCGAGCTCGGTGCCGGCGGTGGCGGTCTTGTCGCCCACCGGGTCGAGGACGGGGGCGGCGTTGGCCGCGGAGACGACCACGTCGATCGTCTCGCAGTCGGAGAGCCTCGCCGTCGGAGACGCACACGTCGAAGGTGTGCGGTTCCGACCTGGGCGGTGGTCGGCGTCCAGGTGAAGGCGCCGCCGGAGGTGATCGAGGCGCCCGCGGGCACCGTGCCGGCGAGCGTGAAGGTCAGGGTGTCGCCCGCGTCGGGATCCGTAGCGGTCGCCGTGAAGGCGAGCTCGGTGCCGGCGGTGGCGGTCTTGTCGCCCACCGGGTCGAGGACGGGGGCGGCGTTGGCCGCGGACACGACCACGTCGATCGTCTCGCAGTCGGAGAGCTCGCCGTCGGAGACGCACACGTCGAAGGTGTGCGGTCCGACCTGGGCGGCGGTCGGCGTCCAGGTGAAGGCGCCGCCGGAGGTGATCGAGGCGCCCGCGGGCACCGTGCCGGCGAGCGTGAAGGTCAGGGTGTCGCCCGCGTCGGGATCGGTAGCGGTCGCCGTGAAGGCGAGCTCGGTGCCGGCGGTGGCGGTCTTGTCGCCCACCGGGTCGAGGACGGGGGCGGCGTTGGCCGCGGAGACGACCACGTCGATCGTCTCGCAGTCGGAGAGCTCGCCGTCGGAGACGCACACGTCGAAGGTGTGGGTTCCGACCTGGGCGGCGGTGGGCGTCCAGGTGAAGGCGCCGCCGGAGGTGATCGAGGCGCCCGCGGGCACCGTGCCGGGTCCGTTGGCGAGCGTGAAGGTCAAGGTGTCGCCCGCGTCGGGATCGGTAGCGGTCGCCGTGAAGGCGAGCTCGCGTGCCGGCGGTGGCGGTCTTGTCGCCCACCGGGTCGAGGACGGGGGCGGCGTTGGCCGCGGACACGACCACGTCGATCGTCTCGCAGTCGGAGAGCTCGCCGTCGGAGACGCACACGTCGAAGGTGTGGGTTCCGACCTGGGCGGCCGTGGGCGTCCAGGTGAAGGCGCCGCCGGAGGTGATCGAGGCGCCCGCGGGCACCGCGGTGCCGTTGGCGAGCGTGAAGGTCAGGGTGTCGCCCGCGTCGGGATCGGTAGCGGTCGCCGTGAAGGCGAGCTCGGTGCCGGCGGTGGCGGTCTTGTCGCCCACCGGGTTCGAGGTTGGGGGCGGCGTTGGCCGCGGACACGACCACGTCGATCGTCTCGCAGTCGGAGAGCATCGCCGTCGGAGACGCACACGTCGAAGGTGTGGGTTCCGACCTGGGCGGCCGTGGGCGTCCAGGTGAAGGCGCCGCCGGAGGTGATCGAGGCGCCCGCGGGCACCGGTGCCGTTGGCGAGCGTGAAGGTCAGCGTGTCGCCCGCGTCGGGATCGGTAGCGGTCGCCGTGAAGGCGAGCTCGCTGCCGGCGGTGGCGGTCTTGTCGCCCACCGGGTTCGAGGCTGGGGGCGGCGTTGGCCGCGGACACGACCACGTCGATCGTCTCGCAGTCGGAGAGCTCGCCGTCGGAGACGCACACGTCGAAGGTGTGGGTTCCGACCTGGGCGGCGGTCGGCGTCCAGGTGAAGGCGCCGCCGCGCGGTGATCGAGGCGCCCGCGGGCACCGCCGAGGTGCCGTTGGCGAGCGTGAAGGTCAGCGTGTCGCCCGCGTCGGGATCGGTGGCGGTCGCCGTGAAGGCGAGCTCGGTTCCGGCGGTGGCGGTCTTGTCGCCCACCGGGTTCAGGGTGGGGGCGGTGTTCGGAGGCGTGATCGTCGCCAACGCCGCGACCTCCGAGGCAGAGAGCGCCCTGTTGTACAGGAGGACGTCGTCCATCGCGCCCTGAAGTGTCGAAACGCCGTTCGGCTGGCCACCGATGCCCAGCGCCAGGTTGTTCGTCGTGATCGCGGGCGGGGCAGGCTTCGTGGCCACCTCGACCCCGTTCACGTACAACCGGATCGTCGTGCCGTCGGAGGTGGCCGCGAGGTGCATCCACGTGGTGCCGTTGCTCGGATAGGCCGTGGGTGAGTCGACCCTGTACGTCGTCCCGCTCGGCGGTCGAGTTGAAGCGGACGAAGGGGAAGCCTGTCGTCGCCAGCGACAGCTCGTAGCCGTCCGTGCCGCCCTGGATGGCCTTCTTGATCAGGTACTGGGTGGCCGTCTTCTCGGGCTTCACCCAGGTAGCCATCGTGATCGCGCCGGAGATGTCGAGGGAGGCGTTGTCGGCCACCGTCGCGTAGTCGCCGGTCCCGTCGAACCTGATCGCCTGGCCGTGCTGGCCCGGCGACCCACGTCGGGTTCCCCAGAAGCGTCCCGTTGTTCGTCGCGCCGAGCCCCGAGGAGTTGACGAGGGTGCGTGCCGCTCCCTTCGTCCGCCTTCCAGTCACCGATGAGCCCGCGCGTACGGCGACGCTGATCGTCTCGCAGTCGGAGGCAGTGCCGTCGCTGACGCAGACGTCGAAGGTATGGCCGCCGACCTGACCCGCGGTCGGTGTCCAGGTGAAGGAGCCCCCGAGCTCGATCGATCGTGGCGCCGGCGGGCACCGAGCCGCCGGTGCCGTTGGCGAGCGAGAACGTAAGGGTCGTTCCCGGATCGGGATCGGTGGCGGTCGCCGTGAACGCAAGCTGGTGCCCGCCTGCGCGCTCTTGTTCCCGATCGGATTCAGCGTGGGCGGCGTGTTCGGCGGCGTGATGCCCGCCAGCGCTGCGATCTCGGCGGCGGTGAGCGCCGAGTTGTAGAGGAGGACGTCGTCGAGCGCGCCCATGCAGCTGCGACGCCACCGTCCGGCTGCGCCCCGATCCCCAGAGTCAGGTTGTTGGTCGCGATCGCGACCGAGGCGGCCAACTGACCCTCCTGCACCCCGTTCACGTACAGCCGGATCGTCGTCCCGTCATAGGTCGCGGCCACGTGCATCCAGGTGGTGCCGGTGATCGGATACGTGGTCGTCGAGTTGATCCGGATACGTGTCGCCGCTCGCGGCCTGGTTGAAGCGCACGAACACTTTGTGTGCCAGCCGTGCCGATGACAGCGAGAGCTCGTAGCCGTTGACCGTCGTGCCCGGTGGTGACGGCCTTCTTGATCAGGTTCGTGGTGGCGGCCCTCTCCGGCTTCACCCACGCGGCCATCGTGATCGCCGCGGAGATGTCGAGCGAGGCGCTGTCGGGAACGGTCGCGTGATCGGCCGGGTACCCGTCCCGTCGAAGCGGAGCGCCAGACCGTGCTGGCCCGTCGACCCATGTCGGGTTCCCCAGAATCGTCCCGTTGTTCCCGGACGCCGAGGAATCGACGAGGACCGTCCACTCCCGGTCGTCCATCCTCCAGTCCCCGACGGGCGGCGACGCCGAAGGCGCAGCGCCGGCCAGCGTCACACCGAGCAGAGCGCCCGCCAGGCCTGTGACCAGGAGTACTCGACCGATCCGGTGCTTCAGCATCCTTCACTCCTCGCAATCTCTTGTGCTCGCTCAGCGCGTATGCGCGAGCGAGTGGCAGGCTCGACAGAAACTCCGATGCGGGTCTTCAGCCAGGCTGTCGCCGGCTGGTGCGTCAACACGTCCGACTCGTCCCGCTCGCTGCAGGAATGCGCGGTGCCCAGGCGGCTTCGCGCTCGTCCGAGTCGTTCGGGTTGAAGCCAAGGGAAGACGTACGAGCGCAGCCCAAAGAAGGCTGTCGTCGAATCAGGGCAAGCATCGCCCGAAAGTGCCGCAGTTCCCCCACCCTTACTTCTCCCCTAGTTCTTGCCGCAACGTCGCTCAGCCGTACCCAGCGACTCGCGCACATTAACACAGTGGTTGCGATTTGGTTGAGATCTGGTTGCAATTCGCTCGATGCGACGTCTATGGTGGCGCCGCGTACGTTTCTGCGGCGGAGGGCCTGGGGAGGTCTGGTGCGCGGTCTAATCGACTGGGCTTTGCGGTTTCGACTTCTGGTGGTGCTTGCCGCCATCGGGACGCTCGTGGTCGGCGTCATGCAACTCCGCGACGCGCCGGTCGAGCTCCTCCCCGAGTTCTCACCGCCGTACGTCGCCATCCAGACCGAGGCGCTCGGTCTGTCCGCGGCCGAGGTCGAGGAGCTGATCACGGTGCCGCTCGAGGGCGACCTGCTGAACGGCGTCGCCGGGATCCAGACGATCCGCTCCGAGTCGGTCGACGGGCTCTCGTCGGTCTTGCTCATCTTCGAGCCGGAGACCGATCTGCTCGACGCGCGACAGCTCGTGCAGGAGCGACTGACGCGGGCGCACATCCTCCCGAACGTCTCGAAGCCGCCCGCGATGCTGCAGCCGCTCTCTTCGGCCGGCCGGGTGATGCTCGTCGGGCTCTCTTCGGAGACCCTGTCCCCCACGGAGCTCGGCGTGCTCGCGCGGTGGACGATCAGGCCGCGACTGCTCGGCGTCCAGGGCGTTGCGAACGTCGCCATCTGGGGCCAGCGCGAGCACCAGCTGCAGGTACAGGTCGATCCGGCGAGGCTGAAGAAGAACGGTCTCACGCTCGCCCAGATCGTCGAGACGACCGGCAACTCGCAGCTCGTCTCGCCGCTCAGCTTCCTCGAGGCGTCGACGCCCGGCAGCGGCGGCTTCATCGACACGCCACAGCAGCGGCTGCAGATTCGGCACATCCTCCCGATCGCGACGCCCGTTGGCCTGTCGCAGGTCCCGGTCGACGGCGCGGGCGGAAAGCGCCTCGGCGACGTCGCCACCGTCGTCGTCGATCATCAGCCGCTCATCGGCGATGCCGTCATCGGCGACGGCTTCGGGTTGATGCTCGTGATCGAGAAGTTCCCGGACGCGAGCACGCTCGAGGTGACGCGCGACGTGGAGGACGCCCTCACCGCGATGGCGCCGGGCCTCGGGAGCGTCGCCGTCGACCCGACGATCTTCCGGCCCGCGACGTTCATCGAATCGGCGCTCGACAACCTCGCACTCACGGTCCTCATCGCCGGGCTGCTGCTGCTGGTGGTGATCGGGGCGATCCTTCTCGACTGGCGGAGCGTCGCCGTCGCCCTCGTGACGGTGCCGCTGTCGCTCGTCGCCGCCGGGCTCGTGCTCGCACTGCGCGGAGAGACGATGAACGCGATGGTGCTGGGCGGGCTCGTGTTGGCGGTCGTGATCCTCGTCGACGACGCAGTCACCGCGAGCCAGAGCGTGGCGCGGCATCTCCGCGAGCGGTCCGCGCGGGACGAGGACGTTCCGGTCGCCGACATCGTCCGCGACGCGATCGTCGAGGTGCGACGACCGCTCGGCTACGCGACGGTGATCATCGTCGCGAGCGCCCTTCCGATACTCGTGCTCGCCGGCCGGCCGGGCGAGTTCTTCGAACCGATGGCGATTTCGTACACCCTCGCGGTGCTTGCCTCTTTCGTCGTCGCACTCCTCGTGACTCCGGCGATCTGCCTGATGCTCCTGTGGCGTGCACGGGGCGAGCCCAGGGAGGCCCTCCGCGCGCCATGGCTCCGTCGTGGCTACGCGCGATCCCTCGCTGCCAGCACCCGCCGCCCCGTCGCAGTCCTGATCGCAGCCTGCGTCGTCGTGCTCGTCGCAGGAGGGGCGGCGACTCAGCTGAACGCATCGCTGTTGCCGGAGTTCGAGGAGCGGCAGCTGCTCGTGAACGTCGATGCACCGCCTGGCACCTCGCGGCCCGAGATGGTTCGGATGACAAGTGAGATGACCCGGGAGCTGCGCGAGATCGAGGGGATCGAAAACGTCGGAACCCACATCGGCCGTGCCGTGCTCGCAGACCAGATCGTCACGATCGACTCCGGAACGCTGTGGGTGACGATCGGAGACGACGCCGACTACGACGACACGGTCGGGTCGATCGAGGCCATCGCCGACGGGTATCCGGACGTCGGGCTGGAAGTGCTCACGTACTCCGATCAGGTGATCCAGTCGGTCGCCGCGCTGGACGACCGGACGAGCGACGCCGCTGTGCGCGATGGTGACAGCGCGCTCGACATCCTCACCGGAGCGGACGAGCCGGTCGTCGTACGGATCTACGGCACCGATCTCGAAGACCTCAGTGCCAAGGCCGAGGAGGTCAGGACGGCGATCGCCGACGTCGACGGCATCGTCGACCCGCGCGTGGACGCCGGCCTCGTCCAGCCCGGTATCGAGATCGAGGTCGATCTCGCCGGGGCGAGGGAGCACGGGGTCAAGCCCGGCGACGTGCGCCGCTCGGCGGCGACGCTCGTGCAGGGGATCGAGGTCGGCAGCCTGTTCGAGAAGCAGACGGTCTTCGAGGTCGTGGTCGTCGGTGTTCCCAAGCTTCGCGCGAGCGTGGAGAGCCTCGGCAACCTCCCGATCGACACGCCAGGCGGCGGTCAGGTTCGGCTCGCCGACGTCGCGAAGGTGCGCGTCGTGCCGACGCCGACCGTGATCGAGCGGGAGGGTGCGTCGCGGCGGATCGACGTGGTCGCCGAAGTCAGCGGCCGCTCGCTCGACGCCGTGCTCGACGATGTCGAGGAGAGCGTGGCTCGGATCGAGTTTCCGCTCGAGTACTACACCGACCTGATCGGCGGCTCGGAGGAGCGCGATGCAGCCGAGACCAAGTTCTTCGCGTACGGGCTCGCGGCGGCGATCGCGATCCTGTTGCTGTTGCAGGCGGCGTTCGGCAGCTGGAGGCTCGCGGCCGCCTGCTTCGTCGCGCTGCCGTTGGCCGTGTCGGGCGGCGTGCTTCTGCTCTTCGTCCTCGGCCTGGATCTCACCCTGGGTGCGGCCGCCGGGCTCGTGGCCGTGTACGGACTGGCCGCGCGACACATGGTCGTGCTCGTCGATTGCTGTCGAAGGCTTCGGCAGGAAGACGAGAACGTGTCGTTCGACCTCGTCCACCGTGCTGTGGGGGAGCGCCTGCCCGCGCTGATCGCGACCACGTTGGGCCTGGCCGCCTTCTTCCTCCCGTTCGCCGTGCTCGCCGGGGTCGACGGCCTGGAGGTCGTTCGACCGCTCGCGATCGTGGTGCTCGGTGGATTGGTGTCGTCGACGCTCGTGACCCTCTTCGTCGTGCCCGCTCTCTATCTCGGGTTGGCCCCGTCCGTCGTCCGCGAGCGGGTCGACGCCCCCGTCGCCGAGCCGCTGACCCCTTGAGACGGTAGGACGGTCATGTCGACGGGAACCGACGTGCGTCAGGCACGGCCGATGACGGTGCGGAGCATCGCGGGGCTGCTCGGGCTGATGCTCGGTGTCGCCGCGGCCGTCGTCGTCGTGGTGCTCCTGGGCGGAAAGGACGCGGAGAGCGCGGCGACGCATGCCGAGCCGGCTGTGGTCGAGGCCGTCGAAGGCGAAGGGCCCCGCGGAATCACGCTGACGGTTCGAGCGGCGGAACGGCTCGGAATCCAGACGGTCCGCGTACGCGCGTCGGCGAAGGGAACAGTCGTTCCCTACGCTGCCCTGATCTACCACCCGCACGGGGAGACGTGGGTGTACACGAGCCCCGACCCGCTCGAGTTCCTGCGTGTCTCGGTCGGCGTGGAGCGCATCGAGGGAGCACTCGCCTATCTCTCCAAGGGACCGCCTGTCGGCACCGACGTCGTCACCACCGGCGCGGCTGAGCTGTACGGCACCGAGTACGAGCTGGGGCACTGATGCGCTGGATCGTCCAGCAGAGCCTGAAGTTCCGAAGCATGGTCGTCTTCCTCGCCGCGGCGTCGATGGTGTTCGGGGTCGCGGAGCTGCGGGGCACTCCCGTGGACGTCTTCCCGGAGTTCGCGCCCCCGCGGGTCGAGATCCAGACGCCGTGTCTCGGCCTGTCGTCCTCCGAGGTCGAGGAGTTCATCACCGTCCCGCTCGAGCAGCAGCTGAACGGGGTGCCCGGGCTCGAGACGATCCGCTCGAGCTCGGTTCCGCAGCTCTCCTCGATCACCTTGATCTTCGACCACGGCACCGACCTGCTCGAGGCGAGACAGCTGGTGCAAGAGCGCCTGACGACGGTCGTGCCGACGCTGCCGACGTGGGCAGCGCCCCCCCAGCTCTTGCAGCCGCTTTCCTCGACCAGCCGCACGATGAAGATCGGTATCTCCTCGAAGGAGCTCTCGTTGATCGAGCTCTCGGGGATTTTCCGCCACACGATCCGGCAACGGCTCTTGCGCGTTCCGGGCGTGGCCAACGTCGCCGTCTGGGGCCAGCGCAAGGAACAGCGTCAGGTGCTCGTCGATCCCGAGCGGATGCTCGCGCACAACGTGTCGGTCGACGAAGTCATGGAGGTCACGGCCAACTCGCTCGACGCAGTGCTGATCCCGAGCTCGCCGGGCGCGTTCGTCGGCACGGGCGGCTTCATCGAGAACGACGGGCAGCGCCTGCCGATCCACCACGTCGGACCGGTCGTCGAGCCCGAGGACCTCGCGAACGTGAGCTTCCGCTCGCGCTCGGGCGAGACCCTGCGCCTCGGCGACGTCGCCGACGTGGTCACCGGCCACCCGCCGCTGATCGGCGACGGCGTCGTCAACGACGACGTCGGCCTGCTCCTGATCGTCGAGAAGTTCCCGAGCGCGAACACGCTCGCGGTGACGGAGGGCGTCGAGGAGGCGCTCGAAGTGTTGCGTCCGGGCCTGCGGGGGGTCGAGATCGACTCCACGATCTTCCGGCCCGCCACGTTCATCGAGACGGCGATCGACAACCTGACGCGCGCGCTCCTGATCGGCTGCCTGCTCGTCGTCGTCATCCTCGGGCTGTTCCTGTTCGAGTGGCGGACGGCGGTCATCAGCCTCGTCTCGATCCCGCTCTCGCTCGTCGCCGCCGGCCTCGTGATCTCCTTCCGCGGCGAGACGATCAACACGATGGTGCTCGCCGGGTTGGTGATCTCCGTCGGCGTCGTTGTCGACGACGCGATCATCGGAATCGAGAACATCTGGCGCCGCCTGCGCGAAGCCCGCGCCGCGGAAAGCGAGCAGTCGACGTCTTCGATCATCCTCGAGGCCTCGCTCGAAGTGCGGAGCCCGATCGTCTACGCGACCCTGATCATCGTCGTCGCCATCGTCCCGATCCTCTTCATGGAGGGGCTCTCGGGCGCCTTCTTCCAGCCCCTCGCGCTCTCCTTCGCGCTCGCCGTGCTCGTCTCGATGGTCGTCGCGCTGACGGTGACTCCGGCGATGAGCCTGCTGCTGCTGCGCAGTGCGCCGTTCGAGCGTCGCGAGTCGCCGGTCAAGGTGGGCCTGGTTCGCGTCTACGGAGCACTGCTCTCGAAGGTGCTCGTGCGACCGTGGCGCGCGTACGCGGCCGTGGGTGCGGTGACGGTGCTCGGGCTCGCCGTGCTGCCGTTCCTCGGCTCGTCCCTCCTGCCCGACTTCAAGGAGCGCGACTTCCTGATGCACTGGCTGACGAAGCCGGGGACCTCGCTCCCCGAGGAGACGCGGATCTCGAAGCTCGCGTGCCGGGAGCTCCGGGAGGTACCCGGCGTACGCAACTGCGGCTCGCACATCGGGCAGGCGCTCTTCGCCGACGAGGTCGTCGGAGTCGACTTCGGCGAGAACTGGATCAGCATCGATCCGGAGGCGGACTACGACGCGACGCTCGCCGGCGTGCAGGAGGTGGTCGACGGGTATCCCGGTCTCTACCGCGACGTCCTCACCTACCTGCGCGAGCGGGTCAAAGAGGTGCTGACCGGGACGAGCGAGACGCTCGTCGTGCGGATCTACGGCGCGGATCTCGCCGTCCTACGGACGACCGCCGATGACGTGAATGCTGCGCTCCAGGACGTGGAGGGTCTGATCGACCTCCACGTGGAGCTCGTCGAGGACATCCCGCACGTCGCAGTCGAGGTCGACCTCGAGGCGGCCGGGCGGCACGGGCTCAAGCCCGGCGAGATCCGGCGCGCAGCTGCCGTCCTCATGCAGAGCATCGAGGTGAACGACATCTGGAAGCCCTCGCGGGTCTTCGACGTCAACGTCTGGAGCACGCCCGAGACGCGAAACAGCCTCACGAGCATCCAGAACCTGCCGATTCGCACGCCGAGCGGTGCGATCGTCCGCCTGGAAGAGGTTGCCGACGTGCGGGTCGAGCCGACGCCCAACGTCATCAAGCGCGAGAACGTCTCGCGCCGGATCGACGTCGGCGCGAACGTCGACGGCGGAAGCGACCTCGGCTCTATCGCCGCGGAGGTCGAGGAGCGGCTGGAAACGGTCGACTTCCCGCTCGGCTACACCGCCGAGCTCGTGGGCGAGTCGGCCGAGCGGGACGCGGCTCAGGACCGACTGCGGCTCTACGCCCTCGCTGCTGCGGTCGTGATCTTCCTCCTGCTCCAGATCGCCTTCGGCAGCTGGCGCCTGGCGGCACTCGTCTTCCTGACACTGCCCACGGCGCTCGTCGGCGGCGTCCTGGCGGCGTACCTCAGCGATGGAGTCATCTCGCTCGGCTCACTCGTCGGGTTCCTGACGGTGTTCGGGATCGCGGCACGAAACGGGATTCTCATGATCAACCACTTCCAGCACCTCGAGCGCGAGGAGGGCGTGCCGTTCGGCACCGAGCTCGTCCTTCGGGGCGCAAAGGAGCGCCTGACGCCGATCCTGATGACCGCCGGCGCGACGGGGCTCGCGCTCGTGCCGCTGGCGATCTCGGGGGCGATCCCGGGACACGAGGTCGAGCACCCGATGGCGCTCGTCATCCTCGGCGGCCTCGTCACCTCGACGCTGCTCAACCTGATCCTGATCCCCGCGCTCTACCTCCGCTTCGGCGGCAGCCGAAGACCGCACAGCCCGCCTGAGCCAAAGGCGCCCGCCCACCTGGCGGCGCGAATCAGTCAGCCCTCGGCGCAGCCTCCGCCGACGATGAGCGTGCGAATCGCATAGGAGAGCGGCTGCGGGACGTCACAGCTCGCGCCGCCATGATCTCGGAGGGCGGCGTGCGATGCTTTCGTAGGACTATCCGTTCGTCCACCGGGCAGGCAGGATCGCGCGGGATCAAGGTGCGGATGCGTAGGGCAGCGGCAGCTGGATGTCGCAGCCGTTGCCCCAATCGGCGGTCACGCCGTCCTTCACGTACCAGATGCCCTCGCTGGGACGGAAGATGGCGATGTCGGTCTGGCCGTCGCCGTCGTAGTCGCCCGGCTGCGGCCGGTCGCTGGTGACGCTCACGGGTCCCGGGTTCCCCCAGATCGTGAAGGAGGTGACGCCGTCGTCGTTCACGTACCAGCGACCCTCGGAGGGGCGGTAGACGGCGATGTCGTCGTCGCCGTCGCCGTCGTAGTCGCCCGGCACCGGGATGTCGCCCGCCTGCCCCCAGATCGTGAAGGAGGTGAGGCTGTCGTCGTTGACGTACCAGTGGCCCTCGGAGGGGCGGTAGACGGCGATGTCGTCGTCGCCGTCGCCGTTGTAGTCGCCGGGGACGAGGACGTCGCCCGCCTGCCCCAGATCGTGAAGGAGGTGACGCCGTCGTCGTTGACGTACCAGAGGCCCTCGGAGGGGCGGTAGACGGCGATGTCGTCGTCGCCGTCGCCGTCGTAGTCGCCCGGCACCGGGATGTCGCCGGCGCCCCCCCAGCCCGTGGGGGAGGTGAGCGCCGTCTCCTTCACGTACCAGATGCCCTCGGAGGGCGCCAGACGGCGATGTCGTCGTCGCCGTCGCCGTTGTAGTCGCCGGGAACGATGCGATCGTTGTCGCTGCCCCAGATCGCGGAAGGGAGGTGCCCTCGTTCGGGTACCAGCCGCACTCGGTGGGACGAAAGACGGAGATGTCGGTGTCGCTGTCGCCGTCGAAGTCGGCGACGGCGCTGTTGCCCGAAGGTTGGCTCGCATAGCTGGCGGTGTACGTGTCGACGGCGGTCGAGGCGACGATGTTGTGCGACTGCGCCCCTCCGTCCGACCAGGACGTGAACCCGTAGCTCGTCCCACTCTGCGACTGGGGTGAGGTGGCGCTCAACGAGTTGTTCGAGCCCTCGATCACCGTGCGGGTGAAGGGTGTCGCCGACGACGTCCCGTTGACGGAGAGCTGCAGACCCGAAGGGCTCGTCTCGAAGCGTGAGCTGAACAGTCGCCGGATCGAGGCGGAGGATGGTGCTCCCCGATGCTCCGCCCGCGTCCGTGGCCGTGAGCTGGAGCTCCAAGTACGACGGGTACTCGTGATCCGGCGCGTCGAGCGACGCGCCGGCAACCCCTGGCCAGCTCTGGATCGAGTGCGGGTGGCAGTTCGACGGGCAATGCTGCAGGAACAGCGTCCAGGACAGAGACGAGGCGGGCAAGGTGCCCTGCTCGGGGTCGGTCGCATGCCCCGTGAACGCAACCGACTCCCCGACTTCCCAGAGAAGCGTGGAGGCGGGAGTGTCGATCACCGGCGTCGGAGCGCGATTCGTCTGGAACGTCCAGCTGAAATCGGACGCGAGGGGATTGCCGCCGAGGTCCTTCGCACCGCTCGAGCCACTCTCGACGGTTGCCGTATACGTCGCATTGGCCTCGAGCGCGGCGGTCGGGTCGAGCGTCGCGGTACGGCTCGCCACGTCGTAGGAGACGGTGGCCGGGAGCGGAGTGGTCTCGCCCTGCTCGACGAGCGTGAAGGTGCTCGTCGTCAGCGTCGAGGGGTTCATGCTCTCCGAGAAGACGGCTGATGGGGAGATGCCCAGGGCGACTCCCGTCGCACCGCTCGTCGGCGTCGTGGACGTAACCGTCGGGGCGGTCGTGTCGTTGTAGTGCACGCGGCGGATCGAGCCGGCGAAGTCGACGTAGAAGAGATCGCCCCCCGGCCCGAACTCGACGTTCACCGGATTGGCGGCGCCTGCGACGAACGTCTCGATGCTTCCCGGCGAGGGAATCGGGTTGCCGTTCTTCTTCATCACCCAGATGCAGTCTCTGGAGTAGTCGGAGAAGAAGAGCGCGCCCTCGATAGGCGGCGGGGAACGTGCTACCGGCAGGCATGAACTCGAAGGAAAGGCCGGAGATCGACGAGCTTCCCGTGGGACAGGTCTCGCCGGGGACGACCTTGTTCGAGTGGTGGTAGGCGAAGAAGGGCTTCGTGTCCGCGCTCGGGGTGAGGTACAGGTTCTCGCAGATCGTGAGATTGCGCGTCGTCGTAGCCGGTCTGCTTGGGGTTGCCCTCGTAGCAGGGCCAGCCGAAGTTCTCGACCACCGCGTCGGTCGGGTCGAGAATCCGGTTGACCTCCTCGTAGATGTTCCAGCCCACGTCGCCGATCCAGAGCTCGCTCGTGCCCGGCCGGAACGTGAAGCGGAACGGGTTGCGCAGGCCGTAGGCGATGATCCGCCTCGCGTTCGCGTCGGGGCTGCCGAAGAGCGGGTTGTCGGGCAGCGCCGCCCCGGTCGCCGGGTCCACGCGGATGACCGATCCGTCGAGCGTCGACCGGATCGCTCGGCGTGCGAAGGTCCTGGCTGCGGAGAGCGCCGCCCTCGGCGGTCGGCGGCGTGAGCGCGGTGCCGACGCCGCCGGGCGGGTCGCCGCAGGGGTTCACCGGGCTCCCGTCCTGTCCGTAGTCCACGAAGTTGAAGCTGGCTCCGTCCCCGCCCTCGCGTAGAGCGCCCCGTCGGGGCCGAACTCGACCGTTCCCGTCGAATGGCTCGGGTACTGCTGGCACCAGTCCTCGACCAGCACCTGCTCCGTGCCCGTCATCACGTTGCCGGCCGCCTGGAGGCGCGAGAGCCGGCCGCTCACCACGCAGCCGTCCGCTGTCGCTCCGGGCGGGGTCGGACAGCCGTCCGAGACGCCGCCGGCGGTGCCCCAGCGCGGCGCCGTGCCGCCGATCGCCGCGTCGTGCGTGTAGAGCACGTACACGTACGGGGTGGTCGGGAAGTCGGGATGGAGCGCCATCCCCAGCAAGCCCCGTCCCAGAAGTTGTGCACCCGCGTCGCGAGGACGTTGTTCGGGGTTCCGTCCGTGGTGCTGAGATCGGTGAAGAGGGTCGGGGTGGTGTCCGACAGGTTGTCGAAGACCTTGATCACGCCGCTCTTCTCCGCGACGAACACCCGACCGTCCGCCGCGAAGCGAACGACGGTCGGCTCGGTCAGCCCGCTGAAGACGACGCTCTCGGAGAACCCGGAGGGCAGTGTGGCGGCGTGGGCTCGCTCAGCAGCAGGCGGCGGCGCACCGCTCGGTGCGAGAAGTGCGAACGCCAGCACGGCGCTCGTTGCACCGATCCAGCGCATCAACGGCCAGCCGCATGGCCCCCAGAACACGTTGCCTCCCTCTCCCCGTCTCGAAACTCGAGACGTTCGGATCGTGGCACACATTTCGCATGCCGCAATGGCCGAGCACGCGAACGCATGTCGGTCGCCGGTCCGTTGGCTACCTAGGCCGGACGACCGTCGCTGCTTTCGCAGCGACTATCCGTTCGCGCACGCCGCGTTGTCCTCGGGCCAACGCGCGCTTTTCAGTCCGGGTGATGTCTCCCGTAGTAGCCCGCTACCTCACTCGAGCGAGTCCCGGTGAGAACGAAGCCGACCGTCTCGGCTCGAGTGCTCGTGAGGGCCCGGCTGAGCTCGTCCAACCCGGCGCGGCTGGCGACGCTCTCGCGGACGACGACCAATACTGCATCGACCGCCTCGCTCAGGGTGACCGCATCACCGACCTGGAGCATCGGCGGTGTGTCGACGAGAACGACGTCGGCTCTGGAGCGCAACTGGACGAAGGAGATCACGGATGCTCTGGCGAGCGACCAGCTCACCCGGATCCGGAGTCGGAGACCCGGCCGGCAAGACCTCGAGGCGTCCAGCATGGGCATAACGCCCGTTCTGTGACCCGTCGAGCTGGAGCGCCGCGGGAATCAGAGCCTCCTCGAGGCTCGTGGCGCCCGATACCACCTCGCTCACCCCAGGCGAGGAGCGGACGCCGAGCAGCTTGCTCAAGGAGGGTCGTCGAAGGTCCAGGTCGACCGCGACGACATGACGCCCCGCGAGCGCGAGGGCAACCGCGAGGTTGGAGAGCGTCGTGCTCTTACCCTCGACCCCGACGGCGCTCGTCACCATGATGATTCGGCGATCCTTATCCCGAACCAGGAACTCCAGGTTTGCGCGAACGATGCGGAACGCCTCCGCCTCGGGCCCACTGGGTGCCCGCAGCATCGCGATCGGGGCGCGCTTTCGACGCTTGAACGTCGACTCCGGGACGCGACCGACGAGCGGAAGCCGTAGCGCGGCCGCGATCTCTCTGCTCGACCGCGTTCGAGTGTCCAACGCCTCGGCCACGCCGGCGGCCACGACCCCGATGAGGAGTCCCAGCAGGCCTGCCAGCACGCCATTCCGGACCGGGCGGGGCTGCACGCGCGTCGCCTCGTCCGCCGCCCGGAGGAGCACCGCGTTCTGCGTACCGAGGGTTGCGAGGATCCGAAGCTGCTTCGCTCTTCTCGAGGAGCGTCTCGTACAGCCGCGAGTCGCCTTCGCCGGCCGACTCTCAACTCTCGGAGACGTTTCCGAACGTCCTGCTCGGCGCGTGTGAAGGCGGCGGTCTCGACCTCCCGCCGGTAGTTCGTGAACTCGACGGCGTACGCGGTTGCGAGAGCTTCGGCCTGTTCCGGGAGAGGGGCGACCACGGTGAACTCGAGAATGTCCGCGTTCGACGCTGCGACGACGCGCGAGTCGTCGAGGAACGACTCTGCTGTAACTCCTTCGAGCTTGCTTTGACGGATCACACGCCTGGCGAGCTCGGGAACGCGCGCGATCTCGAGCTGCGTCTGGGCGAGCCGGATCGGATCCTGGTACACCTGCGGCGCGGTTCCACTCAGCGCCCCCGCAAAGTCTTGCCGGCTGAGAAGAACCTTTGCCGTGGCCTCATAGCGTTCCGGTTGGGTCAGCGAGTACGCGACCGCGACGGTGGAGCTGATCACGATCGCCAGCACGATGTACCACTTCCTCCGGCCGAGGGCGGCGAGGTAATCGCGGAGCGGCGAGTACGCCGAGTCGCCGCTGTCGCTCGTGATCACCGCCACTCCCACCCCTTTGCTCTTGGTCGCCTCGCAGCCGCATCAAAGGATGGGACGTTACGAGGGCGAGGTCAATCACCGCGCTGCATACGTTACCGGCCCTCTCCCGGGTGAGGGCAGCGCGAGATGCAGGGCAGAGGGCTTGCAATTCACCCGGCACCTCCTATGGTTGAGCTGTTGCGGCAAATCGCTCGTCGCCATGCGGAAACCAGCTCGTACCAGGCTCGTCTCCGGCCACTTCGACGGGAGGGAGAACGTGCGTGGTAAGCAGGGCAGCGCGTCTCTCAGCGTCCTGAGCACTGGTACCACCCACCCTCAGGCCCGACTTGCTCTACCGACCGGGCTGTTCGAAGCAGCTCTCGGATTCGTCGCCGTGGCCGCCGCCGCATTCAGTCACGGCGCCTATTACCCGACGGTGTGGGGGCTCTTCACGGTCGCCGCGGTCTGGGTGATCGTCGTCCGGATCGTCCTCGGCGACGTCCAGCTCGGCTGGCTCGAGGTGGCGACGCTCACGGCACTCGCGGCGCTTGCCGTGCTGGGTCGCAGCGTCGAGCATCTGGGGCATCCCCGAACGCGGAGTCCTCGAGACCGAACGGATCGCTCCTCTACGTCACCACGCTCGCGGCGTCGTGTGTCGTTCTCACCCGCAAGACGCTGCCCGCACTCGTCACCGGCGTCTGGGCGGCAGTCTCCGTCGCCTGCGGCTACGGATTGCTCACTCGGCTCTTCCCCGAACGCCTCGGCCTCTTCGATCCGCTCGCGGGATATCGTCTCTCCGAGCCACTGGGGTACTGGAACGGCCTCGGCGTGTTTGCGGCCATGGGCGCGCTGCTTGCCGTCGGCCTGGTCGCGCGGTCCTCCGCCTCCGCAGTGCGCCCGATCGCAGCAGCGTCGCTGCCGGTGCTCTTCACGACGCTCTACTTCACGTTCAGCCGCGGCGCGTGGATCGCGCTCGCGGTTGGAGCCGCTCGCGCGCGATCGCGCTCGATCCGACGCCGCCTCCAGCTCGTGACGACACGTGCTCGTGCTCGCCCCGGCCGTCGTGGTCATCCTCGTCGTCGCGTACAGGTCGCCGGCGCTGAACCGGATCGACGCCTCGGCGGCGGACGCAAGTCGGGAGGGGCATCGGCTGGCCCTCGTCCTGGCCGTAGCCGCGGGGTTGAGCGCACTCGTCGCTGCTCGTCATGCAGCGTTTGGACACGACGCGCGTCGTCCGAGCCACGACTTCGCCGGGCATACGCGACGACTCTCGTCGCGGCGAGCCTCGCCGCCTTGCTCGTCGTCTTCGCGCAGTTCGGAAGCCCGCCGACGCTCGCCTCGCGCGCGTACGACGCTTTCGCCGCCCCGCCGCCAGAGAGTGCAGGGTCGAGCGTCAACGAGCGACTCTTCAACCTCTCCGGGAACAACCGGCTTCTGCAATGGCGGCTGGCCTGGCGCGCCTACGAGCGCGAGCCGATCCTCGGGTCCGGAGCCGGCACCTTCGAGCAGTCCTGGAACGAGCTCCGGCCGATTCCGTTCAAGGTCCGGGACGCCCACAGCCTCTATCTCGAAACCCTCGCCGAAACCGGGGCCGCTCGGTCTCGGGCTCGCTCCTCGCGGCGCTCGGCATCCCGATCCTGGCAGGAATCCGCGCCCGCAGGCTGCCCGTCGTTCCGGCGACGTTCGGCGCGTACATGGCGTTCGTCGTCCATGCGGGCGTCGACTGGGACTGGGAGCTCCCGGCCGTGACGCTCGTGGGGCTCTTGTGCGCCGCGACGCTGCTGGTGGCAGCACGCGGCGAGCGTGTGTGGTCGCTGCCGCGCTCTGTCCGAGGCGGCGTGTTGGTCGTTGCGCTCGCCGTGGCCGCATTCTCCGTCGTCGGCCTCATCGGCAACAGAGCGCTCGCCGACGGCGAGTCCGCGCTGAACGACGGCCAGGTCGCCCAAGCGGCCGACCGCGCGCAGGTCGCGCTGCGCTGGACGCCGTGGTCGGCACAGGCACATCGGCTCCTCGCGGAAGCCCAGCTCGCGAACGGGGATCTCGAGAGTGCTCGCGAGAATCTTCGGGAGGCCGTCGCTGCCGATCCGCGCGATTGGACCCTGTGGTTCGCGCTCGCCCAGACGACCCCGGGCCCGGAAGGCGAGCGGGCTCTCGCCGAGGCCAGACGGCTCAATCCGCTGAGCCCGGAGATCCAGTCCTACCTCGTGGACCCGATCGGGCGCCCGTGATCCGCCGACGACGTGATCCGCTCGCAGATCCCGAGCCCCTGATCCGGCGCGTGTACGCGTACGTGGCATACCGGCTGGGCGACGGGCCGGAGGCGGAGGACGTCACGTCGGACGTCTTCGAACGGGCGGTTCGCTACCGGTCGAGCTACGACCCGGCGAAGGGCGACCCGATCGCGTGGGTGATCGGAATCGCGCGGCATGCGATCGACGACAGCCGCGCGCGCTCCGTGCCACGCGCGTCCGAGGCGCCGGATGCCGCGATGCGGGGGGATCTCGAAGAGGAAGTGATCCGACGAACGCTCCTCGCCTCCGCGATCGAGCAACTCGGCGAGCGGGACCGCGAGCTCGTCACTCTTCGGTACGGAGCCGATCTCTCGGCGGCGCAGATCGGGACACTCCTGGACCTACGGACGAATGCGGTCGAAGTCGCGCTCCATCGCGCGCTCGATCGCCTCCGTTCGACGCTCGAGGCAGACGAGGGTGTAAGGAAAGAGGCCCGGAACCGGTAGTAGGGGTAGAAGCTGTACAACCTGGGGAGGGACGTACGATGAGATTTCGGAGACGGGATTCAGGGGAGAGCCTCGAGGCGGAGCTGCTTCGCAAGTCGTTCGCAGCCGAGCGAGACATTCGTGAAGGCGCTCGGCGCAGCAAGTGAACGCGACCACTCGGAGGTCGCGGCTCAACACCTACGCACGGGTCGCGTTCGCGTGCGCGATCAGCGTCGTGATGTTCGGCGTCCTCGCCTCGTTCGGCGGGATCGGGTATGCGGCCTCGAGCACCGTCGATGTCGTGAAGGCGGCAAAACGTGTCGTCGCACCCGCCCAGCCGAAGTCACCGAGCGTGGTCAAGGGCAGCCCCGCGTTCGATCAGTACGGAGACAAGAAAGTGACGATCTGTCACCGCACGGGCTCGGGTCGCGTGACGATCACGATCTCCCGCTCGGCACTTCCCGCCCATCTGAGGCACGGCGACACGATCGGTCCCTGCCCGTCGAGCCGCGTGACGATCTGTCACAAAGCGCGCTCGGGTCAGACGACGATGAAGATCGTCCGCTCGAAGCTCCGCATGCATCGCGCCCACGGCGACACGATCGGGCGGTGCAAGAAGAGCAAGTAGCGCAAAGGCTAGATCGAGCGGCCGCTCATCGCTTCGGCGCAACTCGCCCCTCTTAAAGGCGAACGAAGCGGAGAGCGGCCGTTCGTCCGGGCAGGAGTTCGTTCGCTCTCGCGCGTCTTCAACAACCCGCGGAACCCGCATCCGTGAACGACGCGCCGGCGACCGGGACGAACCGCCAGTCGTAGCTCGCGGCATGCAAGGTCAACTCGAGCACGCCGTGGCTGTCGGCGTTTCGCACCTCGCTGTTCGCGATCGGTGCGTTGAACCCGTAGAAGGCGCGGCCTCCGGTTCCGACCACGAACTCTCGTATTCCGTTGGCCGCCGCGACGCCCGCCGGATTCTGCTTCGCGAAGCGCTCGTAGTTGTGGACGTGCCCGTTGAGGACCACGTCGGCGCCGGCGTCGTACAGGTCCTGCCATAGCTGGTGGTACGCGGCGTTGCTGCCGTGCGTGCTGGCCGACGACCACCTCGGCTTGTGCCAGTACGCGAGGATGCACTTGCCCGCGTTCGCTGCGAGGTCGGCGGTCAGCCAGTTCTCCTGGGCAGAGCCGTCGTTGACCGGGATCTCGCTGTTCAACGCGATCAGATGCCACGCCCCGAGGTCGTACGAGTAGTAGGGAGCGACCCCCGTGAAGTAGCCGAAGTAGCCCGCCGCACCTGCGGTCTGGTACTCGTGGTTCCCCGGAACCGGCATGGTCTTCGCCTTGAACCGCCCCCAGTTCGGCGCGTAGAAAGCGGTGTAGTCCGAGCTCGAGCCGTTCGGGTAGGCGTTGTCTCCGAGAACGAGCACCTTGTCGGGGTCGATGGTGTCGACGACGGCTGCCGACGGCGCGCAGTCCGTTGGAGTCGAGCACAGGTCTCCTGCCGCCGCGACGACGACGTCGGCGACCGGGTCGGGCTTGACGTACCACCGACCCTCGCTCGGTCGGAAGACCGCGATGTCGGTCGTGCCGTCGCCGTCGTAGTCGGCAGGTACCGGCACGTCCCCTGACACCCCCCACATAGATGGGCCGGATTGCCCCTTGACCCACCACTCGCCCGTCGACGGACGCCAGATCGCGATGTCATCCGAGCCGTCTCCGTCGTAGTCTCCGGGAACCGGCACATCGCCGGCCTTCCCCCAGATTCGCGGGTACGGTGGCTGATCCATGACGTACCACTCGCCGTTTCGATAGACGGCGACGTCGTCTCCACCCAGGCCGTCGTAGTTACCCGGGACAGGCGTATCGCCGACCTGCCCCCAGCCCTCGCCGGACGACGCGACGCCGACGGCGAGCGCGCCGCCGGCCGTTGCGGCCAGCAAGAACAACGCAACTCCGAACATCCGTACGTGCCTGCGGCGCTGGCGGCTCACGTCAGAAGAACATCGTGTCGACCCCCTCGGACGGCGATGACCACTTCCAGGGATTCGCTCCTTGCGGGTCGGGTAGAGGAGCATTGGTGGCCTGCTACCCTCCGGCTGCCCGGTCGCGCTAGGTGGGGAGTCAGCGGTTCCCTGAACCCGAAATCCGCTCCATGCGGGACCGAACGCCGTCCGAGGGACGGTTCGTCGGGATTGGGTCTGCGCACGTGGCGTTGACAGATCGGGTCCCGCGCACTGGGAGCGTCCGAACCGCGTCAGGTCCGGAAGGAAGCAGCGCTAAGGACTCCCTCTCAGGTGCCGCGGTCTCGCCCGATCCGAGTCGGCGACGCAGGTACCTCCGGTGATGCCGCTCTCGAAGTCGGAGCGCGTGACCGGGCTTCTCCGAGTGAGCACCGCACCTGCTTGAATCCACCAGGTGAGCGCGCTGTACCGGAAGTACCGTCCGCAGGGCTTCGACGAGGTCGTCGGGCAGGAGGCCGTCGTCCGGACGCTGCAGAACGCCATCGAGCACGACCAGGTGCGCCAGGCCTATCTCTTCGCAGGACCGCGCGGCACGGGCAAGACGTCGATGGCACGCATCCTCGCCAAGGCCCTGAACTGCGTGGGCACGGGCGGGCCGACACCCACCCCGGACAAGACCTGTCACGTGTGCGTCGCGATCGCGAACGGGACCTCGCTCGACGTCGTCGAGATGGATGCCGCCTCCCAGCGCGGCATCGACGACATCCGGGAGATCCGCGAGCGGGTCGTGCTGCAGCCCGTCGAAGGCCGTTTCAAGGTCTACATCCTCGACGAGGCGCATCAGCTGACCGACGCCGCCTGGAACGCGCTGCTCAAGCTGATCGAGGAGCCTCCTCCCCACCTCCTCTTCGTCTTCTGCACGACCGATCTCGTCAAGGTCATCCCGACCGTTCGCTCGCGCTGCCAGACGTTCGTCTTCCAGCGCCCACGGCTTGCGGAGCTCGTCACGCTGCTCCGGCGCGTTGCCGAGGGAGAAGGCATCCAGGCCCAGGACTCCGCGCTGTCGCTGATCGCCCGCAGCGCGCACGGGTCGTTCCGGGACGCGGTCTCGACGCTCGACCAGCTCGCCGCGGCGACCAACGGCTCGGTCGACGCCCAGGCCGTCCTCCAGCTCGTCGGCGCCGTCGAGGAGGACACGTTGCTCCGGCTCTGCGACATGGTCGTCGATCACGACACCGCGGGAGCACTCGTCTTCCTCGAAGAGCTCGCAGAGCAGGGGCAGGATCTGGGCCGTCTGGTCAACGACCTGCTCGAGCATCTGCGCCACCTGCTGCTCGTCCAGCACATGGGTCACGTTCCCGAGTCGCTTCCGGTCACCGAGGAGACGAAGGAGCTCCTGCGCCAGCAGGCGAATCAACTCCCCGAGCCGACCGTCCTGAGGCTGATCGACCTGCTCGCGGTCGCAGTCGACGACATGCGCCAGGGCGCGGATCCGCGGCTTCCGCTGGAGCTCGCGATCGTCAAGGTGACGCGACCCCAGGCCGACCTGTCGCGCGAGTCGCTTGCACATCGGGTCGAAGTGCTCGAGAGCCGCGGCGGCTCCCCTGTGCCGGTCGCACGGGAGACCTCAGCCGCTCCTTCGCCGTCACCTGAGGTTTCGGTGGAAGCTTCGACGCCTGCCGGGCCCGACCTCGAGCTGGAGCAGGTTGCCGAAGCGTGGCAGCGAAGCATCGTCGGCTCGGTCCGGGAGCGCTCGATCCCGGTGGCGAGCCTCCTGGCCGAAGCCACGCCCACCGAGCTCGCCGGCGACACGCTGACGCTCGAGTTCCCGGCCGGCAACGACTTCCACCGCCAGCAGATCGCGGAGCCGCAGAACATCGGCCTGCTCCGCGACGCGCTCTACGAGGTCACCGGACGGAAGCTCGCGGTCGTGCTGGAGGCCGGCGAGAGCGATGCGGCCATGGAGGACGACGACGAGCCGAAGTCGGAGGACGACTGGATCTCGTCGCTGAAAGAGACCTTCGATGCCCGAGAGGTGGAGCCTGAATGAGCTTCGACATGAACAAGATGCTGCGCGAGGCGCAGCGCATGCAGGAACAGCTCGCGGAGGCGCAGGAAGCGGCGGCGAGCGAGACCGTCGAGGCCACCGCCGGCGGAGGCATGGTCACGGTGAAGGCCAACGGCGCGGGCGACATCCTCGAGCTGGTCATCGACCCGCGCGCGATCGATCCGGACGACCCCGAGCTCCTTGCGGACATGGTCCTCGCGGCGGTGAACGAAGCGCTTCGCTCTGCGCGGGGGCTGATGGAGTCGAAGATGTCGGGGCTGATTCCCGGTGACCTCGGAGGCCTTGGCGGGCTTCTCCCCGGAAGCTAGGTTCGACGCCATCTCGAGAACGACTGCGGGCCGGATCGCTCCGGCCCGCAAGTCCTTCAGCACGGTGACCGCTAGTTCAGCGGGCAGCCCCGTTCGTTGGCGCTCGCGAGAATGTCCTTGAGCAGATTGTTCAGATCCTTGTTCTTGAACACGAGCACGAAATTGACTGCAGCGACGATGTCTCCCGCACTGAACGGGTAGTCGACATCCGGGTGGTTCGCATTGAGGATTCCGGCAGTCGCGTGTCGCAGTAGCTGATACACACCATCCGGCCCGGAGCCGTTCAGTGCTCCAGATCCCGGAGGTCCGAGCGCCTGATCCAGCGTCTTCAGGTCGATCCCGTACGAGTCGGGCACATCGAAGACGCTCTCGAGCGTCTGGCCCGGTGTGAGGCCGGTCCACTCGTCGTGGTGCTGAGTCGACTTCCAGTACCCCGGTGTGCAGCCGTCGAAGTCCGGCGGCGGA
Source organism: uncultured Actinomycetes bacterium (assembly GCA_963850485.1). Classification (GTDB taxonomy): domain Bacteria; phylum Actinomycetota; class Thermoleophilia; order Gaiellales; family Gaiellaceae; genus GMQP-bins7. Next base: position 154,786 of record CAWKLR010000014.1, on the reverse strand, counting down.
GTCGTCGTGTCGTCGTGGTGGTGGTCGTGGTCGTCGTGGTCGTATCCTGTGGTGCTCGTGTCGGTCGTGCTCGGCGTCGTGGTGCCGAAGCCGACCCCGGCGAACGTCGCCGCTGCCAGGAACCCGCACACGGCGAGCACCGGCAGAGCCGCAAGCTTCGCGATCCGCCCCTTACGGTCGCTCATCCCATCCCCTCCCCCAGTCGCACGATATGAATAGAGGCTCCGATCCCCATCGGAGCCGTCCCGCAATACGTTGATATACCACGGAAGCGGCTCTCTGACAACCCGGTCACTTCGACGCGCCAGCGTCTGGCAGACACGTCGTTCAGCACCGAACAGGTTGCGAAAGTGCTGCTCGGGGAATACAAGTTCGGCGCACAAGGCGGTACCGTGTGCGAAACATGGCTCGACGCGACACAAAGACACCGGCTCCATCCGAAATCGTTGCCAGAGCACCGATTCGAGGAGTCGTGTTGCCCTCGGACGACACCTCCGAGCACATCGCTCGGAACAGGGCTGCGTGGGAGCGGTGGGCGCTGGACGCGAGGCCGTCCGCGCGGGAGTCATGGCGAAACGACGAGCTCCTGTGGGGCGTCTGGAACACTCCGGAATCCGAGCTTCAGCTCGTCGGCGAGCTCCAGCCGGGTGCCGACGTGATCGAGCTCGGCTGCGGCACGGCGGCGATCTCGGCGTGGCTCGCACGACGCAATGTGCGCCCCGTCGCGGTCGACTTCTCTCGCAGGCAGCTCGAGACCGTCGAACGGCTCCAGGTCGAGTTCGGACTCCACTTTCCCTTGGTTCACGCCGACGCCGAGAACATCCCGTTCGACGAGGACAGCTTCGATCTCGCGATCTCGGAGTACGGGGCAAGTGTCTGGTGCGATCCCCCTCACTGGCTGCGAGAAGCCCATCGTCTTCTTCGCCCCGGTGGGACGCTGATCTTCTTCACGAGCGGCGCGATGCTGATGACCTGCACTCCCGGCGACGGGAGCGCCGCCGGTACGTCGCTCGCTCGGGACTACTTCCTGCGCTATCGGGTCGAGTTCCCGGGCGAGGAGTCGGTCGAGTTCCACCTCACGCACAGCGACTGGGTGCGGGCATTGCGAAACGTGGGCTTCGTGCTCGAAGACTTGATCGAGGTCCGACCACGTGCCGGAGCGAAGGCTCGGCTCGAGTTCGCGTCGCTCGAGTGGGCGCGGCGCTGGCCGACCGAGGAGATCTGGATCGCGCGGAAGCTCGATTTCTGACCGCGACCGACGGTTCGCGCGTCAGGCCGTGGCGCTGCTCACGTCCAGGACCTTCGAGACCCGGACTGAGCGGCATCGGGGTTGGTCTCTTGCTCGACCCCTGCCTGAAGATCGATCGGAGGCGGCGCCTCCACGCCAGAGCTAGCAGTCCGTCTCGCGCGTCCTCGGGCGCCCGGCACCTCGTGGGAAGCCCACTCTGCGTTGCCGTAGTACTCGCGCTTGGGCAACGCGATGTGCGACGTGGCGACCAGTCCCAGCTTCAGCGTCGGCGTGGCGGTGAGCAGGCGCTCCAGCTCTCTGACCTGGCCTCGCCTGAACGCGTTCATCCGCGTCACGAGAAGAAGAGCGTCGACCTTCGAGCTCAGGGTGAGCGCCTCGCCCGCGAGGAGCAGTGGCGGTCCGTCGACGATGACCAGATCGCTTCGATCCTGGAGCTGCTCGAGCGTCGCGTCGAGCTCGGACGTGACCATGAACTCACCGGGGTTCGGAGGCAGAACGCCCGAGCCGATCACGTCGAGAATTCCCGGCTCGTGCTTGTCGCCGGCCGCGTCGCCTTCGCCGTGGCGCAGAAGGCGTAGATCCCCTGCGAAGCCAGGCTCCAGGACATCCCCGAACGTCAGGCGCACTCCGGCATCTCCGATCGACGAGCGTCCGAACACGAGGTCGGTCATTCCCGGCCTTCCCCGCAGTGCGAAGAATCGGTCGAGGCTCGGCCGACGAAGATCGAGGTCGACGAGCGTGACATGTCGTCCCGTACGCGCAAGAGCGATGGCGAGGTTCGCCGCGGTCGTCGACTTGCCCTCCTGGGCGAGAGCGCTCGTGATCATGAGCGAGCGACATCCACCCTGAAGCGCTGTGACTTCGAGGGTGGTCCGCAACATTCGGTACAGCTCGGCGTCGGCGCTGTTCGGCTCGTCGAGCATGACGACTCGCCCGTTCGAACGCAGGGCCCGCGGGATCGCCGGAAGACTTCCGAGGATCGGAAGCCCGAGCGCATCCGCGAGCTCCTCGGGATCGCGGACGCGCGTGTCGAGCGCGTCGAGCAGGAACGCCAGCCCGAGTCCCAGAAAGATCGCCAGCCCGAGCGCGAGGGCCGCGGTTCGCATCGGCGCGGGCTCGACCTGCGCGGCGCTGTTCGCACGCTTCACGAGCAGTGCGTTCGACTCCTGCAGCACCTGAGCCGACTTGAGCTGCTGGAGTCTCTGCGCCAGGGCGCCGTACAGACCCGAGTTGACGACCACGCCTTTCGCCTCGAGCTCTGTGAGCTCACGCTCCAACGCCTGAGACGCCGCCTGCAGCGCCTTGGTGTCGAGCTCGCGACGAAACCGGATGTACTCCTCCGCGTAGACGTTCGCGAGGGCGGCCGCCCGCAACGGCACCTCGTCTTGCACCTGGAACGTGAGAAGATCGACGAGGTCGTTCGAGGCCACTGCAGACTGTGCCAGGAACGCGCCGGCGTCCCGCTCGAGCCCTGCTTTTTCAACGACGCGCTCGGCGATCACCGGCAAGCGGGCGATGTCGGTTTGTGTGCGGATCACACGTTGCGGATCCGAAACCTGGTCATCGAGCCCTGACACATTCTCACTTTGGCGATTCAAGAAGACCTGAGCAGATGACTCATAGACAGGCGTGGCTTGGGCTGCATACACGTAGGCAGCAAGCGGCAAGAGGATGACGAGAGGGATGATGATCCACTTTCGCCGCGACAGCAGGGCCAGATATCCGCGTCCGTCGATCGGTGTGCTCTCGATCGCCCCACGGATGCGACCGCTGCTAGGCGGCGTCGTTTCGAGACGTGCACGCGATTCGTCCAACATCCTCATCCCTCGTCACAGAGTATCGGCACCCCTCGGAGAAGCAACCCCGTCGGTCACGATCCTCTGGGCAGCCAGCCATCGGTACGGTAAGCCGCACTGCGTCAAGGCCGGAGTAGGGCTTGGCAGCAAGAGAACGCTCACGAGAATGAGCCAGATGCCCGCATGCCCCACGCTCGTCAAGCCAACTGGTCGAAATCGGAGGTAACCGCATGAGTCACGGACCCGTCCTCGTCACGGGAGGAGCCGGCTACGTCGGCTCGGTTCTCGTTGACGACCTGCTTCGTCGAGGGCGACCGGTTCGTGCTCTAGACGCTCTGACCGTCGGCGACGGCCAGTCCCTGCTGCACCTCTGGGGTCGACCCGGATTCGAGTTCGTGCGTGGTGACGTTCGAGACGCCGAGGTGCGAGCATCCGCGCTCGAGGGCGTCGAGGCAGTCGTCCACCTGGCAGCCGTCGTCGGTGATCCCGCATGTGCCCGGGATCCTGACCGAGCACGGGAGGTCAATTCCGAGGCGACCAGCGCGCTCGTGAGCGAGGCAGCTGCCGCGGGGGTCGGCAGATTCGTCTTTGCTTCCACCTGCAGCAACTACGGGAAGCTGCAGGACGGGAACGCCTTCGCGACCGAGGAGTGGGAGCTCCGGCCCGTGTCTCTCTACGCCGAGACCAAGGTGGCCGCAGAGCTCGACGTCCTCGCTCACTCGACGTCCGGCTTCGCGACCACGTGCCTCCGTTTCGCGACCGTCTACGGCGTGTCACCGAGAATGCGCTTCGATCTGACCGTGAACGAGTTCGCCCGCGACGCGTTCGTGAATCGGGAGCTCGTGGTGTACGGGGAGCAGTTCTGGAGGCCGTACGTGCACGTCTGGGACGCGGTCCAAGCTGTGTCGGCGGTGCTCGGAGCTCCCGCGGACCAGGTTCACGGCGAGGTCTTCAACGTCGGAAACTCGAGCCAGAACTTCCGCAAGCAGGATCTCGTCGAGCTCCTGCTCGAGAGAGTCCCCGACACCACCGTCGAGCGAGTGGCCAAAGACGAGGATCCGCGGGACTACCGTGTCGGATTCGACAAGATCGAGTCACGCCTGGGCTATGCGACCACGCGTACGGTCTCAGGAGGCATCGACGAGTTGATCGCGCTACTCGGATCCGGGGCGATCTCCGACCCCTTCGCGGAGAGTTTCCGGAACTGACGTCTACTGAATGGGGTCGTCGGCGTCTCGCTGCGCCCACTTCTCGATCGCCTGCTCGTAGTCGTCACGCCGCCCGATGTCGAGCCAGTAGCCGGGGAACGGGAATGTCCCGACCCGCTTCCCGTTCTCGAGCAGCGCACGAATCAAGTCGGGAAAGTCGAAGTAGCCCGCCGGGATGTGCTCCAGCGCCGAGGGCTCCAGCACGTAGATCCCCATGCTGACGGTCAAGGCGATCTCGGGCTTCTCCTCGTATCGGAGAAGACGGGGAAACTCGCCTTCTTCCACGTGCAGGACGCCGTAGTCGATCGTGTCCCGTCGCTCATGGGTCGCGATCGTTACGACGTTCCGCGCACTGCGGTGGGCTTCGATCAACGTGGAGAAATCGAGGTCTGTCAGCAGGTCGCCGTTCATGAGGAGAAAGGTCTCGGTGAGATCCTCGACGAGATGAAGCGGGCCAGCGGTGCCCAGAGGTGCCTCCTCTCGCACGTATCGAAAGCGCGCATTTCGCGGGCGGCCGTTGAACACCGCCTCGATCAGGTGCGCGAGATGACCGACGCAGAGCGTGATGTCCGAGATGCCGCTCTCGACCAGCCTGTCGACCGTGATCTCCAGGATCGCCCGGTCTCCGATCGGCATCAGCGGCTTCGGCAGAATCGACGTGTACGGTTTCAGCCGCGTTCCGCGACCACCGGCGAGAATGATCGCCCTCACACCCAAATCGCTCCCCATGCTCTCTTTCCTATCCCCGATGACGAACTCTTCTGAGTCTAGTCCGCGGTTCCGAAATTGCGAGATCGGGCGCGTCGGGCAGTGACCGAGTCGACTTGGAGAGTCCCACTGTCGGATGTCGCAGTCGACGACGAGCTGTCCAGCGCGGCATTGGAGGTCCTCGAATCGGGCTGGTGGAGCATGGGGCCGCGAGTCGCCGAGCTGGAGAGCGAAGTTCGCGGCCTTCTCCGGCGCGACGCAGGCAATCGCCGTCTCGAACGGGACCGCAGCACTCCATCTCGCCTTGCTCGCCGTCGGTTGCGGGCCAGGCGATGAAGTGGTCTTGCCGTCGCTCAACTTCGTCGCTGCCGCGAACACCGTCGCCTGCACCGGAGCGGCGCCGGTCTTCTGCGACATCGTCGGACCCCACGACCTCAACCTCGATCCGATCGATCTCGAAGCGGCCATCGGACCGAAGACGAAAGCGATCATCGTCTTGCACTACGGCGGCTTCCTGTGCGACCTCGCCAGCGTGCTGGAGATCGCCGAACGGCGCGGCATCGCGGTGATCGAAGACGCAGCGCATGCGATCGGCGCCAGCTGGAACGGCCGCGCGGCGGGGACGATCGGCGCTGTGGGCTGTTTCAGCTTCTTCGCCAACAAGAACCTTCCCGTTGGTGAGGGTGGAATGGTCGTGACCTCGGACGAGCAGATCGCGGATCGCGTGCGGCTTCTGCGCTCGCACGGAATGACGACGCTGACCTGGCAGCGACATACCGGCCACGCGAGCTCCTACGACGTGGTCGACGCTGGCTTCAACTATCGACTGGACGAGCTTCGCTCGGCACTCGCGGTCATCCAGCTCGCTCGACTGCCCGCCGCCAACGCGGCGCGCATGGGACACGTTCGGCGATACCGGAGCTTGCTGGACGGCGTTGCCGGGGTGACGTTTCCGTTCGACGACTCGTCGATCGACGACGCGTCACATCATCTTGCGGTCGCGCTGCTCCCCGAGAGCGTGTCGCGCGATGCGATTCGCTCGCATTTGCAGAGCGAGCGGATCCAGACCAGCGTGCACTATCCGCCCATCCACCGTTTCACGTACTACTCGGAGATCGGTGGACGGCGCCCGCTCCCGAAAACCGATGCGATCGCCGACCGCATCCTGACCCTTCCGCTCTATCCGCACATGCCGGACGACCACGTGACGCTCGTGGCGGACGCTCTCCAGCGAGGGCTCCGTGTCGAGACCGGTAACCGGTCGACGAGCACGCTCTCCGGTTAGGCGGCTGCTCCCCCGTTCGAACGATTTCGGGCTCGAGACGCATGCTCGACAGCCGCTTCGAACGCATCGGCCATTCGGTCGAACGTGTACCGAGACACCCGCTCACGGGCCTGACGCCCCAATTCCGTAACGAGCGCATCGTCGTCGAACAGCGTGTCGATTGCGGCTCCGAGTGCCGCGGAATCCCGCTCCGGGACGACGAGACCGGTCACACCGTCCTCGACCAATCCGCCGGCCGCCGCACCTACGGCGTCGCTCGCGATCACCGGGAGACCCGCGTGCATCGCTTCGTTTACGACGAGGCCCCAGGCCTCGCGATATTTGGCGGTGGTCACCGACGGCAGCACGAGCGCGCGGGCACTTCCGTATCTCTGGGGCAGTTCGTCCTGGGAGACGTGACCGACAACCTCGATCCGCGATCTCGTTTCGGCCTGCCGTCTGACGGTTGCCTCCAGGCTGCCGTTGCCGACGAGGATCAGCCGTGCTCTTGGATCGCGGACGCGGTCGAACGCCGCGATGAGGTAGTCGATGCCCTTGTGCTCTTCGAACTGGCCGACGAAGAGAAGCTCGTTGGACCGAGCAGGGTCCGTCGCGACAGCGAACCTCGAGGCGACGACTGCCTGTCCCACCGTGAATATCTTGTCTCCCTCCACCCCACGGACCGCCGTGAGCGCACGCCGCACGTGGTCGCCGTAGACGAGAATTGCGTCCGAACGTCGGTACAGAGACTCCGTGACTCCTCGGGTCAGGCGGTGAAACCGTGTGTCTGGATGAAGCCAGGTACCGGTCCAGAGGACGAACGGCAGGCGGCGCATGCGAGCGAGGAAGTAGACGTACGGGATCATGAGTCGGCCGGTGAGATCCATGATCACGACGTCGTACCGATCACGTGTGAGCCGGCTCGCAAGCGCGGGCAGTACGGGCTCGCCGAGCACGCTGAGCGGCCGAAGCTCGACACGCGTGAAGTCACCCGCCTCGACGGCTGGCAGCATGGGATTCCAGTACTCCTCGTCCGTCGCAAAGAAGTAGCACTCCAACTCGAACCTGCGGGCGAGCACCTCGTAGAGCGGTCGCCGATAGTGCGGGCACAGGTTGCTGATCAGCGCGACACGCGGTATCGATCTCGGCTTCATCGTCGAGATACCTAGCCGGGGTGGTTCGGAGGCACGCGGTCCGCCCGAGTGCTCGTCACCGGTCAGGCAGCCAGCTTCGTCGACGGTGCAGCTTGCGCGCGAGGCGCGCGGCACCGCTGCGCCGTGCGAACTGTCCTAGCCGGGACAGCTCAGCGGTCAGCCGAGCTGACGTGTGCGACGGGCCAATTCCAACGCGCGGTCGTCGGAGCGGCTCGTCCACGAAGTGCGCGAACGTGAGCATGCAGGCGGCATCGTAGCCCGCGACCCGCGCTGCAGTTGCCACTCGATCGTCGGCGAGGCCATACGGGTAGGCGAGTGACGTGCACGTACCGAGACGGCGAACGATCGCGGCTCGCGATCTGAGCAGCTCGGCTTCGAGAACCGCGTCGCTGGCCTTGGTGAGGAGCGGATGGGTGTCGGTGTGCGAGCCGACTTCCCAGCCGGCCGCAACCAACGATTCGAGCTCCGACCAGGTAAGCGGAGTGAGCTCATCTCGAGTCGCCGGCTGCAGCCACTGCTCGATGCCCGCCCACGCAAGTGGCCCACCAGCTTCGACGAAGCTGGTGACTACGAAGACCGTTCCTGGAAAACCATGCTCGGCCAGGATCGGGGCCGCCTGTAAGGTCGAGGCGTACCCGTCGTCGAACGTGATCACCACCGAACGAGGCGGAAGACTTCCCTCGGCCCGCAGACGCTCGGAATCGGAGAACGTCATGCCCACATAGCCACGCGCGCCGAGCGCCGCCACGTGTTTCCGAAGAAGGTCCGGCGAGACTGCCAGCTGCGAGTCCCACGCGGCGCTGATTGCGTGGTATCCGAGGACAACGGGTCGATTCACGAAACGATCAGCCGGCATCGAGACCTCGCAAGAGCTGCTCGTACACGCGGTAGTCGCTCCCCCGGCGTGCGAAGTTGACCGGACCCATGTCTACGCACAATGTGACACACGGCTTGAGCGCAGCACGGAGGGTCGCGAATTCTTGCGGGCGCGAACGAGGTTGACCGCGGGTGAAGCACCGCTTCGCGATGACTTGCGCTATACGGTGCTCGTGATGCCGGCTCGCGGAGCAACGGTCGACGAAGAGGAGCCATCTGCGTGATGCGCCTCGATCCGACGCCTCCCGTCTCCTGATGGGTTCCTGGATGTCCCGCGATCCGACGTGGATGGCGATTCGCCGAGCACGGGTACACGCAGCGTGATAACGACCCCATCTCGTCACTCGGAGGCGGAGTCGATGGACTACGACGGTCGACAGCTCCGAGTACTCGTGGTCCACGGTCGCTATCGGTCGGAGCAGCAAAGCGGAGAGAACGAGGTCGTCGACGACGAGGTCCGCCTGCTCGGGGAATACGGGTGCCATGTGGACTACGTCGAGCTGCGAAGCGACGACATCGAGCATTGGCCGGCGTGGAAGCGGGCGACGCTGCCCGGCCGGGTTGTCTGGTCGCGCGCCGGCCAGGCGGTCGTGCACCGGGCGATCGAGCGCAGCCGACCAGACGTCGTCCACATCCACAACACCTTCCCGCTCTTCAGTCCCGCCGTTTTCCGGACCGCTCACCGTAGCGGCGCAGGCGTTGTTCACACCCTGCACAACTTCCGCCCTCTTTGCCCTGCGGGAACGTTCCTGCGTGACCAGAAACCCTGCGAGGAGTGCTTCGGCCGTTTCCCGTTGCCGTCCATCAAGTACGGCTGCTACCGCGACTCCCGTCTCGCGACCGTGCCCGTCGCCGTGATGGACGGACTGCACGATCGACTACGTACGTGGCACCGATACATCGACCGCATCATCGTCGTGTCGGCCTACGAACGTGAGAAGTACATCGACGCCGGCTGGCCGGCGTCCAAGATCAAGGTCAAGTACAACACCGTTCGAGACCAGGACCTGCCGCCACGCCGAACCGGTCGGCACTTTCTCTCGCTGTCGCGGCTGACGCCCGAGAAGGGTGTCGACGTCCTGCTCGAAGGCTGGCACCGAGCGTTCCCCTCCGGATCTCCGCCGCTCCTGCTCACGGGTGGAGTCGAGGAGAGCGGTGCCGAGCTGCGAGCGAAGTACGGCCACCTGCCCGGTCTGACATTCCTCGGCCAGGTCGAGCGAAGCCAGGTCTACGAGAGCCTCGTCACCGCATCCGCCCTCATCGTGCCATCGAGGTGCTACGAAGGCTTTCCACGAGTCGTGGCGGAGGCGTACGCGGTCGGAGTCCCGGTCGTCGCATCGCGGGTCGGCAGCCTCGTCGAGCTCATCGTCGAGGACGAGACAGGACTGCAGGTGCAAGTCGACGATCCCGACGACATGGCCCGTGCACTCCGGCGGCTCGCGGACTCCGAGGAGCTCTGCGTGCGTCTTGGCCACGGGGCCCGGGACCGCTACGAGCGCCTCTATAGCCCGGAGGTGACGATGAGGGAGCTCGTGGGGATCTATCGAGACGCGATAGCGGCACGCCGGCACACGTAGAGCTCTCCTCCTCGTCGGAGCCGCCCCGACCACCTCCGGTCAGGCCCGCGCAGAGAGAACGCGCTGACCGCCGCCGGCTACCGTACCGTCGGAGACGAGAGGGCATCGGTCTCGTTGCCTGGCACCTCGATGTCCTGCCGAAACCGCCGAATCTGGCTCCGCGATAGATCTCGAGGTACCGCTCCACACCGGCTTCGATACCGAAGGTCGTTCGGGTGACCTCTGCGTACTCGGCACTGTGCGAGCGAAGCTGCTCGGGCGTCTGAGCCAGCAGTTCGCCGAGTGCTCGGGCGAGAGACTCCACGGTCGGCTCGGCGTACGCAAGGCCGGAGTAGGTCGAGCGAAGATCGGACAGTCCGTTGACGTCGGCGAACAGACAGGGAAGACCCATGGCTAGCGCTTCCAGGGCTGCGATGCTGAACCCTTCGTAGAGCGACGGCATCGCGAACAGGTCAGAGGCCGCGTTGACCGGGCGAACGTCGTCGACTCCGCCGAGGAAGCGGACGTCCCGTGCAACGCCTAGCTCCTGAGCGTGCGTCCGCTCCTGCCGATCGCTCTCCTCGGTGCCTGCATGGAGGTACAGCGGACGCGAGTCAGCCGGGAGACGCGCGATCGCCGCGATCAGGGCGCCGTGATTCTTGACGCTCGAGCAATTCCCCGTCGTCACCAGCACGGTCTCATGCTCGGCGATGCCGAGCAGTTCCCGTGCGTCTCGTCGCTCGGCCACCGTCGGCGGCGTAAATCGGCGGCTGTCGTACCAGTTCGGCACGAGGTGCGTACGCAATCCGAACCGCTCGCGCTCGTTCCGGAGGACCGCGGGGCCGCATGAAACATGCACGACGCCGAGACGCTGCAGAGCGCGCCGCTGGAGCCCGCGTCGCCGGCGGAGACCGCCCTCGAAGGCGAAGGCGTTGTGAATCGTCCGCAATACGCGCCGCGGCCGGGCCGCCAGCGCGATCAGCCCCAGCCAAAAGTTCGCGCGCTCGGTGTGCAGGTGGACGACGTCGTACTGCCCACGGCGCAACAGGCGGTACACGTGCAGAAAGAAGAGCGGCGACTTCGCGAACGGAATGTGATGGACTCCGAAGCCGGCAGACTCGAACTCGGGTCCCATTGGCCCGACGCTGTCGCCCGTGCTCAAAGCGTCACTCGCGCAGCCCCTCTCGAGGAATTCGGAGCGCGACGCAAGAAGCATCGACTCCGCCCCCGACCGGTCGATTTCCGCGAGCACATGCAGGACGCGCAACGGATCTCGATACCCATCGGCGGCGGTCCGCGTCGTCTTCGCCCACACGTGTCCCATGCGATCACTCTACGGATCCAGAAGCGCTGATTCGAACGTGCAAACCGCCGAGTAGGGCGGTCGTGATCGCGTTCCAGTGGCAGGTGAGGGGCGAACGAATGGGCGCGCGGGCGGCGGTCAGCCGCCTCCGGCGCGGCGCTGGGCAAGCTCCCACGCCGTTCTCGCAAGGAACTCCGAGTTCGAGCTGGTGTAGCGCCAGGTCAGCCGCCGCGGCTCCGATGCGAGACGGAAGAGCCACTCGAGGCCCGCCCGTTGCATCCAGGCCGGTGCACGCCGCTTGGCGCCCGCGAGGAAGTCGAAGGCCGCCCCTACCCCGACGAGAGTTACTCCTGGCAATTCGGGCGACGCGCGAGACATCCAGAGCTCCTGCTTGGGAGCTCCGAGACCGACCCAGACGACCTGCGCGCGTGACGCCTCGATCTTCGCGATCGCCTCTTGCACGTCGGGCTCGGCCACATGCGGCGGGGCATGGCTCCCCACGACCTCAGCTCCAGGGAAGCGATTGGCCAGCGTGCGGCCGAGACGCTCCAGGTTCTCGTCCGTTGAGCCCACGAAGAAGTGGCGGAGACCACGTTCTCGGCCACTGTCGACCACGCTGGAGAAAAGATCCGGCCCACCCACACGCCGGGCCAGCGGCAAGCCAAGCCGGCGGAGCAGCCAGGCGACGGGCTCGCCGTCCGGAAAGCGGATCACGGCACAGCTCAGGACCGTTCGCACGCGCACGTCATGGAGCGCCGAGGTGAGGACGTGGACGTTGCACAGGCACACGAATCCGCCGCGTTCGTCCGCGGCGTGCTCGACGAGTCCCTCGGTCGCGGCCCGGAGGCTCCCGACGAAGCACGAGGAAACGAGGTCGAGAAGATTGGGCGCGAGAACAGGACGTGAGGCAGTCTGGGCGTCCGTCATGGACGCACTCGTGCGCGCGCAGTGATTCGAGGTGTCGATTCGGCCGGTTCCTCGCGGTAGTGGGGGCGGGTGATCCAGGCAGCTTGCAGGAGCATCCCCAGCAGAAGACCCTGAAGCGGGCCGAGCATGTTGGTGATGCCGAAAACCACCTGGCTCGCGACGAGGAGAACGACAGCGACGGACGAGAGCTGCAAGGCAGCGGCTGCATGGTGACGACGCCGGACGATCAGCACCCACAGCCAAACGACAGCGATGGGCCCTAGGACGCCAAAGGTGAGGAGCGAGTCGACGTAGACGCTGTGCGGGGACTGTGTCGCAATCCCCTCGCCGATTCTCCGTTCCAAGGACGTGCCTGCCGGGAGTCCCAATGCAACCTCCTGCGGCGAGCTATGGGCCTCTAGGAGTGAGCCCCAACTCGATGTCCTCCATCCGAGGGTGCTCTCCTCTCCTGTCGCCGTTTCGATGGATTCCGTGAACGAGCTCGACGAAGCGACGAGCATCACGACAACGGGGGAGACGAGGAGCAATGCGCTCGCCGCGAGAGCTGCTCCTCGCTCGTTTCGATGGATCGCCACACGAGCCCATCTGAGATAGGCGACGGTTCCCACCAAGAGCGCGACGGCCCACACGGTTCGGTACTGGAGAAGCATGACCGACGCAGCGAAAGACAAGATCACGACAATCCACGGAAACGACCGCACGAATCGTCCTGCCAGAGCAATCAGGACGCACTGTGCGACCACCAATGCTCCCGCTGCAGTCACGGGCCGCGCGTCGACGAACTGGCCGCCCACGTAGATGAACTCGTTCGCCGCATGAAGGCCGTTGCGGGCGATCTGTGCGAAAGCAAACACCGCCAGCGCGCCGGCACCGCAGATGAGCGGAAGAAAAGACCTGCGCGACCAGGAGCCGTGTGCCTGTGCGCAATAGACCAGCGGCCCGAGCACGTAGAGCCAAAGGCGGGAGGAGTTGACCGCGACCTGCATTCCGAGCGTGGCCGCGCCCCAGCCGACATGGATGACGTAGGAAAAGGACAACGCCAACAGAGGCAACGAAACCGCGACCGGGGTCGGCCGCGTCAAGAGTCGGCTCGCTCCGATTGCGAACATCAACGCAGCAACCAGATCGAGCGCGTAGAGCGTCAATCCTCCGCCAGTCACCTGCAGTTCGAGGGGCGGGACGATTGCCTGAGTCGTTACGACGACAACGACTAGGGACCAGATCGCCGCGACCGTGCTCTTCACGAACAGGACGCTCAATCCTGCAACTGCCAGCAGGAGTGCCAGAAGGACGGGCGCGTCACTGAGCAGCTGTGTCAACGTCGAATCTTCGGTTCAGAAACACCGGGCGTGTGCGCACAAACCCGCTGCCGGTGCTTCGTTGGGGGACTATGCGCGGTCATAGAGTTGAGCGTCGTCCGAGACGGCAACGAATTCGATCGAGCTGGTTCTCCCCGAAAAACTCCGGCCTCGTTGCGCGGAAACTCTTCCAATGATAGTTGCCGGATGGGGGAAGACCAGGCTCCTGAGCCGAACCAGAGGAACCAGATTTCTGGATACCGCGATTGCCGTCAATCGTGTTCACGGGGCCCACGATTCAGCCCGGCACCGGGACGAGATCGCTCGAGTCCTTCGCCGGCGGACCGACGGCTGTCGTGATTTGGGCTAGGGTTCGGCACGCTCAGTCGAGGCCCGAAAATGACCCGGACTTACCCTGGTGCGGGGACATCCCGCAGTGTCTGACCCCTCCTCGGCCGGCGACTCGCAGAGGCTCTCACTCGCGCAACGGAGTATCCGCGGGGCTGCGTGGAGCTATGGCGGCGCGAGTGTCGCCATCGTCGGCCAACTGCTCTACACCGCGCTTACGGCACGGCTGATCAGCCCGGCCGAGTTCGGGGCCTACGCGACTGCACAGGCACTGCTGATGCTCGTCGGATACTTCACTCTCGGCACCGTCGGGAACGCGATCATCCGTCACCCCACACTCGATCGCCAGGTCGTGGGCACCGCGTTGATTCTGACTGGGGCGGCCGGCGCCGCCGTCTCGCTGGTCGTCTTGGCCGCGGCGGGATTGTGGGCCGATCTCTGGCGCTCTCCCGAGGCGGCGTCACTGATCCGGCTCTACGCGCCTCAGACGCTGCTCGGAGGGCTCGCGATCGTGCCTTTGAGCCTGCTTCGGCGGGACCTGCACTATCGCTCGGCAACCCTGATCGAGACATCGTCCGTTCTGATCGGGTTCGGCGTGGGAGCTGTCCTCGCGTGGCAGCTCCGGAACGCCGAGGCGCTCGTCCTGGGGCAGGTCGCAGCCACGGGTGCACTCCTCGCCCTCGGCGTGCTCGCGACCCGTTCGCGCCTCAGTGTCTCGTACTCGCGCTTGCACGCCCGGTCGCTGTTCTCGTTCTCCTCGCAGGTCTCGCTCCAGAACCTGGGCCACTACGTCAACAACACGCTCCCGAGCTTCGCCGTGTCCCGCTTCCTCGGCCAGGCAAGCCTCGGGTTCTTCTCTCGCGCCTCGTTGCTGGTGGGACTTCCGCTGACATTTCTCGCCCAAGGCGTGCAGAAGACGCTGTATCCGATCTATCCCCGCTTCCGCGACAACGAGGAGGAATGCAGGCGCATGATGATCGACGTCGTCAGCGTGACGACGACGATGGTCTGGCCGCTCTTCGCGGCGCTGGCGGGTCTTGCCCCGCTGGTGGTGGAGCTGCTTCTCGGCGCACGCTGGGCGCCGGCGGCAGCAATCGTGGGGCCCCTGTGCCTCTATGCGACCGTGAACTTGGCGTATGCGATCTTCGCCTCGTTCGCAGAGTCGTTCGGACACCTCAGGCAGATTTGGCTGGTCCAGATCTGCTGGACATTGGCACTGGTTTGCTTTCTCGGGGTTGCCGTACATGAGGATGCCGGCATGCGCGCGATCGTCCTGGTCGCCGCAGGAGTCCAGATCGCGGTGCACGCCTTTCAGATCGCGCTCCTTGCCCGAGTCCGCCTGGTCGACGCCGGCGGTACCCTGCGTGTCGAGGTCTGGGCGGCGATGCTCGGGGCAGTCTGGTACGTCGTCGACGATTCTGACGACCCACGCGCTCTCGGGCTACGGCATGGTCATGCGGATCGTCGGCAGTTCCGGCGTCATCGCGCTCCTGCTGCTGGCCACCTGGCTCGCGCTTCCCCACCTTCCCGCGGGACGGGCACTTTCGCGTCGCGGGATACGAATCACCTGGCGTCCGAGGATGTCTGAAGCGTCCTGACGACAGTATTGTCGGCGCGTGAGCGAGCACGCGCATCGCACTCCGCTCCGCATGCGTTTGCCGTCCCCCACAGAACGCCTTCGCGTCGTGCTGCTGACGAACGAAGCGGCAGGCGAGCACCCAGGTCAGCGCGACGGCTTCGCGCGACTGGAAGAGGACGGGGGCATCGAGTCATTCGCATGGGCTGCTCCCAAGACGATCGCCAAGTCGAAGGGCGAGCCGGGCGCCCTGCGCGACGTCCTCGAGCTCATCCGGGCGAAACGCCCGAACGTGATCGTGCAGGCGAGCCCACATGGCTTTCCCTTCACCGAGGACTGGCTCCGCGCCGTGGCGGCTGCAGCCTACCGCCCGATCCTGCTCGACTGGGAGGGCGACGCGTGGGGCCGGTGGAGCAAGCCGATCACCCCCCGAAACGCGCCTCTGGTGGCAGGACAGCCGACGTCGTCTTCACGGTGGCGGTCGGGAAGCAGCGAAGGCTGATCGAAAGCTTCGGCGGCCGCGACGTCCGCTTCGTCCCCTTCACCTACGATCACATCCGCTACGGCGAGGAGGAGGTCAACGAGCCGCCGACGCACGGTGACTACTCCGAAGTCGGCGTGATCGGCAACTGGTGGGGAAACCGGTATTTCGTCTCTCGCCTACCGGGCGCCAGGCAACGATTTCGACTCGTGCGCGCCCTGCAAAGAGACTCCGGAATCCCGCTGGCCGTGTACGGCAAGAACTGGACGGGCAGAGGCGCTAAGGGCGCAATTCCCATCGGCGATCAGGCGGCTGTCGTCCGGAGCGCACTGATCACGGCGAACTGGGATCACTTTCCCGGGCATGCAGGGTTCGCCTCCGACCGGCTTGCCATTCATCTCCTGGCCGGACGCGCTCAGGTCACCACGTGCACCCTGCCTTGGAGTGGCTCCCGGGGCCTGAGAGGGGCATTTTCCTGGAGCCGACGGTGGGAGCGGTGGTCCGGCGAGTGCGCGAGCTACTCGACCGGCCGCAGGATGAGGTGCTGGAGCTCGGCCTCGCGGCTCATCGGTGGGTGCGTCACCGACTCAGCGATCGTGAACTGGCCCGCTACATGCTCGGAGCAGTCGACGAACGACTTCTTCGTCAACTCCCTGACGATCCCTGGGGTCGCCTTCCTTAGTCTTACGAAACTCGCCGTTTCGGGGCAGTGGCGAGGGCACTTGCAGTCAGCTTTACGTACGGCACTGCCCAGAAGAGCGGCCAAAGGCGACCACCGTGCCGCCGAAGATAGCGCGCGTGGGAGCGCATCGGCAGCCCTGTCGCGCTCTGCACCAGCTGCCACCGCCGCCTGAGAGAGAGCGTACTGTCGTAGAACGTTCCTTGCTGGCTACCGCGAGGGCAGGTGCCGAAAGAACCCGGGGCAACGACAACACGGAAACCGGCTCGCTTTGCCCGCAGTCCGTAATCGAAGTCGGCTTGGCCGTGCGAGAAGCCTCCGTCGATCGCACCGACGCGCTCGTATACGCGGCGGGGCACGAGAACGACGTTGCCGTTGAACATATCGGCCTCCTGCGGACGATCGCCCGGCTCGACGAGGCGCGTTCGCAACGGATGCCACCAACTGCGAACCACGCCAGAGTATGTGATCTCGTTCGTGTCCGGGTCGAGGAGCGCACCGACAACGATTGCGTCCGAGCAGTTCGTCGAGGCTGTGAGCAATCGATCCACCGCCGTCGCGTCGAGCATCACATCGTCGTTCAGCCAGAGAAGAAACTCGGGGCGTTCAGGAACGGCCCGGGACTCGGCAAGTTGCATCCCTCGCGCCCAGTAGAGCGTGCCGTCTCCCGGAATCACTCGAGCAGAGCGAAACTCGGCCTGCACTGCCTCGCCCGTGCCGTCTGTGCTGCCGTCGTCCACCACGATCGCTTCGAGCGCCGGAGCGGCGCCACGAAAGCGTTGCGAGAAGTACGCGCCCAGGCAGCGAAGCGTCAGGTTCCTCCGGTTGTGGCAGGTGAGGAGGGCGACGACCTTCACGGCAACGCGGCCGACAGGAGAGGAGATCGACGGCGTGACTGCACTCGCCGACGCTCCACATCGCCGATCCCGTTTGACACTCCAAGACGTCGCCGGTGAGCCACAGGCAGACCATCGGTCACAGCTTCGTGGTTCCTGAGCTCGACACCTAGCTCCGAAGGTACGCGCATGCTCGAGCGTCGGGCCCTAGCGGCGGGACAGCGTCGGTCTCCGAGCCATCGTTGAGTCGTCAGGCGCCGACGCGAACCTTGCTAGCGGCGACCTTGGCGAGCCATCTCTTCCTCTCGGCCTGCTCTGTAGCACGGCTTATCTTCCCGCGTATCGACTTGTTGAGCGCGTAATCACCTGGAGCGTCAGGGAACCACATGTCGTTCCTGTGGCCGGCTGAATGCACGAAGCCCACGACGTTATCGCGTGCGCGGTTGTTGACGAAGCCGGGAAATCCACCCAGATTCCACACGGCGAGACCGAGGTTCGCGGCGTTGAGGGTTGGGTTGCCGCTACGAGGAAGCTTGCCGTCCTGCACGATGCGATTGTGATGAGCGTAATTGTCGTGGCCACCGACGAGTCCGATGCCGCCGACGTTGTCTACAACGGTGTTGTTCCAGATTTCGTTGTCAAAAGAGGCTGGTCCTTCTCCCTCCCCAATCTCGACCGTGATGCCGTTCGCTGACGAGTCCTTGGTGTTTACGATCGGATAGCCACCCTGCAGGTAGTTGTCGTGGATTCGTGCGTGGGCGGACTTGAAGACGCTAATGACGTCCTCGGCTTCCGACTTGCCGAACTCGTTGATGATCTCGTTCCACGAGATTTCGACCGTGCCGCCGTGCACTTCCGCAACCTGAACGAAGTTTCCGAAGTTTCCGCCGCTGCCGAGCTGAATGTTGCGCCGAATGTTGCGGTGCTTGTTGCGAGTGATGACCACGGACGAACCGGCTGCCGGGGACGCCAACTTGATACCGCTCGTCTTCTCGATGGTGCAGTTCGCGATCCGGATCGACTTGAAGCCTTCTGCCTCGAAGAACCTCCCGTTGCCGCCGAACGCGCGTACTCGTCTCAACGTGACGTTCGTCGCGAGTGGCCAGTCGGTCACGATGAGCGGACCGCCACTGAGGTTCGTGACGGTCGAGCCCTGGATGACTACCGGCTCGGTGGTGCTGATCCGCACCGCCGGCGTGGAGCCCGTAGACGTCCAGTTACCCGAATACGTGCCTCCGAAGGCGATTGTGATCGGAGCCCCGGTAGCTGGAGTGGAAGGCGACGGGTCGACGGGTGGGTTCTGCGCCTCGTTCGCGTACGAGTTAGGTGTCGCTGCAACCGGGGCTACGACGACGAGGGCCGCGACGAGAGCGGCGAGAAGGCGCTTCATGTTCCGACCGACAGACAATGGGAGATCGTACCTTCGCCGCGTTTCACGCACCGTGCTTCACGAAGCGCGTGCGGAGAGAGGGTCCCGGATAGCGTGGACGGAACGCCCGTACTAGGCTCAGGATCCCACCGCGATGCCGTTGGCCGCGAGCTTGGCCTGCCAGCGTGTCCACTCGTCGAGCTCCATCTGGCGCGTGACCGGATTCGGCAGCGTAGTGTTCTGGTCGATCTGCGCCTGCGACATCGGCCACCAGTCGACCCGCTGACCGTCGCGGTTGACGTAGCCGACGACGTTGCCCCTCCAGACGATTGCCGGAGCCTGCACCCGGAAGCTGAGACATGCAGCTCCAGCCGTTCCCCATCTGCGTCCCGTCTGGGAGCTTGCCGTCCTGGATGACGCGGTTGTCGTGGATGAAGTTGTCGTGAGCTCTGTCGGGGATGTGAATGCCGTTGACGGTGTCGACGAGCTGGTTGTTCCAGATTTCGTTGTGATGCGGAAGTGGGCCGACACCATCCGGGTAGTCCAACGTGATCGTGCCCTGCGAGGACGTGTTGTAGGCGTTCCCCGGAGTGGAGTTGTGCTGGAGGTAGTTGTCATGCACCTTCGCGTGGGCGGTCTTGAAGATCGAGATGATGTCCTCGGGGCCGGACTTGTTGTACTCGTTGGTGATCTCGTTCCAGGCAATCTCGATCGTGGCGTCCTGGATCTCTCGCAACTGGATGAAGTTGCCGACCGGCGACGTGCCGCTGCCTTGGATGTTCTTGTGTTTGTTGCGAAGGATCGACACCACCGAGCCAGGGCGTCCCCAGACGAGATCGATGCCCCGCGTATTCTCGATCGTGCAGTTGCGAACGATGATGTTCTTGAAGCTGCGAGCTTGCAAGAAGCGTCCTGAAGTCTGGGGAGAGCCGCCACCGAACGCGGAGATGTGGTCGAGCGTGAGGTCAACTGCGCCGCCTTCCTCGGCGTCGACGAGCGTTCCCCCGGTGAGGTTCGTGAGAGTGGCGTTCGCGATGGTCACCGGCGCGGTCGTCTGAATCTTGAGCGTGCCGGTGAACGAGCCCGAGTACACGCCTCCGGCCGAGATGATGCCGTTCGCGGGAATCGGGGTTCCGCTCGGCGGTGGCGGCGGGGGAGGTGGCGACGGGCAGGCGCTCGTCGTCGCGTTCACGTTCACCCGGGCCGAGCGGTTGCCGGCTGCATCGAGAGCCTCGACTCCGAACCAGTTCGAGGTGGCGCACGCGAGGCCAGTCTGGCTCGACGACCTCGAGGTGGTGGACTCCATCTTGGTGCCGTTCCTGTAGACGTCGTATCCCACGACACCGACGTTGTCGTTGGAAGCGTTCCAGTTCAGGGTCAGGCTCGACTGGGTCACGTTGGACGCCGCAAGCCCCGTGGGCGCGGACGGGGGGGCGGTGTCCGCACAGGCGGTCGTGGAGACCAGGAGGGTCGCCTTGCCGGAGCGGTTTCCGGCCGCGTCCACCGCATCGACGGCGAGCGTGTAGTTCGTATTGCACGTGAGGCCGGAGAAGATCCCCGTCGTCGTTGCCGCCGTGCCAGCGAGCGTGCCGCCGCGGTAGAGACCGTAGCCCGTCACGCCCACGTTGTCGGTCGACGCCGACCACGTGAGGGCGATGCTGGTCGCGGTGCGCGACGAGGCAGAGACACCCGCCGGAACCGTCGGCGCTTGGGTGTCGGTGCCACATGCTGCGGTCGAGGCGGTGACCTGAGCCTTCGTCGAGCGGTTGCCCGCCTTGTCGAACGCGTCGACCGCGAACGTGAATGCAGTGCCGCACGCGAGACTCGGGACCGTCGCGCTCCCCTGATTCGCCGTCATGACGTTGCTGCCGTTGACGTAGACGCCGTATCCGGTGACACCGACGTTGTCCGTCGCGGCGCCCCAAGTGAGGGAGACACTGGTCTTCGTGACGCTCGCGACGGCGAGGTTCGTGGGCTGGGACGGCGGCGCTTGGTCGGGCGGCGGATTGTCGTCCGGCGGCGGAGGCGTTCCTCCCAGGTCTCGGTACTCGCAACGCTTGTTGGCGCCCGGAAGCGGATCGCCGAAGATGGCGTTGGTGCAATTTACGCCGTTCGAGAAGACGAGTGGAGCCGTGAACGTTCCGTTCGCCCCGTACCGAACCTCCTTCGTTCCGGTGAATGTGCACCGTTGCCATTCGTTGGCACAGAAGTTCCACCCGGTGGAGGGGGGCGGCGAACACGCGGAGGTCGTCGCGTTCACACGCGCGCGGGACGAGCGGTTGCCGGCGGCATCGAGTGCTTCGACACCGAACCAGTAGGAGGTTGCGCACACGAGGCCGCCCTGAATGGAAGACGTCGAGGTGACGGTCGCCATCTTGGCGCCGTTCTTGTAGACGTCGTAGCCCACGACGCCGACGTTGTCCGTCGAGGAGTTCCACGTCAGTGACACGCTCGTCGCGCTCGCGCTGTTGCCGGCGAGACCGGACGGCTCCGACGGCGGCGTCTGGTCGGCAGGCGGGTCGGCAGGAGGCTCGTCCGGCGGCGGAGGCGTTCCCCCCAAGTCTCGATACTCGCAGCGCTTGGTCACGCCCGGAAGCGGGTCGCCGAAGATGCTGTTGGTGCAAGAGACCCCGTTCGAGAACACGCGCGGAGCCGTGAACGTCCCGTTCGCTCCGTACCGAACCTCTTTCGTGCCCGTGAACATGCACTGCTCCCACTCGTCGGAACAGAAGATCCATGCGCCCGGTGGAGGCGGCGGGGCCGCTCTGCACTCTGCCGTCTCGACCCATGCCGAGCGGAGCGCGGAGCGATTTCCGGCGGCGTCGACGGCATCGACCTGGTACTCGTAGGTCGACCCGCAGACGAGGCCGGTCAGGTCGGCGGTCGGAGCGGGGGTCGACTGGAGCAAGAGCTGGTTGCGGTAGACGCCGTAGCCGACGACGCCGACGTCGTCCGTCGAGTCGTCCCACGCGAGCACGACCGCATTCTCCGACGTCGCCGCCTGGCGGAACCCCGAAGGTGGAGTCGGCGCTTGCATGTCCTCGCAGGCGGCCGTCGACACGGTGGCAGCCGCCGACGGAGACTTGTTGAGCGCGAGGTCGTACGCCACGATCCACACCCCGACGCTCTGACCGCACTGAAGATTGGTCGCTGTATAGGTCGTCCCGGAGACCCGGGCGCGCACGGCGTCGACATAGACGTAGTAGAAGGCGATCCCCACGTTGTCGCTGGACGCATCCCACGCGAGCGAGATCGTCGTGGGCGTTGCGGAGGTCACTCGAACGTTCGTGGGCGCCGTAGGCGCTTCGCGATCTCGCTTGACCGGCAAGACGCCGCCCGCGGACCCGACGAGCGCGAGAGCGGCGAGGAGGGCGAGCGAGACGACAGCGACTGCCGTGTGCTTCTTGGCGGCTTGCACAGCCCCCCGTTGTTCGGTCGCCCGATGAGCTGCCCTAGACCCCCGATGGGGGGAGCTCCCCAGATCGTCTAGGGCAATCTGGCTCAACCATGCGAGTCGGTTCCCTCGCCCAAGGGGGGCCGATCGTGGACGCTCGATTGGGGGCTAGGTGTTACGCCACGTGAAAAGTGCCCATGATGCGATACTCGCTCGAGTGCTCTCGGGGCCTGATGGCGATCTCAAAACGTCCGTGCCGGGGTGGTGTCGGGGGTGTTCACGACTAGCCCGGCACCCACCCCGGCACCCACCCGCGCCAGCGTTCGATGACGTCAGTCGACGGCTGGGCGGCAGTCCGTCGCATCGTCGAAGTCGGCCTTGACGAACGAAGACTTCGAGCAGCTTCGGCGATTGGGCAGCGGCCTGTCGGACGTCGCCGTCGTGGGTGTCTTGTCTCCCCTCCGTCGACGGAGCCGCAGGCCGCCGTGGCGACGCGCCGCGGTGAGTGAGTTCGTGGTCTTCCCGAACGCGACGGCGCTCCCGCGCGGGACCTGGGACCTGAACGAGCCGGGGGATCGCCGGTTCGAGATGCTGGTCGCATCAGACGTGTTCATGTATTCGCCCGACCCAGCCAAATGGTTTCGACACGTGCTGGCCGCGTGTGAGTGCTTTCTGATGATCGACGTCGTTCGGCGCCGGCGAAGCGAGGATTCGGAGTTCGGGCCCGACGGGGATTGCATGCGGTACGCGATTGGCCGCGACCGGCCTCGGGTCGAACCCCACTTCGACCTAGGGGGGCTCGGCGACAAGCTGCTCGGCTCCCACACGTACTACGGAGGCGCGAATGAATTCGACGATGAGCCGCTGCACGTCGTCGCGCTCTTTCGCGGGGATCTGGCCCTCACTTCGATCAGTATCCAGTCGTTCCTGGACAGCGTTTCCTCGGAGGAGAGTCCACTAGCCCTGACCTAGGGCGTGACCGGTCCCGTTTCCCGCAGGCTCTCAGCGCGACGGAAGGACGAGTCGTGCCTGCACGATCGCCGTCGCAGCACGCCTGCCGGAGATCAACGGCCAGACATACCAGCGGTACTCTCCGGGCTCGAGGCTGTGCGTTCGTCCTCCGAACACCCAGCGTGACGGGATCGTCAAAGTCGGACGTGTCGTGTCAGCCTCGAACACTCTCGACGAGCCGCGAAAGAGCTCGACGTGATAGCCGGATGCACCGGGCTCCGGCGCCCAGGCGAAGCGTTGGGGTGTCGGCCTCGCTCGCGGGTTGCGGCGACCGCGTGGGTTTCGTGACCGTTCCGCCGTTGGGCGCCGGCGAGACGGGTGCGACGGGTGCAGACGGGTGAGACGGGAGCTCGTGTCGACGATCGTGGTGTCGGCACCGGCGGGAGTTCCGCCCAGATCAACGCGAACTCCGACGAGCAACGCGAGTGGCGAGTGCGCCGGCCGCGACGGCGCCTCCGAAAGTGCCGCAGACCGACCCCGAGTCGCTCGACTCGTCCGGGGTGCGGGCTCGGCGATGGGCAGAGTTGCTGGTCGGGGAATGCCGTTCCCCACGCTCTTGTCGCGCCAGCGACGCCCTCCGCGACGTCTGCGACGAGCTCTCCACATGTGCAAGCGTGTCGTCGGGCTGCGAAGTCCTCGAGCGCGCACGTGCTCGGCGAGCACGGGATCCACGAGGACGAGCTCGGGGCTGACCGGCTCCATGCCGACCCCATCGGCATACCGACTTGCAATCCTGAGTCGACACCGGTGGGTGTCCGAAACAGACGGCTAGGCTCCTCTCGTGCTCAGCCCTGCGGTCGAGAATCTCGTAACTCAGCTGGCGAAGCTTCCCGGGATCGGGCGGAGGACCGCTCAGCGGCTGGCGTTTCACCTGCTCTCCGCCCGCGCCGAGGACGCCGTTGAGCTCGCCCGGGCAATCGAGGAGGTGAAGGCACGCGTTCGCTTCTGCCGCGAGTGCGGAAATCTCACCGAACAAGAGGTCTGCGAGGTGTGCTCGGACGCGCGACGCGACCGCACGGTCATCTGTGTCGTCGAGCAGCCAGTCGACGTCGTGTCGCTCGAGCGGACACACGAATACCGTGGCCTGTACCACGTCCTCGGGGGCGCACTTTCGCCCCTGGACGGCGTGGAGCCGTCAGACCTGCGTATCGGCGCGCTGCTCGCGCGAATCGAGCGCGGCGGCGTGGACGAGATCGTGCTCGCGACGAATCCGACGATGACCGGGGAGGCCACCGCCGCGTACCTGGCAGACCGTCTGCGCGGAACCGTGCGTGTCACGCGGCTTGCCAGCGGTCTCCCGGTCGGGGGCGACCTCGAGTACGCCGACGAGGTGACCCTGGGACGGGCACTCGCCGGCCGGCGCGAGATGTGAAGCGGACGGTTTTCTCCGCAATTTGCGTGTTTCTCTTCTCGGCCGGACTTGCATCCGAAGAGATGGGTTCATAAGGTGCACCTACTGAACCGGCGGGCCTTCGGGTCAGCCGGTTCAGTGTTTTATGGGGTGGTTTTCGTGGAGGCAGCACGCCCCACCTCTACACTCCCTCCGTGTCGGTAGCCGAGGAAGAGGGCGTGCGGATCGGCGTCATCGGTGCCACTGGAGCGGTTGGACGTGTCACGCTCCAGCTCCTGCGGGAACGAGGTCACGAGTCGGTCCGAGCATTCGCGTCCTCGCGGTCGGCGGGGGCTCGCCTGGGCGATCTGGTGGTCGAGGAGGCCACAGAGGACGCTCTCAGCGCGGGCGATCTCGACATCTGCCTCTTCTCCGTCGGCGCATCCGCGAGCCGCGAGCTCGTACCGCATGCAGTCCGCGGAGGAGCGCTCTGCATCGACAAGTCGTCTGCGTTCCGGCTGGACGACGGCGTCCCGCTCGTGGTCCCGGAGGTGAACGGCGAGCGCGCCGCGGAGCACTCCGGGATCCTCGCGAATCCGAACTGCTGCTCGATCCCGCTGACCATGGTGCTTGCGCCGCTGCAAGATGCCGTCGGGCTACGCAGTGTGCGCGTCGCTACGTATCAGTCGGCCGCTGGGGCCGGGTCGCAGGCGATGCAGCGACTGCGCGAAGAGACGGTCGAGGCGCATGACCTGCGCATGGACTGGGACTTCGACGGGCTCGAGTTCGACGAGGAGTCGAAGATCCGCGCGGAGACACGAAAGATCCTGGAGCTTCCCGACCTCCCGGTGAGCGCGACGTGCGTCCGGGTGCCGGTGCTGGTCGGGCATGCCGAGGCACTCTGGGTCGAAACCGAGGAGCCACTCGAGGCGGATGAGGCGGAGCGACTGCTCGCCGCTGCGCCGGGCCTGCGATCGGAGCCCTTCCCCTCGCCTCTCCGCGCACACGGCCTGGACGATGTCCTCGTCGGCCGGATCCGGCGCGACTCCGCTGCCGAGAACGGCCTCGCCCTGTTCCTTGCCTGCGACAACCTGCGCAAGGGCGCTGCTCTGAACGCGATTCAGATCGCCGAGCTCGTGCTCGAGAGTCGCGCAGCGGTCTGACTGACAGCCCAGGAACAAAAGCGCAGCGGCCGCGAAGCGGTCGCCTTAGGGATCTTCGCGCGATTGGAATCCGCGCTCGCGGATTTCAATCCTGCGCCAAGGATTATCCGGGGGGCGCAGGCGCGGGCGCCGGCTGGAACGCGTCCTTGACGACCTGAAGCACCTTCTCTCGGGCGCCTTCCTCGACGGGTTGGAGCCCGCCGAGATCCAGCCGCGCCAGCTCGATCCGGCCGACGGAACGGACGGTCCGGAACCCGAAGTCGGCCAGGAAATCCCGCGGGAAGACCGTTCGATGCACGAGAAACCGCTCCGCCGCGGTCGTGCCCTCCCGGTAGCGGTACGCGAACGCCTCGAGGGCGCGGACGCCCTTGTCGCGGGTCTCGCCGATCGCAGCCAGGAACAACGACTGCTCCACCCAGGGCTGCGAGTCCGAGAGCAGATACGCGCAGGTGACGAGCACCGCGTCGTCCGACGCCGGTCCGGCGGGGAGATCGGCGGCCCGCGGAAAGAGCTGCGCCGGGCCGTACTGCATCGAACCGAGCACCCGACCGTCGTCATCGCGGTAGACCGTGCCCCAAGCACCCCACTCCGACTCGGCGCGCTCGACCCACTTCCGCTTCTCCGGCTCGCGGTTCCCGCGCGACTGCCACCACACACAGGACTGGCAGACGGCCGGCGTCGTCTCCACCGTCGCCCCCGTGAGCCCGGCGAGGCGGGAGGTCATCGTCTCGGCGGCGGCGCGCTGACGGTGCCGAAGGCGACCTCTACGGACGCGGGCGTGACGCTCGCCATGCGCTCGAGATACTCCGAGACGCGCCGCTGCACCTCTTTTCCGACCTCTGCCGCGTTCTGGCCCCACTCGAGCTCGAGGTGCAGCTCGATCGCAAGCGTGTCCTCGTCCCCGGACACGGCTACGGATTTTCCCCGGCTCAGTGGCCCGTTCGCGAGCCCGGCCACCCCGCCGACCGCGAGCGCGGAGTCCGATGCGTAGCGCGCGAGCACATCTGCGGAGATGAGAGGCCGCCGCTCCATCCTAGACCGATCGTACAACCAGCTCGGTGACCTCGGGCCGGGCGAAGTAGCGGAATGGTGCGAACGTGGTCCCGAGGCCGGGAGAGACGTGCAGAACGGTCGTGCCATAGCGGAAGAGGCCCTCGACGTCGCGAATCCGCGGATGGGCGAAGTTGAGCTTCCCGCCAGGGTAAGGCACGACGACCTGACCCGCGTGGTAGTGCCCGGCCAGGACGAGGTGGAACGCGTCGGCTGGAATACGCCGCGCGATGCCCGGGAAGTGGCAGAGGAGGATGCGGAGAGCCGCGTCGGCGTCGGCGAGTAGCTGAGGCTCCGCCCGGCGCGCTGCATACGTCCGGGGGTCGACGCCGACGATCTGCACCGGGTTCCCGCGCAACTCGAGCTCGATCGCCTCATCGGCGAGGACGACCACGCCGTCGAGTGAGCCGAACAACGTCGGATCGACGCGCTGCGAGAACGGATCGCGGCTGTCCGCGAAGTCGTGATTCCCGAGGACGACGAAGCAGGGCGCGAGCCGGCGCAGCAACCGCTCGAGCTCCGGGATGCCCGCGTTGCGGGAGAGCAGGTCGCCCGTCACCACGACGAGGTCGGGACGGCGCCCCTCGACCCACAAGACCGCCTCCTCCACTGCCCGACGCCCCCGCGAGGGCACGCCGAGGTGGAAGTCGGAGAGATGGGCGATGCGCAGGCCGTCGAGCTCCGAGGGGACGCCGTCCAGCGCGACGCTCCAGGACACGCTTCCGAAGCCAGCCCGCCTCGAACCAGCCCCAGGCGAGCACTCCGATGGCAAGCAGGCCCACCCCGACTGCAATCCAGACGGCGATCACGCCTGCGAGCGAGGAGCCACGTTACAAGTTGTAACTTGGCGTCCTTTTCGGCCGCGCCTTTGTGTGGCCGGAGGTCAGACGGACAGCTTCTCGACGACGGGCGCGACGGAGGTCACGTGGCGCTTGAACTTGAGGTCGGCTCCGTCCAGGCCTGCCGCGACCCCGATCAGCTGCGAGAGATGGAGGATCGGCATCTGGAAGTCCTTGCCCGTCTGCTCGCGGAGCTTGAGCTGCCAGGCGTCGAGCGAGAGATGGCAGAGCGGACAGGGCGTGACCATCGCGTCGGCGCCCGCCTCGCGCGCCTGCTCGATGGGCTGGATGAGCTCCGCGAGCGCGACCTCCTCGCGGGCCTGGATGATCGGGAACCCGCAGCACTTGATCTTCGCGGGATAGTCGATCGGCTCGCCGCCGCACGCCTCGATGATCCGCTCGAGCGAGGAGGGCTTGTCCGGGTCCTCGAAGCCGAGGAGCTTCGAGGGGCGCAGGATCTGGCATCCGTAGAAGGGCGCGATCTTGAGCCCCTTGAGGCCCTTGTGCGCGGACTCCCGGAGCAGCTCGTACCCCTCTCCGACGGCGATCAGCCAGAGCAGGTGCATGACCTCGACCCCACCCGTGTACGCAGGGGCGCCGACCGACTCGAGGTTCTCGTTCACGCGGTCGAGCAGGGCGACATCGCCCTTGAGCGCATGGTTTGCCTGGCGCAGGTTGAGCGTGCAGACGTTGCAGACCGTCATCAGCGTGTCCGCGCCGGTCTCCTCCGCGTAGGCGAGGATGCGGGCGTTCAGGTGGAGATAGAAGTCCGGCTCGGCCTCGTGGATGTCCCCGGCGCCGCAGCAGGTGACCGACTCGAGCTCGATCAGCTCGAGGCCGACCCTCGGCGCCAGCGCCTGCGTCGAGGTGTCGAGCTCCTTCGCGGAGAGCGCCGCGAGACAGCCCTTGTAGTACGCGACGGTCCTCACGGCCCGGTCTGCTCCTCGTCTGGAAGCGGCTGCGGACGCGGGAAGGAGCCCTCGCCGTACGGCTCCTGACCCTCCTGCTCGTGCTCGAACTCGACCCGGGAGAGCGCGTGCTCGACCTGCACGATTCCTGCGGCGCCGTCGCGGCCCTGCTGCTTGACGAGGTCGTAGAGCGCGCGGGCCTCCCCCACGTTCTCGGCGACGTGCGGCGGAACCGGCGGCGGCACCTTCCCGCGCTTGAAGAGCTGCATCGCGAACCCGACCTCGGTGAGCGCGCTGACGACGCCCTGCGTCTTCGGCACGAGCTCGGTCTCACGCAGCCAGCCGGTCGTCTTCGCGGAGGTGACGAACCACTTCGCGTGCTTCGCGCCCATGTCCGAGTCGATGCCCTTCTCCATCGCCTGTGCGCCGAGCTTGGCGATCGCGTCGCGTGGATCGACGCCCTTCGGGCAGCGCTCCTGGCAGAAGTAGCAGCGTGTGCAGTCCCAGATGCCGTGCTCCTCCGAGTACGTCTGGAGACGCTCGACGTCGGCCTTGTCGCGCGCGTCGCCCACGAAGCGCATTCCCTTCGCGAGCGCCGCCGGACCGAGGAAGTCGGGATCGGCCTCCATCGAGTTG
The DNA here is from genome assembly GCA_963850485.1 of uncultured Actinomycetes bacterium. Lineage (GTDB taxonomy): Bacteria > Actinomycetota > Thermoleophilia > Gaiellales > Gaiellaceae > GMQP-bins7. The sequence continues at coordinate 125,827 of CAWKLR010000014.1, read as the reverse complement.
CACTCCGAGACGCAGCAGCCGCACATGATGCAGAGCGACTCCTTGTGGATCACGTCCATCTGCTCCTGCGAGACGATGTGCTCCTTCGCGCCAGGATCGGCGTAGCCGGAGTCGAGCCACGGCTGAACGGCGCGGATCTTCCCCCAGAACGGCTCCATGTCGACGACCAGGTCCTTGACGACCGGGAGGTTCCCCATCGCGGAGATCACCGGGACGTGGCCGGACTGGACGATGTCGTACATGCGGGTCTTGCAGGCGAGCACTGCCGCGCCGTCCATGCGCATCCCGCACGAGCCGCAGATCATCATCCGGCAGCTCTTGCGATACGCGAGCGTCCCGTCGACCTTGTCCTTGATCAGGTCGAGGACGTCGAGCAGCGTCACCCACTCGGGAGCGTCGACCTCGTACTCGACGAGCTTCTTCTGGCCTTGGACGGGGTCGTAACGCCAGATCTTGAGGGGGACCTGCATCGACGTCAGTACTTCCTCTCCTCGGGCTCCCACTTCGTCATCGTCACCGGCTTCCAGTCGAGCTTCGGGGCGTCGTCCTCCCAGGTGACGAGGGTGTGCTTCAGGTAGTTCTCGTCGTCCCGGCCGGGGTAATCGTAGGGGCGGGCATGGGCGCCGCGGCTCTCCTTCCGCGCAAGCCCCGAGACGATCATGCACTCGGCGAGCTCGAGCAGGAACCCGAGCTCGAGCGCCTGGGTGAGATCGGTGTTGAAGACGTCGCCCTTGTCGTCCACGACCACGCGCTCGTAGCGCTCCCGCAGCTTCTGGACGAGATCGCCCTGCGCGAGCATCTGCTCCTCGCGCCGGAAGACGCCGAAGTTCACGTGCATCGTCTCCGCGAGCTCGTCGCGGATCTGCCAGGGACGCTCGCCGTCGGTGCGGTCGAGCAGCGTCTCGAGCTCGCGCTGGGCATCTCGCTCGGCGGACTCGGGCACGGTGATCGTCGTGTTGGAGAGCGCCCAGTCCGCCGCATGAGCGCCCGCTCGCTTGCCGTACGTGATCGTCTCCATCAGCGCGTTGCCGCCGAGCCTGTTCGCGCCGTGGACGGAGACGCAGGCCACCTCACCGGCGGCATAGAGACCCTCGAGGCTCGTACGGCCCCAGACGTCGGTGTCGACGCCGCCCATGTGGTAGTGGGCTCCCGGCCGAACCGGGATCGGCTCGAAGATCGGATCGACGCCCGCGAACGTCATCGAGAGCTCGCGCGTCCCGTGCAGCCGCTCGAGGATTCGCTCCGCGCCGAGATGCCGCAGGTCGAGCATGACGTTGCCGTCGATGCCGCGCCCCTCGTCGATCTCGGTCTGCTCGGCTCGCGAGATGACGTCGCGCGAGGCGAGCTCCATCGCGTTCGGCGCATAGCGGATCAGGAAGCGCTCGCTCTGGGCGTTCAGCAGGTACGCGCCCTCCCCGCGGCACCCTTCCGTGATCAGCACCCCGGTCGGCGCGAGCGTGGTCGGGTGGAACTGCATCATCTCCATGTCCTTGAGCGCGACCCCCGCGCGGAGGGCCATCGTCATCCCGTCACCGGTACAGGCATACGCGTTCGTCGTGCCCGTGTAGAGGCGCCCGGCCCCGCCGGTCGCGAGGATCACGGTCTTCGCGCCGATGGACTTCAGGCCACCGTCGAGCAGATCCCAGGAGATGACGCCCTGGCAGCGGTCCTCGTCGATGACGAGCTTCCAGGCGAAGAACTCCTCGTAGGTCTTGATGTCGCGCTTCATCACCTGCTCGTAGAGCACGTGGATGAGAACGTGGCCGGTGATGTCGGCCGCATACGCGGTGCGCGGCTCGCCGGCGGCTCCGAACGGACGCTGCGCGATCCTCCCGTCGGCGGTGCGGGAGAAGACGGCTCCCCAGTGCTCGAGCTGGTAGACGTCGTCCGGCGCCTCCTGGCAGAGGATCTCGATCGCGTCCTGGTCGCCCAGGTAGTCGGAGCCCTTGACGGTGTCGAACGCGTGCTTCTCGGGGTCGTCCTCGGAGGCGTTTCCGAGAGCCGCGTTGATCCCGCCCTCGGCCGCGCCGGAGTGGCTCCGAACGGGGTGGATCTTGGAGATCATGGCCACGTCGGCGCCGGCGTCGAACGCCTCGATCGCCGCGCGCATCCCGGCGCAGCCCGCGCCGACGACGAGCACGTCGTGCTTGGCCTCCACGTGTCTGACGCTACCTGATCGCCTCCTCGCGTCAGGCGAGGAACTACGCGCGGGTGAAGACCGCGCGAGCGCTCGTCGCAGCGCTCATCGGGACCGTGCAGATCGGCCTGGTTCCGCGACACGCGCCGCTCCAGGAGCGGAACCTCCAGCCCTTCGCCGGCGTCGCGGTGAGCCCGACGGGGGCGAACGACGGAAACGCCGCCGAGCAGCGCGGGCGGCAGGTGATCCCGGCGCGGGAGCTCCGCACGGAGCCCCGTCCGCCAACGGCGACGGACAGTCGGAAGGCCGCGGGAGCGAAAAGCGCGGACACCGTGACGCCCGGACCGACCGTGACGACGCACGTCGAGGCGCCCGTGCACGCGCCGCTCCAGCGAACGAGCTTCGACCCCGGACGAGGAACCGCTCTCAAGGTGAGGCGCGTCGAGGCGTTCCACGTGGTCGTACAGGTCTGCGCGCAGTCCAGGCCCGGCACGTCGGCCGACACCCCACCGGGGCCCGAGATGGTCGCCGTGAACGGCTGCTGGCGATCGAGTTGCACGAGCCAGGGGGAGTCCTGGGAGTCGGTGAAGGCGCCGGCATGGCCGTAGTAGTCGTCCCGTCCGGGATCGAGCAGCTTGGCCTCGAGCGGCGATGTATCCAGGAACGGATGCATGAGATCGGCCATCGAGTCGCAGGTGTGAGCGCCGTTCGGATCGGGGCATCGGTGCGGGGCGGCGCGCGGGACGGCACCGAGCGTGTGCAGGAGCTCGTGGGCGGCGACGACCGAGACCGGAGCGCCCGAGCACGCCTGCACGTACATGGCGGCGACCCCGAACCCGGTGGCGGCGCTCGCGCCCTGGCCGCAGAGATCGGGCTGCGCCACCGGGCCGTCGTAGTAGACGACGTACTTCGTGAACGGCGATCCGAAGCCCGCGGCAGGGAGGGCGTTGAAGAGCGTCACGAAGCGTCCTTCTATCGGAGCCAGCTGAGCACTCGACTGCTGCAGGCGGAGGACCGTGAGGTCGAGCTGAGGGCCGCAGGAGAGCTGGGTCAGATCGTTTCGCGGCACGCGTAAGGGGTCCTCTCGTCGCCACCAGGCATCGATCGTCTCCGCGTCGGTCTGCATGAGGCTCGCAAAGGTCGAGAAGCGGTCCGGCGCGTCCGCCGGGAGGACGTAGATCCAATGCACCGGTGAGCCCGAGATCACGTTGGGACGAAGATCGGCTCGCAGCAGGCGCTCCACACCAGGTCGCGGACGTTCGAGCCGGGACGCGGGGCGTCGCGACGCGGTCGCTCGTGACGTGTTCGAGCCGCACGTCGTGGGTGACGAGCCTGGGCTCGACGCCGTTGCGCACGGAGCCGGACGAGACGGAGACGACGGCCGCCAGGAGCACGACCGAGGCGAACCGCGAGCGCATCGGCACCTAGATGGTTGGTCGATAATTGACGCGCAGCCGGGGGCGGTCACGACCAAGCCGGGTGACGCACTCACTCGTCGTGCAGGCTGGTAAGCCTGGACGGCGAGGGGGGGTGGCGATCCGGCGCCGTGTCGTGGCCGTCATCCGGCCCGCCGTGAATTGTCGATCAACCATCTAGGGTCTCGTGACGCTCACGGTGACCTGTCCGGCGGCGCCGTTCGGCGTCACGCGGACGAAGAGCGTGCGCTGCCCGCAGATTCCCGTGGCCAGGCGCTTCCCGCGCTGCGACACCCACTGGGCACGACGGAGGACCGTGCTCCGGTTCGCCGAGACGAGGGCGACCTCGTGCAACCCGTCGCGCGGGAGCGTCGCATTGAGCACGAGGTTGCCGTCGAGTGGCGTCGGCAACGGAATCAGCCACGCCTTCTTCGCCCCCGCTCGGAAGCTCCGCCGGAAGACCGCCTTGCGACTCGCCGTCCACGGCTCGAGCACGTCGCGCTCGGCCGCCAGCAAGGCCGGCTCGTCCGGATAGAAGCTGGCGTCGATTATCGGCCAGGTCGCGGTCGTGATCCCCACCTTGCGCTCGTCCATCAGCCGGTAGGCCTCAGCCCATGCTTCGCCCGGGTTTCGCTGGTAGTTCGAGCCCTCGTCGCCCGGAAACGCCTCGCGACGCGCGACGCGCGAGCACACGGTCGCCGCACTCGCCCAGTTCTTCGGTCCCCACTCGATCGCTCGCCAGGGGGTGTTCACCCGGTGCCAGGCGACATGGTGACCGTACTCGTGGCGCAGGACCTCCTCGGCCGTCGTGCCGTCGCGCGCAGGCTCACCGAGCGAGACCAGCTCGTTGCCGGAGTAGCAGCCCAGCGCGCGAAAGCCGCAGAGGTCCTGAACCTCCGCCAACGATGCGATGTTCGACGTCAGTCGCGCGAGCTCGGGGCCGTGCGTCAGGCTCGCGAGGAACTCCGCCCACTTCTCGGGCGTCTCGGCAGGCAACGACTCGGAGACGAACACCTCGACCACCTCTCCCGTCGACGCCGTGACCAGCCCACCGCGCCACTCGACGGCGCTGCGTGCTGCGCGGTCGATCCTCGCCGATCCGGTTGGGCCCTCGAACGACCGCGAGAGAGTCGGCGCTGCCGGAGTGGAACCGGCGTCCTGTGCTCGGGTCGCGGCTCCCGCCGCGACGAGGACGAACAACCCTGCGAGGAGGGCGGCAACGCGCCGGGACGCCACCAGGCCCTTATATCCGCGCATGCGTGAAGAAGGAGTAAGAATCGCGTCGCTTAGACGCGAGGGCCGGCCGCGGCCACTCCGGGCGAGACGTCTCGGAAGCGCTCGAAGTTCTTGCGGAACATCTGTGCGAGCTCGCGTGCCTTCTCGTCGTAGGCGGCCGGATCGGCCCACGTCAGGCGAGGATCGAGGAGGCTCGACTGCACGCCGGGCACGGCGACCGGGACCTCGAAGCCGAACACGGGGTCGCTCCGGTACTCGACGCCGGCGAGCTCGCCCGAGAGGGCGGCGTGCAGCAGCGCGCGCGTGGCGGCGATCGGCATCCGGTGGCCCTCGCCGTACGGCCCGCCCGTCCACCCGGTCGAAACGAGCCAAACGGTCGCGCCGTGCCGGTCGAGCCGCTCGCCGAGCAGGTTCGCGTACACCGAAGGCGCCTGCGGGAGAAACGGGGCTCCGAAGCAGGCGGAGAACGTGGGCTGGGGCTCCTTGACCCCGATCTCGGTGCCGGCGAGCTTCGCGGTGAAGCCGGAGAGGAACCAGTAGAGCGCCTGGTCGCGGGAGAGGCGCGCGATCGGAGGCAGGATCCCGTAGGCATCGGCGGTCAGGAAGAAGACCGAGCTCGGATGGCCCGCCCGCTTCGCCGGCAACGCGTTCGCGATCTGCTCGAGCTTGTACGCCGCCCGCGTGTTCTCGGTCTTGGAGTCGTCGTCGAGATCGAGGATCCCCTGCTCGTCCACGACGACGTTCTCGAGGACGGTGCCGAAGGCGCGCGTCGTGCCGTAGATCTCGGGCTCGGCCTCGGCGGAGAGGCGTATCACCTTCGCATAGCACCCTCCCTCGAAGTTGAAGACGCCGTCATCCGCCCAGCCGTGCTCGTCGTCTCCGATGAGCTGGCGCTCCGGGTCGGCGGACAAGCGTCGTCTTGCCGGTTCCCGAGAGGCCGAAGAAGATCGCGACCAAGCCGTCCTCTCCCAGGTTCGCCGAGCAGTGCATCGGGAAGACGCCCGCGAGCGGAAGCCGGTCGTTGAGGAGGGTGAAGATGGACTTCTTGATCTCCCCCGCGTAGTACGTGCCTCCGATCACCACTTCGGAACGCGACGGATGGAGAACGACGAACGTACTGCTGCGCGTCCCGTCCTCCTCCGGTTCCGCCTCCACGGCCGGCGCATGCAGGACGAGCGCGTCGATCGCCATCTGCTCGAGCTCCTCGGGCGAGGGGTCGATGAACAGGGTCTTCGCGAAGAGCGCGTGCCAGGGGCTCCCGGTGAGCACCCGTACGGCGATGCGGTGAGCCGGGTCTGCGCCGGCGAACGCGTCGACGACGTAGACGTCGCCGCTTCCCAGCTCCGCCCTCACCTTGTCCCGCAGGCGCTCGAACGACTCCTCGGAGATCTCGGCGTTCACGTCGCCCCACCAGATCCGCTCCTCCGAGCCGGGCTCGCGGACGATGAACTTGTCCTTCGGCGAACGGCCGGTGTGGACACCGGTTTCGACGACGAGCGGCCCACCCTCCGCCAGCGTGGCATCACCGCGCGCGAGCGCGTGCGCGTAGAGCTGCGACGTCGTCGGATGCCAGTAGATCCGACCGCGTACGTCGATGCCGTGCTCCGCGAGCGAGCCTCGTTCCGGAACCGTCGCGATCATCGGAGGTCGTTGGTCGTCATCGAAGATTCGGGCTCATCGTATTCGCTCGAAAGCGCTCGATGGCAGCCGAGACGGGAGCGAGCCAGGCTTTGGCCCGGGGCAGCGTGACGAGCGAGCCTCCGCCCCGAGCGCAGGGCTACCCCGTGGAGACCCCGAGGAATGAGGGTGTAGGCGCCGTCCGCACCTGCGGCCAGAGCCCGCTCGAATCCGCTGCGGGAATGCTTTGCACTGACCCCCGGTACCAACGGCAGCCAGCGGTCCCAGGCGCCGTGCACGACGTCGAAGCGCTTTCCCTGCAAGGGGCGGAGATCGAGCTGCGTCGGGATCCACGGCGCGAGGCCGAGAACCGCTTCCACCCGCTCGTGGTCGGCCACCCCGATGGCAACGGCGCCCCCCATCGAGAAGCCGACGAGGATCGAAGGCCGACCCGCTGCGTCGAGCGCGTCGGCTGCATCCTCCATGCACGAGCCGAGCTCGTTCCAGCTCTTCGTCCGGTAGCGAACCTCGACGAGGGCGATCTCCGAAAAGCGCTTCGCCAGGCGTTCCGCGAGCCACTCACTGGTTGCGCTCCACGTCCCGGGAACGCGTCTCGCGGTGCCACCGTTCACGAGGACGGCCGCGAGCGGCGCGTCCGGGTTCCGGGCGCGCGCTTCGGCGCCGCGGGCCAGAGGGAAGGTCTGCATGGTCGGATGGTGACTGTCACCGAAGGTGACTGTCACCCGCTCGTTTCGTCGGCCGCGCCGACTGCGGTCGTCGGCTCACCATCGTCTCGCGCAGCGAGCTCGGCGAAGCGCCCTCCAGCGCCGACGAGCTCGTCGTAGGTGCCGATCTCGACGACGCGCCCCCGGTCGAGCACCACGATCTGGTCGGCGTCCCGGACGGTCGAGAGTCGGTGTGCGATCGCGATCGTCGTTCGGCCCTCGGAGAGGCGCTCGAGCGCCTCCTGCACGAGCCGCTCGGTCTGCGTGTCCAGGGAGGACGTCGCTTCGTCCAGCACGAGCACCGGCGGATTACGGAGGATCGTGCGGGCGATCGCGATCCGTTGCTTCTCACCTCCCGAGAAGCGGTATCCGCGCTCACCGACCATCGTGTCGTATCCCTCCGGCAGCGTGGCGATCAGCTCGTGGATCTGGGCTGCCTGCGCGGCGTCCTCGATGTCGTCGTCGGTTGCCTCCGGTCGCGCAAAGCGGAGGTTCTCGCGGACCGTCGCGTGGAAGAGATACGTCTCCTGAGAGACGACGCCGACCGCCGCGGCCAGCGACTCGAAGGTCAGGCTCCGAACGTCGGCGCCGTCGATCGAGACGGTGCCTTCGCTCGCGTCGTAGAGACGGGCGACGAGATAGGCACAGGTCGTCTTGCCGGAGCCGGTCTCCCCGACGAGTGCGGTCTTGGTCCCCGGAGGCACCTCGAACGAGACATCCTGGAGCGTCCAGGCTGCGTCGTCATAGCGAAACCACACGGAGTCGAGCTTCACCTCCCCCCGCGCGGTCGGGAGCACCTCGGTGCCCTCGACGATGTCGACTCGCTGGTCCAGGTACTCGAAAATGCGGTCGAAGAGCGCGAGGGAGCTCTGCACCTCGACCTGCACACCGAGCAGGCTTCCGATCGGAAAGAAGAGCCGTGTCTGCAGCGTCGTGAACGCGACGAGCGTCCCGATGGTGATCGTCGCCGATCCCTGCGCGATCGTGAACCCGGCAAACCAGTAGACGAGGGCAGGCATGACCGCGAAGGTCGTCTGGATCGCGGCCATCATCCAGCGTCCCGTCATGCGGCTGCGCACCTCGAGCTCGGCAAGGCGCCCCGACTCGGTCTCGAACCGGCGTGCCAGGTCCTCGGTGCGCCCCATGGTCTTCCCGAGCAGGATCCCGGAGACCGAAAGCGACTCCTGCACGATGGAGGAGACGTCGGCGAGGGACGCCTGGCGCTCCGCGGTGACCTTCTTCCGCTGGTCTCCGACCCGCTTCGTCAGCCAGACGAAGAGCGGCAAGAGCGCGAGCGAGAAGACCGCGAGCCGCCAGTCGAGAAGCGCCATCGCGACGACGGTGGCGAGCACGGTGGTGACGTTCGCGAGCACGGAGGTCGCGGTCGAGGTGACCACGGTCTCGATGCCTCCGATGTCGTTGGCGATCCGGCTCTGTACCTCGCCGGTGCGCGTGCGCGTGAAGAACGCGAGCGAGAGCCGCTGCAGATGCCGGTACACCTGGGTGCGCAGGTCGTGCATGACGCTCTGCCCTATGCGGTTGGACAGCAGCGTCTGCCAGACACCGAGCGCGCCGGTCACGATCGGGATCACGACCATGCCCGCGACGAGCGCCGTCAGCAGGCCGAGGTTCTCCTCGGGAATAGCGACGTCGAGCACCTCGCGAAGCAGAAACGGGGAGATGACGCCGAGGCTCGCCGAGACGAGGATCAGGCCCGAGACCGCCGCCATCCGGGCGCGATACGTGCTGAAGAGCCGGACGATCCGCCGGAAGTTGGCCTGCCGCACGGCAGGATCGGCGGGACGCTCGGGCGGATCGCCGCCGGCAAAGGAGTCGAAACGACGGCCTGGCACCTCGTAAGCGTGCCTGCGACGGGATAGCGTCGGTCGGTGGCCGCGCGGCCCCTCTATCGCAACCGCGACTTCGTCCTCCTGCAGAGCGGCCTGCTGCTGTCCAGCGCCGGCTCGCAGATGACCGCGATCGCGTATCCGCTGCTCGTCCTCGCGCTGACGGGCTCTGCGGCGAAGGCCGGCGTGGTGGCGTTTCTCCGGCTGCTCGCGATGGCCCTCTTCGCCCTCCCCGCCGGGCTCGCCGCCGACCGCTTCGACCGAAGGTTGCTCATGATCGCCGCCCACGCCGTCCGGGCGGTCGCCATCGGCTCGCTTGGCGCGCTTCTGCTCCTCGACGAGGCCGTCTACTGGATCGTCCCGGCGGTTGCGTTCGTCGAAGGCGCCGGCGCTGCGGTCTTCTCCGCCGCCCAGTCGGGAGCGTTTCGCGCCGTCGTCCCGACCGCGCAGCTCCCCGAGGCAGTCGCCGTCGTGACCGGCAGAGAAGCGGCCGTCAGTGTCGCGAGCCCCGCCCTCGGCGGCGCGCTCTTCGGCATCGCGCGCGCCCTGCCGTTCCTCGTCCATGCGGTGCTCTACGCGTTCTCGGCAGTTGCACTGCTCGCGATGCGCACGCCGTTCCAGGAGCAACGCGACGCCGACCCCTCCTCCCTGCGGACGCGCCTCGTGGAGGGCTTCCGCTTCCTCTGGGAGCACGCGTTCCTGCGGACGACCGCGCTTCTCTTCGGGCTCGCGAACTTCGTCGGGCCGGGCGTGATGCTCGCGATCGTCGTGATCGGGGAGGAGCAGGGATTGACGAGCGGAGAGGTGGGGCTGCTGCTCTCGTCGTTCGGCGTGTTCGTGCTGCTCGGAGCCTTCCTCTCGCCGTTCGTCCGGCGCCGGCTTCCCATCCGTGGCGTGCTGCTGCTCGAGCTGTGGACGTGGACCGGGTGCGGGCTCTTCCTCGTCTGGCCGAACGTCTACGTGCTGACCGCGAGCATCCTCCCCACGGCTCTCGCGATTCCGTCGACCGACTCCGTCGTGCACAGCTACCGCTACGCGATGACACCCGACCGCCTCCAGGGACGCGTCGGCAGCGTGTGGACGACGATCGGGCTCGCCATCGCCCCGCTCGGCCCTCTCGTCGCCGGGCTCCTGCTCGACTCCGTCTCGGCGCGGGCGACGATCGCGGTGTTCGCTCTCTTCGGGCTCGCGCTGGCGGTATGGGGCACGCTGAGCCCGTCGATCCGCTCGGCGCCGAGCCTCGCGGAGCTCGCCGAGCTGCCGGCGCGCTGAGCGCGGAAGGCTCGTTGCGCCCGCGCGGCTCCTCGCGAAGCAGAAACGGGGAGGTGACGCCTGTGCTCGCCGAGACGAGGATCAAAACGACGGCCTGGCATCCGCTAGGCGTGCCTGCAAGGAAGGAACGGCGGTGGGATCGCTGATTCCGACTGTCGCGCGAGTCGGTTCTGTTCTAAGCGCGCCGGGCGCGATCCCGAACGAACGTCACATCGAACCTGTCGACGTTCACAACCGTGTATCCGGCTGAGCGAAGGCGGCGGACATCCGCAATCGTTCTCCTGAGCGGTTCCGGTTGGTCGAACTCGACGCACATGACGGTCGGGAAGACGCCGTCTTCGTGCATTGACCTGAAAACCTGGTGATGAGCGCCCTCGATGTCCATCTTGAGCAAGTCGATGTGCGCATGGCCGCGCTCGGACATGAGTTGAGCAAGCGACGTGACCTGGGCAACGAAGAAGTCGCTTGTTCGCTGAAGGTTGACGATCGAGTGTGAAACGTGCGCCGCGTCGCGCGGTGCGTAAAAGCGCAGCTCACCGGCTTGACCGGCGAGCCCAACCGGAACGAATGCGAACTTGCCGGAGGGCGAGAGACCTTGGACGTACTCGATCGCCCTCGGCGTCGGATCGATCGTCACTACCTCACAGTCGAACCGCTCGATGAGGCCGAGGTCGAAAGTGATGTCCTCGCCCGCTCCCGCGCAGTAGCAAACCGAGTCCGGCCCGAGCAGCTTTACCGGAACCCAATGACCGCCCGAAGCGCTTCCGATTCTGACCAGGTCCTTGCGCGGAGAAGCGCGAAACCAAACACGAAACGCGATCGCGATGAAACGGCTCCTCACTTTCATCAGCAAGGGCAAGGTTCGATCAAGAACAATGCTGGACAGGGAACTGCTCTCCATAGCCACCCCGGCGCGCTACGCCTCTCGGTCGTCGCTTCTGAAACGAGGTCGATCGGCATCGTCGGCGCGCCCTGCGGGGGCCACCGGAGCCGCCAGCTCGCGCGCGCAGTATACGAGGACATGCCGACTCGAGGAGTCGCCGAATCGGCATGCGACTCGATCCGGCGCAGGCGTGCTCCGCCTCAGCTCGAACATCGGAATGTGAGCACCACTGCGGCGATCGACCGCTTCCTCGAGCATGGCGGTCTCTCGGCAGCGACGCAACGCGCATATCGGTCCGATCTGGACGCATTCGCGCGCTGGCTCGGTGAGCGCGCCCTCGGGCTCGAAGACGTCGACGCGCGCGTTCTCGCGGAGTGGATCGCCGAGATCGGTCGCGGCCGGCGGAGGCTCGCCCCGGCGACGATTTCCCGCCGCGTTGCCGCGGTTCGCTCCTGCCTTCGCTTCACATTCGGTCCGGCCCGAGCCCCCGATGCGACGTTCGCCTCGAGGCGCTCTCGACGGCTCCCGGACGCACCGAACGGCTCGGAGGTCGATGCGCTCCTCGAGCGCGCCGAGGGCTCGACGCCGCTCGCGCTTCGCAACCGGGCGCTGCTCGAAGTCCTCTACTCGGGGGGTCTCCGGAGCGCCGAGGCCGTCGGGCTCGACCTCGCGGACCTCGACTTCGAGCGTGAGGCGATACACGTCCGTGGCAAGGGTGGGAAGGAGCGGATGGTGCCGCTCGGCGAGGAGGCTGCGGAGCATGTCGCCCGGTATCTCCGCGACGCCAGGCCCGAGCTCGCACGCGGAGCCGTCGACGCGCTGTTTCTCTCCGCTCGGGGACGCCGCCTGGACACGAGCACCGTCCGCCGCCTCGTCCGGAACCCGCATCGACTACGGCATGCGTTCGCGACGCACCTGCTCGAAGGAGGAGCCGACCTGCGCACGATCCAGGAGCTCCTCGGCCACGCCTCCCTCTCCACGACGCAGATCTACAGCCACGTCGATGCGAAGCGGCTGCGCCGCGTCTACGACCGCTCGCATCCCCGCTCCTAGAGCCGATCCGTCTGTGGACGAAGTGGCGCAGAATCTTCACGCCTGCAGTGCCAGGCACTGTAAAGACCAAGCCACCGATTCTCGTCCGGGCAGGAGCGCGCCCGGTGCTGCCGAAACGGTCCCGCGCCTCATGGCCCCCGTCCCCGCCGACCCCGATCTCGATCGTTACCTGCTGCTCCTGGCAGCGACGCGCTCCCCCCGGACTCTCGACGCCTACCGGCGAGACCTGGCCTCTCTGGCCATGTTCCGAGGCGGAAGGGTCGGAGACGCGACCGTCGACGACCTCGAGCGCTGGCTGGCCGAGATGCGCGCTGCGGGGCTTGCGCCGTCGACGCTCGCCCGTCGTGTGTCGGCCGTGCGGACGTACTTCCGCCACCTGATCCTCATCGGCTCGAAGGTGGAGAACCCGGCCGCGGCGATCAAGCTCCCACGACGCGGTCGCCGTCTTCCGAGAGCACTCTCCCCCTCGGAGACGGAACGGCTCATCGAGGCTGCGACCGGAACCACTCCCCGAGTCCTCCGTGACCGCGCGCTGGTCGAGCTCCTGTACGGAGCAGGGCTGCGCGTCTCGGAGGCCATGGGGCTCGAGAAGAACGCAGTCGATCTCGAGAGTCGCATCGTCCGTGTGCACGGAAAGGGCGGCAAGGATCGACTCGTCCCACTCGGGCGGCCGGCGGCGGAGGCTGCGCGCCGCTATCTCGCACTCGGACGGCCTCAGCTGGACCGCCGCTACCGATCCGAGCTCTTCCTGAACGCACGCGGTGGAGCGCTCACCCGCGCGGGCGCGTTTCTCATCCTGCGCCGTCTCGCGGAGAGGGCCGGCCTCGAGCCGGAGCGCGTTCATCCGCACCTCCTTCGCCATTCGTTCGCAACGCACTTGCTGGAGGGCGGTGCCGATCTCCGCTCGGTGCAGGAGATGCTCGGACACGCCGACCTCGGGACGACGGAGCGCTACACGCACATCTCCGACCGTCGCCGCCGCGAGGTCTATTTCCTCGCGCACCCGCACGCACGCCGCAAGACACCTCGCTCGGACCGGACCTCGTAACAACTCCGCAACGAGTCCGGGCGTCGTTCGACCCGCGACCTATACTCGCCCGCCTGAGGGACCTGGAGACCCCACTCCGCGAGCTATTCGGCTTCGACGCGTTTCGTCCCGGACAGGAGGACGTCGTCCGCGCGGCGATGGCCGGCCGCGACACGCTGGCGTTGATGCCGACGGGCTCGGGGAAGTCCCTGACCTATCAGCTCGCCGCGATGCTTCGCCCCGAGCCCACGCTCGTGCTCTCGCCCCTGATCGCCCTGATGAAGGACCAGGTGGACAAGCTGCCACCGCAGATCGCGGGGACGGCCACGTTCGTCAACTCGTCGCTGTCGGTCGAGGAAAGCGCGGCGCGGCTCGAAAAGGTTGCGTCGGGCGAGACGCGACTCGTCTACGCAGCCCCCGAGCGACTCCGACAGGCGCGTTTCGTCGAGATGCTCCGAACGATCGGCATCGGGCTCGTCGTCGTGGACGAGGTCCATTGCGTGAGCATGTGGGGCCACGACTTCAGACCGGACTACCTCTTCATCCGCCGAGGGCTGGAGGAGCTCGGCGATCCGACGATCCTCGGGATGACGGCGACCGCGACGCCGGAGACCGCACGAGAGATCGGAGTCGCGCTCGGCCGCGCGCCCGAGGTCGTCCACACCTCGGTGGTGCGGCCGAACCTCCGCTACGACGTCGCCCGCGTCGCCAACGCAGAGGACCGTCTGCACATCCTCGTCGAGCGCCTCCGGGGGCTGCGCGGTGGCTCGGCGATCGTCTACGCCCGCTCACGCCGGTCCACCGAGGAGGTGGCGAGGGTTCTTCGCGGACACGGGTTCCGGGCAGACCACTACCACGCAGGGCTGGAGTCGGAGGAGCGCACACGGGTGCAGGACGACTTCGTCACCGGCCGTACCCAGGCTGTCGTGGCGACGACAGCGTTCGGCATGGGCATCGACAAGCCCGACGTGCGGCTCGTCTGCCTCGTCAACTTCCCCGACTCGCTCGAGGGATACGTGCAGATGGTGGGACGCGCTGGGCGCGACGGGGTTCCCAGCGAGACGCTGCTGCTCGCGAGCCCGAGCGACGCGGTGGCCCTTCGCCGCTTCGCCGTCTCGGACGTCCCAGAACCTTCCGATCTCCGCGCTATCTACCGAGCGCTGCGGGACGCCGACAGAAGCGTCGATCCCAACGAGCTCGCCCCGCTCGCTCCGGAGCGCGATCCTCGCGTGCTCGTCGGGATGCTCGAGCAGGCCGGGCTCGTGCGGCGCGGGTTCGACGACGGGCGCCGAATGAACGTCGAGCTGCTCACCGTTCCCGACGACGCCGCTTCACGTGTCGAGTCGCTCCTCGCCCGCGCCCGGCTGGTCGCGGAATCGCGAGCGGACCGGATCATCGCCTTCGCCGAGACGCGCGTGTGCCGTCACGCACAGGTCGCAGAGCACTTCGGAGAGCAGTTCGTCCCGCCCTGCGGGACCTGCGACGTGTGCGCCCCTCTCGCCGAGACAGCGAGCTCGGTCGTACCGGCTCCGCCCTTGCCCGAGGACGTGGGAGAGGCGATCGTCGACGCCGTAGCAGGTCTCAAGTGGCCGATCGGGAGACGGAGCCTCGTCGCCACGCTCTGCGGATCCCTGAAGGCGCCACCGTCCGCCCGAAGCTCACTTGCCTACCGTTTACTCGCTGCGGCGACGGAGGCCGACGTGAAGCGCTGGGTGCAGCTCCTCGAGCGCGCGGGAGCGCTGGTCGAGGAGACGACACCCGACGGGTTCCGCGTGCTCATGGCCAACCCGGATGCCACGCGCCCGAAGATCAGAGGGAGCGTGACGGCGGCCGACGTCGACGAAGGCGTAGCCACGCGCCTGCGCACCTGGCGGCTCGAGCGCTCGCGGGCGGACGGCGTTCCCGCGTACGTCGTCCTGCACGACTCGACGCTGCAGGAGCTCGCCGCAATTCGCCCGCAGACACTCGGGGAGCTCGCCGGCGTCAAGGGGTTCGGGCCGGTCAAGCTCGAGCGCTACGCGGACGATCTGCTCGCCGTCCTGAGCGCGTAGACGAACCCGCGGCGCCTACGAGGACGGGTCGGGCTGGTCCAGGACCTTCTGCGTCTGCGCCTCGCGGAAGCGACGAAGGCGGCCCTCGAT
The DNA here is from genome assembly GCA_963850485.1 of uncultured Actinomycetes bacterium. Lineage (GTDB taxonomy): Bacteria > Actinomycetota > Thermoleophilia > Gaiellales > Gaiellaceae > GMQP-bins7. The sequence continues at coordinate 110,474 of CAWKLR010000014.1, read as the reverse complement.
CTCGCCCTCGGAGCGCGCGAGGATCGCGGCGGCGAGGAGCGCCGCGTTGACCGCTCCGGCCCGCCCGATCGCGAGTGTCCCGACCGGGATCCCCGCGGGCATCTGCACCGTCGAGAGCAGCGAGTCGAGCCCACCGAGCTGCGTGCCCATGGGAATTCCGAGGACGGGCTTCAGCGTCTGGGAGGCGACGACCCCCGCCAGGTGGGCCGCACCACCGGCGGCTGCGACGAACACCTGGACGCCACGCGACTCGACGTCAGCGACATACGCCTCGAGCGCGCCCGGTGTGCGGTGCGCCGAGAGCACGCGCACCTCGTAGGGGATCTCGAGCTCGCGCAACGTCGTGACGCAGTGCTCCATCGTCTCCCAGTCGGAGCTCGACCCCATGATCACCGCGACGGCGGGGGTCATTTCGCCAGCGCCTTCTTCTTCAGCGCAGCCTGGACGACCCGCGCGGTCTTGCGGAGCTCGGCGTCGGTCTCGTCCGCCTCCGCGATTCCCTCGAGCAGCTGGAGCGTGTCGCTTCTGGCCGCGCCGTTCTTCAGGCAGATGACGGCGAGGCGCCGCACCGCGAGGTTCGGATCGCGCGCCGCGAGCTCGTGCAGCAACGGCCGAAACGCGTTGACGTCGCCCGGATGTCCGCGCGAGAGCCCTTCGAGTGCGATCAGCGCCGACCCGCGAGCCGCGGGGCTCTCGTCCTCGAGCCCACGGCGCAGGAGCTCGAGCTTCTGGCGAAACCGAAACTGGGCGATCGCGCGGTATCCCTGGGCCCGAACGCGATAGTCGCTGTCTCTGGCCGCTGCCTCGATCTCCTCGTCCCACTGCACGCGTAGCGTCGCGAGCGAGCGCTCGTCACCCGCCTGCGCGAGCGCATCCGCCTGCGTCGCCGCGTCGGCGAGGCTCACAGCGAGGGCAGCGAGCGCGGGGCGGGGCCGACGTAGCGCGCCGACGGCCGGAACAGCCGCCCGGTCCGCTTCTGCTCCAGGATGTGGGCCGACCAACCGGCCACACGGGAGCACGCGAACATCGCGGGCGCCAGCGGCGGTGGTATCTCCGCGACGTCGAGCACGAGCGCGGAGTAGTACTCGACGTTCGTCTTGAGCGGCCGCTCCGGATGGCGCCGCTCGAGCTCGGCGAGGGCGACTTCCTCGAGTCGCTCGGCGATCTCGATCTGCGGCGATCCTAGCTCGCGCGCGGTCTGTTTCAGGATGCGCGATCGCGGGTCTTCGGCACGGTATATGCGGTGGCCGAAACCCATGATCCGCTTGCCGGCGTCGAGCGTGTCCCGAACCCATTTCTCCGGGTCGCCCATCGCGCCCACCTCTTCCAACATCGGCTTCACGTATGCGGGCGCGCCGCCATGCAGAGGGCCGGAAAGGGCGCCGACCGCGGACGACAGTGCAGCACCGCAGTCCGCCCCCGTCGACGCGCTGACACGCGCGGTGAACGTGGACGCGTTGAGCCCGTGCTCGGCGGTGCAGATCCAGTACGTGTCGATGGCCTTGACGTGGCGTTGATCTGCCTCGCCACGCCATCGGAGGAGAAACTTCTCGGCGGCGGTGCGGCCTCGGGCGACCACCTCGTCGGAGACGGAGTCCGTCTCGCCGTCGGCGAGGCGCGCAGAGCGGGCGACGATCCCCATCATCTGAGAGGAGAGTCGGCCGAGATCCTCCCGCGCCTGCTCGTCGGAGATCTCGTTGAGCTTGCCGAGCTTCCAGTACCCGGCGAGGCGAGCCGTCTCCGCCTGGAGGTCAGCCGGGGCATCGCCAGTGAGGCGCGCCGGCTCGTACGGCTCGGGATCCGGCATGACCGAGTCGAGGTCGTCGTCGACGAGGAGGCCCCAGACGTGCTCGTACGGGTACCGGCCGACGAGCTCCTCGATGTCGACACCGCGGTAGCGCAGCACCCCACCCTCGCGGTCGGGCTCAGCGATCTCGGTCTCGACGGCGACGACGCCCTCGAGTCCCGGCTTGAAGTCTGCGACCTCGCTCATCGGCCGGGACGGTACCTGACGAGAGGAAAGCTGAAGGTACGATCCGGCGCGCCCATGGGCCATCGCGTAACCCTCATACCCGGGGACGGAACCGGTCCCGAGCTCACCGAGGCGACGCGACGCGTGCTCGAGGCGACGGGAGTGGACCTCGACTGGGACGTTCGGCAGGCTGGCGTCGACGTGATGGAGGAGGCCGGGACGCCGCTCCCAGCCGAGACGCTCGACTCGGTCAAGGAGAACGGTGTCGCGCTGAAGGGGCCGATCACCACTCCGATCGGGACCGGCTTCCGATCCGTCAACGTCGCTCTCCGGCACGAGCTCGAGCTGTTTGCGTGCCTCCGGCCGTGCAAGACCTATCCCGGGGTTCGCACCCGCTACGAGAAAGTCGACATCGTCGTGGTTCGCGAAAACACGGAGGACCTGTACGCAGGCATCGAGTACGAGGCGGGAAGCGCGGACGCGAACACGGTCATCGAGACGTTGAACGGTCTGCAGCCGAAGCAGATCGCCGCGGGCTCGGGGATCTCCGTCAAGCCGATGAGCGTGGAGGCGTCGGAGCGGATCATCCGCTTCGCCTTCGAGCACGCACGTGCGAACCATCGCCGTGAGGTCGCGGGAGTGACGAAGGCGAACATCATGAAGTTCACCGATGGGCTCTTCCTCGACGTCTTCAGGTCGGTGGGACAGGACTACCCGGACATCGCCTCGCGAGAAGTGCTCGTCGATGCGCTCTGCATGCAGCTCGTCCAGCGGCCGGAGGAGTTCGACGTGCTCGTGCTCCCCAATCTCTACGGCGACATCGTCAGCGACGTGACCGCGGGTCTCGTCGGCGGGCTCGGAGTCGCGCCGGGCGCGAACATCGGCGCAGATGCGGCGGTCTTCGAGGCGACTCACGGCTCGGCCCCGAGGTACACGGGTCTGAACAAGGTGAATCCGACGGCGATGATCCTCTCCGGCAAGCTCATGCTCGAGCACCTCGGCGAACGGGAGGCTGCGCAGCGGCTCGAGCGCGCGGTGTCCGCCGTGATCGCCGAAGGCACGCGCGTCACGTACGACCTGAAGCCCACCCGCGACGACCCGACCGCGGTCGGCACCGCCGAGTTCGCCGATGCGATCATCGGGAAACTGGAGGAAGGAAGCCCGTGAGACATAAGGTCACCGTCATCGGCGCAGGGCTCACGGGGCGCACGATCGCCCAGGAGCTCGCCCGCCGCGACTACGCGAACGTCGTCCTCGTCGACATCGTCGAGAACCTTCCCCAGGGCATCGCGCTGGACCTCGACCAGGCGGCATCGGTGCTCGGCTACGAGCCGACCGTCACCGGATCGAACAGCTACGACGATACCGCTGGCTCGGACGTCGTGGTCGTGACCGCCGGCGTGCCGCGCAAGCCGGGAATGAGCCGCGACGACCTGGTGACGACGAACGAGAAGATCGTCGGCTCGGTCACCGAGCAGGCACTCGCGCACTCGCCGGACACGATCGTCATCGTGCTCTCGAATCCGCTCGACGCGATGTGCCACGTCGCGAAGAGCGCCTCCGGGCTCCCCAAGGAGCGCGTGATCGGCCAGGCCGGGATTCTCGACACGGCGCGCTTCCGGGCGTTCATCGCCTGGGAGACAGGCGCCTCCGTGCGCGATGTGCACGCGCTCGTCCTCGGCGGGCACGGTGATCAGATGGTGCCCGTCGTCTCGGCCACGACGGTCGGAGGCGTCCCGTTGACCAAGCTCGTCTCCCAAGAGCGGATCGACGCGATGGTCGAGCGGACCCGTAAGGGTGGCGGCGAGGTCGTCGAGCTCCTCGGCACCTCGGCCTGGTATGCGCCGGCGGCGGCGGTGACCGAGATGGTCGAGGCCGTGCTCCTCGATCAGAAGCGGGTTCTCCCCTGTACCGCGTACCTCGAAGGCGAGTACGGGGTCAGCGAGCTGTACATGGGTGTCCCCGTGAAGCTCGGCGCAGCGGGGATCGAGGAGATCGTCGAGCTCGACCTCTCGGAGCAGGAGCAGGAGTGGTTCGAGGAGTCGGCGGCAGCCGTCCGGGACGTCGTCGGCGTTCTCGGAAGGTCGTAGCGGTCAAGTGCGATGGAACTGAATCTCGAAGGACGCACCGCGATCGTCTGCGGCGCCTCGGCGGGCATCGGGCTCGGCGTGGCCGAGTCGCTCTCGGCCGAAGGCGCGAACGTCGTCATGTTCGCCCGCAGCCCGGAGCCGCTCGGCCGGGAAGCAGAGCGTCTGGGCGGCATCGCGGTCCCCGGTGACGTCACGAGCGCCGACGACCTCGAGCGGCTCGTGCAGACGGCCCTGGACGCGCATGGAGGCATCGACATCCTCCTGAACAACTCAGGAGGACCTCCGCGGACGGCGGCGGTCGGGCTGACCACCGACCAGGTCGAGACGGCCGTGCGGCTGTTGCTCGTCTCCGTGGTCCGCCTGACGGGGCTCTGTCTTCCCCATCTCGAGCGAAGCGACGCCGGCCGGATCGTCAACATCACCTCGAGCACGGTCAAGGAGCCCACGGACAACCTCGCGCTCTCGAACGCGGTGCGCCCGGGAGTGATCGGCTGGGCAAAGTCGCTCTCACGCGAGCTCGGCCCGAAGGGCATCACCGTGAACTCGATCGCCCCTGGGCGAATCGACACCGAGCGCATTCGCGAGGTCTATCCGGAGGGGCCGAGCCAGGCCGACCTGGAGGCGATCCCGCTCCGCCGGCTCGGCACGCCGCGTGAGATCGGGGACGTCGTTGCGTTCCTCTGCTCGGAGCGGGCGTCGTACGTCACCGGAACCGTGATCGCCGTCGACGGCGGCCTCGTCCGCGGGCTCCTCTGAGAGCGTGACGCGGCCGTGAAACGGTTTGCGGGGATTCTGGTCGGGCTCGGCCTTGTCGGCCTGGCGGTCGCGTTCACGCTCTGGATCTTGCCCGCAGAGGAGTTCATCTTCACTCCGGGGAATGCGAAGCCACTGGCCGAGCGCGTCACGGTCGAGGGCGCACGGCCGGTGGCCGACGGAGACGTGTACTACGTCGACGTGTTCGTACGCCGGACGACGCGCCTCGAGGACCTGCTTCCCTTCCTGCGCCCGGAAGGCTCGACGGTCGTCCCGGAACAGGCGCTCCTCCCGGCCGGAACCTCCGAGGCCGAGCGCGACCGGCAGACGTCCGCCGAGATGAGCCGCTCCGAGCTCGTCGCGTCCGCCGTCGCGCTGCGGGCGCTGGGAAAGGACGTCGTCGCCACGCCGAAGGGCGCACTCGTGATCGACGTCGCCTCCGACGTCCCCGCGGCCGCCGAGGTCGACTCCGGTGACGTGATCGTCGCGGTGGACGGCGTCTCGGTGCGCACCCCCGACGAGCTCCGCCGCGAGATCGGGCGGCGCGCGCCCGGGGCCGAGGTCGAGCTCACCCTGCGACGAGGCGGAGAGACCGAGAAGGTCACGGTCAAGACGGTCGCGAGCCCGGAGGATCCCGAACGGGCGATCGTCGGCATCAGGGTCGACCAGCAGGCCGACATCGTCGTCCCGATCGACATCGACATCGATCTCGGCCGCGTCGGCGGCCCCTCCGCCGGGTTGCCGTTCGCACTCGAGATCGCCCGCGCGCTCGGTCGCGACGTCACCCATGGCTGCAACGTCGCGGCCACCGGAGAGCTCGCCCTGGACGGAACCGTGCTCTCGGTCGGCGGACTGCAGCAGAAGACGATCGCCGCGCGCAATGCGGATGTGGATGTCTTCGTGGTGCCGGCCGGCACGAACGCCGAGGAGGCGCGGCGGCATGCGGGAGATCTGCAGATCATCCCTGTGGAGAGTTTTCAACAGGCGTTGCGGCGGCTGACAACGTCCGCGACAAATTGCTGAATTTGCAGGTCTTTTTACTGTTCTGAGAACAGGCGCAAATTGCGGGCGATTTGTCCGGTGGGGGCTTGTCCCAACCGGGTCAGCTCGACAGAATGCGGGCTGGTCGTTGAGGGGCGGCCTTCGGAGAATGACGAAGACACGCTCACCCGCCACCTGCGACGACTGCTACTTCCGACGCGAGGGCCTGTGCGCCCTTCCCGGGAATCAGCCGTGCCCGACCTTTCGCGCGGCACAAGCCGGCGTTCTCTCGCCACCGCGGCAGCCTCAGCTTGTTCCGCGGCCACTGCCGCACGTGGCCGTCGGTCACGCCGCGTAGGATTCTTCTCGTGGAAGGGCCCGACTCGAGCCCCACGACGAAGCGCGACACTCCGTGGACGCTGATCGTCCTGGGCGTGCTCGCGCTCTACGCCGTCGTCATCGCGCTCAAGAACAGTGAGAAGGTCAGGGTGGACTTCCTCTTCTTCTCGACGTCCACCCGCCTGCTCCCCCTGATCATCCTCTGCATCGCCATCGGCTTCGTCGGGGGCTGGCTCTTCGAGCGCTCGCGAGCGCGTCGCAAGCGCGGCGCTTCCTAGAGCAGCTCTGCGAGGCGCTCGACGCCCTCGGCGATTCGCTCGGGCGTCTCGTAGCTGAACGCAAGGCGCGCGGACGAGCCTCCGCTACCTGAATCGGCCGGGAAGAAGTCCCGGCCCGGCACGATGGCGACGCCCCGCTCGGCGCCGCGAGCTGCGAGCTCGGAGGCGTCTCGATCCTCACCGAGCTCGAGCCAGATGAAGTACCCACCCTCGGGGAGGCTCCACGACGCATCGTCGGGGAACGTCCGCTCGAGGGCCGAGATCATCGCGTCGCGGCGCTCTCGCAGCTCGCCGCGTACGCGTTCCACGTTCGGTTCGAAGTGCCCGCGCTCCACGAACTCGGCGATCGTGGCCTGGGTGAGAAACGGCGGTGAGATGTAGGTCGAGACGGCTCGCTCTTCGAAACCCTTGGCTTGTGTCGCCGGAAGCACGAAGTACCCGGTTCTGAGCCCGGGCGCGACCGTCTTCGAGAACGAGGACGTGTGTGTGACGAGGTCTCCGTGCATCAACTCGTGCAATGTCGGAACGGGGTCGCCTTCGAATCGAACGAGGCCGTAGGGATCGTCCTCGAGCACGGGGAGCCCGTGCCGCTCGGCGATCTCGGCCACGCGCAGCCTTCGCTCGCGCGAGAGCGTCCGCCCGCTGGGATTCTGGAAGGTCGGGATCGTGTACAGGAACGAGGGCTGGTCTTCGATTCGCCGAAGCTCGCGCTCGAGCGCGTCGGGGTCGAGCCCCTCCTCGTCCATGTCGAGCGTCACGACCTCGATCGACTCACGGGCGAGTATCTTCAGCGGGCGGTCGTAGGTCGGGCCTTCGACGAGAACGCGACCCGGCCGGCGCGAGAGCGCCTCGGCGACGTAGAGCACGAACCCGTGGAGCCCGCCGACGGTCAGGACGACGCGACCGGGATCGACGGTGTGGCGCTCGGCGACCCATTCCCGCAGAGGTCCGTACCCGCCGCCCGGCCCGTACGAGAAGACCTGCGCTCCGTCTCGAAGAGCGACCGCGTGCGCGCAGTCGGCGAGCTCGCCGGTCGGAATCAGCTCCGGCGCAGGCGCACCGCGCGCGAACGAGATGGACGCGGCCATGCGGGCGAGCCTAGCGGTGGACAATCCGGCGCGAACTTTCGACGCTTGCAGTGCCAGGCACTGTTAAGAGCGCCAAGAGCTGACGCGCGTCATCTCCGCGAAGATCCGAGCGCCTACGCGCGAACGAGCTCGGCGACGAGCTCGGCGGTCTCGGTCGGAGTCGTCCCGACCCGGATGCCTCGAGCCTCGAGCGCGTCCTTCTTGGCCTGGGCGGTACCGGCCGAGCCCGAGATGATCGCGCCCGCGTGCCCCATCGTCTTCCCGGGCGGCGCGGTGAAACCGGCGATGTACGCGACGACGGGCTTCGACATCTCGGCCTCGATGAAGTCTGCGGCCTTCTCCTCCTCGTCCCCCCCGATCTCGCCGACCATCACTACCTGCTCCGTCTGCGAATCGGCCTCGAAGAGCGAGAGCATGTCCACGAACGAGGAGCCGACGACGGGGTCGCCCCCGATGCCGACGATGGTCGAGTTGCCGAGGCCGAGCTGGGTCAGCTCGTGACCGATCTGGTAGGTGAGCGTGCCCGAGCGAGACACGAGCCCGATGCTCCCCTCCCGGAAGATCTCCGCAGGGATGATCCCGACGTTCGCCTTCCCCGGCGAAAGAGCTCCCGGGCAGTTGGGCCCGATCAGCCGGATCCCCCTCCGCTCGACGAACGCGTGGATCCGCAGCATCTCGTGGACCGGCACCCCCTCGGTGATGCAGATGATCGTCTCCACACCGGCGTCGATCGCCTCGTACATCGCGTCGGCGGCGAACGGGGCAGGCACGAACACCATGGAGGTGTTGGCGTCGGTCTCGGCCGCAGCGGCGGCGACAGTGTCGAAGATGGGAATGCCTTCGACGTCCTGACCGCCCTTGCCAGGCGTCACTCCGGCGACGACATGCGTGCCGTGCTCCCGATTGCGAAGGCCGTGGAATCGTCCCTCGGATCCTGTCAGTCCCTGGACGACGAGCCGGGTCTCGGTGTCGACGAGGATGGCCATTACGCCATCGCCGCCAGCTCCACGGCACGCCGGGCGCCGTCGAGCATCGTCGCCTCCGTGTGCACGTTCGTCGCGTCCGCCTCGCGGAGCAGGCGGCGCCCTTCCTCGGCGTTCGTCCCGTCGAGCCGGACGACGATCGGGTGCTCGATCCCCATCTGCGCGAGAGCCTGCAGGATTCCTCGAGCAACCTCGTCGCAGCGAGTGATTCCTCCGAAGATGTTGAAGAAGATCGCGCGAACGTCTGAGTCCTTCGTGATGACCTCGAGCGCATCGACGACGCCCTGAGCGTCGCCGCCGCCGCCCAGGTCGCAGAAGTCCGCAGGCCTGCCACCGACGAACGTGACCACGTCCACGGTCGCCATGGTCAAACCGGCGCCGTTCCCGAGCACTCCGACGTCACCCTCGAGCTTCACGTAGGTCACGCCCTTCTCGCGTGCGAGCGCCTCGAGCGGGTCCGCCGCGGCGACGTCGCGCATCTCTGCGAGGTCCGGGAGCCGAAAGAGCGCGTTGTCGTCGACCGTGAACTTCGAGTCGAGCGCTCGGACCTCGCCGTCGGGCGTCACGACGAGGGGATTGATCTCGCAGAGCGTCGCGTCGCAGGCGATGAAGGCCTCGTACAGCTTTCCGATGATCGCCACGATCTGCTTCTGCTCGGCCGGATCCTCGACCCCCGCTTGATACACGAGCCTGCGCGCGTGCCACGGGTGAAAACCCTCGAGTGGATCCACGTGCAGGCGAACGAGTGCGTCCGGGCTCGACGCCGCCACCTCCTCGATGTCCATGCCACCCTGCGTCGTGAACATGAAAAGGGGACGCTTCGCGCCGCGATCGAAGGCGATCGACAGGTAGTACTCGCGTGCGATCTCCGAGGCGCGCTCGACCCACACCTTCTCGACCGTGTGGCCGCGAATGTCCATGCCGAGGATCTCCGCCGCTCGCTCCTGCGCTTCCTCCGGGGTCTCCGCGAGCTTGATGCCCCCGGCCTTGCCGCGGCCGCCCGTGAGGACCTGCGCCTTGACGACGACCGGCCCACCGAGTTCCTCCGCGGCAGAGCGAGCCTCTGCCGGGCTGGTCGCAAGCCGACCCTCCGATACGGGGATTCCGAAGCTCCGGAAGAGCTCCTTCCCCTGGAATTCGTGCAGGTCCAAGGCGCGGGCGAGTCTACCCGGCGGCGCGTCGCCCCGAGACGATCACCCGTGTGTGCGAGCATGGCACGATGAGCCGGACGTCGATTCTCGTGCTCGTGGCGCTCGGAGCGGCCCTCGCGGGCTTCACGTTCTCCAGCGCGGCGAAGCGTCTCCAGGACGACGAGCCTGCCGCCGAAGCGAGCGTCGCCGCGCGTCCTCAGAGCGCTTCCCTCGACTGGCGCGAGACCCACGGCACTCCGGGAGAGCACCTCGTCTTCTCGGTCGACTCTCTCCAGGTGACACGTCACGGGTGGCGGGCGAAGCTCGCTCTCGAAAACCGGTCCTCGGTCGCGTACGAGTTGGGCGATCCACGGGCGACGTTGAATCGCTCGTTCGGGGTCATGCTGTTCTCGACGGGCAAGATCGAGGAGCTGAACGAGCTGAACGCCAGCAACACCCTCCCGGCCGTGCGTCCCGCCGTGCGCTTCGCGCCGGCCTTGCCGCCAATCCTCGAACCCGATGCGACGTGGAAGGGGACGATCTCGGCGCCTGGGTCACTCGCCGCGGGAAACTGGGTCCGCGTCGTGTTCGGCACCCTGGTCTCGGTCGGGAATCCTCCCGAGGAGCTTGGCGAGAGAGTGGTCTGGATCACGGATCGCGCGTATCGGCTCCAGTCGTAGCGGGCTCGGCCCAGACGAGCTCAGGCAATGAGCCGAGCGTCCAGAGCTCGTTGAGCCTCGGGCTCGGCGCCACAGCTCGCCGGGATGACGGGGCCGGCAATCTCCTCGACGCTCGCCGCGTGCTCGCTCCCGTCAATGCGATGGAACCGCACCACGGAGCCGTCGACCGCGGCTAGCCGCAGATCTGCGATCTCCTCGAGTCCCAGGGCTCGCCGGACCTCGTGCTCTGCCGCTTGCACCCGAGCGTCGTAGCACGCCCGCCCTCGGTAGTGATCGAGCACGACCCGTCCGTCCAGGGCGCGCTGCGTCACGGAAACGGCGTTTTCCGGATCCAAGCGCCCCAGCTGTACGCCACTCGGCAGAACGAGCACGTTCGCCGCGAAGCGGTGACCTCCCTGGTGCGACGAGAGCCAGAGATCGTCCTCGTCGACGTGTCCGGCGAGCGCGCGGAACACCGCGGTCCCACGTAGAGCGCAGCATCCGTCGCGGCTCCCGTGACCGCAGACGAGTACCAGCGATCGCTGCTCGTGCACGCCTGCGGTGTCGAGATCCATGTCGGCAAGGTCCTGGTGGCGCCCGAGGCCGATCCGCCGCACCTCCGTCGCCGTCTCTTCCGCTCGGATGACGAACGCGACCGGATTCCGCCCAGACACCCCCGGTCGACGAATGAAGAGCGCGCGCGATCGTGCCGTTCGCGCCAGCCAGTCGTCGACGGCTTCGTGGGCCGGCCCGGGCAGAGTGCCGGTGGTCGCTACGTCGCGTCCCCACGCTCCCGCGACCTCGATCAGCAAGAGCCGCTCGGCGGTCGACGCGGTCGCTGCGAGCCGCTCGTCCGCGGCCCTCGAGAGATCGGAGCACCGCACGCCCGTGAAGCTCACGTCGGCGTGGAGTCGGGCTCGATGACGCAGATCAGGTCGCCCTGGGCAACCTGCTCGCCGGGTCTCGCACGCAGGTCGCTGACGACTCCGGCGCCGAGCGCCACGATCTCGTTCTCCATCTTCATCGCTTCGACGACGCAGATCAGCCCTCCGGCCGCGATCTCGTCACCGTCGGCGACTGCAACCTCGAGGATCGTTCCCTGCATCGGACTGACGATTGCGCCACTCGCCTCGCCGCCCAGTCCCTTGCTTCGCTCCTGGTGCCGACGCGCGGTCTCTGCCCACGCGGGCTCCGGGGCGTGCACGCGCACCTCGTGCCGGCGGCCGTCGAGCTCGACTTCGAGAATGCGTGCTTGCGTGACGCGGGCCGCGCCGTCCGACGCGTTTCGTATCGTTGTTTTCTCATGTGGCAACCGCGAATCACTGAGCTCCTGTGCACGCTTCGCAAGCTCCTTCGATTCCACGTGCCCGCCGCAGGTCTGGCCCTCCACGAAGCACCGGCTCGAGAGGAGCGCTCGATGGAACCCGATAAGCGTCGTCGGGCCTGTGACGACGAACTCCTCGAGCGCACGCAGCGCCCGCCTGCGCGCTCGCTCCCGGTCGGTGTCGTGCACGACGAGCTTTGCGATCAGCGGGTCGTACAAGTCCGAGATCTCGTCTCCCGCGCGAACCCCGGAGTCGACCCGGACGCCGATCCCGCCGGGCTCGCGATACGCCGTGATGCGACCCGGCGTCGGCAGGAAGCCGCGCGCCACGTCCTCTGCGTTGATACGGCACTCGATCGCATGCCCGCGGAGGCTGATGTCCTGCTGAGTGAAGGAAAGTAGCTCACCGGCTGCGATGAGGATCTGCTCCCGGACGAGATCGATCCCGGTCACGGCCTCGGTGATGGTGTGCTCGACCTGGATCCGCGTGTTCATCTCCAGGAAGTAGTACGACCCATCAGGGGTCAGGAGCCCTTCGATCGTCCCGGCCGACCGGTACTCGACTGCGCGGGCGGCCTCGACCGCGATCGACCCGATTCGCGCACGAAGATCCGCGTCGACCGCGGGAGACGGCGTCTCCTCCACGAGCTTCTGATGCCGCCGCTGGATCGTGCAGTCACGCTCACCGAGATGGACGACGGTGCCGTGAGCGTCGGCGAGGATCTGCACTTCGACGTGTCTCGGGTCCTGGAGGTAGCGCTCGACGTAGACCGCCGAGTCGGCGAAGTACGCCTCCCCCTCGCGGCGGGCGGCCTCGTGCGCCCGCTCGACCTCGTCGGGGCCGTGAGCGATCCGGAGTCCTTTCCCCCCGCCTCCGGCGGAAGCTTTGATCGCGATCGGATATCCGATCTCCGCGGCCACCGCGAGAACCTCTTCCGGGCTCTCGGCCGGCTGCGTCGAGCCCGGGATGATCGGAATTCCGGCCCCCCGCATGCGCTCCCGAGCCGCGATCTTCGATCCCATGGCCTCGATCGCTTCCGCCGGGGGGCCGACCCAGACGAGGCCGGACCCGACCACTTGGCGGGCAAAGGCGGCGTTCTCGGCCAGAAACCCGTACCCGGGATGAATCGCCTCTGCTCCCGCGCGCTCCGCAGCTTCGATGATCCGATCGCCGCGCAGATAGCTGTCGGCAGCGGGGCCAGTCCCTATGAGAAAAGCCTCGTCCGCCTTGGAGACATGCAGCGACCCACGGTCTGGCTCGGAGTACACGGCGACCGTCGCGATCTCGAGCTCGCGCAGGGAACGGAAGATGCGGACGGCGATCTCGCCGCGGTTTGCGACGAGAACCTTCGTGAAGGGCGGCATGCGAGACGTATTCTCTCGGAGAGTGAGCCTCCCGGACCAGCTGACGGTCGCGCGTGTCGCCGCCGTGCCAGCGGTGGTGATTCTCTTCGCCTGGGATTTTCCCAACCACGCGTACTGGGCGACCGCGGTCTTCGTGGTCGCGATGGCGACAGATCAGATCGACGGGTGGCTCGCGCGCCGCCGCGGAACGAGCTCGCCGCTCGGCAAGCTCCTCGACCCGGTGGCCGACAAGGTGCTCATTCTCGCGGCGCTCGTGATGCTGATCGGCGAAGGGGTGGCACCGGCATGGATGGTGGCGCTGATCGTCGTGCGGGAGATCCTCGTCTCGGGACTCCGCCTGGCGGCGGTAGAGCGTGGCGTCGTCCTCGGCGCGCGTGATCTGGGCCGGCTCAAGACCTGGGCGCAGGCGGTGGCGGCAACGATCGCCGGACTGGCTGCAGCCGGTGCGTGGAGCGAGGACATCGCCTGGTGGGCATTGCTCATCGCGCTGGCGGCGACGTGGATCTCCGGGCTCGACTACGCGCGAGTCGCGCCGGGCGTGCTCCGCGGCGAACGGGCGTAGCGCGCCGCCCTCGCCTCGACTCCGGAGTCCACGGCTTCCGACGCGGCGAGTCGGGCCCACGCTGTCACCGGTCGGCCGGCCCTGACCTCGAGCCCAGCACCGGCTTCCTCGAGCGCACGCTCGAGTGCCGCCAGCTCGACACGAGACATCGAAGGCGTCACCTGGAGACGCATCCGGCCCATTCTGAACTACGCGATCGGTAGGAGACGGGTGCCCGTCGCCTTGAAGGAGGCGACCACCACATCGCCCTCACCGAGCGCAAGCCGCGAGATCGACGATGTCGTGACCTCGGCGGTGAGCGGCCCTACGCGCACCCGCACACGATTTCCAAGAGGCACGATCGACGACACGGGCGCGCGCACGTGGTTGACAGCGGAGTCGTTCGGAACGTCACGGGACAGCGAGACCTCCCAGGGATAGACGGCGACGGCGACGCGTCCCGAGCCAGGATCCGTGGTCCACAGCGAGCCCCCGCCGTCGAGTGCAATCTCGGTCAGGCCGTCGCGACCCGGAGAGGCGATTCCGCGGAGCAGGTTGGCCCCGGTGAAGCTGGCGACGAAGGAGTCACTCGGCGAGCCGACCAGCTCTTGCGGACGCCCGAGTTGGAGAATGCGACCGTCGACGAGGACACCGACGCGATCCGCGAGCGTCGCGGCATCCTCGTAGTCGTGGGTGACGAGAAGCGTCGGCATCCTCAGCTCGCGCAGGAACTCGTGCAACTCCGCGCGCACGGTGCGGCGCGTGTACGCATCGAGGGCCGACAGCGGCTCGTCGAGGAGGAGTACGTCCGGCTCGCGAGCGAGCGCTCGGGCAAGTGCGACGCGTTGGCGCTCGCCGCCGGAGAGCTCGGTCACACGCGCGCCCGCGAGCTCTGAGATTCGCAGCCGTTCGAGCAACCCTGGCACGGCCCGCCGGTCGCGTGCGCCGAACGAGATGTTCGCCCGCACGTCGAGGTGGGGAAACAGCGCGTACTCCTGAAAGACGAGCCCGACGCGACGGCGTTCCGGAGGCAGATCGATGCCGCGCTTGCGATCGAGCCAGGTGTTGCTGCCGAAGGTGACGGAACCTCGCTCCGGTCGTAGGAGCCCGGCGACCGCTCTCAGCACGCTCGACTTGCCGGCTCCCGAGGGTCCGACGAGCGCGACGGTCTCCGCACCGACCGTGAGCGCTAGTGCGAGACGGAAGGAGCGGAGACCGTGATCGAGGTCGAGTTGGAGCGTCTCCATGCGAGTACCAGCTTTGCGGTGAGGAGGATGAGAGCGCTTGCCACGACAAGGAGCGCGCCGATCGCGAGCGCGTTGTCGAACGCCACGTCGAACTCCTGATAGACGGCGAGCGAGAGCGTCTGCGTGACACCCTGTAGTGACCCGGCGAACATGATCGTCGCGCCGAACTCTCCGAGTCCGCGTGCGAACGCGAGCGCCGCGCCCGCGCCGAGCCCTCCAGCAGCAAGCGGAAGCGCGACTCGTGCGAAGGTCCGTCCGGGCCCGGCACCGAGGGTGCGTGAGGCGGAGACGAGATCGGGATCCACCGCCTCGAACGCGGCGATAGCCGTGCGCACGTAGAACGGACTGGCGACGAAGGTGACTGCGAGCACCACGGCGACTTTCGTGAACGCGATGTCGATTCCCAGGCCGTCGAGGGTTCCGCCGAGCAGCCCGAGTCGTCCGAATGCAGCAAGAAGCCCGATGCCCGCGACAGCGGGTGGGAGCACGAGAGGCAGCTCGACCAGCGTGACGAGTAGCGCCTTGCCTCGAAAGCCCCGAGTCGCGAGGAGATAGGCGGTGGGCGTGCCGAAGAGGATGATCAGCGCCATTGCGACGAGGTTTGTCTCGACCGTCACTCGGATCGCATCGCGCGTGACCTCGCTGGTGAGCCCTTCGCGTAGATCGCCGGGAGAGAGCTCGGCGAAGATCGCCACGATCGGGAGGAGCAGGAACGCCAGCGATGCAATGGTCGCGGCCCCGAGCAGGGCCGAGAAGGAACCGAGTCTCAAGGAAGCCCGAAGCGCGCGGCGCGCAGGAGACGCCGTCCGTCCGGGCCGAGAACCGAGATGACGAAGTCCTGGGCAGCTTCGGTGTCGAGCGGCTTGGCGGCGATCGCGAGCTCGTAGACGACCGTCGGCTGCGCTCGCGCGGGTATCGATATCGCCCGTGCACGCTCGGCCACCGGTGCGACGTCCGTGAGGTAGACGAAGCCGGCGTCGGCCTCGCCGAGCGCGACCTTGCCGACGATGCCCTTCACGTCGGGCTCGAGGCTGACCGTCTTCTTCAGCACTCGGAGCAGGCCCAGGCGCTTGAGCACCTCGCGCGTGTACAGACCGATCGGAACCTTCGGCCCCGCGACGACGAGCCGGAGCTTCGGGCGCTTTGCGAGGTCGAACACGGTCTTGATCTTCGCCGGATTGGAGCGCGGGACGATGACGACGAGCGAATTCGTCGCAAACGCCACCGGCTTTCGTGCGAGCTGCTCACGCAGCAGCGCCTGCGTGTAGAGCGGGCTCGCCGACAGGTACACGTCGAACGGCGCGCCGCGCCGGATCTGCTCGGCCAGGGAGTTCGAGCTGCCAAAGGAGTACGCGGCGTCGGGCTCGATCCGAGGTAGGACCTCGGTGAGCGACGCAGCGGCGAGGATGACCGGTCGCGCGGTGGCGCGATCGCCGCCGGCCGGCGCGGTTCCTGCGCCGGCGCCGAGGACGGCGACGGCAAGCAGTCCGAGCGCGATTCGGCGTCTCACTTCTCAACCATTACGCTCGTCGCCTTCACGACCCCCGCCGCACCCATCCCGGGCTTCAGAGCAAGCTGCTCCGCGGACTCGCGAGTGATGATCGCGACCACGCGGGCGGGCTCGGTCACGTCGATCTCGACCTTCGCGAGCAACCCTTCGATCTCGACCGAGCGGACGACTCCGCGAAACCGGTTCCGCGCAGAGAGCTCGTCGGATCCTTCCGCGCCTTTCAACCGCTCGATCTCGGCGGCCGCTACGACGCGCCTGTTGGCTGAGTCACGCTCGACGCGAATCTTTCCCGCCTTGTCCCAGCGCCGAAGCGTGTCGAGCGAGATCCGCGAGCGAGCGAGCAGCGTCGGCGCGAGCGGTGAGCATGCCATGTCTGCCAGCGCCTGCTCAGGCGATTGCGTCTCACTCGTCATGCCAGGGGGCTCCAGCGGCCAGTCGTGCCCACGATCAGTGCGACGCTCCTCGTGAATCCGCTCCGCGCGCCGACGTACGAGACGCGTGCTCGACTTCGGCTGGGACGTCCCGGACAGGCGTTGCGCAATTCAACAGGTTTCCGCACTCACTGCTTCAGTTGTGCGCCGACCCAGGATCCACATCGACGTCTCGTGTATCCGAAGACGGAACGAAAGACGGCGTAACGTTGAACTCGTCAAAGAGCGGGAGCCCGACCGGCCGTTGAGACGCGCTCACGCCGGACTAGAGCGGGATGTTCCCGTGCTTTCGCTTCGGCTTCGGCTCGCGCTTCGTGAGCGCCGTCTCGAGGGCCGAGATGAGAACCGGTCTCGTGCGACGAGGCTCGATCACGTCGTCCACGTACCCCCGCTCCGCTGCCGCGTACGGGTTCGCGAAGCGCTCCTTGTAGTCGGCGATCAGCTCCTCGCGCCTCGCGTCGGGATCGTCCGATTCGGCGAGCTCGGAGCGGAACACGATGTTGACTGCGCCCTCCGGGCCCATCACGGCGACCTCGGCCGTCGGCCACGCGACGTTGAAGTCGGCCCGGATGTGCTTGGAGGACATGACGTCGTACGCGCCGCCGTACGCCTTCCTCGTGATCACTGTGAGCTTCGGCACGGTCGCCTCCGCATAGGCGTAGAGAAGCTTGGCGCCGTGCCGGATGATCCCGCCCCACTCCTGAGCCGGTCCCGGCAGGAAGCCGGGCACGTCGACGAACGTCAAGAGCGGGATGTTGAAGGCATCGCACGTGCGCACGAACCGCGCCGCCTTGACCGACGCGTCGATGTCGAGCACCCCAGCGAGCGCACCCGGCTGGTTCCCCACCACCCCGATCGAGTGGCCACCGAGACGCGCGAACCCGCACACGATGTTCTCGGCGAAATGCGGCTGAACCTCGAGAAACTGCGCATCGTCGACGACCCGCTCGACCACCCGCTTCATGTCATAGGGCTTGTTGGGACTGTCGGGGACGATCGTGTCGAGAGACGGGTCCTCCCGCTCGACCGGGTCGGTCGGCTCGGCGAACGGGGGCGGATCCACGTTGTTCTGAGGGAGGAAGGAGAGGAGGTAGCGCGCCTCCTCGAGGCATGTCTCTTCGTCCGGCGCGGTGAAGTGGGCGACGCCGGATTTCGTCGCATGCGTGGCAGCTCCCCCGAGCTCCTCGAAGCTGACGTCCTCGCCGGTCACGGTCTTCACGACGTCGGGTCCGGTGATGAACATGTACGAGGTCTCCTCCACCATCAGCACGAAGTCGGTCATCGCCGGCGAGTACACGGCGCCGCCCGCGCAGGGGCCCATGACGAGCGAGATCTGCGGCACGACGCCGGAAGCCTGGACGTTCCGCCAGAAGATCTCCGCGTAGCCGGCGAGTGAGACGACCCCCTCCTGTATCCGCGCTCCGCCCGAGTCGTTGATCCCGATCACCGGACAGCCGTACTTCACGGCCAGGTCCATCACCTTGCAGACCTTCTCGGCGAAGACCTCCGAGAGCGAGCCACCGAAGACAGTGAAGTCCTGGGAGAAGACGAAGACCCTGCGGTCGAAGATCGTCCCGTAGCCGGTCACCACCGCGTCGCCCCAGGGACGGTTCTCGCGCATCCCGAACTCGGCCTCGCGGTGCCGGACGAACCGGTCGAGCTCGACGAACGAGCCCGGGTCGAGCAGCTTCTCGAGACGCTCCCGGGCGAGCAGCTTTCCTCGCTCGCGCTGTCGCGCCACGTGCTTCTCGCTGCCCGCATGGACCGACTCCTCGCGCAACTCCTCGAGCCAGCGAAGCTTCGCTTCGGTCGTGTCGTGGATCTCCGCCATCGGCGCCAACCCTAATGCCCAGCCGAACGGTGGAACGATTGGCGCCAACTTGTCGCGTTTACAGGGACAGGCACTGTAAGGACGAGCGGCCGGGTTAGAGTCGCGCCGTGAGCGGCTCCGTCCCCATCGACCGCTCGACGACATGGCCGTACGAGGACGGCGAGCCGGGCGCATTCTCGTACGCGCGCTTCTCGAGCCCGACCGTGGTCGAGGCAGAACGCGCGCTCGGGGAGCTCGACGGAGGAGAGGCGCTGCTCTTCGCGTCGGGAACGGCGGCATCCGCGGCCATCGTTCTGGCGCTGCTCTCACCCGGCCAGACGGTCGCGCTCGCAGAAGGCGCGTATTACGGAACCGGGGTGCTGCTCGGAGAGCTCGAGCGCTGGGGTGTCAGACATGTCGAGTTCGACCAGAGGGGGCCGCCGCCTGCTGAGGCGGATCTGATCTGGGTCGAAGCCCCGTCGAACCCGTTTCTGACGATGCCCGACTTCGAGGCGGCAGCGGCACACGGCGCTCCGGTCGTTTGCGACTCGACGGCGGCGACTCCGCTGCACGTGAAACCACTCGAGCTCGGGTGCGAGATTGCACTCCACTCGGCGACCAAGAGCCTCGCCGGCCACGACGACGCCCTCGTCGGAGCGGTGGTGATCGGCGATCCCGAGACGGCGGCACGGCTACGTGAATTCCGTACCCGCACGGGCCCGATCGCAGCACCCGATGTCGCCTGGCTTCTCCTGCGAGGGTTGCAGACGCTCGAGGTGCGTGTCACCCGCCAGACGGAGAGCGCGCGCGCGATCGCGAAACGTCTCGGCGAGCACCGTGCTGTCGCGGTCGTCCGCTATCCCGGCTTCGGGCCGCTCATGTCGTTCGATGTCGCCGACGCGGCTACAGCCCGCCAGGTCGAGACGAGGACGCGGTTGATCGTCAACACGACGAGCCTCGGCGGCATCACCTCACGAATCGAAGCCCGGTCTCGCTGGGAAGGGGAACGCGTGCCCGCAGGGCTCCTCCGGCTCTCGGTCGGACTCGAGGATCCAGAGGAGCTCTGGGACGATCTCGCGCAAGCGCTGGCCGACTAGCGCTGCCTAGCTTCTGCCCTGCAGGAGCGCGCTCAGACCGCCGAGGGCCTTCGCCCTCTGCGGCTGCACGCCGTGCCAGGTCGCCTGTGCGTTGCTGATCTGAGTCTTGGCGATCGCCGGCTTGCTGACCTGAGTCGTGGCCCATGCCGGCTGACTCACCTGTGTGTTCGCCGTCGCGACTCGACTGACCTGAGCCTGCGCGTTCGCCGGCTGCACGCTCGCGGATGCCTGTTGCGCGAACGCGAAGGTTCCGAGCACCGCTGCGACCGCGGCGACCGTTGCCGGCTTCCTCGCCGAGATGTGCGCCTCGACATCGGCGGCCGCACGCTCGATCACGTCGCCTGGCGCACCGGCCACGGCCAGGAACGGTTGGATCGCGGCCTCCGGAAGGCCCCAGCCGATGAGCTCCGCAATCGGATCCTGCTCGACCTTCTGCCGGAACTCGTCGTCTGCATAGATCCGGTCGACCAACTCGCCGATGCGGTCACGGTCTTGCTCCGCGGCCGTTGCAAGATCAGAAAAACCCTCGTTGCGGAGTGTCGTGAAGGGATCCTGCTCGAGGGCAGTGGCGAAGGACTTGTCTCCGTACAGTCGCTCGGAAAAGACGGAGACCAGCTGCGTGCTCATGCCTTGGCTCCTCTCGTTGAACTCGACCTCTAGACGCTTCAGAAAGGCTTCATCTTCCCGCGCACGCCGACGGCTACCCTTGAGGCATGTCCTTTCTCCGTAGGCCCGGCGCCATGCCCACCCCGGACGCCGCCCTCTCGGGACGTGAAGCTCCGATGCCAGGACTTGGCGACCACCTCGTCCTCGGTACGGCCCTGACACCGCCTTTTCCGGACGGAACCGAGCAGGCGATCTTCGGAATGGGCTGCTTCTGGGGCGCCGAGCGCTTGTTCTGGGAGGCGCCGGGCATGTTCACGACCGCAGCCGGCTACGCGGGCGGATACACGCCGAACCCGACCTACCAGGAGGTCTGCTCGGGCCGCACCGGGCACACGGAGGTCGTGCTGGCGGTGTTCGACTCGTCGGAGACGTCGTACGAGGAGATGCTGCGGATCTTCTGGGAAGGCCATGACCCGACCCAGGGCATGCGCCAGGGGAACGACGTCGGCACGCAGTACCGCTCGGCGATCCTCTGGACGAGCGACGCGCAACGCGACGCCGCGCTCGCCTCCCGCGAGATGTTCCAGGCGGAGCTCGCCAGCGCGAGGTACGGCTCGATCACGACCGAGGTCGCCGAGGCGGGACCGTTCTACTACGCCGAGCCGTACCACCAGCAGTACCTCGCCGCGAATCCGAACGGCTACTGCGGGCTCGGCGGAACCGGCGTCAGCTGCCCGATCGGCACGGGCGTCACAACCGCCGGCTGACCCGAGCGCTCAGGGCGCGGTCTCGACCGACGCCGCCACGTCGGCCTTCGCGGGGCGATCCGACGTGATGCCCGCCCCGCCGGCGAGCCGCTGGGCGAGGTAGATCGGGATGATCGAAACGATGATCACGAACAGGGCGACGACGTTCACGATCGGCTGCTCGGCCGGCCGGAAGAGGCTCGCGAAGATCCAGATCGGGAGCGTCTGGTCGGCACCCGCCGTGAAGACCGTGACGACGACCTCGTCGAACGAGAGCGCGAAAGCGAGCAACGCCCCGGCGAGCAAGGCGGTTCTCATCTGCGGGAACGTCACGTAGCGGAACGTCTGCCAGCTGTCGGCGCCGAGGTCGGCGGAGGCTTCGTCGAGCGACCCGACGGTGCGGCGCAAGCGGGCGAGCGCGTTGTTGTAGATCACGACGATGCAGAACGTCGCGTGGCCGATGATGATCGTCACGAGGCCGAAGCTGATGCCGAGCGGCAGCGGCTGGAGGACGTCCTGGATGGTCGCGAGCAGCGCCAGGCCGGTGATGATCCCCGGAAGCGCGATGGGAAGGATCACGGCGAAGCTGATGACCTCCCGACCGAAGAACCGATAGCGAGAGACCGCGAGCGAAGCGAGCGTGCCCAGTACCACCGCGATCGCGGTCGCACCGAGTCCCGCCAGCACCGACATCGTCAGAGCGTCGCGGACATCCTCGTTCTCCCAGGCGACCGAGAACCACTTCGTGCTGAAGCTCTCGATGGGCCAGCCCTGCGTGATGCTCTCGTTGAACGCATACAGGCCCATCACGACGAGCGGCACGTAGATGAACCCGAGCGTGAGGACGACGGCGCCACGGAGCAGGTACCGGGTGAGGCGCGACTCGACCATCAGCAGCTCACAGCGACCTGAAGGCTCCCAGCCTTCGCGCGACCAGGAGGTAGACGATCATCACGATGATCGGGACGAACGAGTAGGCGGCCGCGACCGGCAGAGCCTCGCCGCGAATCGAGTAGATGACGGTTCCGATGAACTGCTCGCTCGTGATCAACCCGGGAGCGATGTAGTCGCCCAACGTCAAGGAGAACGTGAAGATCGACCCGGCGACGACGGCGGGGAACGCGAGCGGGAGGACGACGCGCGTGAACGTCGCGAACGACCGGCCGCCGAGATCGGACGAAGCCTCGAGCAGCGAGCTCGGGATCCGCTCGAGCCCCGCGTAGATCGGCAACACCATGAACGGCAGCCAGAGGTACGTGAAGACGAGCCAGAGTCCGACCGTGGAGTACCCGTCGAACGTCACCCCGAGCGGCTCGAGTGCCCAGTTGATGATCCCCCCGTCCGAGAGGATCGTGCGCCACGCGTAGGCCTTGACGAGGTAGCTCGCCCAGAGGGGCATCAGCACCGCGACGACGAGGATGTTGCGCATCCGGGGAGAAGCAACGCGCGCCATGTAGTACGCGATCGGGAACGCGATGACAGCGTCCGCGATGGTGACCAGGGCCGCCATCTGGATCGTCCGCCAGGCGACGTCGCGGAACACCGGCGTCTCGATGATGCGCCGGAAGTTGTCCAGCGTGAACTCGTAGACGACCTCACGCGTGAACGGGTCGGTCTCCCAGATCGACGAGAGAAGCAGGACGAAGAGCGATCCGAAGTACACGACCACCATCCACCCGACGGGCAGCGCGAGCAGTGCCGCGAGCCGCGCGCGGGGATGACGGTAGAAGTACGTCGAAAGACGCCGCCCCGGGTTTCCTCGGGGCGGCGTCTCCACGTGCGGGACCGACGTCAGCGGGGCTAGCCCCTGATCTCGGTCCAGGCGGCTTCCCAGTCCTCCTGGGTCTTGCACACCTCCCCGCGGTCGTCACCACAGTCGGCGACCGGGGTCGTCCAGTAGTAGACGTCCTCCCAGAACGCATCGTCTTCCGCGTGCTGCTCCTCGCAGTGGTTCGTGTTCTTCGTGAGCTCGCACGCCTTGAGGTTGGCCGGCGCCTCACCGAACCCCTCTGCCACGGCCGCCTGCGCCTCGGGCGAGGCCATGTGGTTCATCCAGAGGTACATGCAGTTCGGGTTCTGCGCCTTGGAAGAGACCATCCACGTATCCGACCATCCGGTTGCGCCCTCGGTCGGCTTGGTGGACTCGACCGGCTGGCCGTCGGCCTTCAAGAGATTGACCTGGAGCGGCCACGTCGTGCCGATGACGCTGTCCTTGTTGGCGAACGACTGGATCTGCTTGTCGTAGAGCGCCCACCATTCGCCGACGTTCGGTGCAAGCTGCTTCATGAGGTCGACAGCCGCATTGAACTGCTCCTCGTCGAGCGCGTACGGGTCGTCGATCCCGAGGTCGGGCTGCGTGGCCTTCAGGTACAGGGCGGCATCCGCGATGAAGATCGAGTCGTCGTAGATCGAGATCTTCCCGGCGTAGTCGTTGGGGTTGTCCCAGATCGCCGACCAGCTCGTCGGTGCAGCGGTCACCTCGTCCGTGCGCCACGCGAGCGGGTTGTAGCCGCGGCCGTGCGGCACGCCCATCGCCACGCCATCGAGGCTGTTGTGCACCTGCCCCGTGAGCGGCTCGTAGATGTCGGCGTAGTTGGGAATGAGCTCCTCGTCGATCGGCGCGACCTCACCGGTCGTCATGAGACGAATCGTGGCGTTCCCCGACGCGACGATCCCGTCGTACTCGCCGGTCCCCATGAACGTGATCATGTCGTCGGAGGTCCCCGCATCCTTCACGGTCACCGTGCACCCCGTCGCCTCCGTGAACTCGTCGACGAGCTGTGCGTATAGCGGCCACTGGACGATGTTCACCTGACCCTCGTCTCGCGCCAACTCCTGGATCTCCTCGAACGACGTGCCGAGACCCTCGAGCTCCGAGCTTGCGCCTGAACTCTCGTCGTCTCCACCGCCACAGCCTGCGGCAACGAAGCTCAGCGCCGCGACGAGCAGGCCGAACGCGGCCCATCGTGCGACGCGTGTCCTGCGTCCCTTCATTCCGTTCCTCCCTCCGGTTCGTCGATGATCGACTCCTGCTCCGGGCGCCACGCGACCCGAACGATGCGCCCCTTCGTCTCGAGCACCTCGCTCGAGCCCTCCTCGAGGTTCTGCTCGAGGACCTGCAGCTGACCTCCGCGATCGAGAGTCACGTGGTACCGCGTGACCGGGCCGACGTACTGCACGTCGGACACCACTCCCGGCTCCACGCGCCAGCCGGCCTGCGGCTCTCTTCCGTCGTCGAGGAGGTCGATCTTCTCCGGACGCACCGTATAGCGGCGCCCGTCCCGCTCGATCACGTTCGACACGCCCACGAAGCCGGCGATGAACTCGCTCTGCGGGTGCTCGTAGACCTCCGCCGGCGGCCCGACCTGCTCGATTCGCCCCTCGTTGAAGACCGCAAGGCGGTCGGACATCGTCAGCGCCTCCTCCTGGTCATGGGTCACGTAGACGAACGTGATCCCCACCTCGCGCTGGATCGCCTTGAGCTCGATCTGCATCTCCTGCCGGAGCTTCAAGTCGAGTGCGCCGAGCGGCTCGTCGAGAAGGAGCACCTTCGGACGGTTGACGATCGCGCGCGCGAGCGCGACGCGCTGCCGCTGTCCGCCCGAGAGCTGCGACGGCTTCCGGTTCCCGTAGCTGCCCAGCCGCACCATCTCGAGCGCAGCCTGCGCGCGCTCCCGTCGCTCTCCCTTCTTCACCTTCTTGACCATCAGTCCGTACTCGACGTTGTCCTGCACGGACATGTGCGGGAAGAGCGCGTAGTCCTGGAACACGGTGTTCACGGGACGGTCGTACGGCGGAAGGCTCGATACGTCCTCCCCGCCGAGCTCGATCGTCCCTTCGTCCGGAGTCTCGAAGCCGGCAATCATCCGCAGCGTCGTCGTCTTGCCCGAGCCCGAGGGCCCGAGCATCGTGAAGAACTCTCCGGGCGCGATGTCGAGATCGATCGTGTCGACCGCGACGACGTCTCCGTAGCTCTTCCTCAGGCCGGCGACACGAACGTCCGGCACGCCGTCATGCGGCAAGCGACTCCTCCAGGATCGCGAGGCCCCCCTCGAGATCCTCCTCGCCGATCGTGAGCGGCGGCAGGAGGCGAATCACGTTTCCGTAGAGCCCGCACGAGAGCAGGACGAGCCCGCGGTCGAACGCGGCCGAGACGACGGCCTGCGCGCGCTCGGGTGAGCGCTCGGCGAACTCGAAAGCGAGCATCGGGCCGAGACCCCGCACTTCGCCGATGTCGGAGTGGCGACCGGCCAGCTCGTCGAGTCGCGTTCGCAGGCTTGCTCCATGCTCGCGCGCCCCCGCTAGGAAGTCGTCGTCGGAAACGATCTCGAGAACCGCGATCGCGGCTGCGCAGGAAAGCGGATTGCCGCCAAACGTGCCTCCCAGACCGCCGACGTGAACAGCGTCCATGATCTCGGCGCGCCCGGTGACGGCGCCCAGGGGGAGCCCGCCGCCGATCGACTTTCCCGAGACGACGAGATCGGGCTCGACGCCGTCGTGGTGGTCGACCGCCCACATCTCTCCCGTGCGACCGATCCCGGATTGCACCTCGTCGTCGACGTACAGGATCCCGTGCGAGCGGCAGAGCTCCTGGAGACGAAGGAGGTAGTCACGAGGCATGGGAATGAACCCGCCCTCCCCCTGCACCGGCTCCAGCACCACGCAGGCGACGGTCGACTGGATCGGCGTCCGCCTTGAAGAGATGCTCGAGGGCGGCGATCGCGTCGTCCGAGGAAACTCCGCGGTAGGGATACGGAGCCGGCACGCGATAGACCTCCGGCGCAAAGGGACCGAACCCCTTCTTGTAGGGGTTCACCTTGCTCGTCATCGTCATGGCAAGGAGCGTGCGGCCGTGGAACGCGTACTCGAACGTCACGACCGCTGGGCGGCCGGTGGCCGCGCGGGCGATCTTGACCGCATTCTCGACCGCTTCTGCGCCCGAGTTGACGAGCATCGAGCGCTGCTCGCCGGCGCCGCAGGGCGAGAGCTCGGCGAGTCGGCGGCACACCTCGACGTACGGCTCGTAGGTGCCGACCACGAAGCACTGGTGGAGGTACTGCTCGGCCTGCTCCTGCACGGCTCGGATCACCGCAGGATGGCGATGGCCGAGGTTCTGGCAGCCGATGCCGCCCGCGAAGTCGATGAACGAGCGCCCGTCGACATCCGTGATGCGGGCGCCTTCCGCGTGAGCGACAACCAGGCGCGGCGTCGACACACCGGGGGCGACGTACCGTGCTCGGTCCGTCGCGATCCGCTCCGACTGGGTGCCCTCCCTCACGGACATCGCGCGATTATGCACCTACCGAAGCGGGATTTCAGTGTCGATACGTACGGACCGTGGGCCGCTCGGAAGGACGGGGTCTACGATTCGAGTGACGCCGGAGTAGCTCAGCTGGTAGAGCAACGTCTTTGTAATGCTGGGTCGTGGGTTCGAGTCCCGCCTCCGGCTCTCGAGTCGACACCGGTTCTGGGGTCAGGCTTCAGCCTGACCTCGGTCTCGAGGTGTTCGTCGGCGGAGCTACGACCGGGGTCTGGCTGAAGCCAGACCCCAAGCCATCGGTTACGCAAGCACCTCGCGCGTCTTCTGGTGGGCGAGGATCTTGCGCTTGACTCGCTGGAGCGCGTTGTCGATCGTCTTCGTGTCGCAGCCGAGATCCTCGGCCATCTCGTCGTAGGAGTTGCCCTCGAGGTAGAGCCGGAGTGCCTCCGACTCGAGCTGCGAGAGCCCGGACCCGAGACAGAAGACGAGGCTTTGCAGCTCCTCCGTCGAGATGACGCAGACGGAGGGATCGTTGACGATCGAACCGGGGAGCGCGTCCCCGAGGGTGCAGTCTCCGTCCGACTCCTGGCCAGCGGGGGTGTGGCTGAACGAGACGTACGTGTTGAGCGGTGAGTGCTTGAAGCGGGTCGCAGTCTTGATCGCAGTGATGATCTGCCGCGTAACGCAGAGCTCGGCAAAGCTCCGGAAGGACGTCTGCATGTCCGGGCGGAAGTCACGGACCGCCTTGTACAGCCCGATCATCCCCTCCTGGACGAGATCGTCGCCGTCACCGCCTGCGAGGAAATACGAGCTCGCCTTCAGGCGAACGAAGCCGGTGTACTTCCGCATGAGACCGTCGAGCGCCTCCGTGCTGCCGTTCCGGGCACGCAGCACGAGCTGCAGGTCTTCAAGCTCTCGTTGAGCCTTCTGGGCCGTTTTCGGTGCGGTGGCGGTCTGAGCAGACATCGCGTACCCCCGTGTTTGCGCCGTCGTTTAGCGATTCTCGATCGAGCGCCTCTCGATCAAGTCTCACCTTGAAGTTGAGGGAGAAGCTAGCACCATTCGGCGAGCGATACAAGAGGTTTGCGAAATTAGTAGAATGCTAGGAACGTATGTTCGCCCGCCGTCGACCCGCGGCGTCGAGGAGGGCTTGGCGAACCAGACGCTGTCGCGCAGGAGGAGCGCCGATCGCCGCGATGCGGCGTCCTCGGTCGCGCCGGTAGCCCGCTGCTATCGGCCCTCCCGCGTCCTTGCCTCGCGACGACCAGCGGCACTCCTGCGACGGAGTCCGTTCCGCAAGCCCTCCTGGCAACCCGACTCCACTCTCTGCAGGCATCCGCGTCCGGGGCTACTCTCGTGTCGGCGTCCCGGACGTCGTCGCGCCGCAGCGACGACCCGGGACGCTCTATGTCTTTTCGCCCCGACGGAGACGTTCGAGTCGTTCGCGGGTCTCCTGGTCGAGCCGATCACCGACACGGCTTCCCGAGCCGCGCTGCTCCTGCTCGCGATGGTGCGTCGGTCGCAGGTCGGCGAGGAAGAGCCGGGACGTCAGTTTCCGCACCTCCTGGCCGGACACCCTGCGCACAGCGTCGTCCGAGGACACGATGCAGACGAGCTCGGTGCCTCGATGCTCGGCGGCGAGTCGCTCCAGGAGGTCGTCGGCATGCACCGCGTAACGGACGGACAGCGGGCCGATCTGCCGTTCCTCGCCGGCTCCGTCGAAGACCGCGACCCCGCGAGCGCCGCGCTCCGCGACGAAGCTCGCAAGCACGTCGATGAGCTCCTCGGGGCTCGAGAACTCCCCTGCGTGCAACACGTTGAACCCGTCGAAGAGATAGAGAGTGGGATCGGCCACGGGTCAGTCGGCGCCGAGCCGCTGGCGTCTCGCCTCGTACAGGAGCAGTGCCGCGGCCACACTGACGTTGAGCGAGCCGACGCGGCCGGAGAGCGGGATCGAGACGACCGCATCGCATGTTCGGCGAACCAGGGGGCGGACGCCCTTGCCCTCTGCGCCCAGCACCAGTGCGACACCGCCTGTGAGATCGGCACTCCACATCGAGAGCGACCCCTCGGAATCGGCAGCGTACGTCCAGAGGTCGGCCCCCTTGATCTCTGCGAGGTATCGCGCGAGATTCAGCACCACTGCCACCGGAAGGTGCTCGACGGCACCGGCGGAGGATCTGCAGACGGCCGGTGTGACCCGCACCGAACCGTGCGCAGGCACGACGACTCCCGTCGCGCCCGCTCCCTCCGCGCTCCGGACGACCGCGCCCAGGTTGTGCGGGTCGGTGACCTGGTCGAGGCAGACCAGCAGCGGACGCTCCTCGCTCGCCAGCGTGTGGGCGTCCGCGTACCGGAACGGCTCGCACCAGGCGACGACACCTTGATGATCGCGCGTGCCGGCCGCGTCGCTCAGCAGCCGCTCCGGCTTGACCTGCGGTCGCGGGCCCGAGTCGAGCCACGGAATCTGCGCCGCGGCACGCTCGGTCGCCCACACCTCGAGCAGCTCGCGCGGTCCGCGCAGCAGCTCCCTGACCGGTCGCCGGCCATAGACGAGGTCGCGCGTCACCGGATCCGAACGAGCCGGTAGCCGTCCGACTCGTCGCGAACCTCCCAGCCGGCGTCCTCGAGCTCTGCGCGCAGGCGGTCGGCCTCTTCGAAGTCCTTTGCCTCCCGGGCAGCCTGTCTTCGCTCTGCGAGCTCCGCTGCCTCCCCCGGCGCTTCGTCGGCGTCGGCGAGCGAGCCGAGCCCGAAGACACCGAGCGCGCGACGGAGAAGGTCATGGTCTCGCCATTCGTGCATGACCGCGAGCGCCGCCGGTGTGTTGAAGTCCTCGTCGAGCGCCGCAGCGAACCGTTCCCACGAGCCGTCGGGAGCGGCCTGATGCGCGCTCCGGAAGACGTCTCGCAGGCGATCAGCTCGCGCCGCCGCCTGCTGCATCACGTCGTCGTCGAAGTCGACCGGCTTGCTCCAGGCAGCGGTGAGATGGAACACGAGCAGCGCCTCCCGACCCCAGACGTCGAGCACGTTTCGCAACGTCACGACGTTGCCGAGCGACTTGGACATCTTGGCGGCGTCGAGCTCGAGCATGCCGTTGTGCATCCAGATCCTGGCGAACGCGTGGCCCAGGCTCCGGGACTGCGCGAGCTCGTTCTCGTGGTGTGGGAAGCGAAGGTCGTTCCCACCACCGTGGATCTCGAACTCGGCGCCGAGGAACTTCTCGGCCATGGCAGAGCACTCGATGTGCCAACCAGGGCGTCCCGGGTCCCCAAGGCGACTCCCAGGCTGCGTCCTCGTGCGGCTTCTGAGATTTCCAGAGCGCGAAATCGCGCTGATCTCGCTTCAGCTCGCTCGTCTCCTGAGTGACCATATCCTCGAGCCTGGCGCCCGAGAGCCGCCCGTAGTCCGAGAATCCGGCGACGCTGAAGTACACGTCGCCGTCCGCCACGTACGCCTTCTCTTTCGCCACGAGCTCCTGGATGAACTCCACGATCTCCGGGATCGTCTCGGTGGCACGAGGCTCGAGGTCGGGTCGTCCCAGTCCAAGAGCATCGGTGTCCTCGAAGAACCACGCCGTCGCGCGCTCCGAGAGCTCCCGGCTCGGAACGCCCTGGGTGACGGCCTCCGCGTAGACCTTGTCGTCGACGTCGGTGATGTTGTGCACGAACGTGACCTCGTAACCCGTGTGCCGAAGCCAGTTCCGAAGCCAGATTCCGAGAGACGAATGGCCTCGAGTTGCCCACGTGGATCCGCTGGTACACGGTCGAGCCGCAGACGTAGATCCCGATCGGCCGGGGCGGGGGCGGCAGCTCGACGAGGTCGCGCGTGAGGCTGTCGTACAGACGCATCCGAGTCGATCGTACTCAGGGCGAGACGGCCCGGCGGACGCGCTCCAGAGCCTCCTCTCGCGGCACCGCCGCCAGCACGGCCCAGAGCTCCGGACCCTTCGCCGCACCCGTCAGCGCGAGCCGGAGGGAGCGCAGATCGCCGCCCACGGCCTTCAGCTCCCGCAGGACGGAGCGGGACTCGTCCGCAGAGAGGTGGTCGGGGCCGCGCGCCCGGAGCTCGCCGAAGCGTTCGAGTGTCGGGCGCGCGTCGGGCGGGAGGGCCGCGTCCGCCGGGGCGACGATGACCTGCGCGTACTCTCGAGCCTCGACGAGCGAGCGCGCTCCGCGGAGTGCCGGCACGGCCTCGATCGGGGCCTGCGCCGCGGCCGCCAGCTCCGCATCGCTCATGGCCGCGATCGCGTCGGTCGCGAGACGCCGGAGCCGAGGGAGGTCGAGTTGGACGTCATGCGCGGGAAGGCCCAGCTCGTCGAGATACGCACGCACCCCCTCCGGCGGGAAACCACCCTCGCGAAGATCCGCGATCGAGGCATGCCCATGCCTCTTGGAGAGCTTCTTCCCGTCCGGACCGAGGATGAGCCCGTGATGGATCACCTCCGGCAGCTCCCCGCCGACGGCACGCGCGACGCGGCGCTGCAGCTCGAGGTTCGGGCGGTGATCGGATCCACGGAGCACGTGGGTGATCTCGAGCTCGAGGTCGTCGACGACCGAGGCAAGTTGGTACGTGGCGGTGCCATCTCGGCGAAGCAGGGTTGCACCCCCGCCACGCAGTCGCACAGCGTCCTCCTCATCACGCTCGGCGGCGCCGGCCGCAACCGCGCGCTCGGCTGCCTTCGCGTAGAGATCCCACCGCCCGCTCTGGCGCACCGGCCCCTCGTCGAAACGGATTCCGAGCCAATCGAGATCTTGCAAGATCGCGTCCTCTCCGTCTTCGACCGTCCTCGTGGGATCCGTGTCGTCGATCCGCAGGACGAGCACCCCACCTCGCTCGTCCGCGAAAGACCGGTTGGCCACCGCTGTGAGCGCGTTACCGAGATGGAGCGAGCCCGTCGGGCTCGGGGCGAAGCGGACGCGAACGCTCACGATCAGCCGTCGATCGTGACGTGTCCCGGCTGGGAAGCCACGCGGTCGAGCCACGCGCGAATCGCCGGATACGCACTGAGATCGAACTCGCCCTCGTGCGCGACGTGCGTGTACGCGTAGAGCGAGATGTCCGCGATCGTGTACCTCTCGCCGACGAGGAACGTCCGCTCGGCGAGATGGCCCTCCATCGCGTCGAGCGCCGCGTACCCACCCTTCATGGCGCGCTCGCGTCGTCCTCCCACGAATTCGTCCGGGGTCTCCGAGTACGCGATCCAGAAGCGCGCTACCGCGATGTGCGGCTCGTGGCTGTATTGCTCGAAGAACATCCACTGCAGCGTCTGGGCGCGCTCGTACGCGTCCTCGGGCACGTATGCAGTCCCATCCCCCAGATACCAGAGGATCGCGTTCGACTCTCCGAGCGGTCGCCCGTCGTCGAGGACGAGCGTCGGAACGCGCAACCCGGGATTCAGCTCACCGAGAAGCTCCTTCCGGCCGGAGCGATCGACCACGCTGACTTCGACGGTCTCGTATGAGAGGCCGAGCTGCGCCAGCAGCAGGCGCACCTTGTAACAGTTGCCGGAGATCGCCGAGTTGTAGAGCAGCATCAGCGTCAACGGTAGTCGGGATTGGGGAAGTCGAAGCGGCACCCGGCATCCCAGAGCGAGCGCTGGTTGCCGTGCGCGGGAATGCCGCCTGCGTCCTTCAAGAGCCGGGCCGTATGCAGCAGGTTCCAGGTCATGAACGTCGTGTTGCGGTTCGTGAAGTCGTTCTCCGGGCCGCCCGAGCCGGCATCGAGGTACGAAGGGCCGGGGCCGGCCTCGCCGATCCAGCCCGCGTCCGCCTGAGGCGGGATCGTGTACCCCAGGTGCTGGAGCGAGTAGAGGATGTTCATGGAGCAGTGCTTGATGCCGTCCTCGTTCCCGGTGATCAGGCAGCCACCGACCTTGCCGTAGTACGCGTACTGACCCTGCTCGTTCAGCGTGCTCGAGTTCCCGTACAGGCGCTCGATCACGCGCGTGCAGACCGACGACTTCTCGCCGAGCCAGATCGGGGAGCCGAGAACCAGGATGTCCGCTGCCTGCACCCGCTCGTACAAGGCAGGCCAGTCGTCCTTGTTCGCGCCGTGCTCGCGCATGTCCGGCCAGACCCCCGGAGCGAGCTCGTGGTCGAGCGCGCGGACGTACCCGACGGCTACCCCGTTCGTCTCCATGATCGCCATCGAGATGCGCATGAGGCCCTCTGTGTGGGACAGCTCGGGCGACGGCTTCAGCGTGCAGTTCACGTACAGGGCGTTCAGATCGGAGAAATCCCAACGACTCGTCGCGCAGAGCTCGCGCTGGAAGTCGGTCAAGGTCACGGTGATCCTCCTCTTCGCGGTCGGGTTCGTGGCAATCATCACCGCCAGCCACGATAGGTTGCGGGGTGAATGGCGTCATCTCGTGCGTTTGCGGCAACGCTGATGGTGATCTCAGGGGCCCTCGCCGGGTGCGGCACCTCGGACGGGGAGCTGCGCGGTGAGGCGTCCTCGATCGGCGCCGCCGCCCGGACGGACGAGGTTCGCGTGCCCCGTTCCGGAGGTGGCAGCGGTCGCTGCGATCCCGGCGAGCACCCGCTCCGCCTCGGGGACGGACGAGTCGCCCGCATGCGCGTGACGCCGGGCTCGAGCAACGAAGTCGAGGGGGCTGATCCTGACATTTCACGGAGCCGGCGGATCGCCGCGCGAAGGGCTGTTCGTCTTCCGCGAAGCGTGGGAGCAGCCAGGTCTCGTCCTGCTCGCGCCCGGATCCCTCGGAAGCACGTGGAGTGCCCTCCACGACCGCGAGGATCGAGATCTGGAAACGGTCAACCGCGCGCTCGCCGAGACCTGGAGACGCTGCCGGATCGATCCCCGGCGAGTCGCCGTCGGAGGGTTCTCCGACGGCGCGACACATGCGCTCTCGATCGGGCTCCAGAACGGTGGCATCTTCCGCTCGGTCATGGCTCTCTCGCCCGGCGGCTTGCTCGACGTCGCGCATCGGGGGAACCCGCGTATGTTCATCGCACACGGAACCGGTGACGACGTGCTCCCGTACGCGCGGACCCGCAGGGCCATCGTGCCCGTCCTCGAGGGATCGGGGTACCGTGTCACCTTCCGGAGCTTCGCCGGTGGCCACGAGGTACCGACGAGCATCTCGCGCGCGGCCGTCCGCTGGTACCTGCGCAAGTAGTCGCCGGGGTGGAAAGCCTTCTCCTGAAGTGGTTCGCCGAGCACGGACGCGACCTTCCCTGGCGTCGCACCCGTGACCCGTACGCGATCCTCGTCTCCGAGATCATGCTTCAGCAGACGCAGGTCGAGCGGGTGCTTCCGCGCTACGAGGCCTGGCTGAAACGCTGGCCGACCGTGGACTCACTTGCAGCGGCGGCTCCCGCGGACGTGATCCGGGAGTGGCAGGGGCTCGGCTACAACCGGCGCGCACTCAACCTCCACCGCGCCGCGGAGAGAGTTGCGGCCGGGGGCTGGCCCGCCGATCTCACCGAGCTTCCGGGTGTCGGCCCCTACACCGCGGCCGCGATCCGCTGCTTCGCGTTCGGCGAAGAGGTGTTGCCGGTCGACGTGAACGTCGGGCGCGTGCTGCGGCGCACCGGTGGGTCGTTCGGCGCAGCGTCCGCGCAGGCGCTCATGGATCTCGGCGCCACGATCTGCATCGCTCGCATCCCACGGTGCGACTCGTGCCCGCTCGCCGAGTCGTGTCCGTCTCGTGGTATCCGTGAGGAACCGTCGCGGCGCCAAGGGCCGTTCGAGGGCTCGTTCCGGCAGCGTCGCGCGGACACGCTTCGCCTGGTCGCGGCAGCCTCGCTTCCGATCGAAGCGCTCGACGCCGAGGCCGTTCGCTCTCTCGCGCAGGACGGCCTGGTCGAGGTGGTCGACCAACTCGTCGGCCTCCCGGGCGAGAGCGCGGTCGAATTCAGCCGCTCGTAACGAACTCTCCACCACAATGCCTTCGTGGCAACCGTTCTGGTCGTCGACGACGAGCCCATCGTCCGCGAGGTCGTCGTCCGCTATCTGGCGCGCGAAGGGCACCAGACACTCGAAGCGGGCGACGGCCTGGCTGCGCGCGACGCGATCGAGAAGTCGGACCTCGACCTCGTCGTCCTCGACGTGATGCTGCCCGGTACCGACGGGCTCGAGCTCTGCCGCTGGATCCGCTCGAGCTCCGAGCTGCCGGTGATCATGCTGACGGCGCGTGGCGAGGAGGCCGACCGGATCGTCGGGCTCGAGCTCGGGGCGGACGACTACGTGACGAAGCCGTTCTCCCCCCGCGAGCTCGCCGCTCGCGTACGAAGCGTTCTGCGTCGCTCCGCGCCGTCCGAGGAGATGGTGGAGCAGCTCTCGTTCGGGGACGTCGAGCTCGAGCAGGCGACCAGAGAAGCGCGCAAGGCGAATCGAGAGGTGCGACTGACGGCGAAGGAGTTCGATCTCCTCTGGTTTCTGGCCAGCCACCCGCGTCGGGTCTTCTCACGCGAGCAGCTGATGACGAAGGTCTGGGGCTACACCGCCGCGCTCGACACGGGAACGGTGACGGTGCACGTGCGGCGGCTCCGCGAGAAGGTCGAGGATCAGCCCTCCAGCCCCCGACATCTCGAAACGGTCTGGGGCGTGGGCTACCGGTTGGTTCCGTGATCGTCACCGCGATCGTCGTCGGGCTTGCGACCTTGGCGTGCGGGCTCGTCCTCGCCTATCTGCTTCGACTGCTCCCGACCGTGCGGTTACAGCTGGTCGGGCTCGCCTTCCTCGCCGTCCTGCTCCCTCTCGGCGCCGTGCTCGTATCCGGATGGGTGATGTTCCACATGGGAGACGACGTGAAGATCCTCGCCGTCACGGCGGCGTCGGCGCTGACCGCGGTCGTGGCGGCGCTCGTGGTCGCGCGCTCGATCGCGGACGCGGTCGACCGGGTGCGAGCGGCGTCGGGAGAGCTCGCGCGCGGAAGCCTGGATGCCCGGGCCCCGACGAACGGGCCCGTCGAGGTGGCCGATCTCGCCCGCAGCTTCAACGAGATGGGCGAGAACCTGCAGCGCCTGTTCGACTCCCGGCGAGAGCTCGTCGCCTGGGCGAGCCACGATCTCCGAACGCCGCTCGCGAACATGCAGGCGATGCTGGAGGCGCTGGAGGACGGCCTTGCAGAGCCGGAGGAGTACGTTCCGGCGCTACGCGAGCAGGTCGGAGTCCTCTCGCAGCTCGTGGACGACCTCTTCGAGCTCGCGCGCATCGACGCCGAGGCGCTGACGCTCGAGCTCAGAGAGCTTCCCGTCGCTCCCGTGATCTCGAGCAGCCTTCGAGGCGTGGAGGCAGACGCGCGGCAGCGCCACGTCCGACTCGCCAGCGATGTCGACGAAGAGCTCACCGCCCGTTTCGCGCCCGAGAAGGTCGAGCGCGTGCTCATGAACCTGCTCACCAACGCGCTTCGACACACCCCCAGCGACGGGGCGATTGCGATCCGTGTCGAGCCGTTGGCAGGAGAAGTACGGGTCGCCGTCGAGGACACAGGCGAGGGTCTCGACGCCGAGGCGCGGGCGCGTATGTTCGAGCGCTTCTGGCGTGGAGATCGATCGCGCACGACTCGCGGCGCCGGGCTGGGTCTCGCGATCGCACGCGGCCTGGTCGAGGCGCAGGGCGGGACGATCTGGGCAGAGGATCGCGAGGGCGGCGGCGCCCGCATCTGCTTCACGCTTCCCGCCGGCTGATCAGAGTTGGTGGTGCATCCAGACGTTCGGCTCGACGTATGTCCCGAGGTCGGCCTCGCGGTCGATCGTGACGAGCTCCAGGGCGCCTGGAACGACGTAGTCGCCGCCTTCGGGGAACAGCATGCTCGTCCAGCTCTCCCACTCCGAGACCGTTCCCGTGATCTTCATCGACTCCGGGCAGGGACGCACGATCTCGGCACCGAACCTCACATGCACGCGAAGCCACGGGTCGATGGGCAACCCGTCCTGGGTCGTCCAGCTGATGTACCGCTCGATCGAGACGAGCGGGTAGCGCGCTTTCCAACTCGGCCGCACCGGCGCGACGAGATGGTCGAATCCGTGTTCCGAGGCGTTGGCGCGCATCCTCTCGAGGCAGAGCTTGCTGAGACCCTGACCCTGTCGGCCGGGCAGGATCATCACTTGAAGCGCCGTGACAGCGTTCGCTGGCTCACAAGCGTCGGTACCGCGCTCCATGACGTCGTCCCAGCCACGGTCTGGAAGGGCAGCCAGATCGACCTGAACCGGGAGTGAGTTCACCTCGGCGACGACCTCGTCCGACTCGTCGTCGAGAAGAAAGTGCTGGAAGCCGCCAAATCGCTCGTAGAGCAAGTGCCAGCGTTGCCCGGCTACGGGATCTTCGAACATGAAGGCTGGCCACGCTTCGAGCAAAGGGCGTTTGCGCTGCTCGAGGTCCGGCCGCTCGTCGAATGTGAAGAAGCGAAGGCTCATGTCTGCTGGATCAGTGCAACCGCCTGCGCCGCGAGCCCCTCGCGGCGTCCCGTGAATCCGAGCCCATCCGTCGTCGTCGCGCGCACGCTCACGCGACCCTTCTCGACGCCGAGAGCGCCCGTGAGCCTCTCGCCCATCTCCTCCCGCAATGACGCGATGCGAGGCTCTTCGCCGATCAGCACACAGTCGGCGTTGACGAGCGTCCAGCCTGCGTCACGCACCTCGCGATAGGCCTTCCAGAGCAGATCGAGCGACGACGCGCCACGATACGCGTCGTCGTCGGAAGGGAAGAACCCTCCGATGTCGCCGAGATCGGCCGCGCCGAGCAGGGCGTCGATGAGGGCATGAGCGACGACGTCCCCGTCCGAGTGGCCCACGAGGCCACGAGAGTGCTCGATGGCAACCCCGCCGAGCACGAGCGGAAGGCCGTCCTCGAAGGCGTGGGCATCCACGCCGATCCCGACCCGCAGTTCGCTCACGAGAGCGAGGCTAGCGCGTCCGGCAGCAAATCCAGCGAGTCGATCGTGAGTGCTGAGGCAGGTGCCTTCTGCAGCTGTCCCCAAGGACCACGTCTCACGTGCACCGCAACCAGTCCGGCTGCGAGCGCCGGCAGGACGTCGTTGTCGACACGGTCTCCGACGTACGCGAGCTCCTCAGGAGCGCACTCCGCGAGCTCTACCAGGCGCTCGAAGAAGCGCGGATCTGGCTTCCGCACGCCGAGCGTGGCCGAGGACGAGACCACGTCGGCCGGAAGCGCCGCCTCGCGTGCCCAGCGCTCCAGAGCCTGAGTCTGGTTTCCGACGATCCCGACGCGCAAGCCGAGATCACGAACGGCCGCGAGACATGGAATCGCGTCCGGATAGAGGTCCCCGCGCTCGTACGCGAGATTCTCCCACCAGTCCGTCGGCCGGTCGATGCCGAGATGCCGCCAGAGCTCGTCGTGCTCTTCACCGCGCTCGATCGTCACGCCGAGGGCCGCCCAGACGACGTGCGGCTGCAGACCGGAGCGCTCCGCGAGCACTCGCCACCACCGCTCCTCGTCGACGAGCGTCTCGCCGACGTCGAAGAAGACCGCCTTCAACGCCATCGGCGGTCTTTACAGTGCCTGGCACTGAAAGGGTGACAACTGCGCGCCAATGTGTGCACAGGCCACCCGTCCTACGAGGACGCGAGCAGCGTCTCGACGAGCGCCAGATCCGCCGCCGTCGTCACCTTGAGGAGTCGCGGGTCGCCCTCTGCCACCGCAACGCGCCCTCCGGCGCGCTCGACGAGCGACGCGCAGTCGGTTGCCTCCGGGACATCGCCCGACAACGCACGCCGGAGAGCTGGCGCGAGGAACGCCTGGGGCGTCTGCGCACCGACGAGATCGCCTCGCTCGACCGTCTCCACGACGATGTCGCCGTCGACGCGCTTGACGGTGTCCGGGATCGGAAGCGCCGGAATCACGCCGTCGAAACCTTCCGCGAGGGGAGCGAGCACGCGCTCCACCACCGCGTCGTCGAGCAGGGGTCGAGCCGCATCGTGCACGAGCACCACCAGCGCATCCTCCGGAACGTCTTCGAAGGCTGCGCGAACCGAATCGGCCCGGGTCGCACCCCCGGTCACGCAGGAGACGACCTTGGTGGCGGCCAGCTCTTCGGCGAGCAGAATCGCCGGCTCCTCCCATCCCGGAGGCGCGGCGACGACGATCGCGTCCACCCAGGGCGACCGGTCGAGACGATCGAGGCTCTCCGCGAGGAGCGGTCGACCGCCGAGGGGCGCAAAGGCCTTCGGGCGGTCGATCCCGAGGCGCTCTCCGGCACCTGCGGCGACGAGCACTGCCCAAGTGGCTCCGGCTTCGCCGGAACCCTCGGGCGCACTACGCACTCGCGGTGGCTGCCTTGGCTTTCGGTCGGGACTTCGGCTTCGGCTGGCCCGCGCGAGAGAGGACGTCGTCGAGCCATTCTGCTGCCTCGTCCTCGCTCATGGCTTTTGCATACATGAGCTCCGAGGCGAGGATCTTCTTGGCCTTGACGAACATCTGCTTCTCGCCGGTGGAGAGGCCCTT
Source organism: uncultured Actinomycetes bacterium (assembly GCA_963850485.1). Taxonomy (GTDB): domain Bacteria; phylum Actinomycetota; class Thermoleophilia; order Gaiellales; family Gaiellaceae; genus GMQP-bins7. The sequence continues at coordinate 71,838 of CAWKLR010000014.1, read as the reverse complement.
CTCGTTGTTCCGAACCGCGAGGTTTCGCACGACTTCCGCGAGCTCGAAGATGTTCCCCGTCTTCATCTTGTCCCGGTTGTGCTTGAACCGGCGATTCCAGTTCTTCGGCATCTCCGTGGATCCGCCCGACAGCGTCCGGACCACCATGGTCACCGTGCGCTGGTCGATGACCTGCCGTAGACCTACCCGCTCCGCGTTGTCGCAAGGGACGTTCACCGTCATGTCGTTGTGGAGAATCTGGATCGTCAGATACTCGCGCGTCTCGCCGAGGATCTCCCGTTTCTCTCTCTTCACGACTGTCCCAGCGCCGTGGTGCGGATAGACCACCTTGTCGCCGATATCGAACAAGCTAGCCTCCCCGAGGTTCGTATTTGCCGCCATCACGAAAAAGCGCCGGCAGTGATTTCCCTGCCAGCCACAGGCTCATGATAGCGGTTTTTCAACACGGGCTTAACGGAATGGCAACGTCCGTGGCAACCGTTACGCAGTCTGTCCCAGACCCGCGTCGAGAGCGTCGCGTAACGTCTCCGCACTCGCGACACGCGGTCGGTCTCGCGGCGGCGTGCCCGCTGGCGCGATGACGGTCGTCAGGCCGAGCTTTGCGCACTCGTCGATCCGGCGTTCTGCCTGAGCTGCCGGCCGGAGACGACCCGTCAGCCCGATCTCTCCGAAGGCGGCTGAGCTCTCGAGCGCGGGAATGCCCCGCGCCGCGGAGGCGATGGCCAGGGCGACCGCCAGGTCTGCGCCGGGCTCCTCGATACGCATGCCGCCCGCCACGTTGACGAACACGTCCGCGCTCCCCAGACCGAGCCCGGCGTGCCGGCCGAGCACGGCGACGATCATGGCCAGCCGTTTCGGGTCGACCCCCGTTCCCACGCGCCGGGGCATTGCGAGGTCCGAGGGCGACACGAGAGACTGAATCTCGAGCAGAATCGGCCGCGTCCCCTCGAGCGCGCAGCCGACCGCCGCTCCGACCTCGCCAGGGTGCGTCGAGCCGAAGAGCTCGGAAGGATCCGGAACGCCGACGAGCCCCGAGGCGGTCATCTCGAACACGCCGAGCTCATTCGTCGACCCGAAGCGGTTCTTCGTCGCACGCAGGATCCGGTGTGCGTGATAGCGATCGCCTTCGAACTGGAGTACGCAGTCGACGAGGTGCTCGAGCACGCGGGGCCCGGCAACCGCGCCGTCCTTCGTCACGTGACCGACGAGAATCGTCGCCACTCCGGCTTTCTTCGCGACCCTGAGCAGCCGACCCGCTGCCTCTCGCACCTGAGCGACGGAGCCCGGAGCGGAGGCGAGGTCGGACGCGTGCAGGGTCTGCACCGAGTCGATCACGCACACGTCGGGGCGCTCCTGTTCGAGCGTCGCGCACACGGTGTCGAGATCCGTCTCCGCCAGGATGTCGACCGTCTCGGCCCCGCCCAGGCGTGCGGCTCGGAGCGAGACCTGGGCGGCGGACTCCTCCCCGGTCACGAGCAGTGCGCTTCGGCCGGCCCGTGCGATCGCCCCGAGCGCGCTCAGGAGCAGCGTGGACTTGCCGACCCCCGGCTCGCCGCCGACGAGGACGAGCGAAGCAGGCACGAGCCCTCCGCCGAGCACGCGGTCGAGCTCGGGAACCCCCGTCGAGATCCGCTGCCCCTCGATCGCCGAGACGTCTCCGAGCGGCGTCGGCGTGCGCGCTCGGGACGAGGTCGACTCCTCCGAGGCGTGCAACTCCTCAGCGAGCGTGCCGAAAGCGCCGCAACCGGGGCACTTTCCGAGCCAGCGTGGGCTGGCCGTGCCGCAGTCGGTGCACACGTGCTGAACGAGGACTTTCGCCGCCACATGAGCCAGTGTAGGAACGCGGTCCGACGCTCTTCGTCACGAAAGTACGCCGGTTCGCTTGCAACATCCGCGCTCGTCGATAAGAGTCCACCGAAACCGCCGCACAAAAGACCACCTGAAAGGACGGGCCGCATGGAAAGATTCAACGCCCTCGGGCGCGGAACGCAGATGATGCTCGTGGGAGGAGTGCTCCTCTTCATCGTCCTGTTCTTCCCCTGGCAGGACTTCGACGTCGGAGGCCTGGCCGACGAGTTCGGCGTCGACGCGACGTTCAGCGGCTGGCGCGGCGTCGGGGTGATCCTCGGACTCTTGACGATCGTGCTCTTGGCCTGGGTCATCGTGCGAATCGCCGCGGTCGACATCCCGCTGCCGGTCTCGACGGCCATGACGGCCGCGTTGATCGGGACGCTCATCCTGATATTCGCCGTCATCAAGATGCTCACCATCCTCGGTGACGAGACGACGATCTGGAGCTGGGTGGGCCTCGCGCTCGCAATCGTGATCGCCGTGGGCGCATTTCAGACGGTGCAGGAAGCCGGTGGCGTCGACACCCTGAAGAGCGAGATACCGAACCGGACGGCTACCGCGACGATGGATGCGCCTCCGCCGCCCCCGCCCGCGTCCGAGGCCGCTCCCTACGAGCCTCCGTCGTCGACGGTCGATCCGGAGCCATCGGTCGACCCCGAGCCGGACCTGACGCCGGAGGAGCCGCGCGACGATCGCCAGACGTAACCCGTTCGAGGGGTAGGACGCGCTGCGGCGGCCGCCCGCTCGCAGCGCGTCCCCCTCGAAAACGCGCAAAATCCGCAATTCGCGAGTACCGTCTGTAGCGAACGACCTGCAGAACCGTACTCCGAAAGGACAAGCCATGGACAGGATCAAGGGCCTCTCGACCGGCTCGAAGATCGTTCTCGGCTGCGGCATGTTGCTCTTCTTCTCGCTCTTCTTCACCTGGCAGAACCTTCAGGTCGACTTCGGGCGAGCGGGTATCGCCACGCTGACGCTCGACGGCTGGGACTTCTGGGGACTGCTGATCGGCCTCGTGACCATGACGGTCGTCACGCTGGTCGTCGTCGTGCACGCGACCGAGATCGAGGTGTCCGAAGACGTCCCCTGGGAAGGGGTCATCCTCGTCCTCGCAGGCGCGCTTCTCGGGCTCGCGATCCTGAAGAACCTCACCGACGCCCACTCGGCGTGGATGAGCTATCTCGGGCTGGCACTTGCCGCCGGCGTCGTCGTAGGGTCGTATCTCGACTGGTCGCGAGAACGCGTCTGGGAGCGTCAGGTCAACCGCTTGAGCAGGAGCACCCGGTCCTCGCCAGGCCCGTCGTAGTCCTCCGCCACGCGATCGATCTGAAATCCGAGGGCCGCGTGGAAGGCGACGGAGTCCTCGTTCCCGGGTGACGTGACGCAGCGGACCACGGACCTGTCCGCGTCGCGCACTTCCGCGAAGAAGCGCTCGTAGAGCGTCCGCCCGACGCCCCCGCCCCGGTGCTCCGGGGACACGCCGACGAAGTGGATGTACGCCTCCTCCGGGTCGGTCTGAGAGAGAAACCCGCACACGAACCCGACGAGGTCACCGTCCGAGTCCTCGGCGACGAAGCTGGTGCCCTCGAAGTGGAGGAAGAAGAGCCGCGGCAGCATCGGCGCCATCTCGCGGCCACCCCACCACACGTTGACGCGCCCGATGACCCGCCCGTAGTCGGACGGCTTGGCCCGCCGGACCGAGACTGCGCTATTCGTCGTCGGAGGGATCGTCGACGGGCTCGTCATCCGGAGCGCCGACAGCGGCCGGAACGGGCGGGCCCTCGACGATCTTGATCACGACCGGCGGCTCGTCGTCGACCGGATTGTCGCGGCGGTCGATCACGACCGTCGACGACTGCGACAGCTCTCGGCCGAGGATGAAGTCTGCGAGCGGATCCTCGATCAAACGTTGGATCGCGCGGCGCAGCGGGCGCGCCCCCATCGACGGGTCGTAGCCCTGCTCGACCAGGAGCTCGCGCGCGTCGTCCGTGAGCTCGATGACGGTGCCGTGCTTGGCCATCTCCTCGCGTACGCGCTTCATCAGCAGATCGACGACCTCGAGGATCTCTGCGCGCTCCAGCTTGTGGAAGACGATGACCTCGTCGATGCGGTTCAGGAGCTCGGGCCGGAAGACCTTCTTGAGCTCCGACATGACCCGCTCCTTCATCTCGTCGTAGGAGAGGCCACCCTCGTCGCCCATCGAGAACCCGAGCGTCTGGTTCTTCGAGATCTGGGCAGCGCCGAGGTTCGACGTCATGATCACGATCGTGTTGCGGAAGTCCACCTTCCGCCCCTGCGCGTCGGTGAGCTTTCCCTCTTCCAGGATCTGCAGGAGGATGTTGAAGACATCCGGGTGTGCCTTCTCGATCTCGTCGAGGAGGACCACCGAGTACGGCTTGCGCCGCACGGCCTCGGTGAGCTGCCCGCCTTCGTCGTAGCCGACATAGCCGGGCGGCGAGCCGACGAGCCGGGACACGGAGTGCTTCTCCATGTACTCCGACATGTCCACCTGGATCATCGCGTCTTCGTCCCCGAACAGGAACTCCGCCAGCGTGCGCGCGAGCTCGGTCTTCCCCACTCCCGAAGGGCCGAGGAAGATGAACGAGCCGGTCGGGCGCTTCGGATCCTTGATGCCCGCGCGAGCGCGCCGGATCGCCTTGGAGACGGCGACGATCGCCTGGTGCTGCCCGATGACGCGCTTGTGGAGCTCCTCCTCCATCCGGACGAGCCTCGTCGTCTCGGCTTCGGTGAGCTTGAACACCGGGATTCCCGTCCACATGGAGACGATGTCGGCGATCTCGTCCTCGCCGATCTCGGGCTGCTCGTCGTCCGCCTGGTTCCGCCAGTCGTCCTCGAGCTCCTTCTTCTTCTGCGTCAGCTTGCGCTCCTTGTCGCGGAGCTGAGCCGCCTTCTCGAACTCCTGCGCCTCGATCGCGGCTTCCTTGTCTGCGCGCACCTTCTCGATCTCGTCCTCGAGCTCGCGGTAGCGCGGCGGCGCGGACATGGTGGCGATGCGGACCCGCGAGCCGGCCTCGTCGATCAGGTCGATGGCCTTGTCGGGGAGATACCGGTCCTGGATGTAGCGCTCGGCGAGCTGGGCCGCCGCCGACAGCGCGTCGTCGGAGATCTTGCAGCGGTGGTGGGCCTCGTAGCGGTCGCGCAGGCCCCGCAGGATGAGCACGGTCTCGTCGATCGTGGGCTCGTTCACCCGCACCTGCTGGAAGCGGCGCTCGAGCGCAGCGTCGCGCTCCAGGTACTTGCGGTACTCGTCGAGCGTCGTCGCGCCGATCGTCTGCAGCTCTCCGCGGGCGAGCGCGGGCTTCAGGATCGACGCTGCGTCGATCGCGCCCTCGGCCGCACCCGCGCCGACGAGGTTATGCAGCTCGTCGATGAAGAGGATGATGTCGCCGCGCTGGGTGATCTCCTTCATGACCTTCTTCAGGCGCTCCTCGAACTCCCCGCGGTACTTCGAGCCGGCGACGAGCGCGGCCAGGTCGAGGGAGTAGATCTGCTTGCCCTTCAGGAGCTCGGGGACCTGGCCCGCCGCGATCCGCTGCGCGAGACCTTCGACGACCGCGGTCTTGCCGACGCCCGGCTCGCCGATCAGCACTGGGTTGTTCTTCTGCCGGCGCGAGAGGATCTGCATGATCCGCTCGATCTCGGTCTGCCGGCCGACGACGGGATCGAGCTTGCCCTCGACGGCCTGCTTCGTGAAGTTGCGGCCGAACTGGTCGAGGAGCTTCGAGCTCTTCGTCTTCTCGCCAGGGGGCGCGCCCGCACCGGCCTGACGCCGGCCGGGGCCGGAGAGCATGCGGATGATCTCGTTGCGGATCTTTTCCGCATCCGCGTCGAAGTCGAGCAGGATTCGCGCAGCGACGCCTTCGTTCTCGCGCACGAGCCCGAGCAGGATGTGCTCGGTGCCGATGTAGTTGTGGCCCAGTGAGAGAGCCTCGCGCAGCGCCAGCTCGAGCACTTTCTTGGCGCGCGGCGTAAAGGGAATCTGCCCCGTGGTGACCTCGTCGCCCTGGCCGACGATGCGTGCGACCTGGGCGCGGACCTCCTCCACGGTGATGTCGAGCGACTCGAGGACGCGGGCCGCGAGGCCCTCCTCCTCACGGAGCAGGCCGAGCAGGATGTGCTCGGTTCCGATGTAGTTGTGCTTCAGCGCCCGCGCCTCGTCCTGCGCGAGAACCACAACCTGCCTCGCTCGTTCCGTGAATCGCTCGAACAACCTTCGACCCTCCTTTCCCCTTGTTCGTCTCCGGAGGCCGCCGGGGTTTGCCGCGCTCCGGGTCGAAGGTGAGGTCTGATCGTAGCCGACTGCTTCGGGGTCAGGTCCTTGCAGAACTGTTCACGGATTCTCATCGGCTTGTAATTCCCCTTCCCTGAGTCGGCAGGTGCGGTCGTTAGTCTTCAGCCCGCCTTGAAGGTTCTGCTCACCGGATCCTCCGGCCAGATCGGCACGAACCTCGCCCTCCGGCTTCGAGGCGATGGGCACGAGGTCTTCGGGATCGACAAGAGGCAGAACACGTGGACCGACGAGTTCCCGTATCTCCTCCAGGATCTCGCCGGCCACTACGCGCCGTTCCGCGGAGGCATCAACGGCGTCGAGTACCCCAAGGTCGACCTCGTCGTCCACCTCGCCGCGCACGCGAAGGTGCATCAACTCGTCCGGCAGCCGCATCGCGCGCTGGAGAACGCGGTCATGACCTTCAACGTCCTCGAATACGCGCGCCTGCTCCACATCCCGATCGTCTTCTCCTCCAGCCGCGAGGTGTACGGCGACGTCCACCGCTTCGACGAGTACCGCGAGCAGGTCGCCGACTTCGCGTATGCGGAGAGCACCTATTCGGCCTCGAAGATCGCCGGAGAGGCGTTCATCTACTCCTATGCGCGCTGCTACGGCCTGCCGTACCTGGTGTTCCGCTTCTCCAACGTCTACGGCCGCTTCGACAACGACCTCGGCCGCATGGTCCGGGTGATCCCGCTCTTCATCCACTCGATGCTGCGAAACGAGCCGATCACCATCTACGGCGGCCGCGACAAGACCCTCGACTTCACGTACGTCGACGACTGCACCGAGGGGATCGTGCGCGGAATCGAAGCGCTGGCGGAAGGCAGGGTCGTCAATCAGACGATCAACCTCGCATACGGGCGGGGAAACACCCTCGTCCACTGCGCGGAGCGGATTGCCGCCGAGCTCGATGTCGACCCACAGATGACGATGGCCCCGTCGCTTCTCGGCGAGGTGACCCACTACGTGGCCGATCTCTCGAAAGCCCGCGAGCTTCTCGGCTACGACCCGCAGGTGCCGCTCGACGAGGGGATCGCGCGTGCGGTGGCGTGGTTCCGCGAGCACCGGGACGCCCACCCGGACGAAGACGTCCCCGTGACCGCGGACCACGAGGGGACACTCGGCGCGTCCTCCGTCTGGAAGTCCGCCGCCGCCCGTTAGACGCGGCTACTGCGAGGCGCGCAGCGCCGGGAACAGGATCACGTCGCGGATCGTGTCCCGGCCGGAGAGCAGCATCGTCAAACGATCGATCCCGAGCCCGAGCCCGCCCGTGGGGGGCATCCCGTACGAGAGCGCCTCGACGTAGTCCGGGTCGCCGCGCTCGCCCTCGACGTGCTCCGACTGTGCCTCGAAGCGCGCGCTCTGCTCCTCGGCGTCGTTGATCTCCGTGAACGCGTTTCCGAGCTCCATCCCGCCGGCGAAGTACTCGAAGCGCTCGGTCAGCGCGGGGTCACCGTCCGTCAGACGGGCGAACGGTGAGAGCTCGATCGGGTAGTCGTGGACGATCGTCGGCTGGACGAGGCCGGGCTCGACGAAGTGGCTGAAAGCGTGATCGACGAGCTGAGGCCAGTCTTTGTCGGCTTTCGTGTCCACCCCGCGCTCCCCGAGCCACGCCCGCAGCTCGTCCGGGTCGCGCGTCCACAGCTCCAGCTCTTCGAGAGCGTCGACGAAGCGAACGCGGCGCCAGGGCTTCGCGAGCACGATCTCCTCCCCCCTGAACGTGACCCGATCCGTACCCAGCACCACGCTCGCGACCTGCTCGACCAGGCCTTCGATGCGCGCCATCGTGTCCTGGTAGTCGGCGTACGCCTCGTACCACTCGAGCATCGTGAACTCGGGCTGATGCTTGTAGGAGACGCTCTCGTTGCGGAAGTCCTTACCGATCTCGTAGACGCGTTCCAGGCCTCCGACGATCAAGCGCTTGAGATAGAGCTCGGTCGCGATCCGCAGGTACAGGTCCGCGTCGAGCTCGTGCGAGTGCGTGACGAACGGGTGCGCGAACGCCCCCCCGTAGCGGGGCTGGAGGATCGGCGTCTCGACCTCGATGAAGCCGTCCTCGTCGAGGATCCGCCGGATGGCCGAGACGACCCGCGCTCTGAGCAGGAACAGCTCGCGCGAGTCCTCGTTCATCAGCAGGTCGAGGTAGCGCTTGCGGTAGCGCGTCTCCTGGTCGGTGACGCCGTGAAAGGTGTCGGGAAGCGGGCTCCGGTTCTTCGACAGCGTCGTGAGCTCGTCCACCGCGAGCGAAGGCTCTCCTCTCCTCGAGTTGGCGGGGGAGCCGACGACCCCCACGACGTCGCCAAGGTCGACGTCTATCCGCCCGACTCGGCTCTCGTCGCAAAGAAGCTGGATGCGCCCCGACCGGTCGACGAGATCCAGGAAGCTGAGCTTTCCGTGGCCCGCGGCGGGCCATCACCCGGCCGGCGAGTCGCCGCTTCTCGGACGATTCAGCCTCCGGTTCGAGGGCCTCGGCTTCCTCGCCGAACCGCCGCGATTTCGTCGCGATCGGAGAAGCGCTTGGGCGGCATCATCGCGCGGCTCAGCCTAGTGCGCAAGATCAGAATCCGCTCGCGCCTCGTCCTGGGCGAGAACGACCACCTGGCGCGCACGCTCTGTGAACCGCTCGAACAGGGCGCGAACCTCCGTCCCGGGTTCCCGGAGACGACAAGACCCGGTTACGCGGCCTTGATCTCCATGATCTTGAACTTGAGCTTGGAGCCTCGCGGGGTCGCGACCTCGACGGTCTCGCCCTTCTTGCGGCCCATGATCGCCTTGCCGACCGGCGACTCGTTGGAGAGCTTCCGCTCGGCCGGGTTGGCTTCCGCGGAGCCGACGATGAAGTACTCGGTCGTCTCCTTCGCGTCGACGTCCCGCAGGCGCACGACCGAGCCGACGGAGACGACGCTCGTGTCGATGTCCTTCGGGTCGATCACGCGCGCGTTTGCGAGGCGCTCCTCGAGCTGCGCGATGCGATGCTCGAGCATCATCTGCTCGTTCTTGGCGTCGTCGTACTCGGCGTTCTCGGCGATCTCGCCGAATGCACGCGCCGCGGCGATGCGCTCGGCGATCTCCTTGCGCTTCTCCGTGCGCAGCCGTCCGAGCTCGCTATTCAGCTGCTCATGGCCCTCGGGAGTGAGGATCACATCCTTCAAGAAATACCCTCCGAGATAGACGGCGAGGCCCAGCCGGCCTCGTCAAACGGCCGAGAATGGTAGCTGCGGCGGCGATCGGTGCGCAACAGCACCGGCGGTGGCGGGGGTTGAAGTAGGAAGGCGGTACTCCGGGCGCTCCACGGCTGATAGCTGGCGCGATCAGAATCCGCGCGAGCGGATTCTGATCTTGCGCACAATGGGGACGTGATCGACCTCAGGACACCCTGGCACATCGGCCCCGTCGAGATCCCGACGCGGCTCGTTCTCGCGCCGATGGCAGGTGTCAGCGTGCAGGCCTTCAGGCGTCAGGGACGCCGTTACGGCGCCGGTCTCGTGTGCTCGGAGATGGTCAGCTGCGCCGGGATCGAGCACGGCAATGAGCGGACACTCGGCTACCTACGGGTTGCTGCGGACGAACATCCGCTCGCGATTCAGCTCTTCGGGTCGGAGCCGCGAGCGCTCGCGAATGCGGCGAGGATGGTCGAAGCGGTCGGGGCCGACATCGTCGACCTCAACTTCGGCTGCCCCGTGAGGAAGGTGACGCGGACCGGGGCTGGCGCAACTCTGCTCGAGGATCCTGTGCTCGCCTGCAACATCGTCGAGTCCGTCGCCGCCGCCGTCGATCTCCCGGTCACGGTCAAGTTGCGGCGTGGCCTGGCCAACGGCTCGCGGTCGTGCCTGGAGCTCGGGCCACAGCTCGTGGAAGCCGGCGCCGCCTCGCTCACGCTCCACCCGCGCTCCGCGCAGCAGATGTACACCGGAACCGCCGATCATGCGCTCACGGCCGAGCTCGTCTCCCTGGTCGACGTCCCAGTCGTCGCGTCCGGCGATGTGACCTCCCGCGCTCACGCCCAAGCGGTCTTGGCAACGACCGGCGCGGAGGCGGTCATGGTCGGACGTGGGGCGCAGGGGAACCCCTGGGCGCTCGAGGAGATCGTCGACGGCCACTCGACCACACCGTCGCGTGAAGAGGTCGCAGCCGAGCTCGTCCTCTTCATTCGCGAGGCCGTACGCGAGCTCGGGGAGCGCCGGGCCTCGAGCTTCCTGAAGAAGTTCTACGGCTGGTATCTGGGCCAGGGCCGATTCCCCAAGCCGTTCAAGCAAGAGCTCGTCCTCCTGGAGTCGACCGAAGAGGTCGAGCGACGGCTCCTCGCCGCAGCGCCGGGGGCCTTCGAGATCCTGGAGCGGCTCGAGGAAGAGATTCCGTCCGGCGACGAGGTGACGCTCGAGCTTCCGATCTCGGTCTACGGCGGCGGATAGGAGTCAGATCAGAAGGCGGTACTCCGGACGCAAGCGGGTCGCGCGGCGCGACCAGAATTCGCGTGAGCGGATTCTGGTCTTGCGCACTAATAGTCAGATCCGAAGGCGGTACTCCGGACGCAAGCGGGTCGCGCGGCGCGACCAGAGTCCGCACGAGCGGATTCTCGCCTTGCGCACCAATAGTCAGATCCGAAGGCGGTGCTCCGGACGCAAGCGGGGTCGCGCGGCGCGACCAGAATTCGCGTGAGCGGATTCTGGTCTTGCGCACTAATCAGTCGAGCGTCCGGCGAAGGCGGTCGCGACGCCTAGCGCCACATAGACGCCCCCGGACACATAGCGCTGCACTCGTAGAAAGCTCCGAGAACGCCGCAGCAGGCCACCGGCGGCGTCGGCGGTCAACGCCCAGCCGAGATCGAGGACGAGGGCGATCGCAACGAAGACGAGCCCGAAGAGCCCGATCTGGAGCGCAGGGTGCGCGGCATCAGGGTCGACGAACTGCGGGAGGAAGGCGAGGAAGAAGAGGGCGACCTTCGGATTGAACGCGTTGACGAGAACGCCCTGGGCGAAGACGCGCCGGAGGCGCACCTCGGGGACAGCCCTGGCATCGGTCTCGTTGTGCCGACCGGAGAGGAGCGTCCAGAGCCCGAGGCCGATCAGATACGCGGCGCCCGCGTACTTGACGACCGAGAATGCCAAAGCCGAGGACGCGAGCACCGCCGACAACCCGAGAGCGGCGGCAGCAACATGGACGAGCGCGCCGACCTCGATCCCGAGAACCGACGAGACGCCTGCGCGCCGACCCTGATGGATGCTCCGCGTGACGATGTAGATCACGGCCGGCCCGGGCACGGCGATGAGTGCGGCCGAGGCGAGAGCGAAGATCGCCAGCGTCCCGGGATCGACGATCACGCGTTCAGCTCCCAGACCATGCGCAGCCCGTCGAGCGTCAGGAAGGGGTCGACTCGCTCGATCGTTCGCGAGTGCGGGGCGACGAGATCCGCCAGGCCACCGGTCGCAATCGCGGGGGACTCCACGCCGAGCTCTTCGCGGATGCGGCCCACGATTCCGTCCACCTGGCCTGCGAAGCCGTACACCAGCCCGGACTGCAGCCCGCCGACCGTCGTCTTGCCGATCACCGTCGCAGGCGGCGCGTAGTCCACCTTCACGAGCCGTGCGGCGCGGGCGAAGAGAGCCTCCATGGAGGTCTCGATCCCCGGCGCGAGGACGCCGCCGACGTACTCGCCCTCGGGCGAGACGACGTCGAAGTTGGTCGAGGTGCCGAAGTCGACGACCACGACGGGCGCGCCGTACCGCTCTTTGGCAGCGACTGCGTTGACGATCCGGTCCGGGCCGACCTCGCGTGGGTCGTCGTAGCGAATCGGGATACCCGTCTTGACACCTGGCCCGACCACGAGCAGCGGCGCGTCCGCCCATTTGCGCGCGAGCTGCTCCCACTCGCGGATCAGCACCGGAACGGTCGAGGCGAGGGAGATTCCCTCGACGCCGTCGAAGTCCAGCAGGCCATTGAGGAGAACACCGAGCTCGTCGGCTGTCGTCGACCGCTCGGTCGCGACGCGCCAGTGGTCGCGGAGAACGCCGTCCGAATAGAGGCCGAGAACGGTCTGCGTGTTGCCGACGTCGACGGCGAGCAGCATCGCCCAAGTGAATCAGAGCGGCTGAGATCGGGGTGTTGTAGAGTCGGCGGCAAGGTGTCTCGGAGGCAGAGTCGCGGCTGGACAGGGCTCGAGATTGCACTCGTGCTCGCGGGATTCGCCGTCGCCCTCAGCGCTGCTCTCGAAGTCCTTCGGCGTAGGCGAGCGAAAGGAGCGAGCATGGCGGACGCAAAGCAGATCGTCCGACGTCTCATCGAGGAGCCGTGGACGGGCAACATGGACGTGATCGACGAGCACATCGCGACCGGCTACATCGGCTACGACCCGTCGGCTCCCGAGCCGATCAGCGGTCCAGCAGGCGTGAGAGCTCAGATCCAGCAGTACATCGACGGGTTTCCCGACGGCCGGATCATCGTCGACGACCAGATCGCCGAAGGAGACAAGGTCGCGTCGCGGTGGACCGCACGTGGCACCCAGACCGGCGAGGTGGCCGGCATCGCGCCGACGGGCAAGGGCGTAACGGTCTCCGGACTCACCATCTCTCGCCTCGAGAACGGCATGGTCGTCGAGGAGTGGACGACGTGGGACACCCTCGGCATGCTCGTGCAGTTGGGCGCGATTCCCGCGCCGGCCCAGGCGTAGAAGGCGAGGCACGAATCGTCGAAGGGCCGCTCCGGCGGCCCTTCTCACTCGCAAGAGTGGAATCCGCTCGCGCGGATTCCACTCGCGCGTCTCGGTCCACGCATGCGCCCGGAGTACCGCCTTCGGCAGACCTTCACCCAAGTCAAGGCAGGACTGAATGCCGAGATGGCGAAGGATGGCTTCCCGGAAATCGCCATGTCCAGCTTCTTCGCGTCCCGCCATATGCCGTGCGCCGACTGCGGCGCATCGGTCGCCGCTCCGGAAAGGGACGGACATACGTGCGATCCCGAGCGAATTCTCGAGTTCCGCCTGTTCCAGCTCCGCGAAGGAATCGCGGAGTTCGACGGCGACCTTCGTAGGTATCTGGAATCGGCCGAGGGCCGCTTCGAGCAGTGGCTCGCCGAGCGCGACCGGCGTTCTTCCTAGGCGCAAGACCGGAATCCGCTCGCGCGAATTCCGGTGCGCTGGTGCTACTCCCTGAATGCATCCGGAGTACCGCCTTCGGGTCTTTCTTGCGCAAGACCGGATCCGCCCGCGCGAATTGCAGTCGCGCGAAGATCCCCTGAAGGCGTCCGCTTCGCGGCCGCTTTCCCCTCGCGGCGCCTTACGAAGGTTCGTCGTCGCCCGGGAACTGCTGGCCGATGCGCTCTGCCAGTGCTTCGGCGCTCAAGCGCGGTTCCTCGCCCTCGCCCCTGAGCTCCTCGATCGTCACATCGCCGGAGGTGTAGACCTCCGCTCGCGGGATGATCCGCGTCGGCCGGTTCTTGTCCCAGACCCAGACGTCCTCCATCCGCACGTGGAAGAACGGATAGCTCGCCTGGGGCAAGGACTCGACATCGAGCTGGTTGCAGAGATACGTCGCGTCCTGGGTGAGAACGCAGTAGCGGAAGAGCCCGAAGACCGCCGAGTACTCCCGCTTCAGGGAGATCTCGAGCTCAGCCTCGAACTCGTCGAGCTCGTCGAGGTGCGACACGCAAGTCAGTCTAGACAGTTGGCGCAAGCGCGGAATCCGCTCGCGCGAATTCCGGACGCGCGAAGATCCCTGTAGGCGTCCGCTTCGCGCCCGCAACTCGGTCGCACTCATACGAGCTTTTTCAGCACCTCCGAAACCGCGCCTTGCCCGGGGATGTCCAGCTCGGGCTCCAGATCGACGAGCGGCTCGAGGGCGAAGCGGCGCTCGTGCAGACGAGCGTGCGGCACGCGCAGCCCCGGCTCGTTCACGATCTCGCCGCCGTAGACGAGCAGATCGAGGTCGATCGTTCGGGGGCCCCACCGCTCTTCGTCGCGCACCCGCCCGAGCTCTTGCTCGATGCGCAGGAGCGCGTCCAGGAGCTCCCACGGCGACAGGCTCGTCTCGACGGAGACTGCGCCGTTCAAGAAGTCGGGCTGGTCGGTCTTCCCGACCGGCTCGGTCTCGCGCAGCTGTGACACGGCCAGAACCTCGACTCCGGGCTCGCCTGCGAGGAGATCGACTGCTCGCAGCAGCGTCACCTCGCGCGGGCCGAGATTGGCGCCGAGACCGACGTACGCGCGCGTCATGGTCGGGCGGCTCGGCTCCGCTCGACGATCACCGCGGCGTGCTCGACCGGCGGGTCCAGCACGACGTCCGGCTTGCGGACGCGCACGCGCACGCGTTCGACTGCTGCGAAGCGCTCCAGGATGCCGTCGACGACCGCCCCGGCGAGCCCTTCGAGCAGCAGACGCTCCGGTCCGGCGAACACCTCGCGCACGAGGCTCGCGAGATACCGGTAGTCGACGGTCTCGTCGAGATCGTCGCTCGAGGCGGCATCGTCGTCCACATCCACCCAGAGATCCACCAGGAAGCGCTGTCCCAGCCTGCGCTCTTCCTCGAGGTAGCCGTGGTGCCCGAACAGCACGAGACTCTTCAGCTCGATGGTCATGGATGCACCTTTCCCCGTTCTACCGCGGCCGCAACCGCGAGTGCCTCGACCGTGTCTCGAACGTCGTGCGCTCGCAGCATCCAGGCGCCGCGCTCGAACGCCGCCACCGCCCCTCCCACGGACGCTGCCGCCGTCCCCTGCGTCGCCGACGGATCGCCCAGAGCCTTGCCCAGCGTGCTCTTGCGCGAGAGCCCGACGACGATCGGCCGGCCGAGAGCCTCGAGGACGTCGAGACGGCGCACGAGCTCCAGATTCTGATCGGGAGTCTTGCCGAAGCCGATGCCGGGATCGACGCAGATGCGGTCCTCGGCGATGCCGCAGTCGATCGCAAAGGCGATCCGCTCCTCGAGGAACGCGAACACTTCGGCCACGACGTCGTCGTACTGAGGGCTCATCTGCATCGTCCGCGGCTCGCCCAGCATGTGCATCAAGCAGACATATACGCCATGTTCGGCTACGACGGCGCCCATCGCCGGATCTCCGCGAAGCGCGGTGACGTCGTTGACCATCTCCACGCCGAGATCCAGTGCTCGCCGCGCGACCTCGGCCTTGGACGTGTCGACGGAGACGGAGATGCCCTCCAACCCTTCGAGCACCGGGAGAATGCGCCTGAGCTCCTCGTCGACGGCCACGGGTGCTGCGCCTGGCCGCGTCGACTCCGCGCCGACGTCGACGAGCGCGGCCCCCTCGGCCACGAGACGGCGCGCGTGCTCGACCGCAGCGTTCGGAGACGAGAAGCGACCCCCGTCCGAGAAGCTGTCCGGCGTGATGTTCACCACGCCCATGACCGCCGGGCGTGGCCAGCGATCGTCGATCGGCAGGCGCCTGGACAAGCTCAACCCGTGGAGCGTAACGCCGCACGGAGTCGCGGAATGGCGCAGAATGCACGTCCATGAGCACAGCACCCTCCACCAGTGGCCCGCTGGGGCAGCCGCGCGGGATCGGCTTCGGAATCCTGCTCTTCATCATCACCCTCGGGATCTACTCGCTCTACTGGGTCTTCAAGACCCAGGACGAGGTCAAGGAGCACTCGGGGATCGGGGTCGGCGGCGTACTCGGCCTCGTCATCTGGATCCTCGTGTCGCCCATCAGCTGGTTCCTGATTCCCTCCGAGATCGGGAAGATGCACAAAGCCGACGGGCGCGAAGCACCCTTCACGGGCTGGACCGGGCTCTGGGTCCTGCTTCCGATCATCGGGGGCATCGTGTGGTTCGTGAAGATCCAGGGAGCGCTCAACCGCTACTGGGAGAGCAAGGCCGCCGCAACAGCGCCGGCGACCACGCCGGCGACCGCCTAGGACGCACGGAAGGAGATCGGAATGCGGGCTAGCGCGCCGCGCGCATTCCTGCCCGCAATCGTGGTGCTGGGGTTGGTCGCCGTCGTCGCGATTGCGGCGACCGGGTCTACTCGAGGCGGATCGGACGAGACCCGGCGGCCGTCCGACATCGTGCTCGACACGTTCTTCACCTTTGCGCTCTTGGCGCTGATTCCAGCCGCAGCGATCTTGATCTACGGGCTCATGCAACGAAAGGCGATCGCCCACGAGGTCGCTTCGGGCAAGTACCGACGGAACAGCGTGCTCCTGTCGTTCCTCATCATGGCGGCGGCGCTCGCGGTCGCTTACTACTTCAGACGCCGTCCTATAGTGCTAGGGGGCTTCGAGGAGAACGATCCGATCCTGGAGCCCGGGCTGGAGCGACCGAAGCCCGAGCGACCCGATGCAGGCGGAGCGTACGAGCCCGAGCTTGCCTGGATCCCGCTACTGGTGGTGCTGGCGCTCATCGCGGCCGGGATCGGCGCATACGTGGTGGCGGGACGGCGGCGGGCGCAGGTGCTCGATCCCGGTCGGGTCCGGCTGGCCGAAGAGGCCGCGGACGTCCTGGACGACTCGCTCGACGACCTGCGCGCGGAGCCGGATCCTCGCCGAGCCGTGATCGCGACGTACGCTCGTCTCGAAAGCACGTTCGCCGCCTCGGGACTTGCGCGCGCGCGCCAGGAGACCGCGGAGGAGCACGTGAGCCGGATCCTCGGCGAGCTCGACGTGGACAGCCGGCTCGTGAGGCGGCTCGCCGATCTGTTCGCTCGGGCGAAGTTCTCGAACCACCGCGTGGACGAGTCCATGAAGGACGAGGCGATCGCTGCGCTGGGGCAGATCAGAGATGAGCTCCGCGCCGCGGCCCGCCTGCGGATGGAGGAGCGGATGCGTGTGCTCGCGGAGCGGACGGCCACCTCGTGAGAAGCGACCTGTGGCGCGCCGCACGGTCCCTGTTCCTCCCCACGCTGGCGCTCGTCGCCATCGTGGCGTTTCTCCCGGGTTGGTTCGACGTCGCGATCCGCGTCTACGCGCTCTTGGTCACCGGAGTCACGCTCGCGCTCATGATCGCTGCCTTGCGCCGCGCGTATCCACCCGCGCGCCCGCTGCGAGAAACGGGGAAAGCGCGCGCGGGAGCGGGGCGAGAGAGACCGGCGATGCTGGCGCGGCTCGAGCAGGAGGTCGTACTCGGTGCCGCGGGCTCGTTCGACCTCCATCACCAGCTGCGGCCGCGACTGCGAATGCTCGCCGCAGAGCTCCTGAGCGCGCGACGCCGTCTTTCGCTCGACGGTGACGCGCACCAGGCGCGCGAGGTGCTCGGAGAGGAGACCTGGGACCTCGTCCGCAAGGATCGGCCCCCGCCCGCGGATCGTCTCGCGCGCGGGATGCCGCCCGAAGCGCTGAATCGCGTCGTGGCGTCGTTGGAGCGCCTCTAAGTGGTCTCTCCGGGAAGTACGGCACCGCTTGGCCGGCTGCAAACACTTCGCATCGCGTCGTCCTCAGTCCAACCCCAGAAAGTGCTGCGCACTTCCTGGGGGCCCCAGCGCCTCGATATCTACAGATATCGAGGCTCCCTGCGTCCTAGCGCTGCTCGGTTTTCGCTCGGCCAAGCAGCACCGGACTTCCCGGAGAAACCACTAGTGGAGCTCCGGCGCGTCCACGAGCTCTCAGGGGAGATTCTCGACGAGGTCGAGCGGGCCGTGGTCGGAAAGCGCGATCCGCTCGAGCTCGTGCTCGTGGGCTTCCTCGCGGACGGCCATGTGCTCCTCGAGGACTACCCGGGCCTCGCCAAGACCCTCGCTGCACGGTCGTTCGCGCAGGTGCTGAGCATGCGCTTCACCCGCATTCAGTTCACGCCCGACCTGATGCCCTCCGACGTGACGGGCTCCTCGATCTGGAACCAGCGCGACGTCGACTTCGAGTTTCGGCCAGGGCCGATCTTCACGAACCTTCTCCTCGCCGACGAGATCAACCGCGCTCCGCCGAAGACGCAGGCTGCGCTTCTCGAGGCGATGCAGGAGCGCCAGGTGACGATCGAGGGCGAGACGCATCGGCTGGAACCGCCGTTTCTCGTCATCGCGACCCAGAACCCGATCGAGTACGAGGGCACCTACCCTCTCCCCGAGGCGCAGCTGGACCGCTTCCTGCTCAGGACGGCCTTCGGCTATCCGGCGCGAGAGCACGAGATGGAGGTGCTCGCACGACGCATCGAGCGGGGCACGGACGAGCTCGAGCTTCGTCCGGTCGTCGACCGCGAGGCGCTCCTCGAGATGCAGCAGGCGATCGAGCAGGTGTACGTCGCCGAGAGCGTGCGAGGGTACTGCGTCGACCTCGCGACGGCCACCAGGCGATCCGAGAGCTCGGCAGTCGGCGCAAGCCCACGGGGGAGCCTCGCGTTGCTCAAGCTGGCCCGCTGCAAGGCCGCTTTCGCAGGGCGTGACTTCGTGCTCCCCGACGACGTGAAGGCCGTCGCCGTTTCCGCGCTGGCGCACCGGCTCGTTCTGCGCCCCGAGCTGTGGGTCCAGCGAATCTCGTCCGAGGACGTCGTGCGGGACGTGCTCGCGACCGTGCCGACCCCACCGCCGGAAGACCTCTCCCAGGATGCCTGACCAACGGTGACGCGTCGCGGCAGCCCCCGCCTCGAGGGCTACGCGACCCTCGCGGCGGTGGGACTTGTCGGAGCACTCGTGGCTCGCCGGCCCGAGCTCGCCATCGCAGCTGCGCCCTTCGCCGTCGTGCTGGCGATCGGACTGCAGCTCGCGCGCGAGCCACGGCTCGACGTGCAGTTCAGCGTCGCGGGCGAGCGAACCGTGCAGGGCACGCTCGTCGACGCGGAGATCGCGGTTCGCGCGGAGACCGCCGTCGACCGGCTCGAGCTCCTGCTCGAGCTGCCGAACGGTGTCGAAGCAGAGGGGGACAATGCCTTCGCGGTCCGTCTCCGTGCCGGCGACGAGCGCACTATTCCCGTGCAGCTGCGTTGCTCTCGGTGGGGCGTCTACGACGTCGGAATGGTCGAAGCCCGCGCTCGCGACGCGTTCCGACTCGTCGTCTGGGAGGATCGGCTCCCCCGACCGAGAGGGTTGAAGGCGTACCCCCACGCGGAGACGCTTGCGAGAGTCCTGGACGCGGCCGAGACCCAGGCGTTCACCGGGAGCGCGGTCGCGCGGGAGAAGGGCGACGGAATCGAATATGCGGACATCCGCGACTACGTCCCCGGTGACCGTCTGCGTTCCATCAACTGGCGGGCGTCGGCCCGTCGAACGAGCCTCGTGGTCAACGAGCAGCACCCGGAACGAAACACGGACGTCGTGCTGTTCGTGGACAGCTTCGCGGATCTGCGCGACGGGGCGCGAAGCACCCTCGACGATGCGATACGCGCCGCCGCAGCGCTGGCCACCCGCTATCTCGAGCGCAGGGACCGTGTCGGGCTGGTGTCCTTCGGTGGGATCCTGCGCTGGCTGCGTCCGGGCCTGGGGCCGTCTCAACGCTTTCGGCTGATCGAGACCTTGCTCGAGACGGGTGTCGCGCCGACGTACATCTGGCGGGACGTCGACCTGGTCCCGGCGAGGATCCTGCCTCCGAAGGCACTTGTCATCGCGCTGACGCCGCTGGTCGATCCGCGCTTCGTCAGGACGCTGCAGAACCTGCGCGCCCGCGGCTTCGACCTCGTCGTCGTCGAGATCGACCCGGTCGAGGTGGTCGAGGCAGGGAGGAAAGAGCTCGAACGTCTCGCGTATCGCCTCTGGCTCCTCGATCGTGAGGTGCTCCGGTCTCGGCTCGAACGCCTCGGCATCGGGATCGCGCGCTGGGGCGACGGCGTGGCGCTCGAGTCCGCCCTCGAGGAGGTGAGGACATACAGGCGCTACGCGAGAGTCGGACGCGTCTAGCCGCAGGGGCCGGGGCTGTCCTCTTTGCAGGCGCGCTCGCCGCGCTGCCGCTCGCCCGCGCTGACGAGGATGCCTTCGTCGACGTCGGTTTTCGTGTCGCGGCGCTCTCCCTGCTCCTCCTCGTGAGCGCGCTCGTCCTCGGGTGGGCACCGCTCCTTCCCGCGGCGCTCGTCGTGCTGGGGGGCATGTACGCGGCGCAACTCGCGATCGACGACGCGCCGCTCGACGGTGCAGCAGCGCTCGTCGCCGCCGGGCTCCTCGTGACCGCGGAGCTCGGGTACTGGTCGCTCGAGGAACGCGACTCGGCGCGGGCCGAGCCGGGCGAGGATCTTCGCCGGGTGGCGTTCGTCACTGCGCTTGCCCTGTTCGCCCTCCTGGTCGCGGGCCTACTCCTCGTGCTCGTCGAAGGCGTGCGAGCGGGAGGGCTCCTCGTCGATCTCGCCGGCGCCGTGGCCGCGGGTGCGGTCCTGCTGCTCGTCGTCGTGATCGCCCGTCGATCTGGTCGCCGGGACGAGACATCCACCGATTGAGGCCGTATGCCTTGAAAGGGTGATGACTAGAGCGCGCCCCGCACCGATCTAACGCGTCAGTGAAGCGACGCGCCGCCATACTTCTCGCCGTCGTCGCGGCCGTCTGCGCGGCAGGCGCCGCCGCGGCACCGCAGCGCGCCGAGCACCACGCCGGAATCGCGCTCCACCTCGTCGAGGGGATCAACGCGATACGCGCGCAGCACGGCCTTGCGCCGGTTCGCCCAGCTCCGTCGCTCCGGCTGGCCGCCCTCGCGCACACCCGGCTCCAGGTGAAGCGCGGCGCCTTCACGCATGACTCACCCGACGGCTCGTCGTTCTCCGACCGGATCGCGCGCTTCTATGGCCAGCGGGGATTCTCGCGCTGGGGCGTCGGGGAGAACCTCCTCTACGGGCCCGTCACGATGAGCCCGGACGAAGCGCTCCAGGTTTGGCTCGAGTCCCCGGGCCATCGCAAGATCCTGCTCGAGCCGAGCTGGCGCGACATCGGAATCGTCGCCCTCGCGGTGAACCAGGCGCCCGGGGAGTTCGGCGGTCACGACGTCGTCGTGATCACGTCGGACTTCGGCATCCGCAGCCGCTAGCTACCCGGCACCCCGCCGCGTGTGACCTGTGGGGCCAGGCTTCAGCCCGACCTCGGTGTTTGGACGTTCGCTGTTCGGATGCGTGCGGCAGCTTCAGAACCGGAGAACGGGGTCAGGCTGAAGCCTGACCCCTCGCTGAAGCCTGTACCCGGCGAAAGCGGGACGTTCTCGCCTAGGAAGGAGCGCCCTCGGGCGGCGGCGGCTGCATCGCGGTGCCCGGGATCGGGCGCGGCTGCGGCTTGAGCTTCGGCTTCTTGTCGGCTTCGGCCTCGGGCTCGAGCTCGGGCTCCTCCGGAACCTCCTCGGGGAAGACCGACTCCTCCGACTCGCCGGCGAGCAGGCGCTCGTACTGATCCTTGTCGATCGTCTCGCGCTCGATCAGGATCGCTGCGAAGCGGTGCAGCTCGTCCATGTGCGCGCGCAGAACCTCCGTCGCCGAGGCGTGGGCCTCCTCGATCACGCGGCGGATCTCGTCGTCGATGTCCTTCGCGAGCTCCTCGGAGTAGTCGGGCTCCGAGCCCATGTCGCGGCCGAGGAAGGGAAGATCGTGGGCCCGGCCGAGGACGCGGGGGCCGAGCTTCTCGCTCATGCCGAAGCGCATGATCATCTGCTTCGAGGTCGCGGTCACGCGCTCGAGATCGTTAGCGGCGCCCGTCGTGACCTCGTGGAAGACGAGCTCCTCCGCCGCACGGCCGCCGAGCGTCATGGCGAGCTCGTCCATCAGCGCGGACCGCGTCGTCAGGTAGCGGTCCTCGGTCGGCAGCGAGATCGTGAGCCCGAGCGCCTGCCCGCGAGACACGATGGTGATCTTGTGCACCGGGTGCGTGTGCTCGAGGTAGTGACCGACGAGCGCGTGTCCCATCTCGTGGTACGCGGTGATCTTGCGTTCCTTCTCGGAGAGGAGACGCGCCTTCTTCTCCGGGCCGGCGATGACCCGCATGATCCCTTCCTCGAGCTCGTCCTGGCCGATCATCTTCTTGCCGCGACGCGCTGACGAGGAGCGCGGCTTCGTTGATCAGATTCGAGAGGTCGGCGCCAGTGAAGCCGGGCGTACCGGCCGCGAGCGTGTCGAGGTCGATCTCGTGCGCTATCGGCTTCCCGCGCGCGTGCACCTCGAGGATTTTGCGGCGACCGAGCCGGTCCGGGCGGTCGACGACGATCTGGCGATCGAAGCGTCCTGGGCGGAGAAGCGCGGGGTCGAGGATGTCCGGACGGTTCGTCGCGGCGATGAGGATGATGTTGTCCTTCATCTCGAAGCCGTCCATCTCGACGAGCAGCTGGTTCAGCGTTTGCTCGCGCTCGTCGTGCCCGCCACCGAGCCCGGCGCCGCGGTGTCGGCCGACGGCGTCGATCTCGTCCATGAAGATGATGCAGGGAGAGGCCTGCTTGGCCTGCTCGAACAGGTCGCGGACGCGCGAGGCGCCGACGCCGACGAACATCTCGACGAAGTCGGAGCCCGAGATCGAGAAGAACGGAACGCCCGCCTCGCCGGCCACCGCGCGCGCGAGCAGCGTCTTTCCGGTTCCCGGCGGCCCGTACAGGAGCACGCCCTTCGGAATGCGCGCGCCGAGCGCCTGGAACTTCTTCGGGTTCTCGAGGAACTCCTTGATCTCGTGGAGCTCCTCGACCGCCTCGTCCGCTCCGGCGACGTCCTTGAACGTGACCTTCGGCGAGTCGGGCGACATGCGCTTGGCACGGCTCTTGCCGAAGCTCATCACCTTCGAGCCCCCGCCCTGCACCTGGTTCATGAGGAAGATCCAGAACGCGATCAGGATCACGAACGGGAGCACACTGATGATGAGCGACCACCAGGGAGACGAACCCGTTCCCTTGGAGTCGAAGCGGACGTTCTCCCTCTCGAGCAGGTTCTGGAAGTCCGTCGCGGACTGCGGGGTCGGGTAGTTGACCTTGGCCTTGCCACCCTCTCCCACCAGCGTCACGGTGATCGACTGCCGCCTCGGGTCGAACACCGCCTCGTCGACGTTCCCGTTCCTGACCTCCGAGATCGCCTCGGAGTAGGTCATCTTGCGCTGCTCGGAACGCCCCGGCAGCAACGTCTGACTCGCCAGATAGACGAGGACGACGATGATGATGAGCGGAAAGAGCGCGCTTCTGAAGAACCGGTTCACGTCAGTCTCGGGAGGGTAGCACCATGATTCTTCGGCACCCAGGGCCCGGGACCTGGTACCTCGTTACGGTCTGTTTGCGCGGTCAGGTGGCGTTCGGCACGAGATCGGGGTGCAGCACCGCCACGTACGGGAGGTTGCGGTAGCGCTCGGCGAAGTCGAGGCCGTACCCGATGACGAAGCGATTCGGGATCTCGAAGCCGACGTACCGCACGGGAACGTCGATCTCGCGACGCTCGGGCTTGGTCAAGAGGGTGACCACCTCGAGCGATGCGGGCTTGCGAGCGCTGAGGTTGCGCATCAGGTACGAGAGGGTCAGCCCGGAGTCGATGATGTCCTCGACGACCAGCACGTCGCGGCCGGCGACGTTGATGTCGAGATCCTTGAGGATCCGCACGACGCCCGACGAGTCGGTCGCAGCGCCGTAGCTCGAGATCGCCATGAAGTCGATTTCGCACGGAACAGTCAGCTCGCGCATGAGGTCGGCCATGAAGAAGACCGCACCCTTCAGGACCCCCACGAGTAGGAGATCGCGCCCCTCGTAGTCGGCCGAGATCTCGGCGCCGAGCTCGACGATGCGCTGTTGCAGCGGCCCCTGCTCGATGAGGACCTCTCCGACGCCCTGCTCCAGCTCAGCCTGAGTCATCGGCCACATCCTTCCATGCCCGCACGCTTCCTTCCCAGCCAGGCGCCTCGGCGATCCCTGGTACCGCGACGACCTCGTCGCCGGAGACGACGAGCGGCCACTCGTCTCGCTCTGCCCTCGGCACCTTCGCGTCCACGAAGAGATCCTGCACCTTCTTGCGTCGCCCCGCGAGCCGGTCTCCGGGAAGGCGGGTTCGGACGACGAGCTCCGGGACATCGGATTCGAGCCGCCACGGGCCGAAGCGCACGCGGCCCTCGAGCCGCACGGTGTCGTACTCGCGAACGCCCCGGATACCCGCGCCGAGGTCGGCCGACTTCGTCCCTGCGCGCGAGGAGAGCAGCTCCGCAAGCGTCCGTTCGAGTGCCCTCGGCAGGCGGGGACGCTCCTCGGCGAGCGACAGGAGGTTCCGGTCGGCGCCCGCATGCAGGCGCCGGAGGAGCGGGAGGATCTCGTTGCGGATCAGGCCACGCTTCGTGTCCGGGTTGGAGGAATCGGCGCGGAAGGTCAGGCCGTGCTCTCGGCAGTACGCCTCCGTCTCCTCCCGCCAGAGCGAGAGCAGCGGACGGACGATGCCGTCCTCGCGCGCCGGCCTGATGCCCTTGCTGTTGCCGGACGCGACGAGCCGATAGAGGATCGTCTCGACCTGATCCGAGGCCGTGTGGCCGGTCGCCCGCAGGCCACACCCCTCGGTCAGCGAATAGCGGAGCTGCCGCAGCTCCGCCTCGGTCGAGCCTTGTGACACTGTGTCACTCGGCGTCGAGAGCACCTCCGCGTCCATGAGCTCGCGGCAAAAGCGTGCGTCGCCCTCCGACTCGTCTCCGCGCAGGCCATGGTTCACGTGGACGGCCGAGACGCGGTAGTCGAGCGCCTCGAGAACGTGCCAGAGGCACGTCGAGTCGGCTCCGCCCGAAACGAGACACGTGACCTCGCCGCCCGGGGCGATCAGGCTATGGCCGCGAATGAAGCTCTCTACTCGCTGGTGGAGCGCCTTCGTCATGCGCCAATTGTGCCGAGCCTACGAGGGATCGCGGAACCGCGGGTCGAGACTCCACGACTCGAGCAGGTCGGAGGCTGCCTCGACCTCGCTTGCCTCCAGCCGATAGGGCCGCGCGTGCTCGACGGGAGCGAGCATCAGGGATGCGGGAACGAGCCCCTCGGCGGCATCGACGATGTAGCGAACGGCCAGCGCGTGCCCGATCACGAGCCCACTCTCCTCGGGCCGCTCGAGCACGATCCGCAGACCGGACGCGTAACGAGCTGCAGCCTGCGCGCGGCTCTCGCCGCCGCCAGGCGCCGGCAGTGCCGGCGTTTCTGCGCCCGCCCACTCCCGGTACGCCGCGAGGAGACCACCGTCGAAGCTCCCGAAATGGATCTCGTTCAGCTCGGGAACGACGATGCGTGGGACTGTCTCGTCCCTTCAGAGCAACCTCGAGGGTTTCCTGGGTCCGCCGAAGCTCCGTCGCGATTCCGAGGCCGATGCCTTCCCCGCGGAGGAGATCGCCGAGAGCACGGGCCTGGTCGACCCCCTTCTCCGTGAGACCCTCCCCTGGGGCGGCGTACGAAGCGAGCCCTGCATCGTTCGAGGCGGCAAGCGCGTGGCGCGCCAGGAAGACCGTCTCCATCGCCTAGAGCAGCACGGAGCGGTAGTCGAGCGCGTGCTCCATCCCGATGGCCTCGTAGAGGCGGATCGCGGGTTGGTTCTCGGCGCGGACGAAGAGGCAGACGGCGGGTACGCGCTCGAGGAGCAGCCGGCACAGATCCTGCAAACCGCGAGCTCCGTAGCCCTGGCGCCTCGCAGCCGGGTCGACCCACACCTGCTGGAGCTGAACGGCCGAAGGCGTCCAGGCGGAGGCCTCGGCCTTGAAGCGGATCACGCCGTCCTCCGCCCAGAGCCAGGAGCGGCCTTCCTCGATCTGGGTGCGCGTCCGCCAGCGGAACCCCTCCGGATCCCGACGCAGCGGATCGACTCCGATCTCCTGCTCGTGCGCGGCGGCGCAGGCAGGGACGAGGAGCTCGAGATCGTCCGGCGTCGCTGCGCGTAGCCCTGTCTCACCGGCGGACGGAGCATCGCGAATCACGAAAACGGGTTGCCCGGGACGGTCTTCGCGCGGTCGCGATACACGTTGGCGCACCTCGACCCAGAGCTCGGAGACGGCCCTCGTCTCCCCGATCAGCATCTTCGGCGAGACGCGCGCAACCTCACGCGCGAAAGCACCGCACCCGTTTCCCGAGGGTACGGCGTTCACTCCGACATGGCAGAGCGCTTGGAGCTCGCCGTCCACAGCGAGTCCGACGAAGCGGCCCAGACCACGTCTCGCCACGTCCTCGAGGAAGACGCGTTCGACCGGATCCTGCGCGCAGAAGCGAAGGATCTGCTCGCGCGAGGGATCGATGAGCTTCACCGCCACTCGTGAAACTCTAGGCGCGTCCTCCGCTATAGGCTTCGGCGGTGCCGATTCACCTCCGTGCGGAGCCCGGCGACTACGCGGAGGCCTGCCTCCTGCCCGGCGACCCGTTGCGCGCGAAGTACATCGCCGACACCTTCCTGACCGACGTCGTCCAGGTGAACGCGGAGCGCGGGTTGCTCGGGTTCACCGGCCGCTGGGAGGGGAAGCCGATCTCCGTCCAGGGAACCGGAATGGGCTGCCCCTCGGCGACGATCGTCTTCGAGGAGTTGATCCAGCTCGGCGTCACGCGCCTGCTTCGTGTCGGAACGTGCGGAGGATTGCAGTCCGATCACGCGCTCGGCGACCTGATCGTCGCGCTCTCGGCTGTACCAGCCGACTCGACCGCAACCCACCTCGTCCTCGGCGAGCCTCACTGCCCGACCGCGAGCTGGGAGCTCATCCACGAGGCCGTCCACGTGGCAAAGCACAGCAAGGAGACGCTTCGCGTAGGTCCGATCGTGTCCAGCGATCTCTTCTACAACCCGGATCCGGGTCAGTACGAGCGCTGGTCGAAGCGCGGGATCCTCGCGGTCGAGATGGAGGCCGCTGCACTGTTCACCCTTGCGGCCCTGCGCGGCGTGCACGCAGGCTGCCTCCTGACCGTCAGCGACATCCACGTCGAGGGCGAGTTCGTCCGGATCCAGGATGACGAGCTGCGCGCAGCGGTGGACCGCATGACGCGGATCGCGCTCGAGACGGCGACGGCCGGACACGGCCATTAGCACGGTCTTCCTCGTCAACCCCGCCTCCGCGGCCGGTTCGACCGGACGCCGCTGGCCGGAGATCTCGCACGGCGCCGCCGCCCTTGGCTTGAAGGGCGATGCCCTCATCTCCGAGGAGCCAGGCCAGCTCGGCACGCTCGCCCAGGAGGCCGTGCGCAAGGGGGCACAGCTGCTGGTCGTCGTCGGAGGCGATGGCTCGGTCAACGAGGTGGTGAACGGGATTGCCGGCGTCCAAGACGTCGAGATCGCCGTGATCCCGCGCGGGACGGGCTGGGACTTCGCTCGGAGCCTGGGAATCCCACGAAAGCTCCCGGCGGCGGTCGAGGTCACGCTCACGGGAGAAACGCGCATGATCGACCTCGGGCTCGTGACCTACCGCACCTGGTCGGGTACGGAGGCTCGCACGCACTTCGCGAACATCGGAAGCGCGGGGATCAGCGGGGCGATCGCAAAGCGCGCGAACGAGACCTCGAAGGCACTCGGCGGGAAGATCTCCTACTACTGGGCGACCCTCGCCGCCTTCGCCCGCTGGCAGACGGGTGAGATGCGTGTCTCGGTCGACGATCAGCTCCGCAGCGGAAAGATGATCGACGCCATGGTCGCGAACGGCCGCTACCTCGGTGGCGGAATGATGATGCTGCCGGACGCCGAGCCGGACGACGGGCTCTTCGACGTGCTCCTGATCGGCGACGTCACGAAGCGCGACTTGCTCATCACGCTTCCGAAGAGCTACAAGGGCAAGCACCTTCCCCATCCGCGGCTCGAGGTGCTCCGCGGTCGTGTCGTGACCGTGGACGCAGACGAGCCGCTCCCCATCGAGCTCGACGGCGAGCAACCCGGCACGACACCGGCGCGGTTCGAGCTCGTGCCGCAGGCCTTGCGCGTGCGCGTGCCCCGCTTCGGACTGAGTTTCTACGAGGAAGGCTTGCGGGGAGCCGAGCGGCGTGCGGGCGGCTTCTTCAGTGCCGCGAGCTCGCGCTCCAGCTTGGCGACGCGTGCCTCCAGAGCATCGATGCCGCGCACCTTCTTCCCGAGCTCGTCGACGCGCGAACGGAGATCGTTGAAGGCACCCACCGCGCGCTGTCCACCGGGAAAGTCGGAGAGCCGCTGGAGCGCCTCCTCGCCTGCATCCGCGAGACGAGTCACGAAGTCCTTCTCGGCGGGTCTCCCGCTCGGGTTGCTCATGAAGCTAGTCATATCACGCGTCCCCTGCCCGCGACGACAGTTCTCACACTTGACCCTAACGGCACATCATGAGAGCGTTGCGCGGCATGCGGCTGCGGAGACGGGCGCCATCGGTTCTCGCCGTGAACGGTCGTCGCGGCCATCGCGACAACGCTCGGTGCGTCTTCGGCGCCTGCCGCGCCGACGATTGCGGACTTCCTCGTGTTCGTCACCGCCGGAACCACCGTCGAGCAGGTGATTCCAAACGGTGGCACGTCTGACGTGAGGAGCCTGAACTTCAAGGCGGGAGTGATCGTCGACAACGACGGGGGCGAAGAGGCCACGGCGACGGTTCGCTTCACCCTCCCGGAAGGCCTCCGCTTCGGCTCGGACGCACCCGATCCCTCGGAGTCCTGCACCGCAACCGCCAGAACGGCCGACTGCGACACGCGCCTGACCATTGGAACGGACCCCTCGCGGCGATCCGTCGCGTGGGGTGGGACATCGTGGCCGACCGCGCAGGAAGCTACGTGCTGCGAGCCGAGATCACGCAGACCTCGGTCTCCGACCCCGACCTCTCGAGCAACAGGGCCTCGGGCACCGTGGTCGTCGTGACCGCACCTCCTGGGGGCGGCAGCCCGGCCACGGTCTCGGTCGGCGCGGTCAAGCTCACCCCGGCAAAGCCGAGAGCCGGCTCGACGGTCACGGCGAGCGTGCGGGTGACGGCCGGAGGCGCGGCGGTTCGTCCCACGCGCATGGCGTGCTCGGGAACCATCGGCGGTGCGAAGAGTGGAGCGACTCCACGGGCGGCGTCGGGCACGGCGACGTGCGTCTACCGCCCGCCGGCCAACGCACGCGGGAAGACGCTGCGCGGCACCCTTTCGTTCACGGCGCGCGGTACGAGGTTCACGAAGCGGTTTGCGGTGAAGCTCGGCTGAGCTCGGCGACGACGCTCGAGAGCGTCTCTCCGGCACCGCCGTCTATCTCGAGCGACGCCATTCGGGCCAGCGAGTGCGGCCCGCGATTGATCACGGCGAACGAGCGCGCCTCGAGCGGAAGGCCCGCGACCGGCCAGACCTCGAGCGACGATCCGACGACGAGCATCAGCGCAGCCGACCGCGCGAGCTCGAGCGCACGCTCGAAGGTCCCGGCAGGAAGCAGCTCGCCGAAGAGCGTGACGCCCGGCTTCAAGATCTCCCCGCAGTGGATGCAAAGCGGAGCGGATCGCTCCTCGAGCTGTGCCAGAACGTCCGCGGTGTCCTCGCTCCAGAGACAGTTCAGGCACTCGGCGATGCGGATCGAGCCGTGCACCTCGACGACCTCGCGACTCCCGGCCCGCGAGTGCAGCGCGTCGATGTTCTGGGTCACGATCGCCTGGACCAGTCCACGCCGTTCGAGCTCCGCGAGCGCGAGATGGCCAGCGTTCGGCTCGGCCCCGAGGAGCGAGTGGATGCGCGCGCGATAGAAGTCCCAGACGCGCTCCGGGTCGCGCCTGAAGGCCTGGATCGACGCGACTTCGAAGGGATCGACCTCGGCCCAGATACCGGTCGCGGAGCGGAAGTCGGGAATGCCGCTCTCGGTCGAGATGCCCGCTCCGGTGAGCACCACGCACGGCTGCCGCTCGGCGATGAGAGCGGCTAGATCAGCGGCAGACACCGCTGGATTCTAAGAGCTCCTAATGTCGTGATCGCCCGTCGCGAGGCGGATGCTGGACGTCGCGAGGCAAGGACAGAGGGAGCGTCCATATCAAGCCGATATGGACGCGACCGAGGACGCGGCATCGTGGCGTCCAGGGCCGCATCGCGACATGGCCGATCATGGCGTTAGGAGGTCTAAGGTTGGGCCCGTGGACGGTTTCTCGTTCTCGACGGAGGTCAAGGTGCGTTTCGCCGAGACCGACGCGCAGGGCATCGCCCACCATGCGTCGTTCCTCGTCTGGTTCGAGGTTGCACGCGTCGAGTACCTCGGGCTCCACGCAGGTGGATATCAGTCGATTCGGGATCAGGGAATCGAAGCGCTCACCACCGAGGTGCACGTGCGCTATCGGCGAGCTGCCTACTTCGACGAGCGGCTGACTGTCTGGGCGCGGTGTGTCGACGTTCGCGGTGCCCGCTTTCGCTACGAGTATCTGATCGCCCGAGGTGACGAGCCGGTCGCCGACGGGTACTCGCTCCACGCAACGGTCGATCGCGAGACCTATCGGCCGGTGCGAGTCCCCGCTTGGCTGGCCGAGGCAGTTACGGCTTCTGGGGAGTAGCGCCGGCACGCTCGCCAGGCGGGGTCTTCGACGTTTCGCCCGTTGGGACCTTCGGATCCTTGACAGGCGGCTTCGCGGGCTTCGGCGGCTTCGTGCCGACGCGGACGACTCGCGCATGGGATTCGTACGACGTGTTCCAGGTCTCCGTGCGCAGCTCGGTGCCGTTTCTGTCGTAGATCGTTCGCGTGACCGAGGTCTCGCTCGGCGGCGTGCCCTCCTCCTCCACGACGGTCTTCCCGCGTGCCAGCGTGGGGTCCTCCGTGCGCTCGACGACGACCGGTCCGGTGATCTCCATCGTTCCCTCCGAGCTGTCGACGCGCCGGTCCTCGCCACCGTAGATCGATACCACGATCCCGTCGTACTCGACGAAGCCCTTCACCAGCACCCAGTGCTTCGTGTCGTTCTCGAACTTGAGGTCGAGCGAGGGCCAGTACACGGTCGCATCGCGGCCGAGCTGGTAGCGGCTGATGTACAGGGCGTGGGGATTCCGCTCGGTGATCCTGAGACCCGCCTCCCAGGCCGCGTTGAACACGGTCGTGGCGACCTGTGAAGTGCCCCCACCGACCTCCTCGGCGTAGTCGTTGCCGATGATCACCGGAGCCGAGCGGAAACCCTTCTCCACGGTTCTTTCGCCGATCGTCTCGTTCAGCGAGAAGGTCTCTCCGGGAGCGACGAGCGTGTCGTCCAAGAGCGACACGCCGAGACGGAGGTTCGTGATGCGATCGGACGTCCCCGAGTTGTAGGTCTTGTAGGCGGACATCCGGCGGTCGATTCCCATGGCGAGCGCTTCGGCGGTGGTCCGCTCCGGCGCGGCTCGTACGATCGTCAACGTCGCGACTCGGTTCGCTCTCGACGTCGCCGCACGAAGGAGAGCGCGCGCCGCCTTGGGAATGTCGAGCTCCGTGCCGTTGCTCGACGGGACGATCTGGACGCTCTCGCCCGAGACGGTAAATCCGGCATCTCGCGGCGGCTTGCCGACGCGCTCGGCGAGAGCCCGGAAGTAGGCGTCTGCCCGCGGCCCCGCGACGGCGAGGCGAGAGCCGCCATCCCGAGGGAGCGCGAGGAGCGTCGCGATTCGCCGCGCGGGAATCTTGAAGCTCCGCTTGGCTCCGCGGAGGACAACGGGGCCCGAGACCGCGATGCGGGCTCTGCGTGCGGCCGATGCGAGTTCGTTCGCGGTCACATCGGGCGGCGCGACGACAACGGGCAACAGGACCTTCCCGCCCAGGCGGTCGAGCGACCCGAGCCCGCGCACGACCGTGTGTGCCGCCTCTTCGAGCGCGAGCTTGCGGCCGACGCGCTCGGGCAGCACCTCGATTCGAAGTCCGTCGCGCACGACTGCCGCGTTCTTCGGCGGGCGGTCGACCGAGCCCGCCATGCGCCCGAGGGCGAAGTCGAGCGCGGCGTTGGAGACGGCGAGACGCGGCAACACCTCGGCTCCGAAGAACCGCGTGTGCAGGCGCCGGAACCCGCGGATCGGGCCAAACCCGTCACCGGCCCTGGCCGCCGCGGCAACCGCTCCTGTCCAGTCCGGTCTGACGCCGAGCTGGTTCGCAGCGAACGCATACGACTCCTCGCCTGCGACGAACGTCACCGGGTCGCCCGCGACGTCCGAGAACAGCCGGTCGAGCTTCGCGACGGCCTGGCTCTGCGTGAGCCCACCCACGTCGACACCGCCGACGCGCGCTCCGGCGGCGAGCTCTCGAGACGAGCCGGCGAACGCGAGCCCCAGCAACACGCCGACGACGGCGAAGAGACCCGCGACGAACGCGAGCGTCACGAGCAGGGAACGACTGCGCCCGCGACGACGAGCACGCGGAGCGATCAAAGGCGAGTCGGCGCGCACCGGACGCAGGATTTTAGCTGTCTACGAGCTGGTCCAGTCGAGAGAATTCAGGGAGGGCTTGGCGGAACGGGCCTCGTCGCAGGAGTGCCGCTGGTCGGCGCGAGGCAAGGACGCAGGGAGCGCCGATAGCAGCGGCTATCGGCGCGACTGAGGACGCTGCATCGTGGCGATCCAGCGCTCCTCCTGCGGCACAGCGCTGTTTCGCCAAGCCCTCCTAAAAGACGAAAAGTTCGACTCCACCTGAGACGTAAAGGCCCACGCCCGTGATGTAGGACGCGAGATCCGAGCACAGGAATGCGATCGCATTTGCGATGTCCTGGGGCTCGCCGGGCCGCTTGAACACCGTGCGCGCGACGATGCGCTCGTTCATCTTCGCGTTCGCCATGTTGAACGCCTCGGTCCCGATCACCCCGGGGACGATGGCGTTGCACGTAATGCCGTGCCGGGCTCCCTCCATCGCAAGCGTGCGCGTGAGGCCGAGCGTGCCCGCCTTCGTGGTGGAGTAGCTCGCCTGACCGAAGCCGCCGAGTGTGCCGGCGACCGACGCCATGTTGACGATCCGGCCCCAGCCGCGCTCCTTCATGTGGGGCCACACCGCCTGCGCGCAGTTGAACGATCCACTCAGGTTCACGCGCAGGTCGCGCTCCCAGAGCTCGGGGCTCTGATCCCCGATCTGGCCCACGTGGTCCAGCGTCGCGGCGTTGTTGATCAGGATGTCGACCGAGCCGAGCTCCTCGACCGTCCGCGCGACAGCGGCGCCGACCTGAACGCGGTCGGTGACGTCGCAGCGAACGGCGAGCGAACGCCGGCCGAGCGTGCGGATCTCCTCGACCGTCTCCTCCGTATGCACCATGCCCTGCGCCCGCGCGGCGGTCGCGAGCGCGCCCCAGCTGTCCGTCTCCTCGGAGAGCTCGGACTCCACGAGGATGTCCGCGATCGCCACGTCCGCGCCTGCGCGAGCGAGCGTGAGCGCATCCGCGCGGCCGAGTCCGCGCGACCCTCCGGTGACGAGAGCCACGCGACCCGAGAGATCGATCTCGAGCGCCACCGCGCGATCCTAGATGCTGATCGGGTAGAACCCGCGCGTGTACCGGATCGACGTGGCAGAAAGGCGAGCGCGGCTCGTCGATCGGCATCGGCTCTCGCCCGAGAAGCGCGCGCGGAGCGCGCTCGCCGCGACGAGGTCCGTGGTCGTCCTGCACTCGACCGACGCCGTCACCGTCTTTCTCTCCGTCCACGCAAGGGCCGACGTCGAGCCCGGAGACGTCGAGCACGAGCTCTACGAGAAGCGGACGCTCGTGCGCATGCTCGGCATGCGTCGGACGCTCTTCGTCGTGCCCCGCGAGCTCGTTCCGATCGTGTACGCGGCGTGCACACGGACGATCGCCGTTCGAGAGCGCCGCAGACTCGAGAAGATGATCGAGGACAGCGGCCTCTCGACTCGCCCCAAGCCGTGGCTCACGCGTGCCATGACAGCCGCGCTTCGCGCGCTCGAGGACCGGGGCGAGGCGTTCACGTCGGATCTCACGAAGGACGTCCCGGTTCTGGCGAAACGTCTCCGCTTCGGCGCGGGCTCGAGATTCGAAGCGACCCAGAGCGTCGGGTCGCGTGTCCTTCCGCAGCTCGCGATGGAGGGCCGGGTCGTCCGCGGGCGTCCCCGTGGAACGTGGGTCAGCGGGCAGTACCGCTGGATGCCGCTGGAGGCCTGGTTGGACGGCCCGATTCCGAGAATCGAACAGGGAGAAGCGCAGGCGAAGCTTCTCCGGACGCTGGCTCGCCGCCTTCGGGCCTGCAACCGAGACCGATATCCGCTGGTGGGCTGGCTGGACAGCCCGGGAAGCGCGAGCGGCGCTGGCAGCGGTGCCTCACGCGATCGTCGATCTCGAAGGCGCCACCGGATTCGTCCTCGCCGACGACCTCGAGCCCACCCAGAGGCTCGATCCGTCAGCCGCTCTGCTCCCCACGCTCGACCCGACGACGATGGGCTGGAAGGAGCGAGACTGGTACCTCGGCCCTCACGCAGCTCTCCTCTTCGATCGCAACGGCAATGCGGGGCCGACCGTGTGGTGGGACGGGCGCGTGGTCGGCGGCTGGTCGCAGCGCCGCGACGGCGAGATCGTGTTCCGGCTGCTCGAGGACGTGGGACGAGAAGCGGTCCAGGCGGTGGAAGCCGAGGTTGCGCGCGTCACGAGCTGGCTCGGCGACGCCCGCTTCTCCCCTGGTTTCCTGCCGCCGTTTCAGCGCGCGCTGGCGTCTCCGTAGGGGCGAGGCATGCCTCGCCCCTACGACAGCTAGCTCTCGTCCCTGGGCAGGAAGATCTCCTTGGCGATCACCAGTCGCTGGATCTGGGACGTCCCCTCGTAGATCTGGAAGAGCTTCGCGTCTCGCATCAGCTTCTCCACGGGATACTCCTTGATGTACCCGTAGCCGCCGAAGACCTGCACCGCGTCCGTCGTCACCTTCATCGCCGTGTCCGCCGCGAAGCGCTTCGCAAAGGAAGACTGGAGCGTCGCGCGCTTGCCCTGGTCGTGGAGCCAGGCGGACTGCCAGACGAGGAGCCTCGCCGCCTCGATCTCGGTCGCCATGTCCGCGATCATGAAGTTGACTCCCTGGTGCATGGCGATCGGGACGTCGAAGGTGACGCGCTCCTTCGCGTACTCGACCGCGTGCTCGAAGGCCGCCTGCGCGACCCCGACGGCGCCGGCCGCGGTTCCCGGACGCGTGAAGTCGAGGGTCTTCATCGCGATCTTGAACCCCTCGCCCTCTTCACCCAGCCGGTTCTCCGCCGGGACGACGACGTCGGTGAGCGCGAACGCGGAGGTGTCGGTCGAGCGCTGCCCCATCTTGTCCAGGTGCTTCTCGATCTGCACTCCCGGTGTGTCCATCGGCACGATGAACGCCGAGATCCCGCGATGGCCCTTGCTCGGGTCGGTCTTCGCGAAGACGACCGTCCAGGCGGCGTAGCCGGCGTTCGTGATGAAGGTCTTCGAGCCGTTCAGGACGTACGAGTCTCCGTCCCGTACGGCGGTCGACTTCATCCGCGCGACGTCCGAGCCCGCGTCAGGCTCGCTGAGGCCGAACGAGCAGAGGATCGGCTCCTCGAGGAGCGGTGGAAGCCACTGCTCCTTCTGCTCCTCGGTGCCGGCGATCAGGACCGGCGCGGCGCCGAGGCCGTTCGCCCCGATGGAGGTGCCGATCCCGGAGCAGCCGCGGTTCAGCTCCTCGCCGACCAGCATGCCGTCGAAGGACGGGAGCTCGAGGCCACCAAGCGACTCGGGAACGTGCAGGTTCATCAGGCCGAGCGCGTGCGCCTTGGCGATGACGTCGACCGGATGGGTCGAGTGCTCGTCGTACTCCGCTGCCTTGGGGCGGATCTCCTTGTCTGCAAACTCGCGCGCAAGCGCGCGGAGCTCGCGCTGCTCGGGCGTGAGCGCGAACGAGACGCCGCCGGCGATCCCGGTCTCAACTGCTGTCATGACCTCGGACTCCTGTGGTTCGATTGACTAGTCAGTCAACCAGTGTACGTCGGCGCACGCCCCGCCTGGTCAAGACAGGGCCAGGGGTCAGGCTTAAGCCTGACCCCTTCTCGTAGGATGTGACGATGGCGACGACCACCACAAAGCCTTCCGCCCTCGACCCGCTCGACTATCTCGCGATCGACGTCCTCCTCGACGACGAGGAGAAGGCGATCCGAGACACCGTCAGGCAGTTCGTTCGAGAGCACGTCCTCCCGGACGTCGGCGACTGGTTCGAGAAGGGAATCTTCCCGCGCGAGCTCTTCCCCGAGCTCGCCAAGCTCGGCCTCTACGGCATGCACCTCGACGGCTACGGCCTTCCGGGCGCCAGCTCGGTCGCCTACGGGCTGACGTGCATGGAGCTCGAGGCCGGGGACGCGGGCGTGCGGAGCGCGGTCTCGGTGCAGGGCTCGCTGGCGATGTTCCCGATCTGGCGCTTCGGATCGGAAGAGCAGAAGGAGCGCTGGCTCCCCCCGATGCACCGAGGAGAGGTCATCGGCTGCTTCGGGCTCACTGAGCCGGACGCGGGCTCCGACCCCGGCTCGATGCGGACGCACGCGCGCCGGGACGGCTCGGACTGGATCCTGAACGGCGCGAAGATGTGGATCACCAACGGCACCATCGCCGACATCGCGATCGTCTGGGCGAGAACGGACGATGACGCCATACGCGGCTTCATCGTCGAGAAGGACATGCCAGGCTTTTCGGCGCCCGAGATCCACAAGAAGCTCTCGCTGCGCGCTTCGGTCACCTCGGAGCTCGTCCTGCAGGACGTGCGCGTGCCCGACGAGAACGTTCTCCCCGATGCGACCACGCTGCGCGGCCCGCTCTCGTGCCTGAACGAGGCCCGCTTCGGCATCGTCTGGGGCGCGGTGGGCTCCGGACGTGCGTGCTTCGAGTCGGCGCTCGAGTATTCGAAGGAGCGGATCGTCTTCGGCAAGCCGATCGCCGGCTATCAGCTCACGCAGCAGAAGCTCGCGGAGATGGCGCTCGAGCTGAACCGCGGCACCCTTGTCGCCCTTCACCTGGGCCGGATGAAGGACTCGGGAACCCTTCGGCCGGAGCATGTCAGCCTCGGGAAGATGGGCAACGTGCGCGGCGCGATCGAGGTCGCTCGTTCCGCACGCACGATCCTCGGCGCGAACGGCGTCACGCTCGAGTACCCGGTCATCCGGCACGTGAACAACCTCGAGTCGGTGCTGACCTACGAGGGCACGCACGAGGTGCACACGCTCGTCGTCGGTCAGGCGTTGACCGGCGAGAACGCATTCCGGTAGCGCAGAGACAGCACGGAGGCGGGTGAAACCCGCCTCCGTGCTGCAACCACCTACGGGCAGGTGACCTCGGGGTTCCAGTGCGCGAACATGTCTGCGGGGTTGTGACCCCAGACCCAGGCATGCAACGTGTAGAAGCCCACAGCTGGGACGAGAATCACCATCTCCCGTCCGAACACGGTCGGCGGCGGCCCTGATGGCCCGGGCGGGTTGGAGCCAGGACCCGGAACGACGTATTCCACGGACACGAGCTTGAGCTCACCGTTCGACTTCGGTGCGTAGACCAGGCCTTCGGGCTTCAGAGGGTCCACCACCATGTCGTCGATCAACGCCTTGTGGAAGTAGTGGTAGCCCATTGCCCCGGCCGTCGGGTGCGCGATACAGCCGGTGATGATCCTGTTTCCGAGACCGTTCACGTACCCGAGCTCGTACCCGGCCTCCTTCGCCGCATCGACCCGGTGGAACTGGGCCGTGACTTGTCGCACCCCCGCCAGTTCGTCTTGCCGGGCGTAGGCCATCGTGGGAATCAAGACCACCACCACGAGTATCCCGAGCCCAAGGCCAAGCGGGCCCTTCCACTTCTTCATCCTCTTTCGTTGCATGGACCTGCAACCTCCTTCTGCGCTCCGAGAGCGCCTCATGAGTTCCCGTTTTCTCCACGATGTGGT
Source organism: uncultured Actinomycetes bacterium (assembly GCA_963850485.1). Taxonomy (GTDB): domain Bacteria; phylum Actinomycetota; class Thermoleophilia; order Gaiellales; family Gaiellaceae; genus GMQP-bins7. The sequence goes on along the minus strand of CAWKLR010000014.1, from coordinate 34,150 downwards.
CGCAAGGCCAGCACGAGGCCGAGCGCGAGCAGCGTCGTGGCGAACGCTGCGGCTGCTCCCACACCAGCATCGGTCCACTGGAAACCGTCGTCGCTGACGCTGACCACGACCGTGGACGGCCGCTCCTGGCTCGGGTCGGGCGGAGGAGTCTCCGCATGGCCCGACGACGGCGCCACGCAGAGCATCAGCACCAGCACAACGAGCCAGCGAATCCCCCTCGCGACGCTCACTCTGTCCTCTGCCAGAACGACCACACCTCGAGTCTGGGCCGGCGCGCTTGAACAACCCTTGAGCGCCGCTTGTGCCGAGCTTGCGATGGGCGGAGAATGAGGCCTCGTGCCCAGCCGGACGGATCCGATGGAGTTCCGCGTTCTCGGCCCATTCGAGGTCTGTGAGAGTGGACAGGCGCTCGAGATCGGTGCCGGCAAGCAGCGAGCGCTGCTCGTTGTGCTTCTCCTGTGCTCCGGCGAGGTCGTCTCGACCGACCGCCTGATCGACGCGCTCTGGGACGAAGACCCGCCCGCGAGCGCCCTCAACAGCATCCACGTCTACGTCTCGCAGCTGCGCAAGGTGCTCGGTAACGGGCATCTGGAGACGCGGGGGCATGGGTATCTGCTCACGCTCGAGCCCGAGCAGCTGGACCTCGGGCGTTTCGAGCGCCTGCTCGGCGAAGGTCGGGAGCTCCTCGCCGACGGCGAGGCCGAGCAGGCAGCGGAGACCCTGCGTTCCGCGCTCGCCCTCTGGCGCGGGCCGCCGCTCGCGGACTTCGCGTCGGAACCCTTCGCACAGGGTGAGATCGGTCGCCTCGAGGAGCTGCGCCTGGCCGCCTTCGAGGAGAGGGTCGAGGCCGACCTCGCCCTCGACCGCCACGCCGAGCTCATCCCTGAGCTCGAGGTCCTTGTCCGCCAGCATCCGCTGCGGGAGCGTCTGCAAGCGCAGCTCATGCTCGCCCTCTACCGCTCGGGCCGCCAGGCGGAGGCGCTCGGCACTTACCGGCAGGCGCGCAGGATGCTCGCAGAGGAGCTCGGCCTCGAACCTGGCCGGAGGCTGCAGGAGCTCGAGGGCGCGATCCTGAATCAGGATCCGGAGCTCGATCCGCCGACGCGAAAGCCCGGTCCGTTGGTTACGCGTTCGCGCCGAAGCGGCGTCTTGATCGCGATCGGCGCTGCTGTCCTCCTCTCTGCTGCCGTTGCAGTCGCCGCCATCGAGCGCAACGGCAACGACGCCCCGGGGCTGGCGGCCGCGTCGGCGAACTCGGTCGCGGCGATCGACGCGGGGTCGAATCGGCTCGTTGCCGAGGTCCCGGTCGGCAACGGCCCGACGAGCGTCGCGGTCGGCGAAGGCTCGGTGTGGGTGACGAATGCGCTGGACCGCTCCGTCTCGCGCATCGATCCCGGGACGAGCGGCGTCCTCCAGCGCATCGACGTCGGCGGCGATCCGAGCGGGATCGCGGTCGGAGCCGGCGCGGTCTGGGTGGCGAACTCGTTGGACGGCACGGTGTCCCGGATCGACCCGCAGACGAACCGCGAGGTACAGACGATTCCGGTCGGCGTGACGCCGACCGCGATCGCCGCCAGCGGCAGCGCGGTCTGGGTGACGAGCGCGGAAGAACGGAGTCGTCACGAGGATCGACGTCGTTCGGGGCCGCGTCGTGGACAGGATCCCGACCGGCGCGCTCGGTCGCGGCATCGCCGTCGGCGGCAGGAGTATCTGGGTCACGGACGGGTCGAGCCGGAGCGTCGTCCGCATCGATTCCCGGCGCGGCAGTCATCCTCGAAACGGTGGGCGTGGGCAACGGGCCGACCGGCATCGCGTTCGGCGAAGGCTCCGTGTGGGTCGCGAACTCGCTCGACGGCACCGTCTCGCGTATCGACCCGGCGACGAACCGCGTTACGGCCACGATCCCGGTCGGCGAAGGCCCTGACGGCATCGCGGTCGGATCAGGTGCCGTCTGGGTGAGCGGTGAGTTCTCGGAGGCGATCGCGCGCATCGACCCCGTGGAGAACCGTGTCGTGGAGCGGATCCCGATCGCGAACCGGCCGAAGGGGCTCGCCCTCTACGAGGACCAGGTCTGGCTTGCCGTCCAGGCCTCCGGAGCCGGCCATCGGGGCGGGCGCCTGGTCGTCGCAGCCCATGGCCTGATCCAGGGCTCGATCGATCCGACCTTCACGAGTTGGGCCGGGACACAGGCGGCGCTCAGCGCGGCTTACGACGGTCTCGTCGGCCCCACAAGGCGCGGTGGGAGCGAGGGCGGCCGGATCGTGCCGAATCTCGCGCGCTCGTTGCCGGTCGACACGGACGGCGGAACCCGGTATGCCTTTCAGCTCCGCCGCGGCATTCGCTACTCGGATGGGAAGCTCGTCAAGGCGAGCGACTTCCGGCGCGCATTCGAACGGGCGCTTCGTGCGCGGCTGCCTTGGGAGCAGTGGCTGGTACCGCTCGTGGGTGCCGACTCCTGCAGGAGACGGCCGCGGAGTTGCGACCTCAGCCGGGGCATCCGGACGGACGACGCGACTGGAACGATCGTCTTCCACTTCCGGCGACCGACGACTGGCGACTTCCTGCGGATGCTGATCTACGTGCCACCCATCCCGAGTGGCACACGGGACCGGGACATGGGAACGCGGCCGATCCCATCGACCGGCCCGTACATGATCGAGAGCTACGTGCCCGGACGAGCGCTCACGCTCGTCCGCAATCCCTACTTCCATGTGTGGTCGAGGCCCGCCCGCCCGGACGGGTTCCCCGACGAGATCGAGCTCAGGCTGAACCGTGAGAGCGGCGGTGTCAAGGCCGTCGAGCAAGGGCGAGCCGACGTCTCCGGTGTCGACCTCGAGCAGCCCGAGAACAAAAGGGCGCTCGAAGACTTCATGGCGCGCTACGCCTCGCAGGTCCACGTGCACTCGGTGCAGGCGACGGTCCTCGTCTTCCTCAATACGAGACATCCTCCATTCGACGACGTCCGGGTGCGGCGCGCCCTCAACTACGCCGTCGACCGTGCCGCCATCTCGAGGTCGTACGGCCCGGCGTTTGCCCAGCCGACCTGTCAGCTGCGCCCGCCAGGCACCGTGGGCTTCCGGCGCTACTGTCCCTACACCGCCGCCACGAGCCAGACGGGCGAGTGGAAGGCGCCTGATCTCAGGCGTGCGCAGCGCCTCGTCGCCGCTTCGGGGACGCGGGGCATGAGCGTGACGGTGTGGACGTACCCGGGCTTCTGGGAGGCCGGCGCAGAGGAAGCGGTTCAAGCGCTCGAGCAACTCGGCTACCGAGCGAACATCAGGCGAGCCGAGAACCTCGAAGCGTACGTCGCGAAATATTCCGATAGGAGAACGCTGGGGGTGCAGGCCGGGATGGCCGGCTGGTACGGCGTCTCCCGGACGGCCCGCTCCCTCCTCGACATCTTCAGGTGCAGCCCACCCGATCTCAGCTTCCTCTGCGATCGGCGCCTCGACGCCAGGATCGCTGCGTGCGCTCGAGCTGCAGGCGTCCGACCCGGACGCGGCGGTGGCCGTGTGGGCAAGGATCGAGCGCGACATCGTCGACCTTGCGCCCTGGGTGCCCCTGTTCACGCCGTCGCACGCAACCCTCGTCTCCAAGCGCGTGGGCAACTACCAGCACAACCCCGAGTGGGGGCTCCTGCTCGATCAGCTCTGGGTGCGATAACAGCGCCTCACGGCCGAGGCAAGCTAGTCCTCGTCCTCCCAGTACTCGACATCCGAGCCGCGCCGCATTCGGAACAGCCGCTCGCCCCTCGCCGTGGCCGCGATCTTCCCGCTGTCCAGGTACTCGATGACGTCGGGCTCGGCCAGGGTCGAGAGCATGAGCACCCGGATCGGGCTCTGGGTGAGATTGCTGACCTGGTGCGCGCCTTCCTTCCCGCGTGGGAACGCGACGACGTCACCCTCGCGCAGCTCTTGCTCGCCCTCCGGCGTGCGTAGCGTCGTCTGGCCACGAAGGACGATCAGCCACTCCTCGTTTCCGTGATGCGTGTGGTAGGGCCACAGCCGATCGCCGGGCTCGAGCTCGTACATGCTGCCGCCGATCAGCTCGGCACCGATGTGAGCGCCAACCCACGCGTCCTTGCTTCTCCAGCCGGGCCGATCCTCGGTGCGATCCCATTCGTCGCCGTTCAGATTGAAGATCTTCGGCACGCAGCGAGCCTACGTCCTGAGCCCCCCGAGAGTGAGCTGGATCGCCGTCTCCTCGGCGCGCGCAACCTCCGTGTCCCCGTCGGGAAGCTGCCCGAGCACCCAGCCGGTGAGCACCTCTTCGAGGCCGCCGTACACGACGAAGCTCGCGAGCTGAGCGTCCACGTCGCGGCGGAAGCTGCCGTCGGCCTGCCCCTCTTCGATGACACGCTGGACGATGGTGAACGCCTGCCGCACCTCGTCCACCTGCGCCTGGAGCTGTGGACTGCGGGCGACCTCGCGCACCATCACCGTGACGAGGGCGGGATCGTTCCGCCAGGTCCGAAGCAGGATCTTGGCAATGCCTTCGAGCTTCTCGCCGGCGGACTCGTCGGCTGCTTCGACCGCCCGGAAGCGATCGAGCAAGTCGCTGAAGTTCTCCCGGAAGACGGTCTCGAGCACCTCTTCCTTGGAGCCGAAGTAGTGGTAGAGGAGGCCGTGCGCGACCCCGGCCTCGGTCGCGATGTCGCCGACCCGCGCACCGTGGTAGCCACTCCGGGCGAAGACCCGCACGGCGGCATCGAGAATGAGCTTCCGCTTCTCTTCCTGGGCTGTTGAACGGTCAGTCAACGTCGCCGAGGATAGAGGTACGCTCCGCCGGCGTGCAAGCGCTGGCCGGGATCCTCGTCGTCGACTTCACGCGCTACCTCCCCGGCGCGTACGCAAGTCGCGAGCTTCTGCGGCTCGGGGCACGCGTCGTACGAGTCGAGAGCCCAGAGGGTGATCCGATGCGCGAGACCGCGGCCGCTTGGGACGCGGCGTTACGCGGCGGCGTCGAGTCCGTCGTCTGCGATCTCAAGAACGAGCCGGGCTTCGCACGCGCGCTCGCGGATCGTGCCGACGTCGTGCTGGAGAGCTTCCGACCCGGCGTCGCGGCACGCCTCGGAGTCGGCCCCGAGGACGTGCCGCGCTCGACCGTCTACTGCTCGATCACGGGCTTCGGAGGGTCCGGCTCGCACGCAGCCCGCGCCGGCCACGACCTCAACTACCTCGGCTGGGCGGGGGTGCTCGAAGACACCGCGCCCGGCTGGCCGCCAGTCCAGGCGGCCGACCTCGCGGCCGGCGCGCTCGGAGCCGTCGTCCAGATCCTGGCCGCGCTGCTCGAGCGCGAGCGCACCGGCGAGGGAGCGCGGATCACCGTCTCGATGACCCACCGCTCGCATGACCTCATCGCGCACCGCCTCGGCGGAGAACCGGTGCCGCGGATGCTCACCGGCGGACTCGCGTGCTACCGGACGTACGCGACGGCAGACGGGCGTCATCTGACCGTCGGTGCGCTCGAGCCGAAGTTCTTCACGCGGCTCTGCGAGCTCGTCGGCCGTCCGGAGCTGGCCGAGAGGCAGTATGAGACCGAGCAGGACGAGCTTGCGAGCGCGCTTTCCGAGATCTTCGAGACGCGTTCGCTCGGAGACTGGCTCGCCCACTTCGGAGACGAGGACGTCTGCGTGGGGCCGGTCTCGACCCGAGCAGAGGCAGCGAACGTTTTCGGAACCCCCTCAACCGGACGCCCGCCGACCTTGGGCGAGCACACGAAATCCTGGCGCGACGAGCTCGGATTCGCCGGGTAGGGGCCGGGCATGCCCGGCCCCTACGACACCGAGAGGCCGAGAGCCGCTGGAAGCGCGAGCAGGGTGTCGATTCGCTCGGGCTCCTCGGGACGCAGTCCGTCGCGGTCGAGCAGGATCGCCTGCATGCCGAGCGCGCGGGCACCCTCGATGTCGTCCTCGTAGGAGTCGCCGACCATCGCCGCCTCGCCGGGCTCTACCTCCAGCTGACGCAGGGCGGCGATGAAGATGGACGGATGCGGTTTCGTCCTGCCGTGCAGCCGCGATCCGACCATCGCGTCCACCTCGAGCCCGTGATGGTCGACGAACTCCTCGAGGTTCCGCTGTCCGTTCGTGACGAGACCGATCTTCAGCCGATGCCGACGAAGCTCGTCGAAGACGGCGAGGGCGTCCTCGTAGAGCGAGAAGTTCTCGTGCCGCTCCCACTCCCGCACCATGTCGACCGCGCATTCCCTGGCACCCTCCGCATCTCCGCCCATTCCGCGAACGATCTTCTCGGTGAACGCGATCCAGATCTCTTCGTCGTGCACGAACCGCCCTTCGCCCTGCAGCGCCTCGATCGCGGCCGCACGAGCCTCCCCGTACCGGTCGGGCTGAAGCGAGAGCCCGTGCCGCTCCCCCACCCGCCGGTACCCCTCGGGCCCGAGCTCGGGCCCCGGCCGAAAGAGCGTGAAGTCGACATCGAAGAGAACGGCCCTGAGCACGAATCAGAGGATAGGTACAGACGAGAAACCGAACCTCGGAACCGAGCCACATTCGGGCCGGAGGCCGGCTTAGCCGGCCGGGAGGCTTGACGCCACACACTGAGTGCGTTGCCCAGAAGGAGGGGGCACGTGGGGGAACCACGGGTTCCCCCACGATCTATCGGGGTGCCCAGATTTGAACTGGGGACCTCTCCGACCCGAACGGAGCGCGCTACCAGGCTGCGCCACACCCCGAGCGCGGGAAGGGTACCGGCTCGGTACGGGAGGCGTTGCGCAATTCGCGCGAAGCGCGTTATGCTCAGAGGGATGCTGCAAGCTCTCGAAAGGCGGGTCGGTTGACCTGCCGAACGAAGCGAGTGTCTGCAAGCCCGACCGCGCTGTCCGCGCGAGCGGGCTTTTTTGTTGCCGTTTTTCCTTACCCGTAGGAGGTCCGCATGGCCAACCACCTGACGCCCGAAGAGCTCGCCAAGGAGACCGGAATCGACCGTGACGAAGTGGTCCGGATCTGCGTCGAGGAGGGCGTTCCCATCTACCACGGCAAGATCGACAAGACCCTCTTCCAGGCGACACTCGAGGCGGTCGGGACGACAGCCTCCGCTTCGCGGTCCTAGCCGAGCTAGGAGGCTTTCGCGCGGCTGCGCGTCTTCGGCTTCGCACGGGCCGGCTTCTTCGCTTCTGCCGGTCCCTTCTTCGCCGCTGCGACGCTGGCCTTCAAGGCCTCCATGAGGTCGATCACAGGTGCCTCGGCCACCGGCTCGGGGACGGCGATCTCCTCACCGCGCGTCTTCGCCTCGAGAAGCGCGCGCAGGTCGCGGCGGTAATCGCTCGCGAGCTCTGACGGATCGAAGTCGCCTTCGAGGCTCTCGATGACCTGCTTGGCGAGCGCCAGCTCCGTCTCCTTGACCTTCGTCTCCTCGACGGCTTCCGCGATCTCGGCCTGCGAGTACACGTCCTCGGCTACGAACAACGTCTCGAGTGAGAGCGCGTCTTCCCTCGCGCGCACGAGGCAGAGGCTCTCGCGTCCCGCGCGCACGAAGCGGCCGAGCGCAGCGGTCTCCGTCTGGCGCATGGCCTCCAGCAAGAGGACGTACGGGCGGCGCTGCGCCTCGCCTGAAGCGGGGACGAGGTAGTAGTGACGGTCGAAGTAGATCGGATCGACCGTGCTATCTCGAACGAAGCTCCGAATCTCGATCGAGCGCGAGTCATCCGACCGCTCGATCGCCTCCAGGTCGGCATCCTCGACGATGACGAACTGGCCCTTCACCACCTCGAAGCCTCGCACGATCTCGTCCTGAGTCACCTCGCGGTCGTGCGTGGGGCACCAGCGCTTCTGCTTGATCGGGGTCGCGCACTCGCGGTGGAGGAGGCGGAAGGAGACGTCCGACTGGCGCGCTGCAGGCTTCGTCGCCGGAGCGAGGCCGACGGGGATCGAGACGAGGCCGAAGCTGAGGGATCCGTTCCAGGAAGTGCGCATGTGACAGGTGAACTGTAGAGGGATTCAGCTCTTTCGTCGCGCCCTGCGGAATCCCTCCGAGTAAGCTCAGAGACGTGACCGAGGCGGCATCGGCAATCCGCGAGACGCGTCCGCCCGGCGGGCCCCGCACGATCGCGCGCCTCTGGCGAGACGCCGTAGCCGCCGAACGGGAGACACCTGCGTACCTCGTCGAGGACGACGGAGGGCGGCGGCTGGCGCGAGGTGTCCTGGAGCGATGCGGACCAGCTCGTGCGCGCCTATGCGAACGGGCTCCTCGCCCGCGGTGTGAGCAAGGGCGACGCTTTCGGAATCCTCGCCCAGAACAGCCTCGACTGGGCGCTCATCGATTTCGCGCTGGCGCAGATCGGCGCCGTCGGGATCCCCGTCTACGCCAACAACTCCGCACGTGACGTCGGCTATCTCCTCGCCCACTCCGAGGCGGTCGGGATCGTCTGCGAGGACGCCGCACAGCTTGCGAAGGTGGAGGAGATGTCGGACGAGCTGCCCAAGCTCGAGCACGTCCTCACCTACCACGACCTCGCCGGACTCGCCGCACACGGCGTCGACTTCGCGCGCACCCATCCGGACGCCCTCGACGACGCGTCGTCCGCCATCGACGAGGAGGACCTGTACACGATCATCTACACGTCGGGGACGACCGGCCCACCGAAGGGCTGCATGCTCAGCCATCGCAACTACTACGCGATGACGAGCGTCGTCGACTCGATGCAGGACCACTACCGCGCGGACGACGTGATGCTCCTGTACCTCCCGCTCGCGCACAATTTCGGTCGGCTGATGCTCCTCACGGGCGCCTACGTCGGGTTTTCCGATCGCGTTCCTCCCCGACCCGCTGCGGGTCGCGGACGCGATGCTCGAGGTACGGCCGAGCGTGCTGCCGAGCGTGCCACGCGTCTACGAGAAGGTGTACGCCGCGGTGCAGTCACGCTTCGACGAGGCGACGGGCGTGAAGCGGCGGCTCATCGACTGGGCGCTACCGATCGGGCGTGAGGTCAGTCGCCTGCAGGCGGAAGGGAGCCCGATTCCACGAGGCCTTGCGATCCGCCACCGCCTCGCCGACCGGCTCGTCTTCAGCAAGGTCAAGGATCGTCTCGGAGGGCGGCTGCGGATCCCGATCTCGGGAGGCGCCCCGCTCGCGAAAGAGATCGCGGAGTTCTTCGATGCGGTCGGCATCCGCATCCTCGAGGGCTACGGGCTGACGGAGTGCACGACCGCAGCCAGCACGAACCGCCCAGGCGTCTACCGCTTCGGCACCGTCGGGCCTGCTCTGCCGGGATTCGAGGTCGCCGTTGCGGAGGACGGCGAGCTCCTCGTCCGTTCCGAGACGGTCTTTCAGGGCTACTTCAAGGATCCGGAGGCGACAGCCGCCGTGCTCAGTCCTGACGGCTGGTTGCGGACCGGGGACGTCGGCGACATCGACGCCGACGGCTTCATCTCGATCACGGATCGCAAGAAGGACATCCTCGTCACCGCCGGCGGGAAGAACGTCGCGCCCCAGAACATCGAGAACGACCTGAAGACGTCCAAGTACGTCTCGCAGGCGCTCGTGGTCGGGGACCGGCGCCCGTACGTCGCGGCGTTGATCACCCTGGACGAGGCGGAGATCCTCCGCTGGGCGTCCGAGCACGGAGTCGACGGCGACCTTGCCTCGCTCTCCCGCGACGAGCGCGTTCGCGAGGTCGTTCAGGAGGCCGTCGACGACGCCAACCACGAACGCTCACGCTTCGAGCAGGTCAAGCGCTTCGCGCTGCTCCCCCGGGACTTCACCATGGAGGAGGGCGAGGTCACTCCTACGCTCAAGCTCAAGCGCCGCGCGGTCAGCGAGCACTTCTCCGCCGAGATCGAGGAGCTCTACAGCTCGTAGGCCGTTCCTCGAGAGACCGCTGCGTGCTCATCCGCACGAGGGTCTGACCCTGGACATGTATCGAACAGCCAGCTGAAAGCGTGCCGATTTCGTGCCGATCGATCCACAGGTTGTCCCGCGGCCGGTCCCGCCTGTGGTCGAGCAGCAGTCGGTTTGGCGCTACAGGCTGCGGCTAGAGGATGCGGCGCGCGCCGACCCAGCTCGAGTAGCCGGCCAGGCTCGAGATCTTGACGACGTCGCCCGTGTGCGGGGCGTGGATGAACTGGCCACCGCCGATGTACATCCCCATGTGGCTGAGCCCGCCGAAGAACACGAGGTCGGCCGGCTGCAGGTCCTCGTAGGCGACGGGAGTGCCGTAGCTGTACTGCGACGCCGCGTGGTGCGGCAGCGAGATTCCGATCTGCGCGTAGACGTACGAGATCAGCCCGGAGCAGTCGAAGCCGGTCGACGGGCTCGATCCGCCCCAGACGTACGGCGTGCCCAGATGCTGCATCGCGAGCGAGATGACCTGCGAGGCCAGACTCCCGTCGGGTGGCGGAGCGACCGGGATCGCGGTGTCCCCGAGGTCGACGGCGGTGTACGTCAGCTGATCCTGCGAGTCGAACGCCTGCTGTTGAGCCAGGCGCTCTGCCGCGAGGCGAGCACGTGCCTGTTCCGCCAGCTGAGCCTGGCGACGTCGCTCTTCCGCCTGTATTTGCTCGATCTCGTCCTTGACCGAGGCCAGTAGCTGCGCCCGCTCGGCGAGGCGACCTTCGATCGACTCCCTCTGCGCGGCCCGCTCCGCGACGACCTGCGCCTGCTCGACGCGTGCATCCTTCAGGTTCGCGCGTCGCGTCTCCACCTCGTGTCGGAACTCCTTGACCTCGGCGAGAATCCGCGTGTCCTGGCTCGACACCCGCTGGATCGCATCCAGCCGCGCCACGATGTCGTCGAGGCTCTTGGAGCCGAGCAGCACCTCCAGGGTCGAGTCGCCGTCACCGTTCACGTAGAGGTCGCGGAGGCGCTCGGAGATGCGGCGCTGCGCGACGTTCAGGCTCTTGCGGGCGGCGACCAGATGGCGAGCGTTCGACTCCAGATCGCTGTCGATCCGGTCGAGCTCGACGTTCGCGTAGTTGTAGGACTCGATCGTCGCCGCGAGGCTCATGTCGAGCTCTTCGAGCTCGGCCATGATCGCCTGCGCCTGGGCGCGCTTCTCCTGGACGCCGGGGTCGGCAGCCGCCCCGGCAGCGAGCAGCAGCGCAGCGCAAAGCGACCCCGCAGCCAGTGCCGTAAGGACGATGATTCTCGGTGCCCATCCGGTTGTCGAGCCCCCAAACGTGATTCTGCTTCGACCCCGGACGGACCCGCCGGTGGCGGTCTTGCCCGTCACAAGCCAGAGACCCTACCACCCCTTCCGGACGCCTGCAACCCGCAACAAAACTGAAAAAGTCTGCAAAGCGGCCATTTCCTCGAGCCGCACAAACCCGACTCTGTTAGGGTCCTTGGCTCGTGCGTAGGGGAACACGAAGGTGGGGCCTGCTTCTCGCTGCGGTCCTCTCGGGAGTGCTCGGGCTAGGCGTCCTTCAGGCGGGTGCCGCCGGGCAGCAGAGGAGCCGCTTGAAGGTGGACGCAGTCGCATACCACCTCCCAGGACGGACCGCGAGCGGGCTCGAGGTCCGCAGAGGAGTGGTGGCGGTCGATCCGACGCTGATCCCGCTCGGGACGCGACTCTTCGTCCCCGGATACGGCCACGCCGTCGCGGCCGACGTGGGCGTCGCGATCAAGGGCCGCATCATCGATCTCTGGATGCCGAGCGACGCAGAAGCCCGCAAGTGGGGCCGCAAGACCGTGGTCATCACGATCTATCGCTAGCCGGGCCTCGAGCCGAGCGGTGATGGTATCGGTGCACCGCCGCGTGACCCTTGCCCCTCGCGATCATGTACCGATTGGCGAGGAACGCGAACGGATAGGCGATCACGAACCCGCCGGCGATCGCCGCCCACAGGAGAGGGTCACCGAGGCCCGCCTCCATCGCGCCAGGAACGAGCAATACGAAGGCGTTGTCGATCACTTCCATGATCGTGATCGACACCGTGTCCGCGGCGAGCGCGATCGGCACGATCGCGCCCAAGGTGAGCCCGGCGCGAAAGAGCGGTAACGACGTCAAGGCGAAGCCGAACGTGTACGCGAGGCCCACTGCAAGCACGATCGTGGCGAGGTTGCCCCAGCCGAGGGCCGTGCCGATCGCCACGCCGGCGACTTCGCCGATCACACAGCCCGTGAGGCAGTGCGTGGTAGCCGAGACGGCAAGAGAGTTCAGGCTCTGCGCTTCGTGAGCTCCGTGGTCCGGGTGGACGGCGCCGTCGCTCATGACACGCTGCTACCCGTCACCGTCGCGCTCGAACCCCTCGCAGCCTGATCTGACCGTCGGCATTGTCCGCTACAAGATGACGATGAGGCGGTCGTACATCGCTCCGCTGCTAGCCGGGCTCGTAGCCGGCGGGGCTCTCGTCGGCTCGAGCCCCGCTCCGACGCAGGCAGCAGCGCCTGATCTGTCCCTTGCGCTCGAGCGCGCCCTCGCCGCACCCGACATCTCCGCGGGCCGGACGGCTGCGCTGGCGATCGACCTCGAGACCGGAAAGGTCGTTTTCAGCCGAAACGAGAGGCTCGCGCTCGCGCCCGCCTCGGCAGAGAAGCTCGCCGTGTCGTTCGCGGCACTCCGTCTCCTCGGCCCCGGCTACCGTTTCAGGACCGAGATCGGAGGTCGCGGCGAGCTCGTGGGCAGGGTCTGGCGAGGCGATCTCTTTCTCGTCGGGCACGGCGACCCGACGTTGGCCGCGGCCGATCTCGACGCACTCGCCCGGGGCGTCGCGGCCTGGGGCATCCGACGCGTGACCGGGCGTGTGCTCGGCGACGAACGGCACTTCGACTCGGCACGTTCGGCGCCCGGCTGGAAGCCGTGGTTCCTCGGGGTGGAGTCGGCACCGCTCTCGGCGCTCTCCGTCGACGACGTGGTGATGAACGGCGCCAACGGATCGGCCGCAGCTGCCGCACGAGCGTTCACTCGTGCCCTCGCCGGCCGCGGGATCTCCGTCGGTCGAGCTCCGGGCACGGCTCGAGCTCCCGCGAATGTGCTGCCACTCGCCAGCGATCTCTCCGAGCCGCTTGCAGAGATCGTGCGGACGATGAATCGCGACAGCGACAACTTCATCTCCGAGATGCTCTTGAAGGAGCTCGGCGCCGGCGTGGCGCGCCGCGGCTCGACGTCCGCAGGAGCGGAGGTCGTCCATGCGGAGCTTCGCGCTGCCGGCGTGCCGCTCGCCGGCGTGCACATCGCAGACGGGTCGGGCTTGTCCCGCTCCGACCGGCTGACGACCGCGGCGCTCGTCGGCATTCTCCGGTCGGGCGCGTCGGATCCGGCGATCCGCGACGCGTTCGTCACGTCGCTCGCCGTCGCAGGCGTCGCGGGAACGCTGAAGAAGCGGCTCGACCGCCGGCCCACCAGGGGACGCGTGATCGCCAAGACCGGGACGACGAGCATCGCCTCGGCGCTCGCGGGCTTCGTCCGTCGCCGCTACGTCTTCGCGATCATCCAGAACGGAGCGCCGGTGCCGTACTGGTCGGCGCGGCAGGCGCAGGATCGCTTCGTGACCGTGCTGGCAAGGCGCTAGGCGGAGGGGTCAGGCTTGAGCCTGACCCCCTCGACTACCCAGCAGCGCCTCGAGATCGTTCTCCGAGAGAACGGGAACGCCGAGCTTCTGCGCCTTCTGCGCCTTCGAGCCGGGGCTCTCACCGACGATCACGCCCGACGTCTTCCCGGACACCGACTCCGAGACCTTCGCGCCGAGCGCCTCGAGCGCCTCCTTCGCCTCCTCCCGCTTGAAGCCCCCGAGGGTCCCGGTGATCACGTACTGATGCCCGGTGAGCGGGCCCTCCGGCGGGCGTTCCTCCTTTTCCCCTTCCATCTGGATCCCGAGATCCCGGAGCTCGGCGACGAGCGCACGGTTCTCCTCGTCCGAGAACCATTCCGCGATCAGCACCGCCCGGTCGGGTCCGACTCCTTCCACCTCTTCGAGCTCGGACTGAGTGGCATCGACAAGCGCAGCGGCCGAACCGAAATGTCGTGCGAGGCTGCGGGCGATCACCCAACCGACCTTGGGGATGTTCAAGCCGAAGAGGACACGCGAGAACGGCTGCTCCTTCGACCGCGTGATCGATGCAATCGCCCGCGCAGCCGAGACCTCGGCGTACCCCTCGAGCGCTTCCAGTTGCTCCTGGGTGAGCCGGTACAGATCGGGCAACGAGCGTACGAGCCCCTCGTCCCACAGCTTCTTGAGCGTGTTCGAGCCGACTCCCTCGATGTCCAGCGCCGATCCCGCCCAGTGGTACAGCGTCTCCAGGCCACGAGAAGGACACGCCCGGTTGGGGCAGCGGTGCATCACCTCGCCCGCGGGCTTGACGACGTCGGTCTTGCAGAGCGGGCAGCGCTTCGGCATCTTCCACGGCTTCGTGCCCGGCTCGTGGTCGCCCGCAGGCCCTACCACCTGCGGGATCACATCTCCGGCGCGCTGGACGATCACGAGATCGCCGACCCGGATGTCCTTCCGACGAATGTCGTCCTCGTTGTGCAGGGTTGCGCTGGAGACGGTGACACCGCCGACCTGCACCGGCTCGAGCTCCGCCAGTGGGTTGAGCACGCCGGTGCGGCCGACCCGCACATGGATCGCCTGAAGGCGCGTGACCGCCGCCGTCGGCGCCCATTTGTACGCACGGGCGAAGCGGGGCCTGCCGTGAAGCGAGCCGAGCGCCTCTTGCTGAGCGAAGGAGTCGACCTTGATCACGATCCCGTCGATCTCGTACCCGAGATCGGCCCGCCGGGCTTCCCAGGCCACGCACGCCTCTGCCACCTCTTCGATCGACTCCACACGTTCGGCGTCCGGGTTCGTGCGGAAGCCGAGCCCGCGGAGCCAGGCAAGTGTGTCCCACTGCGTCACCGGGGCTGCATTGCCGTGCACGCCGATCCCGTAGACGTAGATCGACAAAGGTCGCGAGGCCGTCACGGCCGGGTTGAGCTGGCGAAGGGAGCCCGCAGCCGCGTTTCGCGCATTCGGCGCAGGTTTGCGACCGGCAGCGAGCTGCGCCTCGTTGAAACGGTCGAAGCCCGCGAGCGGGAAGTAGATCTCGCCGCGCACCTCGAGCACGTCGGAGTGCTGCGCGCCGTCCTGTTCGATGAGGCGAAGCGGCACGGACTCGAGCGTGCGCAGGTTCCCCGTCACGTCCTCGCCTCGCTGCCCGTCCCCGCGCGTCGCTCCGCGCACGTAGATGCCGTTCTCGTAGACGAGCGACACGGCCGAGCCGTCGATCTTCGGTTCGAGGACGTAGGCGACTTCCTCGTCGCCACCGAGCCTCTTCCGCACGTCGTCGGCCCATTTGGAGAGCGCCTCCGCCGTCGTCACCTTCTCGAGCGACCCCATCGGAGAGAGGTGCTCGACCTTGCGAAACCCGTCGGCGGGCGGCGCACCGACGCGCTGGGTCGGCGAGTCGGGCGTGACGAGCTCGGGGTGCTCGTCCTCGAGCGTCTGCAGCTCGTCGTACAGGACGTCGTACGCCGCATCGGAGAGCTCCGGGTCGTCGAGGACGTGATACCGGTAGAGATGGTGCTCGACCAGCCGTCGGAGCTCTTCGACGCGTGCTCCCGGTGAGGTCTTCCTCGCACTCGTCCTAGAGGACATCGAGCAGCTCCTCGGGCGAGCGCACGAACGCATCCGGCTCCTGTTCCAGCAGCGTCTCGTCGGAGTGAATACCACCCCACCCGACCGCGACGGCGAAGGCGCCCGCGCTCTTTCCCGCCTGGATGTCGAACGGCGAGTCCCCGACGTAGGCCGCGTCCGCGGCGCCGGCGCCCAGCTTCTCGA
Source organism: uncultured Actinomycetes bacterium (assembly GCA_963850485.1). Taxonomy (GTDB): domain Bacteria; phylum Actinomycetota; class Thermoleophilia; order Gaiellales; family Gaiellaceae; genus GMQP-bins7. The sequence continues at coordinate 18,441 of CAWKLR010000014.1, read as the reverse complement.
GGGCATGGAGCACCGGCTCGGGGTCCGGCTTGTGCCGCTCCGTGTCGTCGTGCCCGACGACGACCTCGAACTGCTCGGCGAGCCAGGGGAAGCGCGCGAACGCGAGAGCGACGGTCCGGTGCCTCTTGGCGGTCACGATCCCGAGCCGCGCCCCTCCGGAGCGGAGCCGGGGCAGGACCTCCATCATCCCGTCGAACGCTTCGAGCGTGTCGTGCAGCGGATCGTTGTGCTCGCGGTAGGCCTCGACGAGCTCGTCGACGCGCCCCGGCCCGAGCTCGGCCATCTGCGCGACCAGGCCCTGGCCGCCGACGGTCGCCGCGAGCTCCTCGTAGGGGACGTCGCGGTCGAGAACCGAGCGAACCGCGTGCTGCATGGACGCGAGGATGATCGGCCCGGAGTCGATCAGCGTCCCGTCCAGGTCGAAGAGCACGACGCGGAAGCGCATGCAGGCGATCGTAGCCCGGCGCTCAGTACTCGACCCGTTCGAGGTAGAGCCCCCACGGCGGCGCGGTCCGACCCGCCTCGTCGCGCGGACGGCCGTGGAGAAGCCGGTCGACGTGATCGGGTGAATCGGAGCCGAGCTCGAGCATGGTGCCCACGAGGGTCCGCACCATGTGCCGGAGGAAGCTGTTCGCCGTGATCGTGAAGTCGAGGTGCTCGCCCGTTCGCTCCCACGTGGCGCCGAGGACGTTCCGGACGAAGCTGTCGTGCTCGGACTGGGCGGGCGTAAACGCCCGAAAGTCGTGCGCGCCGGGGAGCAGCGAGGCTGTTGCCGCGAGCGCCTCGAAGTCGATCGGTCGCGGCCAGTGCAGTGCCCGGCGAGCGTCGAGCGGCGCGGGGGCTCGACGCGTGAAGACTCGGTAACGATACGAGCGCGAGACGGCCGAGAAGCGCGCGTGGAACCCGTCTTGCGCAGGCTCGGAGGCCACAACCGCAACGTCGCCCGGCAACGCCGACGTCAGCGCCTCGGCGGCGCGGTGGACCGGCGCGCCGGCCCGCACACCGACGCTCGCCACCTGGCCGCGGGCATGCACTCCGGCGTCGGTGCGACCGGCCACCGCGAGCCCGTCCCACCCGGGATACACGGCGTCGAGCGCGTCACGCAGCACCCCCTCGACGGTACGCGCGTCGGGCTGCCGCGCCCAGCCGCGGAAGCCGGCGCCGTCGTATTCGAGCGTGAGCTTGAGGATCACCGGGACACCATCTGCGAGGATCGCACTGTATGGGGGAGCGCAAGTACGACCTCTACTCGGACGAGTTCCGCGCCTCGACGCACGAGACCTACGCGGCGATGCGCGAGAGCGACCCGGTCTTCAGCCAGCCGGGCCTCGACGGCACGACGCCGATCTGGTTCGTGACCCGCCACGACGACGTGCTCGCGCTGCTGATGGACGACGAACGGTTCGTGCTCGACCCAGCTCTCGTGCTCACGCCCGACGAGCTCGAGGAGAGGCGAGGGCCGATACCCGCAGAGCTCGACGCCCGTGTCAACACCAATCTGCTCTCGAAGGACGGAGAGGACCACCGCCGGCTGCGGCGCCTCGTCACCAAGGCCTTCACACCGCGGATGGTGGCGGGGCTCGCACCGCGCATCCAGGAGATCGCAGACGAGCTGCTCGACGCGGTGGAGGAGAGCGGAGAGATGGACCTGGTCGAAAGCTATGCGTTCCCGTTGCCGATCATCGTCATCGCCGAGCTCCTCGGCATCCCCTCGGCGGATCGCGACCGGTTTCGTCTCTGGTCGAACTCCTTCGTCAGCCCGCCGCTCACCGAGGGAGACCTGGAGCGGTTCATCGCCCACTCGGAGGAGTTCCTGACCTACCTGCGGGCGCTCTTCGACGAACGCCGGCGCAGTCCCGCGGACGACCTCGTGAGCGCTCTCGTCCAGGCCGAGGAGCAGGGTGACAGCCTGAGCGAGGACGAGCTCTACAGCATGGTCGTCCTGCTGATCGTCGCGGGGCACGAGACCACGGTGAGCTTGATCGCGAACGCCGTCCTGGTGCTTCTCTCGCATTCCGACGAGCTCGAGCAGCTTCGCCGCGATCCCACGCTCATGGCGGCCGCCGTCGAGGAGCTCCTGCGCTTCGAGAGCCCGGTCGAGCGAGCCCTCACGCGCTGGGTCGCCGAGGACGGCGAGCTCGGCGGCCGGAGCGTGAAGCGCGGCGAGCTCGTCATCGCCGTTCTCGGCTCCGCGAATCGCGACGAGGCGCGATACCCGAATGCCGCGCAGCTCGATCTCACCCGAGAGGACACCAAGCACCTCGCCTTCGGGCGAGGAAGCCACTTCTGCCTCGGCGCACCCTTGGCGCGGCTCGAGGCTCAGATCGCACTCGCGACGCTCTTCGCACGGTTACCCAGCCTTCGTCTGACTGCCTCGCCCGACGCCCTCGACTATCGCCCGATCCCGCTCTTCCGCAGCCTCGTCTCGCTCCCGGTCGCCTGGCGGCCGTAGCTACGGCTCGAGCCGTAGCGCCTCGTTCGCGGAGCTCACGGTGAGGCCCGGCTCCGGCCCTCCTCCGATGACGAAGACGCGACCCGCCAAAGCGGCCATCCCGATGCCGTGGCGTGGCGTGGCTGAGGTCGTCGAGGCGAATCCAGCGCCGGTCGGCGACGCGGTAGGCGAGGACTTCGGCGATGGTGCCAGACGGCTCCTCGCCGCCCGCCGACACGACGTGACCGAGAAGAGCTGCTGCGCCGGTTCCACCCCGCGAATCGGGTACCGGCGCGAGCCGCGTCCAGCGCTTCGCGCCCGGTCGGTACGACTCGAAATCCAGGAGGTTGGTGTCGAGCCCGGCCGTTCGGCCGCCGATCGCGTACACGGTCCCCCCGAGCGCGGTCACGCCCAGATGCTCGCGCGCCGTCGGCCCGACCACGATCGACCAGCGCTTCGTGCGAAGATCGAACGAGAGCGCATTTCGCGCCAGCCGGCCGGCGGCGGTGACGCCTCCTGCGACGACGATCTTCCCTCCGGCCACGCCTGCGCCGGCGGCGGCACGTGGGAACGGCAGGCGGGGCAGCGCGCGCCAGCGCCCGGCCTCGAGGACGAACGCGCTGCGGAGCGGCATCCCGGCCTCCGTGTAGCCGCCGAGCACGTATGGCTTACCGCCGGCACCGACGGCCATCGAGTGATGAACCCCGATCGGCAGGTCGGGCAGCCTGCGCCAGCTGTTCCGGGCAGGCGAGTACGCGTCGACGCGCGTTGCCGCGCCTCTCTCGAGCGTCAGGCCTCCGAGGACGACGATCTCGTTCCCGACGGTCGCGGCGACGACCTCGGTACGTGGAAGCGGCATCGGCGCCCGAGCCTCCCAGGCATACGAACCAGCCGTCGCCAGCGGAACGAGCACGAGTGCGAGAGCAACGCCGAAGACGCGCACGCTGTGAGGGTAGTTACGCCGGATCGACGACGAGCATGAGGCCCTCGACTGCGCGCACGACCACCCTGGTGCCCGCGTCGCAGCCTCCGGCGCAGCGGGCCTGCCAGAGCTCGCCTCCGATCTTGACCTGGCCCTCGGGCCACAGGGCCGACGCCGCGACTCCGACCTTTCCGACGAGGGTGTCGACTCCGACGGTGGCCCTCGCGGCGCTTCGACCACCAGATGAAGAGGCCGGTCTCGGCGATGTCGAGCACTGCCGCCACGGCGACCGCGACGAGGCCCCAGGGAGAGGGCAAGACGAAGATCGCGAGCCCGAGGGCGATGAGGACGAGCACGGCTTCGAGAGTACTCGCCGCGGGTCTCGCCATCTCGAGACCGGGGTCAGGCTGAAGCCTGACCCCAGCGCCCGTCCAGCCACAGGTGTGAGCGGGCCTACGCCTCGGCGGGAGCCGTCTCCTCACGCCTGGCGCGAGGAGGTGCGAGCGGCGACGCCGCGGGCTCGTAGTCGACGAGCTCGAGGTAGACCATGTCGGCCGCGTCGCCCTGACGTGGGCCGAGCTTGACGATGCGCGTGTAACCGCCAGGTCGGTCGGAGAAGCGCGGAGCGATCTCCGCGAACAGCCGATGGACGACGTCGTTGGAGCGAAGCGCGGCGAGCGCCTGCCGGCGGGCATGGAGGTCGCCGCGCTTCCCCAAGGTGATCAGCTTCTCGGCGAACGGCTTGACCGCCTTCGCCTTGGCCTCGGTGGTCTGGATGCGGCCGTGCTCGATCAAGGCGCCCGCGAGATTCGAATAGAGCGCCTTGCGATGGGCGGAGTCCCGCCCGAGCTTCTTACCCGACCGCTGGTGTCTCACCCGATGCTGTCCTCGCCCTTGAGCATCAGGCCGTGGGAGGCGAGCGCGGAGCGCACTTCCTCGATCGACTTCCGTCCGAAGTTCGGAATCGCGACGAGCTCGTTCTCCGACTTCGAGGTGAGGTCGCCGATGGTCTCGATCCCGACCCGCTTCAGGCAGTTGTACGAGCGGACACCGAGCTCGAGCTCCTCGATCGGGAAGTTCTCCATGCCGTGCGTGACCGGAGCTTCCGCCGCCGTCTCCGCCGAGATCTCCCCCAGGCTCTCGAGGTCGAGGTCGGTGAAGATCTTGAGCTGGCGAATCAGGATCTCGGCGGCCTGCCCGATCGCGTCGCGCGGGTCGAGCGACCCGTCGGTCGTCACGTCGAGGACGAGCTTGTCGTAGTCGGTGCGCTGACCGACGCGAGCTGCCTCGACCTCGTAGGCAACGCGGCGCACCGGCGAGAAGATGGAGTCGATCGGAATGACGCCGATCGTCGTCTCCGGTCCCCGGTTCAGCTCGGCGGGCACGTATCCACGACCGCGACCGATGGTCAGGGTCATCTCGAGCTTGCCCTTGTCGGAGACATGGGCGATCTCGAGCTCCGGGTTGAGGATCTCGAGGTCGGCGGGCGCCTCGATGTCCGCAGCGGTCACGACCCCTGCGCCCTTCTTCTGAATGTAGACCTCGATCTCGGGCGACGCGCCGTGCAACAGCACGATCAGGTTCTTGAGGTTGAGGATGATGTCGGTGACGTCCTCGCGGACTCCCGGAAGCGTCGTGAACTCGTGCGCGACGCCCTCGATCTTGACCGCGGTCACGGCCGCGCCCTCGAGCGACGACAGGAGCACGCGGCGCAGCGAGTTTCCGAAGGTGTTTCCGAAACCGCGGTCGAGCGGCTCGATCTGGAAGACGCCGCGATGGTCGTCCGCTTCCTCGTGGGCGATCCGCGGAGTCTGGAACTCCATCAAGCTGGTGCGTGTAGCCAAAGTGATCCTTTCTGGTTCTGGTCAACTAGAGGGCCGGGCATGCCCGGCCCCTACTTCGAATAGAGCTCGACGATGAGGGATTCCTGGACGGGCACGTCGATCTCGTCGCGCTCGGGGAATCGGAGAACTTGGCCCGTGAGCCCGTCGTGGTCGGCCTGGAGCCACGGAGCGACCGACGCTGTGAGATCTGTCGCTTCCCGGACCAGCTGCTCGACCGGGCTGCCCGGCCTGAGCGAGATGACGTCGCTTGCCTTCACGCCATAGCTCGGGATGTTGACGCGTCGCCCGTTGACCTGGAAGTGGCCGTGACGGACGAGCTGGCGGGACTGTGCCCGCGACCCGGCGAAGCCGAGACGGTAGACGACGTTGTCGAGGCGCGTCTCCAGCAAGCGCAGAAGATTCTCGCCAGGGGCCCCCTGCCCGCGGCTCGCCCGCTCGTACGTGCGACGGAACTGCTTCTCGAGCAGGCCGTAGTAGCGCCGTGCCTTTTGCTTCTCGCGCAGCTGGAGCAGGTATTCGCTCTGCTTGATGCGGCCACGTCCGTGCTCGCCCGGCGGATAGCTGCGGCGCTCGACCGCGCACTTCTCGGTCAGACAGCGCTCGCCCTTCAGGAAGAGCTTCAGCCCCTCGCGGCGGCAGAGGCGGCACTTCGGACCCAGGTCCCTTGCCACTAGACCCGCCTCCGCTTGCGCTGCCGGACACCGTTGTGGGCCTGCGGGGTGACGTCCCGAACGCCGAGGATCTCGAGGCCGGCCGCCTGCAGCGAGCGGATGGCGGTCTCGCGGCCCGAGCCCGGACCTTTCACGAAGACCTCGACCTTCTGCAGGCCGTGCTCCATGCCCTTGCGCGCCGCATTGTCGGCCGTGACCTGGGCGGCGAAGGGCGTGGACTTCCGGGAGCCCTTGAACCCGGCCGAGCCGGCCGACTCCCAGACGATGACGTTGCCCTCACGATCGGTGAGGGTGACGATCGTGTTGTTGAAGGAGGTCTTGATGTGCGCCTGCCCGATGGCGATGTTCTTCTTGACCCGGCGCCTTGTGCGACCCCGAGCCGCTGCCCTCCTGGGAGGTGCCACTACTTCGACCTCTTGCTGCGGCCGACGGCCTTCGTCGGGCCCTTGCGCGTGCGCGCGTTGGTCTTCGTCCGCTGCCCTCGCACCGGAAGGCCGCGGCGATGCCGGACGCCGCGATAGCTGCCGATCTCCGTCAGCCGCTTGATCGCGCCCGCGCGGTTGCGGCGAAGATCGCCCTCGACCTCGAGGTCCGAGTCGATGTAGGTGCGGAGCTTCGTGACCTCTTCGTCGGTCAGGTCACGCACCTTCTCGTCGGGATCGAGCTCGAGTACGCGGCAGATCTTCTGCGCGGTCGACGGACCGATTCCGTAGATGTAGGTCAGCCCGATCTCGAGCCGCTTCTGGGTGGGGAGATTGACGCCTGCGATACGTGCCATGTGTCGGCTAGCCCTGCCTTTGCTTGTGCCGGGGATTCGAGCAGATGACGATGGTGCGCCCATGCCGCTTGATAACGCGGCAGCGCTCGCACATCGGCTTGACGGACGGACGGACTTTCATCGGTACCTCGTTACTCGGAAGTCGAAAGTGGGTGTCAGGCTGAAGCCTGACACCGGGGCGGCGCAAGCAGACAGCCCCGCACCGCGGCCGGTCATCGTAGCAAACGCCTTCCCGCAGGCAGTCCCACGCGCGGGGTGAGGATGCGTGGCCCGTCGGGCGTGATGGCGATCGTGTGCTCGAAATGAGCCGCGAGCGAGCCGTCCTCGGTGGAGATCGTCCAGCCGTCGTCGGCGATCGAGATGTCCGGGCCTCCGGCCGTGATCATCGGCTCGACCGCGATGGTCATCCCTTCGGAAAGCCTCGGCCCTCGACCGGGATCGCCGAAGTTCGGAATGTGCGGATCCTCGTGGTAGTAGCGCCCGACGCCATGACCGACGAGGCTTCGCACGACCGAGAAGCCGGCGTCCTCCACCACGGTCTGCACCGCGTGCGCGATGTCTCCGACCCGGTTCTCGTGGCGCGCCTCCGCGATTCCCGCCGCCAGCGCCTCCTCGGCGACATCCAGCAGACGTTGGGCCTCGGGCTCGATCTCCCCCACCCCGAATGTGTACGCACTGTCCGCAATGTAGGCGTCGAGCGTGACCCCGACGTCGATCGTGACCAGGTCGCCGCCCTCGATCCGGTACGGCCCCGGGATTCCGTGCACGACGACGTCGTTGGGCGAGATGCAGATCGCCTTCGGATATCCCTTGTAACCCGCGGAGGTCGGTATTCCGTCCCGCTCCCGGATGAACGTGTCGGCGGCCGCATCGAGCTCATCCGTCGTGATGCCGGGAGCGATCAGCGAGCCGACGTGCGCGATCGTCTCGGCTACGAGTGCTCCTGCGGCGGCGATGCGCTCGATCTCGCGCGCGCTCTTACGAATGATCACGGGCTCGTCACCTTTTCGGAGTCTGAGTCCAGAGAAGGGCTGGGATCAGGCCGAAGCCTGACCCCAGCTGAGTTTCCGAGCGCTTCCTCGATGGCGGCGAAGACCTGGTCGACGGTCTGTTCGCCGTTTACGGCGTGGAGCATCGGGTCGTAGCGCTCGACGACGGGCTCGGTCAGGCCGTGGTACAGCCGTAACCGATTGCGGATCACGTCCGGGGCGTCGTCGTGGCGTCCCTCTGCGGCTCGTCGCTCGAGCAGCCGCTCGAGAGCGACGTCGTCGGACACCTGCAGCAGGAGGACGACGTCGAGAGGCTTCTCGATCTCCTCGAGCATCGCGTCAAGGGCCTCTGCCTGGGGCACCGTCCGCGGGAAGCCGTCGAGCACGAAACCGTGCTCGTCGGCGAGGCGCTCCCGAATGAGGTCGACCATGAGATCGTCCGGCACGAGCTCGCCGTGCTCGAGGATCGGCTCCACGCGCCGGCCGAGCTCCGAGCCGTCGGCGATCGCCGCGCGCAGGATGTCGCCCGTGGCGACGTGCGGGACGTCGTAGATCGCAGCGATGCGCTTCGCCTGCGTTCCCTTCCCTGACCCCTGCGGTCCGAGGATGAGAATTCTCATGTGGTGAGCACTGGGCGAGGCATGCCTCGCCCCTACTTGAGGAAGCCCTCGTAGGAGCGCGCCATCATCTGCGACTCCATCTGGCGCATCGTGTCGAGCGCCACGCCGACCGCGATCAGCACCGACGTGCCGCCGAGCGCGCCGGCGCTCGCCTGGGAGAAGCCGCCGTAGGCAATGAAGAGGCTCGGAAGCACCGCGACGAGCGCGAGGAAGAGCGCTCCCGGCAGCGTCAGGCGCGACAGGACGCGATCGAGGTACTGCGCGGTGGGAGGCCCGGGGCGGATGCCGGGGATGTAGCCCCCGTGCCGGCGAAGGTTGTCGGCCTGGTCGACGGGGTTGAACTGCACCGCGGTATAGAAGTAGGTGAAGATCACGATCATCAGGCCCTCGATGAGCAGGTAGATCCAGTCGCCCGGCTGGAAGTACTCGTTGACGAAGTCTCGCGTCACCGGGAAGTACTGCGCCATCGTGGGCGGGAAGGCGAGGATCGCGGCCGCGAAGATGATCGGGATGACGCCCGCCATGTTGACGCGCAGCGGCAGGTAGGTCGAGCCGCCGGCGGTCATGCGACGTCCCACCATGCGCTTGGCGTACTGGATCGGAATGCGCCGCTGCCCCTCCTGCACGAAGACGACCGCGGCCACGATCGCGATCGCGATCAAGCGGGTAGAAGAGCTTCTCCATCGGCCCGCCGTTCCACCAGGCGGCGATGCCGATCGGCGCGCCGACCAGGATCGACGCGAAGATCAGGATCGAGATGCCGTTGCCGACCCCGCGCTTCGTGATCAGCTCGCCCATCCACATCAGGAGCGTGGTGCCCGCGGTGAGCGTGACGACGATCAGCACGAGCTCGCCGGCGCCCGCGTCGAGCGCGCCCTGGTCGCGGAAGAGGAACGCGTAGCCGGTCGCCTGCAGCGCCGCCAGCACCACGGTCAGGTAACGCGTGTACTGCGTGATCTTCGCGTAGCCCGCCTCTCCCTCCTTCTGGAGCTCGCCGAGCCGCGGGATGACCACGGTCAGGAGCTGGAGGATGATCGACGCCGTGACGTACGGCATGATCCCGAGCGCGAACAGCGAGAACTGGGACAGCGCGCCGCCCGAGAAGAGGTTGAGCAGTCCGAGGATCGTGTCGCCCCGGCCCGAGAAGTAGTTCTCGATCGTCTCCGAGTTGACCCCGGGGCGGGGATCCAGGAGCCGAGCCGGTACCCCGCGAGGATCATCGCCGTGAACAGCACGCGGCGGCGAAGCTCGGGGACGCGCCAGGCGTTCGCGAGCCACGAGAACATGGTCTAGGCGGTCTCCTCGGCGGCCTCGGCCTCGGTCTCTGTCTCGTCCTGCACCTCGGCCTCAGCCTCCTCCGTCTCCTCGAGAGCCTCGGTCTCCTCGGCCTTCGGTGCGCTCGCCTTGTGATGCTTCCGCTTCTTCTTGACCGGCTCTCCGCGGAGCCAGGTAACGGAGCCTCCGGCAGCCTCGATCTTCTCGACGGCTGTCTTCGAGAAACCGTGGGCCGAGACCGTCAGCTTCTTCGTCAGCTCTCCTTCGCCCAGCACCTTCACGTCGATCGAGAGCTTGCGGACGAGCCCGCTGGCCTTGAGGGCCTCCGGCGTCACCTCGGCGCCTGCGTCGAAGCGACGCTCGAGATCGCGCACGTTGACGGGCTGCGTGTACGTCCGAAAGGGCCCGATCGGCATCGCGTCCGCCGAGGTGTTCCCGCGGAGCTTTCCGAGGCGCATGTCGATCGGCATCTGGCCGCCCTCGAACCCGGCGGGCATCTTGTGTGACCCAGCCCTCGACTTCTGGCCCTTGATGCCACGGCCCGAGTAGCGCCCCTTGCCCGAGCCGAGGCCACGCCCGACACGCTTGCGCGCCTTTCGGGGCTGAGCGGGCTCGAGGTTGGAGAGGTTGAGCTCTTCGGAAGCCATGACTACACGCTTTCGACGCGGACGAGGTGGTTGACCTGCCGGAGCATGCCCTGCAGCTCCCGAGAGTCCTTGTGCTCGGAGGTGCGGCCGATCTTTCCGAGCCCGAGCGCGCGCAGCGTACCGATGTGCCGATCCGTCTGGCCGATCGTGCTTCGCACCTGGGTGATCTTCAGCGAGCTCACGTCGTCTCCTCGGAGACAGCCGCCTCGACGGGACTCTCGTCGGCGACCGGCTGCGCCACGGGCTCGGCGGCCGCGCGCTCCTGGGCCAGCGCCTCCTCCGTGCGCGCGAGCGTGGCCGGCCGGGGGATCGGGATGACGTCGGCGATGGTCTTGCCGCGCAGCTGCGCGACGTCCTCGGGACGAACGAGCCTCCGCAGGCCCTGGACTGTCGCCCGGGTCATGTTGATCGGCGTCGTGGTGCCGAGGCTCTTCGCCAGCACGTCGCGGATGCCCGCCAGCTCGAGCACGGCGCGCACGCCGCCGCCGGCGATGACACCCGTTCCTTCGCTCGCCGGGCGCAGGACGACGCGCGCAGCGTCGAACTGGCCGACGATTTCGTGCGTGATCGTCTGCCCGTGCTTGGGGACGGTGAACAGGTTCTTCTTGGCGTCCTCGACGGCCTTGGAGATCGCGAGCGGTACCTCCCGCGCCTTCCCGTAGCCGAGGCCGACCCGATCGACCTCGTCCCCGATGACGACGAGCGCGGTGAACGAGAACCGCCTGCCGCCCTTCACGACCTTCGCGACGCGGTTGATCTCGATGACTCGCTCCTTCAGCTCGCGCGAGTCTGCAACTTCCCTGGTGCTCAAAATCGGAGTCCTTCCTCGCGCGCGCCGTCCGCAAGCGCCTTCACGCGTCCGTGATAGAGGTAGCCGCCGCGATCGAACACGCAGCTTTCGATTCCGGCCTTCTTGGCCGCCTGGCCGAGTGCCTTGCCGACTGCGGTTGCCTGGTCGGTCTTCGAGCCGGACGCCGACACGGCCGTCCAGGCCGCGGAGGCGAGCGTGCGCCCGCTTGCGTCGTCGATCAACTGCGCGAAGATCCCGCGATTCGAGCGGAACACGGCGAGTCTCGCGGCCGCTCGGCGGTCCCGGCGATCTTGCCGCGGATGCGGCGCTGTCGACGCATGCGCGCCTGGCGCTTCGTGAGAACCGCTCATGCGCGCTTCCCGACCTTCCTGCGCACCTGCTCGTCGCGGTAGCGAATGCCCTTGCCCTTGTACGGCTCGGGTGGGCGGACCTTGCGAATCTCGGCTGCGGTCTGGCCGACCGCCTGCTTGTCGATGCCCTTGACCACGATCTGCGTCGGAATCGGAACCTCGAAGCTGATTCCCGCGCGCGGCTTGATCGTGACCGGATGGGAGAAGCCGACCGCGAGCTCGAGCTCGGTGCCCTTGAGCTGAGCGCGGTACCCCACCCCCTGGATCTCCAGGTGCTTCTCGAAGCCCTTCGTGACGCCCTCGACCATGTTGGCGACGAGCGTCCGGGTGAGCCCGTGCAGCGCGCGGTCTTCCCCGCGGTTGGTGGGGCGAGTGACGACGATCTCGGCCTCCGTCTTCTCGATCTGCATGCGCGCCGGCACGACCTGGCTCAGCTCGCCGAGCGGGCCGTTGACCTGCACGCGACCGGGCGAGAGCGCAACCAGCACTCCCGACGGCAGCTCGATGGGTTTTCGGCCGATGCGCGACATGCCCTGCTCCGCTTACCAGACGAAGGCGATCACTTCGCCGCCGACGCCGCGCTCGGCGGCCTGCCGGTGGGTGATCACCCCGGTCGAGGTGGACATGATGGCGGTGCCGAGACCCCCGAGCACGCGCGGCAGGCGATCCTTCCCGGCGTAGACACGCCGGCCGGGCTTCGACACGCGCTTGAGGTCGGTGATGACGCGGCGCCGATCGCGGGCGAACTTGAGCTCGATCACGAGCGTCCGGAACGGCAGGGGCTGATCCTTCTCGTCCTTCGTCTCGATCACGCGGAAGTCGGCGATGTAGCCCTCGTCCTTCAGGATGCGCGCGATCTCCTCCTTCATGCGTGAGGTCGGCATGGACGCGGATTCGTGCAACGCGCGATTCGCGTTGCGGATACGGGTGAGCATGTCGGCGATCGGGTCAGTGAGCACGATTCCTCCTACCAGCTCGACTTCGTCATGCCCGGGATGGCGCCCTGGTGGGCGAGCTCCCGCAGGCAGATTCGGCAGAGCCCGAACTTGCGATAGACCGCGCGGGGACGACCGCACTTGTTGCAGCGCGAGTACGCGCGCACCTTGTGCTTCGAGCCCCGCTGTTGCTTGACGACGAGCGACTTCTTGGCCACTTACGGTTCCCTTCTCTCTCCGGCGAACGGCATGCCGAGGGCACCGAGCAGCGCGCGCCCGTGCTCGTCCGTCGTCGCCGAGGTCGTGATCGCAATGTCGAGCCCCCGCACCGACGGGACTTTGTCGTAGTCGATCTCGGGGAAGATGATCTGCTCCCGGATCCCGATCGAGTAGTTGCCACGCCCGTCGAACGAGCCCGGGTCGAGCCCGCGGAAGTCGCGGATGCGCGGAAGCGCGATCGAGGTGAGGCGGTCGAGAAACTCGTACATGCGCGCGCCGCGCAGCGTCACGCGCGCGCCCACGGGCATGCCCTCGCGGAGCTTGAAGCTGGCGATCGACTTGGTGGCGCGGCGCACCTGTGCGCGCTGCCCCGAGATGACGGACAGCTCGTCGATCGCCGCATCGAGCGCCTTCGCGTCCGTCTTCGCCTCGCCGACGCCCATGTTCAACGTCACCTTGGTGACGCGCGGCGCCTGCATGACCGAAGGCAGGCCGAGCTCCTCCTGAAGGCGTGCGCGGATCTCCGACTCGTACCGGTCCTTCAGGCGCGGCACGTAGGTCTCCGGAGTCGGGGCTTCGCTGGTCACGGTCGCAGAGCTCATTTGTCGATCTCCTGCCGGCAGCCCTCGCGCTTGCAGACGCGCACGCGGACGGTCTCGCCCTTGATCTCCTTCTCGACGATCCCGATGCGGGTCGGAAGGCCACAGATGGGGCAGACGACCATGACGTTCGAGACCGGCAGGGGCGCCGGCTTGTCCAGAATGCCGCCGGGCACGATCTGCGCTCCACCCATACGGGAGGAATCCCTGATCGGGCGGGGCTTCGTGTGCCGCTTGGAGACGTTCAGGTTCTCGACGATCACCCGCTTCTCCGAAGGGCGCGCCTCGAGCACGCGGCCGCGCTTCCCGCGGTCCTTGCCGGTGATGATCTGAACCATGTCGCCCTTCTTCACCTTCATCTTCACGGACACCTAGAGAACCTCCGGAGCCAGGCTGACGATCTTCATGAAGTTCTTCTCGCGGAGCTCCCGCGCGACGGGACCGAAGATGCGGGTCCCACGCGGGTTGGACTGCGGATCGATGAGGACGGCGGCGTTCTCGTCGAATCCGATGAGCGTGCCGTCGTCTCGGCCGTAGGGTTTCTTCGTCCGCACGACGACCGCCCGCACGACCTCACCCTTCTTGACCGCGCCCTGCGGCGTGGCCGACTTCACGGTAGCAATGATGATGTCCCCGACCCGCGCGTAGCGGCGATGGGATCCCCCGAGGACCCGGATGCACAGGATCTCCCGCGCGCCCGTGTTGTCCGCCACCCGAAGCCTGGACTCCTGCTGGATCACTTCGCGGCCTCCACCACTTCTTGCAGGCGCCAGCGCTTCTGCTTCGAGATCGGCCGGGTCTCCACGATGCGGACGACGTCGCCGATCTTCGCCTGGTTCTCAGCGTCGTGCGCGTGCAGCTTGGTGCTGCGGCGGATGACCTTCTTGTACATCGGATGCACCTTCACGGTGTCGACGCGAACGACGATCGTCTTGTCCGAGGCCGCGGACACGACCTTGCCCTGCCGCTCCTGCCGGCGCCCGCGAGCATGCTCCGGCTTGGGCAGGCGGGTGATCGCCTTGCGCTCGGCAGAACGCTCCCGCTTCGTCTTCGTCCGCTGAGGGCGCAGCGAGCGCGGCAGCCGCTTCTTCTTCTTCTTGGGCTCGGACACGGCGGCAGCCGCAGGCTCAGAGGGCTCCGCGCCGTCGCTCGCCGCAGACGCCTCTTCGGCGACAGCTTCCTCCTCGACCACTTCGTCTGCTTCCGCGGCGGGCATCTCCTCGACCGCTTCCGCAGCAGCAGGCTCGTCGCCCACCGCGTCGGGCACGTCCTCGGGCTCGGCGGTGGCAGGCTCGGCAGCCGGCGGGTCCGCGCCTGTCCCCGGCTCGTCGGCCTCGTCCGGAGCTGCCTCCTCCGGCACGTTCTCGACGTCCGCCACGCCGTCCGGGGCGTCGGTCGTCTCCGCCGAGGCCTCCTGCGGCGCGACCTCGGTCTCGGGCTCGTCCTGCGTCTCTTCGCTGGGGTTCACGTTGTCCTCTGTCATGTCGTCAGTCCTCTGGCACGTTCGTTCTTGACGGTCAGGATGCGCGCGATCTCGCGCTTGGCGGTGCGCAGCCGGGCGCTGTTCTCGAGCACGCCGGTCGCGGTCTGGAAGTGCAGGTTGAAGAGCTCCCGCCGGGTCTCGGCCATCTTCCGGTCGAGCTCGTCGTCGGTCAGCGCCCGCAGCTCTCTAGCTCTCAAAGAGATCGGCCTCCCTCTTGACGAACTTCGTGCGAACCGGGAGCTTCTGGCCAGCGAGCCGGAGCGCCTCCTTGGCCAGCTCCTCGTCGACCCCGGCGAGCTCGAACATGACGCGGCCCGGCTTGACGACCGCGACCCAACCCTCCGGGGAGCCCTTGCCGGAGCCCATGCGCGTCTCGGCGGGCTTCTTGGTGAAGGGCTTGTCCGGGAAGAGGTTGATCCAGACCTTCCCGCTTCGGCGGATCTTCCGCGTCGCCGCGATACGAGCTGCCTCGATCTGGCGGTTCGAGATCCATCCCGCCTCCATGCTCTTGAGCCCGTAGTCGCCGAACTGCACGGTCGTCTGACCCTTGGAAAGGCCCGCGCGGCGTCCGCGATGATGGCGGCGAAACTTCGTCTTGCGCGGCATCAACATCAGGCGTCATCCTCGGCTGCGGGCTCGGGGGTCGGCTCCGGAGCGACCTCGGACGTGCTCGACTTGCTTCAGGCGTCGGCTCGGGAGCGATCTCGAGCGTCGGCTCGACCACGGTCTCGGAGGCGGTGGTCTCCTCCACCGGCTGTGCTTCGGCCTCCGCTCCAATCGCACCGACGTCCTCGCGGCGCGGACGCTGAGTCGCGCGGCCGCCGGGACGCTGTCCCTTGCGCTTGCGCTGGACGATGCCGAGGCCCTCGCGATCCACATTGCGTCCACGACCCTCGCGGGAAGCTCCGAGCCCTTCGCCCGAAGAGCCCTGTCGCCGACGCGCCTGGTCCTGGTCACCGAGTCGTGAGTCGCGCCCGCCGGCTCCCTCGAAGCCTTCCGGCATGATCTCGCCCTTGTTGATCCAGACCTTGACGCCGACCTGGCCGGCGGTCGTCTTCGCCTCCGCCTGTCCGTAGTCGATGTCGGCGCGGATCGTGTGCAGCGGGACCCGGCCCTCGGAGTACATCTCTCGGCGACTCATCTCGCCGCCGGTAAGGCGGCCCGCGGCGGTGATCTTGATCCCTTGCGCCCCGGAGCGCATCGCCGAGGCGAGAGAGCGCTTCATCGCGCGGCGGAAGCTCACGCGGTTCTCGAGCTGCTCGGCGATCGACTGCGCGACGAGCTTCGCGTCGAGCTCGGGACGCTTGATCTCGTTGATGTTGATGTGCACGTTCTTCTGCGTGAGCGCGTGCAAGTCACGGCGCAGCGCGTCGACCTCCACACCGGACTTGCCGATCACGATGCCGGGGCGCGCGGTGTAGATGTCAACGGTGATCCGCTGCTTGTCCTTGCGAATGAGGATGTCCGAGAGCCCCGCATGCGAGAGCTTGCCGAGGATATGGCGACGGATCTTGACGTCCTCGAGCAGATAGCCCGCGAACTCCTGTCGACTCGTCCACCAGTTGGACTTCCAGTCGTGGATGACGCCGACGCGGAACCCGCCGGGATGCACTTTCTGGCCCATTACGCGACGGCCTCCTTCTTCTTTTGTCGCCTCGAAGCCTTCGGCTTCTCGGCGGGAGTCGGGCTCTCGGCAGCCGGGGCGGCAGTCGCAGCCGGCGCATCTGCCCGGCGCCGGCGTCGACGCCGCGTTGCAGTCTCCGGAACCTCGGCGAGCACGAGCGTCACATGACAGGTTCGCTTGCGAATGCGGTTGACGCGACCGCGGGCGCGTGGCTTCCAACGCTTCAGCGTCGGGCCTTCGTCGGCATATGCGACCTCGACGACGAGATCGTCGCCGTCCAGCCCGTGGTTCGCCTCCGCGTTCGCCACCGCTGAACGGAGCACCTTCTCGATGTCCGTCGCCGCGGCGCGGGTGCTGAAGGCGAGCACCGTCCGCGCCTCGGGCACCGTGCGACCGCGAATGTGGTCGAGCACGAGCCGCGCCTTCCGCGAGGAGGTGCGCACCCACTTGGCCTGGGCGCGAACGCGCTGGCGATCGTCTGTCGCAGCCGTGGTCATGTCCGCTTCTTCACCTGGGCCTGCCGGTCGCCGGAATGGCTCCGGAACGTTCGGGTCGGTGCGAACTCGCCGAGCTTGTGACCGACCATCTGCTCGGTCAGGAACACGGGCACGTGCTTGCGCCCGTCGTGGACGGCGATCGTGTGCCCCACCATCTCCGGGAAGACCGTCGACGTGCGCGACCACGTGCGGACCATCCGCTTTTCGCCCGTCGCGTTCATCGCCTCGATCCGGCTGAGCAGCCGTTCCTGGACGAAGGGCCCCTTCTTGGACGATCTACTCACAGTGTCTCCTCGAGGTGATGTTGCCGTGCTCCTGCCGAGCGAAAAGCAAGCCAGGCAAGGACGCAGGGAGCGTTCATATCCATTGATATGGACGCGACTGAGGACGCAGAATGGCGCGGCTTTGCAGCCGGCAGGAGTGCGGATGACATCGCCTCGAGGAGCACTTAGCGCTTCCTCTCCTTGCCGCGGCGTCGGCCGCGGACGATCAGCTTGTCGGACTCCTTGTGCTTTCGGCGCGTGCGCTTGCCGAGCGTCGGCACGCCCCACGGGGTGACCGGATGGCGACCGCCCTTCGACTTGCCCTCGCCGCCGCCGTGCGGGTGATCGACCGGGTTCATCGCCGAGCCGCGCACCGTGGGCCGCTTGCCGAGCCACCGGCTCCGGCCGGCCTTGCCACTCGACTGATTGGCGTGATCCGTGTTGCCGACCTGGCCGACCGTCGCCCGACAGGTGAGCAGCACGCGGCGCAGCTCACCCGAGGGGAGCCGCAGCACGCCGTGGTCACCGTCCTTCGCGACGAGCTGGACCGAGGATCCCGCCGAGCGCGCCATCCGTCCGCCCTGCCCCGGCTTGAGCTCCACCGAGTGCACCAGCGTTCCGGTCGGGATGTTCGCCAGCGGTAGCGCATTGCCGGGCTTGATGTCCGCATTCGGGCCGGACTCGACCGTCGCGCCGACGCGAAGCCGGGACGGGGCGAGAATGTACGCCTTGACTCCGTCGGCGTAGTGCAGGAGCGCGATACGTGCGGAGCGGTTCGGGTCGTACTCGATCGCGGCCACCTTCGCCGGCACGCCGTCCTTCGTGCGCTTGAAGTCGATCGTGCGGAAGCGACGCTTGTGACCGCCGCCCTGATGGCGTGTCGTGATCCGGCCGCGGTTGTTGCGGCCGCCCTTCTTGGTCAGCGGCTCGAGGAGCGACTTCTCCGGCTCGGACTTCGTGATCTCCTCGAAGCCCGAGGTCGCCATGAAGCGGCGCCCAGGGCTCGTGGGCTTGTACTTGCGGAGAGCCATCAGACGGCCGCTCCTTCGAAGATCTCGATCTCGTGGCCCTCACGGAGCTGCACGATGGCCTTCTTCCAGCCAGGCCTGCGACCCTTCGTGAACCCGCGGCGCTTCGGCTTGGACTGCACCTTGAGGATGGCCACCTTCTGGACCTTCACCTCGAAGAGCTCCTCGACCGCCTGCCGGATCTGGGTCTTGTGCGCGTCCTCGTGCACGCGAAACGTGTACTTGCGATCGGAGATGAGCGAATAGCTCTTCTCGGAGACCACGGGCGCGAGCAAGACTTGATTCGGGTGGAGGCTCACTCCGCCGCCTCCCCGTTCTCGACGCCGGCGCGAGCAAGGACGAGCGGGAGCGCGGCCTCGGTCACGAGGAGCGAGCGCGCCCACACGACCGAGACGACCTCGAGCTCGGCGGGCACGATGACGAGCACCCGGTCGAGGTTCCGGAACGACTTCACG
>CAWKLR010000013.1:0-240280 GCA_963850485.1 uncultured Actinomycetes bacterium | reverse complement strand
CTCAAGCTCGCCCGAGAGGCCACTCCGCCGACGCTGCTCGTGCGGCGGGGTCTACGTCCCGGTGGCCTCGCGCCGCCGGCCACGCTGACGCGCTTCACCTGGTCGATCCGCCTCTGAGCTTACTCATGCTCGCGCAGGCCGGCTCGTAGGGCCGCCCCGGCAGGAATTTCTTCCACTCCTCTTGGGTGAGCGTGCGGTTGGCGAGCGCGCACGCGCGCCTCTCCCACGACTCCGGATCGATGTCCCAGACAGCCCCCTCCCCGCTGCCGTGCGTCTGCAACAGGGAGCGCCCGTCAGGGGACACATCGACCATCGCGGCGTCTCTGCCGGCCGTGAGCCTCGGGCCGAGCTGCGCCCCCGTCGCGACGTCGAGGAGCGCCGCATACGGCTCTCCGTACCCCCCGACCGCCAAGGTACGACCGTCCAGGCTGAACTCGAGCGAGTGCACGCCGCCCACGTTCTGCTCGAGCTCGCGGAGCAGCCTTCCCTTCTCGACGTCCCAGAGGTGAACGAACCGGTCGCCGAGCCCGCCGCTGGCAAGCACCCGGCCGTCCGGGGTGAAGGCGAGCGCGTAACCGATTACGTCCGGGGCAAGATCGGGTCGCAGCCTCATGACCAGCGAGCGCCGGGTCACGTTCCAGACCTCGACGACTCCTGCTCCTTTTCCTTTTCCGCTCGGCCCGGCATACCCAGAGAGCACGATCGCGACGAGCGGGGCCGCCGGGCTGAAGGCGACGGCGCCGACGGCGCTGCCGTCCCCGACCCGGCCGCGCGCCTCCCCTGTCGCAACGTCCCAGAGCCTCGCGCCGGCTCCGCCGCCGGCTGTTGCGAGCATCGTCCCATCCGCGCTGAGGCTCAGGCCCTCCACCGACTTCTTCGAGACGCTGAACGGCCCCAGCCGGAGCGACCGTGAAGCGACGTCCCAGAGCGTCACCTTGCCGGCCTTCGGTGCCGGCCGCGAGCATTCGCCCGTCCGGATCGGACGCGAGCGCATTCACCTCACCGCCGGTCTTCAGCAGGGTAGCGCCGGCTCGGGCCAGCGTCTCGCCGTCTCGGAGCCCAATCCCTCGTCCCTTGAGGCCGACGGCGATCAGCCGTCCGTCGAGGACGTAGGCACCGGGGTGCCGAAAGTCCCGGGCCGCCCGGCCGGGCGTGAACTCGAACGGCCGCCCGAGCCCGCGGTCGCCCGCGATGCGCCAGGCGATCGCCGTTCCGTCGTGGCTCGTCGTGTAGAGCGTCTTCCCGTCGGGGCTGAATTCCGGCTGCGAGGCGGAGGCCGAGTGGCCGCGCAGGGTCTCGCGGACCGTCGCCGACCGGACGTCCCACAGGGTCACGGCTCCGTCGAGCCCCGTCGACACGACGGTCCTCCCGTCAGAGCTGAATGCCAACCAGTTCGGTGCGTCGGTGAGAACGCCGGCGGATGACCGCACGGCTCCGCTTCGCGTGTCGACCAGCTGGATGCCTCGGTCGACGCCGACGGCGGCAGTGTCGCCGTCCGAGCTCACCGCGAGCGCATGGTGACCCGTACCGATCCTCACGCGTCTGGTCGCGGAACGGCTCCGGAGATCCCACCAGACGAGCTCGTCCTCGTTCGAGGCGGTGAGGACGGAGCTACCGTCGGGCGTCAACGCGAGACCGGGAGCCCCCCAGAGCTGGGCTCGATAGGCGCCGGCATAGCCCTCGGGCTCGATCGGTGCGCCGATCGGCGCCAGGGTGGCAGGGTCGCGGATGCTGATCGAATCGGGAACGGTCTCGCCGGTCGCGACAACGAGTCTCGATCCGTCTCGGCTGAAGATCAACCTCGTGACGAGGCCGTCCACGAGTGTCTCCGCGAGCTGCTCGTACGTGCGCGCGTCCAGCAGGCGGATGAAGCCGTCACCGCCGACCGCAAGCGTGTCTCCGCCCGCGCTGTACGCGAGGCTCTCGACGTTCAGCCGGTCACCGGCGACTTTCCGCCGATCCGCGCGTACGTCCGGGTGTCGAAGAAGAGAAGTCCGTCGCGGAAGCTGCCAACCGCGAGCGTCCTGCCGTCGCGGCTGACCGCGATCGCGCGGAGGAACTCGGTTCGGCCGTGCATGATCCCGTCCGCTTTCGGCGAGCGCAGGAGGGCTTCGAGCAGATAGCTCCGGGTCTGCGGCGAACGGTCGATCGCGACCGCCTGACGGGCGAGCAGGAGCGAGCGGTCGAGGTCATCCTCGACGAGCGCCTGGGCGCCGAGGCGCTGGGCGAGCTGCGCGGTCTCCGCGTCGCGCGCCTCGCCGCGCTGGACGGCGGCGAAGATCCCACCCGCGACGGCCGCCACCAGCAGGACCGCGACCCCGGCGAGCAGCGCGCGCAGGCGCCGGTTCGTACGCCTGACGCTCTTGGTCTCCTTCTCCGATGCCTCGCGGCTCTCGGTGACGAACTCGCGTTCGAGCTCGTTGACGTCGAGCGCGTGCTCGGCGGTCCAGTCGAGGGCGGCAGCGAGGCGGGCGCCGCGGTAGAGCTCGCTCCGATCGCGTCCAGCCGCGTCCCATTCGCTCGCCGCCTGGGTGATGTGGCGGCGAAGCCGGCGTCCTTCGGTGTCCTCTTCGATCCACTCGCGCAGGCGTGGCCACTCGCGCAGCAGCGCCTCGTGGGCGACCTCGACGTTTCCTTCCGACACGGTGACGAGTCGGCTGTCGGCCAGCGTCGCCAGCACGTCGGCCATCCATCTGTCGCGCTCCAGGTCGAGCTCGGCGAGGGGAGCGCGGCGGCGCACCGGCGCGTCGCCCTCGCCCTCGCCGACGAGGCGCAGCATGAGGGCGCGCACGAGCTGCTTGTGCTCATCCGCGACGCGGGCGTAGGTGCCTTCGGCCAGCCGCGCGACGGCACCGTGTACGCCTCCGGACTCGCGGTAGGCAGCCAGGGTGAGCGCGTTGTCCTGCCGCCTCTGCCAGAGCTCGAGCAGGGCGGTGGACAGCAGCGGCAGCGCGCCGGGCTCGCCCTCCACGTCGTCGACCAGCGCGTCTGCCAGCTCCGGCTCGACGCGCAGTCCCACCCGGCCTGCGGGCAGCTCGACGGCTCGCCGTAGCTCCGACGCCTGCATGGGCCCGACCAGCACCTGGTTTCCGCCCAAGCAGCTCGGCAAGTCCCGGGTAGGCTGCGAAGCGCCCGTAGAAGTCGGCGCGCAGGGCAACCACGACGACCGCGCGACCCTCGGGATCGGCGGCGGCGCGGACAAGCATGTCGGCGAAAGCAGCGCGCTCGGCGTCGGAGCGGCAGGCCGTGAACAGCTCCTCGAACTGGTCGACGGCGAGCAGGAGGCGCGCATTGCCGGGCAGCGCGTCGAGCGCCTCGGCGAGAGGATCCTTCGCTCCCGACACGAGCACGCGGCGGAGCTCGTCGAGCGGCCGCTCGCCGGGACGCAGCAGCAGACGCCGCCAGGCCTCGCTGCCCGGCAGGACCCCTCCCGCAAGGGCCGGAAGGAGACCGGCGCGGAGGACCGACGACTTGCCGCTGCCCGAGGGGCCGACGATCCCGAGGAAGCTCGCGCCGACGAGGCGGGCCACGAGCTCGGCAACGAGCCGCTCGCGGCCGAAGAAGTAGTCGGCATCGACCGGCTCGAAGCTCGCCAGACCCTTGAACGGGCAGATTCCCTCGGCCGCCACGCGGGCGGGGGTGTGCGGGCCCGAGAGAGCCTGCACCTGCTCGCGCGCGAGCTGCAGGTCGATCACCTTGCCGGTCAACTCCGCCTCGACCTCGCTCAGGTCGCTCCTGCCGGCGGCGGCACGGGAGGCGACGTCGACAAGCCGGCGGCTCGCCTCGTCGACCGCGACCCCGAGCGCGGCCCGAGCGAGCTCTCGGCAGCTCGAGTAGCGCTCCTCCGGCTCCTTCGCCAGCGCCCGTGCGATTACGGCGTCGAGCGCCGCCGGCAGCTCCGGCCGCTGCGCGCTCGGCGCGGGCGAGCTCGGCCTCGAGATGCGCGAATACCACCGCGAGCTCCGAGTCGCGCCGGAACGGCGGCTGCCCGACGAGGCACTCGTAGAGAACGCAGCCGAGTGAGTAGACATCCGCGCGCGCGTCGATCTCCTCCCCCGCGATCTGCTCCGGGGCGACGTAGTCGATGGTGCCCATGAGCTGGCCGTCGTCGCCGGCTCCGGCGTCCTCGGAGACCCGCTTCGTGATTCCGAAGTCCGCCAGGTAGACGTGGTCGGAGCCATCCGGGCGGGAGCCTTCGTCGAGCAGCACGTTGGATGGCTTCACGTCGCGGTGCACGAGACCGCGCGCGTGAGCCGCATCCAGGGCGCTCGCCACCTGCGCGACGATCCCGACCGCGTCCGCGGGGTCCAGCCGGCCGTGTTGGAGGCGCTCTTTCAGGTCACGCCCCTCGACGAAGCGCATCGCGATGAACAGGAGATCGTCCTCCGTCGTCCCGGCCTCGTAGATCGGGATGATGTTCGGATGGTCGATCGACGCGGCGAGCTCCGACTCGCGCAGGAAGCGCTCACGGAATGATTCGTCCTCCGCGAGGCTCGCGGCGAGCAGCTTGAGCGCAACCTTGCGCTTGAGCCGTAGATCCTCGGCCAGGTAGACGACGCTCATGCCGCCCCAGCCCAGCAGCGACTCGATCCGGTAGCCGGCGAGCTCGGTGCCGACCCGCGGGTCGTCGCTCACTTGCACGTGCGCATCCTCGCTTTCGGGGCCTCTTGCAGGAACGATACGACCGACCCGAGAGTCGTTGTAGGGAATCGGCATTTCAGCGCTGTTTCAGGCGCGTAACGTGCCTACCGGCCTCAGGGCGGGTACCCGATGCGTCAACCGGCTCGGCTACCGTGGCTCGGATGAGCAGCCGCGCCTCGCTGTGCTCACTCGTCGCTGCGTCAACCCTCGTCGCGGTGCTTGCCGCGGCGGCGAACGGCGCGCCAAAGCCGATTCCGGTAACCGTCATAGGTGACTCCGTGGCGGCGTCGATGCAGCACGTTCCGAGTGCGCAGACGGCGCTACGAAAGGGGCTCGAGGTGCGCCTCGATCTCGAGGTCTGCCGCAGGCTGGTGCAACCGAGCTGCGCCTTCATGGGCTCGAAGCCGTCGACGGCCCTGCAGGCGGTGCAGTCCTCTGGGCGGTCGCTCGGTCACGTGCTCGTCGTCGACGTCGGCTACAACGAAGGGGCTCGAGGCTACGGCGCCGGCGTCGACCGGGTCATGCGGGCGGCACTTGCCCAGGGGGTCCACGGTGTCGTATGGGTGACCCTTCGCGAGCAGAAAGGGATCTACCGCGAGACAAACGTCGCGATCCGCGGCGCCGCAGAAGCGCTGGCCGCGGATGCTCGTCGCCGACTGGAACGACTACAGCGCAGGCAAGCCCTGGTTTCGCGGTGACGGGCTGCACATGAGCACCGCCGGCGCGACAGCGTTCGCGACGTTCCTGCGGCCGCACATCTTCCGCGCGGCGTCCTGAACGCCCTACGTCGTCAGTCAACGCTCCACCACCCCAGCGGGCAGCGCACCATACGCTTCAAGTTTCATAGTCACTTTACTTTGGAAACTAATGGGTCTAGGATGACGCGATGGCAACATCGGTCGTCTCCAGCGCCGAGCTGCACACTCGACTCGCGGATCCTGATCTCACGATCGTCGACGTCCGGCCGCTGCCGGCCTACAACGGCTGGCGACTGCAAGGAGAGTCTCGAGGCGGTCACATACCCGGGGCGGTCTCGTTCCCCGCAACCTGGCTGGAGCGCGTCGACGAGGTCGAGGTCGAGCGGCTCCTGCGCGAGAAGAGCATCGTTTCCGGCCGCGAGGTCGTTGTCTCCGGCGGGCCTCAGAACGTAGCGGCGTTCCGGAGCAGGCTGGCCGACCTGGGGCACGGAGAGGTCCGAGTCCACGAGGGCGACGGCCCGAGTGGGCCGACGACACCTCGCTTCCCCTCGAGCGTCTACCGAACTACGACCGGCTCGTCCACCCCGAATGGCTCTCGCAGCTCCTTGCGGGAGGCCGGCCGGAGGCAGCACCGACGGGGACTTTCCTGCTCTTCCACGTCAACTTCGGGGTTCCCGAGGAGTACGAGGAGAACCACCTCCCGGGCGCGCTCTACCTCGACACGAACCAGCTCGAGAACCCGATCGACTGGAACCGCCGCTCGCCCGAGGAGCTCGAGACGGCGCTGCGCAGTCTCGGGATCACGCATGACACGACGGTCATCCTCTACGGGCGCGATACCGAAGGACACGCGGACGAAAAGTGGCCGGGCCGGCGAGCAGGACAGATCTCGGCCTGCCGCGCGGCGCTGATCCTGCACTACTGCGGCGTCCGGGACGTTCGCGTCCTCGACGGGGGCTACGACGCTTGGGTCCGAGCGGGGAACGCGCTCGAGACGACTCCTCGCCAGCCGACGCCGGTCACGTCTTTCGACGTACCCATTCCCCAGCATCCGGAAGTCATCGTCGACATCGAGGAGGCCAAGCAGATCCTCGCCGATCCGGACGACGCCGCCCTCGTCAGCGTTCGGACCTGGACCGAGCACATCGGCAAGGTCTCGGGCTACAACTACATTCGCCCGGCCGGCCGCATCGCCGGCGACGTCTGGGGAAACTGCGGCTCGGACGCGTACCACATGCAGCACTACCGCAACGTCGACAACACCATGCGCGCATACCCGGAGATCGCGGCCAACTGGGAGGAGGCGGGCATCACCCCCGACAAGTGGGTCGCCTTCTACTGCGGCACGGGCTGGCGGGCCAGCGAGACCTGGTTCTACGCCTATCTCATGGGTTGGGAGCGAATCGCCGTCTACGACGGCGGCTGGCACGAGTGGAGCCAGGACCCGGGCGCGAACCCCATCGAGGTCGGAGAGCCCGAGAACGAACTAGCGGCCTAGAGTTGATCGATATTGACGCCAGCTGGGCGGTCACGACCAAGCCGGGCGACGCATCACGCGTCGTGCAGGCTGGTAAGCCTGGACGGCGAGGGAGGTGGCGATCCGGCGCCGTGTCGTGGCCGTCATCCGGCCGCCGTGAATTGTCGATCAACCATCGCCTCAGAGGATGAGGTGGCTGTCGCCGAACTCGTGCCAGAGGTAGCCGTGCTCGACGGCCTCCCGGTAGCTGCGGGCGAGCAGCTCCTCGCCGGCCGCTGCACGCAGCAGCTCGAGGTGCGAGGAGTCCGACTCGTGCAAGCCGGTCACGAGCCCGTCGACCGTCCACAGGCCTCGCGCCGGCGTCACGACGAGACTCGTCCAGCCGTCGCCCGCGGCCACCGTGCCGTCCGGCTGCGCGACGGTCTCGAGCGCTCGAACGACCGTCGTTCCCGTGGCGATCACGCGTCCGCCCCAGGCGTGCACGGCATTCACCAGCCTCGCCGTGTGCTCGGGCACCCGGTAGCGCTCCGGGTAGGGGTGCCTCGTGGCTCTCCGGCGAGGAGACGCCGGTGTGCAGCGTGACGGGGGCGACGAGCACGCCCTCGGCGACGAGCCGGGTGATCAACTCGGCGGTGAACGGCCGGCCGGCGCTCGCCATCTCGGCGCTGCCGGGCTCGAGCGCGTACACGTTCTGGTACGCGGACAAGGGCCAGCGACGGGGCACGTAGCCGTAGCGAATCGGATGCCCGTGCGCGGCCAGATACGCCTCGAGCGGCTGAGCGACATCGAGGCGCGCGAGCCAGAGCCGGACGCCCGAGTACGGAGCGAGGATCCGGGCGAAGCCACCGTCGGGCAGAGCCAGCCGGTCACCGACGTGAATCCCACCGAACGGCCGGCCCTCGGACCGAAGCTCGACGATCCAGAAGCGCTCCTGATCTCGATCGTTCGCCGGAGTCGAGAGATGCAGCTCGAGCGGCGCACCGTCCGCGCGTGACGCGGGAAGCGCCGCCGGCATGGTCGCCGAGGTGTTGACGACGATCAGGTCGCCGGGCGCGAGATGCCGAGGCAAGTCGAAGAACCGACCGTGCGCGATCGAGCCGTCCGCTCGGTCGGTGACGAGGAGCCGGACGCCGTCCCGTTCCAACCCGCGGGCTTCTGGCGGCTCGCTCGCTTCGAGGCGAACCGCGGGACTCGACTGCGAGCGTGCTCACCCTGCCGAGACCTCGATGAGATCGCGAGCTCGGTACGAGCCCGCTCGGGAGGTCGCCCTCGATGAGCGCGAGAAGTCCTGGAACGCTCTCCTCCGGTGGCGGCCTGTCCGAGATGTCCTCGCCCGGGAAGGCGTCCTGCTGCATCTGCGTCCGCATGTCGCCCGGATCGACGGTGTAGACGCGGAGCTCCGGATGCTCGGCGGCGAGAACGGCGGCCATCTGTGCGAGCGCTGCCTTCGAGGAGCCGTACCCGCCCCAGCCCTCGTACGCTTCGACCGCGGCGTCGGAGCTCACGTTGACGATCCGCGCGCGATCGCTCAGGTGCGGGAAGCGCGAGCTGGACGAGAGCGAGCGGGGCGAGCACGTTGACGTCGTAGACCCGTCGCAGCTCGTCGAGCGGATATGCGACGAGCGCAGGCAGCGGCGTTACTCCGAGCGCGCTCGCGTTGTTGACGAGGAGGTCGATCGGTCTTCCTGCGGCCCTGACGAGCTCCTCGCGATGCGTGGGATCGGTGACATCCCCCGAGAGCGCCGCGACTCCGTCGAGCCCGCCGACGGCCCGCTCCAGCGCATCGCCGTCACGCGCGTCGACCACGAGCCGCCAGCCTCGCTCGGACAACGCACGCGACAACGCGAGCCCGAGACCCCGTGATGCGCCAGTGACGATCCCGTTCATCTCAGGCCGCAGTCGGGGCGCCGTGGCGGGCGACCACACGGTCGTAGTTGATTCGCAGGAGCTCGATCGCGTCGCGCACGTCGTCGTCCGACTCGATGCGGCGAGCGCCGAAGCCGGGCTTGCCCGGAAAGACCGGGTGGTAGTCGATCCTTCCTGCGGCATGCAGCTCGTGCCACACGGCCTTCGGAAATCCGATGTGGAGCACATGGTCGCCGTGGAGATGTCCGATCTCCTTTCGGTCGAGCGTGAACGCCGAACTCACCCCGAGAACCGATTCCTGCCTCGACTCCGGGCCACGAGGTGACTTCCTCGGTGATCCGACGGCTCGGCGTTCGTGTCTCTTCCATCTCTCTTCTCCCTTCGAGACGATTGACGGTCGCAACATACAAGTTCAAGTTAACTTGAAGTCAAGCCGCAACTGTGCTTTTCTGTGCGAGTGTCAGAGCTGCTCACGATCGGGGACGTTTCGCGTCGTAGCGGTGTGGCGGCATCGGCGCTGCGTTTCTACGAACAGCGGGGTCTCATCGACTCCGAGCGGCCCGGCCCGGGCCATCGCCGCTATCCGCGAACGGTCTTGCGCCGGATCGCGTTCATCGTCTTCGCCCAGCGAGTCGGGCTCACACTCGAGGAGATCGGCGTCGAGCTCGCGAGGCTTCCTCGTGACCGAGCACCGGGACGCAGCGACTGGTCGCGCCTCTCGCGAGGCTGGGAGGCCCGGATCGACGAGCGAATCGCGGAGCTCGGCCGCCTGAAGGCCGGTCTGACCGAGTGCATCGGCTGCGGCTGCCTCTCCCTCGACCGCTGCAAGCTCGCCAATCCCGGCGACCGCGTGGCCGGCCTCGGTCCCGGGCCGACGTCTTCTGGCTCGGCTGACCGGCGCTAGCGCGTTGCGCTCGACGCGGTGCAGCAGCGGCACGGCCGACTGCCAGTCGGCACGCAGTATCGAAACGAGCGACGGCGGGGTGATGAGCAGTGCGTCCTCTCCACGCGGTCTCCGTCTCCGCTCCGCGTAGCCGGCGGGCGTCCAGCGAACGAGCTCGGTGCCGAGGACGAGCCAGGGCTCGCGAGCGCGCAACACGAAGGCACCCTCGGGAAGCTCGTCCAGCGGCGCGCGGTGGTGACGCTGTCTCTGCGCATTCGAGTCGATGCGCTCGTCGTGGAGTTGCTCGTCGATCGCGTCGGCACCGACTTGCCGCGGGTGGAGCTCGCGCCAGAGGCCGCCGAAACGGACGTAGTCCTCACGGCGACAGAGCGCGCACGGTCGATGGCCTGCAGCGAACGCGGTCGCCTCGTCGAGGAAGAAGAGCTCGGTGAACTTGCCGGGCTGGAGGAGTGGGCTCCTGTGCCAGCCCCGGAACTCGAGCCGACACGCGATCCAGCGCTTGCCGTTGTACCGCCGACGGATCCGCCCGTCCTCGTCGTGGAGGCAGCCGCGGTTGCCGTAGACGAGGCCGCGCGCCGGATCCGCGATCAGCTCACTGAGCGGCGTGACCCGATTCTGCAGCGGCACTTCGACGTCAAACTCGCTCGAGCAGGTCGATGTACGAGCCCTCGACGGTTGCCTGCGGATCGAGGCCGAGCGCAGCCGCCAGGCGGTCGTGCTCGAGCCGGTCTCCCGGTCCAGGGACGTCGGCGCAGACGGTCTCGAGCTCGACGAAGTCGCCCAGCTCCTGAACGCGATCGAGATGGACTCTCGTCGAGCCGAGGATCCAGAGGTCGCGTTGCTTTCGCACACAGCCACGCAGTCCGTGCTCGGCGACGAGCCGTTCCCTGCAGATCGCCGGGTCGTCGATCTCCGTCCGCTCGTACCGGCTCACCCGTGCGCCGCCTTCGTCGGGGCGGTCGTAGCGAATCAGCTCGCAGCTCGTGGAGACGCGTCCGCCGGGACCGAGATGCGAGATCTCGCGCAATTTGAGCCGTCCCTGCGGCTACCTGGAAGTACGTGTCCACCTGGTCGAGCCGACCCTCGTACCGTGCTCCGAGCTCGGAAGCGACGCGGGCAACGGCATCGAGATCCGTCGCCCGCGTCTTGCTCTCGACATTCGCGCCGTGCATTCAGCGCACGGGTGCTGCTAGTACCGATACTGGTCGGGCTTGTACGGACCCTCCACGGGCACGTCGATGTACGCAGCCTGCTCGGAGCTGAGCTCGGTCAGCTTGGCGCCGAGGGCCTCCACGTGCAGGCGCGCGACCTTCTCGTCCAGGTGCTTCGGGAGCACGTGGACTCCGAGCGGATACTCGTCCGTGCGGTTGAAGAGCTCGATCTGAGCGATCACCTGATTCGTGAACGAGTTCGACATCACGAAGCTCGGGTGACCGGTGGCGTTGCCGAGGTTGAGCAGGCGCCCCTCCGAGAGGACGATGATCGCCTTGCCGTCCGGGAAGACCCACTGATCGACCTGCGGCTTGATCCGGATCCGCTCGATGCCGTCCAAGTCTGCGAGCCCCGCCATGTCGATCTCGTTGTCGAAGTGGCCGATGTTGCCGACGACCGCCTGGTGCTTCATGCGGCGCATGTCGGAGACGGTGATGACGTCCTTGTTGCCGGTCGCCGTGATGAACACGTCTGCGGTCTCGACCACGTCCTCCAGGCGCCGGACCTCGTAGCCCTCCATCAACGCCTGCAAGGCGCAGATGGGATCGATCTCGGTGATGGTGACGCGAGCGCCCTGGGCGCGCAGCGACTCCGCCGAGCCCTTGCCGACGTCGCCGTAACCGCAGACGACGCACAGCTTCCCCGCGAGCATCAGGTCGACGGCGCGGTTGATGCCGTCGACGAGTGAGTGCCGGCAGCCGTAGAGGTTGTCGAACTTGCTCTTGGTGACGGAGTCGTTGACGTTGATCGCCGGGAAGAGCAGCGTTCCGGCGTCAGCCATCTGGTACAGGCGGTGCACGCCGGTAGTCGTCTCCTCGGTCACGCCCTTGATCTCCGCTGCGACCCCCGTCCAACGCTGCGCGTCGGACTCGAGCGAGCGCTGCAGGACCTCGAGCACGATGCGGAACTCCTCCGAGTCGGCGCCGGCCGGATCCGGCACCGCGCCCGCGCGCTCGAACTCGACACCCTTGTGGACGAGCAGCGTCGCGTCGCCGCCGTCGTCGAGCAGCATGTTCGGGCCGCCCTCGGGCCAGGTGAGCGCCTGCTCGGTGCACCACCAGTACTCCTCGAGCGTCTCGCCCTTCCAGGCGAAGACCGGGATCCCCTTGGGCTCGTCCGGCGTGCCGTCCGGCCCGACCGCGACCGCTGCGGCGGCGTGATCCTGGGTCGAGAAGATGTTGCACGAGCACCAGCGCACCTCCGCGCCGAGCGCTACCAGCGTCTCGATGAGCACCGCCGTCTGGATCGTCATGTGCAGCGAGCCGGTGATGCGAGCACCTCGAAGCGGCTGCTCGTCGGCGTACTCGAGACGGGCCGACATCAGGCCGGGCATCTCGTGCTCGGCGAGGCCGATCTCCTTCCGACCCCATTCGGCCAAGGCCAGATCGGCCACCTTGAAGTCCAGGGCCGGAACCTCACGCACTTCGGTCTGGGTCATGCGAATCTCCTCGTGTCAGTTGGAAGAGGATCGCGTCACCTCGAGCAAATAGGCGACCATCACGTCCTCGTCGGCGAAACGCAGATGGTAGGCGTCGGAGAGCTGCTCGACGCGGTCGATCTGCTTCTTGTTCTGCAGGAACACCGTGCCGAACGGGAAGAAGCTGAAGTCTACGACCTTCGCCTCGAGGCCCCCGTCCGCGAGCAGCTGTGCAGTTCGACCCTGACCGAGGATCGACAGCTGCATCACGTACGCGATTCCGTCATCCGTGAGCAGCCGGGGCAGCAGCCGGACGAAATGGTCGAGGAGGTTGCGCCCCCAGTAGTCGAGCGGCCGGTGTCCGCTCGGCTCCTCGTACGGATCGACGGGCATCTGATAGAGGCTGGCCGCGATCAGGTCGAAGCGCTCGCTCGGCTCCCACTGGTACAGGTCGACGGTCTCACCCGTGAGCCGGTCCGCGACGCCGTTGCGAAACCCGTTCGCCAGCGTGTTGGCGACCGCGCTCTCGTCGATGTCGATCGCGTGCACGCGCGCGGCACCGTTCAACGCGAGCTGGACGGAGAGGATCCCGCAGCCACAGCCGACGTCGAGACAGTTCAGGTCGCGTCCGACATCCCCGTCGAACAGCGTCTTCCAGACGAGGTAGCTCCCGGTCGTCGGCACGAAGACGCCCTCGTCGACCATGAGCTGCGGGAACGGAAGCGGGAAGACGACGCGGCCTTGCTCGTCGCGCCACGGCTCGACCGGCTGCAGGTCCAGCTCGTCGCCGAGCAGGCGCTCGTCGAGCGGCGGCCGCTTGCGACCCGGCTTCGTGCCGGCGAGCGCTTTCGCGAGCGCGGCGATGTGCTCCGCGGTCACGCCGCAGCAGCCACCGATGATCTGGGCACCCTCCTCGCGCCAGCCGAGGGCGAGCTCGGCGTACGCCGCCGGATCGATCTCCTCGTCGAAGCGCCAGCGCGAGCCGGCCAGATGTCCGAGGTTGGGATAGACGCCGAGCGGCAGCTCGGTGAAGTCTCTGAGCCACGAGATCATCCCGGGCACGTGGTCGACCGGCAAGCAGTTCATCAGGAGCGCACCGACGCCCATCTCCTCGAACCGCCGCGCCGCGCGCCCGAAGAGATCGCCTTCGGGAGGGCCCCAGTGCTGACCGAACACCCCGCAGACGCCATGGCGGCAGCGCCGGAAGGAGAGCCAGACCGGAAGCCCGGTCTCGAGGAGCCACTCGACGGTCTCGAAGATCTCCGGGTCGCGCACGAGCGTCAGCGTCTCGAGCAGGATGAGGTCCGGCGGCTCCTCGGAGAACACGCTGCCGAGCAGCTCGAGCGTGCCGCGGCGCTGAGAGGAGTTGACCTCCTCCGAGATCGCGAACGCGACCGCGCAGTCGTTGACGCGATCGCCCTCCTCGACCGCGCGGCGCGCGAGCCTGATTCCGAGCCGCGCGACGTCCATCCAGTGCGCCGTCGCCCCGCCGCCCGGGCCCTGGCGCAGCTCGCGCTCGGGAGCGGACAGGATCGACCAGGTATCGGTCGAGAGCACGTTGCAGCCCGCGTCGACGTAGCCCCGGTGCACGTCGAGAACTGCCTGCGGTGCCCGAAAGAGCGCCCACGTTCCCCAGAGCTCCGGGTCGGGCGCGGCGGCAGAGCCGCGCCGCTGGAGCTCGGTGGCGACGCCGCCGTCCAGGACGACGCAGCGCTCCGCGGCGAGCATCTCCTCGAGCTTGCGGTACGCGGATGACGGGGACGTCGTGCGCGCTCTCTGGCCCGACGCGCTCAGCTTCGCTACTCCTCGGTAGCGGGAACGAGCAGCGGCTGCGCTTCGAAGTTGGTCATCTGCCTGAACTCGCCGAAGCGGGCCTCGATCTCGGGCAAAGTCAAGGTTTGCAGCCGCTCGCTGCCGAACGACTCGATCGCGAACGACGCAACCACGGAGCCGAAGACGGCGGCACGCCGGAGCACATCGTCGGTGACCTCCCCCGACTCGAGATGCGAGTCGAGATAGCCGAAGAAGCCACCGGCGAACGAGTCTCCCGCGCCCGTGGGATCGACGACGGTCTCCAGCGGATAGCCCGGGACGAAGAAGAAGCCCCGATCCGTGAACATGCACGCTCCGTAGCTGCCCTGCTTGACGACCAGAACGCGAGGTCCGAGCGCGCAGATCTGGCGCGCGGCGCGCGCGAGATTCGGTTCCCCGGTGAGCATCCGCACCTCCGAGTCGTTCAGAGAGACGACATCCACGCAGGCGATCGTCTCGAGGAGCGACTCGCGCGCAGACTCGATCCAGTAGTTCATCGAGTCGAGCCCTGTGACGACGGCGCCCGAGCACTGCTCACGGACGCGACGCTGAAGGTCGGGCTGGATGTTCGCGAGGAAGGTGACCCGGGACGCACGCGCGCCGGAGGAAAGCACCGGGTCGAAATCCGCGAACACGTTCAGCTGCGTGTCGATCGTCTGCGCGACCTGCATGTCTGCGTCGTAGCGACCTGCCCAGAAGAACGACCGGTCACCGGCGATCCGCTCGACGTCTTCGACGTTGATCCCTCGCGACTGGAAGACGGCGAACTCCTCGGCGCCGAAATCGTCCCCGACCACGCCGACGACCCGCACGTCGGTGAAGAAGCTTGCCGCAAGCGCGAAGTGCGTCGCTGCGCCGCCGAGGATGCGCTCGCGCCTCCCGAACGGCGTCTCGACGGCGTCGAACGCGACCGACCCGACGACGGTGACGGCCATCCCTAAACGGCCTGTGGCTCGCGGGCGAGGCCCGCGGACTCGCGAAGCGCGTCGGCCTTGTCGGTCCGCTCCCAGGTGAAGTCGCGGTCGTCGCGGCCGAAGTGCCCGTACGCCGCGGTCTTCGCGTAGATGGGGCGGCGCAGGTCGAGGTCGCGCAGGATGGCTGCCGGCCTGAGATCGAAGTGCTCGACGACCAGCTCGCGAATGCGCGCGACCGGGATCGCCTCGGTGCCGAAGCACTCGACCTGGATCGAGAACGGCTGTGCGATGCCAATGGCATAGGCGACCTGGAGCTCGCAGCGATCGGCGAGACCGGCGGCGACGATGTTCTTCGCCACGTGACGCGCGGCGTAGGCAGCCGAACGGTCCACCTTCGTCGGGTCCTTCCCCGAGAAGGCGCCGCCGCCGTGACGCGCAGCGCCGCCGTAGGTGTCGACGATGATCTTGCGCCCGGTCAGGCCGGTGTCGCCCATCGGCCCGCCGACGACGAACCTCCCGGTGGGGTTGACGTAGACGAAATCCTTGTGCTCGAGGCGACCCTCGTCGTACAGGTCCCGCGGCAGGATCGGCCGGAGCACGCGCTCGACGAGGTCCGGCTTGATGAGGGACTCCGAGTCGATCCCTTCGGCGTGCTGCGTCGAGATGAGAACGCGCTCGATCTCGACCGGGCGCTGGTGTCCGTGCTCGTCGACTTCGTAGCGAACGGTGACCTGGGCCTTCCCGTCCGGTCGCAGGTAGTGCAGCTCCTCCGCATGGCGCACCTCGGCCAGCCGCTTGCAGATCTTGTGCGCCAGGGTGATCGGGAGGGGCATGAGCTCGTCGGTCTCGCGGCACGCGTAGCCGAACATCATCCCCTGGTCGCCCGCTCCGAGCTTGTCCAGGGGATCGTCTTCGCCCGGCTCGTGCTGCGCCTCGTACGAGACGTCGACGCCCTGCGCGATGTCGGGCGACTGCTCGTCGACCGCGAGGATGACGCTGCAGGTCTTCGCGTCGAACCCGTACTCCGCCCGGTCGTATCCGATCTCCGCGATCTTCTCGCGGACGATGCGCGGGATGTCGACGTAGGTGGAGGTCGAGATCTCGCCGCCGATCAGCGCGAGGCCGGTGGTCACGAATGTCTCGCACGCCACCCGTCCGTACGGGTCATCGCGCAGGATCGCGTCGAGTACCGCGTCGGAGATCTGGTCGGCCATCTTGTCCGGGTGGCCCTCTGTCACGGACTCGGACGTGAAGTGGAACTCGCCGGCCGGCCGCTCGCCGTCGTACGTCATCGTGTGTCTCTCCTTGGTCGGCATCCGGTCCGGACGCTATCGCAGGTGCAGAAGCCCTCTCCTGAGAGTAGGATCGATTCGTCGCGATGGCAAGGAAACCGAACATCGTTCGATCACATGCCACGTACGTGCCGCTGGACCGAATCGATCGGGAGCTCGTGCTCGAATTGCAGAAGAATGCACGGATCTCCAACAAGGAGCTCGCGGCGCTGGTCGGCCTCTCGCCCTCGAGCTGCCTCGAGCGCGTTCGCAGGCTGCGGGAGCGCGGTGTCCTGAGCGGCTTCCACGCGGCGGTAGACCCGGCGCTTCTCGGGCGACCGACTCAGGCTCTCGTCTCCGTTCGGCTCCAGGTGCACAACCGCCACCTGATCGACGACTTCTACAGCCATGTCCTCCTGCTGCCCGAGTCGATCTCGGTCTACCACGTCACCGGCGCGGACGACTACGTCGTGCACGTCGCCGTCGCGGACACGGAGCACCTGCGCTCGCTCGTGCTCGACCTGACCGCGCGCGACGAGGTCGAGCACGTGGAGACGCGGCTCATCTTCCAGGTGCTGCGAAAGCCGGCGATCGAGCCGCTGTGACCCCCTTTTCCGGCTGGAGCGCCTCCGAGCGGAGGCTGGACTCCGGCGGCTTCGAGTCGAGGCAGCGTGCGGTCGTTCCGGACGCAGTGGTGGAATCCTCCGAGTCGGGCGCTCGCTGGCTCGGGATCGCCTACTGGCAGACCGTCGGGCGCCTCTTTCGCGGTGGTGTGCGCGCGCGCTGGCGGGGGGAGCGTCCCCGGCTCACCCTGCTCGGCGGTCTCACGCTTCTCTCCTTCGGCTTACCCGAGCTCGAGTCCTCGGACGAGCTGGTCTCGTGTCGATACGCGATCGAAGGCGGTGTGCTCGCGTCGCACGCAGGCGGTTCGGTCACCCTCGGGCAGCGGCGACTCGAGGACGGGTTCGAGCTGTGCGTCGTCGTCGAGGAGTACCTTCCCCGCCTTGCAGCGCGCGCCGGAGCGCCGAGCTGGACCGGCACGCTGTACGCGAAGGGCCAGAGTCCGTTCCACGCCGCGGTCAGCCGCCGCTACTTCGATCTTCTGGTCTCGAGGGCAGACGCGTGAAGGTCGTCGTCTTCGGCGCCACTGGCGTCGTCGGAACCGCGCTCCTACCGCGGCTGGCAGCCGACCACGAGCTCGTCGCCGTGTCACGAAATGCGAGGGAAGCCGAAGCTGGCGTCCGCTGGGTCGAGGGCGATGCGTGCTCGCAGGACGACGTGACGCGAGCCGTGGAGGGCGCGGAGGTCGTCTACTACCTCGTCCACTCCCTCGGCTCCAGGGACTTCGAGCGCCAGGATCGGGCTGCCGCGCAGAACGTCGCCGCAGCTTGCGAGCAGGCAGGCGTGAGCCAGATCGTCTACCTCGGCGGGCTCGGCGACGACAGTCCCACCGCCTCGTCCCACCTCCGCAGCCGGCGCGAGACCGGCGAGCGCCTGGCTTCCGGATCGACGCCGGTCACGACGCTACGCGCCGCGATGGTCGTCGGCAAGGGGAGCGCAGCGTTCGAGACCATCGTCGCCCTCGTCGACCGTCTGCCGGCCATGATCACGCCGAGTTGGGTCTCGACGCCCACCCAGCCGATCGCGCTCGACGACGTTGCGCGCTACCTCGAAGGCGTCTGCGGAAACGAGGCCACGCTCGGACGGAGCTTCGACGTCGGCGGGCCAGAGGTGATGACGTACCGGCAGATGATCGAGCGGATCGCCACTCTCCGCGGCCGGCGTCCGTTGATCGTCGAGGTGCCGGTGCTGACGCCGAGGTTGTCCTCCCTCTGGCTCCATCTCGTCACACCGGTCGGCGCGGCGGTCGCCCGCCCGCTGATCGAAGGGCTGAAGAATCCGACCGTCGCACGCGAGGAGCGGCTTCGCAGCCTCGTGCCGTTCGAGCTCACGACCTTCGACGCTGCCGCGAAAGAGGCTTTCGCTCCCTAACGTTCTGCGAGGAGCGTCAGCTGGCCTGGGCGGTCACCGGATCGACCCCGACGAGCTTCGCGTAGGCGATGTAGCGGTGGCTAGCGAAGAAGCGCGGCCAGCATGCCTGGAGAGCAAGCTCCTCCCGGCCACGGCCCTTCAGCACCTCGATCTGGTCGTCGCGAACGATCTTGTGATCGCTGACCTTGTACCGGTAGGTGCCGTACGGCACCTCGAAAGTAATCTTGTCCCCGGGCTGGAGCTTGTCGATGTCGGAGAACGGTGCTCCGTAGGTCGTGCGATGGCCGGCGACGTACGTGAGGAAGTTCTGCCCGGGAAAGCCGGTGCTGGGATGCAGTCCCGGGCCTTTCTTCAGCGTCTCCGTGTCCGTTCCGTAGACGACCATGATCTCGAGATCCAGGCGCGGGACGATCAGGCGGCCGATCGGGTCGCCGTTGTCCGTTCGCTTCCGGTACGTCGCCGCGAGCTTCGCCTGGCTCGGTGTCTCGACCGTGGGGCGGCGCGGCGTCGGCGCGATCCGCTCGCGCACGACGCGCACCTCGTAGGCCGACGTGAGCTTGGCCTGCGCTCGCTTGTTGGCGACCAGCGTCAGCGGGTCCTGCCACTGCCAGACCGCCAGCACCCAGAGCAGGAGTAGCGACCCGCCGGTAGCGAGGAGGATGCCCGTTCCGCGCAGCACCCAGCGCATCGAAAGCTGTCCCTCCCGCGGTTAGGTTTCGCGCCGGCGCGTCCGGTACACGAGGAACAGGCCGCCCGCGAGCAGCAGTCCTCCGAGCACCGAGGGCACGATCAGCGCAGCACCCGTGAACGGAAGCAGGCTTCCCGAATCCGCAGAGTTGTCCTGGCCCGCCGACGCGACCGTCGGAGGCAGGAAGATCTCCGGCTCCGCCTGAGGCTCGACGTCGGGCGTGTTCGCAGCCGGCGGCGTCTCACCGCCGTACTGGTTCTCCGCCGGCGAGCTTTGAGCCGAGGCGGGACCGGCAACGGCCAGCACCAGCACCAGCGCGAGCAGCGAAACGACGATCTTGCGCCCAGCGGACGCCTTGTCCCATGTCCTCATTGTTCCCATCTCCCAGATCTAGACAGCCCCAGAGTTATATCCCTACTCACGTTTTACTGGCAATGCCAGGCTTTGCAAGCGTACCTTGCCTCGTTAGGACAAGTACGAAACCTTCGGTGCGTCGATCACGGACCTTCCTCCAGGTCGCGGATGTGGCTGTCGAGCGGATTCAACGCTCGCGCTCGCCGGAGTGCGGCTTCACGTTGAGCACCCGTGCTCACGGCCGCCAGCTCGAGCCACACCCGCCAGTGCTCGGGCTCGACCGAAGCAGCGCGCCTGAACGTCTCCCGCGCCGACCCGCGGTCGCCCGCGCCGGCCTGCGCCCGGCCGAGCAGGATCACGGGCTCGACCGACCACGGGGCCAGGCGTTCGGCGGTCTTCGCTTCGGCGACCGCCTTCTCGAAGTCGCGATCGACGAACGCCTCGGCCGACGCAGCTTGCGCACGATTGCCGACCGTCGTGACCGCGACGATGGGCACGAGGGCGAGCGCCGCGGCGAGAAGCCCGATGCGCGCTCGACGAGACGGGCCACTCTGGCGTTCCGCGGATTCGGCGACGATGACCCCGGCGCAGCCGAGAGCGACGAGCGTGAGAATCGGGAGCTCCCAGTCCCAGTCGATCGCCGCCCGCGCGAGGTAGGCGACGAGAACGGCCGCAGCGATCGGGACGAGCGGTCGGTGCCGGTTCTTGACGGCGAGGACGAGTGGAAACGCCGAAGAGGGCCAGCACGAGCGCCAGGCCGACAGGCCCGAGCTCGGCGAGCATCTCCAGGTAGAAGCTGTGTGCGTCCTGGACCGGCGCCGTCGAGGGACGTTGCTCGAGCCAGTGGCGCTGGTAGCTTCCGGCGCCGGACCCGGTGACGGGAAACTCCGACGCGACGTTCCATCCGACGCGCCAGAGCTCCGCGCGACCATTCCCGCTCAGGCTGAAGAGGCGATCGTCGAGATCGTCGCTCTGCTCCGCGCTGTAGTCCGTTGCAAACGATCTCGCGATCGTCGCCGGTCCCCCGAGCATCAGCACACCGCCGACGAGCAAGGCCGCAACACCGGCAACTACCGCCCCGTTGCCCACCCGCCGCGCGAGCGGTGCGATCCGCACCCGGGATTCGAGCGCGGCGACAATGCAGGCGGCACCGGCCGCGAAGAGCGCGAGGCCCACTCCGATCGCCGCCAGCGCCTGTCCGTCCTCCGCCGCCGCCGCGAGCGTATGGCCGCCCTCTTCCGTCAACGGGCCCGATCGAGCCGCGATCAGGACGGCGCACGCAGGCCAGGGTGCGATGACCCCGACCGTCAACGCCAGCTGCAGGCGCCGCGGATCGAGCACGAGCGCGACGAGGAGGCCCGCGGCCAGGGCCAACCAAGCGCCGCGGCTGAACGTGAAATAGCAGGTCAGCCCCAGCGGGACCGCGGACGCTGCGGCGGGAAGCCGGACCAGCAGGTTCTCTCCTCTGGCGACCAGGCCGAACGCGAGGAGCAGCCCGAAGGAGGCCAGGAGACCGAGCGCGTTCCAGTAACCCACGGGCTCCGAGAGCCGGTAGCCGGCGATCTGATCGAAGACTCCGAGCTGCTCGGGAAACAGCCTCGTGGAGAGTGCGTACAGGCACACGACCGAGATGCCGGCCCACAGCCCGATCAACACCCCAGTGGTCGCGCCGCGCCGGAGCACGAGGGCCAGCGTCAACGCCGCGGACAGGTACGCCAGCGTGCGCTCCACCTCCGGCACCGCTTCGCCCGGCGATCCCCAGGCCGCGGAGGCGAGAGTCCAGACGGCGAGGAGCCCGAGCAGGGCGGGCATCGCAAGCATGCGAAGGCCGATGTGCTGTCGTGGACGAACGAGGAGCGCCGTGATCGCGAACGCGAGAAACACGAGCGTCAACGGCCCCCAGGCGGTCGGGAAGTACCCGCCGTCGGCGAAGCCCAGGGCCGACGATCACGATCGCGGCGGCCGTGCCAGGCAGGGCCGAGACGACCCGCGCGGCAGCTGACGGCGCGTCGACCCGCTCCGGCTCGAGGGCGTGGATCAACGGGCGGCCCTCGGTCGTCGCCGTCTCCATCGCCTCAGGGTACGTCCTTTTCTCGCCTTTTCGAGTGCGCTCCCCACAGCCGCGGGGTAGCGTCTCCGGCAGCGTGAGCCCTCCCTGCACCCACCTCGACGAGATCAAGGTCGCCGAGTTGCCCGATGAGCTCGTGGGTTGCGAGGAGTGCCTGAAGGTCGGAGGCCGCTGGATGCACCTCCGCATGTGCCTCGGCTGCGGGAAGATCGGTTGCTGCGACAACTCCCCGAACCGCCACGCGACCGCACACTTTCACGAGACCGGCCATCCGCTCATGCGCTCCGCCGAGCCCCGCGAGGATTGGTACTGGTGCTACGTCGACGAGATCGGCTGGCAGGTCGGGCACCAGTAGGCCGTCCGATTGGCGTCGCCCTGCCCGCGAGAGCGAATCGGGCTCCCGCACCGTGTGCACGGCCGACCGGCACGGCGATAGACGCGCCGGGGTGGGCGCGCTCTCTCGAGAGCGCCCGACATCATCCGGTGGGTGGCATCGAGCAGCGCTGAAAGCTGTTCGTCGGAGACGTCCCGAACGGTGAGCCAGGGCGAGAGCCGACTCGCCCAGAGCGCCTCGGCCGCCCACATGTTCCCGATCCCCGCCACGAGTTGCTGGCGCTGCAGCGCCTCGGCGAGTGGCAGCGCGGGGGCCTGCCGGAGTCGCGCGGTCATCGTCTCGAGGTCCGGCGGCTGCTCGAGGATGTCGGGACCGAGCCGCCGGACCGCGTTTCCGCCACCCAGCTCCAGGACCGGCCCGTTCCACTGCGAAGCTTCGAGCTCCGGCGAGCGGAGAATCAACCACGGTGCTCCCCGCATGGCCTCGCCGCGCGGGCGAACGCGCCAACGGCCCCGCATGCGAAGATGGCTGCGAAGCGTCACTCCACCCTCGAAGTGGAGCAGGAGGTTCTTGCCGACCGCCTCGACTCCCTCCAACCGCCTGCCGTCGAGCCTCCCTGCGATGTTCAGCGCCGCAGCTCGCGGGTGAGGCGTCTCGACCTCGACCCGCTCCCCGACGAGAGGCTGCAGGCGCCGTGCGGCGCGGTGGATGCTGTCACCCTCGGGCAAGATCAGTCGTCGTCAGAGCCGCCGCGCCCTCGTCCCCGGCCTCGCCCCCGGCCGGAGTCCTCGTCCTCCTCGTCGCTCGTCGTCGTCTCGTTGGTCGTCGTCGTCTCGTCCGTCGTCCCGGTGGTGGTCGTCTGCTCGCCCGTCGTACCGGCGTCGAGCGTCGTAGCCGACGTCGTCGCAGGGGGCGTGCTCGGGCGGGCGATCTCGCCGGTCGGCACCCGCGCGGTCACGGCGGGCGGCACGAGCGAGCTTCCGGACGCGACGTAGACAGCGAGTCCCAGGCCCGCGGGAAAGGCGACGCCGACGAGAACGAGAATGATGAAGCCGGCGCGCCGCACGTCGCCCAAGCTAGCAACCGCCTTTCCAAGGCTCGGCCAGGCGAGGGTTAGGGTTCGGCAGGTCGCGGTGGAAACACGGCTTCCACCCGGGTGCCCGGCCCGTCCACGAGCCTGACCTCGCCGCCCGAGCGACGGACGAGCTCCTCGACGATGGCGAGCCCGAGCCCGGTGCCACCGCCGGCTCGCCGTCCGTTCGCTCCGCGGTAGAAACGCTCGAACACGCGAGTCCGGTCCTCCGGCGAGACACCGGGCCCGGTGTCCGCGACCGCAAGACACGCGGCTCCGTCTCGCATGCTCGCCTCCACGCGCACCTCCGCGTCGGCAGAGGAGTAGCGGAGCGCGTTGTCGATCAAATTGTCGAGTACCTGGGCGAGGTCCTCGCGCTTGGCCCACACCCTTGGCTCATCCCGAGCTCGAAGCTCGAGTCGCTTGCCCGCCGCCGTCGCCGCATCGCGCCATCTGTTCACCGCCTCGCCGGAGACTGCCGCCAGGTCGACCGGGCCGGCCGTCGAGTCGGAGGCCGCCGTCGCCTGGGCAAGCGCGAGCAAGTCGTCCACGAGAGCCGTCAGGCGGTCGAGCTCCGCCTCCGCTTTCACGGCCTGCTCGGCGGACGGGCCGCCTTCGCTCGAGATCGCCTCGAGACGAAGCCGCAGGCCGGTGAGCGGGGTTCGTAGCTGATGCGAGGCGTTGGCCACGAACTCCCGCTGCGCCTCGATGCTGTGCTCGAGGTCCGCCGCCATCTGATTGAACGAGCGTGCGAGCACGCGGAGC
This sequence comes from uncultured Actinomycetes bacterium, assembly GCA_963850485.1. Taxonomy (GTDB): domain Bacteria; phylum Actinomycetota; class Thermoleophilia; order Gaiellales; family Gaiellaceae; genus GMQP-bins7. Next base: position 216,795 of record CAWKLR010000013.1, on the reverse strand, counting down.
TCCTCGGGTCCCTCTTCGGGAGCACGCGAGGCGAGATCCCCCTGCCCTAGCCGAGTCGATGCCTCGGCCAAGCGGCGAATCTGGCGACCAAGAGGCAGCTCGAGGAGCCAGGCAACGAGCACTCCGGCCACGATCACGACCCCGCCGAGCAACGCCAGCCGGACCCAGCTCGCGCGCACCGCCGTCTCCACCGCCTGGGTTCCAGCCGAGAGACGAACCGCTCCGACGACACGCCCGCGATCGACCACGGGCACCGTGACGAGCAGCAGGTCCTCCCCGAGCGTGTCGCTGTATCTCGTGCGCGTGTCGATGCGGCCCTGGAAGAGGGCAACGCGAAACTCGGGACGTCCGTCGGTCGCATAGAGCCGGCCGGAGGTGGCCGTGCCGGCGCTGTCCGCAACGACCGTTCCGGCGGCGTCCGTGACCACCACGCGCTGGTCGCGGGCGCGGGCACTCTCCGCGACCAGTCGGTCGAGCCGCGGCGAGGGCGGCTCGGCGGCCGGGACGACGAAGTCGGAGACCCGTGCGGCAAGAATCGCCGCATCTCCGAGGACAGCGGCCTCGTAGTCCGAGTCGGCGCGACGCTCCACGGTCAGCGCAAGCGGAATCGAGAGCGCGAGAACGGCCGCGGCCGTGAGGTAGAAGGCGGCGAGCAGGAGCCGCGCTCGGAAGCTCACGTGCCGGTGTTCAGCTCTTCCGCGGACGCGAAGCGAAAGCCGACTCCGCGAACCGTGTGGATGAAGCGCGGCGTGGAGGGGTCGTCGCCGAGCTTCTTGCGCAGCGCGCTCACGTGCACGTCGAGCGTCTTCGTGGAGCCGAACCAGCTGGTGTCCCAGACCTCGCGGATGAGCTGCTCGCGTCGAACGACCTTGCCGGCGCTCTCGAGCAACATGCGCAGCACCTCGAACTCCTTGACCGTCAGCTCGACAGGCTCCTCGCCGATCTTGACCTCGTGTCGATCGAGCTCCATGCGGACGTCTCCGACCTCGAGCACCGACTCCTCGAGGCGAGCCGGGGACGTCGACTCGCCGAAGCACCGCGCGCACGCGCGCGGCGAGCTCCGCGGCGCTGAACGGCTTGGTCACGTAGTCGTCGGCGCCGAGCTCCAGTCCGAGAACGCGTTCCAGCTCCTCGCCCCGCGCGGTGACCATGATGACCGGTGTCCGCGACGCGCTCCGGATCTCCCGGAGCACGTCCTTGCCGTCGCCGTCGGGAAGCATGACGTCGAGGAGCACGAGGTCGGCACCGTCTGCGTGAAAGCGCTCGCGGCCCTGGGCGGCGGTCGCGGCGACCACGACGTCGAAGCCCTCTCTCCCGAGGGCCGCGGCGAGCGGCTCCGAGATCGACTCCTCGTCCTCGATCAGGAGAATCCTGCGCCGAAGCATCGCGATCAGGATATTGCGGGAGGATCCTGCTCCAGCGACCGACGGCCGCCGAGCGGCTGCCGGCTACCGATCCTTAACCGCGCCGCGGGAGACTCCTGGCCGCCCGAACACCGACGCTTGGTACAGACGCGCCTAGGTTGGACATGTTTACGCACTCGACCGAAGGAGCGTCATGTCCGAAACCACGATGACTCGCAAGCACCTCGGCGTCGGCGTCGCCACAGGCGTTCTCGCCGCGCTGATCGCCGCCGCCCTCCTCTTCTCCGTGACCGCCGAGGCGGCGCCGCAGAAGCTGGTGGCGACGGTCGGCCCCGGCTACAGCATCTCGCTGAAGACCGTGTCCGGCAAGCGGGTGAACGCACTGACCCGCGGCAACTACTCGATCGCCGTCAAGGATCGCTCGGACGAGCACAACTTCTTCATGCGGGGCCCGGGCGTCTCGAAGATGTTCACGGGGATCGAGTTCGTCGGCACGAAGACCATCACGGTCCGTCTCAACGCGGGCAGGTACGCGTTCGTCTGCACGCCGCACTCGGACGAGATGCACGGCTCGTTCTCCGTCCGCTGACCGTCGAGCGGCATCGACACCAGAGCCGAGGGGCCGTCATCGGCTCCTCGGCTCTCCGGCCGCTCGAATGGCGTGGAGGCTGGAATACTCGGCGCCATGGATCCTCCGCAGACCGCCGGCGCAAACTGGTCGCGCCGGCTCCTCGTCGCCGGAGTAGTGGTCGCGGTGGTCCTCGGAGGAGGGCTCATCGCCTCCGCGACGATCCCGCGCTGGTGGGCTCAACACCTGGGCGACCAGATCGAGGGAAGCATCGTCACGGGGACGTTCGTCGGGCTCTTCTACGGCTTCGTCTTCACCGCTCTCCCCTTCCTGGTGCTGGCGGCGGTCATGCGCTGGCGGCGCACCGTGCGAGCCATCGCCATCGCGATCGTCCTCGCCGTGGTGCTGGCGATCCCGAACCTGATGACGCTCGGGATCGTCCTCGGAAGGGGGAACGCGGCCCACGCCGGCGAGCGGATCCTCGACGTCGAGGCGCCGGCGTTTCGTGGGGCGAGCCTCGCAGGAGCGTTGATCGCGCTCGCGATGGGCGCTTTCGTCGGTTATCTCATCGCGTCCCGCGAGCGGGCACGCGAGAGCGATCCGCGCCACTAGAGGGGTTGGCGAAGTGTGGTCGATGCCGCAGGGCGACGAGCAACATTTCGCCAACCCCTCCTGACGCGGCCGGAGAACGTGTCGCAGGAGTTGGCGCTACCGCCCTCGATCCCGCGAACGAACCAGTTCTGCCGCTGCTCGGCGGAGCCGTGTGTCCACGCCTCGGGATTGACGCTTCCCTGCGCCTTCTCCTGGATGCGGTCGTCACCCACCGCCGCCGCGGCCGAAAGACCGTCCTGGATGTCCTTGCGCGTGATCTCCACGATCAGACCGGTACGCACCGCGTTCGCCACCCAGACGCCCGCATAGCAGTCCGCCTGCAGCTCCACGCGAACCGCGTTCGACTGCGGGCCTGTGTCACGGCTCTGCGCCCTGCGCAGGACTCCGGTCAGATTCTGGATGTGGTGCCCGTACTCGTGAGCGAGAACGTACGCCTCGGCGAGCGGCCCTCCTGAGGCCCCGAAGCGCGACTGCAGCTGCTCGAAGAAGCCGAGGTCGATGTACACATTGCGGTCAGCCGGGCAGTAGAACGGCCCGACTGCGGAGCTCGCCTGGCCGCAGCCGGTCGACACTCCGCCGGTGAAGAACGTCGTGCGCGCGGGCTCGTAACCACGGAACGCGGTCGACCAGTGCTTCTGGACGCTGTTCACGACCGCGAGGATGCGGCAGTCCTGATGCTCGTTCGCGTCCTGGCCGGTCTGGCAGTGCTCGAGTGTGGACGATGGCGGCCCGTTGCCTGCGGTCTGGCCGGCCAGATCGTCGAAGGGCGAGGCACCGCCCCCGGTATCCAAGGGGTTTCCGCCGAGCAGCGCGATGGCGACGATGATGATCAGCGTCACGATGCCGCCGCCCCCGAGCGCCATCGGCGCGCCGCCCACGCGGCGACCGCGGATGTCCTCCACCTGCGAGCGGTCGAGCTTGGCGTCCTTCCGAAAGCGCATCGCGCTGAGCGTACCCCGGAAGGAGTACGCCCTAACTACGCTCTCCGGCGTGGAGCGTTCGCCCGACACGCTCGAGCTCGTCCCGCCCTTAGTCGACTCGGCGCTTGCGCTCTCCAGCTATCGCCTCCGGGCCGACACACTCGAGATCCACGCGCCGCAGCACGACTCCCTCCTCTACGTCGTCTCCGGGGGAGGCGTTCTCACGAACGGAGGCGAGAGCGCGGATCTCGCGCAGGGCTCGGCCGCGCTCCTCCTGGCCGGCGAGCGAGCTCTCGTCGAGCCGGGCACCGGGGAGCTCGTCCTCCTGCAGGCAACGGTCGGGCCGGAGACCGATCGCCATGCGCCGCTCGGCCCACGCGAGCACGTCGTCGGCGTCGACACCGCGAGCTCGTCCCAGGCGACCGGTGCGCGAAGCTTCCAGGTGCTCTTCGGGCCGCACAACGGCTCGGTGCGGGCGACCCTCTTCGTCGGCCACCTCCCGCCGGGCCGTGCGCCGTGGCACTACCACCTCTACGACGAGATCGTGTGGGTTCCATTCGGGCCCGGCCGGGTGCTCCGACAGGGCTCGAATGAAGCGCTCGACGCGGGCGCGGCGTTCCGTCTGCGCCCGCGAGAGGTCCACATCGTCGAGAACTCGAGCTCGGACGAGGAGCTGACCGTGCTCGGGATCTTCACGCCCGCGGGCAGTCCGGCTGCCGCGTACCTCGCTCCGGAGCCCTAGATGGTGGACGCGGAAGGGAGAACACGAAGCCGGCCGGTCCTCCTGTACGACTCGGACTGACGCTTGTGTTGCTTCGCGGCGCGTGTCGTCGCGTTCCTCGACCGGGACGACGAGCTCGCCTTCCTGCCGTTGCGCGATCCCGTGGCCGAGCCCCTCCTCGCCCGCCTCCCGCACGAGGAGCGATTCGCGACCTGGTACCTGGCACAACCCGGCGGATCCATCGTCGGCCACGGCACCGGCGGCGTGCAGCTCCTCGAGGCCATGCGGCTCACACGACGCGCCGGCCACGCGCTCGCGCGTGTTCCGGCTGGGCTCCTCGACGGCGCCTACAGCGTCATCGCGGGGCGGAGAAGCGCCCTCGGGCGCCTGGTTCCGGATCGGCCCGGTCCGAGGCGCTTTCCGTGATTCCTATGCAACCGCGACTTCGCGGGCGAGCGAGTCGACCGAGAGCGGGCGTCCCGAGGCTCGCTCGACAAGCCGGTCCCAGCGGATCGAGGCCCCGGGCGCGAAGAGCCGCTCCTGCAGGAGCGCACCCGCTTCAGGCCGTTCCACGAGCCCGCCGGCCGCGCTTCGCAGCGCGTCGCTGATCTGCAACGCGACGATCGCTCCGTAGAGATAGGTGTGGTAGTAGACAGGAGCGACCGCGACGTGGATCTTCGCCGCCCAGTCGGGAGCACTCCGGCCGTCGGGAGGCGTGAGCAGCTGGTAGCGGGAGACGAGCTCCCACCAGACGGCGTTCAGATCGGACTCGGGGTCGGCGTAGAGCGCGCGCTCGAACGCGTTCATGACCAGCACCCAGCGCGTGAAGACCAGCAGCTCGGCAGCTCGCGCAGAACGTAGCCGACTCCCGAGCTCATCCGCCTCGCGCGCATCGACCCCGAGGACGCGCTCGAGCCACTCGCGGTCGCCCGCCAGCGCTCCGAAGAGGAGCGCCGACGCCTCGGTGCTGACGAGGTGTGTGTCGCGCAACGCCCACGAGAGCTCGTCGTCGAACCCGAGGTCGTAGACCCCGTGGCCGAGCTCGTGGAGCATCGTGTCGGTCCAGCTGTGGTTGTCGATCACGTTCGCAAGGATGCGGACATCGCCCACTCGGTCGACGTCGATGCAGAACGCGTGTTGGTTCTTCCCGGCACGCGGGTAGAGATCGCTCCGCTCGACGATGCCCTCGACCTCGAATCCGATGCCCTCGAACGTCCGTCTCGCGAGCGTGACGACGTCCTTGCCCTTGAAGAGAGGGTCGAGATCGACCGAGCCCTCGGCCGGAGGCTCCTGGAAGAACGGATCGGCGTAGTGCCAGGGGCGGAGCTCGGAGACGTCGCAGCCAAAGCGCTCGGCGAGCCGCGCGTCGAGGCTTCCCTTCCAGCGTGCGAACGGCTCCGAGGTCGCGCGGTCGGCTGCAGCGAGGGTCTCCAGGAGCTTCCTCTCGTCCATCTCGTCCGTCGCGATCGACAGCGCGAACCAGTCTCGGTGGCCGAGGGAGCGCGCGGCCTCGTTGCGCATCCGCGCGAGCTCGCGGACGTCCTCGGCAACCTCGCCGCCGACGGTCTTGGACGCTTCCCACGCCTCGCGCCTCTCGTCCGGATCCTCGCTGTCTCGCAAGATCTGCTTGATCTCGTTGTCGTCGACCTGTTTGCCGGCGACGACGCCGCGGTGGCGAGAGAAGCGAGTCTCCACCGATGCTCCGAGCTCGACGATCCGCGCCCGGAGCGAGCTCGGGATCTGATGCCGGCGCATCGCGTTCGCCAGCAGCTCCAGCGTGCGGGCGTGATCGGAGTCATTTCCGTTGCCTCGCGCCGTCTCGATGGCGCCGAAGAGATCCCGGTCGGCGAGCGCGTCGGAGAACGCGAGCTCGGCATCGACTTGGCGTCGCGTGTTCTCGTCCGTCGCGTCGACGTTCGACTCCCACCAAGCGATGTTGCGAGCCAATGTGACCGGACGGAAGGCGTCTTCCGCCGCACGAGCCAGGGAGAGAGCGTCCTTCAAGAGGCCTGCAACCGCCGCCGCAACCGCATATCTCTGAGCATACTCAGTCGTCTAGGGTTTGCCCGATGCCAGCGGCCGGTTCGACGAGGACGCTTTCGTGGGACTGGTACACGGATCCCGCGGTCCTGCAGCTCGAGCGAGAGCGCCTCTTCCGCCGATTCTGGCAGTACGTGGGCCACGCGGGCGAGGTTGCCGAGCCGGGCTCGTTCATGGCGACACGCGCAGGTCACGTGCCGGTCGTGCTCGTCCGGGACGAGGACGGCGCGCTGCGGGCGTTTCTGAACGTGTGCCGGCACCGAGGGTCGCTCGTCTGCGAGGGCTCGGGACGCCGCGCGAGCCTCCAGTGTCCGTATCACGCCTGGACCTACGGCCTCGACGGGAGGCTCCTCGCCGCACCCCGCTCGGCACGTGAAGGCGGAATCGAGACCGACGAGCTCGGCCTCGTCCCTCTCCGGCTCGAGCAGTGGGGACCGTTCCTCTTCGTCAACCCGGATCCGGACGCGCCTGCGCTCTCCGACGTCCTGGAAGACGTCCCCGAGCGCATCGCAGCCGCAGGCGTCGACGTCGGCGCGCTCCGCTTCCTGCAGCGCTCCGAGTCGGAGCTCGAGGCCAACTGGAAGATCTGCGCCGAGAACTTCCTCGAGTGCTACCACTGCCCTACTGCGCACCCAGGCTTCTCTGCTGTCATGGATGTGTCTCCGGACGCGTACCTGCTCGGGGCCGAGCGTTGGCTGATGTCCCAGGTCGGCCCACCGCGCCCGGAGCCCCGTGGCTCGTACGACACCGTGGGCGAGGTCGAGCGCGGGCAGTTCCATTTTCTCTTCCCGAACACGGTCGTGAACGTCATGCCGGGCCGCCCGAACGTCTCGATCGGCCCGATCCTGCCCCTCACTCCCGAGCGCACGTATCGCTTCCTCGACTACTTCGTGCCGCCGGACGCCGACGAGGCGTGGATCTCGGACATGCTCGCGTTCGACGACGAGGTCGGCGCCGAGGATCGGATCCTCGTCGAGCGCGTCCAGCGAGGAGTCGCATCCGGAGTGCTCGAAGAGGGACGGCTGCTGCCCGAGTCGGAGCAGCTCGTCGCACACTTCCAGTCGCTCGTCGTCGACGCGCTGGCGTAGTGCAGCTTCCGTCGGACGGGCACCGGACGATCAGCTCGGCCGACCGCGTGGGAAGAATGACTCCGATGAAGGTCGCGATCATCGATGTCGGCTCCAACTCGGTGCGCCTGCTCGTTGCGGCGGTAGACGCGGGGAACGTGAACCAGATACACCGAGAGCGCGTCTACCTACGGCTCGGCGACGACGCCTATCGCCGCGGGCGCATCGGCTCACGCAAGCTCGAGGCGACTCGTGTGGTTGCCGCCAAGTACGCGCGGATCGCAAGGAAGGCGGGTGCCGAGCGACTCGAGACCATCGTGACGGCTCCGGGCCGGCAGGCGGAGAACCACGAGGAGCTCGTCCAGGCACTCGTGAAGGCGACCCGTGCCGCCGTCGTCGTGCTGAGCGGCGACGACGAGGGCAGGCTGGCCTGGCAAGGAGCGGTTGCACGTATGGAGGAGTCTCCTCGGACGGTCGCAGTCGTCGACCTCGGGGGCGGATCGTGCGAGGTTGCCGTGGGTGACCGGGCGAAGGGACCTGTCTGGGTCCGCTCAATCGAAGCCGGCGCGCTTCGCGTGACGCGCGCGTTTCTCGGCGGGAACCCTCCCGACGACGAGCGGATCTCCTGTGCCCGTGCGCGAGATCTGCAAGCTCACGAGGAGCCTGCGTCCTCCCCGGCCCGACGCGGCACTCGCAGTCGGAGGGACGGCGCGCGCGATCGGTCGCATCGTCGGACGACCCTTTGGCGTCGACCAGCTGGAGGAGCTCGTCTCGACGCTCGCGCAGGTCCCCGCCGAGAACGTGACGGCGCCGCACGGCATCACCTCCGAACGAGCCGAGACGCTCCTCGGCGGCACTCTTGTCCTCGCGGAGATCGCGGGTCGGCTCGGTTGCGACCTCCAGGTCGGCAAGGGCGGACTGCGTGAGGGCGCGGCCCTCGCGCTCGCGCGCGCCGACGCAGCCGCCGCCTAGGAGTTGTCGGCTCCCACCGCTCGGAGCACCCTCGGACTTGCGCTCCAGCGCAACGAGGCGGCTCCCGCTGCCGGCACGGCGTCGAAGCGGAGACACATCACTGCGCCCTTTTTCAGCTCGAGAAGGAGAGAGTGCTCGCTTCCGGCGAGCAGGAGCGAGGCCAGCCCCGAGAGCTGGGGCTCGTGTCCGACGAGGGCGAGGGTCGACTCCTCCCGGGCCTGCAACGCCTTCAAGCACTCGGTCGCCGGCGTTGGAGGCTCGAGCGCCCGAAACTGCTCGGGGGCCGGCCACGTAACGTCCTCCGCGAGGAGCTCGGCGGTATGCCAGGCGCGCACGAAGGTGCTCGAGAGCAGGGCTTCGACCTCGATTCCGAGCCGCCGAAGGCCACGTGCAACGATCCTGAAGCGCTCCACTCCCTCGGCGGTCAGCGGCCGCGCCGAGTCATCGGGCCAGCGAGCCGAGTCGTGCGCCTCAGCGATTGCATGTCGCACGAGATACAGATCCATGCGCTGCGGATGGTAGGCAAGGACTGAGGTAGAGCTGTCACGTCACGAGGCGGTCCGCTTCGGCCTGGAGAGAGCGGAGCACCTCCACGTCGCGTGCGTAGCTGAGGAGTCGGCGTGCCTCCTCGAGGGACAGCCAGCGACCGTCGTCAACCTCGTTTCGAAACGCAAGCTCGCCCGCAATCGGCGTCATCGACCAGTAGCGCACGCGCTTCGCGCGTCCACGAATGTCGCGGTAGCTGGTGGTGGCAAGCTCCTCGCCGAGCTCGCAGCGCAAGCCGGTCTCCTCTTCGACCTCGCGGAGGGCACACGCCTCGTCGCGCTCGCCCCGCAGCGCCTTTCCCTTCGGTAGGGACCAGTCGCGGTACTTCGGCCGGTGCACCACGAGCACCTCGAGGCCGGTTTCCCCTCGACGAGTGACGACCCCGCCCGCCGCACGGATCACGGACGCGCCTTACGTGCGCGACGCTCGAGCAGCCTCCAGGCCTGCGGCCACTCGGCACGCGCGCTCTTCCGGCGCGCGCGCTCTCGCTTGAGAAGTGTGCGGACGACATCCGCCGCCTCGGTCTTGCCCTCCGACCACGCGCGAATGTGCTGTTCGGCGACGAACGCGTCCTGATGCGCCCCGAGCACGTCCTGGAGCAGTTTCGCCGCCTCGACGAAGCGCTCGCCTGCGACGCCGAGCTCGCTCGCTGCCAGCTCGGCTGCGTAGCGGGTGCGCTTGACCCTGATCCGGGCGGCGTGGAGCTCGTCGTCGCTCGACTTGCGGTCGAGCCTCTCGAATCTCCGGCGTGTCCGCACGAACTCCGCCCACCACAGCTCGGCGAGCGTCGGGCTCGCTCCCGAGGCGGCCGGCGGCGGCTCGAGGTCTTCGAGGCGATCGACCAGGCCGAGATAGCGATCCTCCGACAACGCGGCGACGGCAGACGCGCGCGCCTTTCGTCTCCGCCGCTCGAGGCCGTCGACGAGCCCACGGACCGCGGTGCCCTCGTCGCCCAGGAGCGAGACCTGCTCTCGCATGTGCTCGACGAGCACGTCGAGATCACGAGCGGGGCCGAGGGCCGAGCCGAGCCAACCGAGCTCGGAGCGCAGCTCGTCGCCCCACTCCTGATCCACGAGTGGCCGAGCGGCCCGCAGAAATGCTCGCGCCCGGCGTGTGGCGACCCGCATCTGGTGGAGATCCTCCGCGTCGCTGCCGAGACGCGTGCCCGGGTCGTGCGCCACCAACTTCGCGCGCTGCTCCCCAAGCGCGGCGCTGAGAACCTCCTGCGGCGTGGCGTGCGGCGAGAGCGGGGCTGTCTCGACGCCCGGGGAGAGCTCGAGCGCCCGGAAGAGCTTCGGCCGAAACCCGGCCGGCTCGGCGCCCGCGGCGAGCAGCTGCTTCTCCAGCCGCCGGAGCGTGCGCTCGTCGCCCTCGCCGACGAGCTCTACTTCGAGCTCGCGGAACCTCTCCTTGACGCGCTGACCCTCCATGACCGACACGGAGTCCTCGACGATCTCCGCGCCGGCGGTCCTCAGGGTCTTGCGCCGCGTGCGCAGGCGCGCGACGCGCGCCGGCTTGACGCCGCGAAGATGCACGACGAGGAGCGCGAGCAGCTCACCCGGCGGCTGTGCGGGCGAGCCGGGGGCCTCGATCTCGAGACGGGCGGCACCGGACGGGATCTTGAGCTGCCAGAGCCGGCTGCCCTCCTCGGCGCGGTGGCGCAGCGTGAGCCCGTTCCGAGCGAGCGTGAGGTCGGGCGTGTCGAAGTACGTCGAGACGAAGTCGCGACTCGGCAGCTCGACGCCTTCGAGATCGCTCAGGCGAAAACCGTCGGAGGCGGCGAGCTTGAGCTCGTGTTCACGCGTCGTACGCACTACCCCGCAGCGTAATCGGGGATGCGCCCACAGACGTCACCGGAGTGGCGAACGTGCGCAGCCACGTTCGAATGTCGCCGATTGGTTAACGTCCCGCGCGATGACCGGGCTCACTGAGCAAATCCGGCCGATGCTGAGCCCGAGCGCTTGGTCTCGCCCCTCCACTCACCGTTATGGCAGCGCTTGCGTCTGCCTCACGTTCCTGTTGTCGCTGGAAACGCACACGTTTCTTCCCAACCTCTCCCCGTGACGCGAACCATTGGCAGTGATGCGACGGCACGGCGCGCAGCCACTTGTTCCACAGTACGTCTCACGCGCACTGAGCCTCCTGATCGGTTCGGAGCTCTACCGGAGACAGCTCACTCAACGGACGCCGTACGGACGTGCTGATCGAGCACTGCGCGGAGCCGCCTGCCGATCTCGGGTGCCTCGATCTCCAACGCCCAGACGTCGCGCTTGAAGAACGCGAGCGCGCGAACCTGCGAGGTGGCGACCACGGAAGCCGTTCGGCGACCGGAGGCAAGCACTGCAACCTCGCCGATGACGTCACCCGGCCCGACGTCGTGCACACGCACGCCGTCGATCGAGACCTCGGCCGTGCCGCTCTCGATCACGAACAGGCAGTGTCCGAAGTCACCCTCCTTCGTCAAAGGCTGACCCGATGAGACCTCGAGCTCCGACGACACGAAAGCCGCAGTGTCGAGCTCTTCGTCGGGCGCTCCCGCGAAGAACGGTATTTCCAGAAGACGCGCTCGATCCACGCTCCGACCCTACCGCCGGGGATGTCGCCATCCGGTCAACATGCTGTGAACGATCGAGGAGTGGCAGCTATTCGGCGGTTCCGGCAGATCATGCGCCACGCACGAGCCCGTAGACGAGCGAGCCGACAGCTCCGCCGACGAGTGGAGCGGCAAGATAGACCCAGAGCGAGTCGAAGACGCCAGAGGCGATCGCCGGCCCGAGCGAGCGTGCGGGATTCATCGACGCTCCGGAGATCGGCCCGCCGACGAGCGAGGCAAGCGCGATCGTGCCACCGATGGCGATCGCCGCCGCCTCGCCGACCGCCCGCGTGTCGGTCGCGACGGCCATGATGACGAAGAGCAGGATCGCGGTCAGAACGGCCTCCCAGAGGAACGACTGGGCCTGGGACCCAGAAGGCGACGTCGCACCCACGTCCGCGACGTCCCCGAGAGAGGCTCGCAAGAGCAACGCCGCCACCATCGCTCCCGCGATCTGAGCGCCCCAGTACGCCGGAACCCGAGCACCGGGAAAGTGCCGCCTCAGCGCGAACGCGAGGGTCACCGCGGGATTCAGATGCGCCCCCGAGATGTGTCCGACCGCGTAGATCATCGCCATGATCACGAGGCCGAACGCGAGAGCGATACCGACGCTGCCCAGTCCTCCGTTTTCCGCGTCGACCATGATCGCGCCGGCGCCGACGAAGACGAGGGCGAACGTGCCGATCGCCTCCGCTCCGAGCGAGCGTGCGAGAGCCCTGTCCACGCGCTCAGGCCTGCACGAGCGCAGGCGGCGGAGCGAGAAGAAGGCCGATGCGCTCGAGAACACCCGGGGTGAGGCGGTAGTACGGCGAACGTTCCTCGCTTCTCGCGCTCGAGCAAGCCCGCGCGCACGAGCTGCTTCAGGTGGTGGCTCACCGTCGGCTGCGCGATGCCGAGAGTCGGCTGGAACTCGCATACGCAGACCTCCTCCCCGCCTGCTTCGAGCAGCACGTTGAGTATCCGCAGGCGGTTGCGATCGGCGAGCGCCCTGAAGAGACGCTCGAGCTCGGCGGCATCCTGGGTCGAGAGGGTCGACCCCGAGAGAGGGGTACAGCAGTCGACGGTCGGCAACATTTCCATGGGCGAGGATCCTACTCCGCATATTCACCACGATCAATATTGATCCTGATCGATATATCTGGAAGGATCGAGAATCGATGCGACCGGGAGGATGCCGTGACCGAGATGCTCGACCCCGTCACCCGACACACGTCGAGAAGGCCGCAGAGGCGCTGCAGGACGAGTTCGCGGGCACCTTCTCCCGAGAGACGATCGCGCGCTTCATCGCCGAGTCCGTCGACCTGCTCGGCGAATCGAAGATCAACGTGTTCGTCCCCGTGCTCGCCCACCGCTTCGCACGCGAGCGGCTGAAAGCGCTCGGGCAGGCCGAAGGGCTGATCACGAAGGAGCAGCCCGAAGTCCTGTTCGTCTGCGTCCAGAACGCCGGCCGGAGCCAGATGGCGGCCGGCCTGCTCACGCTCCGCTCGGGCGGGCTCGTCGGCGTGCGCTCCGCAGGCTCGGACCCGGCGGAGAACGTCAACCCACTCGCCGCGCAGGCGATGGCCGAGCTCGGCGTCGACCTCGCGGACGCGTTCCCGAAGCCGCTCACCGACGAGGTCGTCCGCGCCGCGGACGTCGTGATCACGATGGGTTGCGGCGACGCCTGCCCGATCTACCCCGGCAAGCGCTACGAGGACTGGGAGGTCGGCGATCCCGCCGAGGCGGCTCGCTCGACGAGGTTCGGGCGATCCGGGACGACATCGACGGCCGCGTCCAGCGCCTGCTCTGCGGAGCTCGACAGTTCCCGTCGTCGCTCTGAAGCCCGGACAAGACGAGAGGGCGGCCTTTCGGGCCGCCCCTCTCGACAGGCAGTCGGTCGGATGGAGGAGCTCAGCTCTTGTTCGCTGCCTTCACGGCGAGGATGAAGTTCGTCCTGCGCCCGCTTCAGCTGCACCTTCGTGAGCGGCACGAACCGCGCACGCGTGCGCGATCTTCGACCTCGTTGTCGAAGATGTAGTCGAGGAACGCCTGCACCTCCGTCCGCTTGAAGGACGAGCCCTTCGCGTAGATGAAGAGCGGCCGGGAGAGCGGCTTGTACGTGTTGTTGTGCACCGTGCTGACGCCCGGCGCCACGCACGTGTCCGTCTTCGGGTTGCGGACCTGGACGGCGTTGAGCCGGTTCTGGTTCTCGGTGTAGTACGAGTAGCCGAAGTAGCCCATGCCGCCGCGCTCGCCCGAGACGCCCTGCACGAGCACGTTGTCGTCCTCGGATGCCTGGTAGTCGGTGCGGCTGGCACGCGCCCTGCCGTTGATCGCCTCGGTGAAGTACTCGAACGTCCCCGAGTCGGTTCCCGGGCCGAAGAGCTTGATCGGCACGTCCGGGAAGCCCGGGCGGACGTCCTTCCAGTTGTTCGACCTTCGAGCCCGGCTCCCAGATCTTCTTGAGCTCGGGAACCGAGAGGCACGTGCGCCCAGGTGTTCTGCTGGTTGACGACGACCGTGAGCGCGTCGTTCGCGACGGTGAACGCACGCCACGAGCCGATGTTGTTGGCCTTGCACGCCTGTCGCCTCGCGTGATCCTCATCGGCCGCGATGCGTCCGAGAGATCGATCTCGCCCTTGCAGAAGCGCTGGAAGCCGCCGCCCGTGCCCGAGATGCCGACGGTGACCTTCACGCCCGACGCGCCGGCCCGCGCTGAAGAGCTCGGCCGCAGCGGTCGTATACGGGCCGACCGTCGACGACCCGTCGGCGGTGATCGACCCTTGAGCTTCTTCAGGTTGTACGTGGGGTTCTGGGCAGCCCCGCCGTCGCCACGGACACGATCGCCAGGCTCGCGACGACCCCCACAGCACCATGGCGCCGCGGCGCCGACTAGGTGCTTCATGCTGTCCCAACTCCTCTGTCTCGATTGTGCGGATCGCCGCGATCGTCGCGGCCGGCGCTCGGGGTGGGCTGCAAGGCGTGAACGACCGGTGGCGGAGTGGTGACGAAGTGCGGTCGCTACGGAACGTGAACGCGTGGCGGCCGCGAAGCGGCCGAAGGCTCTTCGCGCGACCAGAACCGTCGGATCCGGCCGCGGATCGTGCGAGGCGTCGGTGAACTCGGCGAACTCGCCGGTCACGAGGAACGCCGTCTGCTCGCCGATGTCGACCGCGTTGTCGCCGATGCGCTCGAAGCAGCGCGCGACCGTGATCTGGCGCATACCCCACTCGAGCGCCTCGGCGTCGTGCACGTAACCGAGCACCTCGTCGAACACCTGCCGGTTCGCGCGGTCGACGAGCTCGTCGAGCTGGTGCAGCGCGCGGGCCTGCTCCACGTCGCGCTCGGCGAACGCGGTCGAGCGACACCTTGACCATCTCCGCGCAGCGCTCACCCATGTCGACGAGACCCTCCATGACCGCCTGCTTCGTGCCCAGGTGGCTCGAGAGCTTCGTCAGCTTCGCGATCGTGACGCACTGGTCGCCCATGCGCTCGAGATGGAGCGCCGAGTGGAGCAGCGCGAGCACGAGCCGGAGGTCGCTCGCGACGGGCGTCTGGCGGGCGAGCACCAGCTCGACCTGCTTCTCGATCGCGAGGTAGCGCTCGTCGATCTCGTCGTCGAACGCGATCACCTCGTCGCAGAGCTCGACGTCCTGCGTCCGCAGCGCGTCGATGGCGCCGCGGATCGACGCGGAGCACGATCTCCCCCGCCTCCTGGAAGCCCGCTTCGAGCGAGTCCAGCTCGGCCTGCAGCTCGATTCTCATCCGAACCGCCCCGTCACGTAGTCCTCCGTCCGCTTGTCGGAGGGCGTGGTGAAGATCTTCGCCGTCGTGTCGTACTCGACGAGGATCCCGCGCCGCGCGCTTCCGTCCTCCGCGACGACGACGCTGAAGAACGCCGTCATGTCCGCGACGCGGGCCGCCTGCTGCATGTTGTGGGTGACGATGACGATCGTGTACTCGCGCTTCAGCTCGTGCATCAGGTCCTCGATGCGCGTCGTCGAGATCGGGTCGAGCGCGGACGCCGGCTCGTCCATGAGGATCACGTCCGGCTCGACCGCGAGCGCGCGCGCGATGCACAGGCGCTGCTGCTGGCCGCCCGAGAGCCCGAGCGCGCCGTCCTTCAGCCGGTCCTTCACCTCGTCCCAGAGCGCCGCCTGCCGCAGAGCGCCTTCTCGACGCGCTCGTCGAGATTGCCCTTCATGCCCGAGCACGCGCGGCCCGAAGGCGATGTTGTCGTAGATCGACTTCGGGAACGGGTTCGGCTTCTGGAAGACCATGCCGATCCGCCGGCGGATCTCGACCGGATCGACGTCGCGGCCGTAGAGGTCGGCGCCGTGGTAGAGCACCGTGCCCTCGACCTTCGCGCCCGGGATGAGGTCGTTCATGCGGTTGAAGCAGCGGATGAACGTGCTCTTCCCGCACCCCGACGGCCCGATGAACGCCGTGACGGTGTTCCGGTAGACGTCGAGGTTCACGTCCTCGAGGGCCGACTTGCCGCTGTACGACACCGCGAGTCGGAGACCGAGAAGACCTTCTCGCGCCGCTCGATGTCGTCCCGCGAGAGCGCCCCGCGAGGCCTCGGCGATACGGGTGCTGTCGATTTGCGGAGTCTCCATCTGCGTCATTGCCTCACCACTTGCTGCGGTAGCGGTTGCGAAGGAAGATTGCCACGGCGTTCATGCTCAGGACGATCACGAGCAGGACGATCGCGCCGGCGGCGGCGAGGGTCTGGAACTCGGGGTCCGGCTGCCTCGTCCAGTTGTAGATCTGCACCGGCAGCGCGGTGTACGCGCCGAAGAGCTCCGGGTTGAACGCGACGTACGTGATCGCGCCGACCATGATGCAGCGGCGCGGTCTCGCCCACCGCGCGGGAGAGCGCGAGGATCGACCCGGTCGCCATGCCCGGAATCGCCGCGGGCAGCACCTGGCGCCAGACGACCTGCCACTTCGTCGCCCCGAGCGCAAATGCGCCCTGGCGAATCGAGTCCGGCACCGCGCGGATCGCCTCGCGCGAGGCCACGACGACCGTGGGAAGCACGACGAGCGTGAGGATGAGGCCGCCCGCGAAGACGACGCGGCCGACGCCGATCCCGCGGACGATGAACGCGAGCCCGAGGATCCCGTAGACGATCGACGGCACGGCGGCGAGGTTCTGGATGTTGACCTCGATGAGCCTGTTCCACCAGCGCGTGCGGTCCGCGTACTCCTCGAGATAGATCGCCGTGAGCACCCCGATCGGCACCGAGAGCAGGAGCACGAGCAGCGCCGAGGTAGAGCGTCGCGAGGATCGCGGGCCGCGCGCCTGCCTCCTCCGGAAGCGTCGACGGCGGGCCGTGAAGAGCTTCCAGCTCGAGCGCCGGCCAGCCGGTGATGATCGTGTCGATGAGCAGGACGGCGAGCGTCCCGAACGCGACGAACATGGAGAAGAGCATCGCCGCCTTGAAGAGCCGGTTCCTCCAGGCGCGGCTCCGCCGGTCGCTCCTCCGGCGCCGGCTCGTAGTCGCGCTCGACGTGGGGCTCGATGACGGTCATTCGTAGATCTCGCGGTACTTGCGGACGAGCCTGATCGAGATCAGGTTCATGACGAGCGTGATCACGAACAGCGTGAGCCCGACCGCGAAGATCGTCTTGTACTCGATCGAGCCCGTCGGAACGTCGCCGTTGCCGGTCGCGCCGATGAACGCGGTCATCGTCTCGATCGTCTCGCGCGGGTCGAAGGTGATCTGCGCGAGCTGGCCGGCGGCGATGAGCACGATCATCGTCTCGCCGACGGCGCGCGAGAACGCCGAGCACGAACGCGGCGATGATCCCCGAGATCGCGGCCGGGACGACGATGCGCGTCGACACCTGCAGCTTGTCGGCGCCGAGCGCGTAGCCGCCGTCGCGGAGGTCGCGCGGCACCGCGGCCATCGCGTCCTCGGAGAGCGACGCGATCGTCGGGATCAGCATGACCCCGAGCACGAGGCTCGCCGAGAGCGCGTTGAAGATCTCGACCTGGACCCCGATGTCGCGCAGGAGCGGCGTCACGAACGTGAGGGCGAAGTAGCCGAGGACGACCGTCGGGATCGCGGCGAGGATCTCGAGGATCGGCTTCAGGACGCCGGCGACGCGCTGGTTCGCGTACTCGCTCAGGTAGATCGCGACGCCGACCCCGAGCGGGAACGCGACGAGCGCCGACCAGAACGAGATCATGAACGTGCCGACGACGAGCGGCACGACGCCGAACTGCGCCGTCGAGGAAGAGCGGCGCCCACGTCGTGCCCGTGAAGAACTCCCACGGGCTGACCTCGCGGAAGAAGTCGATCGCCGGCAGGAGCAGCGAGACGACGATCCCGACCGTCGTGAGGACCGAGATCGCGGCGGCGATGAAGAGGATCAGGTGGACGAACTGCTCGCCCCAGCGGATCTTCTTCGCGGCAGCGCGACGGCGCCGGCTGCCCGACGACGACGTCGTGCGGTACGTCACCTAGCCGGTCGCGTCCTCGAGCTTCGCCTGCTGCTCGGCGAGCTGCTCGTCGCTCAGCGGCACGAACTGGGCCTCCTCGGCGATGGTCTCGTTGTTGTCGAGCATGAACTTGACGAAGTTGCGGACGTCCTCGTTGTCGTCGAACGAGCTCTGCTTCACGTAGACGAAGAGCGGGCGGGAGAGCGGCGTGTACGAGCCGTCCTGCGCGGTCTCGACGCTCGGCGCGACGCAACCCGGCCCGCCGTCGACCTCGAGCGCCTTGAGCTTGTCCTGGTTCTCCTCGAAGTACGAGAAGCCGAAGTAGCCGAGCGCCGCCGCGGTCGCCGGAGACGCCCTGGACGATGACGTTGTCGTCCTCGCTCGGCGAGTAGTCGGTGCGGCTCGCGCCCTCCTCGCCGTTGATCACGTCGGTGAAGTAGTCGAACGTGCCGGAGTCGGTGCCCGGCCCGTAGAGCTTGAGCGGCACGTCGGGGAACGACGGGTCGACCTGGTTCCAGTTCGCGACCTTCGAGCCCGGCTCCCAGATCGCCTTCAGCTGCTCGACGGTCAGGCACGTCGCCCAGTCGTTCTCGCGTGTTGACGACGTTCGTCAGCGCGTCGGTCGCGACCCGGAACTCGACGTACTCGACGCCCGCCTCCTCGCACAGCGCCTGCCTCGTCCTCGTCGATCGGGCGCGAGGCGTTCGAGAGGTCGGTCTCGCCCGGCGCAGAAGCGCTCGAAGCCGCCGCCGGTGCCGGAGATGCCGACGGTCACGTCGACGTCCTCCGGCGGCCTTGAAGTCCTCCGCGGCCTTCGTCACGAACGGCCCGACCGTGCTCGAGCCGTCGGCGGTGATCGCATCGCCGCCGCCGTCGTCGCCGCCGCCGCAGCCCGCCGCGACGAGCAGCGAGCGCGGCGACCGGACGACGCAGCGTCAGTGATCGTCGCGCATAGTCATGTCGCCAGTCTCCCGCGGCTGCCCGAGCCGCGCCGGGGAGCCGGATGGTGAAGATGTGGTGAAAGTCCGGTGAACGGCTACGGCGGCGCGGGAAACGTGCAGCGGATCTCGAGGCCCGCGCCGCGCCCGCCGCGCGCCTCGACGGTGCCGCCGGCCTGGGTGACGACGTGCTTGACGATCGCGAGGCCGAGCCCGGTGCCGCGCGACGCCCGCGCGCGATCCGCGCGGTAGAAGCGCTCGAAGAGCCGCGGGAGCTCGGCCTCCTCGACGCCGACGCCGTCGTCGCGGGCCGAGCAGGACGACCGCGCCGTCCGGCTCGCGCTCGACCGCGAGCGTGAACGTCGCGCCCGGGCCCGCGTAGCGGATCGCGTTCTCGGCGAGGTTGCGCGCGACGACGCGGAGCATCCGCGGCCGGATCGCGAGCTCGATCGTCGGGATCGCACTCGAGGCGGAGCTCGACCCCGGCGCGCTCGGCGCGCTCCGCGAGCTCGTCGAGCGCCTCCTCGAGCACGGGCCGCACCGGCGTCGGCGCCGAGCGCGACGACCCGCGCGCCCGACTCGAGCTCGCTCAGGAACAGCACCTCGTCGATCAGCTCGGTGATCTGCTCGACCTCGCTCGTCGCCTGCTCGACGAGCTCGGTGCACGTCCTCGCCGGGAAGCGTCGCCGTCTCGAGCAGCGTCAGCAGGCGCGCGAGCGGCGTCCGCAGCTCGTGCGAGACCGCGGCGGTGAAGCCCGAGCGCAGCTCCTCGTACGCGGCGAGATCGCCCTCGCGCGAGAGGTACACGAGCCGCTCGCGCCGCCCGTCCACCTCGTACGGGACGACGAGCGGGATCACGCCGCGCCCGCCGGTCGAGGAGATCCGGCGGCACCGCTCGCCCTCGCGGATGCCGTCGATCGCTCTGGCGCGCGCGCCGGCTCGCGAGGAGGACGCGGTCGTCGTCGTCGAGGACGACGACCGCCTCGCGGCTCTCCTCGACGAGTGCCCGCCCGCGAATCGCCTCGGCGTCCATCGCCAGCTTCTAACACAACGTTTGCGCAACGCTTTCGTCGGCGCTCACGGCGCCCAAACTCACATGTCGGTGAATCCATCTGTCCTCTACGAAGGAGAGATGAGATGAGGCTCGAAGACACTTGCACTCGTCGGCCGCCGCGCTGGCAGCGCTCGTCGCTCACGGCCGTGGCCGCGGCGGCCGTGATCAACGGCACACCGGGCGACGACGTGCTGCGCGGCACCGAGCAGGCGGACGAGATCCGCGCGTTCGCGGGAAACGACCTCGTCTACGCCCGCGACGGCGCCGACCTCGTCCGCGCAGGCTCCGGGAACGACGGCGTGCGGGCCGGTGACGGCGACGACCTCGCCTACGGCGGGCACGGGAACGACGTGGTCGCCGGCGGGAACGGCGAACGACCGCCTGTACGGGCGGATCCGACGCCGATCAGGTTCTCGGCGGCGACGGGGCGACCGCGTGTCCGGGAACAGGGGCCGGACGTCGTCTACGGGAACGACGGCCCCGACTCGGTCTTCGGCGGCTGGGGCGCCGACCGTGTCTTCGGCGGGAGCGGCGACGACGAGCTGCACGCGCTCGCGGCCGACGGCGAGCCCGACCTCCTGAACTGCGGGCCGGGCGACGACAAGGCGTTCGTGCTCCGCTCCGAGCGCCCGTCGACGACGCTGGTCGGCTGCGAGACGCTGTTGATCGTCGTCGAGCTGACGCGCCGACCAGGAGGAAGGCGAGAACGCGGACGCCGACACCGAGGCCGACGGCTAGCCGAGCCCGATTCGACAGGCCTGAAAGGCGGCCAAGTTACAACTTGCCACTTGGCCGCCTTCACCACCCGGTTACCGCCCGGTAACCAGACGCGGCCCCCGCGTCTCCGGGGGCCGCCACTATGTGGCCGGATGGCGAAGGTCTTGATCATCGAGGACGACGACGTCATCGCCCGCGGGATGGCGCGCCACCTCGAGTCGGCCGGCTTCGACGCGGTCGGGGTCGCCAACGGCGAGACCGGGCTCGCCCGCCTGCGCTACGAGCGGCCCGACGTCTGCGTCCTCGACCTCATGCTCCCCGGGATCGACGGCTGGCGCGTGATCGAGCAGGCGCGCTCGGAGGGGATCGGCACGCCGATCGTCGTCGTCTCCGCGCGCGGCACCGAGCACGACCGCGTCCACGCGCTCGAGATCGGCGCAGACGACTACCTCGTGAAGCCGTTCTCGCTGAAGGAGCTGACCGCGCGCGTGCGCGCGGCGGCCCGCCGCGGCGTCAGCGAGGCCGAGCCGCGCCGCGGCGACGCGATCGTGATCGAGGAGCTCCGCCTCGACCCGGACAACGTGCAGGCGTTCGTCGACGGCGAGAGCGCGGAGCTGACCCCGACCGAGTTCCGGCTCGTGTACACGCTCGCCCGCGAGCAGGGCCGCGTCCTGACCCGCGACGAGCTCCTCCAGCGC
Organism: uncultured Actinomycetes bacterium; assembly: GCA_963850485.1. Taxonomy (GTDB): domain Bacteria; phylum Actinomycetota; class Thermoleophilia; order Gaiellales; family Gaiellaceae; genus GMQP-bins7. The sequence goes on along the minus strand of CAWKLR010000013.1, from coordinate 195,558 downwards.
GTCTGGGGCCGCCGCGCGACGCACCGCGACCGCACCGTGGACGTCTTCGTCCGCAAGCTCCGCGAGAAGATCGACCGCCAGGCGCCGCGGCACACGTTCATCCACACGCGCTACGGCGTCGGCTACAAGCTCGAGGCTCTGCCCAAGTCGTAGGGCTCGAGGCCCTGCTGATCGGGAGGGTCAGGCTTAAGCCTGACCCAGGGTTAGGTGTCTGGACCGTCCGCGACGACCTCGAGACGCGGTCAGGCTGACGCCTGACTCCACGCGCTCGCCGCTTTCCGGTAAACTTCACCTCGTTAATGATTAGCGACGTTATTCTTGGTCCGCAGCAGGTCGCATCCGACCTGAGACCCGTCCTCCTTCGGCTCTCGCGCGAGCTGCGCAAGGAGACGGAGCAGCTCGGCGTGACCGCGCGCCAGGCGACGCTTCTCTGGCTCGTCAAGCGGAGCCCCGGGCTCTCACTCGCCGAGCTCGCGGCCGAGGAGGGCATCTCGCCGCCTGCGCTGTCGGGCCACGTCGACCGCCTGGAGAGCGCAGGACTGCTCGAGCGCGTACGGTCGACCGAGCGATCGGCGACGCGTCGGCCTCCGGTTGACCGACGAGGGCACACGGCTGATGCGGCGCATCCGGGCTCGCCGAACGACCTGGCTCGCGGATCGTCTACGCGCTCTGCAGCCTGCCGAGCTGAGGCCGTCGAATCCGCGATTCCCGCGCTGCAGCAGCTTCTGCGAGAGAACGCATGACCTCACTCGCGGTCGCACTTCGCACGCGCACTTTCCGCAGCCTCCGCCGCCACCGGAACTACCGGATCTTCTTCTACGGGCAGCTCGTCTCCCTGGCCGGCTCGTGGATGCAGAACATCGCGCTCGCGTGGCTGGTGCTCGAGCTCTCGGGCTCCGCCCTCGCAATCGGCGCGCTCGCGTTCTGCCGCTTCGTTCCTTTCACCGTCTTCGGCCTCGCTGCCGGTGTCGTCGCCGACCGCATGGACACGCGCAAGCTCGTCATGGCGACGCAAGGAGCAGCGCTGATCGTCTCCGTTGCGCTCGCGGTCGTCACGCTGACCGGAACCGCAACGCTTACGGTCGTCTACGTCCTCGCGGCGCTCGGCGGGATCACCCTCGCCTTCGACGCGCCCGGACGCCAGTCGCTCACCTACCAGATGGTCGGACCGCGCTCGCTCCCGAACGCGGTGGCACTGAACGCCGGCCTCTTCAACGGATCGCGCGTGATCGGCCCGGCGATCGCCGGTGTGGTCATCGCACTCGCCGGCACCGGCGTCTGCTTCGTCATCAACGCCTTCAGTTTCCTCGCGGTTCTCGTCGCGCTCTCGCGACTTCGCGCTGACGAGTTCCACCAGGTCGAGCGCGATCCGTCCGCTCGCATCGTCGAAGGCATGCGCCGGGCGCTCGCGTACGTTCGTCGCGAGCCGGAGCTCCGAGCCGTGTTCACCGTCGTCGCGATCATCAGCACGGTCGGCTTCAACTTCCACGTTCTCGTGCCGCTCCTCGCCGGCGACACGCTCCACGTCGGCCCGGAAGGCTTTGGGCTCCTCTCGGCGTCGTTCGGCCTCGGCGCGCTGGTCGGGGCTCTCGTCACCGCCACGTTCCGAGGTGCGAGCTGGAAGCTCTTCGCGACGGGCGCGACCGGCTTCGGGGTGCTCGCGCTTGCGCTCGCACCAGTCGAGGACGCCGTGCTCGCGGGGATCCTCCTCTTCGCGGTCGGCATCTCGTTCACGCTCTTCACCGCGAACGCGAACGCGCTCGTCCAGCTCGGAGCACCCGACCATCTCCGCGGCCGCATGATCGGGCTCTACCTCTTCGCGTTCGTCGGCCTCGCGCCGCTCGGCGGACTGCTCACCGGCTGGCTCGCCGAGCTCGGAGGAACCCGTCTGGCTTTCACCGTCGCGGGGGTGACGTCACTCCTGACGATCGGAGTCGCCAGCCTGCGCCGAAGGGCGAGCGCACAGGCGTTGACTATCGAGCTGAAAGAGGCATAGGCTCCTCTTCGTCTCGACCAAGGAGGGGAGATGAAGAGACGTAGACGCTGGGCTCTCGGCGCCCTGTTGCTAGCGGTCGCCGTGGGCCTGGCAGTTCCCGCAATCGTGGGGGCGAAGCCGGACTCGGACGCAACGGTGCGCTTCGGCAACCCGACGGTCGGCAGTCCGTTTCAGCCGCCGCTGTTCGACCACGACTCGTCGTTCAAGGCGGCGGACACCCTGATCCCGCACACGTCGGTGATCTCGGCGGGACGCAACGTGACGTTCAACATCGCCGGTTTCCATCAGGCGATGGTCTATAGGCCGGGAACGACGCTCGGCGACATCGACGTGCCGCCGTTCCCGCCGGAGTCGAACATCCTCATCAACGAGGGCGACGGGCTTCTCGCTGCGAGCCCGGTGCCGTTCGGCGGCTTCCAAGGGCCGTGGACTCCGGACGCCGACACGTTCGACGAGCCGGGGAAGTACCTCGTCCTCTGCAACGTCACCCCGCACTTCGCGTTCGCGAAGATGTACGGCTGGGTGAACGTCAAGTAACTACGCGTGCCCGGGGGCGTCGTGGATGGCGCCCCCGGCCGAGCTCAGATGCCCGGCGCCGACTCGCGCTCCTGACCCGTCCGCCGCAGCACGAGATAGGCGACGACGATCGCGCCGAGCGTGAGCCCGAGGATCATCGCCGCCGTCGCGTTGATCTCCGGCGAGACTCCGAAGCGGAGCTGGGAGAAGATGTAGATCGGCAACGTCTCCGAGTCCACTCCCGAGACGAAGAACGACGTGTAGAAGTCGTCGAACGAGAAGGTGAACGCGAGCAGGCCACCGGCGAGGATCGCCGGAGCGAGCCGCGGTAGCGTCACCTGGCGGAAGGTCGCGAGCGGCCCGGCACCGAGATCGAACGACGCCTCCTCGAAGGACTGTCCCATCCCGACGAAGCGCGCGCGGACGATCAATGCAACGACCGAGGCGTTGAACACGACGTGGGCCGCGAGGATCGTCCAGATGCCGAGCGGCGAATCGACCCCGACCAGGGCCCCCGCCTCCACGAAGAAGATGAGCGCGGCGATCCCGAAGACGATCTCCGGTGTGACGAGCGTCATGTACGCGAGCGCGTCGAGCGGCACACGGATCCGGGCGCGCATACGAGAGAGCGCGAGCGCGAGGAGCGTCCCGAGAACACATGCGACGACGGCGTTCAGTGCCGCAACGGTCAGGCTCGTCTGGAGCGAGTCACGGATGTCCGGGTTGCGAAGCGCCGCGCCGAACCACTTCGTCGAGAAGCCCTCCCAGTAGAGGACGTTCCGTCCTCCGTTGAAGGCGAGGACGACGACGACGAGGATCGGGAGATAGAGAAATGCAAACACCAGGACCGCGTGGAGCCCGAGCAGACGCCTAGCCACCGAACTGCTCCTGTCTCCCGAGCACCCGCGCGTAGAAGAGCAGCGCAACGGTCATACCGGCGATCACGACCATCGCGATCGCGGCCCCGAACGGCCAGTCGCGCGCCTCGCCGAACTGCTGGGCGATCAGATTCCCGACGTAGAAGATCTTGTCGCCGCCGAGAATCGACGGGATCAGGAACTCGCCGGTCAGGGGGATGAAGACGAGCAGCGACCCCGCGATCACGCCCGGCAGCACCAACGGCAACGTGATGCGCCGAAACGCGCGGAAGGCGTTGTCCCCGAGATCGTTGGCCGCCTCGACGAGCGTCCAGTCCATGCGCTCCAGCGCCGCGTACACGGGCAGCACCATCAGCGGCAGGTAGTTGTAGACGACCCCGATGTAGATCGCCTTCGTCGTGTACAGGAGCTCCGCGTCGGCGATCACACCGTCGATCCCGAGCGCTCGGAAGACGGGGAAGTCGGGGTCGAGGACGATCAACCACGAGTACGTGCGGATCAGGAAGCTCGTCCAGAACGGAACGATGATCAGCATCAAGAGCAGCGTCTTGTGCTTCGCGTAGCGCGCGATGTAGTACGCGAGGGGGAAGCCGATCAGGAGCGTCAGCGCCGTTCCGATGACCGCCAGCTTCAATGTGCGAAGGAAGATCTCGCCGTACAGCGGATCCCAGAGATAGCGGTAGTTGCCGAGGTTCCAGTTGAACGCGACGTCGGTGAACCCGGAGACCTCGGCGAAGCTGTAGGCCGCCATGATCGCGAGCGGCCCCAGAAAGAAGACGAAATACCACCCGACCGCCGGAAGGGCGAGCCAGCCGGGATAGCGAGGCCCGGTAGCGCCGCCGCGAGCCTTTCCGCGACGGCGCCTCTCGGGTGCGACTTCCGTCGCCACCTCTACAGACTCACGCGCTCTTGAACTCGGTCCAGATCCGCTCGCGCGACCGCGTTCCCTTGGCGGAGACGTTCGCGGAGACGAGCTTCTTCACCAGGCTCGGCGGGGGGAAGACGTCGGTGTTCGAGTAGATGCTCTTCGCCAGGACGCTCTTCAGCAGCGTCCGCTTCACCGGCGAGCCGTAGTAGGTGAACGACGTCTCCTGCGCGTTGACCCTCGGCTGGTAGCAGAAGTCGATCCACTTGTGAGCGGCGTCCGGGTTCTCTGCCCCGGTCGGGATGACGTAGGCGTCGATCCAGAACTCCGCGCCCTCGCCGGGAATGATGTACTCGGCGGGCTTCTCTCCGATGATGACGGCGCTGTCGCCGTTCCACGCCATGCCGCCGTACGCCTTGCCGCGGATGATCTTCTGCTTGAGGTTCACCGAGTCGATCGAGTGCACGAACGGCTTCAGGTCGATCAGGAACTTCCGCGCCTTGTCGAGCTCGCTTGCGGAGTCGGTGTTGTACGAGTACCCCATCATCATCAAGACCGAGCCGACCGTTTCGAGGCTGCCATCGAGCAGCGTGAACTTCTGCGGGTACTTCTTGAACAGCGCGTAGACCTCTTTCCAGGTCGTCGGGCGCTCCTTGATCAGATCCTTGCGGTAGACGAACCCGGTCGTCCCCCAGTCCTTGGGGATCGACCACTCGTTCTTGGCGTCGTAGGGGAGGCCGAAGAACTTCGGGTCGATGTTCTTCCTCGCGTTCGGGAGCTTCTTCAGGTCGATCCTCTCGAGGAGCTCTTCCTCGATGAGGATCCTCACCATGTACTCGGTCGGCACCGCGAGGTCGTACCCGCGCGCACCCGCGTTGAGCTTGGCGAGCATGGTCTCGTTCGAGGTGTAGAAGCTCTTCTTGACCTTGATCCCGGTCGCCTTGGTGAAGTCCGAGTACGTCTTCGGGTTCACGTAGCCAGCCCAGTTGTAGTAATGGAGGACTCCGCCTCCCTGCTCCGTCGCCCCGAAAGCGCTCTCGGTCAGACGTCCTCCGCCCGCAGCCGCCAGCGCGGCGAGCGCCGAGGCCGCCACGAAGCCCTTCCGGTCGTACCGCCGCTCCCAGAGCGACTCACGCATCACGTCACCTCCGTCGCATCGATTTCCAGAGCGTCCTCGCTGGGCCAGCTGACGAACACGCGCTCGCCTTCCTCGAACGACTCGGCTCCGGCTTTTCCTCGTGTTCGCTGCTCTCGTACCAGCACTTCCTGTCCATCCTCCGTTCGCACGCACGCACTGCACCGCAGGCCCGACCACCATTGTCGCGACGATGGTCGCGGCGAGTGCTCCTTCGACGCCCGCAGCCTGACGCGTGAGCTGAACCTGCTCGGGCCGAACGGCGACCAGCCGTCCGTTCTGCCGCACGAAGTTGGTGTCGCCGATGAAGTCGGCGACGAATCTCGTGGCCGGCCGGTCGTAGATCTCCAGAGGAGCCGCGAGCTGCTCGATCCGGCCGGCGTTCATCACCGCCACGCGGTTCGACATGGCCAGCGCCTCCTCTTGATCGTGAGTCACGTAGACGAACGTGATCCCGAGCTCGCGCTGGATCCGCTTCAGCTCGATCTGCAGCTCCCGGCGCACCTTCAGGTCGAGCGCCCCGAGTGGCTCGTCGAGGAGCAGGACCTTCGGGCTCATGACGAGCGCCCTTGCGAGCGCGACGCGCTGCTGCTGTCCGCCCGACAGCTGCTTCGGCTTGCGCCCCTCGAAGCCCGAGAGCCGAACCAGCTCGAGCATCTCGCTCGCGCGTATCCGTCGATCGCTCCTTCCGAGCCCACGCTGCTTGAGCCCATAGGCGACGTTCTCCACCACGGTCAGGTGCGGAAAGAGCGCGTAGGACTGGAACACCGTGTTCACGTCGCGCTTGTACGGGGGAAGCCGCGCGACGTCCTCGCCGCCGATCCGCACCTCGCCTTCGTCGGGCCGCTCGAAGCCCGCGATCAACCGGAGAGTCGTCGTCTTGCCGCAGCCCGAGGGACCGAGGAGCGACAGGAACTCGCCCGCGTGGACTTCGAGGTCGATCGAGTCGACCGCGACGACCTCGCCGAAGCGCTTCGTGACCCCTACGAGCTCGACATCCGGTGCGCGCGCGTCGCCGGAAGGTGGGCTCAGTAGCTGGGTGGCTTGTTGGTCCACGTCACTTCAGAGACGTGCTGCTCGCTTCGCGCAGGCCCGTGACGCGACAGTATTGCCCACTTCCGCGACATGCAAGAGCGCTAGACGGGGGCGTCGTCCAGCGTGCGCAGGTCCCAGAGCGGGCGGCCGAGCTGGGACTCGGTGAACGCCATCACGGAGATCTGGCGCGTATCCGGATACTCGACGGCCTCAGGCGACGGGCGAGTGCTCACCATCAAGTAGCGCACCGGCTCGTCGGTCTCGTTTCTCAGCTGATGCGCGCCCTCAGGGCCTACGGCGAAGTGGACGACGTCGCCTTCGTCCAACCTGCGCTCCCCGGAAGGCTCGCGCAGTGTCGGACGGCCGCGGAGCACCACGAGCAGCTCCTCGGCGCCGTGATGGAAGTGGTAGAGGCCGCTCGTCCTTCCGGCGCGATCTCGGCGACGGTCGCGCCGATCTGGTCTCCGCGCGGGAGTCGGGTGGACTTGCCCGCAGCCCACTCCTCGTCGCTCTCGAATCCCACTCGTCGCTCCAGATGTTCGGGGTCTCTCCCAACTCGGCCTCCTGGTAGATGCCTGGGCGTCATGATCGGTCGATGGAGTCATACCGGACACCCGACGAGCGCTTCGACGGCCTTCCCGGCTACGACTTCGAACCGCGCTACGTCGAGCAGGACGGGCTACGGATGCACTACGTCGAGGAGGGCACGGGCGACCCAGTTCTTCTCCTGCACGGCGAGCCGACCTGGGCGTTTCTGTACCGGAAGATGATCCCGCCGCTCGCGCGGGTTGCGCGCGTGGTCGCGCCGGACTTCTTCGGCTTCGGCCGCTCCGACAAGCCGACGCGAATCGAGGACTACTCCTACGACTCCCACTACGCGTCGATCGAAGCCCTCGCGGAACAGCTCGATCTCCGAGAGACGACGCTCGTGGTGCAAGACTGGGGCGGGCCGATCGGCCTGCGGCTCGCCGTCGAGCAGCCCGAGCGCGTCGCGCGGCTCGTTCTCCTCAACACCGGCATCGGTGCCGGCCGCGCACCCTCGCCCGAATGGCTTCGCTTCCGCGAGTTCATCCGACGCGTGGGCACCGAGCTCGTGCCTGGGCAGCTCATCCGCATCTCGAGCGTGTCCGAGCTGGACGACGCGGTCGTCGAGGCCTACAACGCGCCCTTCCCGACTCCGGAATCGAAGACGGGCGTGCTCGCGTTCCCCGAGCTCGTGCCCACCGAGCTGGATCACCCGTCCGCGGCGAAGATGCTCGAGGTGCGCGCGGGGCTCGAGCGCTGGGACAAGCCGGCGCTCGTCCTCTTCTCCGACTCCGATCCGATCTTCACGCCCGAGGCGGCCGAACGTCTGGCCGCCCTGATCCCGGGCGCCGGACCTGCCGAGATCGTCTCAGGCGCGGGCCACTTCCTACAGGAGGAGAAGGGCGAGGAGATCGCCGAGCGGATCGTCCGCTTTCTCGGGCAATGAGCAGGGGTCAGGCTTCAGCCTGACCTCGTCGTTGGGTTGAAACCTCGCACCGAGGTCGGGCTGAAGCCCGACCCCAGTCGGTCATGCGCCGACAGTCCAGGTATCGCCTGAGTGCAGCAGTCCCTCGAGGTCGCCTACGCCCGACTGCTCCCGTGCCTGCTCGAGCTGCGCGCTCATCAGGTCGTCGTAGACCGGCCGCTCGACGCTCCTGAAGACACCGAGCGGCACCGCGCCGTCGGTCTCGTACGTGATCCGCGAAAGCGCAAAGGCGAGGCTCGGCTCGCGCTGAGCCGCGTCGTGGACGAGCAGCCCGTCCTCACCCGCCTCGGCAACGGCGACGACGCGCGCCGAACCGACCGCGTCCTGCACGACGCCCTTCTCCCCCTCTGCACCGAAGCGGATCGGAGCACCGCTCTCGAGGTAGATCCTGTTCCCCTTCTCCTCGCGCACGAAATCGAAGGCGTTGTCGTTGTAGATGTTGCAGTTCTGGAGGATCTCGACGAAGGCGGAGCCGCGGTGCCTGGCCGCCGCCCCGAGCACCTCGGTGAGTCCCTTCTTGTCCGTGTCGATCGCGCGGGCGACGAAGGAGGCCTCGGCGCCGATCGCGATCGACAGCGGGTTGAAGGGGTAGTCGAGCGACCCCATCGGCGTCGACTTCGTCACCTTGCCGAGCTCCGAGGTCGGCGAATACTGACCCTTGGTCAGACCGTAGATCTTGTTGTTGAAGAGCAGGATCTTGAGGTTGACGTTCCGCCTTAGCGAGTGGATCAGGTGGTTGCCGCCGATCGAGAGCGCGTCGCCGTCGCCGGTCACGACCCAGACGGACAGGTCCGGCCGGGTTACCGCAAGTCCGGTCGCGATCGCCGGTGCGCGCCCGTGGATCGAGTGCATCCCGTACGTCTGCATGTAGTACGGGAAGCGGGCAGCGCAGCCGATCCCGGAGACGAAGACGATCCGCTCCCGCGAGAGCCCGAGCTCGGGCATGAAGCCCTGGATCACGTTCAGGATCGCGTAGTCGCCGCAGCCCGGGCACCAGCGCACCTCCTGGTCGGACTTGAAGTCCTTGGCCTTGAGCTGCACCACGTCGCCGTTGCCTTCGCTCACGCTCATGAGTCCACCAGCGCGGTTATCGCGTCCTCGAGCTCGGCGGCCCGGAACGGGCGTCCGCGCACCTTGTTGTAGCCGACCGCATCCACCAGGAACTCGGCGCGTATCAGCATTCGCAGCTGCCCGAGGTTGATCTCCGGGATGAGCACCTTCTCGTAGCTTCGCACCACTTCTCCCGTGTTCCGCGGGAAGGGGTTCAGGTAGTGGAGATGCGCGGTCGCGATCTTCCGTCCGCTCGCGCGCACACGCCGCGCTGCGGCTCCGATCGCACCGTACGTCGAGCCCCAGCCGAGCACGAGCATGTCCGCCCCGTCGGGATCGTCGACGTCCAGCTCGGGAATGTCCGACGCGATGCCTGCGACTTTCGCCGCGCGCAAGCGCACCATCAAGTCGTGATTCTCGGGGTCGTAGGAGACGTTGCCGGTCTCGGCTTCCTTCTCGAGCCCGCCGATCCGGTGCTCGAGACCGGGCGTGCCCGGGATCGCCCACGGCCGCGCGAGTGTCTCGGCGTCGCGCTTGTAGGGCAGGAAGCCGCCGTCGCCGTCGTTCGGCGCCGTCGCGAACTCGGTCGAGATGTCGCTCAGCGAGTCGACGTCCGGGATCAGCCACGGCTCCGAGCCGTTGGCGAGGTACGCGTCGGAGAGGAGGAAGACGGGTGTCCGGTACTTGATCGCAATCCGGGCGGCTTCGATCGCCGCGTGAAAGCAGCCGGCCGGGGTCGAGGCCGCGACGACCGGAACGGGTGACTCCGAGTTTCGCCCGAACATCACCATCAGGAGATCGGCCTGCTCCGGCTTCGTCGGCATGCCCGTCGACGGCCCCGCGCGCTGCACGTCGACGACGATCAGCGGTAGCTCGAGCGTCACCGCGAGCCCGACCGTCTCCGACTTGAGCACGATCCCCGGGCCCGCGGAGGTGGTCACTCCGAGCGAGCCTCCGAACGCCGCCCCCAGCGCCGCGCCCGAGGCCGCGATCTCGTCCTCGGCCTGGAACGTGCGCACCCCGAAGTGCTTCATGCTCGCGAGCTGCTCGAGGACGTCCGAGGCCGGCGTGATCGGGTAGGCGCCCAGGAAGAGCGGGAGCCCGGAGAGCTTGCTCGCCGCGATCAGCCCGTACGTCAGAGCCGAGTTCCCCGAGATCTGCCGATACGTGCCCGGTTCGAGCTGCGCGGGCGCGATCTCGTAGGAGACGGCGAAGTCCTCGGAAGTCTCGCCGTAGTTCCAGCCGGCCTTGAAGGCACGCGTGTTGGCCTCGGCGATCTCGGGCCGCTTGGCGAACTTCGTGTCGATGAAGCCGAGCGTCCCTTCGATCGGACGGTTGTAGAGCCAGGACATGAGCCCGAGCGCGAAGAAGTTCTTCGAGCGCTCGGCCTCGCGCGAGGTGATCCCCTCGACCTCCTTCAGCGCTTCGATCGTCATGGACGAGAGCGAGACCGCGTGCACGTGGAAATCGGAGAGCGATCCGTCCTCGAGCGGGCTCGTCGCGTAGCCCGCCTTCTGCAGATTGCGGTCGGAGAACGCGTCGGTGTTGACGATGACCGTTCCGCCCTTCGCCAGGTCGGCGAGGTTGACCCTGAGCGCCGCGGGATTCATGGCCACGAGCACGTTCGGCTGGTCGCCCGGGGTCAGGATGTCGTGGTCGGCGAAGTGGACCTGGAAGCCGGAGACGCCGGGCAACGAGCCGGCGGGGGCGCGGATCTCCGCGGGGAAGTCCGGCAGCGTGGCGAGATCGTTCCCGAAGACGGCGGTTTCGCTCGTGAAGCGATCGCCGGTCAGCTGCATGCCGTCTCCGGAGTCGCCCGCGAAGCGGATCACCACCCGCTCGAGCTGCTCGACAGGTTTCGTCTTGGCTATGGGACAGGTATAGCTGACTCAGCGGAGCCGAGGGCAGCCATGAAGATCAGCGAGCGCATCCACATCGACCGGCCGCCGGACGAGGTCTGGGCGGTCGTGTCCGACCCCACCACACATACGGCGTGGCGTCCGGCGCTGGTCGAGTTCCGGCAGGTCTCCGAGGGCCCGCTCGAAGTGGGCTCGCGCATTCACGAAAAGATTCGCTGGCGTGGGCGCGAGATCGAGATCGACGACGTGGTGACGGCCCTAGAACCGCCGCGGCGGCTGGGGATACGTGGCGGCTGGAAGCCCGCGGACTTCGAGCTCGACTTTCTCCTGACGCCGGAGCATGGCGGCACGCTTGCCAGCTTCGACTGGTCGTTCTACCCGAAGACGTTGCTGATGCGCGTGGCCACGCCGTTTCTCGGTCGAACGCTGAGGAGCTCCACGAGAGACGAGCTCGAGGGCCTGAAGACGTACGTCGAGAACCGCTCGCGCTGACTACTCGCCCTCGGCGAGCAGTGCGTCCAGGTCCAAAGGGCGCGAGAACATCGCGACGCTCTCGCCGTCCGACTGACGAGGCCATTCGTCCCGGGGGCGGTCGCGATAGAGCTCGACACCGTTTCCGTCCGGGTCGCGGAGGTACATCGCTTCGCTCACACCGTGGTCCGACGCTCCATCGACCTGGATGCTCGCCCGGAGAACGCGGTGCACCGCTTCCGCGAGGGTCTTGCGGTCGGGAAAGCGGACCGCGACGTGGTAGAGCCCCGTCGTGTTGCGGAGGCAGGCGGCAGGCCACCCGCGGACTCCCACGTGTTCAGGCCGATGTGGTGGTGATAGCCGCCCGCGGAGATGAACGCCGCCTGGTCGCCCATCCGCGCCTGCTCCTCGAAGCCGAGGACGTCACACCAGAACCCCAGCGCACGGTCCAGGTTCGCGACCTTCAGGTGCACGTGGCCGATGTCGACGCGCGAGTCGAGCACCATGTCGTGAGCGTACCCTGTCGCGATGGCCGCACGATCGCTGCGACAGAGCCGCATCGTGAAGACGTCGACGTTGGCGCTCGCGCTGCTCGCGCTCATGGCGGTGTCAGTCGGCTGGGCGGCGCGAAGTGCGGGCTCCGATCGGAAGAGGTCGACGCGAGCCGAGATCGTCGCCCAGCTCCCTCGCGCGCTGTCGACGGCCCGACTGCGAGCCGACCTCCTCGCTCTCGAGCGAATCGCCGACCGTGCGGGAGGCAACCGAGCCGCGGGGACCGCGGGCTATCGCGCGTCGGTGGCTCACGTCCGCGCCGAGCTCGCTCGTGCGGGATACGCGCCTCGCGTCGTCGGCTTTCCCTTCGTCTCGTACCGGGAGACCGTCGAGAAGGGAGCCCAGATCGCGCCGACCCGGAGGGAGCTTCGCGTCGAGGCGCTCGATTACTCGCCGTCGACGCCGGAAGGCGGCCTTCGCGCCAAGGTGGTCGCGGCCGACGACGCCTGCGAGCCCGGCGACTTCGACGGCGTGCGCGGATTCATCGCGCTAGCACGCCGGGGCACCTGCTTCTTCGCCGTCAAGGCGAGGAACGCGTCGAACGCCGGCGCGGTCGCGCTGCTCGTCTTCAACTCGGAGCCCGGACTGTTCGACGGCACGCTCGGCGATCCGCAGGCCTCCTCGATTCCGGTTGCGGGGATCGACGGCACCGTCGGACCGGAGCTGGCAGCGTCTTCGGGCTCGATCGTGGAGCTGGAGCTGGCGACGCAGCGGAGGCGTTCGACCTCGCAGAACGTCATCGCGGACACCCAACCGTCCGCTCGCCGCGTGTTGCTGGTCGGTGCTCATCTCGACTCCGTCCTCGTCGGGCCGGGCATCAACGACAACGCGACCGGCGTCGCCGCTCTGCTCGAGATCGCGCGGGTCGCGCGCAAGAGATACCCGGAGCTGTCGGTGCGCTTCGCATTCTGGGGTGCGGAGGAGCTGGGCCTCTTCGGGTCCAGCGCGTACGCCAAGAGCGCGGATCGGAGCCGGATCGTCGGCTATCTCAACTTCGACGTCCTCGGATCGCCGTCCCGTGAGCGGACGGTCTACGAGGGCGGCCCGTTCGCCGCGCATTGGCTCGCGTACTTCGAGCGCCGAGGCCTGCCCGCGACCCAGGTCGACATCGGTGGGCGGTCCGACCACTTCCCGTTCGAGCAGATCGGCGTTCCGACGGGCGGGTTGTTCGCAGGCGGCTACTCCTGTTACCACCGTGCGTGCGACCGGCTCGAGACCATCGACCTCGTCGTGTTCGACCAGCTCGCCCGGGCTGCGGCGTTCGGCGTCGCATCGTTCGCGCCGATCCCGCGCTGACACCGGTCAGCTCGACTCGGCGGTCGCCGGTGGTGTCATCTCCGCAGCGGTGTCGAGCTCGTCCTCGCGTGCCGATCTCGTAGGTGAGGACCGAGCGCGATTCCCGCCGCGGCCCAGACGACGACGGCGAGCCAGTGGACCCCGATCACGTCTGTCTGCAACCCGAGCAGCAGAACGGCGGCAAAGGCCCCCGCCACCCAGGGCTCGCTCCGCCACAACCCAAGAAGCAACATGATGTTCCAGAGCAGGAACGCTGCGAGCCCGGCGATTCCTGCATCGACCCCGAGCTCGGTGTAAGTCGACTCGCCGGCCTTGATCTCGACCCCGGTGCGCTTGGCCACGACCCCGGCGTTCCCGAGCCCGTACCCCTGCGGGTGGTCACGGACCGTCCTGATCCCGTCACGGAGATTTCGCCAGTGGCTCTCGGTCGACGACTCGTCGGTGGCAAAGGGATCCGAGCTCTCGCCGGGCTCGCGCGCGGCGTTCGCCCGCAGGAACTCGAGCTCCTGCGGCGTGTAGCTCGTAGAGGGGCCGATACCGGGATAGGCGACGAGAAAGAGCGCCGCGACCGCGACTGACACCACCGCATACACGACGGGGGCAAGTCTCCGCTGGGCCAGTGCGAGCACGACGAGCCCGGCGACGAGAGCTCCGAAGGCCGCGCGCGTATGCGTGTACAGCAATCCGGCGTAGAGCACGATCACGAGCAGGCCCCACCACCAGCGGAACTCGCGGCTGATGACATAGACGAGCGCGACGACGAGGGCGTACGCGCTGGCCAGCGGCGACAGGAACGTGGAGACGAGACGCCGGATCGGGTTCTGCTCGTCCCCGGTGTTGTAGACCCAGTTCTCCGGCAGCCCAGACAGCCCCTCGTAGCTGAGGTCGAGCTGCTCCCGGTACCAGCCGGGAACACCGGAATCTCGCCAGGCCTGCAGGCTGACGAAGGCAAGGTCGAGAAGGCCGATGACCGTGACTCCCCCGGCCACGAGCACGACTGCGGCCGCGAACCCGTTGCGCTCTCGACACCACGGCGACAGCAGCCGTCCGAGCGCGTAGGCAGCGACCGGGAGAAGGTGGTGGCGCAACGCGAGCAGCTCGCCTCGCGTGCGTCGCCTCGCCGCCCAGCGAGTCCTGCGGGATCACCGCGTAGACGACGATGACGATCGCGTAGACGGCTGCGAGAACGTCCACCGTCCGAAGCGTGGGCCGGCCACGTACCGCCCATGCTGCGAGACCGATGCCCAGGAGCAGCAGCGCTTCCTTCCAGGCGGCGACGACGTCGAGCGCCGAGCCGCGCACGCCGAGGTCCCACAGCTGCGCCATGGCCGCGTTGTGGAGAGCGAGCCCTACGACCAATGCGATGAGCGCGAGCGCGGCGAGGCGCGGCGCGAGCTGACTAGTCAACGATTGCCACCAACGTCAGCCCGAGGTTGACGATGCGGACGCGACCCGGGAAGAGCGATTCGAGCGACCCCTTCGAGAGCAGGCGGACGTCCTTCGCGAAGCCCTTTCCCGCAGCGTCGTAGGCGCGATGGGAGAGCTCGTCGGGAAGCCAGTGGACGAAGGGTAGTCGCGTATGGACCTCGAGCGGGAACCGGCGGTTCGGGGTAGTGACGAAAGCGCGCCGCCCGACGCGGAGCGCCTCCGCCACGAAGAGCCGTTGTCGAACGCGGTCGCCGACATGCTCGATCACTGCATTGGAGAAGACGACGTCGAACTCACCGTCCGCGAACGGAAGCGCGCACGCGTCTCCCTGGACGTAGCGGACGTGCGGATAGCGAGCGCGAAACGCATCGCCGTCCTGGAGCCCGAGCGCCGTGATCTGCTCCGGCCACGGGTACAGCTCCTCGAAGAAGTTGAGCGTCCCGCAGCCGTCCGCCTCGCCGAACCCGAGCTCGTCGGCCCCGACGTCGAGGACGCTCGTCTCTGCGGTCGGCTGAAGCTCCTCCAGAAACAACCGGAGTTTGCGCTTGCGGGAGCGGAGAGAGATCGCGTCGACGAGTGCGCACGGGTGTAAGTATGCGAACGCCGGTGGTCCGCGTACCATCCGTTTCACAGCGGGGTCAGGCTGAAGCCTGACCCCTCGCCCGCAGTCGGACCATCTCTCTAGGCTGGCTGCTCCGTGATCGAAGCGACGCTCCGTCCCAAGGGTCTCTACTCCCTGAAGCTGACGACCAGGACCGAGGTCTGGAAGGCGCAGCTCTCCGGCGGGCGCTGGGTGGAGGCGCGCCAGCTCCAGGACGGGGGCCTGCTCGTCCGCGCGTCCTGCGAGCGCTCGGTCGACGAAGCGAGGTTCCTGCTCGCGCTCGACGACGACACGAGTGAGTTCCATCGCCGCTTCGCTCGCGATCCGCTGCTCGGCCCGTCCGTCCGCACGCTCCGCGGCCTGCGCACGACGCGAACCTCGACCGTCGCCCACGCGGCACTCCGGGCGATCTGCGGGCAGCTGATCCAGTCCCGCCGCGCACGGGAGATCGAGCGGGTCGTGATCCGGGCGTGCGGCGAGAGCCCGCCGACCCAGGAGGCGCTGGCGAGGCTGTCCCCGGCGAAGGTGACCGGCTGCGGCCTCGCCGAGAGCCGCGCGGCCACGCTCGCCCGACTCGTCCGAAGGGTCGACCTCGAGTCCCTGAAGACGTCGAGCGCAACAACTGCGTTGGAGCGGCTCCAGCGGGAGCGTGGCATCGGCCCGTGGAGCGTCGGCGTGATCGCGCTCCAGGGTCTCGGCCGATACGACGCCGGGCTCGTCTCGGACTTGACCCTCGTGAAGCTCTTCGCCTCGCTCCGCGGACGTTGGCCGGAGCAACCGGCCGAAACCGCAGAGCTGTTGACACCGTACGGCGAATGGCAGGGACTCGCGAGCGTGTTCCTGCTCACGGGATTCGCGCGCGGGCTCGTCCCGGGCGCGAACCCCGACCGCGCGCGGCTCGTGCACAGGGCGTACCGACCCGCCGCGTGAGCGAGATCGCACCCGACGGTAGCCCGGTGCTGCTCTACGCGCGGCTGCCCGCGCTCGGCGAGGCAGAGCTGATCCACGCGGCTGTGCCCGAGGGCAGCCGAATCCTCGAGCTCGGCGCGGGGGCGGGACGCATCACGCATGGGCTGATCGCGCTTGGGCACGAGGTCGTCGCAGTCGACAACTCGGCCGAGATGCTGGCGTTCGTCCGTGGCGCGGAGACAGTGCTCGCGGAGATGGAAACTCTTGATCTCGACCGGCGCTTCCCCGTCGTCGTGCTCGCGAGCAACTTCGTCAACAACCCGGACTCCGAGAGCCGCCTCCCCTTTCTCGAATGCTGCGCACGACACGTTCTTCCGGGCGGACAGGTGCTCCTGCAGGGGTATCCACGCGACTGGTCTCCGAACACGGAGTGGAGCCAGCATGGGGACGTTCGCTTCCGACTACGGAGCTACGAGCTGGACGGCCCGCTGATCTCCGGAGAGATGGAGTACGTGGTCGACGGAGAAGAGCTATACCACGCCTTCCGGTCGAGGTTGCTGAGCGACGAGGAGCTCGATGCGGATCTCTCCGCGGCAGGGCTCCGTCGTAGCCGGACGCTCGACGACCGAGGAGCGTGGATCGAAGCGATTCCCGAACCCCGCTCGTAGACTCCGGCCATGGCCGACTCCCGCAAGGTCGCGATCCTCGGCGCGGGCCGGATCGGAGAGGCGCTCATCTCCGGCCTGCTGTCGTCGGAGTGGCGGAAACCCGACGAGATCGCCGCGACCTCGCGCCGCGTCGAGCGCGTGGACGAGCTCCACGAACGCCACGGTGTGGCCGCGACGCTTTCCAATCACGACGCGGTGGTCGGCGCAGCGCTCGTCGTGATCGCCGTCAAGCCGCAGGACATCGAAGGGCTGCTCGGCGAGATCGGGGGTCTGATCATGTCCGAGCAGACGGTTCTCAGCGTCGCTGCCGCGATCCCGACGTCGCTGATCGAGAGCAGGCTCTCCGCCGACGTGCCGGTCGTGCGCGCGATGCCGAACACTCCCTCGACGGTGCACGAGGGCATCGCGGGGCTCTGCGCAGGCGCCCACGCGGGAGATGAGCACCTCGACCTGGCGGAGGAGGCGCTCTCGCACCTCGGCGCCGTAGTTCGCGTGCCCGAGCACGCGATGGACGCGATCACCGCGGTTTCGGGCTCGGGGCCTGCCTACTTCGCGCTCCTCGCGGAGGCGATGATCGAAGCCGGGATTCTCCTCGGACTTGCGCGCGAGATCTCGACGCAGCTCGTGGTGCAGACGATGCTCGGGACGGCAAAGCAGCTTCGTGACGAGAAGATGCATCCGGTCGAGCTCAGGGAGATGGTGACGTCGCCGGGCGGCACGACCATCGCGGCGATCCGTGAGCTGGAGATGGCCGGAGTTCGAGCTGCGTTCCTGAACGCGATCCAGGCGGCGATGGTGCGCTCACGGGAGCTGGCCGGCGGCGAGAAGTAAGGCGGGCTCCGCTACTCGCCGAGACGCTCGACCGCGAACAACCGCCACTCGCCCGGCACGCCCTTGAGCTCGGTCGCTCCCCTGTCGCGAAACTCGATTCCCGAGCCCGCAACTAGATCCTTGACCGTGCTCGAGACCAGCACTTCGCCAGCGCCAGCCTCCGCGGCTACGCGCGCACCGATGTTGACCGCAATGCCACCGACCTTGTGGTCGATGCGCTCGCACTCGCCCGTGTGCAGCCCCGCGCGCACCTCGATTCCGAGGTCGCGCACGCCCTCGCTGATCGCCGAGGCGCACCGGATCGCCCGCGCAGGGCCATCGAACGAGGCGAAGAAGCCGTCACCGGCAGTGTCGAGCTCGGTGCCGCGGAAGCGCACCAGCTGACGCCGGATAAGCCCGTGGTGGGCTTCGATCATCTCCCTCCAGCGAGCGTCGCCCAGCTCCGACGCCTTGGCAGTGGAACCGACGATGTCGGTGAAGAGGACCGTCGCGAGAACGCGATCGGGCTCACCTCCTTCCCAGCCGCCTGCGGCCCAGGCCCCGGTGAGGAAGCGCTCCGCCTCGTCCAGCACCGGACCGGCCTCGGCTGCCGCCGGAATGTGACCCTTGCCCGGCAGCTCCACATAGGTCGCACCGGGGATCCGCTCGGCCAGGTCCCGGCCACGCTCCACCTGAACCCAGGTGTCTTCGGTGTGGTGGAGGACCAGCGTGGGGACGCGGATCGCTGGCAGCGCGTCACGGACGTCGATCAGCATGTTCATGCGGCTGAGGGCCTCTTCGGCTCCTGGGCTCGCGCTGTAGCGGAAGTAGGTCGCCAGCGCTCGAATCTCCTCCTCGGTCGCGTTGGGCGATCCCGACCGCGCTGCCTCCTCCCCGCCCCCCGACTCTTCCCCGAGAAACCTCGCGTCCACGATCGCTCGCCGTGCCTCCGCCTCGGTAGGGCCCCACGGGTAGTCCGGCGCTCGCAGGCTTCTCGCCTTGCCGCCGTAGAGGACGAGCGCCCAGACCCGTTCCGGATGCGTCGCTGCGAACAGGGCGCTCATCGCACACCCCTCGGACCAGCCGATGACAGCAGTCCGTTCGGAACCGACTGCATCCATGACCGCACGAAGGTCGTCAATGCGCGTCTCGAGCGTCGGCACACCGGCGACCCGGTCCGACATGCCCGTGCCGCGCTTGTCGAAATGGATCAGCCTGGAGAAGGACCCGAGGCGCTCGAACATCGCCTTCATCACGGGGACCTGCCAGGCGAGCTCGACGTGAGAAGCGACGGGAGGCACGAAGACGATGTCGAACTCCCCATCGCCGGTGACCTGATAGGCGATGCTGACGTCGCCGCTCCGTGCATAACGCGTCTCGGGCTCCACGGTGAGATTGTCCCTCACGTAGGCAGCAAGGGCGAACGTGGCGACGCCGTCAGCCCGCGCCTGCTCGCGAGCGCCTCGAGCGCGAGCACGGTGTCGGCGACAGGAATGTCCTCGAGGAACTCCGTCCTCGCCTCGAAGTCGTCGAGCAGCGCATGGATCGCCGTCTCGTACGCCGTGAGGGTGCCGGCCGACAGCGGAACGAGAGTGTCGGCGACCGCGGCTGGGAAGTCATCGCGACCTTCGAGCGTCGTAGCCAATTCAGCCGCATCCGCATCCTCACCGCGCACGAGATGCGCGAGAGCCGCCGCGTAGCGGCCTATCGGGCTCTCCGACTTCGCGGCGCCTGCGTCCAGCGCCCACCGCGCGTCCTCGAGCGCGCCCTCTCGGTCGCCCGCAATGAGTCGAGACTTCATCGCCCCGATCGGCCTTCCCCAACTGTCGGCGGGCGCATGAGCCCAGCTCTCGCGGTAGCGCTCGGCGGCCCGGAGGAGCCACGTGCGCCCCTCCTCGCCACGGCCGCGCCATGAGCAGCGACAACCCTGCCGCCCAGGCCGCGTTTCCCATGCGCGTCAGCTGACGCTGCCGTTCGTCATCGTCTTCGGGCAGCCGCGCCGCTCCGTCGTCGTGGCGCTCGATCGCTCGAGCGGCTTGTTCCTCCCAATCGGTCATTGCCCGCGAAGTATCGTCTCAGCCGATGGCTCGCACGCTCCGAGAGGTCGTCTACGTCGACGGCGTCCGCACGGCGTTCGGCCGCGCGGGGAAGGATGGCTACTTCTGGAAAACCCGCGCGGACGACATGGCCGTGAAGGTCGTGCGTGAGCTCCTGCGCCGGAATCCGAGCCTCCCGGAGGATCGGATCGACGACGTCGTCTTCGCAGCGACGGCCCAGGTCGGAGACCAGGGCCTGACGCTCGGCCGCGACGTCGCCCTGCTCGCCGGCCTCCCCACGTCCGTCCCCGGCTTCGCCGTCGACCGTATGTGCGCGGGCGCGCTGACCGCGACGACGAGCGGCGCGGGCGAGATCGCAATGGGCGCCGCAGATGTCGTCCTGGTCGGCGGTGTCGAGCACATGGGCCACCACCCGATGGGCGACGACGTCGACTTCAATCCGCGGTTCGTCTCGGAGCGGATCGTCGACGAGTCCGCAGCGGTGATGGGACAGACGGCCGAGAACCTGCACGACGCCTTTCCGCAGCTGACGAAGGAGGACGCGGACGCGTTCGCGGTGGAGAGCCAGCGCAAGGCGTCGAAGGCCTGGGACGACGGGGTGATGGACGAGATCGTCGTCCCCATGTCCGTGTTCACCGACGACGGCTGGACCGTGGCGGCACGGGACGAGTTCCTGCGTCCAGAGACCACGATGGAGGCGCTCGCCGGGCTCCGAACCCCGTTTCGCACAGGCGGGCGCGTGACCGCAGGCAACTCGGCGGGCCTCACGGACGGCGCAACCGCCGCGCTGATCACGTCCGAAGAAGCGGCCGCGGAGCTGGAGCTCGAGCCGAAGATGCGTCTGGTCGGCTTCGCGTATGCGGGCGTCGAGCCCGAGCTGATGGGCCTCGGCCCGGTTCCGGCGACGAACAAGGTGCTCCAGCAGACCGGGATCTCCCTGGACGACGTCGGCCTCTTCGAGCTCAACGAGCCGTTCGCCGTGCAGGTGCTGAGCTGGTGCGACGGCGTGGGTATCGCGCCGGATGACCCACGACTCAACCCTTACGGGGGAGCTATCGCCTGCGGCCACCCGCTCGCGGCGACCGGCGTGCGGCTGATGGCGCAGCTCGCCCGTGGGTTCCGCGACCGGCCCGACGTCCGCTACGGCTTGACGGCGCTCTGCATCGGGCTCGGCATGGGGGCGGCCATCCTCTGGGAGAACTCGCAGAACGGTGGCTAGCTCCCCGACGCAGTTCAAGCTGCAGCGGATCGACACCGCTGTCGGACCGGTCGCGCTGGTGACGATGGACAACGGCGAGGATTGGCAGAAGCCGAACACCTTCGGCGAGCAGGCCCTGCGCTCGCTCGACGAGGTGCTCGGACATCTGCGAACGCGAGATTGGCGCGGGCTCCTGCTCACCGGCAAGCCGTTCGTCTTCGCGGTCGGAGCAGACATCGACCAGTTCGGAGAGATCACCACCGAACGGGCGCGCCAGGGAGGCCAGGCCGGTCACGAGCTCTTCGGGCGCCTCCGCGATCTCCCCTTCATCACGCTCGCCGCCGTCAACGGCGCGGCGCTTGGAGGCGGCGTCGAGATCGCGCTCCACTGCGACTACCGGACGATCTCTTCGTCCGTGCGCCACTTCGCCTGCCCCGAGGTCTTCCTCGGGCTCATCCCCGGCTGGGGCGGGACGCAGCTCATCCCCAAGCTCGTAGGCGCCGAGCAGGCCGTGAAGTTCGTCGTCGAGAATCCCCTCCGCCAGAACCGCATGCTCACCGGGCCTCAGGCCTTCGAGCAGGGCTTCGCCGACGCCGTGTTCGAGCCCGTCGAGTTCCTCGACGAGTCGCTGGCGCTCCTGCTCGAGAAGATCGAGGAAGGCGGCGGCAAGGTGCGACCCGAAGCCGATCTCTCGGACATCGGCGAGGTGACGCGAAAGGCGCGCGCTCGGCTCGACGGCCAGCTGCACGGCGCTGCGCCTGCGCCCTATCGCGCGCTCGACCTCATCGAAGGCGCGGCTGAGTGGTCGCTCGAGGAGGGGTATCGCGCCGAGGAGGACGCGCTCGCCGAGCTCCTCCCCGGCCCGCAGGCCCAGGCGTCCGTCTACGCGTTCAACCTGATCGAACGCCGCGCGAAACGCGGCGTCGGCGTACCCGACGCCGAGCCGCGACGGATCCGGAAGATCGGGATCGTCGGTGCCGGCCTCATGGCTCGCCAGCTCGCGCTACTCGCCCTCCGTCGGCTCGAGGTTCCGATCGTGCTGCGCGACCTCACGCAAGAACAGGTGGACGAAGCGGTCGGGTGGATCGCGAGTGAGCTCGACGAGCTGGTACGCAAGGGACGACTCGGCGAGGGCAAGGCGCGCTTCCTCGGCTCACTCGTCACCGGCGGCACGGGCTGGGAGATCTTCGCCGGCTCGGACCTCGTCCTCGAAGCGGTCTTCGAGGAGATGTCGGTGAAGAAGGAGGTCTTCGCCGAGCTCGAGCGCGTGGTCTCGGCCGAATGCCTGCTCGCGACGAACACCTCGTCGCTGTCGGTGACGGAGATGGGCGCCCACCTCGAGCACCCGGAGCGTGTCGTCGGGATGCACTTCTTCAACCCGGTCGCGGTGCTCCCGCTCGTCGAGCTCGTACGCACGCCGCTGACCGACGAGGTCACTCTCGCAACCGCCTGGGACGTGACCGCCAAGCTCCGTAAGCGCGGCGTGCTCGTCCGCGATGCGCCGGCCTTCGTCGTCAACCGGGTCCTCAGCCGGACGACCACGGTGCTGATGGACGCGCTGGAGCACGGGAACACCGTCGACGAGACCGACGAGGCGGTGCTCCGTCTCGGGCTGCCGATGGCGCCTTCCGTACTCCTGCAGATGGTCGGTCCCCGCGTCGCCAATCACGTCCTGCACACGCTCCACGCGGCCTACCCCGATCGTTATCCCGTCTCGGAGACGCTGGACAACTTCGCGGCGGGCTCGGAGGAGATCGTCGTCCGCGAACACGCGCCGAAGACGATCGAGGAGATCCACGACGCCGTGCTGGAGGCCATGGCGGACGAAGTGCGGCACATCCTCGAAGAAGGTGTCGTCCAGGAGGCCGCCGACGTGGACACCTGCCTCATTCTCGGCGCCGGCTATCCCTTCTGGCTCGGAGGCATCACCAAGCACCTCGACCAGACGGGGATCTCGCAGCGCGTGATCGGCCGGCCGCTTGCAGGTCTCGCCGCGACGACCGCTACCGTTCCGTCCGTCGGAACCTGAGGTATGCTCTGACGGTACCGCTCGCCGGATAACAGGCGGGCGTCAACTCTCGGAAGGAGCGGCACCGCAGTACGTGCTGCGCATATGCACGAAGCGACGACTTCCCCGACGCTGACGTCGGACACACCTGAGAATCTGAGCGCGGCGGCCGGCCGAGCCGAAGCGTGGTTCGGCGAGCCGTTCCTGTCCGCGGACGAGGATCCCGCCGTTGCGCTCGCCCCCGGCACCGCCCGTCGAGCCGCGCTCAACCATGCGCTGGAGGAGATGGAGGCCGGGCTGACCGAGCCCTCGCCGCGCTGGAAGGTGCGCTACGGGCTGATGCTCGGGCTGGAGCGGGTCCTGACCGAGGATTCGCCTCGAACCGCGGCGGGGACGGAGCTCCGCCGCCACCAGGTGGATGCTCTGGCGGGGATGCTCGCCGAGCTCATCGCCTCCACCCAGCGCTCTGCCGAGGAGAACGGCAACGGGAACGGAAGCGGCAACGGCGTCGTCGCCGAGGTCGAGCTCGACGAGGACGCCGAGGACGACTTCGACTTCGGCTTCGTCGAGGAGAAGGAGCTCGAGCCCGAGTTCGAGGGCGACGACCCGGGTGCGGTACGCCGCTATCGGTTCCGCCACCCCACGGCGTCGGGCAAGACGATCGCCGCGGCCGGGTTCGTCGAGTCGGCACGCCGCCTGGGCATCCTCATCCTCACGCACCGTCGCCTGCTCGTCTCCCAGTTCACGCGCGATCTCACGACCGAGGGGTACGCCGACCGCTTCACCGACGCCGTGCTCAAGGGAGCTCGCGCGCCCCGGAAAGACCCGATCACGATCCAGACGTACGCCTGGTTCGCGCGCCACGGCGGCGAGCTCGATCCAGACGTGTACCACTTCGTCCTCTGCGACGAGGCCCATACGGCGCTCGGAGAGAAGACGAGCGCCGCGATCCGCGCGTTCCACGAGCCGCTCTACATCGGCATGACGGCGACCGAGCAGCTGATCGCGAAGCAGGTCTCGGACGTCTTTCCCGCCTCGGTAGATGATCTCCCGCTCGCGGATGCTGCGAGGCGAGGCCTGATCGCTCCGCTCCGTTGCATGCGCGTGCCGCCCGCGGCCGCGATCAACTCGGTTCCGATCGTCGGTGGCGACTTCGAGGAACGGGCTCTGGCAGCGGCGCTCGACCACGAGGCCTTGAACCAGGCCGCGGCGAGCCTCTACCGCGAGCGCTTCGGCTCCACCCCCGGAATCGTCTACGCCGCCGGTGTCGAGCACGCGTACAACCTCGCGCAGGAGTTCCGGGCGGCAGGGCTGAAGACGGAGGCCGTCTCCGGGAAGACACCACCCGCACGACTGGCAGAGACGCTAGCCGCCTACGAGCGCGGCGAGATCAACGTCCTGATCAACGCGCAGCTGCTCGCCGAAGGCTGGAACTCGCCGCGCGCCACGGTGTGCATGCACCTCGCGCCCACGGCCTCCCGCCGCGTGTACCAGCAGCGGATCGGCCGCATCATGCGCATCCACCCGCGCAAGGAGGCCGGAGTCGTGGTCGACTTCGTTCCCAAGGCGTCCACCCACAACGACCGGGTGATCTCTCTCCACTCCCTGCTCGATGCGGACTTCTACCGCGAAGGCGCGCGCGTCACTCCTGCTCCGCGCCGCCGCCAGCAACGCCGCGCCCGCCGCAAGCTCTCGCCGGTTCCGTGGCTCGTCCCGGTCACGCCCGACGTCGCTCGCCGCCTCGCCGTCATCCAGCGCGAGTGGCAGCGGATCGACCCCAAGTACCTGGACGAGGACGAGCAGCGCTTCTGGGCGACGATCGCCGGCCGCCAGATCCGCTTCGACCAGCGCACCGAGTTCGCGCGCAAGTTCGTCGAGGGCCGCGCGAGCAAGGGCGCCCTCGAGCAGTTCCTCTCCACGTGCGCGGCCGAGAACCCGAACCGCCGCCTGCGGATAACCGCGCTCCTCGATCGCGTCGCGACTCCGGTCGAGCGAGCCGACTTCGACGATCTCGTCACCCTCGTCACCCAGGCGCCGACCTGGGAGAAGGATCGCTCCGCGGGAATCCGCGTCCTACTGCGGGCGATCGCGGAGGGCAAAGCGGCCGCGCCCGAGCAGATCCTCGCCCGCTGGACGTGGAAGCTCGCCCGGGCAACGCGGAAGGTCCAGGACCGGCGCGTGTCGACGGAGTTTCCGGAGGCGAAGCGTCTCCTCGGTGCCGCTGCGAACTCGCGCGGCTACCGCCACGAGGAGAACGTCAACCGCCTGGTGCAGGTGGCGATGACCATGCCGATGGCGGTCGGGGCAGCGCTCCTGGCGTCAGCGGACGGCTACACCCCCCGCGCGAATGCCGCGCTGGACAAGGCTCGCGAGGAGCTCGGCACGATCGAGGAGATCGCGAACGCTTTGGCCGACAACCTCCCTGCTCCGAAGCTCACAGCTCGCAAGTCGCGACGGCGGCGGCGCAAGCGCAAAGGGCCAGCGCAGAACCAGATTGCTTCGGCGACTGACGCCTCCGCAGGCGACGGAGATTCGTCCGACGCCGCTCCGCCTGTGGCCGAACCGGCCGAAGACGCCGCCTAGTTCTAGTTGCTGCCGCCGTTCTTGTCCCGCTCGCGCAGGAAGCGGGCGATCTCGGCGGCCAGCGCCTCGCCGGAAGGGAGCGAGCCCGACTCCTCGAGCCAGTCGAGCGAGTCCGCGCGCTGCTCGAGCTCCTCGACGTAGGCGGCCGTCTCCGCGTCGCTCGACACGGCCTCGGAGACCTGCTCGACGTACGACGTCTCGGCCTCCGCGAGCTCACCGACATCGACGTCGATGCCGAGGACGCCTGACAGCCGGTCGCAGAGCGCTCGCGCCGCGCGTGGGCTCGGGGCCAGCGAGACGTAGTGCGGAACGGCCGCCCACAGGCTGACCGAAGGGATACCGGCGCGCCTGCACGCGTCGAGGAGGACGCCGACGATTCCGGTCGGCCCTTCGTAGCGCGAAAGCTGCAGGCCGAGCTCGTCGACGAGCTTCGGATCGGTGGCAGCGCCGGTCACGGGAGCAGGCCGCGTGTGCGGGACGTCTGCGAGCAACGCGCCGAGCGTGATCGCGAGCTCGACCCCGAGATCCGCCGCGAGGTTCGCGATCAGTTCGGAGAACGTCCGCCAGCGGTAGTTCGGCTCGACTCCGACCAGAAGCACCGCGTCGCGGTTCGTGCCCGGGATGCGCGCACGGTAGAACGTGTTCTCCGGCCACTCGATCTTCCGCGTGTGCCCCTCGTCGAGCGAGACGAGCGGCCGCGTCGCCTGGAAGTCGACGAAGAGCTCGGGGTCGATCTCGGCGAACTTCTCCGCCTCCCACGATCGGGCGAGGTAGCCGGCAGCGAGGGTCGCGGCCTGCCCACCGTCGTTCCAGCCCCGAAACGCGCCGATCAAGACCGGCCGCTCGAGCGTCGGGCGCTCGAAGATGCGCAGCTCGTCTGCCATGCGGCGGAGCTTACTCGCGTGCCGTCAGTGCAGCGGGTGGCCGCCAGAGCGCGTACGCGACCGCGACGCTCAGCGCCCAGATCGCCGCGGCAAGAACGACGTGCACGAGGACGAGGCCCCAGGGCAGCGCAGTCCGGTACTGCACCTCGCCGACGACCGCTTGCGCCGCGAGGGCGCCGAGAAGCGCGCCCCACAGCCACAGCAGGCCGGGATACCGGTCACGCATGCGCACGAGGAACCAGCCGATGAAGAGGACGCCGATCCCGAATGCGGCGGCAACGCGGACGTGCACGTACACCGTGTCGACGATCTCGAGCCCGAGGCGCTTCACGTCCTCGTCGGCTCCCGGATGCGGGCCCGAAGCCGTGGCCACCGCCCCCGTCACGACGAGCGCCGCGCAGGCCGGAATCCCCACCCAAGTGACGAAGCGGCGCAGCCAGCCCGGCCCGGCCGGGGTTGCGAGGCCTCCGGCGTGGCTCCAGGCCTCGAGCACGACGACCACCGTCAGCGCGAGCACGACGAGCGCAAGCAGGAAGTGCGCCATCACCGCGAGCGGGTGGAGATCGAGGGCGATCGTGATCGCGCCCAATGGAATCTGCGCGACGGTGAGGAGGAACGCTGACAGCGCGGCGAGGCGTACCCCGCGCGGCAGGCCGACGACCCTGCGTGCGCCCAACCAGGTGACCAGCGTCAGTGCGAGGCCGACGAGAGCGACCATGCGGTTCCCGAACTCCACGAACGCGTGGAATCCCTGCTCGGGGTAGGGCTTGTCTCCGCACTGCGGCCAGTTGTCACACCCGAGGCCAGAGCCGGTCAGTCGCACGAACGCTCCCGACGTGACGACGAGAAAGAGCGCCACACAGGATGCGAGCGAGAGCCGGAGGAACCCACCCGGTGAGAGGGTGCGGACGCGGGCGACCGCGGTGACCACTACCGAAGCTCGACTCCCGAGCCGAGCTCGACCGACCCGATGCGCGCTGCGCGCAAGCCGTGCGACGCGAACGTCGCCTCGAGAACCGCCCCACGGTCGGCGGGCAGCGAGATCAGCAGGCCCCCGGCGGTCTGCGGGTCGTAGGCCAGCGCCTCCAACGTGGCACCCGCACGACTCTCGACATGTGGGCCCGCGTAGTCGCGGTTTCGGCGGTCGCCGCCCGTACGCACGCCCTGCTCGGCCAGCTTCAGCGCCGCGGGTAGCAGCGGCAGCGACTCGCCGTCGACCACCGCCCGCACTCCGCTCCGCGAGGCGAGCTCGTGGACGTGGCCGAGGAGCCCGAAGCCGGTGACGTCGGTGACGGCGTTCGGCGTGAACGGGCGAAGCACGTCGGCAGCATCCCGGTTGAGCTCGAGCATCGACTCGATCGCCGCGTCGAGCGAGCCAGAAGGGGCGATTCCATCGCGTTGGGCCTGAAGCACGATGCCGGTGCCGAGCGCCTTGGTGAGGAAGAGCGCGTCGCCAGGCTTCGCACCCGCCTTCGGCCAGATCGCGTCGGGGTGCACCATGCCGACGACAGCGAGCCCGTACTTCGGCTCGTCGTCTCTGATCGTATGCCCGCCGGCGAGAATCGCGCCCGCAGCGCGCACGCGCTCTTCCGCTCCGGCGAGGACGTCTCCGAGCACCTCGACCGGCAGCTCTTCGGGAAACGCGGCGATCGAGAGCGCCATGAGCGGCGCCCCGCCCATCGCGAACACGTCGTTCAGCGCGTTCGTCGCGGCGATCGCGCCGAACGCACGAGCGTCGTCGACGAGCGGCGGGAAGAAGTCGACGGTGAACACGATCGCGCGCTCGTCGTCGAGCCGGTAGACCGCCGCGTCGTCGGCGGGATCGAGCCCTACGAGGAGATCCTCCGCCTCGGCGGGTACGAGCCCCGCGAGCAGCGTCTCGAGTCGAGCCGCCGAGTACTTGGCCGCGCAGCCGCCCGCACGAGCGAGGGATGTGAGTGCGACCGTTTCCATTCCGAAAGTCTAGGTGTGGGAAGGAAGGTGGTTCGGTGCGGCGAAATCGGCGCGCGGAGAGAAAGACCCCTTTCTCCTCTCCCCCCAGCAAGCGGCCGCCGCCCCCTCGGCGGCCGCTTGTTCGTCCTGGGATACTCGGCTCCGGATGAAATCGGCACTCGTGACCGGAGGCTCCGCCGGCATCGGTCTCGCGCTCGCCCGCATGCTCCGCGACGAGGGGTACGAGCTCACGCTTGCAGCACGCCGCCCCGAGCCGCTCGAGGAAGCCGCAGGCGAGCTCGGCGCGCTCGCCGTCGCCGCCAATCTCTCGGACGCTGACGAATGCGTGCGCGTCGTCGCCGAGCACGCGGAGCGCTACGGCGGAATGGACGTGCTCGTCAACTCCGCTGGCATCGGCATCGGCGGATCGTTCGCCGATCAGCAGACGAAGGCGATCTCCCTCCAGCTGGACGTGAATCTCCGGGCGCTGCTGGTCGTGACCCGTGAGGCGCTCCCGCTCCTCCGCGCGGCGAAAGGTCAGATCATCATGCTGGCCTCGATCGCTGGGACGATTCCGACGCCGGGCCTCGCCGTCTACGGGGCGACGAAGGCAGCCATCATCTCGATCACGAACTCCCTGAACCGCGAGGAGGCCGAATCGGGGGTTCGTGCCACGGCGATCTGTCCGGCGTTCGTCGCGACCCGGATGACGGACTGGACCGGGCTACCAGCGGAGGAGATGATCCAAGTCGAGGATGTCGCCGAGCTCGTCCGCACGGTGCTCAAGCTGAGCCCGCGAGCCCGTGTCCCGCAGCTCGTCATCGAGCGGGTCGGGGACGCGTTCTAGGAAGGGTCAGCCGGAAGCTGGCTCGACGAGTTGATCGACGGTCTCCTCCAGCTCGCGCACCGACACCGCACCCTCGAAGCGCTCGACGATCTTTCCGTTCCGCCCGACGACGAACGTCCACGGCTCGGTCTCGAGAGCCCATTCCTGAATCCACTGGTTGAACCCCTGCGCCGGGTCGTTGCCCTCGTAGACCTCGACATGGATGAAGCGGACGCCCTTGCCCTCGAAGCGGCTTGCGGTCTCCTCGACGACGTCGACGACCGGCCCGCAGGTGCGGCTCGAGCAGAACTTCGGCGTCGAGAACGTCACCACGAACGGAACCTTCGCCCGCAACGAGCTCGCGACCGAGTAGCGAAGGAGGGATGTGTCCGGCGGCCTCCGCGTCGTCAGCTTCGAGAGCATGCCTCCGGCCGACGCGAGCGTAGGCGTCTCTGACACCGGCGCCGGATCGCCTGGGCTCGGCTCGGGATCGTCCGCCGACACCACCACGTTCCCGAGGGCCTGCACGGGCTCCTTCCCGCCCTCGGGCTCGGCCAGAAGCCAGTACGTGCCGGGCTCGGGGAGACTGAGGTGCGCGACGTAGATGTGTGTCGCGTCCGCCTCCTCCCCGCCGGGCACGCCGATGCGCTCGAGCTGCGCCGTCGACTCCTGGAACGGTTGTGCCTCGAGCGCTCGCGCGACCCAGACGCGCGCCGTCGGCAGCAGCGACACCTCTCCCTGGCTGTCGACGACGAGGAACGACACGCGAACGTCGCCCGGCTCGTGGTTCGCCGTTCCCGGGACGATCGCGACGTCTTCCCCCGGCGCGCGCCAGAGCTGCTCGAGCGTCTCGTCGCCCTCGGGCAAGGCCGAAGTGTCGGCGTCCTCGTCTGATCCGCCGCACCCGATCAGAAGCAGACACGCCGCCGCGAGCAGGGCAACTGCCGGACGCATACGCAGGCATCGTAGTTGGCGGCTCGTGGAGAGCCGGGCCGGAGACGCCGGCCCGGCCGCAGATTCTCGACTGGACTAGTGGCCGTCGGGCCAGGACATGGGGGCGAAGTTGCCCATCCACGCCGCCAGCAGAGCCAAATTCACGGAAAGAAGGATCAGCTTCGGCTTCATGGCGACCTCCTCTCTGACTAGAAGCGGATTTCCTGGAGCGCCTCAGCGGCGTTCCGGTACAGGCGTGCGGACTCGCGGTCGTCACCACGACGAGCCGCCAGATCCCCGAGCGCAACCCACGCCTCCGTCCGGTGGCTGATCGACGCCAGCTGCTCAGCAGCCGCGTCAGCCGCCCGGAAGCAGTCTCCCGCCTCGTCGAGCCGTCCGCGCTCCATCAACGCTCGTCCCAGAACGAGCTGCGACGGACAGACTTCGTGGAGGTAGTCCTCCCGACCTTCCAGGAGGGCGAGCGCCTTGCGTGCCAGCTCGTCCGCCTGGTCGTATTCGCCGCGGTTCAGGTGAACCCGAGCGAGACCCTGGAGCGCCTGCGCGGCGTCGGGGGGTGAATCGCTCTCCAGCGCCCTCGAGAAGGACGCCTTCAAGTGCTCGACCGCCTGATCCTCGTCCCCGAGGAGCAGCGTCAGACCGCCGAGTGCGAGTAGGAGCCGGCCGACGTTTCGCTCGTCGTTGAGCTCCTGGTACAGGTTCTTGGCACGCTGGGCGTACCCGCGCGACTGGACCCAGTGGCCCTGCCGTTGCGCGATCAAAGACGCCTGGAAGTACGTGTTTGCGATCGCCCGCCGGTCGCCCAGATCCTGTGCGAGCTCGAGGGCGCGCTCCACGTCCTCGTGCGCGGCGACGTAGTCGCGCTGGAGCCGATGGCAGCGCGAACGCCAACCGAGGATGTCCGCGCGCAGCAGGTCGCACGGCAGACCCGAGCGCTCGGCCAGAGCCAGCGCTTCGTCGAAGAGCGCGACGGCGGTGCCGACGCTCGAGAGCTTGTAGCGGCATACCCCGACGCGGAACAGGACGTCGGCGCGGTCGACATCCGAGAACTCCGCGTTCTCGGCGAGCTCGCGCGCTTGCCGAAGGAGCTCGAGCGCGGGATTGATCTCCCCGCTCTGCTGGAGCGCCCACGCCTCGCCGGAGAGGATCCTGAGCTCGAGGGTCGGCGCCCAGTTCCCTTCGAGCGCGGGTCGTGCCTCGCGGAACGCGTCGATGGCCTCGGAGTACTGGTGCGCCTCGGAGAGAGCCTCCGCTCGAGCGAGCAACGTCTCGACCTTCGTGCGCTCCTCCGAGGAGACGCCCGAGACGAGAAATCCCTGGTCGACGCCCAAACGCTCGGCGAGAAGCGCGATCGTGCTCTCGGTCGGGCGCGTCTTGCCACGCTCGATCTGGCTGATGTACTCCTTCGAGAATCGTCCGTCGGCGAGCTCGACCTGGGTCAGCCCTGCGGCGACACGCAAGGCGCGCACGCGCTCGCCGAGGCGAGTGCCTCCGGTTGCCCAGCCGGGCGTTGGCGTCATGGCGGTTTCGCTCATGCCCATCGGAGTGAACCCGGCATGCGGAACGGCCGCACTCCCCCGTCGGGGGGATGTGTGTCTCCCGCGTTTGGGTCAAGTAAGAGTAACCGAAATCACTTGACCTGGCTACTTGACTTTTCTGGACACGGCTCCTATAGTCAGCCCCACACCGCACCGATCGGACGCCAGATCGGATGCGTAGGCGCCACCGCCGGATCCGCAGACGGGCGCAGGTAGAGCGTGGCTGGGCCGCAGAGCCACGATTCTCCGGCTCGTCGCCCCGGGAAGGGGTCGCCTCGAACGGAAAACGCCCCCGGAGCCGCAGCCGGGGGCGTTTTCGTGACGGGGGAACCCATGGTTCCCCCACCTCCCCCTCCTTCTGCTGCGGGTATCGAGCAGCGGTGGGCGAGGCCTGCGGGCGAATGAATCGCCCTCCGGCCTTCGGCTGCGGCGACGACTCGGCTCGCTTCCGAACATCCTTCCGATCCCGTGGTCGTAGGGGCGAGGCATGCCTCGCCCTCACAGGCGGATCAGTCGGCGCCGGTGAGCCAGCGGAGGCGTTCGGCCCTGATCGCCTCGAAGTCCTCCGCCTTGAGGAGGCCGCCGAGGCGATCGGCCACCGAGACGAGGAGGCTGCCTGCGACGAAGATCCACGCTTCGGTGTCCGGGTCGCGCTCCGGGTGGATGCCGCCCTCCTCCTGCACTCGGCGGAGCACGCCCGCGAAGAAGTCGTGCACCTGCCGCATGTGCCCGCGCACGTGGCGGCGGATCTCGGGGTCCTCACCGGCCTCCGTGATCGCCTGCATCCAGAGGCTCGGGAGCAGTACCTTCATCTCGCGCATCGTCGCCGGGCCGATCGCCTGCCACCCCGACTCCGGCCCGAGCTCGCCGATCCGGTCCTCGATACGCAGGCGGATTCGCTCCCACGCGGTGTCCAGGCACGCGAAGTAGAGGTCTCGCTTGGAGGCGAAGTGCCGATAGAGGATGGGCTCGGAGACGCCGGCTTGGCGCGCGATCTGCGCGGTGGTCGCGCCGGAATAGCTTCCCTCGGAGAAGACGCGTAGAGCCGCGTCGACGAGCTTGCGGCGGCGTTCCTCGGCGGGCAGGCGCGCGCTCGGAGTCGCCGTCATGCGGTCTGCTCGGCGGCGGCCTGACCGGCGCGGCGCGCGGCCTCGTGGGGACGCACGAGCGAAAACGCAACGATCGCACCGAGGGCTGCGATGCCAGAGGCAACGAGGAGCGCCGTCTGGAGCCCGTCGACGAACGCCTCCGCGGTCCTGACGCCGTCGCCTGCCTCGAACGCGATGATCGCGCCGATCAGCGCAATGCCGAGGGAGCCGCCGATCTGGCGTGACGCATTCAGGACCGCAGCGCCCACCCCGGCCTTGTCGACGGAGACGCTGCGCGTCGCCGCCGCTGCGCTCGGAGTCATCGTGAGTGCCATCCCCACCCCACCGACGACGAACGCGGGCAGAAGATCCCAGAAGGACGCGTCCACGCCGAGACGCGAGAAGTAGAGGAGCTGAACCGAGATCAGGATCATTCCCGCAGTCATGAGCCAGCGCGACCCGAACCGGTCGCTCGTCTTCCCGGCGACCGGTGCGATCAGGATGATCAGGATCGTCATCGGCAGAAACGCGGCGCCCGTCTGCACGGCCGAGTAGCCGAGGACGTTCTGCATGTACAGAGAGAGAAAGAAGAAGACACCGAACATCGCCAGAGCCACGAGCAGCATGACCAGGTTGGCTCCGGTGTATGTCGGGCTGCGGAACAGGTCGAGAGGGAGCATCGGCGCACGCTGGTAGCGCTCGAGGAGGATGAACCCAAGAATCGACAGCCCCGCGACGGCGAACGCGCCGAGGATCCGCGGAGACGTCCAGCCGTAGGTGTTCGCCTCGATCAGCCCGTACGTCAGGGCGAAGAGCCCCACGGCCGACGTGGCGAGGCCCGGCAGGTCGAGACGGACGTGTGACTCGTCGCGGGACTCGTCGATGAAGAGGAAGCTCACCACGATCGCGAGGATCCCCACCGGAATGTTGACGAAGAAGATCCAGCTCCAGTCGAGGTGTTCGGTGATGAGACCACCGACGAGCGGACCGATTGCGAGAGCGAGCGCAGATACGCCCGCCCAGATGCCGATCGCAGTCCCTCGCTGCTGAGGCGGGAACGTTGCCGCGATGATCGAGAGCGTCGCCGGGTTCATGAGCGCAGCACCGGCCCCCTGGAGCACGCGTGCAGCGATCAGCTCGTCCCCCGAGTCTGCGAGGCCGCACCAGAGCGAGGCGCTCGTGAACACGGCGATGCCGATGACGAAGATCAACCGGCGGCCGTACGCGTCTGCGACCTTGCCGCCGATCAGCATCAGCGCAGCGAACGTCAGCGCATACCCGGTGACGATCCACTGCAGCGACGACAGATCCGTCCCGAGGTCCTGCTGGATCGACGGCAGCGCGACGTTCACCACCGTGTTGTCGAGCATGATCATGAAGAGGCCGAAGGAGACGGCCGCCAACGTGAACCACTTGCGCGTTTCCTCTGCGAAGATCCGTGCTCTCATCCAGCCCCTCGGTAGTTAGTGAATACTAAGCTAGCAGATACTAACATTCCTCAGGGCCGCTACGCATGGACCCCGTCGACCGAGCAGCTCGAGCAGGCGAACGTCGTTCGCCTCGCGCGGCACCTCGACTGCGTCGACTACGGCGCCCTCCACCGCGTGTCCGTCGAAGAGCCCGACCGTTTCTGGCGCGCCGTGCGAGACGATCTCCAACTTCCGCTGGCCCGAGACTGGAACGCCGTTCTCGACGATTCGCGGGGGATCGCCTGGACGACGTGGTTCGAAGGCGCGCGACTGAACCTCGCGGACGCCTGCGTGCATCGTTGGGCCACGGAGCGGCCGGATGCGCTCGCCGCGATCTTTCGGGGCGAGGACGGCGTGCGGGACGAGTGGACGTTCGCGGACATGTCCCTCCGAGTGGTGCAGCTGGCCGAGGCGTTGGTGGGGCTCGGTGTCACCGCCGGCGAGCGCGTCGCGATCTACATGCCGATGTGCCCGGAGGTGGCGGTAGCCGCGCACGCCTGCGCGCACGTCGGGGCCGTGCACGTACCGATCTTCTCCGGGTTCGCCGCCCCGGCGATCGTGCAACGGCTGCGCGACGCCGAGGCGAAGGTCGTGATCACCGCCGACTACTCGCTCCGCCGCGGCGACCGGATTCCGATGAGACAGACGATCGACGACGCCGTTCGTGAGTCGCCCTCGGTCGAGCACGTCGTCGAGTGGTCGCGCTCGGATCGAGCCTGGAACGTCGAGCTCGGGCCCGGCGAGCTGCCGGCCTTGGAGCTGCCGAGCGAAGCGCCCTACCTCCTCGCGTACACCTCCGGCACGACCGGCGAGCCGAAGGGTGCACTGCATGTCCAGGGCGGATTCTTGTTCTCGATCGCCCGCGAAGCCGCGTACCAATCCGACCTGAAGACGGGTGACCGCATGCTCTTCGCCACCGACATGGGCTGGATCATGGGGCCCTGGACCGTGGTGGGCGCCGGCGCGGTCGGAGCGGCCGTCGTCTTCATGGAAGGCGCGCCCGACTGGCCTGCCGATCGCCTCTGGAGCCTCGTCGAGGCGGAGCGAGTGACGATGCTCGGCGTCTCGCCCACGCTCGTCCGCGCTCTGATCCCAAAGGGGGAGCCGACCGCCGACCTGTCCTCGCTCCGAGCAGTGACGACGACCGGGGAGCCCTGGAACCGAGGCCCCTACGATTGGCTGAACGAGCATGTCTGCGGTGGCGGGCGAATCCCGATCGTGAACATCTCGGGCGGGACCGAGGTCGGTGCGTGCTTCCTCGGCGTGACGATGATGGCGCCCACGAAGCCCACCTCGCTGGGATTCCCGGCCCTTGGCCAGGACATGGACGTTTTCGACGACGCCGGGCGACCCGTCCGCGGTCAGGTCGGCGAGCTCGTCTGCAAACGACCCTGGCCTGGCATGACCCGTGGCTTGTGGCGGGATCCCGAGCGCTACCTCGAGACCTATTGGGAGCGATTCCCGGGGGTCTGGACCCATGGCGACTGGGCGTCGGTCGACGAGGACGGTTACTGGTTCCTGCACGGCCGCTCCGACGACACGCTCAACATCGCCGGCAAGCGGATCGGGCCGGCCGAGCTCGAGTCGGCAGCCGTCAACCATCCGTCGGTCACGGAAGCCGCGGCGATCGGAGTGCCGCACGAGGTGAAGGGAGAGGTACCCTGGCTCTTCTGTGTGCTCCGGCCCGGAGAAGACGCGTCACCCGAGGATGTGGCTTGCGCGGTGACCGACGAGCTCGGAAAGTCCTTCAAGCCTGAGCGGGTGTTCTTCGTCTCCGCGATTCCGAAGACGCGCAGTGCGAAGATCGTGAGGCGAGCCGTCCGCGCGCGAGCCCTCGGCGAGGACGCCGGAGACCTCTCGACGCTCGAGAATCCGGAGTCGCTCGAGGAGATCGCGCGTGTCGTCTGACCGCCTCGACGGCGTCGCACTGGTCACCGGAGGCGGCCGCGGAATCGGTGCATCGATCGCGCACGAGCTGACAGGAGCGGGAATGCGCGTCGCCGTTACGGCGCGCACGCGCGAACAGGCCGAGGCGGTCGCCGGGGAGATCGCCGGGCTCGCCCTCACAGGCGACGTGTCGAGGAACGAGGACGTCGAGGAGTGGGTCGAGCGCACGGAGAGCGAGCTCGGCCCAATCGACCTTCTCGCCGCCAACGCCGGTATCGGCAGCCCGGAAGGCCCGACCTGGGACGTTTCGGTCGAGGACTGGTGGCGAGTGCTCGAGGTCAACGTGCTCGGTGTGCACCTCTCGTGCCGCGCGGTGATTCCCGGCATGCTCGAGCGCGGAAGGGGTCGC
Organism: uncultured Actinomycetes bacterium; assembly: GCA_963850485.1. Lineage (GTDB taxonomy): Bacteria > Actinomycetota > Thermoleophilia > Gaiellales > Gaiellaceae > GMQP-bins7. Next base: position 159,149 of record CAWKLR010000013.1, on the reverse strand, counting down.
ATCGTGATCACCGGGAGCGGCTCCGCGTACCTGCCCGGAGGCGGCGGGCAAACCCCCTATCCGACGAGCAAGGCGGCCGCCTGTCGTTACGGGGAGATCCTCGCCAACGAGCTCCGCGACCGCATTCCGGTCTTCGTGATCAGTCCCGGCCTCGTTCGCACCGACATGACCGAGCGCTTCGGCGACGACATGCCCTGGACGCCGCCCGAGCTTGCTCCACAGCTCGTGCGGGTGCTCGCCTCGGGCCGCGCGGACGCATTGGCGGGCCGCTACCTGCACGCCGAGCACGACGACATCGAGGATCTGATCCGCCGCGCGGACGAGGTCGTAGAGAGCGACCTGAACGCGATTCGGCTCCAGCGCTAGAGGGCGCCAATTTCCGGTCAAGCCTCTAGTTCTCGAGCGCTTAACTCCTCCCGAACGTGCCGTTCCCTACTCTGCGACGGTGCCGTTCTTCATCTGTCCCAACTGCAAGCAACGGTCCGTCGACAGCGATGGCTACGACGGCTTCTCGATGCAGACGGTGCAGTGCCGGAGCTGCGGCTTCGGGTTCCTCTACGAACTGCTCGAGGACTACTACCCGGCACCGGAGACGGGATTCGTCGTCTGCGATCGTGAGGCACGGGTGCTGGCCGTCGGCCGGGGCGTGTTCGAGCTGACCGGCTTCAGAGATGCGGATCTCATGGGTCGCGAGGTGGCCGAGGCGCTCGCGATCTCCGATCCGTCCCCGATCGACGTCGTGCAGGAGTGGGGTGTTCGAAAGATGGGCCAGCAGGTCGCGATCCGGACCCGTGCAGGGCTTCCGAAGGCCGTGACGGCCGACTTCTTCCCCGCCTACGACGACGACGGCGGGCTCATGGTCGCGTTGACACCTCGCTAGCGGGGCGCTATCCAGGTCTGACGGGCGAGTGCGAGCAGCTCGCCGTCTCCTGCAAAGAGCGCCGTGCCCGCGAAGAGCTTCCGACCATCCTCCCCGAGAGGCCAGGAGGCAACGACGCACGCCTCGCCGACGGCGGGCACGCGCAGGATGCGGGCGGTCATGCGCCCGAGCACGGCCCCACCCCGTCCTTCAGCGCCGACGGCGAACGCGCCCGGGCAGTCGATCGCGGCCCACACGATCTCCGGCGCCGGCTCCGTCGCGTCCCAGGGAGCGGCGAGGAGTGGCTCACGACCCGCAACGAGTCCGGCGTAGATCCCGAGACCGTCGTCTTCCGGGCGGACACCGCACACGAAGCACTCGCCGAACACGGGATCGCCAATGCGCACGTGGCGCGCCGTTGCGTTCTCGGCGGCGGCACGCGTGACCGGTAGGGGTGGATCGATGTCCAACTCCGCGGCCCGAGCTTCGGCGACGACGGCGTCCCCGTCGAGCAGGATCGCCGAGTCGACGTCCCGACGCACCTCGAGTGCGCGCTCCAGGGGTGGCGGGCGACGAAGCGTGACCTCCACTTCGTCCGCATCCACGAATGCCGCCAGTCGACCCGCCGCATATCCGCCGTTCGCCGAGGTCAACGGACCCCGGAAACGTCGTGGAAAGCTGATCTCCATGCACCGCCACTGTAGTTACTAGACTAGGTTTGTGACTGTGAGGCGAAAACCTTGAGACTTGCGCTGGCGCAGATCAACGCGGTCGTCGGCGATCTGACCGGAAATCGGGAGAAGATCCTCGGCCGGCTCGCAGACGCGCACGACGCAGGCGCTGATCTCGTCGTCTATCCCGAGCTCGCCGTCACGGGCTACCCCCCGGAGGATCTCCTCCTCCGTCCAGGCTTCGTCCGCGCCGCCCACGAGTCGTTGGCGGAGATCGCGAGCGCGACGACCGGCATCGTCGCACTCGTCGGCACGCCGTGGTTCGACCGCGATCTGGCCAACGCGTGCGCGGTATGCGCGGACGGGCGCGTGCAAGCGATCTACCGCAAGCACTTCCTCCCGAACTACGGCGTCTTCGACGAGCACCGCTACTTCGCCGAGGGACGCGATCTCCTGCTCGTCCGCCTGGGCGAGGTCTACGTTGCGCCCACCGTCTGCGAGGACCTCTGGCAGCCGGGGCCGCCGGCAACCGATCTCGCTCTCGCCGGCGCGCAGCTCGTCGTCAATCTCTCTGCCTCTCCGTTCCACGTGGGCAAGGCGGAGGAGCGGGAGGAGATGCTCGTCACGCGCGCCAGGGACACGAGCTCCTACCTCGCGTTCTGCAACCTCGTCGGCGGCCAGGACGAGCTCGTCTTCGACGGTCACTCGGTGGTGCTCGACGATGCGGGCGAAGTCGTCGCCCGGGCGCCGGGCTTCGAGGAGCACCTGCTGGTCGTCGACGTCGAGCCCGATCTCGCGATCGGTCGGCGGCTGCGTGACGTCCGCCGGCGCGAGCTGGACCGCTCGCGGGAGACCGTTCCGCACGTCGAGATCGTCGAGCTGGACGCGGCTACGCCGTCAGCCCGTGCCGTGCGGCCGACGCCGGCGGCGTTCGAGCCGGAGCTCGAGCAGATGCGTCTTGCACTCGTCCTCGGGCTCCGCGACTACGTCGAGAAGAGCGGTTTCGCAGGAGGTCGTGATCGGGGTCTCCGGGGGGATCGACTCCGCCGTGACCGCGGCTCTGTGCGTCGACGCGTTCGGCGCGGAACGCGTCCACTGCGTGTCGATGCCGTCACAGTTTTCCTCGGAAGGGACGCGCGCCGACGCACGGCGTCTGGCCGAGGGCCTCGGCTGCCACTTCCAGGAGATTCCCATCGAGGACATCGTGGACTCGTTCCGCGACGCGCTCCGCGAGCCGACCGCGGGCCTCGCAGGGCTGGCTGCGGAGAACCTGCAGGCGCGGGTCCGCGGTGTGCTCCTGATGGCGCTCTCCAACACCTTCGGCTGGCTCGTCGTCTCTACCGGGAACAAGTCCGAGCTCGCGGTCGGTTACTCGACCCTGTACGGCGACATGGTCGGGGGTTCGCGCTCCTGAAGGACGTGTTCAAGACGGACGTGTTCCGGCTCGCGCGCCACCTGAACGAGCGCGCAGGCGGCGAGGTCATACCGACGACCACGATCGAGCGTCGCTCCGAGCGCCGAGCTCCGGGCCGACCAGCGTGACGAGGACTCGATCCCGCCCTACGACGTCCTCGACCCCGTCCTCGAGGCGTACGTCGAGCTCGACCGCTCGCGCGAGGAGCTGCTCGACGAGTTCGACGCCGAGATCGTCGAGCAGGTCGTCTCGCTCGTCGATCGCGCCGAGTACAAGCGACGACAGGCGCCTCCGGGCGTCAAGCTTCGCCCGAAGGCGTTCGGCCGCGACCGGCGGACTCCGATCACCAATCGCTGGAGGGGTTGACACCACTATTCGTAAGTAGTAACTTACGGTAAGTGGTAACTAACGCTCACCCCATGGATGCGCTCGGCGACCCGACGCGTCGGCAGGTGTTCGAGCTCCTCCGGCACGGGCCGCGCTCCGTCGGCGAGCTTGCCGCCGAGCTTCCCGTGAGCAGGCCCGCGGTGTCGCAGCACCTTCGGGTTCTGGAGGACGCAGGCCTCGTCACGCATCGGCGGCAAGGAACGAGGCATCTGTACGCGATCGAGGACGACGGGGTCGCCGCGCTCCGCTCCTGGGTCGACGGATTCTGGGACGAGGCCCTCGCCCGCTTCAAGGCGACGGCCGAGACGAAAGGAGAAGCACCATGAGCGATGCACTCGTCATCGAGGCCGTGCGCAAGACGATCACCGTGGACTGCGTGGTCGAGGAGGCCTTCCGCGTCTTCACGACCGACGCGATCAGCTGGTGGCCGCTCGACTCGCACTCCATCCACGGAGACGAGGTGAAGGAGATCGTGTTCGAGGAGCGCGAGGGCGGAGAGATCTACGAGCTCACGGCCGACGGCACGAAGGGCCACTGGGCGTCGGTGCTCGAGTTCGAGCCGCCGAACCGGATCGTGCTGGCGTGGAACATCCTCGAGCGGGAGTCGTCCCCGACCGAGGTCGAGGTTCGGTTCACGCCCGAAGGCGATACGACCCGAGTCGATCTCGAGCATCGCGGTTGGGAAGCCGTTGCCGCGGACCGCGAGACCAAGCGCGACGACTACGACACGGGTTGGGAGCACGTGCTCGGCTTCTACGAACGACGGCTCGGCAGCTGACATTGGGGCCAGGCTTCAGCCTGGCCCCACCCCGGTGTCGGAGGCTCGCGCAAGCCGGTGAGAACCCAACGACGGGGTCAGGCTGAAGCCTGACCCCGAGCTGATTAGACGCCGACGTCGACCGGATCGACGGGAGGCCCTTCCTCGAGCAGCGAGCGGACGAGGGACGGGAGGCGGCGAGGAGCAAACTCGGTCTTCGCCGCCTCCAGCTCGCCCAGCGTCCACCAACGGACGTCGACCATGTTCTCGGCCCGCAGCTCCGCCCAGCTCAGGCGCGGCTTCGGGTCGAAGGCAGGCGTCCGCAGCAGGTAGTACCGCTCGGTCTGGCCGTCCCAGCGTCCCTCTCCGAGCGGGACGACATGGGTGCGAACCCAGACGAGAGGACCGAGCTCGAACTCCTCGAGCCCTGCCTCCTCCAAGAGCTCGCGCCGGATTGCCCGCTCGTCGGTCTCGCCGTCCTCGATTCCACCGCCCGGCATCGCCCAGACGCGGCGGTCGCCGAAGCCGAAGCACACGAGAAGGATGCGCTCCTCCTCGTCCAGGACGATCGCACGGACGGCGGGACGGAGTCGTGGCTCGTTCACGCGACCAGCTCGCGCAGCGCACGGAACCAACGGAGGCGCTCGTCCCAGGGCACCGCCGCATTCGCGGGCGAGGTCGAGGGGAGCACGAAGAGTGCGGTCTCGACGAGCTTCGACTCCTGAAGCCCGTGCTCGACGCGACCGCCGAACGCGCCGATGTACGCAGCCTTCCCGACCAAGCCGATGGCCACAGGCCGCAGAGAGCGAGCGATCTCCTCGAGCCGCTCCGCTGCGCCCGCGAAATCCGCCTTGCGCAGGTCTCCCGAGCCCTTCGTCGTCCGGCGAGCGGCGTTCGTCAAACCGACGCCGTAGCGCAGGAGCACGCGTGCTTCCTCGGGCTGCAGGAGGCCGGGCGTGAATCCGGAAGCGTGAAGCAACCTCCAGAAGTCGTTGCGGGGGTTGGCGAACGGCGCGCCGGCGGCGGCGCTCACTCGTCCCGGATTGATGCCGCAGAAGACGACACGAACACCTGGCCCGAGAACGTCCGGAACAGCCGAGGCTCCGACCACAGCGTTGATCGTGCCTCAGAAGGAGCTACGCGGCTTCGGGTTCCCTCGCGTCCAGCCGAAGCTCGAGCAGTCGGCGGAGGCGCTCGCCCATCTCGGAGGGCTCGAGGCGGGGATCCGGCTCGTGGCGGAGCACCTTGACCGAGTCCTCCGACCAGCGCCACCCGTAGCAGCGCTCGTAGCACTCGGCCTCGCTGAGCGTCCTGAGCCGCTCCTCCATTCGCCCGGCACCCTAGGTCACGAATCGGACGGCGCCGAGTAGGCTGACGCCGTGGCTGTGACCGCGCGCGTGCTCGATTTCGACGTCACCGTCGATCGTGACCGGACTGCGCGCAGCGGGCGTGGAGGAGCTGCGATTCCCCCCGACGAGTCCTGGGCAGCGGAGCATCTCGTGCTCGCCGGACTCGTCCGCTGCACCCTCGCGAGCCTCGACTTCAGCGCCGAACGAGCGGGTCTCGAGGTCGCGGCGTCAGGCCGAGCCGAGGGACGCGTGACGAAGCGCGAAGATGACGGCCGGTACGCGTTCGTCACCGTCGACGTGCACTTCGAGGTCGCGCTCGACCCTGGAACCGCTCCCGGCGCGGTGAACGAGCTCGTCGCGCGGGCGGAGAAGGGCTGCTTCGTCGGCAACTCGCTCGTCGCCAGACCGCGCTACCACTGGACGGTCAATGGAGAGCCGGTCACGTGAGCACGGCGACCCTGGACGTCAGCGCGGTTCGTGCCCGCTTCAGCGCTCTCGACCGGCGCCTGGCCTTCTTCGACGGGCCCGGGGGCACGCAGTGCCCGGACGAGGTGATCGACGCGATCGCCGGGTACCTGCGCCTGTCCAATGCCAACATCGGTGCGCCCTACGAGACGAGCCGGCGGACCGACGAGCTCGTCACCCGTGCACGCGAGCGCGCCGCGTCGTTCCTCGGCTGCTCCACGGGAGAGGTCGCGTTCGGACCCAGCATGACTGCGCTCAACTTCCTTCTCACGCGGGCCTTCGCGCGGGGCCTTCGCGAAGGCGACGAGGTGATCGTGACGACGCTCGACCACGACGGGAACATCGCCCCGTGGCTCGAGCTCGCCCACGATCTCGGCATCGTCGTTCGTGTCGCCGGAGTGACGGAGGAGCTCGAGATCGACTACGACGATCTCGCACGGCTCCTCTCGGACCGAACGCGGGTCGTGGGATTCCCGGTCGCGGCGAACTCGGTCGGGACGGCGCCCGATGTCCAGAGGATCGTGCAGCTCGCCCACGACGCCGGCGCGCTTGCCTGGGCGGACGCCGTCCACTACGCGCCGCACGGCCCGATAGACGTCTCGGCCTGGGACGTCGACGTCCTCATCTGCTCGCCGTACAAGTTCTTCGGGCCTCATCTCGGCGTCGCCTACGGGAAACGCGAGCTCCTCGAGTCGTGGCGGCCGTACAAGGTGCGCCCTGCTCCGGACGAGCCGGTCGGTCACCGGTTCGAGCTCGGAACGCTGCCGCACGAGCTGCTCGCAGGCTTCGTCGCGGCCGTGGACTACGTCGACTCGCTCGGCTGGGATGCGATCCGATCGCACGAGACGGCGCTCGGCGAACGTTTCCTCGGCGGGTTGCCGGACGGGGTCGAGCTGTATGGCCTGCCGACGATGAGCGGACGGGCGCCGACCTTCTGCCTCAACATCCCGGGCCGCTCGCCCGAGTCGGTGGCGATCTCGCTTGCGGAGCGGGATCTCGCCGTCTGGCACGGCAACTACTACGCCCTGGCGACCATGGAGTACCTCGGGCTCGAGGACGGCGCCGTACGGGCGGGAGTAGTCCACTACAACACCGAGGACGAAGTCGACCGGCTCCTGACCGGTCTCGCCGAGCTCGCGTGAAGCTGCTCCTGCTCGGCGGGCCGCGATTTCTCGGGCGCGCGATCGCAGACACGGCCGTCGCGGCCGGCCACGAGCTCGCGTTCTTCAACCGCGGGCAGACGAATCCGGAGCTCTATCCCGAGGTCGAGAAGCTACGCGGCGATCGCACCGGAGATCTCGGGCTCCTGGAGGGTCGGGAGTGGGACGCCGTCATCGACACGTCCGGGTACCTCCCTGGCGTCGTTCGCAGGTCGGCAGAAGCGCTCGCGCGATCGGCGCGCTACTGCTTCGTGTCCTCCATCTCCGTGTATGCCGACTTCAGCGTCCCCGTCGACGAAGAGAGCCCGCTCGCGCAGCTTGGCGAGCACCCCGCCGACGAGATCACGAACGAGAGCTATGGCCCGCTGAAGGCGCTCTGCGAGGAGGCTGTGCGTGAGACGTTCGGCGGCCGCGCGCTCGTCGTCCGTCCCGGCCTGATCGTCGGGCCGCACGATCCGACCGGGCGCTTCACCTACTGGCCACACCGCTTCGCAAGAGGAGGCGAGGTGCTAGCGCCCGCACCACCCGACCGTCCGACGCAGTTCGTCGACGTACGCGATCTCGCGGCCTGGATCGTCGATCTCTGCCAACGCGACGTCGGCGGGACCTTCAACGCGACACACCCGGGCTTCGCGTGGATCGAGCTCCTCGAGACGTGTCGCGCGGTCGCCGAGACGGACTCGACGATCACCTGGGTTTCCGACGAGTTCCTGCTCGAGCACGCCGTGGGCGAATGGATGGAGCTGCCGCTCTGGATCGCAGATCCGGCGTTGGCAGCGGCGGATCGGGTCGAGGTGCGTCGCGCGCTCGGCGAGGGCCTGGGCTTCCGGCCGCTCGCGGACACCGTTCGCGGCGCTCTTGACGCCGCGTCGACGACGGATGCGGCCGGCCTCACGTCCGAACGAGAGGCCGAGCTGCTCGCTGCGTGGCATGCCCGATAAGGACTACTCGGGGACGCCGCTCTCGCAGAAGCTGGGCGCGAAGCCGGGCTCGGGTGTGGTGGTGTTCTTCACGACGAGCCGAGACGATCTCGTTCGCCGCTTCGAGAGCCTGAAGACGACCCTCGACCCGGCGGACGGGCTCTGGATCGCATGGCCGAAGAAGGCGGCGAAGATCGAAGGCGACCTGACCTTCGAAGCCGTCCAGGAGATCGGGCTCTCGCACGGGCTCGTCGACAACAAGTCGTGCTCGATCGACGAACGCTGGCAGGCGCTGCGGTTCGTGTATCGGCTGGAGGATCGTTAGACGTACGCCTTGCGAGCGCGCTCCCAGGGCTCCTCATCCCGGCGGATCACGTCCGGATCCACGCCGCGCGCGTCGGCGAGATCGACTGTCAGACGCTGAAAGCGGATGATGTCAACCACTGGATGCGACGTCGGAAAGAGCGTCACCTCGCATCCGAGCTCGCGGAGCGCTCGTTCGGCGTCGAGCGCGCGCTCGGCAGCCCGTCCCTCTCCTTCGAGCAGGAAGCAGCGCACGGTGGAGTCGATCGCGGCCAGATGCCCGTGGAGGAGCTGCTCCGTGTGGTGGGTCTCGGTCGCGACATGCGCTCCTTCGCGGAGCTTGAGCGCCGCCTCGAGCATGGTGGCGATGTCGCCGCCGGCTCCGGCGACCAGGAACCGCTCATGCTCCGAGGCGCCCAACGGGTCGGCTGCCAACTCGCGCTCGACGCCTTCGGCGAGCCCGCTCACGTCCTCGCCACAGAGCGCGCGTCCTGCGGCGATCGCGCACGTGTAGCTCGCCGTGTGGCAGTAGCTCTGCTCGAGCTCGGGCGTGGCGACGACGACGTGGTCGACGAGCCGGGCGAGCGGGCTCTCGCTTGCACCCGTGATAAGCCATGTCTCGCCGTCGAAGGCCTCGACCGCCTCGCATGTCAACGTCGTCCCGCCCTCGTGGCTGATCGCCACCAGGACATCCGCTCCGGGTGCGCGTCCGAGGACGAGGTCGAGCGCCTGAACCGCATCGCCGCAGGCGAGAGCGGCATGGAACGACGTCCCGCACCCGGTGAAGAGGACGTGGGCGCCGCTCGGCAACCGCGTCGAGCCCACCCGCTCAGGTACCTGCCGAAGCCACTCGGGCTGAAGAGCGATGGCCGAACGGGTCAGCTGTCCAGGCACGAGGGCTGTCTATACCATCGAGCGCCGTGGCGGTCTTCGAGAAGACGACGCTCGGCAACGGCATTCGCGTCGTCTCCGCGTCCATGCCGCAGGTCAACTCGGTCTCCTGCTTCGTGATGCTCGCGGCCGGCTCACGCTACGAGACCGCCGAGTCGAAGGGAATCGCCCACTTCTCGGAGCACATGTTCTTCAAAGGCACGGAAAGGCGCCCTACGGCGCGCACGATCGCGACCGAGATCGACGCGATCGGCGGCGAGTTCAACGCCTTCACCGGGAAGGAGCTCACGGGCTACTACGTCAAGTGCGGCTCGGACACACGCGACGTCGCCTTCGACGTGCTCAGCGACATGCTCCTGCACTCGCGCTTCGATCCGGCGGAGATCGAGAAGGAGAAAGGCGTAATCCTCGAGGAGATGAACGTCTACCTCGACAACCCGCAGCGCTACATCGGCAGCGTCTACGACCGGCTGCTCTATGCCGACCAGCCGCTCGGGTGGGACATCCTCGGCTCGAAAGAGACCATCGAGGCGGCGACACGAGAGACGTTCATCTCCTACCTCGACGCCTGGTACAAGCCCGAGCGGATCGTCGTCGGAGTCGGCGGTCGGATCGGCGAAGGCCTCATGGACCGTCTCGAAGAGCTGCTCGGCGGCATCGAGACGCAGGAGACCGCCATGGCGGCGCCGGCCGAGCTGCCACCCGATGGCTCTCGGGTGCTCCTCCACACGAAGCAGTCGGAGCAAGCCCATCTCATCGTCGGCGTGCGCGGCTACCCGATCGGGCATCCGGATCGCTACGCGCTCCAGCTCCTCACGGTCGTTCTCGGCGGTGGAATGTCCTCGCGGCTTTTCACCGAGGTGCGCGAGAAGCGTGGGCTGGCGTACTACGTCCACGCCGGCAGCAGCTCGTACACGGACGTCGGCACGCTCTACTCGGGTGCGGGGGTCGACGTCGACCGCGTCGACGAGGCGATCACGACCATCCTCGGCGAGCTTCAGGGGATCGCGGCAGAGCCCGTGCCCGCCGAGGAGCTCGAGAAGGCGCGCGGCTACTCCAAGGGCAGGTTCGTGCTCCGGCTCGAAAGCCCGCAGGGCACGATCCAGTACGGCCTCCGCCGCGAGGTGCTCGAGGGGGAGATCGAGGAGCCGGAGGAGCTCTTGCGCCAGATCGACGCCGTCACCGCCGAGGACGTCCAGCGCGTGGCGCGCGATCTGCTCGAGGGGAAGCGGCTGTACCTGGCGGTCGTCGGGCCGTTCGACGATCCCGAGCGGTTCGAGAAGCTGATCGCGGCGTAGCCCGGCATAGACTCGACCCCATGAGCGAGCGGGAGCTGCTTCGGCGCACGGCGGAGATCGCGGCTGAGTTTCTCGAGTCGCTCGAGGATCGCCCAGTGTGGCCTCCCGCGTCCGTCACGGAGCTGCGCCAGGCTCTCGGTGGGGCGCTCCCCGACGAGCCCAGCGAGCCGCTCGTCGTCGTCGAGGAGCTGGCCGCGCACGCCGATCCGGGCGTCGTGGCGATACCCGGAGGGCGGTACTTCGGGTTCGTCATCGGCGGGTCGCTTCCGGCTGCGCTGGCGGCCGACTGGCTGACGAGCGCTTGGGATCAGAATGCCGGCCTCGTCGTGTGCGGCCCGGCGGCGGCCGTCGTCGAAGAGGTGGCGGGAGAGTGGCTGAAGGAGCTCTTCGGCCTCCCTCCGGAGACGTCGTTCGCCTTCGTGACGGGTTGTCAGATGGCCCACGTGACCTGCCTGGCCGCTGCTCGGCATGCGGTGCTCGAGCGTGCCGGCTGGGATGTCGAACGCAACGGGCTGAGCGGTGCGCCGCCTATCCGCGTGCTCGTCGGCGGGAAGCGCCACGTGACGGTGGATCGCGCGCTGCGCCTTCTCGGGCTCGGCACCGCGTCGACCGTGTCGGTGCCGGTGGATGACCAGGGTCGAATGCGCCCGGATGCGGTGGAGGCGGCGCTTGCCGGCGGCGACGGCCCGGCGGTGGTCTGCGCGCAGGTCGGTGAGGTGAACACGGGCGCGGTGGATGCGATGCCCGAGATCGCGGCGCTTTCGAAGGCGGCGGGCGCCTGGCTCCACGTCGACGGCGCCTTCGGGCTGTGGGCCGCCGCGTCGCCCGAGCTCCGCCACCTGGTCGAGGGAGTGGGCGAGGCGGACTCGTGGGCGACCGACGCCCACAAGTGGCTCAACGTGCCGTACGACTGCGGGCTCGCGTTCGTCGCCCATCCCGATGCGCATCGCGCGGCCATGGCCATGACCGCCGAGTATCTCGTCGCGGATCCGGACGCGGCACGCGATCAGATGGACTGGACACCCGAGTTCTCGCGCCGAGCGCGCGGACTGACGGTGTACGCGGCGCTCCGCTCACTGGGCAGGTCGGGCGTGGCCGAGCTGGTCGAGCGCTGCTGCCGCCACGCGCGGCGCTTCGCAGACGACCTCGGGCAGCTGCCCGGCTGCGAGATCATCAACGAGGTCGTCCTGAACCAGGTGCTCCTGCGCTTCGGCGACGACGAGACGACGCGTGCCGTCCTCGAGGCCGTGCAACGAAGCGGCGAGGCGTGGATGAGCGGAACGATCTGGGACGGGCGCTTCGCGATCCGCATCTCCGTCTCGAACTGGCGTACGAGCGACGACGACGTCACCCGGACGGTCGCGGCATTCGAACGGGCGCTCGCAGAGAGCTAGTCGCACCGCGGGATCGGCAGTCGGTCGCAACCGCTCTTTACAGTGCCTGGCACTGAAAGTGTGACAAGAGTGCGCCAATGTGCCGCTGGCTCTCGGTCGAGCCAGACCGCAGGGATACGGTCGTCTCGTGGCACGCGTTCCTCGAACGAGCCTCCCCGACGGGTACTTCCACGTGTATTCGCGTGCGGTAGCTGCGGCTGGACTCCTGTTTCTCGACGACGATGATCGAGCGCGCTTCGTTCGGTTCCTATGGCGAGCAGCCTGTCGACATGAATGGACGTGCCATGCCTTCTGCTTGATGGGGACGCACTACCACCTCGTGCTGGAATCACGCGCCGAGCAACTCTCCGCCGGGATGCATCGACTGCATTGGCTCTACGCCAGGAGCTTCAATCGAGAAGCACGATCTCTTCGGCCATGTCTTCGCCGGGCGGTTCTCGACGCGCGTGATCGAAAGCGAGGACTACCTCTTCGACGCCTGCACGTACGTGCTGCTCAACCCGATTCGGGCGGGGCTCTGCGACCGGGCGGAGGAGTGGCCCTGGTCGTTCAGCCGGTATGGGCTCGAACGGAGCTAGCCGTCGCCCAGCCTCCACCCCGCGACTACTCCTCGCTCGGCTGGGCGACGGCCCTGTCGGCGATCTCCGCCACGACCGCGGGATCCGCGAGCGTCGTCGTGTCGCCGAGCGGGCGCTCCTCGGCGACGTCCCGCAGCAGTCGGCGCATGATCTTCCCGGAGCGGGTCTTCGGAAGCTCGGGCGTGAAGACGATGTTCGCGGGCTTCGCGATCGGCCCGATCTTCTGTGCGACGTGGTTGCGGAGGACGTCGAGCATCTCCACCGAGGCTTCCTCCGAGCCCTTCAGGGTCACGAAAGCGACGATCGCCTGCCCCGTCAGCGCGTCCGCCCGCCCGCAGACCGCAGCCTCGGCCACGCTCGGATGGTCGACGAGCGCCGACTCGACCTCGATCGTGGAGATGCGGTGCCCGGACACGTTCATGACGTCGTCCACCCGCCCGAGCAGCCAGAAGTCGCCGTCCTCGTCGATCCTGGCGCCGTCACCGGCGAAGTACATGCCGGGAAAGCGCTCCCAGTAGGTAGACCGGAAGCGTGCGTCGTCGCCGAAGATCCCTCGGGTCATCGCCGGCCACGGCCGCTTCAGGACCAGGTAGCCGCCCCCGCCCGGACCGACCTCCCGCCCCTGATCGTCGACGACGGCGGCCTCGACCCCGGGAAACGGCTTCGTGGCGGCACCCGGCTTGAGCGTCGTCACCCCTGGGAGCGGCGTGAGCATGATCATCCCCGTCTCGGTCTGCCACCACGTGTCCACGATTGGCAGGCGGCCGCCGCCGATGTGCTCGCGGTACCAGATCCAGGCCTCGGGGTTGATCGGCTCGCCGACGGTTCCGAGCAGCCTGAGGGAAGAGAGATCGTGCTTGCCGGCGTGCTCCGGCCCCCACTTCATGTGGGCGCGAATGGCAGTCGGCGCGGTGTACAGGATCGTGACGCCGTAGCGCTCGACGATGTCCCACCAGCGATCCTTGTCCGGGAAGTCGGGCGTTCCCTCGTAAAGAACGCTCGTCGTCCCGTTGCACAAGGGCCCGTAGACGATGTAGCTGTGCCCCGTCACCCAGCCGATGTCGGCGGCGCACCAGTAGACATCGCTGTCCGGCTTCAAGTCGAAGACGTAGCGATGGGTCGTCGCCGCTCCGACCAGATACCCCGCCGTCGTGTGGGCGATCCCCTTCGGCTTCGCGGTCGTCCCGCTCGTATAGAGGAGATACAGGAGATCCTCCGAGTCCATCGGTTCGCAGGGGCACGACTCCGGCTCCGAGGGCTGCCCGTCGACCAGCTCGGACCAGGTCAGGTCGCGCCCGGCGGTCATCGGCACCTCGCCGCGCGTCCGCTGGCCGACGACCACCTTCCGGATACCGGGACACGACTCGAGCGCCTCGTCAGCATTCTCTTTGAGCGGTACCGTCTGGCCTCGGCGCCAGCCCTCGTCCTGCGTCAGGAGGATCTCGCAGCGCATGTCGTTCAGCCGATCGGCGAGCGCTTCGGCCGAGAAGCCTCCGAAGACGACGGTGTGCGGCGCTCCGAGGCGCGCGCATGCGAGCATCGCAACCGGCAGTCCTGGGCCCATCCCCATGTAGATGCCCACCGGCGTGCCCTTGCCCACGCCGAGCGCCTTCAGCCCGTTCGCGGCCTTGACGACCTCGTCGAGCAGCTGGGCATACGTGATCGGAGCCCGCTCGCCGACGGGCTCCGCCTCGAAGTAGAAGGCGACCTTCTCTCCGAGTCCCGCCTCGACGTGGCGGTCGAGGCAGTTATATGCGACGTTGATCTTCCCGCCGAGATACCACTTCGCATAGGGAAGCTCCCATTCGAGCAGGGACGTGAACGGCTCGAACCAGGTCACCCGCTCGCGCCCCTCCCGCTCCCAGAAGTCCTCGAACGGGACGTCGTAGATGTCGTCCCTGGCGTTCGCCTGCTCGGTGAACTCCTCGGGAGGCGGGTAGCGGCGCTCTTCGGCGAGGAGCGTCTCGATCGCCTGATCGGTCACGCCGAACCCTGCTGACGTTTGCTGTTCACGGCCGCCGATCCTACCCCGCGTAGCTAGAGTCAGACGTCGTGGAAGCCGACCTCCGCACGCTTCGCGAGCGGCTCGCAGAGATCTCGGATCTCGGGCGAATGCTCCTCCTGGCGGGATGGGATCAGCGGGTGATGATGCCGGCCCTCGGCGGGCCTGCCCGAGCCGAGGCGATCGCGACGCTCGGCCGCGTCGCGCACGAGAAGTTCGTCGACGCCGAGATCGGAAATCTGCTGGACCGGCTGCGCCCGTACGAGGAGTCGCTCGAGTACGAGTCGGACGACGCGAGCCTGATTCGTGTGACGCGGCGCGACTGGGAGAAGGCAACACGGATCCCGACCGACCTGCGCTCGGAGATGCTGCTGGCCGGGGCGCAGGGACACCAGGTCTGGGTCGACGCCAGGGCCAACAACGACTTCGCGTCCTTCCTCCCCACGCTCGAGCGGAACCTCGAGCTGAAGAAGCGCTACGCCGAATGTTTCGAGTGGGACGACTCGCCCTACACCCCGCTGCTCGACGACTTCGAGCCGTTCATGGAGAGCACGGAGGTCGCGGAGATCTTCGACACGATCCGGCCGGTGCTGACGGAGCTGGTTCGGGAGGCGCCCGCCGTCGACGGCGCGTTCCTGGACATGTCGTACGCGCCCGAGCTCCAGCGTGAGTTCGCCGAGCGCGTGCTGGCCACCGTCGGATTCGCTGAAGGCGCGTGGAGGCTCGATCCCACCGTCCACCCCTTCTGCACCTCGTTCTCGCCGCACGACGTTCGCATGACGACGAGGTATCGCCCGACTGGGCTCGATTCCTTCTGGTCGACGATGCACGAGGCCGGGCACGGCCAGTACGCGCACGGCATCGCGCCGTCGCTCGAGCGGAGCCCCCTGGCGAACGCGCCCTCGCTCGGCCTGAACGAGTCGCAGAGCCGCACGTGGGAGAACCTGGTCGCCCGCAGCCGCCCGTTCTGGTCGTACTGGTACGAGCCGCTCCGGGAGACCTTCCCGGACCAGCTCGCGAGCGTCGACCTCGACGCGTTCATGGCCGCCATCAACCGAGCCGAGCCGGGTCTTCTTCGCGTGGAGGCCGACGAGACCACCTACAGCCTGCACATCATCCTCCGGTTCAACATCGAGCGCCGTCTGCTCGAGGGAACGCTCGACCCGAAGGACCTGCCCGAAGCGTGGGGCGAGGCGATGCGGGAGCTTCTCGGCGTCGACGTGCGGGACGACTCGCACGGCGTCCTGCAGGACGTCCACTGGTCGAGCGGAGCGATCGGCTACTTCCCGACCTATGCCCTCGGCAACGTGATCTCGCTCCAGATCTGGTCGGTCGTGCAGGAGGCGATTCCCGACATCGACGCCCAGCTGGAGGCAGGCGAGCTGGAAGGGCTGTCCGGATGGCTCCGCGAAAACCTCTACTCGCTCGGGCGCAAGTTCACGCCCAAGGAGACCATCGCGCGGCTCACCGGGTCGCCCACGATCGACCCGCAGCCGTACCTCGCCTACCTTCGCGACAAGCTCTCGGCGCTGTCCGCGGGTGCTTAGCTCGAGAACGGTCGGGCTCGTCGTCAACGGCGAGTCGCGATCGCTCGAGGTCGAGCCCCGGACACTGCTCGTTCATGCGCTTCGAGACGGCTTCGGGCTCACGGGGGCGCACATAGGCTGCGATACGAGCCAGTGCGGTGCCTGCACCGTCCTCGTCGAAGGGCGAGCGGTCAAGAGCTGCACGATGCTCGCGGTTCAGGCCGAGGATCTGGACGTGACGACGATCGAGGGCTTCGCGACCGACGGCGTGCAACATCCGATCCAGCGCGCGTTCGTCGAGCAGCACGGGCTCCAGTGCGGGTTCTGCACGCCCGGGATGATCCTGACGGCGTCCGATCTCCTCTCGCGAGACGACGATCCAGACGACGCGACGATCCGCCGCGCGCTCAAGGGCAACTTCTGCCGCTGCACCGGGTACCAGTCCATCGTGGACTCGGTGCGAGCCGCGGCCGCGACGCTCCGCGACGAGGCTGCCGCGTGATCCCAGCCGCAGTCGAGCATGTTCGAGCCTCGACGCTCGACGAGGCGCTCGACGCACTGGCCGACCCGGAGGCGAAGGCGCTCGCGGGCGGTCAGTCGCTCCTCCCGGTCATGAAGCTGCGGATCGTGCGGCCGAGCGCTCTCGTCGACATCGGACGGCTCGACCTCGCCGGCGTACAGCTCCGTGACGACGCACTGCACGTGGGCGCGCTCACGACCTGGGACGCGCTCGAAGACGCGCCAGAGCTAAGACGGCCGTCATTCGCCGCGATCGCCGAGTGCGCGGCCGAGATCGGCGACCTGCAGGTTCGCAATCGAGGAACGCTCGGAGGAAGCCTCGCCCACGCCGACCCCGCCTCCGACATGCCGGCCGTGGTGCTCGCGCTCGGTGCGGAGCTTGCCCTGCGCACTGCGAGCGCCGAGCGGACGCTCCCCAGCGAGGAGTTCTTCCTCGGCCCGTTTACGACTGCGCTCGCGCAGGGGGAGCTGATCACCGAGATCGTCTTCCCGCTCGCCGAGGGCTCGGGCTCCGCCTACGCGAAGGTCGAGCATCCCGCCTCGGGGTTCGCGCTTGCGGGCGCGGCGGCGCACGTCGACACGGACGGGACGCAGCGCGTGGCCGTCACCGGGGTCGGCGCGCACCCGTTCCTGCTTCCCGCTGACGCCGATCCGCTGGCTGCGCTGGCAGAGGCGGAGATCTACGGCGACCGCTTCGCGCCTGCCGAGTACCGGCAGCAGATCGCGGGCGTCGTCGTTCGTCGCGCGCTCGACCGCGCGAGAGAGCGAATGGAGGCATCGTGACCGAGAGCGTGATCGGCGTCTCCCGTCCGCGTGTCGACGCACCCGACAAGGTGACCGGCGCGACCCGCTATGCGGCCGACGGCGAGGTCCACGGGTTGCTCCACGCTCGCCTCGTTCTCTCGACGGAGGCACACGCGCTGATCCACCAGGTCCACCGCGACGCTGCCCTCGCCATGCCAGGGGTAGCCGCCGTCCTCGTTGCCGAAGACCTCCCGATCGCCGGCGCAGGCACGGATCGGACGACCGAGCCGCTCGCACGCACCGAGGTCGTCTTCGCGGGACAGCCGGTCGCGCTCGTTATCGCCGAGACCGAGGCAGCCGCAGAGGATGCCCTCGAGGCCGTTGTCGTCGAGTACGAGCCGCTCCCGGCGGTCGTCGACGTCGAGGACGCCATGCTGCCCGGACGCGCGCTCGCCCGCGTCACCCATGAAGGCGAAGACGGAGGTGACCTCGAGTCGATTCACGCGGGCGTCGACAAGGGTCAGGAGGAGGGTGACGCCGAGCAGCTCTCGGGGAACGTTCTCGACACGGTTCATCGCAGCGCCGGGGACGCAACCGCGGCTCTCGAGGCGAGCGATGTCGTCGTCTCGGGGACGTTCCGGACGCCCTGGGTCTACCAGGCGTACGTCGAGCCTCAGGTCGCCACGGCGTGGCTGGAGCCGAACGGAAACCTCGTCGTCTCGACCAGCACCCAGGGCACCTTCGTGACGCAGCGGGAGCTCGCCCGCGCATTCGACCTGCCTCTGGAGCGGATCCGCGTGATCGCGGAGCCTCTGGGCGGCGCCTTCGGAGGCAAGTTCGCACTGGTGGAGCCGTTGGCGGCGGGCGCAACGCTTGCGCTGGGTCGTCCGGTGCGTGTCGTCTTCACGAGGACCGACGACTTTCAGGCGACCAACCCCGCGTCCGCGCAGGTATCCCATCTCGAGGTCGGAGCGCGGAAGGACGGCACACTGACCGCGATCACTGCGCGGATGATCGTCGATCGCGGCTCGAACGCGGGCTGGGGAGTCGAGGGCATCACGTCGTTGCTCGTGGCCGGTCCGTATCGCTGGGAGGCGCACGACCTCCGCGGCTACGGCGTCCAGACGAATCGGTTCACGTTCGGCGCGTACCGCGGTCCCGGCGCTCCGACCGCCGCCTTCGCGCTCGAGACGCTCTTGGACGAGCTTGCGGTCGAGCTCGGGCTCGATCCCTTCGAGCTCCGGCTGAAGAACGCGGTAGTAGAGGCGGACGTCGGCGTCAGCGGGAATCCCTTTCCGCGCATCGGCACAGTCGAGGTGATCGAGCGCATCCGCGAGCATCCGCTCTGGCAGGCGCGCGCTTCGCTCCCCGACGGCGAGGGAGTGGGATTCGCCGCCGGCTACTGGCCGGGTGGCACCGAGCCCGCCGCCGCTGTTTGCCGCGTGAACCAGGACGGAACGATGACCATCGTCACCTCCGCGGTCGATATGAGCGGAGTGAACACGGGCTTCGCCGCCATTGCGGCCGAGGCTTTCGGCCTGTCGCCCGACCAGGTGCGGGTCGTGGCCGCCGACACGGCAACCGGTCCCTATTCCGGCGCAAGCGGCGGCTCCAAGGTCACGTACACGGTCGGCGCGGCCGTGCTGAAGGCGGCGGAGGCCGCTCGCGAGAAGCTCCTGAACGCCGCCTCGGAGGAGCTGGAGATCGCACCGGCCGACCTCGAGGTGGTCGACGGAGTCGTGCGCGCGGTCGGCTCACCCGATCAGTCGATCACCGTCGCGGAGATTTCCGCCAAGGCACTCCGTTTCGGCGGTCGGTACGAACCGATCGAGGGGCACGGTGGCTCGGCGCAGACCCGTGGCGCGCCGTCCGTCGCGGCCCACCTCGCGCATGTCCGCGTCGACAGAGAGACCGGCGAGGTCACGCTCCTCGCTCATGTCATCGCCCAGGACGTGGGTCGAGCGCTCAATCCCGCGCTGGTCGAGGGGCAGATGCGCGGAGGCGCCGCCCAGGGCATCGGCTGGGCGCTCCTCGAGGAGCTGGTGCACGACGAGGGCGGTCAGCTCCTCACGAGCTCGTTCCTCGATTATGCGATACCGCTCGCCGACCGTGTCCCGGACATCGACACGTTGATCGTCGAGGTGCCCGCGCCCGACGGTCCCTTCGGCGCGAAGGGCATCGGCGAAGCGCCGGTGGTAGCCGCGGCGCCCGCAATCGCGAACGCGCTCGCCGCTGCTGTGGGCGTCAGGCTTCGAGAGCTACCGATGACTGCGCCGCGCGTCTGGGCGGCGTTGCAGGAGGCGCGGGCATGACCTCGCTGGAGCGAGCGCGGGCGATCGTGGCGACCTACGAGGCCGAGCTTCAGTCCGAGCTCCCCGCCGATGCGTATCTGTTCGATGCCCACACGCACCTCGGGGACGACATCGACGGAATGCGCGGCCGCTACGAGGAGCTCTCGACGCTGCTCGACCGCTTCGGCTTCAGCGGCGCGTTCGTGTTCTGCCTCGACGAGCCGGATCGAGAGCCTGGTTTCTATGCTCCGAACGATCGCACGCTCGCCCACGGGGAGCGCTCGCAGGGCCGGCTCATCCCGTTCGTACGCCTCGACCTCACCGCCAGCCCGATCGAGGAGGCGCGGCGCGCGCTCGATCTCGGAGCCCGCGGAATCAAGCTCCACCCGCGTGCTCAAGCGTTCGCGCTCGACGACGAGCGCCTCGGCCCCGTGTTCGAGCTGGCGGTCGAGCGAGGCGTTCCGATCCTCATCCACGGCGGTCGGGGCCTCCCACCGATCGCGGAGAACCTGGAGGCGCTCGTCCGCCGAAACGACGGTGTACGGCTGATCATCGCGCACGCGGGGATCGCGGACATGGCCGCGCTCGCCGGTCGCCTGGGCGGGATACCCGGCGTGTACTTCGACACCTCGGTCTGGAGTGCGCTCGATCTCCTCGATCTCTTCCGGCAGGTGCCACCGGAGCAGATCGTCTACGCGTCCGACTACCCGTACGGCCGACAGCCCAACTCGCTGCTCGTCTCGATCCGCTCGGCACGCCTCGCCGGCTTCGACGACGTCCGCCTGCGGGCGATGCTCGGTGGGACGGCGCGCGGGATCGTCGCGGGTGACCCGCCGCCACAGCCCACGGATCCTCTCGGCGGGGGAGCGCTCGTCCAGCCGCTGACCTTCGCTCGCATCCACCAGTACATCTCCATGGCGGTGCCGATGTTGTGGCTCCGGCAGCGTGATGCCGTCGGCGCTCTCGGGCTCGCCGCGAACGCCTCGCGCGAGCGCGACGGGCACCCGGCCGAGTCCGAGCAGATCCAGGAGCTCCTCGCGGCTGCCAGCGAGCTCTGGCGGGAAGCGCCCGAGCTCGCCGAGGACGACGACCGGGTCGCCGCGATACGCGCTGCGATCCAGCTCGTCAACCTCGCCGACCTCATCGCGGTCACGACCCGCGCGTAGATGCCTCGGCGACGTGTCCGCCTCGCCGCGCCCGACGACGCCAAGATCGCGGCGGCCTTCGCGGAGCTGCGCCAGAGCCTCGGCGTGCCGAAGGGCTTTCCCGACCCGGTCCTGGCGGACGCCGACGCGGCAATCCGCTCGCCTCGGCTTCCCGAGGCGGACGAGACGGAGATCCCCTTCGTCACGATCGATCCGCCCGAGTCGATGGACCTCGACCAGGCCATGCATCTCGAGCGTCGTGGGAAGGGCTACCGCGTCCGCTACGCGATCGCCGACGTCGCGGCGTTCGTCACCCCTGGCGGGCCGATGGACAGGGAGGCGCACGAACGGGGTCAGACCCTGTACGCGCCCGACGACAAGGCCCGCCTCTATCCGGCACAGATCTCCGAGGGCGCGGGCAGCCTGCTCCCGGACGAGACTCGACCGGCGCTCGTCTGGGACATGGACGTCGACGGGACCGGGGAGGGCATCGAGGTCGCCGTTCGCCGTGCTCTCGTGCGCAGCCGCGCCAAGCTCGACTACGCGAGCGTCCAGCACTCGCTCGACGACGGCACGGCACAGGAGTCGCTGCAGCTCCTGCGGGAGATCGGGACGCTGCGCCAGGAGCGCGAAGCCCGCCGTGGCGGCATCACCCTGCCGATCCCCGAGCAGGAGGTGGTCAAGGACTCGAGCGGCTACTCGCTCCGCTTTCGGGCGCCGCTGCCGGTCGAAGGCTGGAATGCCCAGATCTCGTTGATGACGGGTATGGGCGCGGCGGAGCTCATGCTGAGCGCGGGCGTCGGCGTGCTCCGCACACTGCCGAAGGCCGACCGTGGCGCCGTCGCTCGTCTCCACCGCACCGCACAGGCGCTCGAGATTCCCTGGCCCGACGACATGACGTATGCCGACCTCGTCCGTCACCTCGATCCACGGGTGGCAATGCACGCCGCGTTCGTCTCCGAGTCGACCGTTCTCCTGCGCGGCTCGGGGTATCTCGCCTTCGACGGAAAGCCGCCGGACAAGGCAGTTCACGCGGGAGTCGCCTCCACGTACGCGCACACGACGGCCCCGCTGCGCCGCCTAGTCGACCGCTATGTCGGCGAGGTGTGCGTCGCGATTTCGGAGGGCACGGACATACCGGACTGGGCACGCGAGGCGCTGCCCGGGTTGCCCGAGACGATGGACGCATCGAACAAGCGCGCCCAGCAGTACGAGTCGGGAATCGTCTCGACCGTCGAGGCGGCGGTGCTCGAGCCCAACGTCGGTGAGACCTTCCAGGCGGTGGTCGTGGATGTGGACGAGCACGACGGCGGAGGCACCGTGCAGCTGAAGGAGCCGGCGGTCACGGCCCGCTGCGAGGGCGACGACTTGCCGCTGGGCGAACGGATCGCCGTCAGGCTCGAGATCGCCGACGTGCTGAAGCGCCTGGTTCGCTTCTCCCCCGTACGCTGACTTCGCCTGCCCTCACGACCGAACGGCGAACAATCTGCGGGGGCCATCGACACCCTTTAGCTCGTGCTCGCCCCGGTCCTCGAACTCGAGGCCGGACCCGGCGACCAGGTCGCGAGTCGTCGAGCTCACGAGCACGACGCCCGCTCCGGCGAGAGACATGATCCGAGCTCCGACGTGAACAGCGATACCCCGAGGCTGACCACCGGCGGGACGCTCGACTTCACCGGTATGCACTCCAGCCCGCACGTCGAGTCCGAGGACACGCAGCGCCTCGCAAATCTCGAGAGCGCAGCGAATGGCTCGAGCAGGACCGTCGAAGACCGCAAGGAAGCCGTCGCCGGCAGTATCGACCTCCTCGCCGGAGAAGCGGACGAGCTGACGACGCACCGCGTCGTGGTGCGAATCGAGGAGTGAGGCCCACGCAGCGTCGCCCAGAGACTCCACCCGCTCGGTCGATCCCACCAGGTCCGTGAACAGAATCGTCGCGAGAATCCGATCCGACGCGGGTGCCGGACGCACTCCAGTGAGGAACTCCTCGATCTCGTCGACGATGTCGTCTGGCCCGAGGGCCGGCATGTGATCGTCCCCGCTCAGCTCCACGAATCGTCCTCCAGGGATCCTCGACGCGATGTATCGACCCTCCTCGGGTCGCGAGTCGCGATCGCCGCTGCGGTGAATCACCAGTGTCGGGCACTGAACCGTCGAAAGCACGTCGCGTACGTCGGCCTCCGAGTTCATGAGGATCAGGTCGCGCGCCGCGGCCGGGCTGAGGGAGGCCCGTCCCCGCCTTTGGTACCAGAGGCGCATCGCTTCGTCCGCGTTCGGGGACATCGTCGAGATGTCGACGTTCTCGCCCCAGCTTTCCTCGAGCTCCTGCGCGTACGCGAGCCGCGCTTCTGCGGTCGGCGCCCACGGGTAATCCTCGTCCGGGTCGCGGCGCTTCGCGTACGTTCCGTAGAGCGCAAGCGCGCGGGTCCGGTCAGGGTAGATAGCCGCGAAGAGGACGCACATCGGCCCGCCTTCGGAGTAGCCGAAGAGCGCTGCCTGCACGCTCTCGGCCGCATCCATGACGGCGCGTACGTCGTCCATCCGCGTCTCGAAGTCTGGGAGGCCGACCGTCCGATCGGAGAGGCCGGTGCCACGCTTGTCGAAACGGATGAGCCGGGCGAAGGAGCCGAGACGATCCAACATGTGCGCCATTCCGGGGTACTCCCAGTCGATTTCGAGATGCGAGAAGAAGCCCGGCACTAGGACGAGATCGAATGGGCCGTCACCCGTCACCTGGTACGCGACGTTGACGTCTCCGCTCCGGGCGTACCGGATCGGGGCGGTCATCCTGCGAGCTCTCGGAACCGGAAGCAGTCGACCGTGTGGTCGTTCACCAACCCCACCGACTGCATGAACGCGTAGCAGATCGTTGGCCCAACGAAACGGAAGCCGCGTCGCTTGAGATCCTTGGAGAGGATGCGGGATTCGCCCGTCTCCGCAGGTAGCTCGGTCAGGTCACGTCGCCGACCGATGATCGGCTCGCCGTCGACGAACCGCCAGAGGTAGGCATCGAAGCTGCCGAGCTCCTCCTGCACCTCGAGCACGCAGGCAGCGTTCGAGACGGTCGCTTCGATCTTGAGCCGGTTTCGAACGATCCCCGGATCCGCGACGAGTCGCTCGATCTCCTCCGGACCGAAGCGCGCGACGGCATCGGGGTCGAAGCCCGCGAATGCTTCGCGATATCCCTCGCGCTTGTTCAGGATCGTGTTCCACGACAGGCCCGCCTGCGCGCCTTCCAGCGTGAGCAGCTCGAAAAGGTGGCGGTCGTCGTGCGAGGGCACGCCCCACTCCTCGTCGTGATGGGCGAGCATGAGCTCGGATCCATCCGACGCCCACTCGCATCTCGTAACCGTCACGACGGATAGGATCGCACGCCATGCGAGGCCTTCTCTTTGCGATCGCGCTTCTTACTCTCGGAGCCGGGTGCGGCGGAGACGACGAGCCCTCGGCGTCAGGCAACGGCGAGTGCGAGAGCGTGGAGGCGCCGGCTCCCCGCGAGTCCGGGACGCTCTCCGCGCCGACCGATCCGCTCGACAGCGGTACGAGCTACGGCCTCGTCTTCGAGACGAGCTGCGGCTCGTTCACGGTCGGGCTCGACACCGAGCTCGCACCGAACACTGCAGCGTCGCTGGTGGCGCTCGCACGCGAGGGCTTCTACGACGACACGATCTTCCACCGCATCGTCCCCGGCTTCGTGATCCAGGGCGGCGACCCCACGCAGACAGGCAGGGGTGGCCCCGGCTACAAGACGGTAGATGCGCCGCCGGCCGGCTCGAAATACGTGAAAGGTGTCGTCGCGATGGCGAAGACCGAGGTGGAGGCTCCCGGTACGTCAGGGTCACAGTTCTTCGTCGTCACCGGCGACGACGTCGGCTTGCCACCCGACTACGCGATCGTCGGCGAAGTGACCGACGGAATCGACACTGTCGAGCGCATCGGGACCCTCGGCATACCCGGCCACCCAACCGGGGCGCCTTCGGAGCCGGTCGTCATCACCAGCGTCACCGTCACCGAGACGTAGATGACGATCGCTGCGGTCGTCCTCGCCGCCGGCGAGGCGACGCGCTACGGCTCCCCGAAGCAAAGGCTCTTGCTCCCGCGGGTGCTCGAACGACTGAACGACGCCCCGATCGACGAGCTCGTGGTCGTCCAGGGCGCCTACGAGCTCGAGCTGCCAAGTAACAGTCTGTTACTTGGCATTCCCGCCCGCCTCGTCGCCTGTGCGGAGTGGGCGCGCGGGCCGGGAGCATCGCTTCATTGCGGGCTCGGCGCGCTCCGGAGCGAGGTCGAAGCGGCAGTCGTCGTGCTCGCGGACGGCCCGGACCTGTCTCCGGCGGCCGTCGAGCGAGTCCTCGACGCGTGGCGGGAGCAGGGTGGGATCGTCGCCGCGTCGTATGGGGGTAACCGCGGCCATCCACTCGTCATCGGTCGTGGAGAGTGGAGCTCCGTGCCCGACGAAGGGCTCCGAGAGCTCCCTGTCCGGCTCGTCCCCTGCGACGACCTCGGGTCGCCGGGAGACATCGATACTCCCGAGGATCTGAGCTAGGCGGTCGCGTCGAGCCCGCGAAGCTCCTCGAGCTTCGCCATGAGCCCGGGGGGCATCCGCTCGACCGCGCTCAGCTTCACGTACCGACGCAGGGTCTCCTCGAAGCGGTAACGGCGCCTGCAGTAGTCGCAGTCGCCGAGATGCGTCTCGGCCTCCGCCCACTCCTCGTTCGAGAGCGTCCGGTCGAGAAAGTCCTGGAGAATCTCCTCGCAGCGGTCGCAGGGCTCGAGCGTCATGTGAGCGCCTCCTCGGCGAGCTTCTGTTTGAGCGCCCGCCTTCCACGGTGCAGACGGGACATGACTGTACCAATCGGCACATCGAGGATCTGCGCGGCGTCGGCGTACGTGAAGTCTCCGATGTCCACGAGCACGACCACCTCCCTGAACTGCGGCGAGATCTCCGAGAGCGCCGTGACGACGGAATCCTGCGAGAGCCGCTCGACGACCTGCTCCTGCTCGAGTGCCTCCTCGCCCCCCGTCGAGGCCAGCTTGTTGGCGAGGAAGTAGTCCGTCTCCTCGAGCGGCTGGGTCTGCGGAGTGCGCTGTATTCGCCTTCCGCGATCGACATTCAGGTTCGTGAGGATACGGAGCAGCCAGGCGCGCATGTTGGTCCCGGGGGTAAAGGAGCGCCAGCTCCGAAATGCTCTCGCGTACGTCTCTTGCACCAAGTCCTCTGCCTCCTCGCGAGAGCCGACCAGCCGCCTCGCTACGCGATAGACCTGATCCGCGAGCGCCAACGCCTCCTCTTCGAAGCGGGCGCGGTCGCGAGCCTCCGTCGCGATCCGCTGCGCTTCGGTAGCGGACTCCGGCTCGCTCACCGGCCTACCGTACCGTTCTCGTTACGGGAGGCTCCAACGAGGCGTGCGGCCCGGCTATTCCCCGAACGGCGCGGCTTCGCGAAAGCCGGCCTTCGAGAGCACGGTGAGAATCTCGTCCCTGGACGTGCGCTCCTCGTCCCAGGAGATCGTCACGTCGCCGACGAGATTGGCGCTCGCAGACTCGAGCCCTTCGAAGCCCTCGAGCGCCACCGCGAGCCTGCCCACACAGCGCTCGCAGCGGATCCCGCTGACGTGGAGTGTCTCCGTAACGGTCGACATCGAGGCGATCGTATCCAGCTACCTCGCCGCTTTGCCCTTCACGCCGTGGACCGGTCGCCCCGCTGCCTCCCAGGCGTAGTACGAGGCGCTCGGCCCGAACGCGGTCTCGTAGGGGACGATCCTCGGGTTGCGCTTGACCTCCAGCGCACGTTGGGCGTGCCAGAGGAGATTCGGGTCGTCGCGCTCCTCCCAGACGAGAACGAGATGGGCAGCCGTCATGAAGTCGGCCACGAACGGGCACGCCGGCGCGGGGCACGGAAACGGATCGGTGCGCACGCAGAACCATCCACTGTGATCGCCCCCGTCGTTCTCGTCCCACAGCGTCTCGTCGGACTCCAGGTCCACGTCCGAGAGGACAGCGGCACCGCGCCGGGGCTCCGGTTCCACGAGGATCACAATAGTCACATGGCTGAACCAGGCTCACGCGACGTCGCGATCGTCCTCTCGGGAGGCGGGATCAACGGCGTTCTCCTCGAGCTCGGCTTTCTCGCGCGCCTGCGAGAGAGTCCGCTCTGGCCGCGGTTGGGGTGGATCTACGGGACGTCCGCCGGAGCGCTCTCGGGTGCGATGGCCGCCCTCGACCGGCTCGACGACCTCGAGGCGTTCGTGCTCGAGCTCCAGCCCGACGAGGTCTTCCGACCGCGGCGGGTCTGGCAGTTCCCCGGCGGTCTCCACGACTACACCCTCCCCGCCACGATCTCGGAGCGGCTCGGTGGCGGCGAGGAGCTGGGGTCGGCGCTCGTTGCCTCCGAGATCGAGCTCGTCGTCTTCGCGACCGATGTGAGCGTCCCCCTCGACGAGGACTCGGGGCTGTTCGAGCTCGCCTACCACGCGCGCTCCTCGTCGGCAGAGACGATGGGGAAGGCGCTGCTCGCCTCGGCCGCGGTCAGTGGGCTCGTGCTGCCGGTGTCGATCGACGGCGTCATCGCGACGGACGGCGGGTGGGTTCGCAACTTCCCGTTCGAGCCCGCCTACCGGAATCCAGAGGTGAAGGCGATCGCCGC
Organism: uncultured Actinomycetes bacterium; assembly: GCA_963850485.1. Taxonomy (GTDB): domain Bacteria; phylum Actinomycetota; class Thermoleophilia; order Gaiellales; family Gaiellaceae; genus GMQP-bins7. Next base: position 131,830 of record CAWKLR010000013.1, on the reverse strand, counting down.
TTTCCGCTACGTGGCGAGCTACGCGGAGACCGATGTCGCCTTCCTGCAGAGGATGCGTGCGCGCCTCGATCGCTTCCGCGCTGTCCCTCCCGTACGCGCACTGCTTGCGGAGATCCGACTCGCGGAGGAGCGGGCCGCCCGCGGTGAGCCGGCCCACTACGCGGAGATGATCGTGCGTCTGATGCGCGTCGCGATCGCGCGAAACACCGTGCTCGAGGAACGGCTGGCGACCGAGCGCGACATCTCGGTTGCGAGCTTGCAGCGGCTGCGAGACCAAGTGATCTCAGCGGCGGTCGAGGCGGCGCCCAAGCGCAGGCAGCGACCGCTCCGCTCGGAGCTCGAGGCGATCTTCGCGGCCGCGCAGTTCCCGTTTCGCCACGACCGCCAGGTCCCGAGCCTGATCGTGCGGGCAACGCCCGGGGACGACGGTCTCGACCCGACGTTCCGCGGAGACGAGCCGTGGCCGGAGGACCGCAAGCGCGCGCTGATCGCGCGCGGATACCAGCTCGCCGACGACGCTCTCGCCGCGAACCCCGACTTCGGTACTTGAACGGAGGGTGAGAGTCGGAACGCAGCGGCCGCGAAGCGGGCGCCTTCAGCGATTTCGCGCGATCGGAATCCGCGTGAGCGAGGTTCCTGCGGCGTCATTCGGGAGGATGCGGCCGCGAAGCGGACGCCTTCAGGGATGTACGGCGACCGGAATCCGTGCTAGCGGATTCCGGTCTTGCGCCAAGCTAGCGAGCGGAGGAGGGCTGTCGCCCGAGCGTGACGGTCACGCTCGTTTTCTTGGCGCCGCGATAGATCCTGAGCTTGAGCTTGTCCCCGGGCTTGCGAGCGGCGATCGCATCGCGCAGCTCTTCGATCGAGGAGATCGGCTCGCCATCGGCGGCGACGATGATGTCTCCTCCGAGGTTGTACGTCTCGCCTGCGACCACGACTCGGGTTTCGCCGGCTTCGAGACCCGCCCTGGCGGCGCCGCTGGCAGCGCGAACTTCCTCGACGAGCACCCCTGCCTCGACGGGAAGGTTGTAGGTCTCTGCGAGATCGGGCGTGACCGGTTGCCCGGCGATGCCGAGGTAGGCATGCTCGACTCGCCCCGTCTGCAGGATTTGCGCCACGACGTCCTCGACGGTGTTCGAGGGAACGGAGAAGCCGATTCCGACGTTGCCGCCCGTGCTGATGCCGCCGGTCTCGATCTGTGTGTTGACGCCGATCACCTCACCGCGACTGTTGAGGAGCGGCCCACCCGAGTTGCCGCGGTTGATGGGGGCGTCGGTCTGGATGACATGGTCGATCGTGAAGTCGTTGGGTGCCGTGATCAACCGTTGCAGCGCGCTCACGATGCCGGCGGTCGCCGTACGGTCGAGACCGAACGGATTGCCGATCGCGACGACCGGATCACCGACCCGCACCCGGTCCGAGTCGCCGAGCGGGAGCGGAGTGAGAGCGCCGGCGCTGGAATCGACCTGCAGCACGGCGAGATCCGTCGAGGGATCGGTGCCGATGAGCTCCGCCTCCACCGTGTCGCGGTTCGAAAAGCTCACGCGGATCTCCTCGGCATCCTCGATCACGTGGAAGTTGGTGACGATGTGCCCTGCCTTGTCGACCACGAATCCGGAGCCGAGAGCCGAGGGAGGGATGTCGCCGGAGAAGGCGTCCGTGTTTCCGCTCGTCGACGCGATCTGGACGACTCCTGGCGCGGCGCGCTCGTAGATCTCGTTCACCGTCATCGCGTCCGCGGACGGCGCGGCAAGCGTGCTCGGAGGCGGAGCTGTCTCCGTCACGACGGTTGTCGTCGAGCCTTCGAGCCCACCGAGCAGGGCGACTGCGCCCACTGCGACCGCGCCCCCGAGGGCGGCGGTCGCGACGAGGGCTGCATAGGGTCGCAGGGAGGAGAGGGACACGCCCCTCCGTTATAGACCCGCAGCGATGAATCGCACGTTAGAGCCGGTTAAGCAGCGGTTGTGAGCGCGCGCGTCAGCCCACGAAGACGCCGGTGACGTACATGGCGGCAATACCGGCGAGGAAGCCGCCGATCGCGTAGCCGGAGCGGAGACCGCCAGGTGCCTCGCGCGCGACGTAGCGCCCGACTTCGACCACGACCTGGAAGGCCGCACCCGCCGCGATCGCGAAGAACAACACGCCCAGGACGTCGCTCGACGTGTACCCGCCGATCCATGCGCCGAGGATCGCCGGCGCTCCGGCGATGAGCGCGAGCATCGCAAGCGCGAGCACGGTCACCCGGGACTTCGCGACCGGGGAGGCGATGCCGAGGCCCTCGGTGATGTTGTGGATCATGAAGCCGACGATCAGGAAGGTCCCGAGCTGGAGCTCGCCGAGCGCGAACGAGGCCCCGATGGCGAGTCCCTCGCCGAGGTTGTGCACGCCTATCCCGATCGCAACGAGCAGTGCGAGCGCAAAGCCGGTCGCCGACCCCCCCTTGCTCAGGCGACCGGAGAGCGCGGTCATGCCGAGGAAGCTGAGCGCGACCCCGAGCAGGACGAGCCCGCTGCCTCCCAACGCCGACGGCAGCACCGCTTGCAGCTCGAAAGCCTCGGTCAACGCCTCGATTCCGAGGAACACGAGCAGGCCGGCGGTCAACGCCATGAAGGCGGCGAGCCAGGCCGGGCTCGCCTGACGCAGCGCGGGGAGCCACAGGAGCCCGAGCGCGACCGGGAGCACACCGACGAGCAAGCCGATCACCGCGTATCCGAGGAATCCTTTCAAGGCGGGTTCCGGGGTCTCGATCGCGGCGGGAATCTCCTCCACCGTCTCGATTCCCGTCGAGCTCGTGACGCCGACCGTGATCGGATCCTCCTCGACCCAGTCGAAGGGGACGACGATCGTGCTCGAGCGAAGACGTCCGAGCGTGGTCGGCCCGTCGACCGTGAACGGGACGATTGCATCGTCGACGTTCACGTTCGCGATGGTCAGATCGTCAGGCTGTGGATTCCGAACGGTGATGCGGATCTCACCGGGCGAGAACTCCACGCGGCGGATGTCGAACTCGTCCGCGGGCGGCGGGTTCGTCCCGACGAGATCGACGAGCGAGGAACCGCTCGTGACGACGAGGCCGACCGCGATCGCCAGCAGGAGCACCGGCACGACCGCCCACAGCCGCCAGCCCATGCGCCCGCGTGCCGTGGCCGACCCGGCTTCCATCAGTGCGAGACCACTAGTCGACGACCTCGAAGAAGCCCATCCAGCCGAGCTCGGCGAACTCCGACTGGTGCGCGTGGAACATGAAGCGACCGGTGTTCGCGAACTGGATCTCGAGCACGCCGCGCTGGCCCTGGCACTGCATCACCGTGTCCGTGTACTCCCAGTAGTCGCCCGTGCCGGTCGGCTGGTAGCGGAAGAAGTCGGCGTGCAGGTGGAACGAGTTGATCAGGTCGAACTCGGTCAGGTTCGCGAGGTAGATGCGAACGAGCTCCGAGCGCTTCACCTTGATCGGATAGCGCGCGTAGTAGAACGAGCGGCCGTTGACGGTGTAGAAGTTGTTCCCGCCGTCGGCGTCGGTGTCGAAGCCGTTCATCACCATGACGAGCTCCTGCGCAGGCGGGCGCGGCTCCTTCGGATCGATGATGAAGGCGCCGTAGAGACCCTTGTGGATGTGCTTCTTCAGCGGCGTCGCATGGCAGTGGTAGAGGTGCAGCCCCGCAGGCCGGGCCTCGAACTCGTAGATGAACTGGCCACCGCTCTCGACGACCTGGAAAACGCCGTCCATGTTCGCCGGATGGATCCCGTGGAAGTGGATCGTGTGCGGGTGCGAGCCGCGATTCAGGAAGCGGACGCGGAGCGTGTCCCCTTCGGTCGCCCGGATCACCGGCCCCGGCGCGGTGCCGTTGTACGTCCAGGCGGGAAAGAAGATGCCCGGGGCGATCTCGAGATCCTTGTCTTCCGCGATGAGCGTGTATTCGCGCACCTGGCCGGGCTTTGCGGGACGCGCGGGCGGCGGATAGAGGAGCTTGTCGAGATCGTTCGGACCGCCGACCGCGGGCACCTCGGGCCCGATCATCGCGGCGTGGCCCGTCGCCCCGCCACGGCCACCGGCAAGCTGAGCCGCATCGCCGCCGTGAATGTGGCTCGTATGGCTGTGGCCGCCGGCCTCGGCCTCGCCGCCGAGGGCGAGCTTTCCCACGAACGGCACCGCCGCGAGCGGAGCCGCGGCGGCGAGCAGCTTGCGACGGGTCAAAGGTTTTTTAGTCATAGCTAAATCCGAGTCTCAGTGTAACCTAAGTCTCGACCGATGGGAATCCAAGCTCCCGATCTGACCGTCGCCGTTCAGGACTACCTGAAGGGGATCTACGCCCTCGAGTCAGCGGGCGAACGCGTGACCACGTCCGCGCTCGCCGAGCGCATGGGCGTGAGCGCCCCTTCGGCGACGGCAATGGCCAAACGGCTCGCCGAGCTCGGGTTGGTCGAGCGCGCCCCGTATCGTGGGGTCGCGCTCACGGACGACGGTCGGCGCGGCGCACTCGAAGTGCTCCGCCACCATCGTCTGCTCGAGCGCTATCTCGTGGACCGGCTCGGGCTATCGCTCGACCAGGTGCACGCCGAGGCCGAGCTCCTCGAGCACGCGCTCTCCGAGGAGCTCGAAGCGAAGATCGACGCGGAGCTCGGCTTCCCCACCCACGACCCGCATGGGGATCCGATCCCGGACCGCGAGCTACGAGTCTCGACGGGGCACGACCGAACGCTGGTCGACCTCGAGCCCGGCGAGCACGCCTCCGTGTCGCGGGTGCCAGACGGTGATCCGGAGCTGCTCCGCTACCTCACCGAGCTCGGGCTCGTGCCGGGTTCAGCCGTCGAGCTCGTCTCGCAGGCACCCTTTTCCGGGCCTGTCACCGTGCGCACGGACCGTGGCGACCATGCGATCTCCCGCGAGCTCGCCGACCGAGTCGCCGCTTCGTCTGTGTGACCTGGGTCAGGCTCGAGCCTGACCCACCTCCTCAGTCGAGCGCGATTGCGACCGTCTTGACGTCCTGCTCGCGCTCGGCGCCGAGCTTCTCGTCGAGCGTCTGGCTCAGCTCGCCGGAGGCGAGCAGCTCCTCCGTGATGTCCGCTCCGCCGATCAGCTCGCCCTTCACGAAGACCTGCGGGATCGTCGGCCAGCCGGAGAGCGCCGAAAGCTCCTGCCGGATGCGCGGGTCGGGGAGGACGTCCACTGTCGTCACCGGGGCGCCGGCAGCGTGCAGCGCGCGAAGCGCTCGTTGCGAGTTGCCGCACATGATCATCTCCGGCGTCCCCTTCATGAAGACGGCCACCGGCTCGTTGTCGATCACTTCGGCAATCTGCTCGTTCAACGTCTTCATGCAGTTCCTTTCGTCTTGATCCGGAGCTCGTGAATCGAACCGTCACCGAGCGGGGCAGCGAGGGCCGCGTTGACGCGGCGGTGCTGGTCGAGGAGGGGAAGCCCGTCGAACGTGGGACTCGTGACCGTGACCTGGAAGTGGTCGCCCGTACCGGTGCGATCCTCGACCGACAGCTCCACGGCCTCCGGAAACGCTTGCTGTAGCGCGACGCGGATCGTCTCGGCCTCCATCGGCGATCATGCTAGCCACGGTAGGCTCGCTGCCGATGCGCGTGCTCCGTTCCTTCGGCCTCCTCACCGTCGGCCTCTACGCGGGATTCGCCGGCGCGGCGGCCGTCATGAAGCGGGCGCTCCCCTCCCGCGGGGACGCCGAGAGCGACGAGGTCGCGCTCGTCGCGATCTTCGACGGCGCGAAGCTCCAGAGCCGCTCGCAGGCATTCCGAGGAGGCTCGATGCTCGCCTGGTTCGGAGGTGTCGCGGTCGACCTGCGCGAAGCGCAGCTCGCACCCGGCGCGCATCTGTCGCTTCATTCCCTGTTCGGCGGAATCGCTGTCCGCGTGCCCGCGGGATGGCGCGTCGAATCGAGCCTGAACGCGTTGGGCGGAGGCGTCGCCGTGAACGTCCCCGAGCCAGACGAGCCAGACGCTCCGACGCTCACGATCGACGGCTTCGCGGCATTCGGCGGGATCGCGATCGACGCACGGGTCGCCGACGCCGCCTTCGACGAGTAGTCGAGTGCGACGCCCTGCGCGCTTCCTCGTCTCCCTTCCGGAGCGTCTCGTCCGGACGGTCGCGGCCCTCGTCGGAGGAACGCTGCACGAGACCGCGGAGCTCGTACTGCCACGCCTCGTCCGGCGCTCGCGGCTGTACGAGGCGACGGCGAGGAACCTGCTCCGGATCACGGTCGAGCTCGTTGGCGGCGTCGAGCGGCCGCCGGAGGAAATCGCCGGGGAGTTCGAGTCGTCTCCGAAGAAGCTCGCGGTGCGGAAGGGCGCAGGCAACGTCGTCGAGCTCGGGTCGATCCTCGCGTTCGGCTTCTCGCCGCTCTGGCTGCTGGCAGGCGCGGCGGACATTACGCGCGGGACGCGCGTCTACCTCGACGTGCTCGTTGACGAGCTCAAGGTGGCAGGCGTCCTCGCGCGCGAGGCCGAGCTCGCATCCGTCGACGAGCTCCTGGCAGCGCTCGAGGGAGCGAGTGGAACGACCGCGCGGCTGATCGACATCCCGCCACTCGAGGTCGAAGGGCTCAAGCGGACGCTCGCCGACCTGCGGAACGATGCAGCCGGATTGCCGAGCCCCGGCGAGCTCTCCGCCGTGTACTCCGCCCTCGTCCGAGAGGCCGATCGCGAGCAGAAGAGCCTTCTCGAGGTCTCGGTCGGCATGGGGCTTGCGTTCTTCAATGCCGCCCGTCACGTCGGCAGACAACATCTTCTCGACCCCTACAAGGAAGACCTCCAGCCCGTGCACGACGAGGGCTTCGGCGCGTACGCCCGCCGCGTCGGCCGACCGTACGCCCAGGCGGTCGCACGACATTCCGACCCCAAGCGCCAAACGCTGACCGAGAAGGCGATCGAAAGGCTCGGCCGCCAAGTGACACAGTGTCACAAGGCCAGGGCCCTCGACCGGACGGGTCTGGTTGAATCGAAGCATGGTTCATCCGGATTCCTTCGGCGCGCGTTCGCAGCTGGCTGTCGGAGGGACGGAATACGAGATCTTCCGGATCGCGCCACTCCAGGAGCACTTCGACGTCGCCCGGCTGCCCTACACGCTGCGGATCCTGCTCGAGAACGTGCTCCGCCACGAGGACGGGGTCAACGTCACCGGGCAGGACGTCGAGGCCGTCGCCGGCTGGGTCGCCTCGGCCGAGCCCTCGCAGGAGATCTCCTTCACTCCGGGACGCGTGCTCCTGCAGGACTTCACCGGGCGTGCCGGCGGTGGTCGACCTCGCGGCCATGCGAAACGCGATGCGCGACCTTGGAGGCGATCCCGAGAGGATCAACCCGCTGTGCCCGGCCGAGCTCGTGATCGACCACTCGGTGCAGGTGGACGAGTACGCGACGAGGCTTGCCATCACGCGCAACGCCGAGCTCGAGTTCGAGCGCAACCGCGAGCGCTATGCGTTTCTCCGCTGGGGCCAGGGGGCGTTCGCCGACTTCAAGGTCGTGCCGCCCAGCACGGGCATCGTCCATCAGGTCAACCTCGAGTTCCTGGCCCGCGTCGTGGACGACCGCGGCGGTGTGGCCTTCCCCGACACGCTCGTCGGCACCGACTCGCACACGACGATGATCAACGGGCTCGGCGTGCTCGGCTGGGGCGTCGGTGGGATCGAGGCCGAGGCGGCGATGCTCGGCGAGGCGATCTCGATGCTCGTCCCGCAGGTCGTCGGCTTCAAGCTCATGGGCTCCTTGCCCGAAGGCGCGACCGCGACCGACCTCGTGCTCACGGTCACGCAGATCCTGCGGGCGACAGGGGTCGTCGGGAAGTTCGTCGAGTACTACGGGCATGGGCTGGAGACTCTCCCGCTCGCCGATCGCGCCACCATCGGGAACATGTCCCCGGAGTACGGCGCGACGTGCGGGTTCTTCCCCGTAGACGCCGAGACGATCCGCTACCTGCGCCTGACCGGGCGCCCGGCCGAGCGTATCGCCCTGGTCGAGGCGTACTGCAAGGAGAACGGCCTCTGGCACGACCCGGACGAGGCTCCGACGTACTCGCAGGTCGTCGAGCTCGATCTCTCCACGGTGGAACCGTCGCTCGCGGGGCCGCGGCGGCCGCAGGACCGGGTGCCCCTGCGCGAGGCGAAGAATGCGTTCCTCCACGAGCTTCCGACGTTCGGCATCGACTACGGCACGGCCCACGACGAGGCGATCGCAGAGTCGTTTCCGGCCAGCGACCCGCCGGCGCAGATGGAACCCGGCACCGAGACGTTCGACGGCGGCGCCGTCGTCCAGGTGGCACCGACCGCTGTCGCGGAGATGCCCGGAGGGGCGCAGGTGACGCTCGACGGCGAGACCTTCGAGCTCGAGCACGGCTCGGTGGTCATCGCCGCCATCACGTCCTGCACGAACACGTCCAATCCGGCCGTGATGGTCGGCGCGGGCCTCCTTGCAAAGAATGCCGTCGAGCGAGGGCTCTCCCGCAAGCCGTGGGTGAAGTCGAGCCTGGCTCCGGGATCGAAGGTCGTGACCGAGTACTACGACAAAGCCGGGTTGACTCCCTACCTCGAAAAGCTCGGCTTCCACACCGTCGGCTACGGCTGCACGACGTGCATCGGAAACTCGGGGCCGCTGCCGGAGCCGATCTCGCAAGGAGTGACCGAGGGCGATCTCGTCGTCTGCGCCGTCCTCTCCGGGAACCGCAACTTCGAGGCGCGGATCCACTCCGAGGTGAAGGCGAACTACCTCGCCTCGCCCCCGCTCGTCGTCGCCTACGCGCTCGCCGGACGCATGGACATCGATCTCACCACCGAGCCGATCGGTGTGGGCTCGGACGGCGAGGACGTGTTCCTGTCAGACCTCTGGCCGTCCCCCGCGGACGTGCGGGAGACGGTCGCAGGGTCGATCGGCGAGGAGATGTTCCGGGCGATCTATGCCGACGTCTTCACCGGCGACGACACCTGGCGCGAGCTGCCCGTGCCCGAAGGCGAGCTCTTCGCGTGGGACCCGGACTCGACCTACGTACGCCTGCCGACCTACTTCGACGGGATGCCGACCGAGCCGGGCGTCGTGTCAGACGTCGTCGGCGCGCGCTGTCTCGTCTCCGTCGGGGACTCGGTCACGACCGACCACATCTCGCCGGCGGGTTCGATCAAGCCCGACTCCCCCGCCGGCCGCTACCTGGTCGAGAACGGCGTCGAGCGGCGAGCGTTCAACTCCTACGGCTCACGCCGTGGGAACCACGAGGTGATGGTGCGTGGCACGTTCGCGAACGTCCGGCTGCGCAACCTTCTCGTTCCCGGCTCGGAGGGAACGTGGACCGTCCATCTGCCCTCGGGCGACGAGGGAACGATCTACGACACCGCCGAGCGTTACCGCGCCGAGGAAGTCCCGCTGATCGTGCTCGCGGGCAAGGAGTACGGATCCGGCTCGTCGCGCGACTGGGCGGCGAAGGGCCCGAAGCTCCTCGGGGTCCGCGCCGTCATCGCCGAGAGCTACGAGCGCATCCATCGCTCCAACCTGCTGATGATGGGGATCCTCCCGCTCCAGTTCCTGCCCGGGGAGAGCCTCCTCTCCCTCGGGCTGACGGGACACGAGGAGTTCTCGGTCCAGGGCATCGCAGAACGGCGAGGCACGTGAGGTGACGGTTCGAGCGGACGAGACGGAGTTCCGGGCCACGGTACGGCTGGACACGCCGCGGGAGCGCGAGTACCTGCGCCACGGCGGGATCCTCCCCTACGTCTTACGGCGCCTGCTTCGAGGCTAGTCACCTCCGGGGTCAGGCTTCAGCCTGACCCGCCTTGAGGTTCGCGTGCCAGGCCTCGGAGTACGCAATAGACCTCTGAACCGGGGTCAGGCTGAAGCCTGACCCCCAGCCTGCGGTGACCGTAGCTCCGCGGGCAGAGGTCGGGCATAGACGACGACGAGCGTCGTCGTCGGCCGGGTGAGCGCGACGTAGAGCTCGCGCAGTCCCTGCCCTCCGACCGACTCGTCGACGATCAGCGCCGGCTCGACGACGACCACGTGGTCGAACTCCATGCCCTTCGCCTCTCGCGGCGTGAGGACGGAGATGCGGGTGTCGTCGAAGAGCGCGGGCGCCTCGCTCGGATCACCACGGAGCGAGGTCGGGGCGATCACCGCCAGCAGGCCTTCGGCGCCGGCCAGCCGCGCAGCCTCCTCGTAGGCGGTCGCGAGCGGTGAGTCCGAGGCGACGACTCGCGGAGGCTCGGCGCCTGCCCGATATGCGACGGGCGGCTCCATGTCCGGCGCGATGTACGCGAGGAGCGGCAGCGCGAAGGCCATGATCTCGCGTGGGACGCGGTAGGCGTGACGAAGCTCTTCGACTCCTGCACGTTCGCCGCCAGGTAGATGCAGGAGCAGGTCCTGCCAGCGGCGATACGGCATGGGCCCGGTCGCCTGCGCGACGTCTCCGAGGAGTGTGAACGCCCCCGCAGCGCGACGAGCGATCATCCGCAGCTGCATGGGCGTGAGGTCCTGCGCCTCGTCCACGATGACGTGGCCGTAGCGCGGTACGTCGAGTAGGAGCGACCTGGCCTCGTCCAGCAGCGGGAGGTCGGCGTCGCTCCAGCCGCTCTTCGCTCGCCGTAGGACGCGTTGCTCATCGTCATCGAGGACGCCGGTAGCTGCCTCGGCAAGCCGCTCGCGCGACGCGAGGAGTTGACGAACGACCTGCTCCGGCCGCGGGGCGGGCCACACGGCGTCGAGGAATCTCGTCAGCAATCCGCCCGAGCGCAGGCTCCTCTCGACCTCTTCGAACGACCGGACCGCAAGGCCGCCGAGCCGTTCGCCGTAGTCGATGTAGAAGCGACGGAGGACGCTCATTCGAAAACGCTCGCGCGCCGCGGCGGAGACGCCGAGCTCACCGCGTGTCTCGGCGAGCAGCGCCGCTACCTCGTCTGCCTCGACTCCGACGAAGTAGCCCTCGAGACGCACGACGAGCTCCCGCGGTGAGCCTTGCGAGCGAAGCTCGACCGCTCGGCGCACGACCTCGGCGAGACGCGGTTCAGCTTTCAGCCGCTGCACCTCCGGCGGATCCGACCTCGTCACCTCGACGCCCTCGACGAGCTCGCTGACGGCCCGCTGGTCGACGCTGTCCTCCCCGAGCGCGGGAAGCACGTGCGAGACGTAGTCCATGAAGACCGGGCTCGGCCCTACGAGCAGCACCCGGCGGAGCGTCGCGCGATGGGCGTAGAGGAGGTACGACGCCCGGTGGAGGCCGACGGCGGTCTTCCCGGTGCCAGGTCCGCCCTGGATGACGAGCGGCGGCTCGGGCTCGCGGGCGATCAGGCCGTACTGATCCGCCTGGATCGTCGCGACGATGTCGCGCATGCGGTCGTCGCGCGTGCGCTCGAGCTCCTCGAGCAGGAAGTCGTCGACCACGGCCGCGGCATCCGCGAGGGAGCCGTCGAGCGCTTCGTCGCTGATGCCGGTGAGCGTTCGGCCCTCCGTTCGGAACCGGCGACGCAGGATGACTCCGTGCGGGTCCGCGGGAGTGGCGGTGTAGAAAGGCCGCGCCGCGGGCGCCTGCCAGTTGACGACGACCGCGCCGTCGTCGTCGTCGACCCAGCGTCTGCCGACGTAGAGCGGCTCGTCGGCTGCCTCGAAGTCGAGCCGGCCGAAGCAGAGGGCGCGCTCCGCGTCGTCGTAGCCGCGAAGCCTCCGGATCGCCCACGCTTCGATCGCCTCTGCCGCGACATCGGTCGCGCCTGCGCGCGCGGAGCGGACGAGCACCTCGCGCATCCGGTCGAGGCACTCGTAGGCATGATCGAGGTACGCCTGCTCGGCGGGAAGCTCAGGATGGGCCATCGGGCTTCCAGCCGATGAAGATCGCCCAGCCCAGGTAGTCGCGTCCATGCCCGAGATAGGTGCGCTTCGCGCGTTCGTGCCGCGTGCGGATCTCGCCTGCATCGGGATCGGTCGAGCTCGCCGCGAGCCATTCCTCGCACGCTCGCCAGTGCAGGGTCTCGTAGCGATCCCAGTCGTCCTCGGACGAGGCGATCACGGAGACGACCGGAAGTCCCGAGGTCTCGAAGATCGTGACGGTGCCGTCGAGAGTGGTCCACGGGTCACCGCGATCCGCGTAGTCGTCGGGCAAGGGGAGGCGTCGCCAAAACGGCTCGCCGACGACGACGTGGCCGCCGGGCCTCACCGCCGGCGCAAGCGTCTCTACGGTGTCGGCCAGGCTTCCGTACACGAAGCTCGCACCGAGGCAGAGCGCGGCGTCGTACTCCTCCTGCGCGAGCTCCTCACCGGACGCGTCGGCGAGCCGGAACGAGACGAGGTGCGAGAGACCGCGCGACTCCGCCCGCTCGACCGCGGCGGCGTGGAACTCGGGCGCGATCTCGACTCCTTCGATTCGGCACTCGAAGGCCTCCGCGAGCAGGAGCGCGGGCCCGCCCCGGCCCGAGGCGATGTCGAGCACACGAGAGCCCGGCCCGAGCCGAATCCGCTCGCCGAGCAGGAGAAGCTTGTCCTCGGACGTCGGATTCTGGATCTCGTGGTCCCGCTCCGCGACGATGAAGTAACGCGGAATCACCGCGCTGATTCTCCCAGATGCTTGATCGAGAATTCACGCGCCTCCGGGGGCGATCACGACCAAGCCGGGCGACGCACTCACTCGTCGTGCAGGCTAGTAGGCCTGGACGGCGAGGGAGGGTGGCGATCCGGCGCCGTGTCGTGGCCGTCACCCGGCTCGCCGTGAATTCTCGATCAAGCATCTAGGTAACGTCAGCCGCCGATGGCCGCGCCCGAGCGGATCGAAGGCAGCTGGGGAATCGAGCCGGTCCCGGACCGTCTCCGGGTCCTCGGGACGCTCGACACAGGGCTGCTCTGGGGGAACCTGGGCGTCTCGCTGCTCGTGATCGTCGCCGGTGCCGCACTCGTGCCCGCGCTCTCCCTCCCGCAGGCCGTGCTCGCGATCGTCATCGGCTGCGTGATCGGAAACGCGATGCTGGGAGTCGCGGGAGCGATCGGCGCCGATGCACGCGTACCCGGGATGGCTCTCATGCGCGCTCCGCTCGGGCGGCAAGGCTCGTACCTTCCCACCGGGATCAACGTGCTCCAGGGGATCGGATGGTCGGTGTTCGAGTTGCTGATCATCGCGACGGCCGCTGCCGCTCTCTCCGACGAGCTCTTCGGGTTCCGCGCCCAGTGGCTGTGGACGCTCCTCTTCGGCGCAGTCGCGCTCGTGCTCGCGCTCCTCGGGCCGATCGGGTTCGTCCGCCGGTTCGTACGCAGGATCGCCGTCTGGGCGGTGCCGTTCGCGCTCGTCTACCTGACCTGGTGGGCGCTCGACGGCGCCGACCTCGGCGCGCTCTGGGACCAACCAGGCGAGGGCGGGCTCTCCGTCTGGCAGGGAGCCGACATCGTCGTGGCGATCACCGTCTCCTGGGTTCCGCTCGCGGCCGACTACACGCGCTTCTCGAGGAGCAAGCGCGCGGGTGGCATCGGGTCGGGAGTGGGCTACTTCGTCCCCGACGCCTGGTTGCTCGCACTTGGCGTGCTCCTCGTGCTTTCGCGCGATCTCAGTGATCCTGCGGCGCTTCCGGCTGCGGTCGTCGCGGGTGGTTTCGCCGCAATCCTGGCTGTCTTCGCACTGCTCGTGACCGAGACGGACGAGGCGTTCGCAAACGTCTACTCCGCGTCCGTCTCACTGCAGAATCTCGCTCCACGCGCCTCGCAGCCGCTCCTCATCGCCGCGGTGAGCGCCATCGCGACGGCCGGCGCGCTCGTGATCGATCTGGTCAGCTACCAGAGCTTCCTCCTGCTTCTCGGCTCGGTCTTCGTCCCGCTCTTCGCCGTGCTGCTCGCGGACTGGCTGGCGGCGGGCAGGCATTACACGGAGGACGACGTGTTCCAGGCGCCAAGCTGGCGACCCGGTCTCGTCGCGGCGTGGGTCGCCGGCTTCGCGCTCTACCAGTGGCTCTACCCCACCGGTCCCGCCTGGTGGGTCGATCTCGTCGAGAGGCTCGATCCGCCAGGTTGGGGTCTCGGCGCGACGGTCCCGAGCTTTCTCGCATCCTTCGCGATCGCCGGTACGGTCGCGGCGATCTCGCGCAGGAGCACCGATCAGGCCGTGGCCGTCTGACCGACATCGCCGTGATCGGTCACCTGACGCGCGACGTCGTCGGCGGGGATCGACCGCGCCCGGGTGGTGCCGTCTTCTACTCGGCCCGGGCGCTTGCAGAGACCACCGCGAAGGTGTCGGTGGCCGCTTCCTGCGCCGAGGCGGATCGAGCCGACCTCCTCCCGCCGCTCGCTGCGTTCGGCCTGCCCGTGCGCTGGTACGCCTCGAAGACGACGACTGCCTACAGCTTCCACTACGAGGGAAATCGGCGGATCATGCGACAGGATTCGGTGGGTGAGCCGTGGCCGGCGGAGCGCGCGCTCGAAGCGGCGGCGGATGCAGTCTGGGTGCACGTGGGAGCGCTCGTGCGAACGGACTTCCCGCCCGAGACTCTCGCCGCGCTCGCGACAGCGGGACGACGCTTGCTGCTCGACGCGCAAGGCCTCGTCCGCACGGCGGCGCTCGGCCCGCTGCGCACGGACGGTCGGGTCGGGGATGTGCTTCGCCATGTAGCCATTCTCAAGCTGAACGACGAGGAAGCCGAGACGCTCGTCGGGGGCACCGACCCGGGCCGACTCCGATCGCTCGGCGTCGACGAGGTACTCCTCACGCTCGGCTCTCGGGGAGCCACGGTCGTCGCCGGCGAGATGGTCGAGTACGTGCCGGCGCACGAGATCTCGGGTCCCGTCGATCCGACGGGCGCCGGGGACACCTTCTCCGCCGGCTATCTGGCTGCTCGCTCCGCCGGAGCCGATCCGGTCGAAGCAGCACGGGCGGCAAACGACTTGGTGGGCACGTTTCTCCGCCGTAGCGGCGAGGGCCCGCGTTAGCAGGCCCTCGCACGCGTTCCGGTCAGTCGTCGCTCATTTCGGCGGCGGCGGAACGAGACAGGCAATCGGATCCGACTCGTTGCCCGAATCGTCCACCGCGACCACCAGCGCGTCGCCCTTCAGGCGAATCCGCCAGTCGATGACGCCGGGCCCCGGCGACACCGACGGCTTCCCACCGGGCGACTGGACGAGCTTGATCGTCGTTCCGCTCGGGAACGGGCCGGCGACGAACGAGCTCGCCGAGTCGTGAACGAAGATCTGCGGGTCGGGATCGACCGCATCCGTCGCGAGCAGGACGAAGAATCCGTCCTCGTTCGACCCACCGGGAACGTTGTTCCCGGAAGGGTTCGTCGTCGGGCGGCAGGCGGCAACCGGTGGCGTCGTGTCCCGCCACAGCTTGGTGGCGGTGTCACAGACGGTGTCGTCCTGCTCGTCCGAGAAGCAGGCCTGGATCGTGTCGGTCCCGAGACCGGCCGGGCCTTGTGTGGCGACGTACGTGAAGTCTGCCTCGCCGGCTGCGTCCGTCAAACCCGTGCCGGTCGCCCCGGCGTTCGGTCCGGACGTGATCTCGAACTCGACCGTGACTCCGGCGACACCGCCGTCGGGCCCTGCCGCGACCGTCGCCGTGACGGTGTGGGTCTGGCCGGGTGTGCCGAGCTCGTTGATCGCCGCGGCCGGAGCGAGGTCGATCGTCGCGACGGTGACCTCGATGCACTCGGTCACCGATCCGGCTCCGCCACCGTCGCTGCCGTTCGCCCGCACGCAGAGCTCGTGGATCCCGGGCGCGAGCCCCGGAACGAGGCGGTCGTACGTCACATTGACCGGCCCCGCCGCCGGAAGCGGCACACTCGAGTCGGCGGAGATGTCGACGAACGGCTGGCCGTCGACGCTCAGCTCGAGGCTGATGAGCCGGGACTGGATCACCGCCGGGACGATGGAGTCCGGCAAATCGGTCGGGTCGTCGATCTCGAAGCACGACCCTCCGGTGAGAGTCGCGATCTCCTGCAGGCTTCCGAGCCCGTTCGGATCCCCGGCGCATGACGACAGAGCCCCGACCGCGAAGGTCTGGAAGACCACTCCGCCGCATGGAAGCGCGGTCGTCACGTCCGCGCCCACGTTCGCGAGCCCGTCGGAGAGGAAGATGACCTGCTTCACCGGGGTGGCAAGGGACGCGGCCAGGGAGCAGGCCGCTGCGGCGGCATCGGCGAAGTCCGTGCCGACGATGTCCGCGGTCGGCTTCACGGCGAACTGCCAGAAGCCACTGTCCTCCCCTGCAAACTCGGCAATACGAATCGAACGGAGCACCTCGTTCACGTCCAGAGTCGCGTTCCCGTTGGCATCGGCGCCCGGAGCAATCAGCGGATCGTCACCTCCGGCAGGCGTCGCGTCGGCGGTAACCGACGAGCCCGCGAAGAGCGTCATCCCGACCTGCCCGACCGTGCCCAGGCTCGTAACCTCGTCGTTCAGCGCGATCACGGCGGCGATCTCGCAGTCGATGATCTCGTCCTCGGCTGCCTCGGGATCGCCCGGATTCTGATCGGGGCCGCAATCACCCCCGGCCGGGTCGACGCTGCTTCCCGAGCCGTCGATCACGTAGATGAACCCCGTGTTCGGCACCGGCACGCCGGCGCCCACCGACGCGGTGCCCTCGAGCTCGATGTTTCCGGGTGGGAACACCTTGACGGCGCCGTCCGAAGGCGCGGTGATGTCCACGGAGATGGACGTGCCTCCGGGCAGGTTTCCGTCGACCGCGCCCGCGGCACCGGCGAAGGCGAGCACGACGAACAGGGCGACTGAGAGTGGGGCAAGAAGACCTCGCCCCTTACGTACGCTGGTCATGAACCTTCCCCCTGACGCTTGACGGCAGACGATCTGACCGTACGAGCGAAACCGCAGCGGCACCAGACGGAGTCCACCCGATCTGTGCTGGGTCACCCTCCCTAGGGAGGCACCGGGTGCCGCGGCGCCAATAGGACGAGGTATGAGAGGAGAGGAGCCTGAGTGGGGGAGATCGTCGAACGTGCGATCGTGATCGCGGACAGCGATCCCGACTTTCGCCGCGCGGCGGTTGCAGCTCTCCGCGTGACGAGCCTGCGTATTCGCGAGGCGACCTCGGGTGAGGAGGTGCTCGATGCCGCCGAAGAGGGTGAGCTCGCACTCCTGATCCTCGATGTCCGGCTCGAGGGGATCAGCGCCTACGAAGTGTGCAGACGACTGCGAGACGAGCACGGCGACAGGCTTCCGATCATCTTCGTATCCCTCGATCGCACAGAGCCCTTCGACCGAGTCGCCGGCTTCATCGCCGGAGCAGACGACTACCTCGCGAAGCCAGTCGACCTCGACGAGCTGACGGCTCGTGTTCGCCGCCATCTCGCACGCACTGGGAGCGCGCGCCCTGACCTGGGCTTCCGGCTGACGGGCCGCGAGCGCGAGGTCCTCGGGCTCCTCGCCCGTGGTCTGGGACCGGTGGACATCGGCACGGAGCTCACGATCAGCCCGAAGACCGTCGCGACCCACATCGAGCACATCTACGTGAAGCTCGGCGTCCACACGCGAGCGCAGGCGGTGGCGAGCGCCTTCCGCCTCGAGCTCGTCGACTTCCCCGCCGCAACTCTCCCGACGTAGCGCTTAGCCGGCGGTCTGGAGCCGGCGGCGCGCCATCTGTTCCGTCGACGGCCTGCGGACGTTCCACACGAGCCGAAGTCGCTCGAGCCCTCGGATCACCCACCACGAAACGTCCAGCTGCCAGCGCGCGAGCCCGTGCCGTGCCGAGCTCGGGAAGGCGTGGTGATTGTTGTGCCACCCCTCGCCGAAGACGAGCACCGCGATCACCCAGTTGTTGCGCGACTCGTCGCGTGAGCGGTACTCGCGCTGCCCGAACATGTGGCAGATCGAGTTCACCGCGAACGTCGCATGCTGATAGAGGAAGATCCGGAGCAGGCCACCCCAGACCGCAGCCTCGACACCGCGCGCGACGCTTCCGCCGATGAAGTAGCCGAATGCGAACGGAACCGCGAAGGTGAGGACGACCCAGACGAGGTACATGCGATCGATCGTGCGAACGAGCCGGTCCTCGTAGAGGTCCTTCCCGTAGTCGCGTCCGCGCTCCATGCCCTTGAGCGTGAAGAGCCAGCCGACGTGGGCATGCGCGAAGCCCTTGATCGCGCCCCAGACGCCGTCTCCGTGGCCGACGTGCGGCGAGTGTGGATCGCCCTCCTCGTCGGAGAGCGCATGGTGCTTGCGGTGATCCGTCACCCACTGGGTCAGCGGCCCCTGCATGGTCATGCAGCCGAGCACGGCGAGCGTCGCCTTGACGACGTTGCTCGTCTCGAAGCCCTTGTGCGTGAAGTAGCGGTGGAATCCGATCGTCGTCCCGAAAGCGCAGACCACGTACATCCCGACGAGCACGGCCAGGTCGAGCCAGTGGAACGCCACCCCCCAGAGGAGGCCCATCGCGGAGAGCAGCCCCAGCGGTGGAACCACCACGGCCACGATGGTGACGAGCTGGCTCGCGAAGCTCGTGCGTTTCCGGACGGTTCCGGTGGGTATCGCTGCTGACTCGATGGTGTTCACGTTAGCGGCTCCAGCTCCGACGCTCGCTCAACCGAAATTCGCCGCTCGGCGAATACCAGTTCGATGCATATAGGAATCGTCGGTGCAGGCGTGGCGGGGCTCGGGGCGGCGCATGTGCTGTCCAAGGCTCATGAGGTGGAGTTGTTCGAGCAGCATGACCGCCCCGGCGGTCACGTAAACACCGTCCGGCACGGCGGGCTCGCGCTCGACACGGGCTTCATCGTCCACAACGAGCCCAACTACCCCGTCTTCGGCCGTCTGCTCCGCGAGCTCGGCGTGGCGACCCGCCGCTCGGAGATGTCGTTCTCGGTGAGCTGCGGCGACTGCGGACTCGAGTGGTCCGGTCGCAGGCCCTTCGCGCAGGGGCGGCGGCTCGCGGATACGCGCTTCCTGTCGCTCCTGACGGAAGTCGTCCGCTGGCTGCGAACGGCGGAGGAGGCGCTCCAGGACGGGAGCCTCGAGGGGCGAACCCTCGGTGCGTACATCGACGAGCGCGGGTACTCGCGACGCTTCCGCCGTCACTTCCTGATGCCGCTGGCGTCCGCGCTCTGGTCGAGCTCGCCGGAGCGCGCTCTCGACTTTCCGGCCGCGTACGGGATCCGCTTCTTCGAGCGCCACGGCATGCTCGGCCTTCGGCGGCACCGCTGGAGAACCATCGAAGGCGGCGCCAACACGTACGTGGCCGCGATGCTGGAACGCCTGCGCGGCCAGGTTCATCTCGGTCTGGGCGTGCGAGCGGTCCGGCGAGACGACTCGGGGGTCGAGATCGTCACCGAGGACGGCGAGACCCGCCGCTTCGACAAGGTCGTGCTGGCGACGCATGCGGATCAGTCGCTTGCGCTCCTCGCCGATCCGAGCGCTGACGAGCGCCGGCTGCTCGGCGCGTGGCGGTACACGACGAACGAGGCCGTTCTCCACACCGACGAGCGGTTCCTGCCCCGCGTCTCGGCCGCACGGGCGTCGTGGAACTACCACGTGAACGGATCGAGCAAGCCCACTGTCACGTACTACCTCAACCGGCTCCAGCGCCTCGAGTCGGAGAAGCACTACTGCCTGACCCTGAACCGCTCGGACGAGATCGATCCCGAGACGACGCTCATGCGCACCGTCTACACGCACCCGCTGTACACGCTCGAGAGCATGGCCTCGCAGGCAGAGTTGCCGACGCTTTCCGGCCGGCGACACACGGAGTACGCCGGCGCGTACCACGGCTACGGGTTCCACGAAGACGGACTCGCCTCCGGCGTGCGTGCGGCTGCGGCGCTGGGAGTCGCGTGGTGAGATCCGGGCTCTACGAAGGCTCGCTGATGCACTCGCGCCGGGAACCGAGCAAGAACACGTTCCGCTACCGCGTGTCGTACTTCCTGCTCGACCTGGACGAGCTTCCGGAGATCGAGCGTCGGCTCGCCCTGGTCTCCCGCAATCGCCGGAACGTCGTCTCGTTTCGCGATCGCGACTACCTGGACGGCGACGGCACGCCGTTGAAGGAGGCCGTCGTCCGCTTCTGCGCGGAGCGCGGTGCCGTCGTCGAGCGCGTGCTCACGCTCACCCAGCTTCGCGTCCTCGGGTACGTGTTCAACCCCGTGACCTTTCACTGGTGCTACGGGCCAGACGGACGGCTCGCCGGGATCGTGGCCGAGCTCGCCAACACGTTCGGCGAGCGGCTGCCGGAGCTTCTGAAGGGGCCTTCGCTTCGCTACGAGCATGCGAAGCGGCTCCACGTCTCGCCCTTCTTCGGGCTCGATCTCGACTACGAGTACGCGTTCTCGGAGCCGGGAGACGAGGTCTGGGCGCGGATCCACGTCCGGGAAGGGGCGACGCGACCGCTGACGGCCGTTCTCCACCTCGAGCGCCGCGAGCTGACGAACGCCAGCCTCGCGCGGATGCTCGCGCGTTATCCGCTCATGCCCCTGCAGGTGACGACGCTCATCCACTGGCAGGCACTCAAGCTCTTCGCGAAGCGCGTCCCGTTCCACCGCAAGCCGCCCTTCGTGCCGGGCGAGGGCTCGGTCCGGCGATGAGCACCCTCGAGCGCACACTCCGCGAGGCTCCCCCACCGCGCGGGCGAGTCCTCGAACGGACCGCGATGTCCCTACTCGAGCGCGCGCTCGCGGGGCTCGAGGCGGGGGCGCTCGAGGTGCGTCTTCCGGACGGGTCGATCCGCAACTTCGGCTCCGGCGAGCCGGTCTCGATGGAGATCCACAGCAACCGCTTCTTCCGCCGTGTCGCCAGCCGCGGAGCGCTGGGTCTCGGGGAGTCGTATACGGCCGGCGAATGGGATGCCGCCGACCTGCCCGCCCTCGTCGCGCTCCTCCTGCGCAACCAGCGCGCTGCCCGCGAGCGCCACCCTCGTCTCGCCTGGATCCTGAACGCACGACC
Organism: uncultured Actinomycetes bacterium; assembly: GCA_963850485.1. Classification (GTDB taxonomy): domain Bacteria; phylum Actinomycetota; class Thermoleophilia; order Gaiellales; family Gaiellaceae; genus GMQP-bins7. The sequence goes on along the minus strand of CAWKLR010000013.1, from coordinate 110,992 downwards.
TCGACCCAACACGCGCCAGGGCCTGCTCCGGGCCCGGCGCCACATCGGCTACCACTACGACCTCGGGAACGAGCTCTTCCGCCTCATGCTCGACGAGACGATGACGTACTCCTGCGCCGTCTTCGACCGTCCGGATGAGCCCCTCGCGGACGCACAGCGCAGGAAGCTGCGCCGGGTCTGCGACAAGCTGGAGCTGACACCGGGCGACCGGGTGCTGGAGATCGGTTGCGGTTGGGGCTCGTTCGCGCTCGTCGCGGCGAGCGAGTACGGAGCACGGATAACGGGTCTGACGATCTCGGCCGAGCAGGCCGAGCTCGCCCGCGCGCGAGTGGAAGAAGCGGGTCTCTCGGAGCTCGTGACGATCCTGGAGGAGGACTACCGCGAGCATCGCGGCACCTACACGAAGCTCGCGTCGATCGAGATGCTGGAGGCGATCGGCGAGAGGCAGTTCCCGACCTTCTTCGAGGCGTGTGACCGGTTCCTGGAAGACCGAGGAGCAGCGTGCATCCAGACCATCCTCGTGCCCGACGAGCGCTATCCGCGCTATCGCCGCGCGGCCGACTGGATCGAGCGCTACGTATTCCCCGGCTGCCTGATCCCCTCGCGGAGCGCGCTCACGAGCGCGATGACCGGCGCTTCAACCCTGAGCGTGCGCTCGGTCGACGAGATAGGCGAGCACTACGCGGAGACGCTCAGCCGCTGGCGCGCGCGGTTCTGGGACGCAATCGACGACGTGCGCGCGCTCGGCTACGACGAACGGTTCGTGCGAACGTGGGATTTCTACCTGGGCTCGTGCGAGGCGGCCTTCCGCACCGGGTGGCTGGACGACGCACAACTGGTGCTGGCCCGATGATCGAGCTCGTTCCCGACCCCGTCGTGCGACGCGCGATTCGCATGAACTGCGCCCGGCGCCTCGCGCGCGAGCGGCGCGGTGGGCCTTCCCGCCAGAAAGCGTTCCTGAACGAGCTGCGCGCCTCCGCCATCGCAACCCAGGTGGAGAAGCCGAACGAGCAGCACTACGAGGTACCGGCGGAGTTCTTCGAGCTCGTGCTCGGCCCGCGGCTCAAGTACTCCAGTTGCCTCTGGTCCGAGGGAGTCGAGTCGCTGGCCGCGGCCGAGGAGGCGATGCTGGCGCTGACCTGTGAACGCGCCGAGATCGCTGATGGGATGGAGATCCTCGACCTCGGGTGCGGCTGGGGCTCGCTGACCTTCTGGCTCGCGGAGCGCTATCCCGCGTGTCGGATCCTCGCCGTCTCGAACTCGCGGACGCAGCGGGAGTTCATCGAGGGTCGCGCACGGGATCGCGGTCTCGACTCGATCGAGGTGGTCACGGCCGACGCGAACGTGTTCGACGTCGCGCGGCGATTTGACCGGGTCGTCTCCGTGGAGATGCTGGAGCACGCGCGAAACTACGAAGCTCTCCTGGGCAAGATCGCGGGCTGGCTCGAGCCTTCAGGAAAGCTCTTCGTCCACGTCTTCTCGCACCGCGAGCTCGCGTACGCATACGAGTCGGGCTGGATAGCCAAGCACTTCTTCACGGCCGGAACCATGCCCTCGCATGACCTGATCCCCCACTTCGCCGGCGACCTCGAGCTCGAGGAGCAGTGGGCCGTCAGCGGGCTCCACTACGCGCGGACGGCCGAGGCGTGGCTGGCGCGCATGGACGACTCCCGCAGCGAGGTCCTCGACGTCTTGTCGAGAACCTACAGCTCGGACGCCGAGCGCCGTCTACGCATGTGGCGCATCTTCTTCATGGCCTGCGCGGAGCTGTGGGGCTACCGCTCGGGCTCGGAGTGGGGCGTCTCGCACTATCGCTTCAACCGACCGTGAATGGTCGTAGGGGCCGGGCATGCCCGGCCCCTACAGCGCGTCGTGAATCGGGATCACAGTCGGAACTCGCCGCGCGCGACGACGACCGCGTGGCCGCCCACCGAGACGTGCTCGAGCTTTCCGTCTCGCGCGTCGGCCCGCGCGAAGAGCGTCGAGGGCCGTCCGATCTCGGCGCCCTGCGCGATCTCGATCCACTCTCCCCACTCGACCCGGCCGTGACGGCAGAGATGAACGACGAGGGGACCTGCCGCCGAGCCCGTCGCCGGATCCTCGTTCACTCCCTGCGCCGGAGCGAACATGCGTGTCTTCCAGGCGGCACCGGAACCTGCGAAGCAGCTCACCATGACGTCGAGCTCGCGCAGCGCGGCGAAGTCGGGGCGGAGCGCCGCCACCTCGTCGGACGAACCGAGCGTGACGAACGTATGTCGCACGCCGTTGTCGTAGCGCTCGACGGGAAGTCGAGACGTGCCGACGCCCAACGCACGCAGGAGCTGGTCCGGGTCCGGGTACGGCTCGGAGCTCGGCAGCGGCTGGCTCATCCGCCCGAACACGATCTTCCCGCTCCCCTCACGCTCGAGCTCGACGGGCACGATGCCGCTCAGTGTCTCCAGCTCGATCACTCCGCGCTGGAGCGACGACGCCAGCACCCAGGCGGTTCCGAGACACGGATGCCCGGCGAATGGAAGCTCGGACCTGGGCGTGAAGATGCGTATCCGGACCGTGCCGCCCTGTTCCGGCGGCAGCACGAACGTCGTTTCGGAGAAGCCGATCTCGAGCGCGAGCGCCTGCATCGTCTGCTCGTCGATCGCGCGCGCGTCCGTGAAGACAGCCAGCTGGTTCCCCTCGAGCGCGCGGTCGGTGAAGACGTCCGCGACGACGTAGCGGAAGTCGGGCACGCGGCCAGCCTACTCCGCGGGATGCGCGCTCAGACGTGACTATGCTCGCCCGCGATGCTCGTCTTCCTCGTACGCCACGCCCATGCCGATCCGGGTGAGCCCGACGAGCGCCGGCCTCTTTCCACTCGCGGCCGGGATGAGGCGCATGCGCTCGCAGAGAGGCTCGCGGCGCACTCCACGCCGCCGTGCGTCGTTCTCTCGAGTCCTTTGCTCCGAGCGAAGGAGACCGGCGAGGCGATCGCCGAGGCCAGCTCCGCCGAGCTGAGGGTCGATGAGCGGCTCGCTCCGGGAACGACCCTCGAGCGCCTCGGGGAAGCCGTCGCCTCCGTGGAGGGCCCGGTTGCGGCCGTATGCCACCAGCCGGACTGCTCGGAGATCGCGCTCCAGCTCACAGGGAACGATCCCGGCTTTCCGCCCGGCGGAGTGACCGAGATCAGCCTGGAGACGTGAGCCGCTGCTCGAGGTCGGCCCACCAAGCTGCGTTCCACTCCATCAGCTCGATCCCATAGCGGAGGACCTCGGCACTCGGACCGTCTACCTCGCCATGCTCTTCCCCGATGTTCCGGAAGAGCGCTCCCGACTCCGCGAACCACGCTCGCCGGCTGCGGACGAGGTCGAGAAGCTCTGCGTCCGAGACGAGCTCGCCGAAGAAGAGCCGAAGCAACCCCTCGTCACGGAGCTCGTACACCTCGCCTTCGCCTGAGAGCCAGGCGGTCAGCTCCTGCTCGCCGCGAGGCGTTAGCTCATAGACCTTGCGACGGCGACGTCCGTGGGGCTGCTCGGAGCCACGCACGAGGCCCGCCTCCTCGAGACTGCGCAGCTCGGGGTAGATCTGGCCGTAGCTCGCCCGCCAGAAGAACCGCGTCGAGTAGTCGGTGACACGTTTGACGTCGTAGCCGGTTCGTGGCTCGAACTTCAGCAAGCCGAGGATCACACGGGCGGTGGCGCTGAGGGTTGACATATCGCTTCGATACATCGTAATATATCTGCCAGATATGTCCAGTGCGATCCAGGTCGAGAACCTTCGCAAGTCATACGACGGGACCGAGGCGCTGCGCGGAGTCAGCTTCGAAGTCAGGGCCGGCGAGGTCTTCGGGCTGCTCGGCCCGAACGGCGCCGGCAAGACGACGGCGGTCGAGATTCTCGAGGGCTACCGGACGCGCGACTCCGGAGACGTCAGCGTGTTGGGCCACGATCCCGCCACCGCGCCGCGCGCGCTTCGCGAACGGATCGGCGTCGTGCTCCAGCACTCCGAGTTCACCCCGCTCCTGACAGTCCGCGAGATTCACCGGCTCTTCGCCGGCTACTACGAGCAGCCACGGAGTGTCGACGACGTGATCCGGCTCGTCGGGCTCGAGGAGAAGCGTGACGCCCGCGTGAAAACCCTCTCCGGCGGACAGAAGCGCCGTCTCGACCTCGGCATAGCGCTCGTCGGCGACCCCGACCTTGTCTTCCTCGACGAGCCGACGACCGGCTTCGATCCCGCCGCGCGCCGAACGGCCTGGGACCTGATCAGGACGCTCCGGTCGCTCGGAAAGACGATCCTCCTGACGACCCATTACCTCGACGAGGCGCAGCAACTCGCCGACCGGGTCGCGGTGATCCAGGCCGGGAAGATCGTGAGCCTGGGAACTCCGGCCGAGCTGATCGGGGACGCCCACAAGGCCGAGATTCGATTCCAACGGAACGGTGAGCAGGTGGTCGTGCAGACCGACGACCCGACCCAGACGTTGCACGAGCTCACCTCCGACGCCCTCGCGAGCGGTCGTCGCCTGGAGCACCTGGAGGTGCGGCGCCCGACGCTCGAGGACGTCTATCTCGACCTGGTCGGCGACGACGAGGGAGTCGAGTGACGCTGCTGTTTCACCAGCTCGCGTACGAGCAGCGGATCTTCTGGCGGAGCCGGGAAGCGGCGATCTTCATCTTCATCTTCCCGCTTCTGCTCTACACCCTGCTCGGCTCGGTCTACTCCGAGGAGATCGAGGTAGACGGCGTCAGCGTGGCCTCCGCCGACATCCTCCTCGCCGGCCTCTTCGGCTACGGAGCCGCGAACACCGCGTTCGGCGGTCTCGCGATCATCCTCGTCGGCAGGCGCGAGATCGGAATTCTCAAACGGCTTCGTTCGACGCCCCTCCCACCTCCGACCTACATCGCCGCCGTCCTCCTCTCGACGCTCGTGATCTTCGCGCTGCAGGCGGGTTCGCTCGTTCTTCTGGGAAGGTTCGTCTTCGACGCGAGCGCACCCGCGAACTGGCTTGGCTTTGCAGGCGCGGTCGTTCTCGGCGTCGCCTGCTTTGCCGGTCTCGGGGTGGGTGCCGCGTCGCTCATTCGCTCGGCCGAAGGGGTCTCCGCCGTCGTCAATGTGGTCCTCCTTCCGATGGCGTTCCTCTCCGGATCCTTCGGGCCGACCGACGACTATCCCGCGTTCCTCGACGCGATCGCTGCCGTTCTCCCGCTCACGTACTTCCTCGACATCGCCAACGGCGTGTACCTGGACGGCGAGTCGCTCTTCGCCGATCCGACGGCGCTCGCAGTCGTCGCTTGCCTGGGGCGCGGCGGGTCTCGTGATCGCGCTGACCCGCTTCAGCTGGATGCCGCGCGAACGATGAACAGCATGGTGACTGTCACCCCGAAAGGTGACAGTCACCAGTCTTTCGCGTGCTACCGGTTGGAGAGCAGCGACAGGTAGTAGAGGAGCATCGCCACCGCAGCCAGGGCGCCGGCGACGTACGTCCAGGCCGCAGCCGAGAGAACGCTCTTCACGCCCTCGCTCTCGCTCGCCGGGACGAGCCCGAGGTCGTTCAACTGCGCCTTCGCACGCTTCGACGCGTCGAACTCGACGGGCAGCGTGACGAGTGTGAACAGCACCGCGACCGAGTAGAGCGCGACCGCGATGTAGATGAAGCCGAGGATGTTGAGGAAGATTCCACCGATCAGGAAGAGCAGCCAGATGTTCGAGGTGAACTGCACCGCAGGGGCGAGCGTGCTCCGAAACTTGAAGAACGAATACGACTTCGCATGCTGGAGCGCGTGGCCCACCTCGTGCGAGCCGACCGCGGTCGAGGAGATCGACCGGCCGCCGTACACCTCGGGGGAGAGGTGCACCGAGCGACTGCGGGGGTCGTAGTGGTCGGAGAGCTGGCCGGGCGTCTCTTCGATCGGGACCTCGTTCAGGCCGTTCGAGTCGAGGATGCGGCGGGCGACTTCCGCCCCCGTCATCCCGTGGGACGCGGGAACCTGGAGGTTGCGCGCAAACGTGCTCTTGACTCGATGCTGGGCCCAGAGGCCGATAGCCATGGGGATGATGAACGCGATGAGGAAGGTAGGCATGGACGGATCGTAGCGACCAACGCCGGTGTCCTTGCCGCCGTTATCCGCGACTCAGCAGGTTCTTAACCCCGAAGGATTCGGGCGGAGCTCCCACGAGTAGAGCTCGGGCGAGTCTCAGCTACTGACCGGGGCGAGGCCGCGCGCCTTGCGGCTCGCCGCGGTCTGGCGGCGTTGCGCCGAGAGCTCGGCTTTGCGCAGCCGCACGTGGCCGGGCGTCACCTCGACGGCTTCGTCCTCGCGGATGTACTCGAGCGCCTGATCGAGCGAGAGCGGCCTCGGTGGAATCAGGCGAACCGTCTCGTCCGCGTTCGGGGCGCGCATGTTCGAGAGCTTCTTCTCCTTCGTCGGGTTGACGTCGAGGTCCCCGGCGCGAGCGTTCTCCCCGACGATCATCCCTTCGTAGACGTCGACGCCGGGACCCACGAAGAGCGAGCCGCGCTCTTGCAGGTTGAGCACCGCGAAGGCCGTCGACGTGCCGCGACGATCCGCGACGAGCGCGCCGGTAGGTCGAGTACGAAGCTCGCCGACCCAGGGCTCGAAGCGATCGAAGACATGGTGGAGGATCCCGGTGCCTCGGGTCTCGGTCAGGAACTCGGTGCGAAAGCCGATCAGGCCGCGCGCCGGTACGACGACGTCCATTCGCACCCAGCCCGAGCCGTGGTTGACGAGCGCCTCCGTGCGACCCTTGCGGAGCGCGAAGAGCTGCGTGACGACGCCGAGGTAGTCCTCGGGCACGTCGATGGAGACACGCTCGAAGGGCTCGTGCAGGACATCGTCGACGAAACGGGTCACGACCTGGGGCTTGCCGACGGTCAGCTCGAAGCCTTCACGCCGCATCTGCTCGACGAGGATCGCGAGCTGGAGCTCCCCGCGGCCCTGCACCTCCCAGGTGTCGGGAGACTCGGTCGGGAGCACTCGGAGCGAGACGTTGCCGATCAGCTCGGAGCGAAGCCGGGCCTCGACGAGCGTGGCGGTGACCTTGTCGCCGTCAAGCCCCGCCAGCGGCGAGGTGTTGATGCCGATCGTCATCGAGAGCGAAGGCTCGTCGACTGCGATCACCGGTAGCGGACGCGGGTCGTCCGGGTCGGCGAGGGTCTCGCCGATCGTCACTTCGGGGATGCCTGCGACGGCGATGATCTCCCCCGGTCCCGCTTCCTCGGCCTCGACTCGGTCGAGCGCCTCGGTGACATAGAGCTCGGTCACCTTCGCCCGCTCGATCGTCCCGTCGGAGCGGCACCAGGCGATCTGTTGGGCGCGCCGGATCGTCCCCTGAAGGACGCGGCAGAGGGCAAGCCTGCCGACGTACGGAGAGGCATCGAGGTTCGTGACCAGCGCCTGCAGCGGATGGCCATCGTCGTAGGTCGGAGCCGGGATGCGCTCGAGGATGAGGTCGAGCAGAGGCTGGAGATCCTGTTCGAGCGCGTCTGGGTCGGGATCGAGCGATGCGCGCCCCGCCTTCGCATTGCAGTAGACGATCGGGAACTCGATCTGGGTCTCGTCCGCGTCCAGGTCGAGGAAGAGCTCGTAGACCTCGTCGACGACGGCCTTGATCCGCGCATCGGGACGATCGACCTTGTTGACCACGAGAATCACAGGGAGCCTCGACTCGAGCGCCTTTCGGAGCACGAACCGCGTCTGCGGCAAGGGGCCCTCGCTCGCGTCGACGAGCAGGAGCACGCCGTCGACCATCGTCAACCCGCGCTCGACCTCACCTCCGAAGTCGGCATGGCCCGGTGTGTCGATGATGTTGATCTTCGTCGGGCCGTAGCGGACGGCCGTGTTCTTGGCGAGGATCGTGATGCCCTTCTCGCGTTCGAGGTCCATCGTGTCGAGGACGCGCTCGGCGACGTCCTGGTTCGCCCGGAACGCGCCCGACTCCCAGAGCAGGGCATCGACGAGCGTCGTCTTGCCGTGATCGACGTGCGCGACGATCGCGACGTTGCGGATCTCAGAGCGGACGGGCACTGGACGAAGCCGGAGTGCCGGCTACCACTTCGAGCGCCGGCCACGGCGGCTCGTGTAGACGAGCTTCGGCCGGGCGGTCTGCAGACCCGCCTGCTCGAACTGCTCCCGGTGCCCGAGCCGGTTGGCGGTGCGGCTTGCCTCGGCCTCCTGGTCGGGAAGGATGAACGTGATGGCGGTTCCGCTGCGTCCCGCGCGCCCTGTGCGACCGGTGCGGTGGACGTAGCCCTTGTCCTCCTCCGGCGGGTCGTAGTTGATGACATGCGCGATGTCGTCGATGTCGAGTCCGCGCGCGGCCACGTCCGTCGCGACGAGAACCTGCACCTTCCCCGACTCGAAACGCCGAAGCGCCCGCTGTCGCTGGCCTTGGGAGAGATCGCCGTGCATCGCCACGGCTTCGACCTGGTGGAACGCGAGCTTCTTGGCCAGCCGGTCCGCGCCACGCCTCGTTCGGACGAAGACGAGCGTCAGCCCGTCGGAGGCTCGGATGTGGTCGACGAGGGTCTCCACCTTCGTGTCCGGGCTGACCGCGACGAAGCGGTGGTCGATGTCGCCGACGGCACGGTCTGCGGGGAGGTCCGCCTCGAATCGAGCTGGGCTGCTCGTGTACGCGCGGGCGAGCTCTCCGACCTCGCCGTCGAGCGTGGCCGAGAAGAACATCGTCTGCCGGTTCTTCGGCATGAGGCGAAGGATCTTGTCGACCTGCGGCTTGAAGCCCATGTCGAGCATCCGGTCGGCCTCGTCGAGGACGAGGATGCGAACTGCGCTCAGGTCGAGCATGCGGCGATCGGCCAGATCCTGAAGGCGCCCTGGCGTCGCGACGAGGATGTTCGCTCCTCGTGCACGATCGGCCTGCGACTTCAGGGGCATCCCGCCGTACACAGCGGCTACCCGAAGGCCGTTCGCGGACGCGATCGCCGAGAAATCCTCGGTGACCTGAACCGCGAGCTCCCGCGTCGGGACGAGGACGAGCGCGCTCGGGCGCCGGTCCTGCTTGGTCGTGCGCTCGACGATCGGGATCGCGAACGCGAGGGTCTTGCCCGACCCGGTCGGCGACTTCGCGAGCACATCGAGGCCCGCGAGCGCATCGGGGAGGACGAGCGATTGAATGGTGAACGGCTCGTGAATCGAGCGTGCGGCGAGCGCGTCTGAAACGCGCGCGGACACGCCGAGTTCACGGAAAGACTGGGACATATGGTGTTCGACTCCTTTACGGGTTCGAGACTTGCCTACCTCGAAACACCCGAAGGAGGAACGAGAAGCTCATCTCACCGGCCGGCTTCATTGCCGACCGTTGCGCCAGGGTAGCAGGCATTTCGGCACTCACAGCCCTCCGAGGCCTGGCAACCGGGGCGTAACCGATGCACAATCGCCAGGCTAGGGTCGCCTGCGATGTGGCGCGAGCGGCGGAAGGAGGCGTGTGACCGAGCTCCAGGAGACGGGTGAGATCGCTGTCGCCGAGGCGGCGGCGGCTTTCGACAACCCCGAGGCGTACATTCCTCGAGACCGGAGGCGGGCCCTGTCGGCCGGAGTCGAGCTTCCGGACCGGGTCTCCGGGTCAGCGCTCTTCGCCGACATCTCCGGATTCACGGCTCTGACCGAAGCCTTGGCAGCCGAGCTCGGCGCGCAGCGCGGCGCCGAGGAGCTGACCGCGAACCTGAACCGCGTCTTCCACGCGATCATCGCGGAGCTCGACGCGTACGGCGGCGACGTCATCTACTTCTCAGGCGACGCGGTCACCTGCTGGATCGACGGCGACGACGGCGTGCGCGCCGTCGCGTGCGGCCTGTCCATGCAGGAGACGATCGCCCGGGAGGGCCACGTCTCCACACCGGGCGGGACGAACGTGCAGCTGGGAATGAAGGTCGCCGTCGTGGTTGGGCAAGCGCGGCGCTTCGTCGTCGGCGATCCTGAGATCCAGCTCATCGACGTCCTCGCCGGAAGGCTGGTCGACGAGCTCGCGGGCGTCGAGCAACTGGCCGAGACGGGAGAGGTCGTCCTCGGAGCATCGGCCCTCGAGTCGCTCGGCGATCGGGTCAGGGTGGCCGAGCTTCGCAAAGACGAAGCCGGAGCGGACGCCGGGCTGGTCAGCGCACTCTCCGGGAACGTGCCCCGATCGCGGGTGGCAGAGCTGGACGACCCGCTGCCCGAAGAGCTCGTGCGCCCCTGGTGCCTCCCCGCCGTCTACGAACGGCTGCGCACCGGGCGCGGGGAGTTTCTCGCCGAGCTCCGCCCCGCTATCCCCGTGTTCGTTCGCTTCTCGGGGATCGACTACGACTCCGACGACGGCGCGATCGCCAAGCTCGACGACTTCGTCCGCAGGTCTCAGCGCGTATTCGCCGACCACGGGGGCAACCTCCTCCAGCTCACCCTCGGAGACAAGGGCGCGTATCTCTACGCGGTCTTCGGGTCTCCACTCGCCCACGAGGACGACGCGGCGCGCGCGACCGCAGCGGCACTCCAGATCCTCGAGCTGGAGAGCACGACCGCCGCTCGTGAGATCCAGATCGGGATCTCGCACGGTCGCGTACGGAGTGGCACCTACGGGCACGTGATGCGGCGAACATTCGTGTGCCTCGGCGATCCGGTCAATCTCGCCGCCCGGCTCATGTCGAAGGCCCCGCCGGGGCACGTGTACGCCACCGATGCGGTCCACGACCAGGCGGGGCCGGCCTTCGTCTGGGACCGGCTTGCGGACGTGACGGTCAAGGGCAAGGAAGCGCCGGTCACCGTTTTCGAGCTCACCGGAATCGCGTCTCGGGCGCCGCGGCGCCGCGCGCGCTACGACCTGCCGATCGTCGGGCGCGCAGCGGAGCTCGAGACCCTGGAGGAGAGCTTCGCCCGCGCGCGCGAAGGCAGCGGTTGCGTGATCGGGGTCGCCGCCGAGGCCGGTATGGGAAAGTCGCGGCTGGTCGCAGAGTTCGTTCGACGCGCCAGGCGCCGCGGGTACCTCGTCCCCTTCGGCGAGTGCCAGGCCTACGGCACGACGAGCTACCGGGTCTGGAGCGAGATCTGGCGCCGGCTCCTGGGCGTCGACGACGAGCTGACGGAGAGCGAGCAGGTGAGCACGCTCGAGCGCGAGCTCGAGCGCATCGACCCGTCGCTCCTCCCACGTGCTCCCTTGCTCGACGCGCTCCTCGGCATCTCGATCCCGGACAACGAGCTGACGCGTTCCCTGGACGCCGAGCTGCGCAAGACGTCTCTCGAAGCGCTGCTCGCCGACTGCCTGCGCGCACGAGCCGCCGAGGAGCCGCTCGTCCTCGTGCTCGAGGACTGCCACTGGATCGACGCTCTCTCGCGCGACCTGCTCCAGGCCCTCGCGCGTGGAATCCCGTCGCTGCCGGTGCTCATCCTGCTCGCGTATCGACCCGAGCCGAACGTCGGAGGCGGGCTCGGGCTCGAGCGCCTCACACACTTCTCGGAGCTCGCCCTCCCCGACTTCGAGGCCGACGAGGCGGAGCAACTCATCGGCTCGAGGCTGCAGAACCTGCTCGGAGCAGACGCAGAGGTTCCCCCGGCGCTCGCCGAGCTGGTCGTGGGACGCGCCGAGGGGAATCCGTTCTACATCGAGGAGCTGCTCAACTACATCCAGGCGGCGGGCGTTGACCTGACCGACGCCTCGGCGCTCTCGAGGCTGGAGCTCCCCGACAGCCTCCACAGCCTGATCCTGAGTCGAGTCGACACGCTCACCGAGGCCCCTCGACGAACCCTGAAGGTCGCGAGCGTCATCGGCCGCTCGTTCTTTGCTCCTTCGCTGCCCGACATCTACCCCGAGCTGGGGTCGCTCCCAGACGTACGCGACCACCTCGCCATGCTCGGGGCGCTCGACCTGGTGCGCCTGGACCGGGAAGAGGAAGAGGCTTGGATCTTCCGGCACGTCGTCACGCAGGAGGTGACGTACTCGAGCATGCCGTTCGCGATTCGCTCGGACCTGCACGAGCGCACAGGCTCGTTCATCGAGCGATCGGAGCCGGATGCCGTCGACCGGAACGTCGACCTCCTGGCGCACCATTTCTGGTTGAGCGAGAACGTGCCGAAGAAGCGCGAATACCTCGTCAAGGCGGGCGAGGCCGCACAGTCCAACTACGCGAACGAGGCAGCGATCGACTACTTCGAGCGAGCGGTGCCGCTGCTCGACGGCCGCGATCGCTGGAGCGTGACCCGCCGGCTCGGGGAAGCCCTGGAAGTGTCGGGCGACTGGCCTCGCGCCGAAGCCACGTACCGAGACGCCCTCGCGCTCGCGGAGGAGGACGGCGAGATCTCCGACACCGGCTGGTCCGAGACGTCACTCGCGGAGCTCGCGCGCAAGCGCGGTGACTTCGATGAAGCAGCTGGGTGGCTCGACGCCGCGCAGCGCCAGTTCGAGGCCGTGGACGACAGGCTCGGGTTCGGAAGAGTGCTGCACATCCGCGGCGTGGTGGCCAACATCCGCGGCGAACGCTCGGCCGCCCGCCAGTACATGGAAGCCAGCCTCGAGATTCGGCGTGAAGCGGGAGACAAGGTGGCGATGGGGGCTCTGTACTCGAATCTCGCGATCGTCGCCGAGTACGAAGGCGACTACGAGCGCTCGTGTGCGTTGCACGAGGAAGGGCTCGCCTTGCGTATCGCGGCCCGAGACACCGCGGGTATCGCCGTCTCGCAGATGAACCTCGGAGTCATGCTGCAACGCCTGGGGCGAATGGAGGAGGCACGTGCTCGCCAGGAGGAGAGCCTCCGGTTGCGCCGCGAGATCGGAGATCCGCGCATGATCGCGCTCGGCGAACACAACCTCGGCATCCTCACGCGCACCCAGGGCGACTACGACGCGACGAAGACGTTGTTCGCCGGAGCGCTGCGTGTTCAGCGCGACCAGGGCGACAGGTGGGCGCTCGCGTTCATGCTCGAGGATGTCGCCGTGCTCGCGACCCTCCTTGGCGAGCACGAGCTCGCGCTGCGTCTGGCCGGCGCCGGCGACGCCCTTCGTCAGGAGACACGTTCAGCGCACGGCGTTGCGGCGCAGGAGGAGCTCGACGGTCAGTTGGCTCCGGCACGCGCGGCGCTCGGGGCGAGCGGCGGCCCTGTGGGAGGCGGGGCGGATCGGCGGTCTCGACGTGGCCGTGCGCGAGGCGCTCGCGTTCTGCGAGACCCCCTCTTAGGGGATGCAATTGCGTCGAGCCTTGTATTCGCTTCGCTCTCGGCGTAGGCTGCGGTCCGAGTTGACAGGGGGACGGCTGCGGAGACTGGGGACCCTGGGACGCCTGGCGACCTTGGCGTGCCTCGGCGTGCTCGTGGTCGGCATCGTCGGCGCGCAGTCGGCGACGCTCGCGACGTTGACGGTCACGAATACCAACGACTCCGGAGCCGGCTCGCTGCGGGCGGCGATCACAGCGGCCAACGCGGCTGCCGGCGCGGACACGATCACGATCGACGTCTTGCCTACGCCCACTGGCGTAGTAACGCTCACACCGCTCACACCGCTTCCGACGATTACCGATCCGGTAAATATCAGCGCCGCGTCATCGAATCTCGACCCGTCGGGATTCCCCTACGTGCGGGTCGACGGGTCGACCTTCGGAACCGTCTGCACCGGGTCGCCGGTCGTCCACGGGCTCGAGTTCAACATCCCGATTCCAAGTACGAGCACGCTGTCTGGACTGGCTTTCACCCGTTGGACTCGTGGAAACTCCTCGGCGGTTCACATCACGGGAACCGGATTGGTCACTGTCACAGGAACGCTTATCGGCACCGACCAGACTGGCGCCCCAGGGCTAGGCAGCTACGTCGGCATGAGCGTCGAGAACGGATCGACGATCGGAGGTACGGGCAGCGGTGATCGCAACATTTTCGTCGGAAACTGCTTTGGCGGCCTCGCCGTCTCCGGCACTGGCGGGGTGGTGCAGGGGAATTGGATGGGTATCGGCCCAGACGGAGCGACTGCGAATGCGAACGGCCGCGGCGTGCAGGTCGGAGGTGGCACGAACATCACGATCGGAGGCACCGGCGCGGGGGAGGCGAACCTCATCAGAGGGAACAGCGGACCCGGTGTGCTGCTGTTCGGCGGCACTGGCATCGAGATTCGCGGCAACTCGATCGACGGGAACGGCCTCGGCATCGACCTCGGGATCGGCCCGCCCCCGCTCGGTGGGATCACGCCGAATGATCCCGGTGACACAGACGTTGGTCCGAATGACCTCCAGAACTTCCCAGTCCTCAGCGCGGCGACTGCGACGACGGTATCTGGGTCTCTAGACACGGAGGCCGGCTCTCAGACGTACGACATCGACGTGTACACGAGCCCGCTTTGCGACTCGAGCGGGAACGGCGAGGGCGCAACACTCGTTGGCTCCTTCCAGGTCGTGACGACCGCAGGGAGCATCACGTTTCCGAACGAGCCCCTCTCGGGGACCGCCTCCGGGGTTGTCACCGCAACAGCCACTGACTCTTCGGGGAACACTTCGGAGTTCTCCGCGTGCCAGCCGGTCGGTGGCGGTGGAGAAGGTGACCCGCAGCCGGGCCCGACCTTCGAAGTGAACACGGACGCAGATGGAACCCCCGCGGATGCGGGCTGCACGAACACGGACTGCACGCTACGGGAGGCAATCGTCGCCGCAAACGCCGCGCCCACCACTCCCGTGAACTCGATCACGTTCGACTTCGACAGTTCCGACATCGTCCTCGACACACCGCTACCCAACGTCACGGACAGGGTGCTCATCGACGGTTCGAACGAGCAGGCCGAGGACGAGGTCCGGATCGACGGCTCGAGCCTGGCAGGCGGTGACGGCTTCGTACTGGCGGCGGGCTCCGGCGGCTCGACGCTCCGGGATCTCGACATCACCGGATTCGGATCGAGCGGTGCGGCGGCAATCAGGATCTCCACAGACACGAACAACATCTACAACAACGCGATCTCGAGCGTCGACAGCGGCGTCTTCGTGCAGGACGGCGCGATCACCAACCGAATCGGAGCCAGCGACGGGAGAGGAAACCGAATCTGGGACTTCACGTCCTTCGGCGTCGTGCTCACGGCTGCTGGAGCCGGGAACCTGATTCAAGCGAATGTCATCGGCATCGACGGCGAAGGCGCGCCGGCGGCCGGCTCCAACGGCATTGCTATCGACAACACGCCGGGGACGATCGTCGGTGACAACAAAGGACCGGGCGAGCTCGGCAGCTTGAACTTCGACCTGGGCAACGTCGTCGTCGCAGCCGACACCGAAGGAATCCTGATCGACGGCGAGGGCACCGCCGGAACCATCGTGACCGCGAACTTCGTCGGGACGGACACCGAGGCCAGCGCCACGGACCTCGGAAACGGAATCGGAATCTCCGTCGAGAGCTTTTCGTCCCAGAACCAGCTCGGGCCGGGCAACACCGTCGCGTACAACGGTGACGGAGGGATCCAGGTCTTCGGCGGGGACGCAAACCGCATCGTCGCCAACTCGATCTACGACAACGGCGGCCTCGGCATCTCGCTCCTGAACGAGGCCAACGACAATCTTCCGCCTGCGACGCTATCCGGCGCCGAGCTCAACGCCGGCACCACTCAGGTCGAGGGTGAGATCAACAGCACTGTCGGGCGGACCTACTACGTCGAGGTCTTCTCCAACACCGCATGCGACGGGGTGGGATCCGGCGAGGGTGAGACGTTCGTCGGCTTCGGAACGGTCGCCGCGACAGAGGAGTTCCAGGACTTCAGCATCCCGATCGGCGGTCTTGCGCTCGGCCAGGTGATCACGACGACCGTGACCGACGCCACCACGAGCGGCACCTCGGAGTTCTCGAACTGTGTGACCGTCGAAGCCGGCGGCGGCGAAGGGGGGTCGATCCTCGGAAGTCTGGCCACCACCGGCGGAAGCGTGAACCTCTCGACGGTCGGGTCGGAGGACTGGGCGATCTGGGGCTATGCAGGCGGAGGCACGAGCACCTCGCTCGCACCCGACGTCCGTAAGACGGGCGGCTCAGCGATCGACGACCTCACGGACATCCAGTTCACGCCCGCACCTCGTCGCGGCATCGGACAGTTCCCTGCCGAAAACCCGTTCACCTTCGACTGGACGGGCGGTTTTCCGGTGACAGCGGCGACGGGTGCTCGTGGAGGCCTCCAGCACGACGGCCAGCCGACGCCCCCCGGGACGATAAACGACGGCTTTTCGTTCACCGTTCCGGCCGACATGACGACCCGGACGCTGCGCGTTTACGTCTCCGCGCACTGGGCAACCGGCCGGCTCACTGCGACGCTCTCGGATGGGAGCGCGCCAGCGTACGTAAATTCCGGGGTCGTCGGCACGAGAGTCCCGGAGGGTGGGAACGCCCCGGGGGTCTACACGATCACTTACTCGGCGGGCTCCGCCGGCGAGGGGCTGAACGTCGAGTGGATTGAGACAGTCGCCGACGACCCCAGCACAGGCACCGACAACGTCGCTCTCTACGCGGTCGCGCTCGCCGGCGGCGGTGGCGGAGGCGGCGAGCTCGACCCGCCGGTGCTGTTCGGCGCTGTGCCGACCGGCGTCGGCTCGAACCTCGGCGTCGCCGGATCCTGGGACAGCGGGCTTGGGGAAGATCTGGACGGGACCTTCGACGTGTCGTTCTACTCCGTCCTCGGCCCGACGTGTACGGAGGCCGCGCCCAAGACGTTCCTCTTCTCGCGCAGCGACTTCGAGACGAACGACGGCGGTATCGGCGCTTTCGCGGTAGACGGCCCGCCGCCCGCCCCAGTCTCGGTCGGAACCCTCGTGACGGCGACGGTGAGCGCCGACGACGAGACGTCCGGCGATCTCCAACTGCGTCGTCGCCGACCGCAACAACACGTCCTGGCCCACCGCGTTCGAGCTCGGCCCCGAACGCGACCGACAACCAGGGACGCGCTGCGGAGCTCGGGCCAGGCGCGCTGGTTCAAGGTGCCGATCCTGCCCGAACAGCCGCGTCGACGTGCACCTCATCGAACCTGCCGGCCGACTACGACCTCGTCGTCTTCAAGGACATCCAGCAGAAGTACGACGAGCTCGTCGGCGGCGCGCCGGCCAACGCAGGGCCCGAACCTCGCGCATCAACGACCTCAAGCGCGCAGGGCGCCGAGACGCCGGTCGACTCTTCAACACGTCGCAGTACGACCCGTCGTCCTGGGATCCGACGAACTGGAAGCCGAACCTGAACACGACGCTTCTTCAGCCCGTCGCAGTTCTCGCCGACGCGAGTACTCGCCGACCGAGTACAGCGCGTCCTTCATCGTCGCCCACGGAGTGCTCGCCGACGGAGTACTCGCCGACCGAGTACTCGCCGACGCGAGTACTCGCCGACGCAGTACTCGCCGACGGAGTAGTCGCCGATCCAGTTCAGCCGCGACGCAGTGGGCGACCTCCAACCCCGCCGACCCGCGGGCGTTCTCGGCCGCGCAGACCGCGAGCCTGCTCGCCGTCTCCGTCGAGCCCGGGCACCGGCGACGAGAGCGTCTCCGTGAACACGTGGAACAACACGGGCCACTTCTACTTCCGCGTCCAGGGCAAGAACGGGTCGTTCGATCCCGGACAGCGCCGTTCACGGTCGCGGTCGCGCGGGAGGGCAACCTCTGCTAGGGCATCGTCGACCAGCCGAGCGCGCCGATCGCCCCGCCGGCGCTCGACGCGGCCGAAGACGCTGATCCTCACCGACTCGAGCCGGCTGGCCTCGAGCACGGCTCACGGACGAAGCTCGAACACGCTCGACGACGCGTCCCGA
The DNA here is from genome assembly GCA_963850485.1 of uncultured Actinomycetes bacterium. Lineage (GTDB taxonomy): Bacteria > Actinomycetota > Thermoleophilia > Gaiellales > Gaiellaceae > GMQP-bins7. Next base: position 93,278 of record CAWKLR010000013.1, on the reverse strand, counting down.
GGTGCGACGGCGACGATCGTCGACGTCGACGCGGACCCGACGGTCGCCTCGCTGAACGCTCAGGCCGACGCCCAAGCCCGGGCTGCCCGTACGCGAAGAACCTCGTCGCGGCGCGCGATCAAGCACGATCGTCGACGCGTACCGCAGACAGTACCCGTCGATCCAGTACGTCGTCGTGGTCGGCGACGACAACGTGATCCCGTTCTTCCGCTATCCGGATCCCGCGCTGCTCGGGAACGAGACGCTGTACGTGCCGCCGGTGCGGGACAACACGGCCTCGCAGGCGAGCCTCCGGCTCGGATACGTGCTGAGCGACGACTTCCTCGCCTCGAGCGACGACGTGTCGCATCCACGGGAACGAGCTTCCCGGTCCCGGACCTCGCGATCGGGCGCCTCGTCGAGACGCCGGCGGAGATCGAGGGGATGCTCGACGCGTACCTCGGCCGCCAACGGCTCGGTCGACGCCCGACGTCGTCGCTCGTCACGGGCTACGACTTCCTCGCCGACGCCGCCGACCAGATCGCAAGACACGCTGCGACCAACATCGGCGGAGCAGCGCGAACCACGAGACGCTGATCACGAACCAGGGCGTGTCGCCGGGCACGGTCGGCGAACCGCGCCGACCGGAGCAGCTGGACCGCCACCGACCTCCGCCGCGAGCTCCTCGAACCGAGCGGCACGACATCATCTTCCTGGCGGGCCACTTCAGCGCGAACGACGCGCTCGCCGCCGACTACAAGACGAACGTGCTCACCACCGAGCTCGCGACCGCGCCGGCGAACCTCGTGAACACGATCGTCTTCAGCGCGGGCTGCCACGCGGGCTACAACATCGTCGACGACCACGCGCATCACGGGTGCGACGCAGCCGCTCGACTGGGCGCAGGCGTTCGCGAAGAAGAAGGCGACGCTCATCGCCGGCACGGGCTACCAGTACGGCGACACCGACTTCCTCGCCCACAGCGAGCGGATCTACGCGGCGTTCGCGCAGCAGCTCGGCGGCGCCGGTCGGGAGCTCGCTCCTCCGCTCGAAGCAGATCTTCCTGGAGCAGTCTCCCGGCCTCTCCGCGCTCGACGAGAAGGCGCTGCTCCAGACGACGCTCTTCGGCCTGCCGATGCTGAACGTGAACTTGCCCACGCCGATCGCTGGCGCCGACGCCCGCTGGCGTCACTCCGACGGACGTGGGCGGTGGTCCCGGCGCCGATCTCGGCCTGCAGGTCGTCGCGAACCTCTCGGTCAACGTGGCCACCGGGCTCCCAGCAGACGAAGACCTCAACGGCCTGACGCCGACGACCCGCGAGCTGGTTCGCGAGCCCGGCCGGCGCCGTCTCGGTGAAGCCGATGCAGCCGATCCTCCCGCTCGTCAGCCCAGACGTAACCGCGCCGGGGCGCTCCCTCCGTGGTGTCGCTTCCGTCAGCGGTGCATACAGGACACGGCCGGCACGCTGCCACTGACGGCCGCGCCTGCGACCGAGCTACGCGGGATCCACGCGCCGTTCTTCACCGACGTCTTCTTCCCGCCGCAGCCGTGGACGGCCAACTACTTCGGCGCGCTGAGCGGCAGCGGTAACACGCAGCTGCACGTGACCCCGGTGCAGCACCGCTCCGAGTCGCCGAAGATGACCCGTCGCAAGTTCTCGAGCATGAACTTCCGCCTCTTCTACAGCGGCAGCCCGACGTCGCTCCATTCGTATTGCGGAAACCGGGAGACGCCCGCTCCGTGTCCGCCCTTGAATGGGATCCCCAGATCGCCGTCACTCCTGCCCTCTCGGCGCCACCGACGATCACGGGCGTCGACACCGTATACGCCGGCGGAACCTGACATTCAAAGTTCACGTCCTCGGCGATCTCGTGACCGGGATCCAGGAAGTCCTCGTGACCCACACCAACCCGCCCAGGCGGCCTCGCCGAGCTGGCAGTCGATACCGCTCGTCCAGGATGGGGACGACCTCGACGCTGTGGACGAACGCCGACGACCTCACTGACGAGCGCCGAGGAGCTTCGATCGTCTTCATGGTTCAGGCCGCGAGCGGTGTCGGCAACGTCACGATCGACGACAACCTCGGGGCGTACTACCGGCACGGATCGATCCCGGGGCCGCTCGGGCCCGGCGAATCCCCACCGACCGGGACGACCCTGGCGTTCACAACTGGGCCGCCGGAGCCGCCGGCTTCGGTCAAGTTCGGCGCGAGCTTCTCCGTGACCGTGGATCTCAACTCGAGCGGCGCCGGATGTACGGTCGGCCCCGGCAAGCTCATCCGCATCGGCCTGGGTGGCGCCGGACTCCCGGCCATCACGAACTCGAACGGCGTCGCGACCGTGACGCTCCGGGCGGCTCTCACTCCTGGCACGTACCCCGTGACCGCGTCCTTCGCCGGCGACTCGAGCTGTGGTTCCTCCGACGTCTCCGACACGGTGCTCGTGGTCAAGCAGCCGACCACGCTCACGCTCGACTCATCGCTCGTCGCGACTCTCAAGGCGACGACGAGTCCGTCGGCCACGCCGCTGCATCAACGCAACGTCTTCGTGATCTTCAAGAGGACGGTCGGAGCAGGCGCGCACGTATTCACAGCCAAGACGGATCCACTAGGTGTCGTGCAGGTGCCTCAGTCGTTGCTGACGTCGTTGCCCGCCGGCACCTACTCGATCAAGGCGTACTTCAACGGCGTGAACCGACCGGATGTCCCCTTCCAGGTGCCTCCGGACGACGTCGACTACGGACCCTCCGAGTCCCCGGCAGTCACCAGGGAGCTGTGGCCCTTCACCGGCTTCTTCGGGCTGAGCAACCCGCCCACGCTCAATACGGGCAAGGGCGGGCAACGCGATTCCGGTGAAGTTCTCGCTTGGCATCAACCGCGGCCTGGGGATCTTCGCGTCCGGCTATCCGAAGGTCGGGACGATCGACTGCACGTCCCGCCTACCGACGGGAGCACTCACCGTCGCTGAGAACACCGGCTTCAGGTACGACACGACGAACCGCCACTACACCTACGACTGGAAGACGACGAAGAGCTGGACGGGCTGCCGCCAGCTCGTGCTCCGCTTCGCGGACGGAACCGAGCGCTTCCTGTTCTTCAGATTCAGCTAGCCGCGCGGCGCCGTCACTCAGGTCGCCAAGGTCGCGAGTTCGACCACGCGCTCAGTACGCCAACTTGGGATACCAATCCGTGCCGCGGCCATCGGGGGACGTGTCGAGCAGAAGCCACAGCGGATCCATCTCGACCGCGCCGCGTGGATCCTGGCCGGGATCGGCCATGTCGCCGGTCATCTCGTCGCTCCAGAAGTGCCGGATCTCGCCGCCTCGACGCGTGAAGACGTTGTAGGCCGGGATGTCGGCGTCCTCGGCCGACACGTAGTCGCGCGTGTAGTCGCCACTTGCCGTCGCTGAACACCGGCAGATCACGCCAGCCTCGCGCCGCCTTGGCCTCGACGAGGCGCTCGATCGGCGAGCGGGCGGTGAAGGCGATGGCGACGCGCTGACGGATGTCGGCGATCTTGTGATCCAGACCGCCCATGAGCGAGGTGCACATCGGGCACGGCGCTTCACGCTCCGGGCCGAACATGTAGCTGTACACGATCAGCGTGTCGTGCTCGCCGAAAAGGTCGGTCAGGGTCACGTCGGAGCCGTCTTCGGCCACGAAGCGATACTCACGAGGAACCTCGCCGCCGGGCGGCAACTCGCGGCGAAGCGATGCGACCCGCTCCGCGTGGCGTCGTAGCTCGATCTCCTGGACGAGAAGCTCTTGGCGAGCCCGGCGGTACTCCTCGGACTCGTTGGGATGGCGGACGGGGTTCGTCGCCGCCAACTCTGCCGCAGGCGTCAGTGCAGTCATGCGCGCCTCCATTTCCGATTGGTACTGATCTGCGTTCACATCGCTCAGACGATCAGGACGCCCAGAATTCATCGGTCGAGCGACACTAGGTCCCGCGCTCTGCGCTTCTTCTGTCGAGGTTCGGGAGCTCGCGTGCGACGTCCTCGGCCATCCAGAGTGCTCGGCGCTCGATCGCTCGACGAAAGCGGACGTGCGCGTGGGGCTGCGCGGTCACGAACGTATGCTCCCACAGCTACAGAAAGTCCCTCTTTCTGACGATGGAAGGCTGATGGCGAAGACAACCCGCGAACGAGAGGAAGACGCACGCGAGGGGCGCCTCGAGCACTTCCGCGACCAGGTCTCCTCGGGGGAGCTCATCGTCCGTCAGATGACGGATTCCGAACGGGCGCATTGGGACGACCACTCCGCGGCCTCTGATCGCCAAGCGACGCCCGAGCAGCGCTCACGCCGAGATGCTGCGCGGAAGAACAGGCGCGACCGCAACAAGCGCAACGCCTGACGCCTCGCGCTAGTTTCCGACTCGTTCTGCGGCTGCCCGATCCAATGCTGTCGCGTCCTGGCCCGTTGCCGACGGGCGATGGGCCTGGCCGAACCGCTACTTGCCAAAAAAGACGGCTTGGAGTTCCCGTGCTTGGGACGGCGAGAGCCGCGGGAGTCCGAGCACTTCCACGGCCTGATCCGCAACCCTCGTCTGTTCGGGCGGCAGCGCCGGCGGTTGGTTCCAGCTCAGACGAGCGCGAACATTCGCGTGGATGCCCCCGCTCGACGAGCGTGTGAGCTCGTCAGCGAGTTGATGCAGCTCGCGCACTTGCTCGAGCAGCGACTGGAACTGCGGTTCGTCGACCGGTGTCACGGGTCGAACGGTATCGCTCCTGCTCTCTGTGGGCAGACTCGCGAGCGCTTCGCGTACTTGCGCGACCTCTAGGGCAGCGGACCCGGCGACTCGACGGAGGTTTCGGTGGGGCAACTGACCCCGCCGTACTTGGCGCACTCGTCTTTGCGAGTACCGACGCTCCGGGCGGCGCTCACCCCTGGCACGTACCCGTGACCGCGTCCTTCGCCGGCGACTCGAGCTGTTCGTCAGGCTGAGCGCGAGTACCGCGCCAGCGCCCCAGAAGGAGTAGGGTGGTGTAACTGGCCCTGCGGCCAGAACCCCGGCCGAAGGCCCGCAATCTCCCGACGCGCCGCAGGCGCGTGAGACGTAGGAGCCCAGGCGAACAGGATTCGACTTGCAGGGCCAGCACTCTGTGGCGACGTCATCGTCCTCACATCGGGCTTTACAGAAAGCGACCAACCTTGCTGACGACCTGGGAGATACCTCTGTGACCGAGACAAGAACCTTCCGAGTGGCTTTCGCCTCGAACGACCCGACGCATACAGTCGATCAGTTCTACAAATACGTCGGCGAGGAGCTTCCGAAGGAGGGCGACATCATCGATGTCGTGCGCTTCCTCCGAGGCCGCGCAACCCGCGCTCGCGTGACTCTCGTCGAACCACACTACGAACCGCAGATCGCCGCCACGCAAATCGACTAGCCCGCGTTCTCGCTCCGATGCTGGCGGGCAAGCTGCCGAGTGCGCCAGGCGGAGTCGTGCCCAAAGCTCCTAGCTCGCCCGAAACGCATCGGTCGCACGCGTAGCGCCGCGTAGCGGACAGCCCTGGCACGAACTAACGAGCCAAGGGTCCAGCGGGTCGTCCGCGGGTAGCGCGCGAGCTCGGACACATAGCTAGCCTCGCCGACACCGATGAAGGCAGACCACGATCTCGTCCGTATCGCTGATGAGAGCTTCATCGCCTCCTTCCGGAAGCTTGCCCAGCATGTCCCCGAAGGGGAGACTCACGAGGAGGGTTCGATCTTCTCGTTCAGTACGGGTATGCCGCTGTCCGGCTTCAACGGATGTGTGGTGACGCGGGAAGCACCATCCGCCGAGCTAGCCACCTCTATGGCGTGGGTCGCAGCACACGACGTCCCCTTTCGCGTGTGGGTCGCCGAGAAGCTCGCTGCAGGCCTTGCCGAGGTTCCTGCCAGCTACGGGCTTGAGCCTGCCGCCTCTCTCTACCCAGGCATGGTTCTGCATCCAATACCCGCTACCCCCGCATTGAGTGCGGGCGTCGACGTCGTCCCGATCTTCGAGCCGAACCTGGATGAATTCATCGGCGTCCTTGAAGAAAGCGGGCTTCGAGCCGAGCTGGCGCAGCGATTGATCTCGCCGGCCTTCGCGGCCGACCCGGACGTTCGGCTGTTCGTCGGAAGGCTCGATGGAAAGCCGGTCGGCACCTCGATCGCAATTCGCAGCCGAGACGCCTCTGGCGTCTACAACGTCGGCACTCTCCCGGAAGCCCGACGGCGCGGCGTCGGGAGCGCGGTTACCTGGGCCGCAGTCGGAGCCGGAAGAGCCTGGGGATGCGACACCATCGTGCTTCAGTCCTCGGTGATGGGGCTCTCGATGTACGCAGACATGGGGTTCCGAACGGTCGCGCCCTACGTCACGTTCGCGCCGTCGTCGATGGCTAGTCCAGCCGTGATGGGCGCTGGCTGACGGTATACCTCCGCTACCGCCGGAACGCGAGCGCTTAGACCTTGCCGCAGCGAAGCCCTTTGCGAAGGCCGCTATACCTGTCGGAGAATTGCCCCCGACAAGAATCGAACTTGTGCACGCGGTTTAGGAAACGCCGTGTGGATTGCGCAGAAGCAGCGTAGATTCACCGTACCGTCACCTACGCGTCACCCTTGGGGGACCACGGTTGTCAGTCAAACGCTCCGCGGATCAGGAAGCGGCCGGGCCGGCAACCCATCCATCCCCCGTCCTCCGCAGGGAAGGGGTCTTAGGGAAGGACGCCAAGGCCGACCCGGCTCGTTCGGCTTCGCCAATCATCGGCGAGCCCCTTCGTGGCGTCGTAGCATCGAGCCGTGCCGACGGTTCACGTGATCGACCTGAGCTCGGCTCCCGCAGATCGCATCCTGGAGGCCGCCCGCGACTTCTCGCCGCGCCGAGCAGACTTGTGGCGCGACGTGTTCACCGAGCATCTGACGATCCACGACCGCGGTGAGACCTGGGCCGACGTGACCGAGGGGAACCCCTGGCCGATCGGGCTCGTCTGGGAGCGCCTCCGCTACGACTGGTCGCAGCCCGACGTCCTCAGAGGCACGGTGATCGAGTCGAATCTCTTTAAGCCGGGGAGCACATGGGAGATTCGCGCAACGCCGACCGACGATGGAGGTAGCCGTGTGGAGATCATAGGAGTCCGTCACCTGCGGGGTCGAGGGTGGCTCGTGTGGCCGTTCTTTCCTCTCGGGCTGGCGAAACGCGACGTGGCGGATTACCTTCGGAAGTTCCTGGCGAAGGTCGAGGCGGACTAGCGTCCGCAGCGCGTGCGCGAGAGAGTCGCCGAGCCCATGCAGAACCCTTTCCACTTCAGCGAGGTCGTGTGTTTCGTTCTGCGGGTCGACACAACCGCGAGGTGCGCGTGGTCACGAACGCCGACGGGCTCATCATCTGTCAGGTGTGCGTCGCGAAATGCGCGGTGATCTTCGACGAGGAAGTGGGGCTCAAGCCGCCAGCGACCCGTGGACATCGCTGGCCGTTGAAGTCCTAGCCAGGTCACGCAGGCGTCCCCCCGAAGCGCGGATTAGATAGGAAATTGCTTGGGTAGCTGCACCCGCGTGGCACTTCCCGCAGACGAATTCGAGACGATGAAGGCTCGCGTACGCCGGTACCGGGCGCGAGTCGACGAGATCGGCGCGATCTCTGGTCCGGTCATCGAAGAGAACGTTCAGGCACGGATCCGTGGACGAGCGCCACACGTCGATCCACTGCACCCCCCACAGGCAGAACTCGCAGACGAGATCGTCGCCTTTCTGAACACTCCGGAGCTTTCGGCCGATCAGGCGGCACTGCTTGCGCTCACGTTTCTTGGTGCCGAGGACGCCACACTGATCGAGTAGCCAGTAGCGTTCTTACTCCGATGATGCTGGCGGGCACCTACGTGCTCCGACGACGAAGGCCCGTCGCCGTTGAAACGCGAAGACGCGCCTGTGCGCGCCCCAGCTTCGCGAGGACGGTCGTCTGCCTCCGCGTCTCATCGCTGACTACATGTGCCTTGAACTGGAAGCCTTGCCAGTCTGTCGGTCGCTTCGTAACCGGGTGGGGAGCGTGACGAAGACGTTCACCGCGGCGATCGTTCTTCAGCTCGTGGAGGACGGCGCCCTTCGCCTCGACAGCACGCTCGAAGACCACGTGCCGGGGCGTCACGGCCTGACCACTGGCACGAACAGATTTTGGCATCCCGCAGGTACCGCTTCGGTTCTCCTCCTCCTCGTCTGACGAGGGTTGTGATGCGAGACGGGGAGCCGTGCTTTCGCCGGCTCCCCGCTCAGGTTCAGCTCGCTCCTAGAAACCGCAGTTCGGATTGGGGGCGTCGAGCTCTCCCCGGAAGGCGGCGCCTCCCGTCGGTGCGATTATCACGCTCATGTCCTGCGCGGGCTGGCCGGATTCGTTCCGGACCATGTGTCCGCGCGCGTCGTCGACGAACCCGTTCGGCGCTGACACAGTGTGTGGTGTGCAGGTTGCATCGTCGTACAGGTAGTACGTCAGCGTCCCCTGCGTGACCGTGATGAAGACCGGACCCGGATGGCTATGCCACCCGGTATGCGATCCAATGGCGTAGTCGTGCTTTCGGACCACGACGTCGACCGGTGATTTCGCCTTCACCTGGAAGTCGACCGGCGAGTCCGGGATCGACCTCACCCTGAAGTCGTCATAGGTGCCACGTGCGAGCAGGGTCGGCGTTACCCCCGACGGCGGAGACGCCGCCGTTACGCCGACGAGCGCGGCGAACGTCACGAGCACGATGCCGAACACTGCAATCGTCAAGAACTGGCGGTACCGCTTCACTTCTTCTCCTCCTCTCCGTTTGACTTCGCGATGGAGCAGGACTCGCTGGGCTTCTTCATCTTGTTTCCTTCCTTCGTTCGTGGGTGGTCGTGCGAGACGTCTTGATGCGTTGCTCCTCCTTTCGGGACGAGATCGCCTCAACGACGCGGATCGGGTCGAGCTCCGCTCGCTGAGCGGCCAGCGCGGCGTCCCGACCGGAGGGAGCGTCGAAGACGAAGAAGCAGATCTCGTCCTCGGGAACGTAGATCGAGCGGTCGAAGCGGACGCGCGTGCCCCCCTCCGTCAAGCTCCTCCGCCGCCGAGCCTGCCTGCCGCTCGCGGGAGGCTCGCTCTCCGGCCAAGCCGCGCGCAAGGTAGGTCTCCACAAGGTACTTGGGCACCCGTCTGACGCTAGGGTCGGGCGAGCGGCGAGGAAAGGTAAGAACGTCCTGACTTTGCCTGCGCCGACCGAGTCGTCAGGGCAATCGGCGCGCGAGCTCGGTGCGAGAACGCACGCCGAGCTTGGCGTAGACACGAGTCAGGTGGCCGGCGACTGTCCGCTCGCCGAGGAACAGCTCGGCCGCGACCTCCCGATTCGTCCGGCCGGCCGCGACCAGGACGGCCACGCGCCGCTCGGCCGCCGTCAATCCTTCCTCCTGCGTGCGCCCGCCGATTCGTCCGAGCTCAGCACGCGCCCTCTCCATCCAGGTGGCTGCTCCGAGCTCCTCGAAGCCGCCGAGCGCAGCGTCGATCGCCTCTCGGGCCGGGCGTTTCTTCCGCGCGCGCCTGAGGACTATGCCGAACGCAAGCTGCGCGCGAGCGCGTCCGAACGCATCACCGACCTCGTCGTGCCGCACAACCGCCTGCTCGAGAAGCGAGAATGCTTCCTCAACGTCCCCGCGGGCTGCAGCCACGAGCCCGCGGCAGCGGGTTACCGAGGCGAGCACCCTGTCCCCGCCGAGCCTTGCCGCATCCCTTTCCCAGACGTCTATCACCCATTCGGCCTCGTCGATTCGGCCCAGTTCGAGGAGCGCCTCCGCGTAGTCGGCGGTCCACGGCCGCGCGTCCGGCGCACTCCACCCAAGAGCGGCCGCCTGCCTGTCGGCTTTGCCGAGGCGTTCGGCAGCCGTGGCCGCATCTCCGGTCCAGAGGGCCACGAGTCCCGGGACGGCCTCGAGCAGGGGCGGACTGAAACCGATCTGCTCCTCACAGAGCATCAGGGCTCGCTCCGACTCCTGCTGTGCAAGCTCGAGCTGCCCCCGATGCGCCGCGACCCATGTGATCGGGATGTAGTCCTGATTCCTCTCGACCCCGTACTGGACCCTGACGTCGCGGGCGCGGGCAGCGTACTCCGCCGCGAGCTTCCAGCGCCCAGCCCACAGCTCGATCCACGACAGTTCCCAGAGCACCTGTGCGCCGAACGGCTCGTCGCGCGCGTGCCAATCTCGATACGCCTGTTCGAGCTTGGCGCGTTGCGCGGTCGTGTCGCCCGACTCCATGAATGCCACGGAGGTGAGGAGGTTCGCCACGCGCAGCAGGCGCTCGTCGCCCGTGGCACTGGCGACATCGCGTGCGCGAGCTGCATATTTCGACGTCTCGGCATCCCCGACCATGCTCCCGAACGTGTTGAGGTTCACGAGCGCCTCGAAGCGAAGGGCGTTGTCGTCGACGCGGTCGGCAAGCTCGAGAGCCGCGCGGGTAACCTCGAGCGCCGCAGCGAATCCCTTCCTGAAGCGTTGTGCCCAGCCGAGACGGATGTGGATGAGCGCTTCGAGCCGTGGGTGCGAGGCCGCGTGCCGTAGGGCTTCCTCCAAGACCGGCACGGCGAGGTCGTCATGCTCGAACTGGGCGAGCAGGAGCAGCGCCTCGGCGCGTGGCTGCCCGCTCTTCGTCTGGGCCAGTAGGTCCGTGGCGATCGTTCGAGCGCGCGTCCATTCTCCGACGGCGAGGTGCGCACGCGCAGCGGCGAGCGCTCGTTGCCGGCGCTCCTCGCTACGCGCCGGCGGCGTCAGCCGGAGCGCCTGCTCGGCAAGCTCGGCAGTCACCGCCGACAAGCCGCGATCGCTTGCCAGCCTAGAAGCGTCCTCGAGCAGGCGCGCAATGTCGGCGTTAGGCAAGCCCGTCGAAAGCGCGATGTGGCGAGCGCGGAGGACCGGCTCGTCGACGATCTCGCCGATGCGAGCGTGAACCCCCCGCCGCCCTTCGCCGAGCGCGGCGTACAGAACCGACGACAACAACGGGTGGGTGAAGCGGATCATCCCGTTCTCGCGCTCGATCACGCCCGCGGTGACCGCCGCGTCGAGCGCGTCCGCAGTAACGCCGGCGCGCTCCAACAGAGTGACCGACGTCGTGCCCACCGCTGCTGCAAACGCAAGTGCGCTGCGCGTGGACACAGGGAGCGCCGAGATCCGCGCGCTTACGAGCTCTTCAAGTTTTTCGGGAACCGCGAGCGGCTGAAGCGGGTCGATGTCCAGGGGGAGGGCGCGGGCCAGCTCCAGCGCAAAGAACGGATTCCCACCCGACCGCTCGTGGATCCGAAGCAATGTCTGGCGGGGGTACGACGTTCCCAGCCGATCCCGCAAAAGGCGGTGGAGCGCCCCCACGCTGAGCGGCCCCACCGCGATCTGGCGACCGCGGTCGGCACCTGGGGCGCCCTCGAGTTCCATTTGATGCGCGCCCTCGCCCGGCCGCCGTGCGAGTAGAAGGCTGACTGGACTCGCGTCGAGCCGCCGCAGGGCGAACGCGAGCGCACGCGACGAGGACAGGTCGAGCCACTGAACGTCGTCGACGGCGATCAGAATCGGTCCACGTTCGCTCAGAAAGTGCAGGACGTCGCGCACTGCAACCGCAATCGTGCGGTGATCGACGGGATCACCTGACGCCTCCTCTCTGAGCAACGCCACCTGGAGCGCGCGCCGTCTCGGTGCCAAGAGTGCAGACAGCGCATCGTCGATGACGCCCTCGAGCAGATCCACTAGGCCAATGTGTCCGAGAGCGCGCTCGGCCTCGGCCGGTTGCGACGAGAGGATCGTTACTCCCTGCGCGCGCGCGTGCGCGACGCCCGCTTCCCAGAGCGTCGACTTCCCGATCCCCGCCTCGCCCTCGAGCACGAGCGTCGCCGGTCCGTGCATCGCGTCGTCGACGAAGGTCCGCAGTGAGCGGAGCTCGTCCTCCCTACCAACGATCTCCATCGCCATCTTCCTCACAACAATGGTGGCAGGGACGCGCGGAAGGCAAGCTCGACCTGCCGGGCTCGAGCGGCGCGAGTGCCCCCGACAAGAATCGAACTTGTGCACGCGGTTTAGGAAACCGCTGCTCTATCCACTGAGCTACGGGGGCGCGCCGGCCACGATAGCGCCCGCCCACGCGGAGCGGAATGACCCCAGCGCCGCGGGCGGCGTCTACTACTTGTGCCGGTAGACGATGCGGCCGCGCGTCAGGTCGTACGGTGAGACCTGGACGTTGATCCGGTCGCCCGGCGCCATGCGAATGCGGTAGCGCCGCATCTTGCCCGCGGTGTACGCGATCAGCTCGTGGCCGCCGTCGAGCGCGACACGGAACATGCCCCCGCCGAGCGCTTCCAGCACTTCCCCCTCGACTTCGACCTTCTCTTCCTTCGCCATGTTCTCCAAAGATTAGAGGGCGCGCGACCCGGAGGCCGCGCGCCCGGTGGTACTAGACGGTCTGGACGTTGATCGCCTCTGGACCCTTCGCTCCCTCGCGGGCTTCGAATTCGACTCGAGCGTTCTCGCTGAGTGACTTGAAACCGTTGCCGGCGATGTTGGAGTGGTGGACAAAGAGATCCTTGCCACCCTCGTCGGGCGTGATGAAGCCGTAACCCTTAGCGTCGTTGAACCACTTGACTACTCCGGTTGCCATATGAAATACACCTCCCCTCACCCTCGATCGAACGGGTAGGGGAAGCCGCAGCCCCCGGTACTCGTCCTGGTTTTCGCCGCACAGACTAGCTGGTGGAGCCCGGCTCACGCTTTGGACCGAGTGACAATCAGGTCGCGAGCGCCGCGGCCTCGTCAACCGCGGCCTTCACGTCGTAGTAGCGGCCGCGCGCCTCCTCGAGCGTGTCTCCGACTGCGGTGAGCCCGATACGCCCTGCGACCGCGAGCGCGCTCACCATGTGGAGGACGACCCCTGTCTCGCGCTCGGCGTCCCAGCCGAGATCGCGCTCGGCGACGACGTCGAGCAGGTCGTCCGGCGTCAGCGACTGGTATGCGGGCGAGTCGAGGTGATCCGTCGCGGCGTAGTACTTGAGGTCTCCGAGCCGGTTCCGGTACTCGCCGGCGAGCGGGTCGTAGACACCGTCGGTGAGCGCCGTGAGCGCGAACAGCGGGTGCGTCGTCCCCCCGCAACGCAGGTTGATCTCGAGCGCGTAGGGCTGCCAGGCGCCGTCTTTCACCGCCGCGAAGTCCACCGAAGCGCGGCCGATGACGCCTTCTCGGGCGAGTCGGCGTCCGACCTTCAACGCCTCGGAGGCGATGAGCGCCGCGTACTCATCGTCAGCCGGGAAGTGACACCCGAAGTACGTCTGTCCATGCGGACCGCCCAGAACCTGGTCATGCGTGGACATGATGTCGACCTGTCCCGCCGGGCTCATGCGGAGCTGGACGCTAGGGCTGCGGAAGTCCGTGCCCTCGATCCGCTCCTCGACGATGCCTCCCTCGTCGTCGAGCGCGCGCAGGTACTCGTCGACCTCGATCTCCGGATCCTCGAGGCGGATCGCCGGCCGTACGTCTCCGTCCACGGCAGCGAGATCGAGCAGCGCGTTCCCGAGACCGCTGACGCCCTTGTCGAGCTTGAGCACCGCGCCGCGGGCTCCCGGGCTTCTTCTGCTGAGCTCTGCCAGGGCACGCGGGAGATCGCGCTCGCCGTCGACTTCGAGCCCGGCCGGATGCTGGACGCCTTCGTCCGCGAAGATCCTTCGGCTGCCCGACTTCGTCCCCAGCCGGTTCAGCTCGGGGTCTGAGCCGTAGATCGGGAGGCCGAGCGCCACTGCGAGCTTTGCCTCGTCGTCGGTCATGCAGAACGGCAGCAGGAAGGCGATCTCCGGATCGCCGATGAGCGCGCGGATCCGGCGGAGCGCGCCTGGCCTGGCGAGGAGCTTCTTGGACAAGGGCTCGTTGCGACCGTCGACCAAGGAGACCGATGCGAAACGAGCGCGAGCGTCCGGCGTATCGAGCTCCGGGACGAGCCCGAAGTAGTAGTCGAGTACGCGTGGATGGATCGGCTGCGACGTCACGTAGATGACGCGGGACCGCGGGGCGCGCAGAAGGCTGAGCACGAGGCAGAGGAAGCGCTCTTCGTACGCGGGGAAGACCGGGATCAGGTGATCGGGGACGTCGAAGCTGATCGAGTGCACGACGACGACGGAGCGCTCGACATCGCCGATCGAGCGGAGGGTCACCGTCGGCCAGAAGGCGCGCAGCTTGGCCTGCAGCTCCGTGAAGGCCGGGTCGGTCACCCCGCGACGCTACCCCAGCGGCAGAGCGAAAGTCGAGGCATGGCGTTGGTAGCGTGAAGGATGATGGAGTCTCTCGCAGACCGGGTGATCGCCGTCGCAGGCGCCGGTGGGAATCTCGGCCCTGCGGTCGTCCGACGACTTGCTTCAGCCGGGGCGACTCTCGAGCTCGGGGGTAGAGAGAAGGCACCGCTGGATGCTCTCGCCGCGGACCTCGAGATCGAGGCTGGGAACGCGGCCGTCGACCTGCTCGACCCGGGCTCGGCGCGCTCGTGGGTCGACGGCATCGTCGCGCGTCACGGTCGCGTGGACGGCCTCGTCCACCTGGTGGGCGGATGGCGGGGAGGCAAGCCGATCGAGGAGGCTCCGCTCGAGGACTGGGAGTTCCTGCACGGCCTGCTCATCCGCACGGTCCAGCACGCCACTCAGGCATTCGCGCCGCAGCTCCTCGCGAGCGGCCGAGGGCGCTTCGTGCTCGTCTCGAGCTCGCAGGCACAGGCACCGACGCACACGAATGCCGCCTATGCGGCGGCGAAAGCAGGTGCCGAGGCCTGGACGCTGGCACTCGCCGACCGCTTCCGTGGGTCGGGCGCGACCGCGAACATCGTGGTCGTGGGAGCGATCGTGACCCCGGCGATGCGCGAGGAGACGCCCGACAAGGACTTCTCGACGTTCACCGCCGCGGAGGAGATCGCCGAGGCGATCGCCTACCTCTGCTCCGATGCAGCGGCTTCGATGAACGGGCAGCGGATCACGCTGCGGGGAGCCGGCTGACCACGCCACTCCCGGCGCAGCTGCAGCACCACGAGCAGCGGCAGCATCGCCATGACCAGCCAGAGGTAGAGCGCAGGAATCCCAGCGACGAGGCATGCGCCGAGCACCACCAGTTGGGTGGAGAGGCCCAGATTCGCGAGGATGAGAACGGTCGGCCGGTCGTGGTAGACGAGCTCCGCCGCGCGCCTTTCAGCCGGGTCCTCGACCTCCCGCAGAGCCCGGCCGAGCCGCAGGGACGAGAACGCGCGAATAGCCCGGTCCTGAGGCGCGAACATCGTTCGGTAGACGAGCTCGAGAGTCCGCTCCAGACGTCCGCCGGAGGCAGGCACGACATCGGGCTCGCCGCCTCGGACTTCGCGGTAGAGATGCGCGAGATTGAAGTCGACGCTGAGGACGAGCGTCAGCACGCAGAACGCCGCAAGCGCGATCCACGGCCGGTCCGTGACCGCTCCCAGCGCCGCGAACAGGACGAGGTTGAGGGCGGTATCGGACTCGGTGTCGAGATACCTTCCGAGCAAGGTGACGCGCCCGGAAAGACGAGCGAGCCGCCCGTCGGCGTTGTCGAGCAACGTCTTCAGCTGCAACAGCAGCCGCTGCGACGACGAACGACGCCGCGGCGAGGAAGGCGCCGGCGACGAGGCCGGTGGCGCCGGCTGCGAGGACGACGGCCGGAGGGGGGATCCTCGACGGGAGCAGGATGAGGGCGAGTCGGTGAGCAAGTGGTCCGTAGAACGCCGAGACGACGAGCTCGCTCGCAGGCCGATCCTTGTCGGAGGCCGCGGCGGGACGAAGCGCGGCGGTGTCGGTGGAAGCCGTCATGGGGAGCGCTCGATCGTAGATACTGGTGCGATGGCCGAACCGGATGGGTGGAGCGAGGTCGACAATGCTCTCGAGCGCACGTTCGAGCTCGCAAGCTTCAAGCATGCACTCGACTTCGTGAACCGCGTCGGCGAGCTCGCCGAGCGTGAGGATCACCACCCGGGAATCGCGATCGACTACAAGCAGGTGACGCTTCGCTGGTGGACGCACACGGCCGACGGCATCACCGACCGCGACCGCGAGCTGGCCGAGAAGACGAACGCACTCGCGTAGGGGCTCGGTCGACCGGCTGTGCTCATCGTCGACGTGGGCCCGCGCGACGGGCTCCAGAACGAGCCTGACGTCCTGGCGCCGGCGCTCCGCGCCGAGCTCGTCGGCAAGCTCGCGGGAGCCGGGCTGCGTGCCGTCGAGGTCGCGAGCTTCGTCGATTCGCGCCGTGTTCCGCAGATGGCCGGCGCGGAAGAGGTCGTTGCGACCCTCGATCGAGTCGACGGAGTCGTGTACGCGGGACTTGCGCTGAACGAGCGCGGATACGACCGCCTCATCGCGTCCGGGCTGGACGAGGTTCGGTTCGCGTTCGGCGCGACGGAGTCGTTCAACCGGCGAAATCAGAACGCTTCGGTGCAGGAGTCGCTGGAGGCGGCGCTGCAGATCGTCGAGCGTGCGCGGGCCGACGCGATCCGCTCGGCGGTGACCGTAAGCGTGGCCTTCGGCTGCCCGTTCGAGGGCAGGGTCGACGAGGACCGGGTCATCGAGCTCGCCGCAGAGATCGCTGCTGCCGGTCCCGACACCCTCCTCCTCGCCGACACGATCGGCGTCGCCGTGCCCGCGCAGGTCAGGAGACTGGTCTCGCGAGCCTCCGAGCTCGGCGTTCCCGTCGGCGGCCACTTCCACAACACACGCAACACGGGCTATGCGAACGCACTCGCGGCGCTCGAGACCGGAGCCACCGTGCTCGACGCCTCGGTGGGCGGCCTCGGTGGCTGTCCCTTCGCCCCACGCGCGACCGGAAACATCGCGACCGAGGATCTCGTCTACCTGCTCGAGGGTCAGGGCGTCGAGACCGGTGTCGACCTCGATGCCCTCGTTGCCGTCTCGGCATGGCTGGAAGAGGTGCTCGGACGCGAGCTCGAAGGCCAGGTCTATCGCGCGGGCGGCTTTCCGCCCGTGTAGAGCGCCGGGTATGCCCGCGGCCCTACGGACGGGCGGGCAGGATCGTTCCGCGAACCTCGCCGAGATCGACATCTCCGGCGCGCCCTCGCAACACGACCTCGTCGCCGTCCTCGAGGAACGCCCGCGTGCTCCCGTCGCCGACCCGAATGGGCCGAGCGCCGTTTCGCGTCAGCTCGATCAGCGAGCCCTCGCTCCCCGTGTCGGGTCCGGAGATCGTGCCGGAGGCGAAGAGATCGCCGGTCCGTACCGACGCGCCGTTGCTCGTGGCGTGCGCGAGCTGCTGCGGCATCGTCCAGTAGAGGCCGCGCGCGTTCGTGCGCGACACGACCGTGTCCGAGAGCTCGACCTCGAGCTCGATGTCGAGCGCCCAGTTCCCGGCGACTCGCAGATGGGGCAGCGGCTTCGGATCCTGCGCCGGAGGAGCCACGAAACGATCCTCCAGGAGCGCGAGCGGCGTGACCCAGCCCGAGATCGAGGTGGCGAACGACTTCCCGAGAAAGGGCCCGAGCGGCTGGTACTCCCAGGCCTGGATGTCGCGAGCGCTCCAGTCGTTGACGAGCACGACGCCGAAGACGTGATCGCGGAACGCCGCCGGCGAAACCGGCGTTCCGAGCACGCTCGGCATGCCGACGACGAATCCCAGCTCGAGCTCGATGTCGAGTCGCCGACTCGGCCCGAAGCGAGGCGCAGGGTCGTCGGATGCCTTCGACTGACCGGAGGGTCGCACGACCGGCGTTCCGCTGACCACGACCGTTCCCGCGCGGCCGTGGTAGCCGATCGGAAGATGACGCCAGTTCGGAAGCAGCGGATCGGAATCGGGGCGGAAGAGACGGCCGAGGTTGGTGGCGTGCTCGAGCGACGAGTAGAAGTCGACGTAGTCGGCGACCTCGAACGGAAGGTGAACCGTCGCCTCCTCGAGCGGAACGACGTCGCGACCTCCCTCGACCAGCTCGACCACCTTGCCGAGAGTGTCCTCCCACGCCGTTCTCCCCGAAGCGAGGAACGAATTCAGGCTTGGCTCCGAGAACTCCGCACCGAGACCGCTCGCCACGAGGTCGAGAACGCCGTGACCTGCCCGAAAGCCGACCCGGGGCTCGTCCCCGGCGACCGAGAAGACGCCAAACCCGACCGCCCCGTTCACAGCGGCAGGATCCCCGAGTTCTCGAGCTCCTCGACCGGCTCGAAGAAGCTGCAGCTCCCGATCGAGTGCACTCGCTCGCGTCGCGCGCGCACGAGCTCGTCCCCGCGCGCACTGCGGTCTCGCCACGAGAAGGCTCCTGGATCCAGGGAGAGTGCATCCGAATCACGTTCGCCGAGGGCGGCCTCCTCGTCGCCGAAGACGACCGCAGCCAGCAGGTTGAGAAACCCGTGCTCGCCGTCGCTCCGCAGCGCGTGGTGGAGACCGGCCGTCGCCTTGAACGCGATCCGGCGCTCGCGACAGGCGCGAACGAAACCCGCCAGGGAGTGGTCGTCGGGCGTCGACGTGCCTCCACAGCGCACCTTCGCGCGCAGACCATGGCCCGCGACCGCGTCCAGGCGTTCCTCCAACGCGTCGTCGAGCGGAACCTCGACATAGACCTCGTCCGCGATCCCGACAAGTGCTGCAAGCTCGGCTCCCGGAGGAGCTTCGACCGCCTCGATCCTGGGGTCAGGCTTCAGCCTGACCCCGCTCTCGAGGTTGTCGAGCACCACGCTGACCCCTCGCCCCACGTCAGGCAGCTCGGCGAGCCGCGAGGCGGGACACACGAACCGGCCTAGCATGAAGGTGGCTGGGTGGGCACGTGCGCGCTGATCCTCCTCGATCGCGCCAGGCAGATCCAGTGAAGCCGGCGGGAACAGGGGCGCATGGTCGATAAGCCGCGAGAGCAGCGCAACCCGTGCGTCGTCGACCGTTTCCACGAGGGAGCATGTTCGCAGAGCAGGCGCTCAAGACGACTCCCTGTCGTTCCGATGGGGTCCTGGACGTCCCTTCATGTCGGACCCTGCGCCCAAGAGCTTCGAGCCCGCGCCTCGGCCCCAGATGAGCCTGGTCTCGTCCGGCTCTGCCGAGCCGTACCGCCGGCTGGCCGAGATCTTCCACGACGTCCTTTCCGAGGACAACCCGACCGCGCTCCTCGAGCGGATCGCCGACACGCTCGCAGAGCTCATCCCGTATGAGGACGTACACATCTACGAGGCCGACGAGGCCAAACGCGAGCTGATCCCGGTGCTCGCGCGCAGTCAGTGGGCCGACCAGGTCATGAGCGAAACGTTCTCCTTCGGCGAGGGGATCACCGGCTGGGCCGTCGTGCATCGCGAGCCGGTGCTCTCGAACCAAGCGCATCTCGATCCACGCGTGCGCTTCGTTCCGGGAACACCGGTCGACCCCGAAGCCCTGATCGCGGTGCCGTTGATCGCACGCGGCCGACTGAAGGGAACGCTCAACATCTACCGCGTCGGGGAGCACGCGCAGTTCTCGCCCGAGGAGTTCCACCTCGCAACCCGCTTCGGCGACGCAGCGGCGCTCGCAATCGACAACGCTCACATCCGCGCTCGGCTCGAGCATCAGGCGTCGACCGACGCGCTCACGGGCCTTTACAACCATCGCGCGTTCCACGACCGCCTCCGGCAGGAGGTCATGCGCGCCTCCGCGGAGCACGACACGGTCGCGCTCGTCATGTTCGATCTCGACGACTTCAAGAAGGTGAACGACGTGTACGGCCATGGAGTCGGCGATCAGCTGCTCGTCCAGGTCGCGGACGTGCTCCGAGCCGCTGTACGGGCCTCCGACGTGGTCTGCCGCATCGGGGGAGAGGAGTTCGCGATCATCCTCCCGGAGGCCGATCTGCGGCGCGCGTTCGCGCTCGCCGAGCGGGTCGCAGCTGCGCTCGCCAAGCTGGAGGTGGAGGCCGCAGGGCGGCTGACCGTGTCCACAGGGGTCGCCGTCGGTCCTGTACACGCGGCCAACCCGCGAGAGCTCGTCGCCTGCTCGGAGGCGGCCATGATGACCGCCAAGACGCGCGGCAAAGGGCTGATCGTCGCGTTCGACGAGAGCGCGCTCGAACGGCCGTCCGGCGAGAGCGCGCGCCGCGCCGACATCCGCTCGATCGCGCACCTGAAGATGCTGCAGAGCCTCTCCGGAAAGCTCTCCCGTCTCAACGACGTCGCCCAGATCGGGCTCACCATCGCGGACGAGCTACGGCTCCTGATCGATTACCACAACTGCCGTGTCTTCCTCCGCGAAGACGACGACCTGGTGCCGATCGCGTTTCGCGGCGACCTGACCGCGGTCGAGCCCGGAACGGCGGTGGAGCTCTCGCCGACCCGGGTAGGACGCGGTGTCACGGGACGGGTCGCGTCGACGGGTGAGCCCCTGCTGATCGGCGACGCCCGCCGCTACGAGTTCGCGGAGCAGATCGCGGGCACCGTCGAGATCGAGGAGTCGCTCCTCGCGGTCCCGCTGACGTTCGGCTCGCGGGTGATCGGCGTGATCGTCATCTCGAAGCTCGGGTTGAACCAGTTCGACAGCGACGATCTGAGGGTGCTCGAGGTTCTCGCCGGGCACGCTTCGGTGGCACTCGAGAACGCACGGCTGTACGAGGCCCAGCGGCGCGAGGCCGAGAGCGCCACAGCTCTACTCGAGTTCGCGCGAGACGTCGCGACCGCGGATGGCATCGCCGAAGTCGCGCGGCGGGTCGTCGCCGGCTCGGCCCGAATTCTCTCGAGCCCGAGCGCCTCGCTCTGGCTCCAGGATCCGACGAGCGGAGACCTCGTCCGGCTCGCCGCCCACGAGCAGGTCGTGCGCCAGGACATCCGAGAGCACGTCTCCGTCCCCGCCGAGCACCTCGGGCCCTGGCTGGATCGCACGGAGCCGTACTTCATCGAAGCCGCGGACTACGCGGCAATCGCCACGCCGCCCGAGAGCACCGACGGTCGCTTCGCGATCGCACCGTTCAGCGTCGATCGCCGCTGGGGCGTCATCGCGGCTGCGATTCCCCCCGACAGCATGTTCGCCGACCGCGAGCTCGAGCTCCTGGGCGGGCTCGCCCAGCAGACGAAGCTCGCCCTTCAGAGCGCCGGAAGCTACGAGTCGCTCGAGCGGACGTTCGTCACCACGGTGGAGGCGCTCGCGAACGCTCTCGAGGCGAACGACGAGTCCACGTCCACGCACGCGCGCTGGATCACGGACCTCGCGCTCAAGGTCGGAGTCGAGCTGGGCCTCGAGCCGAAGGAGCTGAAGTGGCTCGAGCTGGGTGCTCTCTTCCACGACATCGGCAAGATCGGGATTCCGTCCGCAATCCTCCTGAAACCCGGCCCGCTCACCCCCGAGGAGCGAGCCGTCGTCGAGACCCACCCTCTGCTCGGGGAGCGCATCCTGGAGCCGATCGCGCAGCTCGCCGAGGTTCGTCGCATCGTCCGTACCTGCCATGAGCGCTTCGACGGCACGGGCTATCCGGACCGGCTTGCGGGGGAGCAGATCCCGATCGAGTCGAGGATCATCTTCGTTTGCGACGCCTTCCACGCGATGACGACCGACCGACCGTATCGACGCGCTCTCGGCGAGGAGGTTGCCCGAGCGCGGCTGCTGGAGGGCGCAGGCTCGCAGTTCGATCCACTCGTCGTCACGACCTGCCTGCGCGTCTTGGACGAGCCTGGGGTCTGACCCCGTTCTACGCGCCGGCCGCTTCGGCCTTGCGCAGGCCGAGGAACGCCCAGGTCCAGAAGAGGACTCCCATCCCGATCGCCAGCCCGAAGGCGGCGAGGGTGTGCGGCGGATCGCCGGCGACGAACCCTCGTCCGGTCTCCAGGATGTAGGTCAGCGGATTCACCGAAGCGACGCTCTCGATCCAGCCCTCGAGCAGCTCGAGCGGCACATACACCGGGGCGAAGAAGAGGACGAGGAAGACCGGCATCTGCATCAGCGGCGCGGCCTGGATCGTGCGGAACCGCATCGCGAGGCCCCCCGACCAGAAGAAGCCGCAGAAGTTGACGAGCAGCGCGAGCACGTAGAGCCCGACGATGTCGACCGAGGAGCCGCCGATCTCCATTCCCGCGATCAGCGCCACCACCGTCAGGATGGTCGCGACGACCATCCACCGCAGAACGGCTGCGAGCGCGTACCCGACGACGATTCCGCTTCGATGCGGAGCCGCGAGCAGCAGACGCTTCGCGAATCCGCCCTCGAAGTCGCGGGCCACCCCGAAGCCCGTGAAGACACCGCTGAACGCGGCCGACTGCAGCAGGACGAAGACGAACTGGAAGGCCGTGTAGCCGGGTGGATAGTCGAACCCCGGAATCTCGCGGAGCTGCGAGAGGCCGCCCGCGAAGGCCGTGAAGAAGAAGAGCGGGAAGAGCATGGTCGGAAGGAAGATCTGTGGGTTCGTGAGGGCGTTCTTCAGGGTCCGCCAGGCGACTCCCGACACGACGTTCCACCGCGCGCCCACTAGACCACTACGTCCTCGTCATCCGTGTTCGCAGCGCGCGCGAGGCGAGCGCGATCGAGATGACACCGATCAGGATCGTGAAGCCGAACCCGAGGGCGAGTGCCTGCACGTTCCAGCCCTCGATGATCAGGCTGCGGACGAGCTCGATCATGTACGAGACCGGATTCAGCGTGGCGGCCGTCTGGAACCACTGAACGTCGATCAGGTCGCGTGGCGTGTTCATCGAAGAGATGAAGAGGAACACGAAGAGCACGGGGAAGAGGGCCTGGATCGCCTCGCCCGAGCCCGTCCTGAAGGCGAGCCAGGCGCCGAGTGCACCGAACGCCAGTGAGACGATCGCCGCGTAGAAGAGCAGCACCGCGATCCCGGCCGGGCCGGTGGCGAACTCCACGCCCGAGGCGAGGCCGACGACCAGATAGAAGATCGCCTGGAAGACGCCGAGCACGACGACTCCGGAGATCTGCCCGAGCAGCAGCGCCCAGTCTCTGAGGGCGGTCAACGAGAGACGGTTGATGAACCCCGTCTGAATGTCGCGCGCGAGGTCCGTTCCCGCGTTCATGGTCGAGAAGAGCGCGCCCTGGATGAACGGGACGGCGAGCGCGAAGGCGAGAAAGGAGTCGGTCGGGAAGCCCGGCAGCTCGGTCGAGGCCTGCAGGCCGGCGGCGTTGACCGTCATCAGCGCGATCGGGAAGACGAGCGGCGGGATCACGCTCGCCGGCTGGCGTGCGGTGCGGACGACGGAGCGGCGCGCGATCGCGCCGACCTGCGGCCAGGAGCTGCTCACGGACGTCGCGTCGGTTCGGCCTCGGACTCCTCCGCCGCGCCCTCGAGCGTTCGCCCGGTCTTTGCGAGGAACACGTCGTCGAGCGACGGCGCCCTGAGCTCGAGATCGACGATGTCGACGCCGTTCGCGTCGACGGCGCGCACGATGTCCGTAAGGCCGAGGCCGTCCCGGAGCCGCACGGCGACGTCTCGCGTGGTGGCGAGCGGCTCTCCGAAGCGCGCGAGAAACTCGGCGATCTTGGGACGATCCTTCTCGTCCCGCGGAATCGCATGCACGCTCGGCCGGCCGATCTCCGCCTTCAGCTCGGCGGGAGTTCCCTCGGCGACGATCTTCCCCTGGTCGATGATCCCCACCCGGTCGGCCAGGACATCGGCCTCCTCCAGGTACTGCGTCGTCAGGAAGACGGTGACGCCTTCCTCTCTGCGCAGGCGGGCGACCTCCTCCCAGAGCGCCGTCCGGCTCTGCGGATCGAGGCCTGTCGTCGGCTCGTCGAGGAAGAGGATCCGCGGCATGTGCACGAGGGCGAGCGCGAGGTCGAGGCGGCGCTTCATCCCACCCGAGTAGCCCGAGACCTTCCGGTCGCCCGCGTCCTCGAGGCCCACCCGGATCAAGAGCTCGTCTGCGTGAACCTTCCTGCGGTCCTTGCGAACTCCCTGGAGCGTGGCCTGCAGCCGAAGGTGATCCCGGCCCGTGAGCAAGCGGGTCGAGAGCGGCCTCCTGCAACGCTACGCCGATCAGCGAGCGCACCTTCGGGCCCTCCTTGACGACGTCGTAGCCGCCGACGCGAGCCGCTCCGGCGGTCGGGGGCAAGAGCGTCGTCAGGACGTGAACCGTGGTCGACTTCCCGGCGCCGTTCGGCCCCAGGAAGCCGTAGATCTCGCCGGGCGCGACGGTGATGTCGATCCCGTCGACCGCGCGTGGGCCCTTCTTGTACTCGCGAACGAGCCCTTGAACCTCGATCCCGTTGGCCCGCTCCTCCACTCTCGAACAGTACCGGGGCCCTCTTGCTTGGTGCCGGAAGCCAGGCTGCCCGCCGCGCCCCTATCCCGGGCGCCAGCCCAGGCCGGTCACCGAGTACGAGTCTGGCTGATCGGACCGCACGAGCACGAGCCGCTGGCGGTCCGTGCCGCTGACGTTCATCACCCAGATCGAGCGACCGTTTGGCTCGTTCTGCACGTAGAGGATCTTGCGACCATCCGGAGACCAGTCAGGCTCGAGCAGCTCCCCGCGCGTGCGTTTCACCCGAGCGATCCGCGTTCGCGCGCCACCGTCAGCGTTGACGCGGTAGATGCCGTTCCCCCACGAGAAGACGAGCTGACGGCTGTCAGGCGACCACGACGGATTGTGGCCTCGGGTGATCGGCCGAAGGCCAGTCCCGTCGGGCCGGATCGCATAGATGGTCGGCGGTCCGTGGAGGGTCACGCCCGCGAAGCGATGGCTTCGGCGAACGAAAGCGATCGTCTCCCCGTCCGGCGACCAAACGGGAGAGCCGTCCCAGCGGCGATATGACGTCTTCGTCAGCGGTCGCGCACGGCCCGATTCGAGTGCGAGCACCTGGATGATCGACACGCCCGTGCTCCACCCATCTGCAAACACGAGCTCACGATCGTCGGGCGCCCAGGTGGCGTGGTTGAAGAAAGCGACCGTCCGACGCGACGCGCGTGGGTAGGCGGCGCGAATTCGAACGCCCCGGCGGGTCCCCGAATCGGATGTGAAGATCGTGATCCCGCAACTGTCGCTCGCACAACCGGTATAGGCAAGCGCGTTCCCTCGCCGGGACCAGGCAGGTGCGGCGAGCAGGTCGAGCGCTTGAGCGCGCGCCTCCGCGAGCAGCTGAACGCCGCTTCCATCTGCGTTTGCGCCGTAGATTCGCTCGGAGGTCGACCACACGATGCCCGCGTTGACAGCGTCCGAAGTCGCCGAAAACGATGCGGTCCCTCCAAGAACGGGCAGTGCCGCGAGCACTGCCACACTGGCGACAAGTCGCGAAAGCGTCGCCACGAGCAGACCTATGATCCCGTGCTCTCCGGATCGCGCCGGGCCAACGGCTCGAGCGGGAGCTTCGACGCGACGACCCGCTTGCCGTTCCGCTGGTACACGACGTCCACCGAGTCGTTCTGGCGATACGTCCCGGCAACGCCAACCCACATCGACAGCCAGCGCCAGAGACCGAGCTTCCCCTCCCCTCTCAGCTCCTGCTCGAAGACCAGCGTCCTCCCTTCGATGCCGAAGTCGCGCCCTTCCTCCTGCGGCACCCCGTTCACGTAGATCTCGAACGGGCGCGCGACGTCGGGCGGGAGGCGGACGCGGGTTCCTCGGGACGATTGCTCGGACACGTTCATAGAATGGCAGGCGGTGAGCGCCAACCCTCGAACCGAGGTCAGGCTGAAGCCTGACCCCGGGCGCGCAGTGCGCGCGCTCCTCGCCACGACCGGTGTCCTCGTGCTCGCCGCGGCACTCGCCCCGGCAGCGCTTGCCGGCAACGGCGGCTTCGCACCCGTACCGCCCGAGTCGCCGAACGCCGAGCGGATCCACGACACCTGGGTCTTCGTCTCGATCTTCATCGTCGCCATCTTCGTCCTCGTCGAGGTGCTGCTGGTCACGTTCATCTGGCGCTACCGGCGGCAGCGGCGTCGAGCGCTTCGAGGACGGGGCCCAGATCCACGGCGCGACGAGCATCGAGCTCATGTGGACGGTCGCGCCGGTCGTCATCCTCTTCCTGATCGGCGGGTTCGTCTTCTACAAGCTGCCGGGGATCGCCGACGTCCCGTCCGCGAGCGCAAGGGGAGAGGAGCGGCTCGACGTGCGTGTCTCCGGGCGGCAGTACTACTGGCAGTACGAGTACCCGAACGGCGCCGTCGCGATCGACACGCTGCGCGTCGCCGGCCGGCGTCCCCGTGCGCCTGGAGGTGACAGCGCCCGACGAGGACGTCATCCACTCGTGGTGGATCCCCGCGCTCGGCGGAAAGATCGACGCGATCCCGGGGGTCACCAACGAGACGTGGTTCCAGGCGGAGCGGACCGGAACCTACGACGGCCAGTGCGCCGAGCTCTGCGGCCTCGAGCACGCGAACATGCTCGCCTCGGTGGAAGTGCTGCCCCCGGCCGAGTTCGCTTCCTGGCTGGAGGAGCGAGACCGCGAGCCGGCGAGTATCGAGCTCGGCGAGGAGGAGTGGCAGGGCGTGTGCGCCAAGTGCCACGGTCTCGGCGGCGAGGGCGGCATCGCCCCGCAGATCATCGGCTCGCCGGTCCTCTCGGACCGGGAGGAGCTCGAGGAGATCGTCCGCAACGGACGTGGCGAGATGCCCGCGGTCGGCTCGGGCTGGAGCGAAGAGCAGATCGACGCGCTGATCGCCTACCTGCGGGAGAGCCCACCGAGTGGCAGTTAACACCGCTCCCAGAACACCCGGCTGGCAGCGCGGCCGCGTCGCGAGCTGGCTCGTCACCACCGACCACAAGCGGATCGGGATCCTCTACGTCGGGACCGCGCTCGCGTTCTTCGTGCTCGCCGGGATCATGGCAATGCTGATGCGCCTTCAGCTCGCGCAGGAGGACGCGGAGCTGCTCGGCCCCGACCGCTACAACGAGCTCGTCACGATCCACGGGACGGCGATGGTCTTCCTCGTCGTCGTGCCGATCCTGGCCGGGCTCGGGAACTTCCTCGTGCCGCTCATGATCGGAGCCCGCGACGTCGCGTTCCCGCGGCTGAACGCGCTCTCCTACTGGCTCTTCGCCTTCGGCGGGCTCGTGCTGATGCTCTCCTTCTTCGCCGACGGCGGGGCGGCGAAGTCGGGCTGGACCGCATACGCGCCGCTCTCGACGCAGGACCCGGGATCGGGGCAGGACCTGTGGATCCTCTCGATCCACATCCTGACCGCGTCGTCGCTCGCAGGTGCGATCAACTTCATCGTCACGATCCAGAACATGCGCACGCGCGGGATGAGCTGGACGCGCATGCCGCTCTTCGTGTGGTCGATCTACGTCTTCGCCTGGCTGCTCATGGCCGTTCTGCCGACGCTCTCGGCTGGTCTGACCATGCTCCTGCTCGACCGCGGGATCTCGATCGGCGACTGGAGCGCGCAGACGAACTTCTTCAACGCGGCCGAGGGCGGGTCGGCCGTCCTCTACCAGCACGCGTTCTGGTTCTTCGGCCACCCCGAGGTGTACATCATGGCCCTGCCGGCCTTCGGGATCATCTCGGAGGTCATCCCGGTCTTCGCGCGCAAGCCGATCTTCGGCTACAAGGCGGTCGCATACTCGACGGTCGCGATCGGGTTCTTCTCGCTGCTCGTGTGGGCGCACCACATGTTCACGGTCGGGATGCCGAACTCGCTGAACGGGTTCTTCATGGTCACGTCGATGGTCATCGCCGTTCCGACGGGAGTGAAGATCTTCAACTGGCTGGCGACGCTCTGGCGCGGGAACCTGATCTTCGAGACCCCGATGCTGTTCGCGCTCGGGTTCCTCTCCATCTTCACGATCGGAGGGCTCTCGGGGATCTACCTCGCCGCCTTCCCGATCGACTGGCAGGTTCACGACACGTACTTCGTCGTCGCCCACTTCCACTACGTGATCCTCGGCGGCTCGATGTTCGCGATCTTCGCGGGCCTGTACTACTGGTGGCCGAAGATGTTCGGGACGGTGCTCGACGAGCGCCTCGGCAAGTGGCACTTCTGGCTCCTGTTCATCGGGTTCAACGTCACCTTCTTCCCGCAGCACCTGCTCGGGCTGGAAGGCATGCCGAGGCGCGTCTACACATACTCGAACGGCGAGTGGGAGGGCTACAACCTGACCTCGACGATCGGCTCCTGGGTGATGGGCATCGGGCTCCTCTTCTTCGCCTGGAACGTCGAGCGCACCTGGCGGAAGGGGAAACGGGTCGGGAACGACCCCTGGCAGGCCGACACGCTCGAGTGGTACGCGACCTCGCCCCCTCCCGCCCACAACTTCGACGAGGTGCCGTACGTCACGAGCGCGAGACCCCTCTACGATCTGCGGCGAAGGCTGCGTGAGAAGGATGGATACCGAGCCCCTCTGAGGCCACACCGGGCCTGCTGCTGCGCCTGACCGCGCTCGGCGGTGCGCTGGCGACGGGCGCGGTGGTGGCGAGCGCGGTGCTCGAGCTCGGAACGACGCACTGGGGGATCGCGTTGATCGCGCTTCCGCTCCTCATTGCGGTCGCGATCGTCGTGCGCCTGGCGTATCCCAGACTCTTCGCGCGTGCTCTCTCGGCGGTCGGGCTCTTCCTGCTTGCGATCGCGCTCGGCGGGGTGGTGGCCTGGAGCGACAGCGCGGCTTGGGCGAACGCCCTGCACGTCGGCGTTGCGGCCCTCGCGTTCGCCGCGGGGCTGCTCGTCGTCAGCGGCGTCTTTCGCGGATCGCCGACGCCGCTCGCGTCGGTACGCGACTACCTGACGCTCACGAAGCCGCGCATCATGTCGCTCCTTCTGGTCACCGGCGCCGCGGGCATGTTCGTCGGCGCGCAGGGAGCGCCGGCCCTCGACCTCTTCGTCGTGACGATGCTCGGGCTTGCGCTCGCCTGTGGAGGAGCGTCGGCACTGAACCACGTGCTCGACCGGGACATCGACGTCCTCATGGGCAGCCGGACCCGAGAGCGACCCGTTGCGTCCGGCCGCGTCACGCCGGCGCAGGCGCTCGAGTTCGGGCTCCTCCTCTCAGCGCTCTCCTTCGCGCTCCTCGCCTCGGCCGTGAATCTGCTGACGGCGGTGCTCGCGCTCGTCGGCAACCTCTTCTACGTCGTCGTCTACACGCGCTGGCTGAAGCGCTCGACACCCCAGAACATCGTCATCGGCGGGGCCGCCGGCGCGGTGCCGCCACTCGTCGGCTATGCGGCCGCGACCGGGAGCCTGGCTCTCCCCGCGCTCTGGCTCTTCCTGATCGTCTTCCTCTGGACGCCGCCCCACTTCTGGGCGCTCGCGTTGATGATCAAGAACGCGTACGCCGCCGCCGGCGTACCCATGCTTCCGGTCGTGAAGGGTGACCGCGAGACCGCTCGCCAGATCCTGCTCTACTCGATCGCTCTCGTCGCATTCACGCTCGTCGTCGGCCTCTGGCTCGGCCCGCTCTACACGGTCGCTGCGCTGGTCCTCGGTGTGATCCTCGTCGCGCTCGCCGTGCTGTTGCGGAGAGACCTCTCGCGCGCCCGTGCGCAGGTCCTCTTCCACTACTCCCTCGCCTACTTGGCGCTCCTCTTCGTCGCCGCCGCGATCGACCCGCTGCTCGACATGACCGACTCCGACCTCTCCCGCAGAAACCTCCGCTACGGCTGGGCGCTCTTCGGCCTCTTCGTCCTGCTCTTCGCCGGAACCTTCCTCGTGGCGCTGCTCTACCTTCAGTTGGACTGAGTTGGTTCGCAGACCGGAATCCGCTAGCGCGGATTCCGATCGCGGAGATCCCTGAAGGCGTCCGCTTCGCGGCCGCACAGGCTCCCGCGTTCGCGAGCGAGCGCGAGTTGGCCATCCCTCGATCGAGGGAGGGTTGGGGGTCGACGGGTGCCGAAGATCATCCCTGTGCGTGCGGCCCGCCTCGCCATCCTCTCCCTCGTCCTGCTCGTCACCCCGCTCGTCGCCTCGGCGTCGGCAATGGAGATGGGACCGCCCGGCGCGCCCAAGAATCTCCACGGATTTCTCCTTCGCCCGAACGAGCCCGTGACGCACACCTTCTCGCGCACGCCCGCTTTTGCCTGGGCCCCGGTGCGGGGCGCATCCTGCTACGAGTTCGAGCTGGGCACCAGCCGAACCTTCGACGGGAGCTCCGTGGTCTGGTCGAACGTCTCGACGGATCGGCACTCGGGGAAGCACTGTCGTCCCGTGAAGGTCTCGTTCCCCGGCTCCGACGACGGCCAGTCGAGCGACGGGGATGGCCAGGAGGCGGGCTCGGCGCCGGCGATGGTCCGCACCACCGTCGCCCCTATCAGGATTCCCGCGGTCTCGGTCAATCTCGTGCTGCCGTGGTTCACCGGCAAGCCCTACGCGCTCTACGCGCACGTCCGCTCGGTGGGCACCAACGGCGCTTCGGCATGGAGCCGGCCGTTCGGCTTCGACATGCGCTGGGAGGAGCATCCGGTTCCGATGCCCAGCCGGCCCGGCCTGGTTCGCTGGACGCCGGTCGAAGGCGCGACCGCGTACGACGTCTGGTACCCGGACATCGGCAAGCAACTCCGCACTCACACGAACGTCGCCGACCAGCGCGAGTTCTACGCGTTCCATCTCGACGACGGCTGGTGGTCGACGGTCAAGTGGCGCGT
This sequence comes from uncultured Actinomycetes bacterium, assembly GCA_963850485.1. Classification (GTDB taxonomy): domain Bacteria; phylum Actinomycetota; class Thermoleophilia; order Gaiellales; family Gaiellaceae; genus GMQP-bins7. The sequence continues at coordinate 62,858 of CAWKLR010000013.1, read as the reverse complement.
GCGCTCCGTGCGCCAGGTGGTCGGAAGCATCCCGAACGGGCTGCCTGCAGTCTCGTACGGACCGTGGAGCCCGGAGTATGCGACGACCAATCCCGCGTGGGCGCCCGGTAGGCTCACGCTCGGCTCTGCGGTCTCGGATCTCGTCAGCTCGCCGAAGACCGCGGGAGCCCATCAGTTGATGCCCGCCTTGACGTTCACGGGCGACCAGGACTTCCGGGGAACCGCGTATCGGTTGTTCCGCCTGTACGCGTCGACGGATCGCGACTGCGTGAACGTCGTCTTCCGCAGCTCGGTGGTCGGGGGGCCGGCCTTCGCGCCGCGTGTCAGCGGGCCTCTGGCGCTCCCGGCGAACCAGGACGAGCTCGACGCCGCCCTTTACGGAATCCTCCCGAGCGCGAAGACCGAGAACGCGAAGACGTACATGAGCGACGGCACGCCGCTCGTCTCGAACGAGACGATCCGCGAGGATGGCGGCTTGCTGCGCGTCGATCTCCCGGATCTCGACGCGACCACGACACGCTACTTCTGGACCGTCGTTCCGGTCGGGATCCGTGTGAACGAAGGCGGCACGTTCGAGTACTGGGACACCGACATTCCCCAGGACGCATGCCAGGCCGGACGCCTTGCGACGTTCGGCAAGCAGTCACACCCCGCGATCACGACATCGGGGTCGCCCTTCGTGTCCGGGCTCACGCCGAAGGGGCGTCTTCTCGCGCAGGCCGGTCGACGTCCAGTCGTGTACTCGACCCCCCTCATCGCCTGGCGGCCCGTCGTCGGCGCCACCCAGTACGAGGTCCAATGGTCGCGTGTGAAGTACCCGTGGCGCAAGCGCGGGTCGACGAGGACCTTCGCCACGACGTCGGTCCTGAAGCTCTCGCCCGGGCTCTGGTACTACCGCGTTCGCGGTCTGAACGCCGCCCAGGTCGGAACCCCGGCGATGACCTGGTCGACGCCGGTCGCCGTGCGGGTAGTGCGTCCGACGTTCTCGATCTCACGCGGTAGGTAGCGTCGGGGCGTGAGCCCCGATCTCGAGCTCGCTCTCGAACTCGCGGACGCCGCGGACGCAATCTCTCTCCCTCGCTTTCGCACTGGACTTGCGGTCGAGACGAAGCCCGATCTGACCCCGGTCACGGAAGCCGACCGCATGGTCGAATCCGAGCTTCGGCGACTTCTCTCGGAGAAGCGGCCGAATGATGCGATCCTCGGCGAGGAGGAGGGTGCCAGCGGGCAGGGAACGCGCCGCTGGATCGTCGACCCAATCGACGGAACCCGGAACTACGCACGGGGAGTCCCGATCTGGGCAACGCTGGTCGCCCTCGAGGAGTCGGGAAGGGTGGAGCTGGGCGTCGTCTCCGCGCCCGCTCTCGGTCGGCGCTGGTGGGCGGCGCGCGGCGAGGGGGCGTTCGCCGACGGCGAGCGACTCCGTGCTTCGGCGATTGCGCGTGTCGAGGACGCCGTCCTCAGCTTCGCGTACGAAGACGCCGTGCCCGAGATCGCGAAGCGCGCCTGGCACGTTCGCGGTTTCGGCGACTTCTGGGCACACATGCTCGTCGCGGAGGGCGTCGTCGACGGCGCCGTTGATGCCGTCGGCGTGAGCGAGTGGGACCTGGCCGCCGTGCAGGTGATCGTCGAGGAAGCCGGAGGGCGCTTCTCCGACTTCTCCGGGGCGTCACGAATCGACGGCGGTAGCGCGATCAGCTCCAACGGCGCCGTCCACGACGAGCTCCTCCGTGCCGTCCGCGCCGGGCAGACCACGGGCCCATTGACCCGCCCGGCTCGACCAGCTCCAAGTAACGACGTTGTTACAAGGCTAGATCGACGGTGCCGGCTCGGCCGCGGGGGACGTACCAGCCTCGTCGCGAAGACGCTTGATCAGGTCGTGGATGTCGGCGATCTCCTGCTCGAGATCCTTCTGGCGCTCTTCGAGCGCGCTCAGGAACTCCTCGCGCTTGGGAGCGCGCGCCGACCGTTTACGGCCGCGATGGTGTTTTCCGCACATGTTCACCTCCCTTCTGGAGGACGTATCGAGAAACGTGTTCAGCTCGTCGCGAAGCGCCGCGAGCGCTCTCAGCCACTCGTCGAGCAGCACGCGCCCCTCATCGGTCAGCGTGTAGCTCCGCTTCGCCGGGCCCGGCAAGTCCGCGCGCCACTCGGAGACGACGAGGCCGTCGTCCTCGAGTCCGCGCAGCGTCCGGTACACGTTTCCGACGTCGACTCGTTCCTCGCCGATGAGGGCGGGAAGGCGCTCGAGGAGCTCGTAGCCGTGCGTCGAGCCCTCCGACACAAGCAGCAGCAAGGCCGGCTCGGCGAGCCGCTCGACCCGGGCTTGCACCTCCCAGGTGCCATCGGAGAGCCATCGTCGGTTACGGGCTCGGGACGGGTGGTGACGGCGCATAGCCACAGTGTATGTAAATTACATATGTAAGCGCCTCGCCGGCCACCATTGGTGTCCTCCCGCGGTCATCGTCGGCCGCTTCCTCCGCGCGACGCACCCCCGGGACAGGGCGAACGTCCGCCCAGCCTGACAGCCGAGCGGACGTTGGCGACGCGACTACCTGTGCGGAGGTAGGAACGTGTCGGTTTCGTAGCTGTGCAGCACTGCAGAAGTGTGCAGGCCTGCGTGAGCGATCGGCGCTCCGACCGGGTTGAGCGTGAGCAGCGTGGGAACGCTCCAGATCACGTCTCCCGTCACGGGCTTTCTCATCTTGTCCGAGCGAAAGTCGCTGTACCCGGAGTGGTACGCCGCAGTCATCCCGATGGATGCGACGAGTGCGACGATGCCGATCACGACCTTGCCGGACGCATGCCGGCTCAATCGTGTCCCAGCGAACGCGGCGAAGACGACGAGGATCGGGAAGACGGACAGCAGAAGCCCATCCGTGACTCCGTACAAGATCCCACGCCAGGCGATCGCGCCCACGAGCTCGACTCCGTCAGGTCGAGATGTCGCGTCCTCGGTTCGGACGACTATCGCAGCCATGACTGCGGCTGTAGCGACGCCGAGCAGAACTGCCGCAATCCAGTGCCGCTTACAAGCTGCGACGAGGTCGTAGCCCGTCGATCGAGACCACAGCGCGAACAGGCCGAAGACCGCGAGGGCATACAGCCCGTAGTACAGGTCGCGGTTGACCTCGAAGACGACGCCGAACGCCGAATGCGTCTCGGCGAAGAGATATGGCACAGCGAATGCGAGGACCAGGCCCCCTGTGAGCCACGCCCAGTGGACGGAGACGCCGTGCCACACGCGCGCACCGAAGTGGGTGCCGCGTTGGACAGCGTGGGTGCTCATGGTGTGCCTCCTTCCCGTTCTTCAGGCCCCGGGTTCACGGCAGAAGCCGTGCTTTGCGACTGCCCAGGAGCCGATGAAGGCGAACAGCGCGACGCCGACTGCCGCCGGAATGGTCGTGCTGGTCGTCCCTGCCCCGCTCGTGGAGACGAAGTCCGGTCCCCAGACGGCGCTGATCGCCACGGCAATCCACATCGCGGCGATCGCAAGGGAAACCCACATCTCCCTGACGCGGAGCAGTGAAGTCCAGCGATGCTCCTGGACGACTCGTGTCGAAGGGTGCGAACCACTCGACATGTCACACCTCCTTTCTCGACCCGACTCTGCACGCGCCACTGCCCGCACGGCATCGGGGGGAACCCCGATCGGGTTTGCGCGTTGTCCGTGCTCCTTTTTTCAGTGCGGCCCGCTCTGAAATTGCCGTCACTCCGGGCATCGGAGCGCCAGCGCCGCGACGTACCCATGTCGCGGCGCCGGCGAGCAGCTCGGCAGTTACGGAGCTTCCGTCACGCGGTCGGTGTGGCGGCCCCGATCATCGCTGCGGGCTCCTTCTCCCCGGCATCGAGCCGGAAGGGCGGATACTCGGGCGTCATGAACGCTGCGAAGGCGCCTGCCCTGAGGACCCACCGGTTCAATCCCACGACGAGGTCGAAGATGCTGCGCAGGTAGGTACCGCGCACGAGGAGCACGATCGCCGCCACCAGCACGAGGAGGCCGATCAGGCCGCTCCAGGCGCCGCCGACGAAGATCCCGGCGATGCAGTACTGCGGGATTCCGAGCAGCCACCACCCGATCAGGGCAAACCCCTTCCGCTGGTGCTCGGGGTAGTCGATCGCGAGCCGGGCCGGGTACTCGGGCACGTCGGCGAGCGTGAACGGCGGATACCGATCCGTGCCGAGCGCGCTGTAGCTGTAGAACGCGACCCTCCACGTCCACCGGAGCACTCCGACGTTGAAGTCGAAGATCTTCCTCGGGTAGCGGCCCGTGAAGAGGATCGGGAAGAACGCGATCACCGTCAGCACGACGAACGCGATCCAGAGGAACGCGAGCACGATCGCGTGCGGGATGATGAGCACCCATTTCACGAGCCAGAGCCAGCGGCTCAGGCTCGGCGAGAGCTCGCCTTCGATGTGTGTCGGATGTACCGACATCTCTCATGCCTCCTTGTTGATGGGCTCCACGTAGGCACGCAAGCGCCTCCGGGACGTGAAGCCGGACCGGATCAGGCCGACGCGCGGCCGAAGGTCACTCGAGGGCAGTTCCGGATTGAGCAGCGGGCTGCCTGAGAAATCTCTCAGCAGCCGCGAGCAGGCGACAGCGCAGGCTGGATCGAGCACGTGATCCTCGTCCTCGAGCTCCGAAGCGAGCGTCTCGAGCTCGTCGGCAGCTGCTCCGACACGCGACTCGAGAGCGAGGCCCGGCTGCCGGATCGTGCCGCGGATCATGGCCGCGAAGGTCCGTCGTCGATCCATCGTGGCTTCTCGTGACGCATAGGCGAGGACGTCGGAGATCACGTGCGCCTCACGGTCTCCAGCCAGCCGATCGACGAGGTCCCAGCGACGCCACAGGGCTCTGATCCCCAGCGCCCAGAACGTCATGCCTCCGATGAGCAGCGGGAGAGCCCACGCGGGGCGAAGCTCCGTTGCGGCAGCAGCGAGGCAGAAAGCGAGCGCCCCGAGCCCGAAGTCTCCCCATTCGTCGTGGCGGAGGTTTCGAAGATCCTGGTCTGCATCCTCGACGGCTCTCGCGTACATGGCACCCCCGAGACTGGTCTCTCAGACGCTGCGTGCCATCGGTAGGAGAACCGAAGCGCTCGCGGAGAACCCGCAACATGCGAGCCCTCGCCGTCAGGCGGAGGCAGCAGAGACCCGGGAGCCCTCGCTCACCGCGCGCGGCTCGAGGACGACGACCGCCGTTTCGTGCGGGCGTCGCGACGCGTGTCGCCGCGCGGCCAGCGGGTGGTAAGGGCTCAGAACGGCGGAACGTCCAAGGTCTCCGAGCTCCCCAAAAACGCCAAGTCCTGCGAACCCGAGGGCCCACAGGACTTGACGGTGCGACTCTGACACATCCCGGCTCTGACGTCAACCGGCGCGACAGCAGCGCTCGCTTTTGGCAACGACTTCCCTCTTGCCCCGCATGCCCCCCGGAGAAAGGCGGCCCTGGAAGCGGACGTCGATCCGTCTACTCCGCGCGACGACGGCCGGGAGCTCCTCGACGGACCGCGCGCGGCTCGAGGACGACGACCGCCGTCTCGGGCGGGCGTCGGGCCGCGTAGCCGTCGAGGTTCTTGTCCAGTTCGCGCCAGCGCCGCCACAGCCGTTCGCGCTCCCCGCCGACCGCGGCCCTCCCGAACACCTCGATCTCGATGCCACCGGCCAGCTCGACGACCGCCTCCGGATGGGCCTGCAGGTTCGACCACCAAGCCGGCTCGGCCGCACCCCAACCGTTCATGGCCATCGAGATCAGGCTCGACCCGTCCTCGTAGTAGCCAACGATCACGCTCCGCGGCTCGCCACTGCGCCGGCCTCTCGTGGTGAGCCGCAAGGCGCCCCACTTACCCGGGCGCGGCGGCCATAGCCCCGTGTGCCCTCCGCTGGCCCGAACGATCCACCGATGCACGTGCCAGAAGCGACGATGAACCACCGCGGTGGGAGGCGAGCCTTGCCTTCCGCCATCGAGTAGCCCCCTTAGCGGCGAACGCGGTCGTTTGCGGCTGCCGGCTCGCGCACGATCAACACCGACGAACGCGCCCTATGGGCGATGCGCTCGCTGACGCTGCCGAGTGCGGAGATGCCGTGCAGGCCGCGGCTTCCGACGATCAGGAGATCCGCCTCCGCCGCTGCCGCGAGGAGCGCTTCGACCGGTGGCCCCTCGCTCCACTCGAGCAGCGGGACGTGGATCGGACCGGCTAGTCCGCCGCTTCGCAAAGCAGCGAGCACCGCCGACTCGAATCCGCGGATCTCGACGAGCCCGCCGACGTCGACCGGCATGCCGCCCGTCGCGGCGACGACGCGCAACCTCGCGCCGAACCGCTCGACGAGCTCGACCGCGACTTCGGCCGCGAGCAGCGACTGCCGCGAGCCGTCGACACCGAGGACGATCCTGCGCGGGAATCCATGGTCCGCCGTACGCGCCACGAGCACGGGACACCGTGCCCGGTGCACGAGCTCGGTTGCGGTGGCACCGACGAGGATGCCTCGCGCGCGGCCGATACCGTGCGAGCCGACCGCGATCAACGTCGCGTGCTCGCGCTCGGCTTCGCGGAGCAACTCCTCCGATGCGCGTCCGCGAACGACCTTCGCGACGGGCGCGAGGTCACCCGAGAGACGTCTGCAGGCACGCCGGAGAGCGTCTTCGGCCGCCTGGCGCTGGACGCCTTCGTCCAGATAGACGGGAACGCCCGTGCCTACGCCGGCGGCGAGCGCAGGGGCGATGTCGTAAGCGGACACGACCGAGAGGACGCCGCTCGGCCCGAGGAGACGGGCCGCCTGCCTGGCTGCCTCGCGACTCTCGGGAGAGCCGTCGACGCCGACGAGGACGCGACTGAACACCACCTCGGGCCCGAGCCACGTCTTCGCGTCGACGGGTGGCTCCACCAGCGCTTCACGAGCGTTCATCTCAGCCTCCTCTACGGGTTCTCTGCGCAATTCTCGGCACTGTCTCCCGTGCAGGGATCGTCGTTCTCCCTGAAATGCCCTGCGGCTTCTCCGCAACGAGCCGACGCCGGAAGCGGCGGCGCCGACACGAATCGGAGGAGCGCGAGCAGGGCGATCGCACCTGTCAGGGCGTCGGTGGCGACGCACCACTCGCAGATCGTGTCGAGCATGACGAGTTGGACGGCGAGGAGGTAGCCAGTGAAGAGCGCTGCCGAGACTGCGAGCATCGCCTGCGCCGTCGCGCGACCTCACCGGCGACAAGCGCCGTGGCGCCGAGCGCGAGAAAGCCCGCGAGACCGAGCCCGGCGACAGGCATCCCGAGCACGTCCGCGTACTCGGAGCTCTGAACCGACTCGCAGCCGCCGGTCGTGCATGCGATTGTGCCGCCTGTCTGGCGGACGTACAACAGATACCCACTGATGAGTACGCCGACCGCAGCGAGGGCTGCGCTCGCGCCCCGCAGGGCCCCTCCGTCATGGTGCGAGCGCGGCTTCGATCGTCGGCACGAGTCCTGCTGCGTCGAGCGAGCCGACCTGGACGAGCTCGAGGCTGCCGCCCGTCGGCCCGACCTGGAACGCCGGGGTGCCGTTGATCCCGGCCGTCTGTGCGGCCCGGGCCGACTGCGCCATCTGCCTCTCGATCGGCCCTGCAGACTGCCTCTCGAAGAGCTCTTCGGCGTCGAGGCCTCGAACACCGGCGGCGACTTCGGCGATCAAGTCGTCGCTGACCCAGCCCGTGTTCTCGGGGCCTTGACGTTCGTACAGACCGTGAACGACGTCCCAGAGGCGGTCCTGCTCCCCCGCGGCAAGGGCGGCTCGGAGGGCTTTCTCGGAGTCTGGCCCGATGAAGGCCAGACCGCGGAAGACGATCCGCAGCGCACCTGTCCGACGTAGCGTTCGACGAGGGTTGGAAGCGCACGGCTCGCCCACTCCGCGCAGTACGGGCATTGCAGGTCCGCGTATTCGACGAGCGTCACCGGCGCGTTCTGCGACCCGAGCGTCGCGGCCCGCTGGGGAATGCCCGCGAACGGCGATCGCGCCATCCGCGAGGACGCGGCGTCGGCGGGGCTGGTCGCGTTCTGGCCGCCCGAGGTCGCCTCCCGCGCGCCGAGCTGGCTGAGTCCGATGAGGAGAGCCCCCGCCAGCGCGCCGGTTACGAGGACGATCATGAACCGCGCACGTTGGCCGAGCGCCCTCCGCCCAGCACGCCGCTGGCGCGGACCGACGCCGCCGGTCACACCGAAGCCGCGGCGATGTTCGCGCGCACCTCGACGTTGAGCCGCACGGGCACGTCGAGCGCGCATCCCACCATGCAGCGGTCGTTCGCGGCCTCGGCGACGTGCTCCATGGCGCGCTCGTGCCCGGCGTCCGTCTCGAGCTCGACGTCGAGCTCGAAGAGCATGAATCGGTAGTTGTCGTCCTTCCGCTCGACGTGGGCGGTGGCGTCGACTCGCACGTCATGTAGCGGAACGCCCTCGTACTCGGCGATGGCGGCTACCGTCAACTCATAGCAGGACGCGAGCGATGCAACCAGAAGCTCCTCGGGCGTCCACGCGCGGGGAACCCCGTGCCTGAACTCAGGTGGCGTCGCGACCCGAAGCGTCGGCTTTCCCACTGCTTCGAGATCGAGGCTCTGGGGACCCGTGCAATGCGTCCGAACGCCGTATCGATGGACTTTCACGATGCTCATCTCGACCTCCTTTTGGCTCAGCATCGCGGCGGGGGGCAACTGCGGGCATCCGGGTCGTGGCTGAGCGTGCTTGCGGGTTCACCGCAGAGCGTGCGCAATGCGGCGATCCGCGGCGTGACGCGGCGCTCGCTTGACCGCGACTCGGAGGTCGTCCGCCTCGAAAGCAGCTGGAAGGGCATGATCGACGGAAGCACGCTCGAGCCGCACCGATGCAGCGGCGCAACCGACATCAGTGGTAGACCGAACAGTCAATCCGCGTTCTTCCCGATTTCCCGGAACCAGAGATGAGTCAGAGTGACCCCATGGAACTGACCGCCGAGATGTCGTTGAGGGGTGCCCAGTACGAGGAGGTGACTGTCAGGGAGATCATGCATCCGGGCATCTTCATCTGCGCTCCCGAGTCTCCCGTCCGGCACGCAGCAGGCTTGATGGCGCGTCATCGCGTTCACGCGATCGTCGTCTGGGGGGACGACGAGGAAGGCGGCCCCTGGGGAGTCGTCACCGACACCGACGTCCTTGCGGCGTTCGGCCGGAGGGAGCTCGAAGGATCCGCCGGCGCGATCGCGGAGACACCCATGGTCACGGTCGCGGCGAGCGACGGAGTCCTGCACGCAGCCGAGCTGATGCGCCGGCATCACGTCACGCATCTGGTGGTGACGTCCCACACGCGGCCGGTGGGCATCGTCTCGACGCTCGACCTCGCCTGCGCCGCAGCGGCGGGAATCGGGATCGTCTGAGGCGCTCTCCTAGTCACCCATGACGCGGAGGAGGGCGCGCGCGGACCGCGGTGTCGCCCGGCTGAATGGCCACGCAGCCCCAAAACGGCGGGATCACAACGCTCGCTCAGCGCATCGGCAGCCGGCACTTAGCAGCTTCACGGCCGGACCGCCGGAGGGCCGGCATCCTCAGCGTGGAGTGGCCGGGGACTCGGGCATACGAATGCCTCGCTGCCGGTGGTCGTCCCAGCGCCAGGTCACCGTCGAACGCACCGAGACGACGCCCGGGACTCGCGCGACGAATCCGGGGAGGAGCTCAACGTCCGACCTGCGTTCCAGCTCCCCCGAGAGGGTCACGTCTCCGCCGTCAACGCGCACGTACGGCGCCTCGCCGTCGATCCAGAGAGTGCGGAGCACGACATCCTCGCGAATCTCGCGCGCGATCTCCTCGTCCGATCGCGCGAACGCCTTCACAAGGTCGGACCGCGTCACGATGCCGACCAGAATGTCCTTCGAGTTGACGACCGGAAGTCGCTTGATCCCGTTCTCGGTCATCAAGCGGGCGGCGGCAGCCACCGGTGCCCCGGACTCGACCGTCAGCGCCGGGGTCGTCATCGCCGCGCCGGCGGTTCTGGCCGCGAGCTTCTCGTCCTCCGCATTCCCGCCTTCGAGCAACCAGCCGAGCAGCCGTCCGTGACGGGCTACGGAACCGCCCTCCTTGATCAGGATGTCGGCCTCTGAGACGACTCCGACGACCGTTCGGTCACGGTCGATGACCGGCACTCCGGAGATTCCGCGCTCCACGAGGAGCGTGGCAACGTCCTTCAGTGACGTGTCCGGCGCAACGCTGATCACGTCGCGGCTCATGAGCTCCTCGACCTTCATGCCGTCACTTCTTTCGTTCGGTGGGCTCGCGCCTGCGCGAGCCGCGTCTCGGGCTGTGGGAAGTGCTCGACAACCGTATCGCGGCCGGGGTACAGCCGGCTCACGTGCCCGTCGTCGCTCCAGCGAACGAGGTACGGCGGCCGTCCATCCTCCCCGACCACCTTCAGGACCTCACCGTCGCGGGCGCGTTCACCGAGTCTGTGAGGCTGGACGATGATGCGATCACCGGGCCGGGCGCATAGGACGACTTCGGCTGTTCCTGTCGAATTCACGAGACTCCTTTCGTTTCAAACCCACGTTCCAAACCCCACGGTGCGCCGAGCAGCCGTGGCGCGGCATCGGGAAGAACACCGAGTTCCCTGCGGAAGAACCGCGAGGACAACGTGCGCGCCGCCCTCGGCTCGGCCTCGATTCGTAGTGATCCGCAGTCGAGATGAGGGGATCCACGCTCGCGGAAGCGCTGCACGAACCGGAGACTGATAGCAGGTTCCGACCGAAAGAGAGGCGTCAATGAGTACCGCTCAGGCCCCACCTCGGGCGCGACCGCAAGTGAGCTCGAGCCATGCCCGGCTCGGACAGGTCAGCCGGGCACGTCATGTCGTCGGTACGCTCGGCGGCCGCTTCTCGGTCGAGCTCGGCATCGACGTCGACCGCGGCGCCGACGAGGTCGAGCGCTGGGCGCTCGCGGCGACGCTGATCGGCTCGAGTCCCGCGCCGGACGCCCTTGCCGCGTACCTCGTGCTGGAACAAGCGGGCATCGGCACCCTTGCCGACATTCGGGGCTGCGCCGGCGAGCGGGTCGCCGACCTTCTCGACCGGGCAGGCTACGCCAGAGACGGCGAAAATATTGCCCTGTGGCTCCGGGCTCTCGCAGACGTCGTCGTGCACAGGTATGGCGCAGGACTGGCCGCAGTTGGCGCAGAGACCGACAGCAGGGCCGAGCTGGAGAGGGAGCTCGCGACGCTTCCCGCCTGGGACGAGGCGATAGTCGGGACGTTCCTGCGCGAGCTCAGAGGTGTTTGGCCGGGTGCCGAGACTGCGCTCGATCGGTGCGCCGCGCAGGCCGCACGGCATGTGAGTCTCCCGTCGAACCTCGAGGGGCTCGCAGCGCTCGCCGCGGATTCGCACCTCGACCTCCGCGATCTCGAAGCGGGTCTCATCCGCCTCGCCCTTGCGCACGACGCGGTTGACTGCCCGGGTGGCGAGGAGTGCCCTCTGGCCGAGGCCGACCGCGAGCAGTTCGTCCACTTCTGAGCTCCGCCGCATTCCCGTCAGGCGCGGGATGGTGGATGCCGAAATCGCAGCTCCCAACGTCCCTATGGTGCGCCGCGCGATCCGGCAGATCGAGCTGGTGGTCGGCGCGTGCGGCTGCCCGAGGTGAACGGCACACGTGAGCCGGCGAGCGAGCGCTAGGTCGGAGGCGAGCCCATGGACGCGGAGACATTGTTCTGGATCACGCCCCGGGCCTCGCGACCGGCGTCGGCGGAGTCGCTCTGTACCTCGTGCGGCGCCCCTCGGAGTACCTCCTCGACGCCTTGCTGGGGTTCACCGCGGGCATCATGCTGGCCGCGACGGCGTTCAGCCTCCTGGTGCCCGCTCTCGGCGAGGGCACGCTCGGCGAGGTGCTCGCGGGAGTTCTCACGGGAGGCCTCGCTCTGTTGGTGCTCGACATGCTCGTCCCGCATGTCCACCTGCGCTTCTTCGAACGAGGCCAGGCAGACGTCGTCGCCGGTCGGCGTGCGCTGCTGCTGCTCTCCGCGCTCACGATCCACAACGTCCCCGAGGGGATGGCAGTGGGCGTCGCCTTCGCAGCCGGTGGACCAGAGCTCGGAGTCCCGAACCCCTCCGGCACGTTCTGGATGCCAATTGCGAGCGCGATACCGCCGCGGCACCCCTGCTGGCGGCTGGCACTTCGCGGCGCGCGGCCGTCGGCATCGCGGCGCTCACGGGAGCCGTCGAGCCGCCGGCTGCGTTAATCGCGTTCGCTGCGATCAGCGTCGCCGCGAGCATGCTGCCTTTCGGCCTCGCCTTCGCGGCGGGAGCGATGCTCGTCGTCGTCGTCGACGAGCTCGTGCCGGAGAGCCATGCAAGAGGCAACGAGCGGGCGGCGTCGGTAGCCCTGCTGCTCGGTTTCGCCCTCATGCTCGGGCTCGACAACGCCTTCAGCTGATCGGTCTACGCCGAGGCGCCCGAGAAGGGAGCAAGAACTACGTATTCCTCTCGTCGGCTTCCCTGAGCCGGGTGCCGAGCAGCGCGGCCAGGGACGGGACGACGCGCTCTGCGCCGAAACCTCGGAGTACCTCCGCCTGTGCGCCGTCGCCGACGCCGATGACGGTGAGCCCGGCAGCATGTCCCGCAGCGATCCCTGCCGGGGTGTGCGTCAGAGTGATGGCCTCCGCGGGCTGAACCGCCAGGTGGCGGCAGGCGGCGAGCAACATGTCCGGGGCCGGGCGTGAGCGCAGCCCCTCGGCGCGAATGGTTTCGGCATCGACTCGCTCCTCGACCAGCGTCGCGAGCCCGGCGAGCTCCAGCATCGGCAGCGTGCTGGCGCTGGCCGAGACGACAGCGCGCCTCACGTCGGCACGAGCTGTCGCCTGCAGGTAGCGGAGAGCCCCAGGGAGAGCCGTCACACCGCGCCTACTCAGCGCTCGAGCCATCGCCTCGGCCTTCATCAGTGCCAAGCCGCAGGCGGTATCGGCGTCGGCCGGGCCGTCGGGTCGTCCCTCGGGAAGTCCAATCCCGCGGCTCTCCAGAAAAGTGTGGACCCCTTCGAGCCTCGAACGGCCGTCGACATACTCGCGATAGTCGGCCACCCGATCGAACGGGATGAACTGCCATCCGGTCTTCGCAGCAACGCGAACGAGAAGGTCGTCGAAGACCTCGCCCCAAGCCCACGCGTGCACTGCAGCGCTGTCGGTCAGCACCCCCTCGACGTCGAAGAGGCAGGCCCTGGCGGTCACCGGCAGTCCGAGCATCGCGTTGCTCACGGGCACGGGCGACAGCCACGGCTCCGGTCGGACGCCGGCGGCCTTCGCCAGTCGGACGAGCTGGCGTGCCGTCTCGTGCCGCTCGCGAACGAGCTCCGAGCGCCGCTGCTGCAGATCCGAGACGGGCAGTGAGATGTCGGCGGCACGCAACGCACGGTCCGCCGCATCGAGTGCGCGCTGCCAACTCGCGCTGATCGACTCCAGCTCGAACGGTTGCCGTGGTGCCTCGGTCACCTCGGCCACCCTTCGCCGCGAAGCGGGTGCGCGGCGCAAGGTGGCCCTACCGCCGGAAACGGATCGAAGACGGGTGGGAGCCGACACAGTCATCTCGGGCCAGGAGCCACCTTCGTCAAACCTCTGCCGGGACGCGTGCCAGCACCCGCTGCGCGAGTTCCACCAGCCGGTTGGAGTAGCCCCATTCGTTGTCGTACCACGCGACGACCTTCAGCTGGCTCCCGTCGACCACCGTCGTGAGCGGAGCGTCGAAGATCGACGAGTACGGCGACCTGACGATGTCGGACGAGACGAGCGGCTCCTCGCTGTAGCGGAGGATGCCGGCGAGCTCGCCCATGTCGGCGCGCGCCTCGAAGAGCATGTTGACCTCGTCGACGGTCGTCGTCCGCTCGAGCTCCACCGTGAGGTCGACCAGCGATCCGGTGGGAACCGGCACCCGGACGGCGAAGCCGTGCAGCTTTCCGGCGAGCTCCGGCACGACGAGACCGATCGCCTTCGCCGCGCCCGTCGAGGTGGGCACCAGGTTCGCGGCCGCAGAGCGCGCCCGGCGGTAGTCCTTGTGCGGCCCGTCGAGCAGCAGCTGGTCGCCGGTGTACGCGTGAACGGTGGTCATCACCCCGTGGCGGATACCGATCGCCTCGTGCAGCACCTTGGCGACGGGCGCGAGGCAGTTCGTCGTGCACGACGCGTTCGACACGATGTCGTGCCGTTCGGCGTCGTACGTCTCGAAGTTGACGCCGAGCACGACCGTGACGTCGGGCTCCTTCGCGGGGGCCGAGACGATCACCTTCTTCGCGCCCGCGTCGAGGTGCTTCGCGGCGTCGGCCCTTGCGCGAAAGCGCCCGGTGGACTCGATCACGACGTCGACGTCGAGCGCTTCCCAGGGCAATCGCGAGGGGTCGCTCTCCATCGGCGTCACGATCTTCTCGCCGTTGACGAAGATCGCTCCGTCGCCGGCCTCGACCGTACCGCCGAAGCGGCCGTACACCGTGTCGTACTTGAGCAGCTGGGCCAGCATCGGCGGATCCGCGACGTCGTTGATCGCGACCCACTCGATGTCGGCGCGGGACTCGTGCGCGGCGCGGAACGCGGCGCGACCGGTTCGCCCGAAGCCGTTGATTGCGACGCGGACAGCCATCTTCTTCCTCCTTGATCGATGTGCCTTCGACAGTAGGAGCGCGGCCGCGGCGAGACATCCGCGAATCGCGTGACAGAGGTGCGGCCTTCCCGCAGGCCGATCCGGGACAGCGCCGATGGCTCCGTGCCTGGTGCAGCTCACAGTTCGCGACATGAGCGCAGTTCTGGATGACGTCGCGCGCGAGCTCCGACCACCGCTGACCGCGGAGAAGGCGATCGTCGAGGCTGACCGCTGTCTCGAGTGCGGAGGCCCGTACGCTCCGGCGCCGTGCATCACCGGCTGTCCGGCCAACGTCGACGTTCCGAGCTTCGTCGCCGCGATCGCCGCAGGCGACCCGGCTTCCGCGGCTCGCACGATCTTCGCCGAGAACGTCCTCGGAGGCACATGCGCGCGCGTCTGTCCGGTCGAGGTTCTGTGCCAGCGCGACTGCGTCCTCGTTCACGAGGGTCGCGCGCCGATCGAGATCGGCGCGCTCCAGCGCTACGCGACCGACTGGGCGTACAGGAACGGCGTGCCGCTGCGCGCGGCTGCACGGTCGAACGGCAAGTCCGTCGCCGTGGTCGGCGCGGGCCCGGCAGGACTCGCCGCGGCCGGCGAGCTCGCTGCGCGCGGCTACGCCGTTACGGTGTACGACGAGCGCGATGAGGTCGGCGGCCTCGTTCGCTACGCGATCGCCCCCTACCGGCAGACGAACGAGCCGCTGCCCGACGAGGCGCGGCTGCTGGCCGACGTCGGCGTCGAGTTCCGGCTGGGCACCCGCATCGATGCAGCGGGGCTCGAGGAACTTTCCCAGGACGCGGACGCGATCGTGCTGGCGGTCGGGATGGGCGCCGACGTCGACCTGTCCTACGACAACGACGATCTCGAGGGCGTGTGGGAATCGCTTCCCTTCATCGAGCGGCTGAAGAGCGGGGAGCCGCCCGCGGTGGGCGGTCGCGTCGCCGTCGTCGGTGGCGGGAACACCGCAGTCGACGTCGCGATCGAGGCGAAGCGGCTCGGTGCCGACGTCTCGCTCCTGCTCTACCGGCGGACCGAGCAGGAGATGCCGGCCTACGAGCACGAGGTCGAGCTCGCACGGCGCGAGGGAGTCGAGATCCGCTTTCTCACGAGTCCGGTCGCGTTCGTCGGCGAGGGGCGTGTCGAAGGAGTCCGCTGCGCGGAGATGCGGCTCGGGGCCCCGGACGAGAGCGGCCGCCGTCGTCCGGAGCCGGTTCCAGGCAGCGAGTTCGTGATCCCCGTCGACACCGTCGTCAAGGCGATCGGCCAGCGGCCACGGGGCGAGTTCCGCTTCCTGCTCGAGTCCGTCGACGAGGACGGCCGCACCGAGAACCCGACGATCTTTGCTGCCGGCGATGCCGTGAACGGCGGCTCGAGCGTCGTTCAGGCCGTCGCCGAAGCCAAGCGCGCCGTCTCGGCGCTCGAGGAGGCGCTGCGGTGAACGGCATGACCGAGATCCGCTGGCATGCGCGCGCCGGCCAGGGCGCCAAGACGGCTTCGCAGATCCTCGCTCTGGCGCTGCTGCGCAGCGGGAAGGGTGTCCAGGCGTTCCCCGAATACGGTCCGGAGCGCCGTGGAGCGCCCCTGCGGGCGTTCACGCGCGTCGCGGATCGCCCGATCCGCCGGCACGACGCGATCACGGATCCCGACATCGTCGTCGTGCTCGAGCCCTCGCTCGTGCACGAGACGGGCGTCGCGGACGGATTGCAGCCGGAAGGAATCGTGCTCGTGAACGGCGAGGACGCGCCGTCCGAGCTCGACGGCCTCCATGTGCGCTGCATTCCGGCCGCATCGGCTCGCGAGCACGCTCGGCTCGGACTTCGTGAACCTCGTCATGCTCGGCGCCGTCGCGGCGGAGCTCGGGGAGCTGCCGCTCGCCGACCTGCAGGACGCGGCGACGGAGACGCTCGGCCGCAAGGTCGCTGCCCACGACGTGCGTCGCGCACTCGCGGAGGGATACGCATGGACGAGCTGAGCACCTGGGAGAAGCTGCCCGTGGCAGGGGTCGTGAGACCCGCCGACGCGCCGCGGCCCCTCACCGGCGGCTGGCGAACGGGCGAGAAGCCCGCCGTCGACCTGTCGCTGTGCGTGAACTGCCTGCTCTGCTGGCTCTACTGCCCCGATTCGGCGGTCTCCGTCGACGGCGAGACGTTCACGGGCTTCGACCTCGACTACTGCAAGGGCTGCGGAATCTGCGCCGACGTCTGTCCTGTCGCCGCGATCGAGATGGTGGCCGGAATGACCGACCTTCGGCTCCTCACCGGCGGCGAGGCCGTTGCCCACGCGATGCGGCAGGTCGATCCCGACGTCGTGCCTGTGTATCCGATCACTCCGCAGACGCCGATCATCCAGACCTTCGCGAAGCTCGTCGCGGACGGGGAGGCGAGTACCGAGATCGTCAACGTGGAGTCCGAGCACTCCGCCATGAGCGCTGCGATCGGCGCTGCGCTCGCAGGCGGTCGCACGATGACCGCGACGTCCTCCCAGGGGCTTGCCCTGATGGCCGAGGTGGTCTACATCGCCGCCTCGATGCGCGCGCCGATCGTGATGGCGCTCGGCAACCGGGCGCTCTCGGGGCCGATCAACATCCACTGCGACCACTCCGACTCGATGCTCATCCGGGACTCCGGCGTCGTCCAGCTCTTCGCCGAGAACGCGCAGGAGGCGTACGACTTGATGGTCATGGCGCCACGGATCGCCGAGGACCCGCGCGTCTTGCTCCCGGTGCTCGTCTGCCTCGACGGCTTCACGATCACGCACTCGGCCGAGCCCGTGTCGCTCCTGCCCGACGACGAGGTCGTTCGGTTCGTCGGGCCCTACCGGATCCCGAACGCGGTGCTCGACACAGCACGGCCGACGACGCAAGGACCCTTCGCCATGCCCGACTACTACTTCGAGCTGCGCCGCCAGCAGGCGGCGGCGCTCGAGGCCGCCCTCGTCGTCCTCGACGAGGTGGCATCCGACTTCGAGCGGCTGTCGGGACGCCGGCACGGGGCGTTCGAGGCGTACCGTCTGGAGGACGCCGAGCGCGCGATCGTCGCCCTCGGCTCCACGGCCGGCACGGTCAAGGACGTCGTGGACGAGCTCCGCGGACGAGGACGAGGCGGTCGGGCTGCTGAAGCTCGTGTCCTTCCGCCCCTTCCCCGCCGCAGCGGTCGCGGCCGCGCTCGACGACTGCACACGCGTCGCCGTGCTCGACCGCGCCGACTCACCCGGTGGCACGCCCCCGCTCCACGCAGAGCTTGCGGCCGCCCTCTACGGCGGAGACGTCGAGCTCGACCGGCCACGTCTACGGCCTCGGCGGACGCGACCTGCACCCGCCGGACGTGCGTGCGGTCTTCGCCGGCGAGGCAGATCCCTACGTCGGATTGCGAGGCGAGCGATGTCCCGTCTGAAGACGATCGTGCGGAACCAGCACGGGGTGCAGCCGCTGCGCGGCGGGCACTCGCTCTGCCAGGGCTGCGGCATCCCGATGGTCGTCCGCACGGTTCTGAGCACGATCCGCGGGCCGGTCGTCGTTGTGAACGCGACCGGCTGTCTCGAGGTCGCGACGACACGCTTTCCGACGACCGCCTGGAACGTTCCGTGGCTCCACGTCGCGTTCGAGAACGCGGCTGCGGTGGCAAGCGGCGTCGAAAGCGCGCAGCGTGCGCTGCGCCGCCGGCACGCGCTCCCGGCGGACGAGGACGTGGCCGTCGTCGTCTTCGCGGGCGACGGCGGAACCTACGACATCGGCCTGCAGGCGCTCTCGGGCGCGCTCGAGCGCGGCCACCGCTTCCTCTTCGTCTGCTACGACAACGAGGCGTACATGAACACGGGCGTCCAGCGCTCCGGCGCGACGCCGTTCGGGGCGAGCACGACCACCAGCCCCACCGGCCTCGAGAGCTTCGGCAAGGCGCAGCGACGCAAGGACATGACCACAATTGCCATCGCGCACCACGTGCCCTACGTGGCGCAGGCGGCCTCGACGCACTGGCACGACCTGAGCGTGAAGGTCGAGCGGGCTGTCGCGGCGGAGGGGCCGGCGTTCCTCAACGTCCTCACCGATTGTCCCGTCGGCTGGGGTCACGAGCCGCAGCTTTCGAGGCACGTGATCGACGCGGCCGTCGAGACGTGCTTCTGGCCGCTGTACGAGGTCGTCGACGGCCGCTACCGCCTGACCTACGAGCCCCGGCACGCGCCGGTCGAGGAGTGGCTCGGCTCGCAGCAGCGCTTCGCGCATCTCTTCCGACCCGAGAACGCCGGACTCGTCCGCCAGATCCAGGAGCAGGTCGACCGCGACTGGTCTGCGCTCGCCGCACGCTGCGAGGAGGCGACATGACCAGCGGATCGCGCGTCTTCGCCATCACCTGCCCGATCCCACGCGGCTCGAGCCGCGAGCTGCGCATGGAGATCACGGATCGGACAGCGACTGCGACCACCTCACGTGGATTCCGGCACACGTTCGAGCTGCCGGTGGATGTCTTGATCGAGGACCTCGAATGGCAAGTGCACGGCGACGTGCTCGAGCTTCGGGCTCTCTACCGACAAGACGAGGCGTGAGCACGACCGCCCGGGAGCCTCCACGCCGGGCCGCCAGGCCTCGGTTGCCGCGGCCGCTCGATCGCAGGTTCGAAGCAGTCATCTTCGACTGGGACGGCACGGCCGTTCCCGATCGGAGCGCGGACGCGAGCGAACTGCAGGCACTCGTGGAAGAGCTCTGCGCAAGCGGCCTCGATCTGGTCGTCGTCACCGGCACACACGTCGGCAACGTCGACGAACAGCTGTGCGCCCGCCCGACGGGGCCCGGGAAGCTCTACTTCTGCGTCAATCGCGGCTCCGAGGTCTATGCGGTGAACGAGCACGGGGTGGAGCTCCTCGAGCGGCGCAAGGCGACCCCGGACGAAGAGGCGGTGCTCGACGCAGCAGCCGTCGCCACGGTCGCAGAGCTCGGCCGCCGCGGGTTGGTCGCGCAGGTCGTGGCAGAGCGGCTCAACCGGCGCAAGATCGACCTGATCCCGGAGCCGGAGTGGGCCGATCCCCCGAAAGCGCTGATCTCGGAGCTGTTGGCAGCAGTTCAAGGCCGACTTCGAGCCGCCGGGCTGGCCGGCCTCGGGGCGGCAGCCGAGCTCGCGGTCGCCGAGGCACACAAGGCTGGGCTCACGGATCCGCGGGTGACGAGCGATGCGAAGCACATCGAGATCGGCCTCACTGACAAGGGCGACTCGGCCCACTGGGCGTTCGCCGAGCTCTCGCGTCGCGGCATCGGCGCGGGGCTCGTGCTGGTCGCGGGTGATGAGTTCGGACCGCTCGGCGGCCTTCCGGGAAGCGATGCGTTCCTCCTCGTGCCCGAAGCGTCGCGGGCGACCGTCATCTCGGTCGGCTCCGAGCCGGGCGGCACGCCGGAGGACGTGCATGCCGTCGGCGGCGGCCCCGCCTTCTTCACGCGCGTGCTCTCCGACCAGCTGGAGCGTCGGGAGCGCTGGGATGTGCCCGAGCTCGACGGCGACCCGGAATGGACGATCACGATCGACGGCGTCGACCCCGAGCTCGAGCGGGTACACGAGTCGCTGCTCACGCTCGCGGACGGCAGGCTGGGCACACGCGGAGCTCCGGTCTTCGACCACCCCTCGGCTGCCCCGGGCGTCGTGCTCGCCGGCGCCTATACGGGAGAAGGGCCTTCGTCCGCGCTTGCCGCGTGCCCCGACTGGACACGCCTCCGGCCGACCCCGCCGAGGGCTCCGAAGATCACCCGGCGCCTCGATCTTGCCGCCGGGCTCCTCCGTGAGGAAGGGCAGATCACGTCACTCCGCTTCTCCTCGCTCGCGCGACCGGGGACCGTCGCGCTTCGAGCCCGGGCAGAGCGCGCGACGATCAGCCGCGGGCGGACCCGCCGCTCGGCAGTCGTCAAGGCCGCCCTGCACGACCGCCGCCGCGGTAGCGCCTTCGAGCGCCTGGGCTCGTACGACTGCGAGCCGCGTGTCGCCCAGGCAGCTCTCGTCGACGCGAAGCAGGCCGGTTTCGACCGGCTGCTCCGCGAGCACCGGGAAGCGTGGGCTCGCCGCTGGCGCGAGGCCGAGGTCGTCATCGAGGGAGACCCCGAGCTGCAGCGAGCGGTTCGCTTTGCGCTCTTCCACCTGATCTCGTCGGTCGGCGACCGCGGCGAGGCCGCGGTCGGGGCGCGCGGGCTGAGCGGCGCGGCGTACAGCGGGCACGTCTTCTGGGACAGCGACGTCTTCGTGCTGCCGTTCCTGGCCGCGACCCACCCGGCGGCCGCGCGGGCGATGCTCGAGTACCGAGTCCGCCGGCTGCCCGCTGCTCGCGCTGCGGCACGCGCGCGCGGCCGGGCGGGCGCGCGCTTCGCCTGGGAGTCGGCCGCCGACGGCAGCGATGTGACGCCGACGTCCGCGCGTCTCGCGACGGGCGACGTCGTCCGCATCCGTACGGGCGAGCTGGAAGAGCACATCGTCGGGGACGTCGCGTGGGCGGCGGCCCACTACCTCGCTTGGACGGGTGACGAGGCGTTCATTGCCGGCCCAGGTCGCGAGCTCCTGATCGAGACCGCCCGCTACTGGGCCTCCCGCGTTCGTCTCAACCAGGACGGCCAGATCCACATCTTCGGCGTCATCGGGCCCGACGAGTACCACGAGCCGGTCGACGACAACGCGTACACGAACGGACTTGCTCGCTGGAATCTCCGTCGGGCAGCGGCGCTCGAGGGCGTCGACGAGAAGGAGCGGGCGAACTGGCTGGCGATCGCCGAGGGGCTCGTCGACGGCTTCGACCGGGTCAGCGGCATCTACGAGCAGTTCAGCGGGTTCTTCGAGCTCGAGCCGCTCATCATCGAAGAGATAGCTCCACGACGGCCCATCGCCGCCGACCTTCTTCTCGGTGCCGAGCGCACGGCCGTCGCGCAGGTGCTGAAGCAGCCGGATGTGCTCATGCTCCACCACCTGCTTCCCGACGACGTGGTTCCAGGCTCGCTCGTTCCGAACCTCGATTTCTACGAGCCGCGAACCGCGCACGGCAGCTCGCTCTCGCCTGCTATCACGGCAAGCCTGCTCGCGCGTGCAGGCCGCTACCGAGCCGCTCTGGACGCGTTGCGGATCGCCAGTCGGATGGATCTCGACGACCTGACGGGAAGCACGGCGGGAGGCCTGCATCTCGCCACCATGGGGGGCCTCTGGCAGGCGCTCGCATTCGGCTTCGGCGGCATTCGTCCGCGGGGGGACGCCATGGTCGTCGAACCCCGCCTGCCGCCCGAGTGGAACGCGCTCGAGTTCGCGCTCCGCTTCCGCGGCGCGCCGCTTCGGCTGCGCATCGATCGGCGCGGCGTGACTGCCGGGCCGGCCGGCTGGCGCATCCAGGAAACGAACGATCACTGGGAGGTGACTCCGTCATGAAGAAGGTTCTCGCCGCGCTCGACAGCAGTGCGGCCGGCAGGTCCGTTCTGACCTCGGCTCAGGCGCTGGCCTCACTCCTCGACTGCGAGGTCGAGGCGCTGCACGTTCGGATCAACGGCCACCGGACCGTTCGGGACCTCGCCGAGTCAGCCGGGATCCGCCTGCGAACCGTGACCGGTCCGGTCGCCGAGTGCCTGGTCGAGGCGGGCGAGGAGGATGACGTCGTGGCACTCGCCGTCGGCGCACGCAGCTCTCCGGCGAGCGCGAAACCGCTGGGCGGCAGGGCCGAAGCCATTGCGACGTCGCTCTCCAAGCCCGTTCTGATCGTGCCGCCGGATGGCGATTCACCGGAGAGCTTCCGGCGGGTCCTCGTTCCACTCGAAGGCTCGCTCTCGAGCTCGCTCGCCCCGCGCTGGCTCTTCGAGCTTCATGGCGGGTCGCAGGTGGACGTGATCGCGCTGCACATCCACGACGAGCGCTCCATCCCGACCTTCACCGACCAGCCGCAGCACGAAGTGTCCGCCTGGGCAAGCGAGTTCGTCCAGCGCTACTGCCCGAGGGGAATCGGCACGCTGCAACTCGAGACCAGGGTCGGAAGGATCGGCGAGCTCGTTCCGCTCGTCGCCGAGCAGTGCGAATGCGACCTCATCGCGCTCGGGTGGTCTCAGCAGCTCTCTCCTGGCCGCGCCCCCGTCGTCCACGAGACGATCCAGCGCTCGCAGCTGCCAGTACTCCTCGTTCCGGTCGAGCTCTCTCCGCGGGCCGAGGCGCAGGACGTGCTGACCGCGCCGTCGGTGGCGTGACACGCGCCCGGCCGTGCTCGTGTCAGCTCGGGCACGGCTGAGGCCCGATTGCCGCGGCCGCGACGAGGAATCCTCCGACGAAGACGACGAACCACGCCGGCGGCAGGAGCAGCGCGACGCGCGACGACTCCGCGATCCGCGCATAGATCGCGCCGGCTGCGACCGCCAGCCAGCCGAACGTTCCCACGACGGCTGCCGCCGCGATGTATGTGTCACCCGTGATTCGCACGCGCCCGTACTCGCTTACGCAATCCGACTCGATCGTGAAAGCATTCGGGATCACGAGCAGCACGAGCCACGCGGCAGCGAGTCCGAGAACGAGGATCTCCAGTGCGCTGAATCCGCCCACTCCGACGTGTCTGCGTACCATCGCTCATACGGTACGGCAGGCGGTCGGGTGGGCATCAGAGTCTCCGCTGAGCCGCCTGCCTCGTTCTACTGAGCCGTCACGTGTCGTCGTAACCGACGGATTGGGCCGATGGGACGTCGTCGACCGAGCGCAGGTACACGAACCAGTAGATCGCGCCCACCATCAGCGCGCCGCCCGCGATGTTGCCGATCGTCACCGGCAGCAGGTTCGCTGTCACGAAACGCTCCCATGTCAGGCCAGCGAGGCTCGGAAGCCCCTCTTGCGCGGTCACGAACTCATCGTCGCTCTTCACCAACAGCCCCATCGGGATGAAGAACATGTTGGCGACGCTGTGCTCGAAGCCCGCAGCGACGAACGCCGCAATCGGCGGCACGATGGAGAGGATCTTGTCGGTCGTCGTGCGCGCGCTGTAGCAGAGCCAGACGGCAAGACAGACGAGGCCGTTGCAGAGCGCACCGAGCGCGATCGCCTGCACGAAACCGAGGCTCGTCTTCGAGGCCGCGATCGAGAGCGCTTGGACGCCGACGGCACCGCCGCCGAACTCGTACTGCTTCCCGACGAAGAGGATGCCGGCGGTAGCCAGCGCACCGGCAAAGTTGCCGAGATAGACGAGTGTCCAGTTGCGAGCGAGCTGACCCGTACGCACACGTCGGCTGGCCCACGCCATCACGATGAGGTTGTTGCCCGTGAAGAGCTCAGCGCCCGCGACGATGACGAGGATCAAGCCAAGCGAGAACGCAAGCCCGCCCAGGAGGCGGAGGACTCCGAACGGGAGGTCGGCGCCTCCTGCGGTCACCGTGGTCGCGAAGATCGCCCCGAGGGCGATGAAGGCGCCTGCAAGGACGGACAGCGCGAGCGTGTTCGCGGTAGACATGTCCGCCTTGACGACACCGACGTGCTCCGCCTTGCGCGCCATCTCGGGCGGCAGGAGTGCGTCGAGGCCCGCAGGAGTGAAGATGCGCTCAGGCACCGAAGGCTATTCGTACCCGGAGGACCGGACGGGGTGGACCCGCTTCGCCGTGGCCCCTTCCACCGCAGTGGGCCGTTGTCTGCCGCTGCTGCCAAAGTGACCCATGGTGGCCGACGGGCGTGCGCCAAGTGGCATCCAAGGCGCGGCGGCGGGAGTCGCGGTACCAGACGTGCCGACAGCCGCTCCCGACGCCCGCGCGGGCCAGGTGCGAGCGACGCTTGCCGACCGCGCGTTCGCGAGCGTTACCGAGGTCGCCCTGCTCGACGACGGGCGCTTCTCCGGAGTCGTCTCGATCGAGCGACTGCTTGCCGCCCCCGCAAACACGCGGGTCGGCGAGCTTGCAGAAGAGCTGGCGCAGGTTCTGCCCGAAGCCGACCTCGAGGCGGCGGCACGCGCGACGGCGCGATGCGGAGGCCGAAGCGTCGCCGTGGTCGACGCCGAGGGGCGGTTCCACGGGCTCGTTCCGCCCGGTCGACTACTTCGAATCCTCGAGCTGGAGCACGAGGAGGACCTCGCCCGACTCGGAGGCTTTCTCAGCAACGCATCGGCCGCGCGGACGGCCTCGCTCGAGCCCGTCGCCCGGCGACTCTGGCACCGATTGCCGTGGCTCGGTCTCGGCCTCCTCGGGGCCATGGCCTCAGCGGTGATCGTCGGCGCGTTCGAGGAGGAGATCCGCGAGGAGGTCCTGCTGGCCTTCTTCCTGCCGGCCGTGGTCTACATGGCAGACGCCGTGGGGACGCAGACGGAGACGGTCGTCATCCGCGGGATGGCGCTCGGGGTCTCCGTGCGCGCGGTCTTCGCGCGTGAGCTCTTGACCGGACTCGTGATCGGCGCACTTCTCGGCGCGTCCTTCTTCGCATTCGCCCTGGCGATCTGGAGAGAGGCAGATGTCGCTGCCGCCGTCGGGGTGTCGCTGGCGATCAGCTGCTCGATTGCATCCGTGGTCGCCATGGCGCTCCCGTACGGGCTGGCGAGCCTGGGACGAGATCCCGCCTTCGGGTCTGGACCGCTCGCTACGGTCATCCAGGATCTTCTCTCGATCGTCGCCTACTTCGCTGTCGCGCTCCTTTTCATCGACTGAACGACCACGAGCTACGTGCCGGTCAACGTCGACGCAAGGGCGCCGATCGAGTAGGCGACGATCGCGGCCAGGGCGCCGACGAGGAGCATCTCGAGCCCGCTTCGCAGCCAGCCGAGACGAGTCACCACCGTGCGGGAGGCGCCCACGGCGAAGAGCGTGGAGAGCGTCAGGGCAACGGCCACCGGGAAGCGCGCGTCGTCCGAAAGCGGGAGGAGATAGGCAACGAGCGGAACGATGCCCGCGGTGATGAAGCCGATCACCGTTGCCAGGCCGTGGCGCGCGGCTTCACCGCCGGTCGCGCGCTCTTCCGCGTCGGCGTAGGAGCGGCGAGAGAGGAAGTTGCTCGCGCCCATCGAGAAGCCGTCCGCAAGGAGGTTCGCGAATCCGAGAATCAGGATGATTCGCTCGGAGAGATTCGCGCCGACGACGCCCGTCACGACCGCGAACGTCGTGATGATCCCGTCGTTGGCGCCGTAGACGAGATCAGGGAGGTAGTGGCGAATCAGCTCCGAGCGCCGTGGACGACCGAGGCGCCGCATCATGTCTGCGCCGCCTCCAGCGTCCACCCCGAGCGCCGCAGCAGTGCCTTGCCGATCTCGACGCACAGGAACGGGACGAGCGCGAGCGCGGAAACCACGCCGAGCTCGGGGGCCCCAAGCGGAACGGTGGCGAGCGGCTCGTTCAGCATCGGCAGGTAGAGCACCGCCAGCACGATTGCGGCCGAGAGGACGACGCTTCCGAGGAGATAGAGGTTCCGCGGCGCCTGCCAGGCGGCCCGTATGGGCGAGCGCAGCGAGAAGACGAGCGCCAGCTCGGCGAACGCGACCGTCGCGAAGGCCATCGTTCGTGCTTCTTCTCCGCCGTCGCCGCGACCGACGAGGAAGGCAGCAAGGGCCGCGAGCCCGACGAGGGCGCCGATGCCCGCCAGCGCACCCCACGCGCGCGGCGGGAAGAGGCGGTCCCCGCGCTCGGGCGGGCGGCGCATCGTGTCTGCGGCAGCCGGGTCGCGGGTGAGCGCGACGGCGGGGAGCCCGTCCGTGAGGACATTGACCAGGAGCACCTGAACGACAGTCATCGGCACGCCGAGGCCGGCGAAGATCGCGACGGCGAAGAGCGCCACCTCGCCCAGATTCGCGGAGAGCAGGAAGGCCACGAACTTTCGGATGTTGTCGGCGATCGCGCGTCCTTCACAAATCGCCGCGACGATCGTGGCGAAGTCGTCGTCCGTAAGGACGAGATCGGCCGATTCGCGAGCGGCCTCCGTGCCGCCGCGGCCCATCGCCACGCCGACGTCCGCCAGGCGAAGGGCGGGCGCATCGTTTACGCCGTCTCCGGTGACTGCGACCACCTCTCGCTCGTACTGCAAAGACTCGACGATCCGTAGCTTCTCGGCGGGCGTCACACGCGCGTGAATCGCGGACTCGGGCAAGCCGAGAGAGCGGCCGATGGCCGCGGCAGTCAGTGGGTGATCTCCCGTCATCATCTCAACCCGAAGGCCTGCCGCGCGCGCTTCCTCGATGGCCTTGTGGGCGCTGTCGCGCAACGGATCATGCAGGGCGACGAGGCCGACGAGGGTGAGCCCGACCTCGAGAGCGTCGTCCTCCACCTGCGCGGCGGGGAGCTCGCGCTTCGCGATGGCGAGCACCTTGAGCCCTCTCGACGCCCATTCCTTCGCCACCGCCTCGATCGACGCGGATTCCTCGGCCCGCATGGTCGAGCGCTCGAGCACGACCTCGGGTGCTCCCTTGACGTACAGGTGACTCCCGTCCCCTTCCTCATAGACGCGAGCCATCCGCTTCCGCACCGAATCGAACGGGAGCTCACGCACCGGACGCCGCCCCTGGAGCAGCACGGTGCGGGTGAGACCGCGCTCGTGCGCTGCGAGCGCGAGGGCAGCGTCGACCGGATCGCCGACGGGTCGCAGCTGCCCCTCCTCGTCGAGCAGACGCGCCGTGGAGGCCAGGACTGCCGCAGCCAGGAGCTCCTGCTCGTTCCAACCGTTCGCGGGGAGGGCGTCGGCGAGGCGAAGGCGATTCTCCGTGAGCGTCCCCGTCTTGTCCGACGCGACCACTGTCGCGCTCCCCAGCGTCTCGACGGCGGTGAGCCGGCGAACGATCGCACCCCGGGCAGCCATCTCCCGAGCGCCCAGCGCGAGCGCGATCGTGACGGTTGCGGCCAATCCTTCCGGTACCGCCGCAACGGCCACGGAGACTCCGACCAGAAAGGCTTCCTCGAACGACGAGCCGCGAGCCAGCATCGCTCCGCCGAGGGCCAGCGTCACGACGACACCGAAGGCGACCATCACGCGGGTGAGCGCACCAATGCGGCGCTGCAAGGGCGTGAGCGGTTGCTTCGCCTGCTCCGTCAGTCCCGCGATCGCACCCAACTCCGTCGCCGAGCCCGTTGCCGCGACAATCCCACGACCTCGCCCGCGTGTCACCGACGAGCCCGCATAGGCGATCGAGGCGCGCTCCGCCAGCGGCGTCTCGAGCGGCACCGCGTCGACCCCCTTGTCGACCGGAACGGACTCCCCGGTCAGGGTCGACTCGTCGACCGCGAGCCCCGCCGCGACGACCAGCCGCACGTCTGCCGGCACCCGCTCTCCCTCTCGGAGGACCACGAGATCGCCTGGCACGAGCTGCTCGACATCGACCTCGCGCTCCCGGCCGTCCCGAACCACGCTCGCGTGCTCTTCGAGAACGTCTCGGAGCGCGAGCACTGCGCTCTCGGCGCGGGCCTCCTGGACGAAGCCGAGAAGCGCATTCAAGAGGACGATGGCGGCGATCGCCGCCGCCTCGATCCGCTCGCCGATCAGGAGCGAGACGATGACCGCGCCGAGCAGGAGCCCTACCAGCGGGTCGGCGAACTGCCGCAACGCGATCGCCGGATATGCGGGGCGGTGGGCTCGCGGAAGCCGATTGGGGCCGAACCGAACGAGGCGCGCGGCGGCCTCGGCGCCGCTCAGGCCGAGCTCGGGATGTGCGTCGAACGCACGCGCGACGTCCTCGGCGGCGAGCGCGTGCGGGGCTGTCGTCATCTCGTGAATCGGCGACGGCTCGGTCAGTCGCCGCCCGACGTCCTGGAGAGCTGGGGGGCGTGCTGTCGGCTCAGGTCGAGGGCGATGGCCAGGAGCAGCAATCCCGTCCACCAGTTCACAGGATCGAACGTGAGGGGCTCGCTGTCGCCGACGAGATTGAAGACGAGCCAGACGACGAACCAGATCAATGTCAACGAACGTGCCTCCTTTGGTCTACCCGAGCCTACGGAGGGCCGGCACTCCCCGCCTCGCGGCGCGTGCGTATCGAGCTGCGGAAAACCCGCAGGCGGAGCCGGGCTCTCGCGGTTCTCCGCGCGGACCCTGGAGGCGATCATCGTGGTGTCCATCCACACGTCGAGTCTCCGGGGGTCCGCAATGGAAGAGAACGGGACAGCCAAGGTGCTCATCGCCGGGGGAGGCGTCGCCGCCCTTGAGGCCGCGCTCGCGCTGCGGGCGCTCGGGGAAGACCGAGTATCGGTCGAGCTGCTCGCCCCTGACCCCCGCTTCTGGTACAGGCCCCTCGCCGTTGCCGAGCCCTTCGGCCTCGGAAAGGTGAAGCACTTCGAGCTGGGGGCGCTCGCGGCGGAGATGGGAGCGACGTTGACTAAGGGTGAGCTCTCCTCGGTCGATGCGGCTCGCCACGTCGCCTACACGTCCGCAGGCGGCGCAATCCCGTACTCGATGCTCCTCGTCGCCTGCGGTGCAGTGCCGAAGCCGGCTATCGAGGGCGCGGTCACGTTCCGCGGACCTGCGGACGGAGAGCGAATCGAGCAGCTGCTGGCCGAGATCGAGGCCGGCAAGGCGCGAACTGTCGTCTTCGCAGTTCCGGTCGGCGCGGTCTGGAGCCTGCCGGCATACGAGCTGGCGCTGATGACCGCCGCCTGGATTTCGAGCCGGCAGATACCTGGCGTGACCGTCGGCCTCGTGACGCCCGAGGATCAGCCTCTTCGAATCTTCGGACAGGAGGCGAGCAACGCGGTTCGCGATCTGCTCGACGAGCGGGGAATCGTCTTTCACAGCCGCGCGTATCCGGCGGAGGCTCGGGATGGCGAGCTCCTACTCGTGGGCGAAGCCATCGTCGTCGCCGATCGCGTCGTCGCTCTCCCGCGGCTGCAGGGCCCGCGAATCGGCGGGATCCCGCAGACGTTCGAGGGCTTCGTCTCCGTCGACGAGCACGGGCGGGTGCCCGGCCTCGAAGACGTCTACGCGGCCGGCGACATCACGAGCTTTCACGTGAAGCAGGGCGGCATTGCCGCCCAGCAGGCGGAGGCTGCCGCCGAGGCAATCGCGTTCGAGGCTGGCGTGGAGCTCGCGCCTCACCCGTTCCGGCCGGTTCTCCGCGGGCTGCTCCTGACCGGCGAGGGGCCCAGGTATCTGCGCGGCGAGCTCACGGGCTGGTCCGAGGAACCGTCGCAGGCAAGTGCGGAGCCGTTGTGGTGGCCGCCCGCGAAGATCGTCGGCCGCTACCTCGCCCCGTTTCTGGCGCGGGTTGCCGGTGCGGAGATGCCGGTCGAGCCGCCGCGCGACGTCGGTCTGGCAGTGGAGGTCGAGCTCGACCTCCAAGACGCCGAGCTCCGACGCGACCGTCTCCTCGGGACTGCGTTCGAGACGGCCTTCGGCGAGCCGGAACAGACCGTTGGAGACGTCATGTCCACGGACGTCCTCGTCGTCGCGCCTGAGGACACGCTCGGCGAGATCGCCGAGCAGTTGGTGGGGGAGGATCTCGGGTCAGCCCTCATCGCCGAGTACGGGCGGCTGATCGGAATCCTGACCTCCCGCGACCTGCTGCGGGCGCTCGCGGGGCGGGTTCACTCGAGCGACGCTCGAGCGCGCCAGTGGATGACGGCGGAGCCGATAACGGTCTCGACGACTACTGCGCTCGACACGGCAGCATTCCTCATGAGAGAGCACGACATCCACCACCTGCCGGTCGTAGATGGTGAACGGCCCATCGGGATGGTCGGCATGCGCGACGTCGCGCGTTCGGCGTTCGGGGCGGGAGTCGGGCTCGGCTTCTGAGAGTCGCCCGCTGCGGGTAATCCGCAACCGGATCGGGGGCGCCGACGATGGCGCGATCGCGATCTCGGACCAACGTGACGAATAACCGATCGAAAGGAGATCTCGATGAAGGCTCTCGTCTACCACGGTCCCGGCGAGCGTCGCTGGGAGAGCGCCGCGGATCCGACCATCGAGGAGCCGACGGACGTCGTCGTCCGCATCGACTCGTCGACGATTTGCGGTACCGACTTGCACATCCTCAAGGGGGACGTGCCCGAGGTGACGCCCGGCACGATCCTCGGCCACGAAGCGGTCGGCACCGTCGTCGCGAAGGGCGACGCGGTGACGACGCTCTCCGAGGACGATCGAGTCCTCGTCTCGTGCATCACGGCCTGCGGCCGGTGCCGGTTCTGCAGAGAGGGCCACTACGGTCTCTGCACCGGCGGCGGCGGCTGGATCTTCGGCCACCTGATCGACGGCCTGCAGGCGGAGTACGCTCGCGTGCCCTTCGCGGACACGTCCGTCTACAAGGTGCCCACGGGACTGTCCGACGAGCAAGTGCTCTTCCTGGCCGACATCCTGCCGACCGCCTACGAGGTCGGAATCCTGAACGGTCGAGTGGAGCCGGGCGACACCGTCGTCGTCGTCGGCGCCGGCCCGATCGGCCTCGCGACGATCATGACGGCGAAGCTCCATACGCCCGGCAATATCGTCGCCGTCGACCTTGCCGACGCTCGTCTCGCGAAGGCGCTGGACTTCGGCGCCGACGTGGTCGTGAACAACGGCACCGAAGACGCCGTCGCTCGCGTCATGGAGCTGACGGACGGTCTGGGGGCCGACGTCGCGATCGAGGCCGTCGGAGTGCCGGAGACGTTCGAGCTCTGCGCGGAGCTCATCCGGCCGGGGGGCCGGGTCGCCAACGTCGGCGTCCACGGGCATCCGGCCACGCTGCATCTCGAGAAGCTGTGGATCCGCGATGTGCTGATCACGACCGGACTCGTGGACACCTTCACGACGCCGAAGCTTCTCAAGCTGATCGCGAGCGGCCGGCTCGACCCCACCGTCTTCGCGACGCATCGCTTCTCGCTCAGCCAGACGATGGAGGCCTACGACATCTTCGCCGAGGCCGCGGAGTCGAACGCCCTGAAGGTCGTGCTGGAAGGTGTGAAGCACGAGCAGCTGCTCGTCGCTGCAGACGGGCCGGCCGTCGCCACCCCGGTGAAGTGACGCGGACGAGATGAGCACCGCAACCACGATCGAGCACCCGTCCGCGACGGCACCCAGTCCGTCTTCGGCCGGGTGCTCGTCGGCGTGGACGGCTCGAACGACGCGATCGCAGCGGCGAGGCAAGCTGCGATGCCGGCGGGGTCGTCGACCTGGTCGTCGTCATCAGCCGCGGACTGCACGGCTTGAAGGCGCTAGGTTCCGTCAGCGAACGAGTCGCGCGCACCAGGTGCTCAGTTCGGTGCTAGTCGTCCGGGAGGCGCCATGGCAGCGGGGAGAAGAGCCGGAGGGCAACGAGAAGTGACGTCGACGGCAGCGACGGCCGATGCCGTCGACGTGATCCTCCGTGACGGGAGCACGCTTCGCCTGCATCCGCCCGGCCAGGCCGACCGGCGGGCGCTCGTCCACTTCTTCGAAGCCCTTTCGGAACGGAGCCTCTACCTCCGCTTTCACGGCCATCCGACCGTCGACGAGCGGCTCGTCGACCCCGTTCTCGATCCGGACTGGGTCGACCGGGGAGCTCTCGCGGGCTCGGTGACCGAAGCCGGCGAAGACCGGATCGTCGCTCTGGCGAACTATGCGCGGCTTCGGGACCCGCTGATCGCGGAAGTGGCCTTCGCGGTCGCCGACGACTATCAAGGACGCGGAATTGGCACGAGGCTTCTCGAGCAGCTCGCGACACGCGCGGCCGGCGAGGGAATCGAGCGCTTCGTCGCCGAGGTCATGGCGGACAACGCGGCGATGATCAACGTCTTCGAAAGCGCCGGCTTCGAGATGACGCGGCTTCTCTCGGGCGGCGAGGTGGAGCTGACGTTCCCCATTGCCGTGACTGCCGACTACACGTCGCGCGTCGAAGCACGCGACCACACTGCCGTCGTCGCCTCGCTACGGCCGTTCTTCGAGGCGCAGTCGGTCGCCGTCCTCGGCGCGTCTTCCCGCCGCGGCACGATCGGCGGAGAGCTCTTTCGCAACATCCTGGACGGCGAGTTCACAGGCGCGGCATACCCTGTCAACCGCAACGGCGAGTCGGTCGCCGGCGTACGTGGCTACCGTTCCGTCGCCGATATTCCCGATCCGGTCGATCTCGCCGTCGTCTGTGTCCCGGCGTCGGTCGTGCTCCAGACGGTGGAAGCGGTGCTCGACGCCGGAGTGCGTGCCGTGTGCGTGATCTCGGCCGGGTTCGCGGAGGTCGGCTCCGAAGGGAAGGAGCGCCAGAGCTCGCTGCTCGGCCTCGTTCGGGCCCATGGCGCTCGCCTCGTCGGGCCCAACTGCCTGGGCATCGCCTCGGCCGCGGTGAGGCTCAACGCGACGTTCGCTTCCCGCACGGCGCCGCCGGGGAACATCGGCTTCTCCTCGCAGAGCGGGGCGCTCGGCTTGGCGCTCCTCGAAGCGACCGAATCGAGGGGCATCGGTCTGTCCGCATTCGTCTCGATCGGGAACAAAGCGGACGTCTCGTCGAACGACCTGCTCGAATGGTGGGAGGACGATCCGGCGACCGAGCTCGTCCTGCTCTACCTCGAGTCCTTCGGCAACCCGCGGAGGTTCGCGACGATCGCCCGGCGGGTCGCTCGCACGAAGCCGATTCTCGCCGTGAAGAGCGGAACAACGGGCGCCGGAGCTCGTGCGGCGAGCTCGCACACCGCCGCGCTCGCCGGCTCGGAGACAGCCGTCGACGCGCTCTTCCACCAGGCGGGCGTCATCCGCGCGGGCTCGCTCGAAGAGCTCATCGACGTGGCTACCCTGCTCTCGACACAGCCCATGCCGCAAGGCCGCCGGGTCGCCCTACTGACGAACGCCGGCGGCCTCGGGATCCTGTGCGCCGACGCGTGCGAGGCTGCGGGGCTCGAGCTGCCCCCGCTCGGCGACGACACGATTCGAGCGCTCGCACCGCTGCTCCCGGAAGAGGCGAGCCTCGCCAATCCCGTCGACATGCTGGGATCGGCGTCCGAGGCCTCGTACGAAGGCGTTCTGCCGCTGCTCCTGGCCGATCCCGGCGTCGACGCCGTCATCGCGCTCTTCGTGCCGGCCGTGAGCGCGAGCGCCGACGCCGTCGCCGCCGCGATCGCGCGCGTCCGCAGCCGCCGTCGAGCCACGAGAAGCCCGTGCTCGCGGTCGTCATGAGCGCCGGGGGCATTCCGGCGGCGCTTCGTCAGGACGGCGGAGCCGCTGCCTTCACGTTCCCCGAGTCCGCCGCCCGGGCGCTCGGTCGCGCCGCCGAGCGGGCAGATTGGCTGAGGCGGCCACTCGGATCCGTGCCCTCGCTCGACGACGTCGACCGAGAGGCTGCGCTCGTCGTCGTCGAGCGCAGCCTCTCGCCAGTCGGACGATCGCTGGCTCGATCCAGCCGACACGCGCGAGCTGCTCGCTCGCGTACGGGATTCCCGCTCGTCCCGGATCGGGTCGCGTCAACGTCCGAGGACGCCGTCACAGCTGCCGAGTCGCTGGGCTACCCCGTGGTCGTGAAGTCCGCGCAGGCGGGTGCACACAAGACGGAAACCGGCGGCATCGCCCTCGACCTGTCGAGCGCCGACGCCGTTCGGGCCGCCGCAGAGCGGATCGGCGCTCCCGTCGTCGTGCAGCCGATGATCGCCGGGGGCACGGAGCTGCTGGCAGGCCTCGTCCAGGACCCGGTCTTCGGCCCTCTCGTCGCATTCGGCCCAGGGGGCGTCTTCGCCGAGCTCATCGGGCAGGCGGCGTTCAGAATCGCGCCGCTCACGGACGTCGACGCCCAGGAGCTCGTCTCGGAAGGCAAGGCAGGTCGGCTCGTGCGCGGCTTTCGAGGCGCGCCGGCCGCCGACGCCGCGGCTCTCGATCGACCTCGTGCACAGGCTCTCGCGCCTGGGCGAGGACGTCCCCGAGGTCGCCGAGCTCGACCTGAATCCCGTGCTCGCGCATCCCGACGGGTTGCGTCGCGGTCGACGCGCGCGTGCGCGTGCGTACGCCGGTCGGTGCACGTTCGCACGAAGACCTGGTAGCCGCGACGTTCACGTAGAAATCCGCGCACGATCGAGCGGTTTCTACAGGTGCCGCCGCACACGCGATCAGGGACCCTGTCCAGGACAAGGAGGTGCTCCATGAACACCATCGTTCTCGGGTACGACGATACGGAGCCGGCCAAGCGTGCGCTAGACCGCACGGCCGAGCTTGCGAAGGCGTTCCACGCAAAGGTCGTGGTCGTCAGCGTCGCGCCGGTTCTGTCACCTGCGGCTCACGGGATCGGCCCCATCGATCCAGTGGACCCGCCGGAGCTGCATGAGGAGCAGCTCGCCCATGCGAAAGCATTGCTGAGCGAGCGTGGGATCGAGGCCGAGTACCAGGTTGCTCTCGGCGATCCGCACCCGGGATGATCCTGGACGTCGCGGAGGAGCGGAAGACGCCGACATGATCGTCGTCGGCTCCCGCGAAGTCGGACTCATCCAGCGGCTGCTCGGCCAGAGCGTCAGCGGCGCGGTTCAGCGAAAGGCGCACTGCGACGTCCTGATCGTGCACTGATCGGGATGGCTCGCCGCAGTGCCCGAACGGCGTGCGGCGAGCTCGACCCCGGAGGAGAAGGAGGCATGACGATCACGACGATTCGAGAAAGCGGGCTCCTCCACGCCGCACCGCCCCTGGACGTTGGGGTCGTTCGAGAGCGTCTCGAGAGATCCGGAGGGGGGACGCAAGTCATAGGCACCGCGTCTGCATTCGAGATCCGCGTCGAGGTGCTCGCATCTCCAGGACCCGGAACGATGCGCGTGGAGCCGCGAGATGCGTTGTACGTCGTGCTCGACGGAAGCGGCGTCCTCGGCGTGCCGGAAAGCGGCCCGGTAACGCTGACCTGCGGCGAGGCCGCAGTCGTACCGGCCGGCGCGAGGCATGTCGTGTTCGGCAATCCTCGACTCAGCCTGCTGGTCGTGCTTGCTCAGGGATAAGCCATCTTGGCCCGGCTCGCTTCGTGCCCGAGGCCCTAGGATCGACGTGGTGAGCGCGCTGACCAGCGAGGCGCTGAACGCACTCGACCGCTACTGGCGCGCGGCGAACTACCTCTCGGTCGGTCAGATCTACCTTCTCGACAACCCGCTGCTGCGGGAGGAGCTGCTGCCCGAACATGTGAAGCCGCGTCTGCTGGGCCACTTCGGGACGGTGCCGGGCCTGAACCTCGTGTACGTGCATCTCAACCGCGCGATTCGCGAGCGAGGGCTGAGCGCGATCTTCGTCACCGGTCCTGGCCACGGAGGGCCCGCGAACGTGGCCAACGCGTACCTCGAAGGGACGTACAGCGAGGTCTACCCCGACATCGCGCAGGACGCCGCCGGAATGCAGAAGCTCTTTCGCCAGTTCTCGTTTCCCGGCGGGATCCCGAGCCATGCGGCCCCGGAGACTCCCGGCTCGATTCACGAGGGCGGCGAGCTCGGCTATGCGCTGTCGCACGCCTTCGGGGCGGCGTTCG
Source organism: uncultured Actinomycetes bacterium (assembly GCA_963850485.1). GTDB lineage: Bacteria > Actinomycetota > Thermoleophilia > Gaiellales > Gaiellaceae > GMQP-bins7. Next base: position 26,976 of record CAWKLR010000013.1, on the reverse strand, counting down.
ACAACCCCGACCTCCTCGTAGCGTGCGTCGTCGGCGACGGAGAGGCCGAGACCGGGCCTCTCGCCGCGAGCTGGCACTCGAACAAATTCCTCAATCCACGCGTCGACGGCGCCGTCCTTCCGATCCTGCACCTGAACGGGTACAAGATCGCGAACCCGACCGTGCTCGCGCGGATCCCCGAGAACGAGCTTCTCGACCTGTTTCGTGGCTACGGTTGGGCACCGCTGCTGGTCTCGGGGGGATTCGACGGCGAGGAGTCCGGCCCCGTGCACGAGCGCTTCGCGGCAGCGCTGGACGAGGCTCTCGACAGCATCGATGCGATCCAGCGCGCCGCGCGCGAGAACGGCGCGGCCACCCGAGCCCGCTGGCCGATGGTGATCCTCCGTACTCCGAAGGGGTGGACGGGACCCCGCGAGGTGGACGGAAAGCCCGTCGAAGGCACGTGGCGATCGCACCAGGTTCCGCTCGCCGGTGTTCGCGACAGCGCCGAGCGCCTCCGGCAGCTCGAGGAGTGGATGCGGAGCTATCGCCCCGACGAGCTGTTCGACGAGAATGGGCGAGTCTTCTCGGAGATCGCGGCTCTCGCGCCGGAGGGAGATGCGAGGATGAGCGCGAGCCCGCATGCGAACGGTGGCGAGCTGTTGCGGGATCTCGTCCTGCCAGACTTCCGTGAGTACGCCGTCGACGTGCCGGAGCCGGGGCACGGCTCGAGCGAGGCGATGCGCGTGCTCGGAACGTTCCTCCGGGACGTCGTCGTCCGGAACCCCGACAACTTCCGGATCTTCGGCCCTGATGAGACGGCGTCGAATCGCCTCGGGGACGTGTTCGAGGTCACCGACCGGGCCTGGGAGGCCGAGCTTCTCGAGACGGACGAGAACCTGGCGCCGGAGGGCCGCGTCCTGGAGATCCTCTCCGAGCACCAGTGCCAGGGGTGGCTGGAGGGGTACCTGCTCACCGGGCGGCACGGCGTCTTCAATTGCTACGAGGCGTTCATCCACCTGGTGGACTCGATGTTCAACCAGCACGCGAAGTGGCTGAAGGTGACGCGCGGGATCGCGTGGCGTCGGCCGATCGCCTCGCTCAACTACCTGCTCAGCTCGCACGTCTGGCGCCAAGACCACAACGGCTTATCGCACCAGGATCCGGGCTTCATCGACCACGTCGTGAACAAGAAGGCGGAGATCATCCGCGTCTATCTGCCGCCGGACGCGAACACGCTGCTTTCGGTCGCCGACCACTGCCTGCGAAGCAGGCACTACGTGAACGTCGTCGTGGCCGGGAAGCAGCCCGCGCTCGACTACCTCTCGATGGACGACGCGATCGTCCACTGCACGCGCGGCCTCGGCATGTGGGCATGGGCCTCGAACGACGACGAGGGTGAGCCCGACGTCGTGCTCGCCTGTTGCGGGGACATCCCGACGCTGGAGACGCTCGCGGCTGCCGCGATACTCCGCGAGCACCTGCCCGAGCTCAGGGTTCGAGTCGTGAACGTCGTCGACCTCATGCGCCTCCAGCCCGAGGCGGAGCATCCGCACGGTCTCCCGGACACCGAGTTCGACTCGCTTTTCACGACCGACCGGCCCGTCGTCTTCGCGTATCACGGCTACCCGTGGCTGATCCATCGCCTCACCTACCGACGCACCGGCCACTCGAACCTCCACGTGCGCGGCTACAAGGAGGAGGGGACGACGACCACGCCGTTCGACATGGTGATGCTCAACGACCTCGACCGGTTCCATCTCGTCATGGACGTCGTCGACCGCGTCCCGGGCCTGGCGGCGAGCGCGGGACATCTCAGGCAGGAGATGGTCGACCGGCGGCTGCACGCCCGCGCATATACGCGGGAGCACGGCGACGACGATCCCGAGATCCGCGACTGGGTCTGGCCGTTCTGAGCGCGTGGGCGCGATTCTCGTCGTCAACTCCGGCTCGACGAGCCTCAAGCTCGACCTCGTCTTCGAGGACGAGCGTGTCCGAACCGTCGAGTCCCTACACGCAGTTCGTAACGCCGAGGTCGATGCCGTCGGCCATCGCGTCGTCCACGGAGGCCCCCGGCTCGTCGTACCCACGCTGATCGACGACGCCGTCCGCGCGTCCATCGCGGAGCTCGAGGCGATCGCGCCGCTGCACAACGCACCGGCGCTCACGGGCATCGACGCTGCGTCACGCGCCTTTCCGGCCGTGCCACAGGTCGCGGTCTTCGACACAGCCTTCCATACGGAGATTCCGCCCGAGGCCGCGACCTATGCGGTTCCGCGGATCTGGCGCGAGGACTGGGGGATCCGGCGCTACGGCTTCCATGGCCTCTCGGTGCAGTGGTGCTCGGAGCGAGCGCCCGAGCTTCTCGACCGCTGCCGGAAGGATCTCCGCCTCGTCGTCTGTCACCTCGGCGGCGGTTGCTCAATCACCGCGGTCCGCGACGGGCGCTCGGTGGACACGACGATGGGGTTTTCACCGCTCGAGGGGGTGCCGATGGCGACACGCTCGGGCTCGATCGATCCTGGCGCCCTCCTCTTCGTGCAACGGGCGCACGGGTTGTCCGCCGACGAGGTCGATCGGGCCCTGAACGAGGAGTCGGGGCTCGCGGGCCTGTCCGGAGGACGAGGTCTTCGAGCACTCGAGGCGGCGGCTCGCGACGACGAGCGGGCCCAGCTTGCGCTTGGTGTGTACACGTACCGCATCGCGGGAGCGGTGGCTGCGATGGCTGCTGCAGCGGGCGGGCTGGACGCGCTCATCTTCACCGCGGGCGTCGGCGAGCACTCGGTGCGAGTCAGAGCGGACGTGAGCGAGCGCCTCGGCTTTCTCGGCGTCGAGCTCGATCCCGATCTCAACGAACGCTCGACCCCCGACTCGGACCTGGCGACGTCGGAGTCGGCGGTTCGGATTCTCGTGATCGCCGCACGTGAAGAGCTGGTCGTCGCACGCGCCGTGCGCGCGCTCCTGTAGCTCGAGGTTCACCTGCGGAGAAGTACGGAAGGGTGATCCGACTCGGCGCGGATGCGCGCGTGGGGACGTCAGAGGAAGCTTGGTGCACCAGCGAATCTAGGAGGTTGACGATGCAGCGGATCCTGATCGCAACCGATGGTTCGGCGGCCGCGGACGAAGCGGTCGAGCTCGGAGTCGAGCTCGCGCGGGACGAAGGCGCGGAGGTGGTCTTCGTTCACGTCGTGCCGCTGTCGCACGTGGCGTCGATAAACGGCTTCGGCCTGATGGGTAGCGTTCCCTACGAGCCGACCGAATGGGACGAGCAGGTGCTCGAGGGCGCCTACACCGTCGCCGAGCACGCGTGTGTGCCAGCGGAAACTGCTCTTCTGCGGGGCGACGCCGCTGTCGAGATCGTCCGTCACGCCGAAACGATCGACGCAGACCTCGTCGTCGTCGGGTCGCGAGGGCATGGCGCCGTCGCATCGGCGCTCCTGGGCAGTGTCTCCCGCAGCGTCCTAGGCGCATCGAAGCGGCCGGTGCTCGTTGTCCGTGCCGCAGCCGTACGGGAGCACGCCGTCTCGTAACGACGTGACGTCGGCGCCGCGCACAGGCCTTGCGCTCGTGGAGCGCGAGGCCTGTCGACCCGAAGACGGCTCCGCGTTACGTACTTCTCCGCAGAGACTTCACGGCTCGAACGCACCAACGTGGCGTGGATGTGCCGATGGCCGTCGCTCCCTTCCGCTCGAAACTGTGCGAGTCACAGCAATGAGGTGCTCACCGGGAGGTGGAACGATGAAAGGCAAGCGAATTTGGGAAATTGGCGGATTCATCGCCGGAGGGATTCTCATCCTGTTCGGAGCCGCCGCGATCTACATGGGCGTCGACGGGTACAACACCGTCCGAGACAGCCTGAAGGAGGAGCAGGTCTTCTTCAGCGAGGCCGCCGACGAGGACGCAGCGACCGACAAATACGCATCCGATTGGTACGGCGAGCAGGTCCAGACCGGCGACCAGGCGAGGGCGTTCGCGCTGATCATGCGCGAGCACCAGCTCGAGAACACCGAAGGCCTGACCTACGCGCAGATGGGCCGGTATATCGCCGCGGACGACCCCGAGAGCGCTGCGGGGACGAGCGACGAGGAGGCGGCGCTGAAGGACGAGGAGGGCAACGCGATCTCGAACCCGGCCCGGCAGAGCTGGGTGTCCGCGGTCGCGATCACGACGGCGCTCAACACGAGCTACATGGCCGAGCAGCTCTCGATCTTCGGCCTGGTCGTGGGAGTCGCGCTGCTCTTGACCGGCATCGGGCTCGTGATCCTCGCCTTCGCCGTCTTCGGCCGCGAGCCGGCGACGGAGACGCGGAGCGCCAGGTCCTCCACGCAGCCCGCCACAGGTTGATCCGGGAGATACGGGAGGCCCGGATCACAAGAGCTCCGACCTCCCGGAGCACAAGCAGAGAGGGCGGCGGTGCCGCCCTCTCTGCGTTGCGGTGTCTCACGAGTGCCCGCGTCTCGTCTCGGTCTTATCGGAGCTGAGCCGGAGGACCGACGACACGAGGCGCGAAGCGAGCTTCGGTCGACCCGAGAGCCTCTCTGGCCGGCGATAGCGGAGGGCTAGCCGACGACCAGCACGTCGCACGGTGCGCGTGCCACGACGTCGGCGCTCACGGATCCGAGGGCGGGGCCGACGGCGTTTCGACGCCCTACGACAAGCAGATCCGCGCCGACGGCGCGGGCGGCCTCGACGACCTGTTCTGCAGGGTCGCCGCACGGCTCCAGGTACCGGGCCGTGATACGGCGCCCCAGCAGGTCCTCACGTGCGCGGTCGACCGCCCGAGCATCTTGCTCCTCTGGCCGCTGCACGTGCACGACGGTCAGGCTCGAGCCGTATCCCGTGAGATCAGCGGCGGCGTCGAGCGCACGTCCGGAGGCACGAGAGCCGTCGTAGGCGACCATGATCGTTCGCGCACGAGGCGGCATGTCGCTGATAGTGCGCACGGCCTTCTCTCCGAACGTCGGCAGGAACCACGGTTCAGTGTGCGGACAACTACGGTTTCGCGTGCGACCGAGGTTCGGCTACTCGGGCTCGAGCAGCCCCTCGGACAGGGCGTGACGTACGAGCTCGGCTCGGTTGGACAGGCTCAGCTTCTGCATGATGTGGGCTCGGTGCGTCTCCGCGGTCCGGACGGAGATGTAGAGCTGCTTCGCGATCTCCTGGTTCGTGTGGCCGAGCGCCAGCAACCGGAGAACTTCACGCTCCCGCTCCGACAACGGGTCCTCGGCGGCGCGCCGCCGGTCTTCCGCATCCGCTGCAATCAGCTTCGCTCCCAACGCGGGGTGTACGTAGCGCTCCCCTGAGGCAACAGCCCGGATCGCCGCAACGACCTCGATGTCAGCAGCCTCCTTCACTACGTACCCGCTTGCGCCGGCTTCGAACGCGGCGCGGACATAGCGAGGGTCGTCCTGCATCGACAGGACGAGCACCTTGGTCTCGGGGACGGCCTGCAGCACCGCGGGCATGCCCTCGATTCCGCCTTTCTCGGGCATGACGAGATCCATCAACACGACGTCCGGCTTCCCGTCCAGGGCCTCGAAGACAGCCCGGTCGGCGTTCGACGCCTCTCCCACGGTCTCGATGTCGGCTTCGGCATCGAGGAGCCGACGGAGCCCGGACCGGACGACCGCATGGTCGTCGACGATGAGCACGCGGATCATGGAAGGGGCACCTCGGCCTTGAGCAGCGTCCCGCCTCCCTCGCTCGATTCGACGGTCAGACGCCCTCCGAGGAGCGCGACACGCTCTTGCATGCCCACGAGCCCGAGACCACCGTCGCGCACGCTCTCCTGCTCGAACCCCTTTCCGTCGTCCTGAACGACGAGGGCGACCGACTTCTCGCTCTGGGTCAGCCGAACGAGGACCCGAGTGGCTGCAGCATGCTTCAGCACGTTCGTCAACGCTTCCTGCACGATGCGGTAGAGCGCGGTCTCGGTCTCGGTAGGGAAACGCGCGTCGCCGAGGGGCGATTGCACTTCCACCGAGATACCGCCCTGCTCCTCCACCGTGTCCCGCAGGCGCTCGATCGCCGGCACGAGCCCGAAGTCGTCGAGGGCGGCGGGCCGGAGCTCGACCGCGAGTCGACGGACGTCCTGCAGGGTCGAGACGACGAGGTCTCGCAGCTCGCTCACCGCGGCTCGACCGTCGCTCGTGTCCGCTCGGTCCTCGAGCGACTTCAGTCCCAGAAGGATCGACGTGAGTGCCTGCCCCGTCTCGTCGTGGAGCTCGCGGGCGAGGCGAGCTCGCTCGAGCTCCTGTGCCTCGACCACACGACGAACGGCATCGCGGCTCACGCGTTCCGACAGCTGGACCGCGGTCGCCGCCTTTGCCGCGAGCGACTCGGTGAGACGGACGTCCTCGTCGGCGAAGCTGGACGTGGCGCCAAGCCTGTCGTGGGCCACGACGACTCCGATCGGGCGTCCCTGGGCCACGAGTGGAACGTACAGGGCCGACCGGACCCCCATTCTCCGGGCGGCCTGCTGATCGATCTCGGGATCGTCGAGCACGGAATCCACTCGCTCGCTCCTCCCGCGCTGGAGGACGCGGCCCGTCTTCGAGCTACCGAGCTCGAGCTCCATTCCGGTGAGCCCGTACGCGTCGGAGCCTTCGCCGTCCGCGGCCGCGATCCGGAGGTCCTCGCCTCCCGGCTGGGGCAGCGCGATCAGCACGAGTCGCGCATTGATCAGAGTTCGAAGCCTTCGCGCGACGAGGTCGAGCAAAGGCTCCAGCTCGAGCTCCCCCGTGAGCGCGTCACCGATCTCGTTCAGCGACTCGAGGTGCCGCAGCCATCTCGTGGAGGTCTCGTACAGCCGCGTGTTCTCGATCGCAACGGCGGCCTGGGCCGCCAGGAGCTGCGTGAGCTCCTCGTCCTCGTCCGTGAAGGCGTCTCCAGCCTCCTTCTCGGTCAGATAGAGGTTCCCGTAGGCCACGCCACGGAGGAGGATCGGGACTCCGAGGAAGGTGTTCATCGGCGGATGGTGAGCAGGGAAGCCGACCGAGCGAGCATCGTCTCCGAGCGTCGTAAGCCGGAGCGGCGTGGCCTCCCGGATCAAGACGCCGAGGATTCCACGTCCTCTCGGCAGATCGCCGATCGCCTCATGGGTCTCCGCGTCGATGCCCGTCGTCAGGAAGCGTTCGAGACCGGTCCCGGTCTGGTCGATGACGCCGAGCGCCGCGTAGCGGGCGCCGGTGAGCTGCGCCGCCGTCTCGACGAGCTGCTGCAGGAGCGCGTCGAGAGACAGCTCCGAGCTGAGCGCGATTCCCGCGTCGACAAGGACGCGCAAACGGTCGAGTGCGCTCTGTTGAGACATATACCTCCCGGAGTTCAGGCGCCAGCGTAGACGCTCGGGGAGACGCTGCGAGGCAGCGGGTTGAGCGGCCCCGCGCTACTCGATGACGTATCCGACCCCGGAAGGCGTAGTTGTCCGCAGGACCCCTTCGGGCGACCGCCGATGCGCTTGGGAGCGCCGCCAGTGATCCTGTGCTCCATGAACCCGCCGGCGGCTTCAGCTCCGAGCGCGACGCTCCCTCGGACTGAGGGTCGCCGACGCCATGCACTCGGGGCCTCGTCAGCTGCCCGCCGGACGCGTCGCTGAGGGCGGTCGCAGCCTTGATGAGCGACAACCGCATCCACTGCGTGGTCGTGATCGACGATCCGTCCGACGAGCGCTCGACGTGGGGGATCGTCTCCGATCTCGATCTCGTCGCGGCCTCCACGGTCCGATGCCTCGACGACCAAACTGCAGGCGGCACTGCGATGAAACCTGCAGTGACGGTCGCCCCCGGCGAGACGCTCGAGGATGCGGCCCGGCGCATGACGTGGTACGGGGTCTCGCACCTCGTGGTCGTCGACCCCGTCAAGCAGCGCCCACTCGGGGTCCTGTCGACGCTCGATCTGGCGGTCATGCTCGGCCCCGCCTGGTCGCCGCCGCTCGACGCGGATCCGTACTTCTCCGCGCCTAGTTCGCGGCTCTGAGCCGATACGGATCGGCTCAGGCGCGGCGAGACTCCGTACACAACGGAAGGAGATCTCATGGACACGCCGATAGTGGAGGCTCGCTCGCTCCACAAGACCTACGACACCGGCGCCGTCCGCGTCGCCGCACTTCGCGGCCTGAATATCGCGCTCGACAAGGGCGAGATGGTGGCGATCATGGGTCCGAGCGGCTGCGGCAAGACAACCCTGCTCAACTGCCTCTCCGGGCTCGACTCGATCGACGGCGGAGAAGTCTTGATCGAGGGGACGCCGCTGTCCGAGATGTCGGACCGCGAGCGGACCGACTACCGCGCGCGGCGCATGGGCTTCGTCTTCCAGTTCTACAACCTGATCCCGGTGCTGACCGCGGTCGAGAACGTGGAGCTCCCGCTCCTCGTGGCGCGGGTGGCCGGGAGCGAGGCTCGCGAGCGCGCGCTTGCAGCGCTCGATCTCGTCGGACTCGCAGAACGCGCGAGCCACGTGCCTGACGAGCTCTCGGGAGGCGAGCGCCAGCGCGTCACGATCGCCCGTTCGCTCGTCAACGACCCCGCGATCGTCTGGGCCGACGAGCCGACCGGAGACCTCGACTCCGAGAACGCAAACGAGATCGTCGCGCTCATGCGCCGGCTCAATCTCGAGCGCGGACTGTCCTTTCTCATCGTCACGCACGACATCTCGGTCGGACGCAAGACCGACCGCATCGTGCGGATGCTCGACGGCGAGGTCGTCGAGGAGCAACGACTGGAGGTGTCACATGTACTCGCGCGTCACGCTGCTTGAGATCGACACCATGCGCGTCGACATGGACGAGGCCGCCGCGCTCTTCAAGGCGGAGGTCGTGCCGGGCCTCGCCGAGCAGGAAGGCTACGAGGGCGCCGTCGCCCTCGTCACGCCCGAGGGCAAGGGGATGATCATCACGTTCTGGGAGACGGAGGAGGGAGCCCAGGATCCGTCCGGGTTTGCGTCCGCAGAGCTCGAGCGCTACGTGACGATGTTCAGGGCCCCTCCCGGCAGGGAGTACTACGAGGTGGCTTTCGCCGACACCGCAGGCGTCCTGGTGGTATAGCCGATGAAGGAAGTCTTCGGCATCCCAGTCGACACGCTCCTCGTCGTCCTCCTCGCCGGGCTCGGCATCGCGCTCTGCGCACTTGGCAGCCCTCGGCTTCCGGAACCGCATCCTCGTCAAGCTCGCCGTGCGGAGCGTCGGCCGCCGGCGCGGGCGCAGCGCTCTGATCGTGGTCGGGCTGATGCTCGGCACCACGATCATCGCCGCTGCTCTGACGACCGGCGACACGATGAGCCACACGATCCGAACGACGGCTGTGGCAACGCTCGGCGCCACGGACGAGACGATTGCGCCGAAGGGCGCGGTCGACGACATCCCGGGTGCGCTCGGGGCCGCGACCGGCACGGGCTGGGTCGACGAGTCGGCCGTGACGCGCATCGAGGCCGCCGTGGCAGGCTCCGACCTCGTCGACGGCGTCACGGGAGCGATCGTCGAGCAGGTCGCCGTCCAGGCGCCGGCCCAGGGCCAGAACGAGCCGAGCGTCGTCCTCTTCGCAGGCGACCCGGACCGCATGGACGGGTTCTCACCCATCGTCGGCTCCAGCGGCAACACGCTGTCACTCGCAGACCTGAGCGCGCGCGAGGTCTTCCTGAACGCGAAGGCCGCCCGTGAGCTCCGCATCGAGCCTGGCGATCGGGTCGTCGTCTACGCACGAGGAGCACCCGTATCGGCGCGCGTGCGGGAGGTGGTCCGGTTCGAGGGCGCAGGCACGTCGGATGCCGCCATGCTCGTCTCGCTCGACCAGGCGCAGAAGCTGTTCGACCGCGACGGCCAGGTCAAGATCGTCGCGGTCTCGAATCGAGGAGGGAACGTCGCGGGCGCCCGACTCTCGGCCGAGGTCGTCGCGCTCCTCACGCCCGTGACCGAGGAGCTCGGGCTCGAGATCCAGACCCTCAAGGCGGACGCAATCGAGGACGCCGACGCCGCAGGGAACGCCTTCATGGCGTTCTTCACGACGTTCGGGACGTTCTCCATCGCCGCGGGCATCCTCCTGATCTTCCTCATCTTCGTGATGCTCGCCGCCGAGCGGCGGAGCGAGCTCGGCATCGCGCGCGCGGTCGGCACGCGGCGTGGGCATCTCGTACAGATGTTCACCTTCGAAGGAGTTGCCTACGACCTGCTGGCCGCGTTCGTCGGTGCGCTCCTGGGAGCGCTCGTCGCCCTCGGCATGGTCACCGTGATGGCGAGCGCCTTCGCCGCGGCGGACGAGGACGAGGGCCTCCAGATCGAGTTCGCAGCCAATCCTCGCAGCCTCGTCATCGCTTTCGCGCTCGGGATGCTCCTGACCCTCGTCGTCGTCGCCATCTCCGCATGGCGCGTGAGCGTGATGAACGTCTCGACGGCGATCCGGAACCTTCCCGAGCCTTCGACCGGCGGGCGCAGGCGTCGACTCGTAGTGGCTTCGGTCGCGATCCTGCTCGGCCTCACGTTCACGCTGTCCGGGACGAGCTCGGGTACCGCGACGCCCGTCATGCTCGGCGTCTCGCTCCTCCTGCTCGGCCTCATCCCGCTCTTGCAGGTCGCGGGCGTGCCGGAGCGCGTCGCGTACACGGCGTGCGGAGCCGCGCTCGTCGTGACGCTGATGCTTCCCTGGAACCTCTGGGACGCCGTCTTCGGCACGCTCGCGATGGATTTCTCGACCTGGATCGTCGCCGGCCTGATGATCATCGTCGGCGCGGTGCTCGTCATGGTTCACAACGCCGCGGCGCTGCTCGCGCTCGTCATGCGGGTCTTCGGTCGCGTTCGCGCGCTCGCACCGGTCCTGCGGATGTCCATCGCCTATCCGCTCGCCGCGCGGTTCCGCACCGGGACGACGCTCGCGATGTTCACCCTGGTCGTGTTCACGCTCGTGACGGGGACGGCGTCGAACGGATCCTTCGTCCACGCCATCGGCGTCGAGGACTACGGAGGCGGTTTCCAGGTCCGCGCCGGAACGACCGGGACGGCGCCCATCGACGACATGGCGACAGCACTCCGGCGAACGCCCGGTATGGATGCCGCGAGCTTCACCGCCGTCGGCAGCCAATCGGTGCTCGCCGTCGAGGCGAAGCAACTCGGGACGGAACGACCGTACGAGACCTACCTCGTCCGCGGTCTCGACTCGCCGTTTCTGGAGCGAACGACCTTCGGGCTAGGCGACATCGCGCGCGGCTACGGTTCCGACGAAGAGGTCTGGGCCGCAGTTCGCGAGACGCCGGGCCTCGCGGTTGTCGACAGCACGATCGTTCCGCGGCGGGACAGCTGGAACTTCGGCGTGCTTCCGGACTTCCAGCTCACCGGCTTCTACTTCGAGGAAGGCTTCGACCCGATTCCGATCCAGGTCCTGGACAAGCAGACGGGGAAGCGCCTCCATCTCACCGTCATCGGCATCCTCAAGGACACGGCGCCGCTCGAGATGGTCGGCATTTCCACTTCGGGAGAGACGCTCGCGGCGGCATTCCCGGGCCGGATCCACCCGACGGTCCATTACTTCGAGCTCGCGCCGGGAGTCGATCCCGACGACGCAGCCGCGGGGCTGGAGGCCGCATTCCTCGCGAGCGGACTCGAGGCCGAGTCGATCCAGCAGGTCGTCGACGACGCGCTTGCGGCCAACGTCACCTTCAACCGCCTGATCCAGGGGTTCATGGGACTGGGGTTGCTGGTAGGGGTGGCGGCGCTCGGCGTCATCAGCGCGCGAGCCGTCGTCGAGCGACGCCAGCAGATCGGTGTTCTGCGAGCCATCGGCTTCCGGACGCGAATGGTGCAGGCCGCCTTCCTGCTCGAGTCGTCGTTCATAGCTCTCACCTCGATCGTCGTCGGAACGGTGCTCGGCCTGTTGCTCTCCTGGAACATCATCCGCGACACGCGCTCGCAGCCGAGCTGGGAGAACCTCGAGCTCGTCGTGCCCTGGTTGAACCTCGGGGTCATCTTCCTCGTCGTCTACGCCGTCGCGCTAGTCGCGACGCTTGCGCCCGCAGTGAGGGCGTCGCGGATCCGGCCGGCCGAAGCACTCAGGTATCAGTAACGAGCGTTGCCGCAGAGCAAAGGCGTGCCGATCGACGATTAGACCGCGCGCCGAGCAAGCTTTCCGGCCCGAAGGGCACTGTCAGGGTCGAGCGCGAGACGACCTTGAGGCCCTGGTATGGGCGAGCACTCGCGGGAGTGGGCGGCGACGCCGCCTTTCCGGCTTACGACCTTGTGGCGCTCCGTATTTTCCCGAGCCACGAATCGGCATCTCGCCTGATGTTCCTCTGAGCGGCGTCGACGACGATGGAACCACCGAAAGGAGGGCACGATGAAGGTTGAAGACATCATGACCCGCCGCGTCGTAACGATCGGGACACACGCAGAGGTCCGCGACGTCGCAAGTATCCTCGCCAGGAAGCAGATCTCCGGAATGCCCGTCTGCAACACAAACGGCGATGTCGTTGGCGTCATTTCGGAAGGAGACATCCTCTTCAAGGAGCACGATCCAACCCTTGGCCGCGGAAGCCGGCCGTGCTCGTGGCTCTCAAACGGCAGGGTGACGAGGGAGTCCACAAAGTCCCATGCAGTCATGGTTCATGAAGCCATGACCGCTCCAGCGATCACAATCCCAGCGTATTGCTCGGTGGCGGAGGCCGCACGCCTCATGACCGAGCACGGCATCAACCGCCTGCCGGTCATCGGAGCGGGCAAGCTCGTCGGCATCGTTACGCGCACCGATCTCGTCCGCGCTTTCGTCCGCTCTGATGCGGACATTCGGCGCGAGATCAGGGAGGACGTGCTTCGCCGAAACATGTGGATCGAGGAGAGCGGGGCCGCGCCCGAAGCGGTCGTAGTCGTCGTCAAGCGTGGCACGGTGCACCTCGCCGGAAAGCTTGAGACGAGAAGCGAAGCCCGTCTGCTCGAACGGCTCACGGCACGTGTGCCAGGTGTGGTCTCCGTTGAGTCGGAGCTCACCTGGGCGAGCGATGACACTACTCGCAGGGCGAGGCGGCAACTCGGTTCGACGCACGAGCTGGTCGGAAGGAGCTAGGAAGATGGGGCGACTTCTCATTGCAACGGGACGGCTCTACTACTGCTGATGTGTCTTTCTGCACGTCGTCGACGAGATCGACGTCCACATGGTTAGCCTCACGGAACGTCCGCGCGCTTAGCCTCACGGAGGAGGGTTCCACTCCACACACACTCGACCATCCGACCATGAGCGAACCCTCCAGCACGCCGCAACAGTCGCTCGTGAAGACGGCGTTGCGTACGAACTCCGGCTTGCGTCGGGGCTGCGACGTGGATGTGGTTCTCGAGACTGCCGACGCAATCGACGCCGAAGTCATCGCTGTCGGGGTCGAGTCGCCGCGATTTGATTGAACCGCCTTGCGTAACAGCGCCTCGAGGGAGCTGCAGAAGCGCGCGCGACGACCGGTACTAGTGGTGCACCCGGCTCGAGAGTGGGCTGAACTCCTGGCGAGCTGCGTCTTCTGATCTGACCAGATGCTCTCCATCCCTGCACTCACACATCAGCGAGCGGTGCTTCTGTCCCGCGCCGCGTCGGCGCGCGCCCGGGGGGCTGGCTGGGTGCCGGCCGTGCCGGGAACGCCGGCACCGGGAGGGTGACTGGTTCGCCAGTTGTGATCGTGTAGGGCTCCCCGTGGTGAGCGATCTCGAGCGGATCGCCGTCGACGAGCGTGTAGCTTGCGCTCTCGTTCGTCACTTCGATCTTGAGCCGGCGGCCGCGAAAAAGGAGGCGAAACGCGAGGCGCTCGAGCCTGGCGGGGAGGCGCGGGGCGAACGTGAGGACGCCGCTGTGGTCACGCATGCCGCCGAAACCGGCCACCGCCGCAGTCCAGGCTCCGGCTAGCGAGGCGATGTGGACACCGTTGTGGGTGTTGCCGGCGAGATCATGAAGATCAACGAGGGCCGCTTCGGCGAAGTAGTCGTAGGCGAGTTCGAGGTGCCCTACCTCCGCGGCGATCACTGCCTGTGTGCAAGCCGAAAGCGAGGAGTCCCGCACCGTCAGTGCCTCGTAGTACGCGAAGTCCCTTGCCTTCTCCTCGTCGGTGAACGCGTCTCCGCGCGCATAGAGGGCCAGGACGAGATCCGACTGCTTGACGACCTGCTTGCGGTAAAGCTCGAAGTACGGGAAATGCAGCAGCAGCGGGTATCGGTCGCGCGTGGTGCTCTCGAAATCCCAGACCTCGTGATCCGTGAAGCCCTCTGATTGAGGATGCACGCCTAGCGCGTCGTCCCAGGGCACGACCATGTCCTCCGCCGCATCTCGCCAGATCGCCGCCTCCTCGAAGTCGGCGCCGAGCTCGGCCGCACGGCGTGGGTGAAGCGCGACCGCGTCGGCCGCCGCTCGGAGGTTTTGCTGCGCCATCAGGTTCGTGTAGATGTTGTTGTCTGCGAGTGCGCTGTACTCGTCGGGGCCCGTGACGCCGTCGATGCGGAACCTTCCATTCGCGTCATGGTGGCCGAGCGAGCGCCACAGGCGCGCGGTCTCCACGAGCAGCTCGAGTCCGGCCTCACGCATGAAGGCGTCGTCGTCTGCGGCCGCCTGGTAGCGGAGCACCGCGTCGGCGATGCCGGCGCCGATGTGAAACGCCGCCGTACCGGCGGGCCAGTATCCGGAGCATTCGTGGCCCCGGATCGTCCGCCACGGGAAGGCGGCACCTTGGACGCCGAGCTGTTGCGCGCGCTCGCGCGCCAGGTCGAGGGTCGAGTGGCGCCATCGGAGCGCATCCGCGGCAGCGTGCGGCGTCGTATAGGTCAGTACCGGGAGGACGAAGCGCTCCGTGTCCCAGAAGGTGTGCCCGTCGTAGCCGGGTCCGGTCAGACCCTTGGCCGCGATCGCGCGCTGTTCCGCACGCGCTCCAGCCTGGAGCGTGTGGAACAGCGCAAGGCGAACAGCCTGCTGGAGCTCCGTGTCGCCGTCGATCTCGACGTCGGCGCGACCCCAGAAGTCGTCGAGGTACTCGCACTGCAGCGCGACGAGGCCGTCCCAACCGGTGTGCCGCGCCTCCGCGAGCGCCGCGACGACGAGATCGCGGACGGCCGGCAGCGATCTCTGGCTCGACCAGCCGTAGGCGATGAACTTGACGACCCGCACTCGTTGCCCGACATCGACGTTGGCGGCAACCGTCATTCGACCCACTTCGGGCGCGCTCTCGGAGCTCGTGACTGTTCCTCCCGGGCCTTCGACGACGTGATCCATGCCCGCCGCGAGGAGTAGCCCACTGCGCTTCGTGGAGTGAACAAGTACGACTCTCGCATCGTTGTGCGAGAACTCCTCCGACCGCAGCGGCGACTCCAGCGCAGCCGCGGCACGAGGGTCAGCCGACTGAGAGGGCGCCGGCTCGTTCGCGACCAGCTCGGACTGGACGACGACCCGCAGCGGGCCGTCCACCGGCTCGACCTCGTAGAGGATGGCCGCAATCGACCGCTGAACGAACGAGACGAGCCGGGTCGACCGCACGCGAGCCGTTGCGCCGGCCGGTGAGACCCACTCCACGCGGCGACGAAGCTGGCCCGATCTGAGATCCAGCACGCGCTCATGCACGAGCAGCCGCCCGTAGCGGACGTCGAGGGGCTCGTCGTCGACGACCAGGCGGATGATCTTGCCGTTGGTCACGTTCACGATGGTCTGGCCCGATTCCGGATACCCGAAGCCGGCCTCGGCGTACGGCAGCGGCCGTAGCTCGTAGAAGGAGTTGAGATACGTGCCCGGCAGGCCGAAGGGCTCGCCCTCGTCGAGGTTCGCGCGCAATCCGATGTGTCCGTTCGCCAGCGCGAAAACCGACTCGGTCTGGGCCAGTGCGCCGAGGTGGAGACTCGCCTCGCGCACCGACCACGGATCGACCTCGAAGGTCCGCTGCAGGGTCATGCGTCCTCGATGAGCTCGGCCAAGTCGGAGACGACGACATCGGCGCCGTGGCCGAGTAGGGCCTCTGCCTGGTCGGACCTGTTCACGCCGACGACGAACCCGAAGCGCCCGGCTCGGCCGGCCGCGACACCGGCGAGTGCGTCCTCGAAGATCGCCGTCTCGGCAGGCTGGACGCCCAGAGCCTCGGCCGCCGCCAGAAACGTGTCCGGCGAGGGCTTGCCTCGCAAGTGCTCCCGCTCGGCCACGACGCCGTCGACTACCTCCTCGAACAGATCGTCCATTCCCGCCGAGACGAGGATGTCACGGCAGTTCTTGCTCGCGGAGACGACACCTCGGTGCATACCCGCAGCACGAGTCGTGCGCACGTAGCGAACGGAGCCGGGATACGTCTCGACACCGCGACTACGGATGAGGGAGAGAACGAGCGCGTTCTTCCGGTCGCCAAGGCCGATGACGGTGTCGACATCGGACGAGTCGCCCGGCTCCCCCTCGCGGAGCTCGATCCCGCGTGACTCGAGGAACGAGCGCACACCGTCGTAGCGCAACTTGCCGTCGACGTACTCGGCGTAGTCCCGTACGAGGTCGAAGGGCTCGAACGCCGATCCGGCGAGCTCGGCCCGGTTGCGGAGGAAGGTGTCGAACATCTCCTTCCACGCTGCGGCGTGCAGTTCAGCCGTCCGCGTGAGCACGCCGTCGAGGTCGAAGAGACACGCGCGAATCCCGTGCGGTAGCCCAAGCGTCTCGCTCATCCGTCGTAAGCTGCCACGAAAGATACGAACAACGACCGGAGCTGGAGTTGCCCCGGTCGCCATGACAACGTCAGTGAACGATGAGAACGTCGCAGTGCGCCTTGCGCTGCACGGCGCCGCTGACGCTGTGACCGAGCAAGCGCGCGAGCAGGTTCGGCTCACGCGTCCCGACGACGATGAGATCGGCATCGCGCTCTTCGGCGAGGCGCAGGATCTCGTCGGGTGCATCGCCGAGCCCGAGCACTGTCTCCACGTCCACGCCGTGCTCTCGCAGGATCGCGCCCCCACGAGCCTGCTCCTCGCGGTGCATCTCGGGCGAGTTCCAGTGCTCGAATCCCCCGACTCCGTGAACACTCACGTTGAGCGTCGGCGCGACGCTCGTGACGATGACGTGAGAGCCGAACGCGGTCGCGAACTCGGCCGTTCGCTCGAGCGCGCGCTTCGCGGGTTCGGTCTCGTCGTAGCCCAACACGATGGTCTTCATGACGTACCTCCTCTTGATGCGCCGATCATCACGGCAAGACACCAATCCGGCATCCGGAATCTGCCGTCGCCTGGTTCGGACTACTACTGATGGAGCGCACCGGTCGTCGCTCCTCGCGCGCGTTGCGGAAAAGCCGCAACACGATGCGTGGCGGCCACGAGGACGGCAGGCGCCCTGCTGACCTTACATTGGGCTGAATCGATCGAGGAGAGAGAAACAATGGCTTCGCACCCTGCTCGTACCTCTACGTACCGATCATCACCCGACAACGAGTCCGGAGTTCTGTCCAAGATCCTGGCGCTCTTTCTCGGTCTGCTCGTGGTCGTGCTCGGCTTCGCCGCGATCATGATGTGGCTGGACGCGCGCGATGCTCGTGACGGCGCGAGCGCCACGTCGTCGGCAGCTCACGCGGATCACAACACGGCACTGCCTCTGAACAGCTTTGCCGGCGTCGTGCCCGAGAACGCGGTCGAGCTCGCCGAAGCGCATGCACCGTACGACGCCGCCCTCCCGGCCGCCCCCGCGGGAAACCTGGTCAAGGTGCAGATGACGCTGAAGGACATGACGGTCGAGATCGCCCCCGGGGTTCAGTACAACACCTGGGCTTTCGACGGCCACGGAGCGCCAGGGCCGGTCGTCCACGTCCGCGAGGGCCAGACCGTCGAGATGACGCTGACGAACGGCGGCTCGATCCCGCACTCGATCGACTTCCACGCGGCTCGCATCGCGCCCGATGTCGCGTTCAAGGACGTGGCCCCCGGCGACTCGATCAAGTTCCGCTTCACCGCGTCGGACCCCGGCGTCTACATGTACCACTGCGGCACCAAGCCCGTCCTGGCCCACATTGCGAACGGGATGTACGGCGCGATCGTCGTCCGGCCGAAGGCAGCTCTCCCGCCCGTCGACAACGAGTACGTGCTCGTCGGGAGCGAGTGGTACCTGAACGGCGACGGCATCGCGGAGCCGGCCTCGCTGGACATGGGCAAGGCGCGGGCGCGCATGGCCGACTGGGTGACGTTCAACGGCTATGCGAACCAGTACGTGACGCACCCCCTCACGGCGCAGCCTGGCGAGACCACGCGGTTCTGGGTCGTGGCCGCCGGCCCGACGAACAACGTCAATTTCCACGTCGTCGGCGCGATGCTCGACCGCGCCTGGGTGAACGGCGACATGACGCAGTACCAGCGGAGCGTGCAGACGGTGGTCGTCCCGGCAGGCGGCGGCGCTGTCTTCGACGTCACGGTTCCGGGCGAAGGTCTTTACCCCTTCGTCTCCCACGCCTTCGCAGACGTCGACCTGGGACAGGTCGGCCTGCTCAAGGTCGGCAATCCGAAGGGAGCTCCGACCCACTAGATGGTCAACGACAAGATGCACTCCGGCGTCGATCTCTACTGGCTTCCGTTGGGTGCGGGAGGTCGTTCCGTGCGACTGAACGGCCGCATCTTCGAGTCGGTGGTCGCGCATCTGGAGAGACGGTCGACGAAGGACCTCTACCACTCGGCACTCGTCGTGAGCGTCCCGGAGAGCCGGTTCGTGATCGAGCAGGCACCGGTGCGCGACGGAGACGGGGCGGAGCGAGGCGTCGTCGCTGAAGGGCTGGTCGGGAGTCGCTGGGCTCGCCCTCTGCGCTTCCTTCGCTACGAGATCCGATGCTGGCGCAGTGGTGTGATCCCGGACGTCGAGGAGGCGGTCGAGAGCCCTCGGCAGCTGACGAACGATCCCTCAGCCGCGCGTCGGGTCCTCGACCTCGTTCGGGACGTCCCGACGCCGGTCTGGGGACGTGACGAGCTGGGGGCAGGTGAGATGTGGAACTCGAACTCGGTCATCTCCTGGCTGATCGCACGCAGCGGCCTCGGAGCGGAGTCGGTGCATCCGCCCGCCGGCGGGCGTGCTCCCGGTTGGCATGCCGGCGTCGTGATTGCGCGACGGCAGGAGGCTTTGGCGCTCGAACAGCCGCGTCAGGCGACGAGCGCTGCGCGCTTCGCCTCGATGCCGTCCAGCAGCTGTCTGAACGACTCCGAGAACTTCTCGACGCCTTCACGCTCGAGGGTGGCAACCACGTCGCCGTAGTCGACACCCGCCTCCTCCAAGGCCGTCAGAAGTGCCCGCGCCTTCTCGACGCCCTCCGTGAGTGTTTCCCGGACGGCGCCGTGGTCCTGGAACGCGACCACGGTCTCCAGAGGCATCGTGTTGACGGTCTCGGGGCCGATGAGCTCCTCCACGTACAGCACGTCACGGTAGGCGGGATTCTTGGTCGAAGTCGATGCCCATAGACAACGCTGCGGCCGCGCGCCCTCGACGGCGAGGGCCTGCCAGCGCTCACCGGAGAACGCCTCGAGATACTGCTGGTAGGCGAGCCTTGCGTTGGCGACGGCGAGCTTCCCCTGCAGATCGTCGCGACCGAGCTCGGACAGGCGCCGGTCGGCTTCGGTGTCCACTCGAGAAACGAAGAAGCTCGCGACCGATGCAACCGGCGCAGGGTCGCCGCCGCCGGCGACGAGCCGCTCGAGCCCGCGGATGTATGCCTCGATGACGGCCGCATGGCGCTCGAGCGAGAAGATCAGCGTGATGTTGATCGAGCGGCCCGCCGCGATGCAGTCCTCGATTGCACCGAGACCCGGCTCGGTCCCCGGGATCTTCACGAAGACATTGGGGCGATCGACGAGCTCGTGCAGCCGCATCGCCTGCTCGTACGACGCGTCGTGATCGTAGGCGATGTCGGGATCGACCTCGATGGACACGTAGCCGTCCACCCCACCGCTGTCCTCCCACGCCCGGCGCAGGATGTCGCAGGCTCGTCGCACGTCTTCGGTGGCGAGGTCGATGAAGACCTCCTTCGGATCGGTGTCGCCGCCCAGCACGTCTCGGAGCTGGTCGTCGTACCAGCCTCCGGATGAGAGCGCCTTCTCGAAGATCGTGGGATTCGATGTCACCCCGACGACCGCGTCCTCTTCGATCAGCCGCGCGAGCTCGCCCGTCTCGAGCATCTCTCTCGAGAGCGAGTCGATCCAGACGCTCACGCCGTGCTCCGAGAGCTGATGCAGTCGGCTCCGAGCCATAGCGTGCAGGTTACCGCGCGACGCCAACGCGAAACAGCGTCGTAGAATGGCCGACGTGACTGACGCCGAGCGCCGGAGCGAGCTGGGACAGCAGTTCCGGGTCGACTCCATCCGAATGAGCGCCGCTGCGAAGTCCGGGCATCCCACCTCGGCGATGTCCGCCGCCGACCTGTTGGCGGTGCTCGTCGACGGTTACCTCCGCTACGACTTCGACGCGCCGAAGAGCCCCGCGAACGACAGGTTGATCTTCTCCAAGGGCCACGCGTCGACACTGCTCTACTCGGTCTACCTCGCCGCCGGCGTGATCTCGGACGAGGAGCTCCTCTCGTACCGCAAGCTCGGAAGCCGGCTCGAGGGACACCCCACGCCCGCCCTCCCCTGGGTCGACGTCGCCACGGGCTCGCTCGGTCAGGGTCTGCCGATCGGAGTCGGAACGGCACTCGCTGCCAAGCGCCTCGATCGCGTCCCCGCCCATACCTGGGTTCTTTGCGGCGACAGCGAGATGGCAGAGGGCTCGATGTGGGAGGCATTCGAGCACGCGGCCCACTACGAGCTCGACAACCTGACCGCGATCCTCGACGTCAACCGCCTGGGACAGCGCGGCGAGACGATGGTCGGCTGGGATCTCGACGTCTACGTCGCGCGTGCCCGCGCGTTCGGCTGGCACGCAATCGCGATCGACGGCCACGACGTCGAGGAGATCGACCGCGCATTCACCGAAGCGCTTGCGACGACGGGAACGCCGACCGTCATCGTCGCTCGCACGGTCAAAGGCAAGGGCGTGGCAGCCGTCGAAGACGAGAACGGGTTCCATGGCAAGCCGCTCGACGATGTCGAGGCAGCGATTGCCGAGCTCGGGGGGCGTCGCGAGATCCGCATCGAGATCGGGAAGCCCGAACCGGGGGAGCCATATCGATTCCCGACCGCGAAGCTCGAGCTTCCGAGGTACGAGCTCGGCGAAGAGATCGCCACCCGCAAGGCCTACGGCGAGGCGCTCGCCGCGCTCGGCAGCGCTCGCGGCGACGTCGTCGCCCTCGACGGGGAGGTCTCGAACTCGACGTTCGCCGAGATCTTCAAGCAGGCGCACCCCGAGCGCTTCTTCGAGATGTACATCGCCGAGCAGCAGATGGTCGCAACCGCCGTAGGGCTCCAGATCGTCGGCTGGCGCCCGTTCGTATCGACGTTCGCCGCGTTTCTGTCACGCGCCTACGACTTCGTACGTATGGCGGCCGTCAGCCGCGCACGGTTCGCGGTCTCGGGATCGCACGCGGGCGTTTCGATCGGCGAAGACGGCCCGTCACAGATGGGGCTCGAGGACATCGCCATGTTCCGGGCGATCCACGGCAGCGTCGTCCTCCACCCGTGCGACGGGAATCAGACGGCGAAGCTCGTCCAGGCCATGGTCGACGTCGAAGGCATCGTCTACATCCGGACACTCCGCCCGGCGACGCAGGTCATCTACGGGCCCGAGAAGGAGTTCGAAATCGGGGGAAGCAGCACGCTTCGTTCCTCCGACGAGGACGAGGTGGCGCTCGTCGCCGCCGGAATCACCGTCCCCGAGGCGCTGGAAGCCGCCGATCGCCTGTCGGAGGACGGCATCGCCGCGCGGGTGATCGACCTCTACTCGATCAAGCCGATCGATGCCGAGGCACTACGCGCCGCGGCCGAGGCGACGCAAGGGCGAATCGTCACCGTGGAGGACCATTGGCCCGAAGGCGGCCTCGGGGACGCGGTTCTCGCCGCACTCTGCGAGCTCGACCAGCCACTGCGGGTCGTGAAGCTCGCGGTGCAGGGCATGCCGAGCTCGGGAACGGCGGAGGAGCTGCTCGCGGCTGCGGGCATCGACGCCGATCACGTCGTCGCAGCCGCGAGCAAGCTCGTCCGTCAGACCGTGCAGACGGCGTAGACCGAAAGCGAGATCGTCACTCCTCCACCGAGGTTCTGGTGCACGCGCACGGTCGCCGTCCACGCGTTGGCGGCGCTGGGATACGAGTCCACCGAGACGCGGCTCGTCTGGTTCGCCGTCGAGACGGAGTAGGTGAAGCCGCCGCCCAGGATCTTCTTTCCGACGGGGCACGTGTTCGTCAGCGAATAGGTCTGCCCCGCGTTGAGGGCCGCAGCCGACGTGCCGGAGACCGCGGCAGGCACCTGTGAGTCGGAGGGCCCGGCCGGACCCGCGGCGCCAGCGGGGCCTGCCGGTCCAGCTGGTCCGTTGGGCCCCTGAGGACCGGCCGGTCCAGCAGGGCCGGCAGTACCAGGGGGTCCTGCGGATCCGTCCGCTCCGGGGGGGCCGGCCGGCCCAGGCGGTCCTGCGGGTCCGTTCGCTCCGGGAGGGCCGGCGGGGCCGTCAGCGCCGGCGGGGCCTGGAGGTCCTAGGGGCCCAGCCGGTCCAGCAGGGCCACCAGGTCCAGCTGGTCCGGCGGGTCCGTCAGCGCCGGTGGGGCCCGGGGGTCCGAGGGGTCCAGCCGGTCCAAAGGGCCACCAGGTCCGGCTGGTCCAGCTGGTCCGGGCGTGCCGTCTGCACCCGGCGGACCCTGTGGTCCGTCCGCTCCGGGTGTACCCATGGGACCAGGTGGGCCAGCTGGGCCGGCAGGCCCCTGCGGACCGCCAGGCCCCTGTGGACCACCTCCCGGCGGGCCGGGAGATCCCTGCGCGCCCGGCGCTCCGGTCTCGCCTCGCTCGCCCGTTGCTCCCTGCGCGCCCGGCGCACCTTGAAGTCCGCGCGGCCCGATCGGACCGCGACGGCTCCAGGTCACGCGGCGCTCGCCACGGCGGCACCCCTTCGAGCCTCTGATCAGTCGCACCTCGCCCGTTCCGATCGCGTAACAGCCCGTGAAGATCCCGCGCGCGTTCGGAATGCCCGTGCCCGCTTGCTCAGGCGCGCCGCTTGCAGCGTGCGTGAACAGAAGGAGAAGGGCCACGAAGACCGAGCAGCAGCCCGCCGGACATGATCGATGTCGAGTGATAAACCCTCACGAAAGACCTCCGCCGCAGATGTCTGCCTTAACGCCAGGCGATTTTCTGATTCGTCGCGAAGCCCTTACGTCCTTCGCCCCACTCTACCCTTGGGTCCCGATGGCCGTGTTGATCGCATCCAGCCTCCGCAAGGAGTTCTCCGGAGACCCGCTGTTCCAGGGCGTGTCCTTCACGGTCGGGCGCCGTGACCGACTCTCACTCGCAGGCCCGAACGGAGCGGGGAAGACAACGCTGTTGCGCGCAATCGCGGGCGAGACCACGCTCCAGGGCGGTGAGCTCGCGTTCGCGAAGGGCACTCGGGTCGCGCTCCACGATCAGAGACCCCCGCGTGAGCTCGGACTGACGCTGCGCGAGTATGTCGTCTCCGGTGCGCGAGACTTGCTCGCTCTCGAGCACGAGCTGCGAACGCTCGAACGCGCCATGGAGAGCGGCGCCCACGACGAGGGCACGCTTCGCCGCTACTCGGAGGCCCAATCGCGGCTCGAGCACGCTGGCGGCTGGGCCTGGCGCGAGCGCGCGACGCGCGCGGCTCGCGGCCTGGGGTTCGAGGACGCCGCACTGGAGCGGCAGCTCTCGACGTTCTCGGGCGGCGAGCTGACGAGAGCCTCGCTCGCTCGCTCGCTCGCCGTCGATCCAGACCTCTTGCTCCTCGACGAGCCGACGAACCACCTCGACGTGGAGAGCCTGGAATGGCTGGAAACAGAGCTCGCGACCCTGGATGCGGCAGTGATCCTCGTTGCTCACGACCGCTGGTTCCTGGAGGCCGTCACCACCGCGGTGCTCGAGCTGGCACCCGGCGGCGCGCACTTCTTCGCCGGCCCCTGGCACGAGTGGCGACGCGAGAAGGCTGCACGAGCTGCGGCCGCCGAGCGGACCGCGGATCGCGTCTCGGAGGACATCGCACGGCTCGAACGCTTCGTCGAGCGCTTCAGGTACAAGAAGTCGAAGGCCCGCCAGGCGCAGGCCAAGCTGACCCAGATCGGTCGGCTCGAAAAGGACCGGGCAGCTGCGCGCGGGACGTTCACGTCGCTGACCCAAGGTCGGCGGACGCTCGGCTTCGACTTCCTCGACCCGCCCCGGGCAGGGCGCATCGTCCTCGACGCCGAGAACATCTCGCTCTCGGCCGGCGACAAGCCGCTGCTCGACGACGCGAGCATCGTCCTCGAGCGCGGCGAGAAGGTCGCGCTGGTCGGCCCGAACGGGTCCGGTAAGACCACTCTGCTCGAATCGCTCTTGAGCCGCCGCTCGCCGGACGGGAACGTCGCCAGCTTGGGCCACGGCGTCGTCCCCGCGTACTTCTCCCAGCACACGCAGGAGCTCCCTGCTCACGGGTCCGTGCTCGACTGCGCGGTCTCCGCAACCGGATTGACTCGACCTCAGGCGCAGATGCTGCTCGGCCGGTTCCTGTTCTCCGGCTGGGACATGCACGAGCGACCCGTCTCGGCTCTGTCCGGCGGCGAGCGCAGACGGCTCGCGCTTGCGCTGCTCGTCGCCTCGGGCGCGAACTTCCTCGTTCTCGACGAGCCCACGAATCACCTCGACCTCGAAAGCCGCGAGGCGCTCGAGGCCGCGCTGGAGGCATTCCCGGGGACGGTTCTCATCGTCTCGCACGACCGCGCGCTGCTCGACGCGGTGCCCGATCGAATCGTCGCGGTGGAGAACCTCGGGCTCCGCTCCTACGACGGCGGCTGGGCGGACCTGACGCGCGAGCGGGACGCCGAGTCGGCGCCTCCGACGGAGCCGCTGGAACGGGCCGAGCCCGCGCCAGAACGCCGGTTGCGACCAGCGCGGAAGACCCCGTCGGAGCTCGAGCTCGTCGAGGCGGAGATCGCCGTGCTCGAAGCGCGCGTCTCGGAGCTCGAAGCGCAAGCTGGCCGAGGACTGGGCGAACATGGACGTCCTCTCGGCGCACCGAACCGCGCGCGACGAGCTGAAGGCGCTGCTCGCACGGTGGGAGCTGCTGTTCGAGGGGACGGGATCCCTGTGACGAAACCGTGAGGCCGCGGCGTAGATCAGGCATGCACGCAGTGAGCCTCGAGGTGCCTCGCCGGGCAGAATCGGCCGAGCTCACCTTCGCAGCGGTCGCCGAGGACCATCTCGACGATGTCTACGGCTACCTCCTGTACCTGACGAAGAACTGGGCGCTGGCCGAAGACCTGACCAGCGAGACGTTCGAGACTGCGCTTCGGCGCTGGCGGCGCTTCGATCCGCGTCGCGGGACACATCGCGCGTGGTTGCTCGCCATCGCCCGCTCGACCGCGCTCGACTGGTTCCGCGCCGACGCGCGACGCAAGCGTCGGGAGGAGCGCTCCGAAGCGGGCATGGTCGAAGCGCAGGAGCACGCCTTCGGCGAGACCTTCTCACCGGAGCTCGAAGAGGGGCTTCGCTCCCTGACAGCCGGGGAACGCGAGGTCGTCGCGCTGCGTGTCGTGCTCGACCTCGACGGCGACGAAACCGCTCGCCTGCTCGGGATCACGGTCACTGCGGTCTCGACGCGACTCCACAGAGCACTCGGAAAGCTGGAAGAGAGGATGAGACACGATGACGTCGCCTGACCTGATCAACGAGCTCACGTCGACCCGGCCGGTAGCTCCCACCGAACTGCGCGCGCGCGTCCGTCATATCGCTGAGACCAGCGCGCCGGCTCCGAAGAGATCCTTCTGGCCGAGCTTCGGCACGCCCGTTCTTCGCGTCGCGCTCCCTGCCGCCGTCACGCTCACGATCGTGAGTGCGGGGGTGCTGGGCCTGGCGCGCTCCGGCAGAATCGACGACACGTTCAGCAACACGGGCACGTCCGTTGAGGCGGCCGACCCGCTCGTCGGTAGCGCGCTGGCGCCAACGCAGAGCTGAGCGACCAATCGAGCGTCATGGGGAAGGCTGCAACGACGGCGATTGCGCCGGACACCGCTCGTGCGCAGCGAATCAGCGCCACGCTAACGGTGGAGGTCGCGAACTCGGACGGCGTCTCCCGCGCAGCTCAGAAGGCGCTCGACCTGACCGAATCGCTCGGCGGTCACGTCGTCAGCGCGAACGTCGCGACCGGTGATCAGGGAAGCGCGGCACTCGTCGTGCGTGTTCCGGTCGACAAGGTGCAGGAGGCGATCGTGCAGCTCTCCGCCCTCGGCCGGATCGCCTCGCAGCAGGTGACGATCGACGATCTCCAGGAGAACCTCGACCGGCTCGCGAAGCGGGAGCGCTCGGTTCGGGCACAGATCGCAGTCATCTCGGCACGGCTCGAGAGCGATACGCTCGACGCAACCACGCGCGCACAGCTCGAGTCGCGTCTGCAAACGCTGCGACAGGAGCTCCGGGGGCTCCGGCGCGACACCGCCGCGACGAACGCCGAGGCCCGCATGGCGACGATTCAGCTCACCGTCGTCACTCCTGGCGTCCTCGGCCGTCGTCCCGGTGCCCTCTCGGCTCGACCGGACGCTGGACGAGGCGCTCAACGTCCTCGTCTGGGAGGGCGTGATCGCTATGGCGATCGCGATCGTCGCCGCGCCGTTCGCTCTCCTGTTCTTTGCGACCTGGCTCGGCCGGAAGCTCTACCGGCGGCGAGAAGAGGAACGGCTGCTCGCGACCTGAGCTCCGACTCGCCTTCCACTTGTCGTAGGGGCCGGGCATGCCCGGCGCCCTACCGGTCAGTGCGTGTCGCCGAGCGTCGCGATCAGCGCCTCCGCGACGACCTTGAGCGGACGGCCCGAGATCTGGCTCGCCTTGCGGAGCCGGGCGAACGCTTCCTCCTCGCTCAGCCCTTCGCGCTGCATGAGGATTCCCTTGGCGCGCTCGATCTTCTTCCGAGCGTCCAGTGCCTCCGCGAGAGAGTCGGCCTCCTCGCGCAACGCGGC
>CAWKLR010000012.1:0-178373 GCA_963850485.1 uncultured Actinomycetes bacterium | reverse complement strand
GTCCGCTCCGCGGCCGCTGCGCTCTAGCTTCCCGCTCGATGATCATCCGTCGCGGCGGAGGGCAGGACGTTCGCTTCCTGCGCGACATGCTCCACCACGTGTACTACTTGCGCGAGCGCCAGCCGGGTGAGGGCCGGGGCCGATGGCGCTGTATGTGAAGGGCTGGGGCAGGGTCGGACACTGCCTTGATCGCGATCGAGGACGGCTTCCGGTCGGCGCGGCCTGGTACCGGTTGTTCCGGGCGAGCTTCCGGGCTACGGGTTCGTCGACGAGGACACCCCAGAGCTCGCGATCGCGGTCGTCCCGAGCAGGCGTGGACGTGGAATCGGCGATGCGCTCCTGAACGCCCTCTACGAGCGGGCGAAGGCTGACGGCCGGCGGGCGGTCAGCCTCGCGGTCGAGCGCGACAACGAGCCGCTGGTCTCGTACTACGAGCAGAAGCACGGGTTCACGCGCGTCCACGAGGACGGGGCAGAGAGCGTCACGATGCGCCGCGACTTGTAGGAGCCGGCATGCCCAGCCCGGCTACCAGGATTGACGCGATGGAATTCGACGTCGCCGTACTCGGCGCAGGTCCCGCCGGCTACACCGCAGCGATCCGCGCGGCCCAGCTCGGGGCACGCGTGGTCTGCGTCGAGAAGGAGCCCGAGCTCGGAGGGACGTGCCTGCGCGTTGGCTGTATCCCGACGAAGGCGTGGGTGCAGACAGCGCACGCGCTGCATGCCGCGCGCGAGATCGATCCCCGGTTGGGAGTAATCACGGGCGAGCCGACGCTCGACTTCGCCCAGGCGAACGAGTGGAAGGCCGCAGTCGTGCAGCAGATGACGAGCGGAGTGGCGTCGCTCTTCAAGGCCAACGGGGTGACGGCGTTCGCGGGAATCGGGCGCTTCGAGGACGGCCGCTCGATCGTCTTCGAGGGCAAGGACACGGGCCTCACCTTCACGAGCGCGATCGTCGCGACCGGCTCGTACCCCGTCCGCCCGCCGATCCGCGGCATCAACTCTCCGCGCTGCGTCGACTCGACCGGCCTGCTCGCCCAGACCGAGGTGCCGAAGCGCCTCGTCGTTCTCGGCGGCGGCATCATCGGCTGCGAGTTCGCCTCGATCTTCGAGCGCTTCGGCAGTGAGGTGACGATCATCGAGATGCTCGACTCGCTCATCCCGCAGGAGGACACCGACGCCTCGAGCGAGCTTCGCAAGGCCTTCGCGAAGCGTGGCATCGTCGTCCACCTGGGCAAGGAGTGCACCCAGATCAACGACATCGGGAGCGGGCTCGACGTGCGGTTCGGCGAGGGTGAGAACGTCGAGTGCGATCTCATGCTGGTCTCGGTGGGCCGGGCGCCGCTCGTCGACGGGGTGGGCCTGGAGGCGGCCGGCGTTGCCTTCGACCCGCGCAAGGGAATCGAGACGGACGGTCACCGGCGAACGTCGGTACCGCACATCTACGCCGCAGGGGACGTAGCCGGCTACTGGCAGCTCGCTCACACGAGCTTCCGCGAGGGCGAGATCGCCGCCGAGAACGCGCTCGGTCACGACCTCGAGATCGGCGACCCCGCCGTCCCGCGGCCCATCTACACCGATCCCGAGATCGCGGGCGTGGGGCTGACCGAGGCCCAGGCGCGCGAGGAGCACGGGGACAATGTGGTCGTCGGACGCTTTCCGTGGGTCGCGAACGCGCGGGCGGTGATGATGGGCGAGACGACCGGCTGGGTGAAGACCATTCACGAGAAGACCTACGGCGAGTTGCTCGGCGTCGTCATGGTCGGTCCGCATGCGACCGATCTGATCGAGGCTGCGGTCGTCGGCCTCGACGCGGAGGCGACGATCGAGACGGTCGCAGACGGCATGACGGCGCACCCCACGCTGTCCGAAGCGTTCAAGGAGGCGGGGCTCGTCGCGCTCGAGCGCGCGATCCATCTCCCGCCGCGGCGCAAGGCATCGGTTTGACGTTGGCCGCGGTCGGTTAACCTGTCTCCATGAGTGTCATCAACAAGAGAAACGCAGTATTCGGGTACACCGTGCTCAAGGTGCTCGAGCGTCGGCGCAAGCAGCGTCGACGGAGCACCGCGAAGCTCGCTCTCTACGTCGGTCTCGGGCTCGTCTCGGCAGGCGTCCTCGCCGGACTGATGGCGGTTCTCGTTCGCCGTCATCGCGGCGACGCGGCCGATCACGTGGAGACGATCGTCGACGAGAGCAGCGAGCTCGCCGGCGAGCAGGTTGCCGCGGAGCCTCTTCCGGCAGCGTGAGTCGTCGGCACGGCGACATCGATCCGTCGGTGATTCGTCGTGCGGTCGCCGGGCTCGTTCCGTATGAGCCGGGCAAACCCGTAGAGGAAGTGCAGCGCGAGCACGGGCTCGAGCGTGTCGTCAAGCTCGCGTCCAACGAAGGCCCTTTCGGGCCGTTTCCCGCTGCCCAGGAGGCGATCGCCCGCGCCTCGCTCGAGTTGAACCGGTATCCGGACGGCGGGTCCTGGCGGCTCGGGCACGCGCTCGCCGAGAGACACGGCGTCGATTTCGAGAACGTCACGGTCTGCTCGGGCGCGGACGCCGTGATCGGCTACCTGACCATGGTCGCGCTCGATCCGGGCGACGAGGCGGTCACCGGCTGGCCGTCCTTCCCGAGCTACGTCCTCGACACCCTCAAGCTCGGGGGCGTCCCCGTCCGCGTTCCGTTGCGCGGAGATCGGTTCGATCTCGAAGCGATCATCGCCGCGATCACGCCGCGGACGAAGCTCGTGTTCATCGCCGCCCCGAACAATCCCACCGGCACCACGAACAGTCGTGCGGAGCTGGAGGCGTACTTCGCCGACGTCCCGCCGCATGTGCTCACGGTGGTCGACCAGGCGTACTTCGAGTACGTCGAGGACCCCGACTACCCGGATGCGATCGAGGAGTTCCAGAAGGCGGGCTCGAACGTGCTCGTGCTGCGGACGTTCTCGAAGATCTTCGGCCTGGCGGGCCTGCGCGTGGGCTACGGCGTCGGACCGGCCGAGGTGATTGCCGCGATCGGAAAGGTCCGGCGTGCGTTCGACGTGAGCTCGATCGCCCAGGAAGCTGCTCTCGCGAGCCTCGACGACC
Organism: uncultured Actinomycetes bacterium; assembly: GCA_963850485.1. Taxonomy (GTDB): domain Bacteria; phylum Actinomycetota; class Thermoleophilia; order Gaiellales; family Gaiellaceae; genus GMQP-bins7. The sequence continues at coordinate 175,297 of CAWKLR010000012.1, read as the reverse complement.
ACGGCGAGCTGGCTCGCCGTCGGACGACCAATCGCGAGTCGATGGCGATGCTCGCCGCCACTCTCCGCGAGCGCGGGCTCGATCCGGTGGAGCCCGCGGTCGCGAACTTCGTGTTCGTCCGTGCGGGAGACGCCCTCGGTCTCAACGACGCCCTGCTTCGGCAGGGCGTCATCGTTCGTCCGCTGGGCTCTTTCGGTGCACCGGACGCGCTGAGGATCACCGTCGGCAGACCGGAGGAGATCGCCTTCCTCGCGGACGCGTTGGACGCAGTGGCACTTGCCGCCACGACGCGTCCCGCTTCCTGAGAAACGCGAACGTCTCGCACCCACCTCGTCATTCGGTAGCAGCCGAGTTCGTTCGAGGGGATTACGGGGGAGACGGGCGAGAAGGAGATGTGGGCGCGCCGTGCCGTACTAAAGAAAACTGTGCCCGTGGCGGTCGTAAGGGGTGTGGCGAGAGGCCAAGACGACTTGCTCGAGGAGATCGAGCTGATCTACAGGCTCCGATACCCCGCGTTCCTCCGCGTCGCCGTCGCGATCACGCGCGACGAGCAGTTGGGTGCGGACGCCGTGCAGGATGCGTTCGTCGGCATCGTGCGAAGCAGGCACGGCATCCGAAGGCGTGGCGCGCTCGAGGCGTTCGCGTGGCGCGCCATCGTCAACGCGGCTCGCGATCGGCGGGCCGTCCGCGCCGAAGCGGGTGAGCCGCCCGAGCTGCCCGCGCCGAGCGCAGCCGAGCCCGACGAATCGGTTCGGCAGGCAATCGCGGAGCTGCCCGAGCGCCAGCGCCTCATGCTGTTCCTGCGCTACTTCGCCGATCTCGACTACGCCGAGATCGGGCGCGTCATGCAGGTTCGGCCCGGAACGGTGGCCGCGGCGCTGAACGCTGGGCGAGCGGCCGTGAAGGAGAGTCTGGAGCGGGAGGAGGCGACAGCGTGGCGGTCGTAGACGACGTTCGTGGTGCGCTCGAGCAAACGGTGCCTGATTTCAGTGACCGCAGCGGCGACTGGGCGGGCGTCCTCGCGATGGCGCAAGCCGGCGAGGGGGATGGTCGCGGGCGCGCCGGCGCTTCCCAGGGCCGCCGTCCCCGGCTCCTCGTCGTGCTCGCTGCCGTGGCGCTCGTCGCCGTCGCGACCGCTTCTGCGTTCGCCGTGCGTGCCTTCGTCATCGACAAGGGCATCGTCGGGCTGCCTCCGGTGGGAGCGACGCCGAGTGCTCCCGAGAGCGGAGTGCTCGAGATGTACTACTGGATCAACGACCCGCGGAGCAGGAGCTGGGTGTACGCCGACGGGCGGTTGATCCGGCTTGGTGTTCCGCCTCGCCGCGGCTTCCTCGAGCAACGCCTCACACGCGAGGGAGTCAAGCTCCTGCGATCGGAGATCGTCTCGGCAGGAGGGTTCGGACACGCCCAGCCGCCTCCCGGCAGCACGTCCCTCGACCCCCCCGGCGATCCAGGTACGCAAGGGTGACCGGCTCGTCCCCCTCAGGTGGGCGAGTGATCTGAAGCGTCTCGAGGCGCGGCTGACAAATCCAGGGTCGTGGCTGCCGGCGAGCGCGTGGAAGCAGCCGAAGGTCAGGGCGTACGTGCCCTCTAGGTTTAGGGTCTGCGCCGCGGCGGTCGTCGTACCCGACCTCGACAAACCCGCGACAGGGGCGCGGCGTGCAGATGAGTCCTGCTCGCATCGTGGCTCTGCTACCGGCGGCAGCCCAGAACGTGCTCCGCGGCAGGGACTGGAATGCGAGAGGGGCCGGGCCTGGCTGCTTCGCAGTGACGACCAACGAAGCCCGCTCGCTCGCCAAGGCTCTCGACGGTGCAGGACCCGCAACGCAAGAAGGGCGGGCAGCGCATCCGTCTGCACTACACATTCGATGCCCCAGGCCCGAGCCGCCAGGTCTGGATCGGCTTCGACCCGTTCCTCCCGCACGGTGAGGTCACCTGCTCGGGTTGCGGATGAGGAGCCCAGTTCTTCTGAAAGGAGTACGCATGAAAGCTCGAGTGGTAGCCCTCGTCGCGCTCGCGGCGGCGGTCACGCTGACATCGGTTGCGGCGGCGGCGCCCAACGCAGCGAAACAGCGGGTGGCGATCGACCTGAAGCTCTGGCCGCAGAAGACGTTCGTATTCACGCCGCTGCAGGCCGGACCCCTGAAGACGCGACTCGGGCACGATCAGCCACAACTGGCTGAGCATCCCCGGACGCGACGTGATGCGCGACGGACAGAAAGTGACGATCTACGACGGCGGTGTGGCGACACTCACCGGAAAGCGAGGAACGCTCACGATTCGAAACCGGAACGAGTGGGTCGATTTCGCGCGCGACGCGAATGGCGACGGTCAGAACGACGGCATTGGCATCGGGACTTGGAAGGTCGTGCGCGGGACCGGCCAGTACGCCGGGATCGTCGGGAAGGGGCGAGGTGGCCAGATAGGCCTCGGTAGCCCTTGGTATGCGCGCTTCGAGGGCGTCCTGACCCTTCCGTAGTGCGCTGAACCAGACGGGAGCGGTGCGCGAGGGCAACGCCGCTCCGCCCGGGGCGAGAGTGGGGGAAGGCTCGGTCGAACGGCGAAACACGGCCTGTGGCTCGGCTATCCTGGGGTGACGGGCGCCTGGAGGGCGCTCGTCGGCTGTCATGCGAACGACTCTGAAGCGAGGTCTGGGGCGCGCCGCGGCGCAGAACGGAAACGGGATTCCCGTTTTCCCTCCCGGCACGTCGTCTCCCGTCGCCGTCTACCGCCAGCCGCCGCCGCCGCGCCGTACGCGACTGGGCGTCATCGGTCAGATCGCGGTGTGGCTGGGAGTCGCTTCGCTCGTCCTCGCCTCCGGAGTCGCCGGCGGCGTCTACCTCTCGTTCCACGAGCGCGTCGGGGAGATTGCGGCGAATACCCCCGCTGTAAAGCGCGCGGCCCAGAAGCTCGCCGTACCGTTGCCGGGTCAGCCTGCAGTCGCGCTGGTCATCGGCTACGACCATCGGATCTCGGACGGCGAGGGCGCGCCTTCGCGTTCGGACACGATGATGCTCGTCCGCGCCGATCCGGACACCGACTCGATCTCCCTGCTCTCGTTCCCGCGCGACATGCGAGTCGAGATCCGTTGTCCCGGCGTCACGCCCTTCTTCGGCAGGATCAACTCCGCGTATCAGGAGTGCGGGCCGCAGGGCTCGCTCCAGACCGTGAAGGCACTGACGGGGCTCGAGGTCAACTACCTGATCACGGTCAATTTCCGCGGGTTCCGCCAGATCGTCGACAAGCTCGGTGGCGCATGGATCGACGTCGACCGCCGCTACTTCAACGACCGCGGAGGCCCGACCGGGTACGCGACGATCAATCTCAAGCCCGGCTACCAGCAGCTGACCGGCCGTCGAGCGCTCGACTACGTCCGGTACCGCCACACGGACTCGGATCTCTTCCGGGTGGCGCGCCAGCAGCAGTTCGTGAGGGCGTTCAAGAGCCAGATCAAGGAGAGCTTCGCGCCGATTGCGATGCTCAAGGTCGTGAACACGATCACGAAGAACGTCGAGGTCGCGCAGGGTGGCGGAGCGGATGTGAGCGGCCGCACCGTGCTGTCGTACGCGCTCTTCGCCTACGGACTGCCGCGTGGGCGGGTGTTCCAGTCACGCATCGAAGGATTCGAGGGCGACTTCGAGCTGACGACGGACTCGTCGAACGTCACGCGCGCGATTCGCACATTCACGCATCCCGACGTGCAGTCCTCCGAGAAGGCGACCGCGGTGGCGCTGGGCGAGAAGTCGAAGCTTCGCGTGCGCGCGCCGCGCGACACGACGGTGACCGTGTTGAACGGCAACGGAGTTGCGGGCTCGGCTTCCACCGCCGGCTTCCAGCTCGGTGAGCGCGGCTATCAGATCCTGACTCCTCCCAACGGCCTACCGGCCAACGCTCCTCGCTTCGATTACTTCCGTACGCAGGTCTACTACGCCCCGAGGGTGCGGGGGGCGCGCGAAGCGGCCGAGAAGGTGACCAACCTGTTCTCCTCGGCCGAGACCAAGCGCCTTCCCGCGGAGGTCTCCCAGCTCGCGAACGACGCGATGCTCACCGTGGTCGTCGGCCAGACCTTCCACGGGACTCTCGCGGCAGCCGCGATCGACCAGACGCCGAAGCGCGAGAAGCCGAACGTCGTCTTCGCCCCGAGCGCCGCCCGCGACCTCCTGCGCGAGCGCCGCTCTCGTGTGCCTTTCCCGCTGATGGTTCCGACGGTGATCGAACGCAGCTCCTGGACGGACTCGACGATGCCCGTGCGCATGTACTGGATCGACCCGGGCGAGAAGCACAAGGCGGTGCGGCTCGTCTACGGCATGAGCTCGAACGAGTACTGGGGAGTGCAGATGACGGACTGGGACGACGCCCCGGTGCTCGCGGACAAGAGCCTCACGCGGCGCATCAAAGGCCGGATCTACGACCTCTATTTCAACGGCCCCAAGCTGCACATGGTCGTCCTCCGCACGAAGCACGCCCGCTACTGGGTTGTCAACTCGCTGCTGGACCGGCTCTCCAACGAGACGATGCTCGCGATCGCCAAGGGCCTGAAGCCGCTGGCGCGAGGGAAGTAGCCGCACCTTGCGAGTCGCGGTCTTCGGCGCCGGCTACGTCGGCCTCGTCACCGGCGCCTGCCTGGCGGATCTGGGGCACGACGTCGTCGTTCGCGACATCGTCCCGGAGAAGATCCACGCATTGCGAGACGGCAACGTGCCGATTCACGAGGAGGGGCTCACGGAGCTGATCGGCAAGAATCGCGATCGGCTGACCTTCACGACCGAGGTCGCCACTGCCCTCGAGGGAGCAGAGGTCGTCTACGTCGCCGTCGGCACGCCCCCGACGCGCTCCGGCGACGCGGACCTGGCCGCAGTCTGGACCGTCGTGGACGAGCTCCCGCAGGCCGAGCGGAGAGTCGTTCTGGCGATGAAGAGCACCGTCCCGGTCGGAACCGGTCGCACTATCCGGCACCGGCTGGACGAGCGCGGCCTCGAGAACGTCGGCTACGTGTCGAATCCCGAGTTCACGGCAGAAGGCACGGCGGTTCGCGACTTCATGCATCCCGACAGGATCGTGATCGGCTCGTTCGATTCCGCCGACGGCGACACCGTGGAACAGCTGCATGAGGGCATCGACGCTCCCGTCGTACGTTCGGACGTGGCGTCGGCCGAGATGATCAAGCTCGCCGCGAACGCGGCCCTCGTCACGCGGATCTCCTTCATCAACGAGATCGCGAACGTCTGCGAGGCGACGGGCGCCGACGTCCTCACGGTCGCCGAGGGGATCGGGCTCGATCACCGGATCGGTCCTTCGTTCCTGCGCGCGGGCATCGGCTTCGGCGGCTCGTGCTTCCCGAAGGACTCGCTCGCCCTGAAGCAGCTCGCGGCGAATTCCGGGTACAGCTTTCAGCTCCTGAACGCGGTGATCGAGGTCAACGAGCTCCAGAAGCGCCGCGTGGTCGGCAAGCTCGAACGCCGGCTCGGCACCCTTCGAGGAAAGAAGATCGCGCTCCTCGGGCTCGCTTTCAAGCCTGGTACCGACGACCTGCGAGAGGCGCCGAGCCTCGTCCTCGCAGGCCGACTCCAGGCCGAAGGTGCCGAGGTCAGCGCGTGGGACCCGGTCGCCGACGCCGCGGGCCAGCTCGACGGCGTGGAGATCGCCGGTTCGGCGCTCGAGGCGCTGGAGGGCGCCGACGCAGCGGTGATCGTGACCGAGTGGCCCGAGCTCCTCGAGCTCGACTGGACCGAGGCCGGTGCGCGGATGCGCAACCGGCTGCGTCATCGACGGCCGCAACATGCTCGATCCGGCGCAGCTGCGTGCGGCCGACTTCGAGTACGAGGGCATCGGGCGAGGCGGCTCATGACGCTCCCGGCGGTGATTCTCGTCGGAGGTCAGGGCACGCGCCTGCGCCCGCTGACCGACCGGACGAGGAAGGACATGCTCCCGCTCGTCGATCGCCCGCTGCTGGCGTACACGTTCGAGCATCTGGCCCGCTTCGGTGTCGAAGAGGGGATCGTGTCGTGCGGGTACCTGCCGGACCAGATCGGCGCCGCCTTCGGCGAGAGCTACGCCGGACTGGCCCTCGAGTATGCGGTCGAGCCGGAGCCACTCGGGACGGGCGGCGCAATCGGCTTCGCGGCGCGCGAGCTCGAGAGCAGCTTCTTCGCGCTGAACGGGGACTCTCTCCGCGAAGCGGATCTCGGCGAGCTCGTTCGCTTCCATCGGTCCACCGGCGCGAAGGCGACGATCTTGCTCACCCCTGTCGCCGACCCCAGCCGTTATGGGCTCGTGCGGATCGCAGGAGACGGGCGCGTGGAGAGCTTCCTCGAGAAACCCCGTCCCGAGGACATCGACACCGACCTCATCAACGCCGGCCTCTACGTGCTCGAGCCGGAGGTGTTGGAGCTGGTTCCGGAGGGCCGCGCGGTGTCGATCGAGCGCGAGGTCTTCCCGCGTCTCGCCGAGGCCGGGGCGGTGTTCGGGGTCGCGCTTCCCGGCTACTGGCTCGACGTGGGGACGCCCGAGTCCTATCTTGCAGGCCCACCGCGACGTGCTCGAGCGGACCTTCCAGACCGAGGTCGGGGATGCGCTCGGCTCCGATTTCACTCTCGTCGACCCCGGCGCCGAGGTCCATCCCGGAGCACGGCTGGTGCCTCCCGTGTACGTCGGCCCTGGCGCGATCATCGAAGCGGGCGCGCGGGTAGGGAGCCTCGCAGTCGTGGGTGAGCGGACGCGCCTGGGCGAGGGGGCAATCGTCGAGAACGCGGTCGTCGGCGCGCGAGCGAATGTCGGCTCGGGCTCGGTCGTCGTGGGCTCCGTCGTCGGCGACGGTGCCGAGCTCGGCGAGGGCTGCGAAGTGCGAAACCTCGCCGTGATCGGACCGGGTGCCGTGCTCGGTGCCGGCAACGAGCTCGATCACGGCCTGCGCGTGGGTGCCGACCAGCGAATTCCCGACCGGGCGCTTCGCTTCTCGTGAGCGGCGCCCGCGATGCCTTCGGCTTCTCGCCCCGGCGAGTCGAGAAGCCGTGGGGTTGGGAGCTCATCTGGGCCGAAGCCGACGAGTACGTCGGCAAGCTGCTGTTCATCCGCGCCGGAGAGGCGCTGAGCCTCCAGTACCACGAGGTGAAGGACGAGTCCTGGCTCGTCCACGAAGGGCGCGCACGGCTCGAGCTCGGCAGCGTCGGAGACGAGCTGGAGGTGGTGGAGGTCGGCCCCGGCGACGCACTTCACTACCCGCCTGGAACCGTGCATCGCGTGAGCGCGCTCGAGGACACGCTCATCGTCGAGGTCTCGACCCCACACCTGGACGACGTCGTCCGGCTGGAAGACCGCTACGGCAGAGAGGGCACGTCCGCCCCCTGAGCACCTTGTAACAGTCTGTTACTAGGTGTGGTGCTCGGCTCGCGGTGAACGGCGACGGCGATGACGACGAGAGCCACCCCCGCCGCCTCGACCCAGGAGGGGAGCTGGCTCAGGACGAGGACGCCCACGATGGTCGCAGTCGCGGGCAGCAGTGCCACCAGGAGCGAGTACGTGGCTCGTCGCAGGCGAGCCATCGCGAGCTGGTCGAAGACGTAGGGGACGACCGACGACGCGATGCCCACGCCGATGCCGGCAGCGAGGGCGACGGGATCGAGCAGCACCGGTGCAGCGCTCGAGCCGGCCAGCGGCGTCACGCAGACCGCCGCGACGAGCATCGCGGCCGCCAGACCGTCGAGCCGCCCGATCCCCGGAGCTCGTGAGAGGCGGTGGGCGAGCACGATGTAGAGCGCGAACAGCGCGGCGTTGAGAAACGCGAACGCGAGCCCGATCGGCTCGCCCTCGAGCTCGACGTCCGTCAGCAGGTAGACGCCGAGCACGGCCAGCGCGAGGGCCGCTGCATTCCGACCCGATCGCGCACCGAGCGCGGCCAACAGGATGACGGGGAGAAACTCGATCGCCGCAACGGTGCCGAGCGCGAGCCGGTCGATGGCGACGTAGAAGCACACGTTCATCAGCGCGAAGACGGCGCCGAGTGCCAGCACGATCTTCCGACCCTCGCGATCCAGGCCGGCGAGCCGCCGCCAGGGTCGTCGCCAGAGGGCGAAGATCAGCGCCGCGCTGGCGATCCTGAGCCAGGCGACGCCGAGCGGCTCCACGCGTGCGAACAGGAGGACGGCGAACGCCGGCCCGAGGTAGTGGAAGACTGCGCTCCCGACGAAGAACGCCTCGGGGCGTGTCCGCCCGGCGAGGCGAGACAGGAGCGCGGACACACCGACATGGTCGCAAGCGTTCTGCCATGCTGGAAGGGTTGATCAACGGAATGTGAGTGCAACATGCCACGTGAACCAAGGAATCGCGACGCTTTTGCTTACGAAGAGAAGCTCCTCGACGAAGTCAACCTGCGTGTGTTGCAGGAGCTCCAGTCCGACGGCCGTATCGGCATGGCAGAGCTCGGCCGCCGCATCGGCATGTCGGCGCCCGCGGTCGCCGAGCGCGTCCAGCGGCTCGAGCGAGCCGGCGTGATCGCCGGCTACCGCGCCGAGATCGACCCCTCGGCGCTCGGCTTTCCGGTGTCGGCGGTCGTTCGGATCCGACCCTCGCCTGGCCAGCTCCAGCGGATTCCCGAGATCGCGCGGGAGACCGCCGAGGTGGGGGAGTGCCACCGGATCACCGGGGAGGACTGCTACCTGCTGCGACTCCATCTGCGCTCGATCGACGACCTGGAGGACGTGCTCGACCGCTTCACGCCCCACGGGCTGACGACCACGTCGATCATCCACTCGTCGCCGGTTCCGCGCCGCGGGCCGCCGATCGGCGCCGCGAACCATCCTTGACACAAGTGTGCTAAGGTTGTCTCGTGGAAGCGATCTCGGTCGGACAGGCAGCGATCCGCTCTGGATGGTCAGCACGAATGCTCCGCTACCTCGAGCGCGCGGGTCTCGTCATTCCGTCTCGTACACCCAGCGGCTATCGCATGTATGGGATTCGCGAGCTGAACCAGCTTCGCGCCCTGACTGACCTCAGGCACCGTTTCGGCGTCGAGCTCGACGAGCTCGCCTTCGCCCTGCGGCTGCGCCGCGAGCCCAGCCTCCGCGCCGCGGTCGAAACGTGGCTTGCCGGCACGAACGTCCCGAGCGCCGGTTCCCTCGCATCCGAATGGGTCGAGTGGGAGCAGCGAAAGCACGAGAAGCTCCTGGTCGCCTGAGAGTAGATCGACGATCTTCGAGAGAGGAACGATGGCCCAGACCAAGCGATACGACGTCAAGGATCTTGCACTTGCTGCCGAGGGCGTGCGGCGGATCGAATGGGCGGACCGGCAGATGCCCGTGCTCGCAGCGATCCGTGAGCGGTTCGAGAGCGAGCAGCCGCTCGCCGGTCTCCGCGTCTCGGCGTGCCTGCACGTCACGACCGAGACCGCGAACCTCGCGCGGACGCTGAAGGCGGGCGGCGCCGACGTCGTCCTCTGCGCGTCCAACCCGCTCTCGACGCAGGACGACGTGGCGGCAGCGCTGGTCGAGGAGTACGGAATCGCTGCGTTTGCGATCAAGGGAGAGGACAACGACACCTACTACCGCCACATCGAGGCGGCGGTCGATCACCGCCCGCACCTGACGATGGACGACGGAGCCGATGTGATCGGCGTTCTCCACTCCGCCCGCCGCGAGCAGCTCGGCGATGTCATCGCAGGAACGGAGGAGACGACCACCGGAGTCATCCGGCTGAAGGCGCTCGAGCGCGAGGGGAAGCTCGGCTTTCCGGTCATCGCGGTCAACGAGGCGCTGACGAAGCACCTTTTCGACAACCGCTACGGGACGGGCCAGTCGACCATCGACGGGATCCTCCGGGCGACCAACGTGCTGCTCGCCGGTGGCCGCTTCGTCGTGGCCGGCTACGGCTGGGTCGGTCGCGGCGTGGCCCAGCGTGCGAGAGGCATGGGGGCTCACGTGGTCGTCACGGAGGTCGACCCCGTGCGTGCCCTCGAGGCCGCGATGGACGGCTTCGAGGTCATGCCGATGGAGAGAGCTGCGGCCGTCGGCGATGTCTTCTGCACCGCGACCGGGGACAAGAACGTCATCGGGAGGGCGCACTTCGAACGCATGAAGGACGGTGCGATCCTCGCCAACACGGGGCACTTCAACGTCGAGATCGAGATCGGGGCACTTCGCGACCTCGCCGTCGAGACCCGCGAGGCGCGCGCGCTGGTGGACGAGTTCACGATGGGCGACGGCCGCCGCCTGTATCTGATCGCCGACGGCCGGCTCGTCAATCTCGCCGCGGCCGAGGGCCATCCGGCCATCGTCATGGACATGTCGTTCGCGAACCAGGCGCTCTCCGCCGAGTGGGTGGTAGCAAACGGCGCCGAGCTCGAGCGCCGCGTCTACGACGTACCGAGGGAGATCGATCACGAGATCGCACGGCTCAAGCTCGCGACGATGGGCCTCGAGATCGACCAGCTCACCACGGAGCAGGCCGACTACCTGGCGAGCTGGAACGAGGGAACGTAGCCCTCGAGCCCGAACAGATCGTCCGGCTCGAGCCCGACGCGGTCGTGATCCTCGACCAGCGGAGGCTCCCTGACGAGGAGGTCGAGCTGCGCTGTCGGTCGGCAGCCGAGGTCGCCGAGGCGATCCGCACGCTGGCGATCCGCGGGGCGCCGGCGATCGGCGTGGCCGCCGCCTACGGCCTCGCTCTGGCGGCGGCGCTCGGCGAGGATCTCGAGTCGGCCTACGACGAGCTCGCAGCGGCTCGCCCGACGGCGGTCAATCTCCGCTGGGCGCTCGACGAGATGCGAGCCGATCCCACGCGGGAGCGCGCGCTCGCGATCCACGAGGCCGAGGTCGCACGGTGTCGCCGGATGGCGGAGCACGCGGCGACGCTGGTCGCTCCTGGTTCACGCGTCCTGACCCACTGCAACACCGGCGGGCTCGCGACCGGCGGCTACGGGACCGCGCTCGGCGCGATCAGGGCTGCCTGGGAGCGCGGGCTCGTCGCGCATGTCTGGGTCGGCGAGACGCGACCGCTGCTCCAGGGCGCGCGGCTCACCGCGTGGGAGCTCGATAGGCTCGGCATCCCGTTCTCCGTCATCGTCGACGGAGCGGCGCCTGCGCTGATGCGCGAGGGCGAGCTGGATTACGTGCTCACCGGCGCCGATCGCATTGCCGCCAACGGCGACACGGCGAACAAGATCGGCACGTATGGTCTCGCGGTGGCCGCTCGGCAGCACGGAATTCCGCTCTTCGTCGTCGCGCCGACGACGACGCTCGACCCCGCCGCTGCAAGCGGTGCCGACATTCCGATCGAGGAGCGGGACCCTCTGGAAGTTTCGCGCCGATACCCGGCGCGGAATCCTGCGTTCGACGTGACTCCGGCCGAGCTGATCAGCGCGATCGTGACGGAGGACGGTGTACATCGTTCTCCGTACGCCGCGTCGCTGCCGCGGGCGGTGCTCGCGTGAAAGCCCTCGTCCTCGCCGCCGGCTACGCGACCCGGCTCTACCCGCTCACGCTCGACCGGCCCAAGGCACTGCTCGAGGTCGGCGGCAGGCCGATGCTCGACCACGTGCTCGAACGGCTCGAGGAGATGGGGGTCGACGAGACCATCGTGGTGACGAACGCGAAGTTCACTCCGCACTTCGAGGAGTGGGCGACCGACAAGGAGCGCGTCACGATCGTGAACGACGGGACGACCTCGAACGACGACCGCCTCGGCGCGATCGGCGACACCGGCTTCGTGCTCGACCGGACGGGGCTCGACGACGACCTGGTCGTCGTCGCCGGGGACAACCTGTTCGGAGAGAACGTGTCCGGCTTCGCCACGTATGGACAGGAGGTCGACGCTCCTGTCCTCGCCGTCCACGACGTCGGCGACTTGAGCCTCATGGGCGAGTACAACCAGATCGAGATCGATGACGAGGGTCGTATCACCTTCTTCGAGGAGAAGCCCGAGAACGCGCGGTCGACGCTCGCCGGAGTGGCGCTCTACTTCTACCCGCGCCGCACCCTTCCCCTGATCCGGCAGTACCTGGCCGAGGACAACAACCCGGACCAGCCAGGACGCCTGATCGAGTGGCTCTACCCGCGCACTTCCGTCTACACCTGGCGGCTGCCCGGACAGTGGTACGACATCGGCTCCGCGGAGACGCTCCAGGAAGCCGATCGCATCTTTTCGCAGAGTCGTAACGAGTAGCGGCCGACAATGAGGTGGTGCTCGAGCTGCTCTTTCCGGCGCGCTGCGCGGTCTGCCGGCGGCCCGGCTCCGCTCTCTGCGAGCCCTGTCGCGACTCCTTCGTCCGACTGAGCCCCCCGATCTGCGAGCGCTGCGGCTCGCCCGGCGCCTGGCCCGTGCAGCGCTGCGCCGAATGCTCGGGGCGCAGGCTCGCGTTCGCTCGGGCGCGCGCCGCCCTCGTGTACGAAAGTGGCGCGAGGTCGTTCGTCCGTTCCTGGAAGGAGCGCGGGCAGCGGCGTCTCGCCGCGCTCGCCGCCGAGCTCGTCGCCGAGGTCATCTCGATCCCGAACGTGGACGGGCTCGCGCACGTTCCGGGCGACCCCGAGCGTGCCTGGGAGCGAGGCACGGTCGCGCCGAAGGAGCTGGCCCTCGCCCTGGGCAATCTCTGGCGGCTTCCGGCAGGCGACCTCCTGCGACGCGTGCACTCCCTTCCGCGCCAGCGCGGTCTTGGACTCGCGGAGCGGCGGCGAAACGTGCGCGGCAGCGTCGTGGCTCGAGGAGACGTCCCACGTTCGGTGTGCCTCGTCGACGACGTCTACACCTCGGGCGCGACCGCCGACGCGTGCGCGTCCGCACTCCGCCGCGCGGGCGCGCGCCGCGTCGAGGTGGTCACCTTCGCGAGGGCAGTCCGTTAGATTGAGGACGAGCTCGTCGTTCCGACGAAAGGGGTGCCCATGCGGCTCCAGGTCAAGGCTCTGCACGACACCCTCGACGATTCGGTGAAGGCCTACGTCGAGAAGCGCATCGGGAAGCTCGGCAAGCGGCTCTACGACCAGACACTCGTCGAGGTCACCCTGTGGAAGGAGCGCAATCCGTCGATTCGCGATCACCACTCGGCGGAGGCAATCGTCTACACGAAGGGGCCGAACCTCGTCGCGCGCGAGTCCGCGCTCACCTACGAGGCAGCGATCGACCTGCTCTACGAGAAGCTGGAGCGGCAGATCGAGCGCTACCGCGACAAGCGGGTTCACGAGCCACGCCGTGGCGCCCAGAAGAAAGGCGCCGTCCCGCCGCCGCTCGAGGATGTCCCACTCGAAGAGCCCGGCAAGGCGGACGAAGCAGCCGCATGACGCTCATCTGATGCCGCTCGATCCGGGCCGGCACTGGCTCGAGGCCGGCATAACGGGCATCCCTCGTCAGCGCGAGTGGGATGCCGTGAAGCTCGTGGAGGCGCCCGGCGCCGCTGGCGACGAGCTCGAGTTCGTCGCGCTGCCCGACGGCCGCGTTCTCCTGGAGGCGGGGCCGGACGGCTTCGACCCCGCACCGCTCGCCACCGCCTTCCGAGGAGCGATCGAGCCTCCGTACCGCGCGGTCGCGCGGCGGCGGCCCGAGCTCTGGGCGGTCGGCGCCCGCGCAATCAGGACTCTCGAGCTCCCGCACGCTCCGCAGGGCGATGCGCTCGAAGTCGTGCTGAACGCGGACGGGATCCTGGTTCGCGTGGACGGCATGCCCTCGGGAGCACGGCTCCCCGAGCTCGAGGACCTCGGCCGCGCGCGCTTCGCCTCGTTCGTCGTCCGAGCCCAGAGGCTCGTCGACTCGCTGTTCGAGGTCGAGGTCGAGCCGCTGTAACCGAGCCGGTACCCTAGGCCCGTGGCCACGCAGTCGTTCGGCAAGTTCGAGCGAGTCCTTCGTATGGGCGAGGGACGGCGTCTCAAGCGCCTGCAGGAGCAGGCGGCGTACATCGGCACGCTCGAGGCCGAGTTCGAGGCGCTCTCGGATGCCGAGCTGGCCGGGAAGACCGCCGACTTCAAGCAGAGGCTCGAGAACGGGGAGACGCTCGAAGAGCTCATCTTCGAGGCGTTCGCCGCGGTGCGGGAAGCCTTCAAGCGGACGATCGGCGTCCGCCTGTTCGACGTGCAGCTGATGGGCGGGATCGTTTTGCACGAGGGCGACATCGCCGAGATGAAGACGGGCGAGGGGAAGACCTTCGTCGCGGTGCAGGCGCTCTATCTGAACGGGCTCGCGGGTCGCGGGGTGCATCTCGTCACCACGAACGACTATCTCGCCAAGCGCGACTCGGAGTGGACCCGCCCGGTGTACGAGCTGCTCGGCTCGTCGGTCGGCGCGATCCAGAACATGATGCCCTTCGCCGGGCGACGCGAGGCCTATGCCTGCGACGTCGTCTACGGCACCAACTCCGAGTTCGGGTTCGACTACCTGCGCGACAACATGGCGGTCTCGCTCGAGGGAACCGTCCAGCGCAGCCATTCGTACGCAATCGTGGACGAGGTCGACTCGATCCTGATCGACGAGGCGCGGACACCGCTCATCATCTCCGGCGAGCCGGAGGTGGCGGCCTCGACCTATTACGAGTTCGCGCGCGCGGTCAAGGGCCTCGAGGGCAAGCCCGCGACGCGCAAGTCCGCGAAGGGAGAGGACGAGACCGAAAGCTCAGGAGCGGACTACCTCTACGACGAGAAGTTCAAGACCGTGTCGCCCGCGCAGACCGCGATCGCCGCGATCGAGAGCGCGCTCGGGATCGAGAACATGTACGACCCGAGCCACGTTCTCCTCGTCAACCACCTGACCCAGGCGCTGAAGGCGCAGTCGCTCTACAAGCGCGACGTCGACTACGTCGTCCAGGAGGGCGAGGTCAAGATCGTCGACGAGTTCACGGGCCGCATCATGGAGGGCCGGCGCTGGAGCGAGGGGCTGCACCAGGCGGTGGAGGCGAAGGAGGGCGTGCGCATCCGCGAGGAGAACGTCACCCTCGCGACGATCACGCTCCAGAACTACTTCCGGCTCTACGAGAAGCTCGGCGGGATGACCGGCACGGCCAAGACGGAGGAGAAGGAGTTCGTGGAGATCTACAACCTCCACGTGGTCGAGATCCCGACCAACGAGCCGATCGCGCGAGCGGACGAGAACGACTACATCTTCAAGACGGTCGAGGCGAAGTGGCAGGCCGTGCTCGACGACATCGTCGAGCGCCACGAGCTGGGGCAGCCGGTCCTCGTCGGCACGATCGCGGTCGAGACGTCCGAGTTCCTCGCGGAGCTCCTCAAGCGCAAGGGCATCCCGCACAACGTCCTGAACGCGAAGGAGCACGAGCGCGAGGGCGAGATCATCAAGGACGCAGGCCAGCCGGGCGCCGTCACGATCGCGACGAACATGGCCGGCCGCGGGGTCGACATCAAGCTCGGCGACGGCGTCGTCGACGTCGGTGGCCTGTACGTGCTCGGCACCGAGCGGCACGAGGCGCGACGCATCGACAACCAGCTCCGCGGTCGCTCGGGGCGCCAGGGCGATCCGGGCGAGTCGCGCTTCTACCTCTCGGCGCAGGACGACCTCGTGCGGCTCTTCGCGGGCGACCGGATCCACGGGATCATGAACCGCTTCAAGATCCCGGACGACCAGCCGATGGAGGCGGGGATCCTCTCGAAGCAGATCGAGAACGCCCAGAAGAAGGTCGAGGAGCAGAACTTCGTCGCGCGCAAGAACGTCCTCAAGTACGACGACGTGATGAATACGCAGCGGCTCGTCATCTACGACCAGCGCCGGCGCGTCCTCGAGGGCGAGGACCTCTCGGACGAGGTGCGGAGCTGGATCACCGAGACGGTCGAGGCGGGTGTCGCCCAGTTCACCGACTCCGAGTTCGCCGAGGACTGGGATCTCGACGGCCTCGTCACGCATATGCAGTCGCTCTCCGGGACGGACATCACCGTCGAGGAGCTGCGGGAAGAGGTCGATGTCACCGATCGCGCGGCACTGTCGGAAGAATTCGTCGAGGACGCGCTCGAGACGTACGCGGAGCGCGAGCAGGCGCTCGGAGCCGACCTCGCCCGCGAGGTCGAGCGCTACCTCATCCTGCAGGTCGTCGACCAGCGTTGGCGCGAGCATCTCGAGTCGATGGACTACCTGCGCGAGGGAGTCCATCTGCGCGCATTCGCCCAGAAGGATCCGCTCGTCGAGTACCGCGGCGAGGGCCACATCCTCTTCGAGGAGCTGAGCGGGACCATTCGGCAGGAGGTCGTCTTCAGCCTCTTCCACGTCTCGGTTCAGATCGAGCAGCCCGCGCTGGAGCCGATGCAGGCTCACGACGGCGATCTGCACTACGAGCACGAGACATCGGCGGGCGCCGAGGCGATCGCCGCGGCGGGAACCAGCGCGGCGACAGCGGTGGCGTCTCCGCCTGCCCGCTCCACGGCGCTACCCGTTCAGCAGCAGGTCGTGAACGAGCACAAGGACATCGGGCGCAACGACCCCTGCTGGTGCGGCTCCGGCAAGAAGTTCAAGAAGTGCCACGGCGCCTGAGCTAGCCGCCGAGACCGACCCGCCTCAGTCGACGCGGCGTACCCGGGTTCGACGCCGCGCACGCTCGGCTGCCCGGCGGATCATCGCCGCATGGTGGGAGTGCCGCTTGTCGGACTTTCCAGGCTCGGCACGCTTCCAGCTTCCGTCCGGACCGAGCAGCCACGCGTTCGTGTTGTCCGCGAGCGCGCTGTCGAGGATCGCGTGAACTTCCTGGCGCGCCCTGACGCTCTCGACGGGGACGAGAAGCTCGATGCGGTGATCCAGGTTTCGCTGCATCAGGTCGGCGCTCCCGATGTAGGTCGTCGATCGCTTGCCGGCCTCGAAGGCGAACACGCGACTGTGCTCGAGAAACCGCCCGACGATCGAGCGGACGCGGATGTTCTCCGAGAGACCCTCCACGTTGGGGCGCAGCGAGCAGGTCGAGCGCGCGATCACGTCGATCTCGGCGCCGGCCTGCGAGGCGGCGTAGAGCTCGTCGACGATGTCGGGGTCGACCAGATGGTTCACCTTGAGCCGGATACGAGCCGTCTCGCCCTCCGCAGCAGCGGCAGCGACGCTGCGGATCTGGGCGACGAGGCCGCTGCGGAGCGTGAACGGCGCGACGAGGAGCTTGCGGAACTCCTGCGGCCGGCCGAACCCGGTGATGTGGTTGAAGAGCTCCGCGACGTCGGCGGTGATGTCCTCGTCAGCGGTGAAGAGGCCGATGTCCTCGTACTGGCGTGCGGTGGCCGCGTGGTAGTTGCCCGTGCCGATGTGCACGTAGCGGCGTAGGAGGCCGCCTTCGCGCCGGACGACGAGCGTCGTCTTGGCATGGATCTTCATGTCCGGGAAGCCGTACGCGACGTGGACTCCCGCCTGCTCGAGCGCGTGCGACCACTCGATGTTCCGGCGCTCGTCGAACCGCGCCTTGAGCTCGACGAGGCACACCGACTGCTTGCCCTCCTCTGCGCCGCGAATGAGCGCGCCGACCAGCGCGCTGTCGTTCGACGTCCGGTAGACAGCCGTCTTCATCATGATGACGTCCGGATCCTGCGCAGCCGCTTGGGCGAACGTCTCGAAGCTCGCACGGTAGGAGTCGTAGGGCTGGTGGACGAGGATGTCGCCTCGTCGAATCTCGTCGAACAGCGCAGCGGGCTGGCTCTGTGCGCCGGCGAAGCGCGGAGGCACGACAGGCACTCGCGCGTCGTCCTTGAGCTCGGGTCGATCGAGCAGGGCAAGCTCCATGAGCTCGGAAAGATCGAGTGGGCTCTCGATCCGGTAGACCTGCGACTCGTCGACGGCCAAGCCGTCCTTCAGCTGCTCCACCATCTGATCCGAGGCAGACGAGCTGACCTCGACCCGCACGACGTCGCCGAAGCGCCGCTTTCGAAGCTCGGTCTCGACGGCTTCGAGGAGATCCGCCGCGTCGTCCGAGACTTCGAAGTCAGCGTCGCGGGTCACTCGAAAGACGGCCCGCTCGACCACGGAGACCCCCGGAAATAGCCGAGCCAGAAAGTGCGCGATGACCTGCTCGAGGGGGATGTACAGGCCCTCGCGGCCGACGGCGAAGAAGCGCGGCAGGCCCTCGGGAATCTTGACTCGAGCGAATCGCTCCTCGCCGCTCTCCGGATCCTGGACGAAGACGGCGAGGGACAGGGAGAGGCCGGAGATGTACGGAAACGGCTGTCCGGGACCGACGGCCAGCGGCGTGAGCACGGGGTAGATCTCACGCTCGAAGCGTTGATCCAGCTCCTTCAGGTCTCGCTTCTGGCAGTCCTTGATGCCACCGACGACGATCCCCTCTGCTGCGAGCGCCGGGCGGAGCTCGCGCTTCCAGATGCGCGACTGGCGGGAGGCCAGGTCGAGCACGCGCTCCCGGATCCGGGCCAGGGCCTGATGCGGCGTCAGACCGTCGGCCGAGTGCACGGTGAGAGCGGACTCCGCCTGTCCGAGGAGCCCGGCGACGCGTACCTGGAAGAACTCGTCGATATTGGAGGAGAGGATCGCGCAGAACTTCACGCGCTCGAGCAGGGGAATCGCTTCGTCGGCGGCGAGCTCGAGCACGCGCGCGTGGAAGTCGAGCAGAGAGAGCTCGCGGTTGAGCAGGCGCTCGGGGGGCATTTCGACACGGGTTGCCACGTCTGAATCAGGCATCGGCGTTCTTCCATCGTGCCTCAAGCGTTGACGCTGGCGCATCCTGCGTCTTTCGAGCCAACTCAGTTGGCCTCCGCTGTCGTCGGCCTGCGACTCTCGGCGTCCGCCTCGTGGACGGCCTCCTCGACGGCGACGCCGAACTTGAGCATCCTGCCGCCGAAGGCGATGCTGCAGACGGCGAACCACGCCCAGCCGAGCGCCAGCCCTGCGATCACGTCGCTCAGCCAGTGGAAGTCGAGGAGAACACGCGTGCACGCCACGGCAACCGCGATGGCGACGGCGCTGCCCGCGAGAAACGCGCGCGTTCGTGCCGGCCGGCCGCGTCCGAGCACGAGTGCCGCAGCCGCATAGAACGCCGCGGCGGTCGCCGAGTGACCGCTCGGAAACGACGGCCCGAGCGTCTCGGCGATCGGGTTCAACGTCGGCCGAACGCGATCCAGGAGCTCCTTGAGGCCGTTGGTCAGGAGGTTCTGGCCGAGAATCACGAGGATCAGGAACGGTGCGATCCACCTGCTCGGGCGGCGAATGTACTCGACGATCGCGACGACGATCGCGAGCCCGATGACCAGGAGCGTGTCGCCGAGATGGGTGATCCAGCCGAGCACCCGCTGCGAGACATCGGTTGCGTGGTCGGCACCCCACTGCGCAACGCTCGCGTCGAGGTCGACGAGCTGCGAGTTGGTTCGCATGAGATAGGCGAGCAACGCCAGGAGCAGGCCGCCCAGGAGCACGAGACCGAGGGCGATGGTGAGAGCGAGGCCCGTCGCGACCTCGGCGTTGACTCTGGCCTTGAGGGTTCGGCGGAGCCGGCTGTGATGGCCGATCTCCCGTCCGACGGCCTGTGCCACGGCGACGGTGGGCGCAGGTTTCGCAAGCGTCGGCGAGGGATAGTGCCAGGCGAGGAAGCCGACGAGCGACCCGGCGGCGAGCGAGACGACGAGGAGAACCAGTAGCGGCATCTCTCAGCCGACCGGCCCTGTGCGCTCGCGACCCCACATGGTCTCCGGATGTTTCCCGGCTGGCGACAGAGGGAAACCTCGTCCGATGGAAGCGGCGGGCATGAGCTCTGACGTGAAGCCTGCTCCCCTCTCTCACGATTCTCGGAACGACTCCGTGTTCCCCGCGCTCGAAGCGGAGCCCGACAGCCTGTCGGCCCGCACGGGAAGTCGTCTTTCCGGTGTCCATCCCGTCCTCGTCTTCCTCGGCGGCATCGTGCTCAGCTATCTCGCGCTCGCCTCGACCACGCTCCTGGTGGGTCTCTTCTTCACCGAAACGATCCTCCCGCTCGGTGGGATCGAGGAGGCAGACGCTGACACCGTCGACTGGCTCGTCGACCAGCGGACGCCCACGCTGAACGACGTTTCCTTCTTCGGATCGGAGATCTCCGGCGGCATCGTGCTGCCGATCCTGGTGGTACTGCTCGCGATCGGCTTCGCGATTCGCCGGCACTGGGTTGCTGCGGTCTTCGCCCTCTTCTGCGTCGCCCTGGAGTCGGCGACGTATCGAACGACGGTCTTCTTCGTCGACCGCGAACGCCCCGACGTTGTCAGGCTCGACGACCTGCCACCCGACGCGAGCTTTCCCTCCGGGCACGTCGCCGCCTCGATCGCCGTCTACGGTGGCCTGGCTCTGCTCGTCACCTCGCGGTTGACCTCTGGCGTCCATCGAGCCATCGTGTGGGGCATCGCCGTCGCCATCCCGCTGATCGTCGGCGTCTCTCGCATGTACCGCGGGATGCACCATCCGCTCGACACGCTCGCGGGTGTTCTCGTCGGCATCGCCGCACTCGCCCTCGTCGTCTTCGTGGCCCGCGTGACGGGCGTGGTCGCTCGCGAGCGTGACCACGAGACAGGCGGGAGCCCGGCTCGATGAGCACCGTCGCTGTCCTCGCCCACGCGGGCAAGACGTTCGGCGGGGGGCTCGTCGAGCTTCGGAGCGAGCTCGAGAAGCAGGGTGTGGCCGACCCGCTCTGGTACGAGGTGCCGAAGAGCCGCAAGGCTCCGAAGCAAGTCAAGCGCGCACTCGCAGAAGGCGCCGACCTGCTCTTCGTCTGGGGCGGGGACGGAATGGTGCAGCGCTGCATCGACTCGCTCTCCGGGTCCGATGCCACGATCGCGATCGTTCCGGCGGGCACGGCCAACCTCTTCGCCTCCAACCTCGAGATCCCGCAGGACATCGCGGAGGCGGTACGCATCGGGCTCGAAGGCACGCGGCGCACCCTCGACGTGGGGCGCATGAACGACGAGCGCTTCGCGGTGATGGCGGGTGCCGGCTTCGACGCGCAGATGATCAAGGACGCAGACGGCGGGCTGAAGGACCGCTTCGGTCGCCTGGCGTACGTCTGGACGGGAACGAAGCAGCTCGGCCGGAAGCCGTTCGGGGCGAAGATCAAGGTCGACGGCGCCACCTGGTTCGACGGCCAGGCGAGCAGCGTCCTCATCGGCAACGTCGGCAAGCTCTTCGCGGGCGTCGAGGCATTCGAGGACGCGCGCCCGGACGACGGAAAGCTCGAGCTGGGAGTCGTGACCGCCGACGGTCTCCTCGAATGGACGCGCACGATCGCGCGCACCGCGATCGGCTCGTCGAGCGCGTCGCCGTTCGTCCAGGTGACCAAGGCGACCTCGGTACAGGTGAAGTTCGATCGCAAGATCCTGTACGAGCTCGACGGAGGCGACCGCAAGGAGGTCAAGAAGCTGAACGTCGAGATCGAGCCCTCGGCGATCACCGTCTGCGTTCCTGCTGCCGCGAAGGCCGACGAGAAGTGAGCACCGCCGCCAAGGTCCCCGAGACGTGGGAGCTGACGGGCGACGACGCACGCAAGACGCTCGTCGAGACCGGTCGTCTGAAGCTCGTCAAGGACGCATTCGTGCGGCTGCGCGCTGCGGACGGATTCAGTCACGCGCGCTCCCTGGCATTCGTGACCTCGCTCGTTCTCGTGCAGGGCCTCGTGGCGCTCGTCGGATTCACCGTCGTCTTCGGCGACCTCCGAATCAGCAAGGAGATCATCCAGGCGATCCAGGCCTCGTTCCCCGACCCGGTCGGCGCTCTGCTGACGGACGCTGTCGACCAGGCGAAGAAGGTGGGAGGCGAGGAGCGCTACCTCCCGCTGCTCGTCGGTCTCGCGGGCACGATCATCACCGGGACGACGGCGATGGGGCAGGTCGAGCGCGGCTTCAACCGGCTCTACGGCATCGAG
Organism: uncultured Actinomycetes bacterium; assembly: GCA_963850485.1. Lineage (GTDB taxonomy): Bacteria > Actinomycetota > Thermoleophilia > Gaiellales > Gaiellaceae > GMQP-bins7. The sequence continues at coordinate 153,522 of CAWKLR010000012.1, read as the reverse complement.
CAGGACCGGCCGGTTCTGATCAAGTACGGTCGCGCGTTTCTCCTCGCGATCGGTGCGGGGAGCGTTCTAGCCTGCAACTTCATCGTGTTCACCTGGGGGCGGGGGAACGGAGCTACGAGTGATCTCCTGGGACCGGCATCCCCTCTCGTGCGCTGGCCGATCGCCGTGGTCGTCGCCGGCCTCGCGCTCGGCGCGATGCTGCGCTTCGCCCCGTTCCGGAGACAGCCTGCGTGGTCGTGGCTCGCCTTCGGGGCGGCTTTCTGTGTCGCCGGCTGGGGGCTCGTGACCCTCCTGCTCGGCGTCTTCCTGCAGCTGAGCACGTCATTCGGTGAGACCTACGGCCCGCTGGCGGGCATCGTCGCGCTGCAGCTCTGGACCCTGTTCTCGGCGATCGCGATCTTCTTCGGCGCTGCCGTCGCCGCGCAGCTCGAGGCCGTTCGCGCCGGTGCGCCGGAACCTCGTGAGGAGCCCGCTACCGAGGACGCGCCCGAACGCGAGGGTGCTGCGTCCTACGCGTCGTAGATCCGGCCCTGCAGCGAGCCGAGGAAGCGCCGGTGGCGCACCGACACACCGGGAAGCTTCACCAGACGGTGCGTCAGCGGTAGGTCGTTCTGCAGGCGATCGAGCTGCTCCTCGGAGATCGGCTCCCAACGCTCGTCGATGACGGTCGTAGGATCTCCGTCGATCTCCTTGATCGGAAGCTCGAGGTGCTCCGACCACAGCCGCAGACGCGTGTCTCGCGCCAGGCTCTCGTCGTTGGACACGACGTTGACCTCCGAGTCGTTGAAGAGCGAGTGCTCGTTCAGGTTCGCCGAGCCGACGGTCAGCCAGCGGTCGTCGACGACGGCGACCTTCGCGTGAACGTAGATGGGGTCGCGCAGGGACTCCGGTGCGAGCGTAGACCGAGCAGGCGAGGAACCGCGCGTTGCCGTCGTCGGCGTGGATGAGGGCGGCGACCTGGCCGCGTGAGATGTCGGCGCCGTCGTTCGCGTTCACGGGAAGGAGGACGAGGATGCGGAAGTCCTCGCTGGGCGGGTTGCGAAGCTTCTCCGCGAGGATTGCGACGATCTCGGACGACCAGAGGAACTGGTTCTCGATGTAGATGAACCGCTCGGCGGAGCGAAATGCGCCGACGTAGGACTCGAGCACGGAGAAGTCGCCGCGCGGTAGCGACCTCTCGTAGACCTTCTCGGGAATCGTGCGGACGAGTTGGAGGTCGACCTTGCCGACGTCGTCCGGGACCGGGGGAGCGGGAAGATCCTCCTTGGCTGCTGCGTGCCAGCGCAGGCGAAAGTGCTCCGCGACGTCGGCGACCGCCGGCCCTTCGATGCGCATGGCGATGTCGTGCCAGCCGATCACGCCGCGTGAGGGGTGATCCTGGCTGTCGTACGGGTCTCCTCCGTCCAGTGTGAGGTCGATGCCGCCGACGAATGCCACGCGGTCGTCGATGACGATCGTCTTCTCGTGATGGCAGTGCATGAACCGAACGCAGGAGTCGAACTCGCAGCGGATCTGGTTTCTCCGGTTGAACCGCTCGACCATCTCCCGCACCTCGCGACGCGAGGGGCTGAAGATCGGAACCGGGGCGCCGCTCCAGATGAGAACGCGGACGTCGATCCGCTCGGCCAGCTCCGCGAGCAGATTTCGCACGATCGCGGGCTCGTCTCCTCGCGTGAGCTCGAGCTCCGGCGAGAAGAAGCAGCCGGTGACATGGACGTGCGACTCCGCCTTCGCCAGCTCCTCGGCGACCATCGGCAGGAACGCGGCGCCGTCGATGAGGACTTCGACCTTGTTGCCCGACCGCACCGGGAACTCGCCACGGGCCCACTCGCTGCCGTCCGCTTCGAGCGCACGCTGCCAGCCGACCTTGCGCAGGCGTCGCGCGTGGTGCGCCGTTACGGCGCGGTCGATGGCGTTTCCGAAGGCGTGACCCGCGGCGTCTCCGACCTCTCGCCGGAAGCTGTTTGCGGCTCGTGCCGTCTTCGCGAGCGAGGGCCTCGGGGTCACGAAAGCCAGCCGCAGGTCGTCACTCTCACTGTCCAATCCTACGGCTGAAGCCGCATATTGCGACCCGCCTACCCGCCTTCTGCCACGGGCTCCTTCGCGCTCCAGCGCGGTGCGAGCACTGCGGCGATCCCCCCGGCGAGGACGAGGACGGCGACGGCGTTGCGCCAGCCGCCGGGCGAGATCAGCTGCAGGGACACGAGGCCCCAGGCGATCATGGCGAAGCCCAACGAGACGCTCAGGACCGTGCGTGCCGGGGGCGCAGCGAGTCGTGGTTGGGGCCGGCCGTGCAAAGTCCAGGCGACCGCCGTGGCGAATGCGAACGTGAGCGTGCCGACGATGCAGTCGAGGACGTAGTGGTTGCCGGTTCCGACGATGACGAGGAACACGAGCACGGGATACGCCACCGCCGCCCAGGCGATGGGCGAACGGGGAGCCAGCCACAGAGATGCGGCCGCGATGAAGACGGCGAAGCCGAAGTGCTGACTCGCGATGGCCGCGGTCGAGTTGTGAATCAGCGTGTCGAGCGAACCCGCGAGGTCGGCCTGGTCGGGCGCCGGGCCGAAGCCGAGCTCCGAGATCCAGTGCGGCGGCGCAAGGGGATAGAGGCCGATGGCGAGGAGCGCCGGCAGGAACGAGACGACGAAGATCGTGCGCAGCCTCACGTAGCGGTCGGGCGCGAAGACACACGCGGCCGCCATGAAGCCGAAGAGCGCCGGGGTGTGGATGCCCGTGTACATCCACTCGAGAATGGCCTCGTAGGGCGGGGTGGAGGCAAAGCGAACGACGGGACCCTCGACGTCGAGCCCGAGGGAGCCCTCCAGCCCGCGCACCGAGCGTGCGTGGGCGAGCGACGTCGCCACGCTTCCCTCGAGAGGGATGCGCGCGGCCTGCCAGGCGAGCAGGACCAGCGCGACGATTCCCATCTCGACCTCGACGGAGTGTCGCGTCCGCACGGCCCGTCTGAGAGACATCGACATCGAACGACCCTTTCCCCGAACTCGCTTCCGTAAAGCACGTCTTGCCCAGCCAGACGCTCGGCTACCCTCTCCCGGATGACCGAGACGACGCAGAGCCTCGACCAGCGTCTCGAGGAGATCGGGGCCCAGCTTGCCTGGGTCCGTGATTATCTTTGACCCGGAGGGGTTAGCGCGCGGACAAGTGGGGCTCGAGGAGGCGATGGGCGCTCCCGGTTTCTGGGATGACCAGGCTCGGGCCACTCGTATCTCGACAGAGCACGCACGCGCCACCCGGAAGCTCGAGCGATACGAGCGCTTGCAGCGCGAGTACGAGGATGCCAGGGAGCTTCTCTCACTCGGCGAGGGTGAGCTCGGCTCGGAGATCGCCGAGATCGTCGACGCGCTGGAAAGCGAGCTCGGGCGGCTCCAGGAGGATGCGCTGTTCACCGGAAAGTACGACGCCGGCGATGCGATCCTGGGGATCCACTCGGGAACGGGCGGGACCGACGCCCAGGACTGGGCCGAGATGCTCCTCCGCATGTACCTGCGCTGGGCGTCCGACCGGGGGTTCGAGCACGAGCTGCTCGAGGCGAGCCCGGGCGAGGAGGCGGGCCTGAAGTCGGCCACGGTCGCGGTTCGCGGCGAGAACGCCTACGGGGTACTGAAGGCCGAACGCGGTGTTCACCGTCTCGTGCGGCAGTCGCCTTTCGACGCAGCGCATCGCCGCCACACCGCGTTCTCGCAGGTCGTCGTCGCGCCGCTCCTGCCCGACGATGCGCCCGTCGAGATCGACGAGGCGGATCTTCGGATAGACACCTACCGGGCCAGCGGCGCGGGCGGCCAGCACGTGAACAAGACCGACAGCGCAGTCCGCATCACGCACATCCCGAGTGGGATCGTCGTCCAATGCCAGAACGAGCGCTCGCAGACCTCGAACAAGCAGACGGCCCTCAGGATCCTGCGCTCACGCCTGGCCGAGCTCGAGGAGGAGAAGCGCGAGGCAGAGCTGGCGCGCGAGCGTGGTGCGGCGCAGGACATCGGCTTCGGGAGTCAAATCCGCTCCTACGTGCTCCACCCCTACCAGCTGGTCAAGGACCACCGCACCGACCACGAGGTCGGGAACATCCAATCCGTCCTCGACGGGGCGCTCGACGGCTTCGTCCACTCCTACCTCCTCGCCAAGGCGGCGGGGAAAGTCCTCTAAAGCCGCCGCAATGTCAGCTACAATCGGCGCTTCCCAAGAACCGGAGCGGCCCTTCGCGGCTGCGTCTCCCCTTGACCCGGTGCTGGATTACGACACACAGACAGACGCGACGATGACTGCATTGGCCGAGCCACAGAACGAGATCTTCGAGACCTCGATCCCCGTCGATGCCGAGCAGAACGGCTCGACGATGATCGTGTTCGAGAACGTCCAGAAGATCTACGAGCCGGGGGTGGTGGCGCTCGAAGGCGTCTCCTTCACGATCGACAAGGGCGAGTTCGTCTTCGTGGTCGGGGCCTCGGGCTCGGGGAAGTCGACGGTCATCCGGCTGCTGCTGAAGGAGATCGAGGCCACCCAGGGGCGGATCGTCGTCGGCGGCCGGGATCTCGCGCGGCTCAAGCGCTCGAAGGTTCCGCTGCTTCGCCGAAATCTGGGTTGCGTGTTCCAGGACTTCAAGCTGCTGCCGAACCGCACCGCTGCCGAGAACATCGGCTACGCGCTCCGCGTTCAGGGCCAGTCGAGCGCGCAGATCCGCAAGAAGGTCCCGGAGGTCCTCAATCTCGTCGGCCTCGCGCACAAGATGAACTCCCGGCCGGAGGAGCTCTCCGGAGGCGAGCAGCAGCGCGTCTCCATTGCCCGGGCATTCGTCAACCATCCGCCGCTGCTCGTCTGCGACGAGCCGACCGGGAACCTCGATCCGGACACCTCGGTCGGGATCATGCAGCTCCTCTACCGCATCTCCCGCACGGGCACGACGATTCTCATGGTCACGCACGACCGCGAGATGGTCGACAAGATGCGAAAGCGCGTGATCGCGCTCGAGGCGGGCAGGCTCGTTCGCGACGAGCGAAGAGGCGGCTACACCGAGGAATGACGCGCCTGCGGCTGATCTTCTCCGAGGCGCTTCGCTCGATCGGCGCAAACCTCTCGACCACCTTCGCATCGGTCGTGTCGGTGCTCATCGGGATGGTGCTGATCGGCGTCTTCGTCGGGATCGGCACCTGGCTCGTGTCCTGGTCGGACGACAAGAAACGGGAGCTCGCGGTTCACGTCTACATCGCGGAGACGGCCACCACGAAGCAGATCGACCAGCTTCGGGTCCTGCTCGAGTCGGATCAGCGCGTCAAGCCGGGCGGCATCACGTTCATCACCAAGGCCGAGGCGCTCGCGATCATGCGCAAGCGCAACCCGGAGCTCACCGAGAATCTCGTCTCGAACCCGCTGCCCGCATCGTTCGACGTGATCCCGAAGCGAGGCGAGGACACGGCTGCGCTCGCCGCCTCCGTGCAGAACGCCAAGCTCGTCGCCGTCGACGAGGTCCGGCACGGGAAAGAGGTCTCCGAGCGGATCCTGCAGATCGCGCGCGCGATCCAGCTCGTCTTCCTCGTCGTCGTCATCGTGCTCCTGGGAGCTTCGACGATCCTCATCGCCAACACGATCCGCCTCTCGATCTTCGCCCGCCGCCGTGAGATCGAGGTGATGAAGCTCGTCGGCGCGACGAACTGGTTCGTGCGCGGCCCGTTCATGCTGGAGGGAGTGCTCACGGGCCTGGCCGGCTCGGTCGCGGCCGTGGCTCTGCTCTTCATCGGGAGGGAGATCGCCGTCCCGCGGATCCTCGGGCACATCCAGGACGACCCTGACGTCCGTGCGCTCGCGTTCACCTGGACGGCCGCGCTCCTGATCGCGATCGGCCTCGGGATCGGTGCGATCGGCTCTGGCCTGACGTTGCGCCGGTTCCTGCGCGTCTGAGAGACCATCGCCGAGAGGCGGCGGAAAAGAACGCTCGTTAGGGTTCCAGCGAGTTGGCTGAGGAGCTCGAACTAGGCCGGGCGCACTACGTAGACCGAGCTTGGAAGGACGCCTACGAGTCGCTGTCACGCGCAGACGAGGCCGACCGTCTCGGCGCGGACGATCTCGTGCTGCTGGCGACATCGGCGTTCATGCTCGGCCGCGACGACGAGCATCTGGGAGTTCTCGAGCGCGCTCACCAGACGTACCTCGACGCCGGCGACGTTCCCCACGCTTTCCGGTGTGCCTTCTGGATCGGGATGACCCTCTTCTCGCGCGGCGAATTGGGGCCGGGAGGCGGCTGGCTGAGCCGTGCAGAACGGCTGGTCGAGCGCGAGTCGGAAGACAGCGTCGAGCGTGGCTACCTGCTCATGCCGCGCGTCTTCCAGCTCGAAGCAGCCGGAGACTTCACCGGTGCGGCCGCAGTGGCGGCGGAGGCTGAAGCGATCGCCGAGCGCTTCGGGGACGCCGACGGAGCTGCGCTCGCCGGTCACGCCCGCGGTCAGATGCTCATCAAATCGGGCCGGGTCAAGGAAGGCCTCGCGCTCCTCGACGAGACCATGGTGGCGGTCACCGCGGGCGAGCTCTCTCCGGAGATCACGGGCATCGTCTACTGCAGCGTGATCCTCTCGTTGCAGGAGGTGTACGAAGCACGCCGCGCACGGGAGTGGACTGCGGCACTGACTCGCTGGTGCAACGGACAACCCGACTTGAAGGCGTTCACCGGCCGCTGCCTCGTTCACCGGGCGGAGATCCTGCAGCTGGAGGGATCCTGGCTGGAAGCGCTCGAGGAGGCGCAGAAAGCACGAGAGCGCTTTTTCGAGACCATGAACGAGGGCCGGGTCGGCTTCGCTCTCTACCGCGAGGCGGAGCTCCACAGGCTTCTGGGGCGGTTCGACGCAGCCGAAGAGGCATACCGGGAGGCGAGCCAGTATGGGTGGGACCCCCAGCCGGGCCTCGCCCAGCTCCGGCTTGCGCAAGGACGAGCCGATGCGGCGCTGTCGACGATTCGCCGCGTGCTCAGCGAGGCGACCGATCCGCTCAGGCGCGCCGCGCTCCTGCCTGCCCAGGTCGAAATGGCGCTGGCCGTCGGGGACGTGGAGGAGGCACGCACCGCATGTCGAGAGCTCGAAGAGATCGCCGCGCGGTACGAGAGCGTGATGCTCGGAGCGATCGTCGGCTACGCGCGCGGCGCGGTTCATCTGGCCGAGGGAGATGCCCAGGCGGCCCTCGGTGCGCTGCGGGAGGCAACGGTCGCGTGGCAGGAGCTGGGAGCGCCGTACGACCTTGCCCGCACTCGCATGCTCGTCGCGGTCGCGTGCCGCGAGCTCGGCGACGAGGAGACGGAGACGCTCGAGCTGGAAGCGGCGCGCGCGGCCTTCGAGCGACTGGGCGCGGCGCCGGACCTCGCGCGCGTCGACGCGCTCACGGGCTCGTCTTCCGGACCGAGCACGCACGGGTTGACCGGGCGCGAGCTGGAGGTTCTGCGGCTCGTCGCCTCGGGAAAGAGCAACCGGGAGATCGCTGCCACGCTCGTCATCAGCGAGCACACCGTCGCCCGGCATGTCCAGAACATCTTCGCCAAGGTCAACGTCTCCTCACGCGCGGCCGCCGGCGCGTTCGCCTTCGAGCACGACCTGGTGTGACGGCGCGCGTGGTCAGAATTGACCACGCGCCTCGATTTCGAAGTTGGTGGATCCGCGCGATGCGCATGCTTTCCCGGGCGCCTACCGTCGCTGGGGTCAACTGAAGGAGGCAGCGGTGTCAACTCAGACGGTGGAGCGCTTCGAGACCGTGATCATCGGCGGCGGCCAGGCGGGACTGGCGACGGGCTACCACCTGCAAGAGCGGGGCCGGTCCTTCGTCATCCTCGATGCGGGTGAGCGAGTCGGAGACTCCTGGCGGAAGCGCTGGCCGACGCTCCGCCTGTACTCTCCGGCCCGTCTCGACGGGCTGCCCGGCATGCGTTTCCCCGCTCCGGCGCAGTCGTTCCCGACCGCGGGAGAGATGGCCGACTACCTCGAGGCGTACGCCGAGCGCTTCTCCCTCCCCGTTCGCACCGGGATCGGCGTCGACGCGGTGGAGAAGGACGGCGAGGGATATGTCATCCGTGCAGGTGATCAGCGGTTCGAGGCCGACAACGTGGTCGTCGCGACCGGTGTCTTCCAGCACGACCGCCCGGTAGTCCCCGACTTCGCGACAGGCCTCGATTCCGGAATTCGGCAGCTCCACTCGGCGGACTACCGAAGCCCCGCACAACTGCAGCCCGGGCCCGTCCTCGTCGTCGGCGCCTCCCACTCGGGAGGCGACATCGCCCTGGAGGTGGCTCTCGCCGGCCACAGAACGATTCTTTCCGGCCCCGATACGGGCCAGATTCCGCACAAGGTCATCATGTCGCGTGTCCTCGGCCCGCTGGTCAAGCTCGTCGCCACGCGGGTGCTCACGGTCTCCACGCCGATGGGGCGCAAGGCGAAGAAGGAGATTCGCTCGCACGGAGGCCCGCTCCTGCGGGTGAGAAGGTCCGATCTGGCCGCAGCCGGTGTGGAGCGCATCTTCGAGCGAACCGTCGGGGTCGAGGACGGGAAGCCGGTCCTCGCCGACGGGCGAGTCGTCGAGGTGACGAATGTGATCTGGTGCACCGGGTTTCGCAACGACTACACGTGGATCAGGTTTCCGGTGCCGCTGGAGGACGGCTGGTATCCGGTCCAGGTGGGAGGCGCCGTTCCGTCGTCTCCGGGTCTCTACTTCGTGGGATTGCCCTTCCTGCACTCGTTCAGCTCGATGCTCGTCCTGGGAGCGAGTCGAGACGCGGCGCGCGCGGTGGCACATCTCGTGTCACGCGCATCGGAGGGGAAGCAGGCGGCAGTCCTCGACGGCGCCGCCCTGGTCGCATGACGGGACGGGTGCCGGGAGCAGACTCCGAGCAGGAGGCGGCCGACGACGAGCTCGACTCCGCTGCCGGCGTGCTCGTGTGGAACGGGATGGTCGCGAGCATCCACCGGCTACCGTGCTCCGATGCATCAGCGAAGACCCCCACGCGGCCGGCAGAAGCGACCGAGCCGGTCTCAACGCGCCCATCGGCGTAGCTCGGGAAACGCGGCCCGGCACGCCGAAGGCCGGATCGCGATCACCCTCCCCTCGCGGGAGCGGGAGCCTGAGCGCGTCGTCGCGCATCTCGGCCCTACGAACTCGGGGAAGACCCATGCCGCGCTCGACGAGCTCGTCGCCAAGGGTGCGGGCGTCTATGCCGGGCCACTGCGGATGCTCGCGCAGGAGGCGCATCGCCGTCTCGGCGAGCGCATCGGATTCGAGAACGTCGCGCTGATCACCGGCGAGGAGCGCGTCAACGAAGGGGCGCCGATCGTCTGCTGCACGGTGGAGATGGCGCCGCAGTCGGGAGAGCTCCTCGTGCTGGACGAGGTTCAGTGGGCGGACGACGAGGAGCGCGGATCGGCCTGGACGCGGCTGATGCTCGCCGGGGAGTACCGCGAGATCTTGTTGCTCGGGGCGCTGGACGCGCTCCCGCTCGTCGAGCGGGCGTTCCCCGCTGTCGAGCTGAAGGTCTTCGAGCGGATGCTCCCGCTCGAGTGGGTGGGCGAGCGCACGCTGCGCTCGCTCGGGACGGGCACGGTCGTCGTGGCCTTCAGCCGGAAAGCGGTGCTCGCGCTCGCGGGCGAGGTGAATCAGGTTGCATCCCGGCCGCGTCGCGGTGCTGTACGGCGCGATGCCGCTGGCTTCGAGGAGAGAGGAGATCGACCGCTTCCTCTCGGGCGAAGCGGATGTCTGCGTCGCCACGGACGTGCTCGGGCACGGCGTGAACCTGCCCTGCGAGACCCTGCTCTTCGCCGAGACGACGAAGTTCGACGGGGAGGAGCGGCGCAACCTCCTTCCCTGGGAGATCGCCCAGATCGCGGGTCGCGCCGGACGCTTCGGCCTCGTCGAGCGCGGCCATGTCGGTGTGCTCGCCGGGCTTGGCTGGGGTGTCGCGGATCCGGACATCGTCGAGTCGGCGCTCGAGCCGCATGTCCGGCTTCCGGGCGAGCACTGGGGCTATCGCCTCGTCGACGAGGCGCGGATTCGACCGCGGCTCTCCGACCTCGGTGTCGACGACCCGCGTGACCTCGACGCTGCACTCGTAGCCTGGCATCGCGTGGCCCTGCGCGAATGGGCCTTCGAGAGCTGGCTCGCGGTCGAGTCGCTGCAACCCTTGCGGCTGCGACTGGACGCCGTGCAGCGTCGACTGGCACAGCGGGGTAGGCGCCTGTCCCTGGACGACACCTGGAAGCTCGTCAACGCGCCCGTGGACGAGGACAACCTGGACCTCCTGGGAACGCTCGCACTCGCGATCGCCGGGGACCGCGTCGCGCGACCGCACCTCACGTTTCTCCTCGACACCGCGCGACTGCGAGACGCGCGCCTCGAGGATGCGGAGCAAGCGGGACGGGAGGCCAGCATCCTGCGCTGGTTCGCGCTGCAGTATCCGGGGGTCGGGGGAGTCACGATCGAACGTGCCGCGGCACTCGAGGAAAGCGCTGCGGCGCGCGTGGTCTCACGGTTGCGGGTCGAGGTCGAATCGCCGACGCTCGGGCGGTGCCGCTCGTGTGGTCGCTCGTGCGCGCCGTGGTTCCCGCTCTGCGAGCGCTGCGCCGGGATCGCGTCGCGGTCGCGATAATGAGCCGTTCATGACCGTCGACGAGCTCCGTGCCCTTCCCTTCTTCGCCGACGTCTCGGACGCCGGGCTCGAGCGTCTGGCCGAGTCCGTGGCCGAGCTCGAGCGCGACCCCGGGCAGGTGATCGCGCTGCCCGGCGATCCCGGTTCCGGGATGTTCGTGATTCGCGAAGGCACGGTCTCGGTCGAGCTGCGCGGCGATGAGCCGATCGAGCTGAAGGACGGAAACTTCTTCGGCGAGCTCGCGCTCTTGACTCCGCAGGCGACTCGGATCGGGCGGGTACGAGCTGCGACCAAGGTCCGTCTGCTGAGCATCCCGCGAGACGACGCACTCGCGCTGGTCGAATCGGAGCCCAGCGTCGCGCTGAAGATGCTCAAGGAGATCGCACGCCGTTTCGCGGGCGTTCCTCTCGACGCCTGAGCAGCTCGATGGCAGATACCAAGCTGATTGCGGAGAACCGCCGCGCACGGCGCGACTATGAGTTCCTGGAGCGCCTCGAGGCGGGTGTCGTCCTCTCGGGAACCGAGGTCAAGTCCGCGCGCGAAGGCCACGTCCAGCTCGGGTCGGCGTACGCGGACATCCGGGACGGCGAGGCCTGGCTCGTCGGGTCTTCGATCGCCGAGTACGCCCAGAAGGGCTCATCGGGACATGATCCGGATCGAGATCGCAAGCTTCTGCTCCACCGCCAGGAGATCGATTCGCTGTACGGGAAGATTCGCGAGAAGGGTCTGACGCTCGTCCCCATCCGGATGTATTTCAAGGAAGGTCGCGTGAAGGTCGAGCTGGCCCTTGCAAAGGGTCGCGAGCGGGCGGACAAGCGCCGCGTGCTCGCGGAACGGGACGCCAAGCGGCAGATCGAGCGGGCGCTGAAGAAACGGGGCTAAACGTACTCGAACGTCACGGCCGGCTCGGGAGCCGGAACCTGCTCGAACGCGGCGTCGAGGGCATCCTCGGCCTTCGCCTCGCCCTGCATGATCAAACGGTGCCGGAGCACGTACGGGGCGATCTCCTGCGCGTCGGAGACACTCACGTAGTTTCGCCCGTTGAGACGCGCGGTGGCCTTCGAGGCGCTGGCCCAGTGCATGATCCCGCGTGAGCTCACTCCGAGCTCGACGCCATCGACCGAGCGCGTCATGCGCGCGACCGCGACCATGTAGCGGCCGACCTCCTCGGGCAGCTCCGTCGAGTCGAGCTCGATGCGGGCCTTGTCGAGCCCGACTACGCCGAGGAGCGGCTGCACCTCGCCGAGCATGTCCGGGGCGACGCCCTTGTGCGGGAGGTCGAGCATCTCGTACTCGCTTTCGGAGTCCGAGTACTCGAGGTGGACCTTGAAGAGAAAGCGGTCGAGCTGTGACTCGGGAAGCTCGAAGACGTCACGGTGCTCGTACGGGTTCTGAGTGGCGATCACGAGGAACGGATCGGGCAGGCGGTGGCCCTTGCCCTCCACCGTCACCTGGCGCTCCTGCATGGCCTCGAGCAGCGCCGCCTGCGTACGCGGCGGGGTGCGGTTGATCTCGTCGGCGAGGAGGACGTTCGTGAAGACGACTCCGGGGATGAAGATCTGCTCGCCGGCGCGGATCGTGTTCTGGCCGGTCAGCTCTGAGGGCGCGGTGTCGGGAGTGAACTGGATGCGCTTGAATTGCGCCCCCAGCATGTGGGCCGCAGCACGTCCGAGCAGCGTCTTCGCGCTGCCGGGCGGCCCCTCGATCAGGACGTGTCCGCGGGCGAGCGCCGCGACGAGCAGGAGCTCGACGGCCGCGTCTTGACCGATGACCACCTTCGAGACCTCGGCCTTCGCGCGTTCGCGCAGGTCCACGAGGTTCTCGTACGGCGCCTCGACGATGAGTGGCACTGTTCCCGTCCTCCCCCAGATCGATCGATCCATCGTGCGCCAAGAGTAGCGCTCCGGAGAGATCCCGTGAACTCCCAGCTCCGGGTCCCCTCTCGAACTATCGCGATCCGGCGGTCGCCGTCAACCCCTCCCGGCAAATGGAGACCGCGTTTGCCTACGCGAGCCCGACTCGGGACGGCAGCGGCGCAGGCACCGAATCCATCGCTCGCTGGAGCACCTCGTCGGCAGAAGCGCCTTCCGACAGGATCAGGCGATGGCGAAGCACGTAGGGAGCCATCTCGCGAACGTCCTCGATCGTGACGACGTGCCGGCCGTTCAAGCGGGCGGACGCCTTCGAAGCGCTCATCAGATGGATCATCGCGCGCGAGCTGACTCCGAGCTCGACGCCCGGCATGTCCCGCGTGCGCCGGCCGAGCGCGACGATGTAGCGCCCGATTGAGTCGGAGACCTCGGTCTCCATCAGCTCCTGGCGCGCCTTGTCGAGACCGACGACGCCGAGGAGGGGGCGTACCTCGCCGAGCATGTCCGGCGCGATTCCGTTGTGGGGGAGATTGAGCATGGCGAGCTCGTGGTCGGGATCCGCGTACTCGAGATTGATCTTGAAGAGGAAGCGGTCGAGCTGTGACTCCGGAAGCTCGAATACGCCCGAGTGCTCGTAGGGGTTCTGGGTGGCGATCACGAGGAACGGATCGGGGAGCTTGTGCACCTTGCCGTCGACGGTCACCTGGCGCTCCTGCATCGGCTCGAAGAGGGCAGCCTGCGTACGCGGCGGGGTGCGGTTGATCTCGTCGGCGAGGAGGACGTTGGTGAACACGGCGCCGGGGAGGAAGACCTGCTCGCCGGCCTTGATCACGTTCGTGCCGTTGAGCTCGGCGGGAGTCGTGTCGGGGGTGAACTGGATGCGCTTGAACTGGGCGCCGAACATGTGGGCGACGGCGCGGCCGAGCAGCGTCTTCGCGCTGCCGGGAGGCCCCTCGAGAAGCACATGACCGTGCGCGAGGGCAGCGACGAGCAGGAGCTCGACCGTGCGGCCCTGGCCGACGACCACCTTCGAAACCTCGGCCTTCGCACGCTCGCGCAGACCCGCAAGGTCGTCGTACCTCTCCTCCATCATCAATGCCACAGCAGTCCTTTCGCCCGGTGTGTTCTGACGTCCTGTGTGTTCTTCCCGTTTCGGCGGCGTTCCGCTTATCGGCAGCTATCCTGGGAACCTGAACACACATACGGGGGCGACCAGGTCTCGACGTGGTCGGTTCTCCGGCAGAGCTGCGAGCCGAGGTCGCCGGTTGGCCTCGTAAATCAACCGGCACCAAAGCAAGTGCGAACAAGAACGAACTCGCACTCGCCGCCTAGTCTGACTAGGTAAGGCGACGTCGACCCGGATTGGGCCCGAGACCCGGAGTTCGGCGCCAACAATCGGGCTGGCGCGGAGGGAGAGCCAATCGCCCGAAGCGCGAGACTTCAGGATGGCTGGCCCGTCGGTAGGTTGTTCGCGAACCGGCCGCCGGGCGAGATCAAAGCGCGAACTACGCTCGTAGACGCTCTGTTCGGTGCGACCGCGGACGCGGGTTCGATTCCCGCCGCCTCCACTTTTCGCTCAACCAAGCCTTTCCCTGCGTTTCGGTGGGGAACGATTGCTTCCAGTTTTCGATCTCATCGACCGGGCCGCTCCAGGATGTGTGGTCACTCGCCTGCTGATCTAAGTAACGCGACCTCGGTCGCGGGCCGAGGCACGCACGCGCTCCTCGATCCTCCTCGCTTCAATTCCGAGCACGCCGCGGCCGGCAGCATGGCCGGACGAGGCATACGCTCGGGTGGAGTGCTGGGCAACGCCTCGCGCGCCGAATTTTCCATACTTCAGGTCGTGACCGAGTACGACCCCGCCGCATTCGATGCGTTCGAGGAAGCCGGCTGGACGACGAAGGAGGCCTCCGCCTACCACGGGCTCTTGGGCCGCGTGACAGCGCAGGTCGCAGAGCCGCTCCTCGATGCGGTGGGCGCAGGCCGGGGGACACGGCTCCTCGATGTCGCGACAGGCCCCGGCTACGTCGCTGCGAAAGCGGCGGAGCGCGGTGCAGAGCCGATTGGCGTCGACTTCTCGGACACGATGCTCGCCTATGCACGCGCCCACGTAGCGGGCGTCGAGTTCGTGCACGGAGACGCGACTGCACTGCCGTTCGAGGACGAGTCGTTCGACGCGGTCGTCGCGGCATTCCTGCTCCTGCACCTTGGAACTCCTGAGCGAGCAGTCGAACAGGCCGCTCGGGTGCTGCGATCCGGCGGCCGCGCTGCATTCAGCGTGTGGGACGAGCCGTCGCGAGGTCGCTGGATCGGGATTTTCTTCGAGGCGTTCGTGGCTGCGGGAGCGCATCCCCCCGCCGATGTTCCCGCGGGACCGAACTTCTTCAGGTTCGCGGACGACGCGGAGTTCGCGTCACTGTTGGAGGGCGCCGGGCTCACCGACGTGACGGTCGATACCGTCGAGTTCGGTCTCGACCTGGCTGACGGCGACGAGCTCTGGGACGGACTTCTCGAGGGGGCCGTGCGAGTTCGCCCGATGATCCTCGGTCAGCCGGAGGAGCTGCAGCGTGAGATTCACTCGCGCTTCGCCGAGCTTCTCGAGGCATATCGCACGCAGGATGGATTCGACGTTCCCGTTTCGGTCAAGCTCGCCTCGGGGACGAAAGCGTGACGATCTCGATCGACTGAGATTGGCTCGCCGACAGAGCGAGCCGGGCGATCGGCACGCGCTTGTTCGCCTTAAGGACGTCCACGCGCAATGCGAGCCGCAGCCCCCTCCGGGGTTCGAGGTGCAGGCTTGAGGGGGTCCCCCCGCCCGCGCGACGCTCCCGCTCTCAGTCCTCGTACGGCGGGATGTTCTGGTTGAGGCGGAAGAAGTTCGTGGGGTCGAACTTGCGTTTGAGCTCCACCAGCCGGTCGTACTTCTCGGTGCCGTACGCCTGTCGAACGCGGTCAGGCCCCTCGTCGCCGAGGAAGTTGACGTAGACGCGGTCGCGCGCGTGGGGCTGCATGGCGGCGAAGAAATCGCGCGCCCAGGCGGTGTGCCGGTCGCCCTCTGGGTCGTCTTCGGTCCAGACGGCGTTGATGACGACGTTGTGCGTGGCGTCGCGCTGGCCGAAGGCGGTTGCGTCCTCTGGCACTCGACCGAGCGCCCCGCCGAGCTGGAAAATGATGGTGTATGAGCGTGGCGACGTGATCCGCGAGGTGTGGTCGATGAGCGTGGCGATCGCACCGTCCGTGAGCGGCGGCAGCTCGACGGACTTCCAGTAGCGGTGCCAGCCGTGCGGCACCAACGGGTCAAACATCGACTGCAGCGCCAGGTACGGCTTGGGCTCGAGCCGATCGGCGATCGGGTTGCCGAACTGCTTGAGCGGGCGCACGACCTCGGCCCCGTCCTCGGGCGGCCCGGCGTAGCACGCGCCCACCATGACTATCGGCTTGCCGTGTACGTCCTCGGGCAGGAACGGCAGTGGCGGCGCGAGCTCGAGCTCGAAGATCGTCGTGAGCTCGTCGGGCGCGGCGGCCGCGAACTCGCGATAGAAGCGCAGTACCTCCGGGGCGTCTTCGAGGGGGTGGAAGATCGGCCCGGCGAGCACGATCGGCCCGACCGGATGCAGGCGGTATTCGAACGACGTGACGACGCCGAAGTTACCGCCGCCGCCGCGCACTCCCCAGAACAGATCGGGGTTCTCGTTCTCGCTGGCGGTGACCAGCTCGCCATCCGCCGTGACGAGGTCGACGGAGAGCAGGTTGTCGACCGTCGCCCCGTACTTGCGCATCAACCAGCCGATCCCGCCTCCCAGGGTCAGCCCTGAAACGCCCGTATGGCTCACGATTCCACCCACCGTCGCGAGCCCAAAGAGCTGGGTCTCGCGGTCGAGCTCGCCCCACAAAACGCCCGCTTCGGCGCGCGCCGTCCTGGCTTGTGGGTCGACATGAATGCCTTTCATCGGCGACAGGTCGATCACGAGTCCGCCGTCGCACAGCGCGTGACCGCCAACCCCGTGGCCACCGGAGCGCACCGCCACGAGCAGCTCGCGCTCGCGCGCGTAGCGAACGGCCGCAACCACGTCGGCGACGCCGGCGCAGCGCACGATGCCGGCCGGCCGGCGGTCGATCGCGCCGTTCCAGATCCTGCGACCGCTGTCATAGTCGAGGCTCGCCGGCAGCAACAGCTCGCCGCGCAGCGCGCCCCCCAACTTGTCGAGCGCCTCGGTCTCGCGCGGCGATGTCCGGAGAGCACTCATGGTCGGCCTCCTCTGCTCGGGTCGGGAGTTGCCGTCTCGGTAGTCATGTGGCCACGGTAGGCGGGCGCGCGTCCGTGCGGCTAGACCGAGATTCGGACCAACCGGTTCGGATTTCGAACCTGCTACGGACTGCTCATGGACTGCGGGCTAGCATCGTGGGGCGGTGCGAAGCTACGCGCAGTACTGCCCGATCGCCAAGGCAAGCGAGATCCTGGGCGACCGCTGGACGCTCTTGATCGTGCGCGAGATGCTCGGTGGCGCTAAGGGCTTCAACGAGCTACAGCGCGGCCTGCCAGGGATCTCGCGCTCGGTCCTCACCGACCGCCTGCGCTCGCTGGAACGGGCCGAGATCGTCGCGCGGCGAACCGGCCCCAAGGGCAGGACACTCGAGTACCAGCTGACGCCGGCCGGACGCGACCTAGAGCCAGTCGTCCAGGCGATGGGGGAGTGGGGCGTGACCTGGTCGTTCACCGATCCTCGCCCCGAGGAGCTCGACCCCGACCTCTTGATCGTCTGGATGGCCCGCCATGTGCATCGCGAGGAGCTTCCCCCGGCCGAACCGTGCTCAAGTTCGACTTTCGCAATCCGGCCAAGCGCTACTGGATGGTGCTCGAGCCCTCGGAGGTGTCGGTGTGCCTGCAGCATCCCGGGTTCGACATCGACCTCGAGGTCACGGTCGACACGGCCACCCTCTATCGCGTCTACCTGGGACGGACGGAACTCGGCGGCGCGATGCGGACGGGGAAGCTGACGATGAGCGGCCCGCGTGCACTGCAGCGCGGCTTTGGTCGCTGGTTCGCATGGAGCGCGTTCGCCCCCGCCAGCCGCTTGGCGGAGCAGCGCCGCACGGCGGCGTCACGGCTAGGGGCCCTCGACAGGGTGAGGATCGCGGAATGACGGCGAAATTGTCATGCCGATGGACGCGCACGTCGTGACCGCAGGCAAGCCTAGATTGGACTTTCACCGCCGACAGGTTTGAGCTTGTCGCACTCGAGGACCATCCGCTAGAGCGGTACCAGCACCGGTACCAGCACGCCGCGTGCTCGAGCGACACTTCCGACTCTATCGACCCGCATGGTTGAGCCAAATCGCCTCTACCAAGCGGGCCGAAAAGGCCCATACGGGATTCGAACTCGGCCGCCGGTAGGGCGGCGGGAACGTTATGCGGGTTCGATGTCGCCGCCTCCATGATCGCGAAGGACACGTAACGCGGTGCGCGAAGCCCTTCCCCACATGGCGTGGCGACCGGGGGAGCTGTGGTTCGATGTAGACGTGCCTTGGTTCCGCGAGCGACCACGGAGTCTTGGTGCGCTCGCCGTCGCTGGCGCTGCGATTGACCTGCCGCGGTTCGATACAGGGCTCGAGGCCTCCCGACGCCGGCGCTTCGCGGCTGAAGCGGCCAGGAAGCGCAGGTTCGCCACACGGACGATGCCCGCCGCCGCGGTCGTCATCGGATCGAGTGTCGTGCTGCCCCTGTCGGCGCTCAGGCAGCGCGGTGTGGCGCAGGACGGTCTGCCGCTACCGGATGACCCTCCGAGCCTGACGTTCCGGCTCGAGCATCCGTTTCAGGCACCCACGCCGAGAGTGCAGACAGACCCAACCACGGCTGAGTTGCCTCGCATCGCGTGGCATGCGGCCACATCGATCGGCCTTCCGTACGCCGGCTATCTACGCGACGGCACCCAGCTTCCGGTCGAGGGTCCCGACTGGGTCACGTGGAACCCGAACACCGACTCGCGCCCCAACCTGCCCGGGCGGCTCTTTGGTCATGAGCACACGATCCGGACGATCATCAAGGTGCTCGCTCGGTACCGAGAGGCGCACACGAAGGCTCCGCAGGTCGTGGTCGGCGACATCAGCCTTCGGGACGGCGGTGTCATGGATCAGCACGTCTCCCATGAGAACGGACTCGACGTCGACATTTACTACCCACGCAGCGATGGATGGCTGCAGGCACCGACTTCAACCGCGCAGATCGATCGACGTCTCTCCCAGGAGTTGCTCGACGGCTTCGTCGCCGCAGGCGCGAGCAAGATCTTCGTCGGCTACGCGACCGACCTGCGCGGACCGCGTGACATTGTCACCCCGTATCCGAACCACGAGAACCACATGCACGTCCGCTTCCGAAATCCTGGCTGACACTCGACCAGCCGTTAGATGTCAACTGCGGGACAGGTCACCGATCCGATCGGCCCTCCGAGGCACCTAGTACCTTCGTAGCCATGAGTTCGGGGCGGCTCCCGACCCGACCGTTCGCGCCCGAGGACGACTGGTTCGTCGAGACAGGCGGAGGACGTTCTCCGGCCGCCGACGACGAGACCGAACTCCGCGAAACGCGCGAGTCCGCGCAGGGCGAGGGCGAGCCGCGTGCCGCCATCCGTGTTCGGGAGGGCGAGCGGAGCCTGAGGCTCATCGTAGGTGCCATCGTCGGCGCAATGATCCTCATCGTCGCCGGCGCTCTTGCCGGTGCCCTCCTCTCGCGCTCGCTCAACCGCGGCGTCGAGACAACTACCTCTCTGGTGACGACGACGGCAACGCTCACGACGACGCTGACCGCGTCCACCACCCCGTCGACCACGCCTACGACCACGACCTCGTCAACGCCGACGACTCCGGCCACGCTGCCGGAAGGCGTGGTCCTCCGCAGAGGGGCCAAGGGCCTGGAGGTGAGGCAGGTACAGGAGGCGCTGGTCGCGCTCGGGTACTCGACAACCATCGACGGGAAGTTCGGGCCGGCGACCGCGCAGGCCGTCAAGTCTTTCCAGGCGTCCTCAGGCCTCACCGCCGACGGCGTCGTCGGGCCGGCGACGCTGTCGGCTCTTTCGGCGGCGGTCAACGGGACGTAGCGTCTCGTGCACGCCCGCCCCTCGGTGCGTGCCGCTCGTCAGGCCCACGTCGTCGGTCGCAGCCGATCCAGGGTGTGGGCTGGGGTTGGCTGGATACCTATCCGTAAGCACGAGGCCAGTCGCCCTTCACTCGGGCGGCGGGAATGTCACGCGGGTTCGATTCCCGCCGCCTCCATCCCTTTGGGCCCGAGCACCGCTTCGCGGCGCGGCTGAAGCCGCGCCGCTCTCGCTTTCCTGCTCGGGCAAGACCGCGGGCGATTCGATCGGGCCGGGGTCGGGTGTTCATCGTGTCGGGCTCATCCCCCAATCAATCAGTGTCTTTACAGCGATTCGTGTGTTCCGTGGGGAACGACCTGGCTAGGGTCGGCCCGCGGCGATCTTCACCGGTGCGAACTTGTGCGTGCGTGCGCCGCCGTACTCGGTGAACCCGTCATAGACCCCGTACCGCCACGTGCCTGCGTCCGGGAACACGACTCGAGCGCGGTAGACGCCAGGGCGAGCCGTCGCTCTGGCCCGGAACGTCAGCGAGCCCTTGAGAGCCGCACTCGTGGTGCGAGCCTGCGGAACCCTCCGAATCGTCACGGTCGGGCTTAGACCGGAGAGCGGTTGGCTGGCCAAGCCGTGCTGAAGCACTGTGATGTCGACGACCCACGGCTTGTCCGCAGACATCCCCTTGGGCGTCGAGCTCAGCCGCACGGTTGCCCAGCCCCCGGCGAGCGCTGTACTCGCACACACGAGCGCCACGGCTGCGACGACGATGAGTGACTTCCGCACGAGCGACCTCCTTCTGTTCGGATGCCGCTAGTACACCGGCCCGCCGTAGCTGGTTCCGCGACAGCGAGCTCCGGCTTCGAACCGTTTCACGAACGCCCTCGTAGGGAAGGTCGGTTGAGAACTCCGACCGAGGGGAGAGACGATGAGACGATCGTGGCTAACCGCCGCTTTGGGTGTCGTAACGTTGATCGCTGCCGCCGCCGCAGCCGCGGCGACCCCGTTCCCTGACGTGATCCCCCTTCCCACCGGGTGGCGGCCCGAGGGAATCGAAGCTGGTCGTCAGCACACGCTGTACGTGGGATCCATTCCCACAGGTGCGGTGCGGCAGATCGACGCACGCACCGGTGAGAGCTTCACGCTCGTGCAGCCGACAGTCGGACGCTCGGCGACGGGCCTCGAATACGATCGCAAGCACGAGCGATTGTTCGTGTCCGGCGGCGGAACCGGCGCAGCGTACGTCTACGACGCAGAGACCGGCACGCCGATCGCCGACTACCTGCTGACGCCCGCCGCTCCGCGGTTCATCAACGACAACGTCCTCACCAAGGACGCCGTCTACTTCACCGATTCCAGGCGGCCCTGGCTCTACCGACTTCCGCTCGGCGACCAGGGCGAGCTTCCGGCTGCGTCAGACGTGCAGACGATCCCGTTGTCGGGCGATTACGTGCACGATCCGACCGTTGGCGTCAACAACCTGAACGGAATCGTCGCGACGCCGAACGGGAAGATGCTCATCGCGGTCCAGAGCAACACCGCCTCGCTCTTGAGGATCGATCCCAGCACCGGCGTAGCCGAGACGATCGAGCTCACGGGAGGAGACGCGATGAATGGCGATGGGCTGCTGCTCGAGGGAAGGACGCTCTACGTCGTCCAGAACTTCCTCAACCGGGTAGCGGTCATCCACCTCGCGGCCGACCTCAGCTCCGGTACGGTCGTCGACCACTTGACGCATCCGGCGTTCAGAGTTCCGACGACGGTCGACAAGGTGAGCGGGCGGTTGTATCTGCCGAACGCGCGCTTCGGCGTGAGCGCCCCTGATACGCAGGCGTATGAGGTAGTCAACCTCGGCTAGCCAGCTGGGGTGCCGGCACAGCGCTGAGGGGGAACCCTTGCGGTTCCCCCTTCTGCCGGCGTCGAGTAGGAAGCCTCAGCAGGTTCGCAGCGCATCGATCGTCGCCGTTGGGACGACTCCCTCCAGCCTGCGCGCGAGCTTGGCGTCCAGGGTCACGAACGCGTCTGCCTGCAGCTGGGTGAGCGCGACGTACTCCGCGTCGTAGGTCTCCGCCCACCCCAGCCTGTCCGCGAGCTCCCACGCTCGGCGCCGGAGGACGGCGTCGCCGAGGAGGCGGATCGGCATGGCCCGGATACGGGCGAGCTGAGCGAGGGCGACATCCCCTGGCATCTCGCCTGCGTGCACGGCCTCGTGCAAGGCCGACAGCGTCTGGGAGCGCAGGAGGGTCGGTGCAAGCAGCTCGTGCTCGGCCGGAACCTCGATCTCCTCGCCTGCTAGCCGGAGGACGACGCCGCAGTCCACGACGAACTTCGTCATGGCGGGACGCTATCCCAGTTACGAGAAGGTTCTACGGGGGTGGGATGTACCGGGCCCGTAGGGCGGATGCCGAGCGAGCCGGGAGGACACCGGCATCGAGCAGCTCCTCGACCGTCGCGGAGGCGAACGTCGACCGGTCGACGAGTAGCGCCCGGTAGCGGCTGCACGCGTCGGCGTAGTCGGTGTTGCCGGCCGGATGCACGACGACGAGCCGGCCCCAGCTCCAGGTGCCGCTCGGATGCTGGAGCATCGACAGCACGAGGAGGTGGTCGAGCCAGATATGGATGAGCTCGGTTCCGCTGACCGCGTCGATCGCCTCGGGCCGGAAAGCGCCTGACGTCTCTGTGATCTCGCAGTACCGCGGCAGTCGAGTCGGTTTCGGTTGCTGCGGCCTGTTGACATCGTGGTATCCGGTTACGAGACCGAGGACCCCCTGCGCGCCATCTCCGAGCTCGAGCATGAACGCGACGTCGAGCGCGACGAGGTTGCCGAGCCACGCTGGATCGAGCCGCCCCGGAGAGTGCGCGAAGCGGACGTCGACGACGCTTCCAGGCACGTCCGGCCACCACGTGTGGACGGCCCGGTCGGCGAGCGCGAGGTCGTCGGCCAGGTCGCCGAAGAGGTTGAACGCCAGCGTCGGCGACCACAGGAGTTCGGCCCACAGTCGCTGGTGATCGAAGCTCTGGTGAGGTTCGACGAAGGACGTTCGCGCTCTTGCAGCGTCGAGCGCCTTCGCAGTGACGAAGGTCGCGCCGGTTTCCTTCGCGTAGTCGAGCGGGAGACGGCTACCGACGGGACGCGTGGTACCGGAGTCGGATCGAGGGACAATCGGCTGTGAGCCGATCGGGTGTCCGTTCGCGTCGCGCCACTTCGATTGGTGGTAGCGGAGCCTCCGGCGAATCTCGGTCAGTGCAGGCTGTCGCGGCACATGGTCGTCGGCCTCCCAGCAGTGCGCGTCCTCGAGCGTCTCCTGGGAGAGAACCTTCGCCACGTCCGCATCCTAGGATGGCCGCGCTGTACGACGGGCCGTGCTCGTCGGAGGACAGTCCGGATCCTCGGCGAACGCAGTCTTCTCGATGGGCTGGCGGCACGAAGAGCTGTGGTTCGACGCGGATGTGATCTGGTTCGGAGAGAGAACCCGCGCGCAGGTTCTCGCCGGGATCGCGCTCCCGCCGCTACCGCGCTTCCCACCGGCGGGACTCGCCGCCTCGCGCCTCCGCCGGGAGGCGTGGAAACGTCGTCGGCGGGCGCGTGCGGCGGCGCTCGTCGTGCTACCGGCAGTGCTGGTGCCGCCGGCACTGCTTCGGGGCGGCGGAGTCGCCGAGGCTCGGGTGATCGCCGAAGACCCGCCCAGCTTGACGTTCCGGTTCACCGACCAGATTCTCGAGGCCGTCCCGACCGCCCCCGTCACGCGCATACCCGAGCGGCCGCGCGCAGGCGCCCGCGCCGACACGGCTCCGAAGATCGGCTGGCGTAACGCGACGTCTTTGGGCGTGCCCTGGAGCGGCAGCCTGATCGACGGGACGCAGCTACCGCTCGAAGGGCCGAGCTGGATGACCTGGAACCCGGTCACCGACTCGGTTCCGAACGCACCGGGCCGGCTGTTCGGCAACGAGCGCACCATCCGCGCCATCGTCTCGGTGCTCGAGGCGTACCGCGCCGCGAACCCCAGGGCGCCGCGCGTCCTCGTCGGCGACATCAGCTGGCGAGACGGCGGACAGATGGAAGCGCACGTCTCGCACCAGAACGGGCTCGACGTGGACATCTACTACCCGCGGCTCGATGGTGCTCTCCGGGAGCCTCGCTCACCCGAGGCGATCGATCGCCGGCTCGCGCAGGATCTACTCGATCGCTTCCTCGCGGCCGGAGCGGGCATCGTCTTCGTCGGCTACCGGACCGGTCTCCACGGGCCGGATAGAGCCGTCGTCCCGTACCCACAGCACGAGAACCACATGCACGTCCGCTTTTCGCCGGCGGGCGAGACGGACAGCGAGCTACGCCCTTAAGTCTTCGGGAGCCAGCCCTCGCGGTACGACGTCGGAGCGCGCGGCGAGAGGGAGGCGTACGCGACGTCTCCGTCCACCGTGTCCTCCTCGACGCTCGCCCCGTGGCGCCTCGCGATCTCGTCGGCGGGGAAGCCGAGGGAGTCTGGCTCTCCGTCGTGCGCTCGAGAACCCACCGCGATGACGAGGCACGGACCGGTTCCCGCCCCGACGATCACGTGCTTGGTGTTCGGCGGGCAATGGAAGAAGTCCCATGCGCGCAGCTGCCGCTCCTCACCCTCGACGATGAGGACGGCGTCGCCCGTCACGACGAGGAAGTCCTCCTGGTCGGCCTCCCAGTGGTACATGGCCATCGCGTCGCCCGGCATGAGCACGAATGGGTTGACCCCGAGCTGGTCGGCCTCCCGGCGCCAGCCCTCGAAGTCGTCGCCGACGATGCACACCGCGCCGCGGCCCTCGGCATGACGCCACTCGGCATCGCGCATGTTGAGGACGTACCACCCCTCGCCCTCCGGGACGAGTCCGTGCTCGGTCTTCTCCAACTTCGACTCGGGAACCATGAGGCGAAGCCTGCCAGAGGAGCACGCGTCGAACGCGTCGAACGCGCCCATCCGTCTAGCATGCCGCCGTGCGCGAGGTGTGGACAGGCGTGTGGCACTGGGACGCGCCGCATCCGGACTGGAAGCCGGGAGAGGACTGGGACCGGACGGTCTCGTCGTACGCGATCGTCGACGACGATCGGCTAGTCCTCTTCGACCCGCTCGCCCTGCCGAGCGAAATCGAAGAGCTGGCGGCCGATCGCGAGACGGCGATCGTGCTGACCTGCCCGTGGCACGTACGCGATGCTCAGAGCCTGGCGGAGCGGCTCGGCGCGCTGCTCTACGTGCCGCCGCCGGACCAAGGCGATCCGAACCCGGTCGCAGGACAGGTGTTCAAGGCCGGCGACCGGCTGCCGGTCGGGATCGAGGCGCTCCCTGGGATGGAGCCGAACGACCTCGTGCTCTGGATCGACAGTCGCCGAGCACTCGTCGCCGGGGACACGCTCATCGACCGCGGCGAAGGTCTCGAGTTCCCGGCCGACTGGGCGAACAAGGACGTGCCACCCGAGCAGATTCTCGAGGGTCTGCGTCCGCTGCTCGAGCTCCCGGTCGAGCTCGTGCTCCCGACGCATGGGGCGCCAACCGACAGAGCCGCACTCGAGCGCGCGCTCGCCGTCGCGGGCTAGTTCGGAGCGCCGTTAGACACGAGTCAGCACGCGGTCGAGCGGCCGCGGCACCTGGGTGAGGTCGAGTGCCTCGACGAGCAGGCGTGCATAGCGGATCTTCCGCCGGCCGCCGCTGCCGAGCCAGCGGCGAAGCTGATCCTCCGTGGCTCGTCCTTGCCACGCGGGCTGTTTCTGGAGCGTGCGGAATGCTCCGAGGTCTCCTTCGGCCTCGGCGATCCGCTCCACGGACTCGGCGCCGTGGGCGCGGATCAGCTCGTCCTCCAGATCTCGGACGCAGACGTAGAAGCCCAACCGCTCCATGCCGTCGCGCGTGAGGTCGGAGCCCAGGCCTGCCCGTTCGAGACCGCGCCGGAAGTCGCCCTCCTCGCCGGCGTCACAGAGACCCGCCAGCGTGACGTCGAGTCCCTGCGGCCCGAACCGAGCGAGGAATCTCCCGATCGACTGCGCGCCTCCGATCGGGACGATCGAGATGCTCTCGGCGTCGAGATCGCGAGCGCGCCGCACGGCGAGTGCTTCGAGCGCGCATTGGTCGCTGATCCCTTCGACGAGGATGACTGCTCGCGGCCGCGTTCCGTCCATCTCGGCATCTTCGGCGAAGCGCGCGGCTTGACGAGCGATGAGCAGAGCGGTCACGCTTGAGGCGTCGTGTTGCGTCTCCTCGCCCTGCCGCTCGCGGTCGTTGCGTTTCAGGCGTACGACTCGTCTGTGCGACCGCTGCCCGAATCGCTCGAGAAGACGTTGATCGCGCAGGGTCGCTGGAAGCCCGGTTGCCCCGTCCCACTGTCGGATCTGCGCCTGTTGACCGTGAAGCACTGGGACTTCGACGGGAAGAGCCGCACGGGACAGCTGGTCGTGAACGGCACGCACGCGAAGCCGCTCGCGTCGGTGTTCCGGACGCTGTACGAGCTGCGCTTCCCCATCCGCCACATGCGCCTCGACGACATGTACGGCCCGGCGCGAGCACGACCCGGCAGACGGTGACGTCACCGGCTCGTTCTCGTGCCGGCGCGCTGTTCCGTCACCCTGCGGCTCGGGAACGGGCAACTGGTCGAACCACGCGTTTGGACACGCGATCGACATCAACCCTGTCGAGAACCCTTATGTCGGCTGCGGCCAGACGCGAGATCCCACCGCGGTCAGCTATATGGATCGCTCCCGCCTGCGCAAGGGCATGGTCACGCCTGCCGTCGTCCGCGCGTTCCGCGCGATCGGCTGGGGCTGGGGCGGCGAGTGGTCGGGCGACACGAAGGACTACATGCACTTCTCCACCACCGGGCACTAGCGAACGCCTCACCGCCATAGGCTGGACGGATGCACTCCGTCCTGCGGCACCCGGCGCGGGCCGCGATCGCGGGTGCGCTGGCGATCGCGTTCTCGGCGATCCTCTACCGCAGCTCCCACGTTTCGCCGGAGACCGGCGCCTTCTTTCGCTGCGCGTACGCGCTCCCGGTGCTCTGGGTGCTCGTTCGCTTCGAGGAGCGTCGCCTCGGTCCCAGGCCGCGAGAGCTGCGGCTGACGGCCTGGGTCGCCGGTGCGTTCTTCGCAGCCGACCTGCTTCTCTGGCATCACGCGATCGAGGCGGTCGGCGCGGGCCTCGCCACCGTCATGGGAAACACGCAGGTCGTGCTCGTCGGCCTGATCGCCTGGCTGCTCTTCCGTGAGCGACCGTCGGCCGCGGCGCTCGGCGCGATTCCGATCGCGATGCTCGGCATCGTCCTCATCTCCGGCGTGCTCGAGGACGGCGCGTACGGAGAGAATCCACCGCTCGGCGTGGTTCTCGGCGTGCTCACGGGTATCGCGTACTCGGGCTTCCTGCTCGCCCTGCGCCACGGCGCGGGCGACCGGCTGCGGGTCGCCGGCCCGCTCTTCGACGCGACGCTCGCGTCGATGCTGCTCGTCCTGCCGTTCGGACTGACTCGGGAAGGCTCGACTTCGCGCCCGGCCTCGAGGCGCAGCTGTGGCTGATCCTGCTCGCGCTGAGCTCGCAGGTGCTCGGCTGGCTGCTGATCACCGTCTCGCTGCCGCGCCTGCAGGCGGTGGCGACGTCGTTGCTCCTCACCCTGCAGCCGGTCGCCACCGTCGTGCTCGCCGCGATCCTGCTCGGCGAGGATCCCTCACCGCTGCAGCTGGTCGGCGTGGCCGCCATCCTCGCCGGGCTGATGGTGGCGAGCTTCGGCGGAACCGCGCGCTGCCGCCGTCCCGGCTCCCGAGCGAGCGAGCGTCGGGCAGACGCCGACGACTTGACACCTGCCATCGGGTTGCTCTATATTAAACCGATCGGTTAAATAACAGAACGGTTCACTCGATTCCGATGGCGGCCACAGCAGCTCGACACCACCTTCGCAGCCCTTTCCGATCCGACCAGGCGGGCGATCCTCGCCCGGCTCGCGAACGGGGAGGCGACCGTCACCGAGCTCGCCGCAGCCGTTCGCGATCAGCCTGCCGGCGATCTCGAAGCACCTGAGGGTGCTCGAGCGGGCGGGGCTGATCCTGCGCGGCCGCGATGCCCAGCGGCGGCCGTGCCGGCTGCGGGCGGCTCCGCTCGGGGACGCTGCGGCCTGGCTGGGCGACTACCGGCAGTTCTGGGAGGAGAGCTTCGATCGCCTCGACGAGTACCTGCAAGTCCTACGAGAGAGGGAGGAGAACGATGGTCGCGAGTAGTCACACCCTGAACGTGACGACGCCTTCGGATACGCGAGATCGTCATGACGCGGACGTTCGACGCGCCGCGCGAGCTCGTGTTCGAGGCGATGACCAAGCCCGAGCACATGAAGGAGTGGTGGGGGCCGAGGGGCCACACGATGCCCGTCTGCGAGATCGACCTGCGCCCGGGCGGCAAGTACCGCTTCGTCAACGCGGACGCCGACGGGAACGAGTACGCCTTCCGGGGCGAGTTCCGCGAGATCGTCCCTCCGGAGAAGATCGTGTGGACCTTCGAGTTCGAAGGAGCGCCCGGCAACGTCAGCGTCGACACCATGACCCTCACGGAGGAGGACGGGAAGACGACGATCACCGGCACGTCCGTCTTCGACTCCGTGGAACAGCGAGACGGGATGCTCGAGTCGGGGATGGAGACCGGCGCCGCCGAGACGTACGACCGGCTCGCCGAGCTTCTGGAGAAGCTGCAGCAGTAACTACGGCCAGCGTGGCGGTTGCACTGGCAGGCGCTCGAGCGCCTGCCAGTCGTCGCGCGCAGGAGCGAAGACGTCGACCACGACGGCGCCCTCGGGGCCCGCGAAGACCTCATGCGGTGCGTTCGGCGGAATCTGCCAGGTGCCGCCCGGCCCGAGCTCTCGCGTCTCGTCCCCGATCCGGAACGTCACGGAGCCCGAGACCACGAAACCGAGCTGCTCGTTCTCGTGGCGGTGCTCTCGGACGACGCTTCCGGGGTCGAGCTCGACCACCGCTGCCGACAGTTGCCGGCCCTCGATCGTGCGGGCGAGAACTCCGTCCCAGATCCGGATCGGATCGGATGCCGCGATGTCGCCGAACGCGCTCATTCGAGAGCTCGACGATAGCGCCTCGCAGGGCGACGGTACCGTCGCGGCATGGACGGCAACCGCACTTGGCCAGTCAGTCCCTCGACGATCGTGCGCGTTGCGCTCGTGGTCTTCGTGCTGGCGTGGATCTTCGGCCCGTACGAGCTGCGTTCGGCGGTTCCCGTGCTGATCGTGTTCCTGATCGCTCTCGGTCTCGAGCTCAACTTCCTCATCGGCGCTCTGCGCGGGACGCGCTCCCCGCGGCCGGATCGGAAGCCGCAGGACGTCGATCGCGCGCGTTACGGCTACGCCGGTGAGACCGACGACCTCGTCCTGGTTCGCCGGGGCGGCCAGGACGTCTGGATCCCGTACTCGGGCGAGAGCGCCGAGGAGATCGAGGAGCTCATCGCGGAGGCGGAGCGCGCTCCCGATGAGCCAGAGGATCTGGCGTTCGAGCCCGAGTCACGCGGCGCGCTCGCTCCCGTCCGTCAGTTCCTCGTCGGGCTCGGCATCATCGGCGTCCTCGCCGTGGCGATCTGGTTCGTGGAGAGCCGCACCGGCTGGGACTCGCTCGACGGAAGCACACGTCTCGAGGCGGTGAAGCGCTTCTCCGGCGAAGCGTCGCTGGTCGCCGAGAAGCCGGTGGAGATCTACTGCGACGAGTCGCGCGACTTCGTCGGCGCGGTGCAGCATGCCGACGGCGTCGCCGAGGTCGGAGGCGAACGCGCGTATCTGACGCCGGAAATCTGCCTCGACCTCTACCGGCTTGCATTCCGAGACGAGGTGCGGGGAAGCCAGACCGCACGCGCCGTCGCCGTCCTCGCGCACGAGACATGGCATCTGCGCGGGGTCGGCGACGAGGGGACGACGGAGTGCTACGCGCTGCAGTCGGGAGTCGACATCGGCCGTCGCCTCGGCCTCTCGGACGGGACCGCACACCAGTTGATGCGCCAGCAACTGGCGGAGAACGCGCTTCGCACGGGAGGCAGCATCGAGTATCGCGTGCCGCCCGAGTGTCGTGACGGCGGCGGTCTAGACCTCGATTCAGGCAGTACCCGCTTTCCCTAACCATCTTCGAGCATGAGCGGAACGAGGGCTTCTGCATCGGGCCCCACCGTGATGTGGATCGCTGCCGGCTCGCGAACCCAGGCGATCAGGTTGCGCGCGGTGAGGTCGTCGAGCAGGAACTGGAACGCCTGCGCCTGAGCGCCCGACTCGTACCGGCGGCGGATGTCGAACGCGTACCCGGTGGTGTGGAGCGAGTAGCCCTGAGCCGCCTCGGGATTCCCCGAGCGGAGGAGCTCTTGATACGCGTCGTCGCGCACGGAGCTCGTCACTTCGAGCGGCCGAGTGGCGGCGCTCAGCGCCTGGACGCGCGTGCCGACGTAGACGAGCGTCGCCAGTGCCTCTGCACGCAGGCCGCGGTAGAGCTCCGAGGGCTGGCCGAGACGAGGTGCGAGCTCGCCCATCGTCGGATCGACCGCGAACCCGAAGGAGACGGGATCGTCCGGGAGCGGCAGCACGACGTTTTCGTCCCACGCGCGCTGGAGATCGGTCGCATCCGCGAATCGCTCCGTCTCGAACGGTGGATGCAACGCTTCCTCGGCGCTGTCCTTGGCGGCGTGCAGGAGATCGAGCTCCTGCAGTCTCTCGCGGTCTTCCCGGTAGAGCCGCATGATCTCCTGCGCTGCGAGCACGCGCCAGTAGTACGTCGGCGAGTCGTCGCCGAGCCGGGCGAGCAGCGCGTGGGCTTCGCCGTTTCGGTCGGGCGCCGTGTCGAAGAAGATGCGGGCCCACGAGAGACCCTCCTCCTCGACGAGCTCCGGCACCGAGAGATCGGAACCGGGTGCATACGCCCGCAGGACGCTCGTCAGGTTGCCGATTCCCATGTGGTACGAGACGACGGCGAGGTCTTCCTCGCCCAGCCGCTCGCGAGCGGTGGTGAGGTAGCGAACGGTTCCCGCGAGGGCCTGCTCGGGATCGAACCGCTCGTCGATCGTCTGCCTGAGCTCGCGGAGGCGGTCCGCCTCGGCTGCGTCACCTCGTTCGACCGCCCTGGCGATCTGCGCCGTCAGCCTGCGGCTCTCCTCCAGATCCACGTCCATGCCGAGGAAGTTCTGCCCCGTCTCGGCCAGGATCTGTGTGAGGCCCGAGGCGGCCGCGGGATCGTCTCCGGCAATGACATCCGGGCGACCGCCGCTCTCGAGAAACACGATCGCCTCCACGAGATCTGGGTCGAATCCGCTGTCGTTCGCCGCATCCTCGACGAGCGACCGATAGGACTCGGTGCGCTCGGCGGTCGCGAAGATGCCGCCCGGGCTCTTCGCGTAGAGCGCATGACTGAGCCCGAGTGCCGCGGCACGCTCGAGATCCTCGGCCTGCGAGTCGTCGTATGCGAGCGCATCCAACGGCGTTCCGTCAGTACGCGGCACGAGGACTCCGGACGAGCCATCCGTGTCCTGGAGCCGAACCGCCACGACGGCGATCCCAGCGAGGATGGCCACCGCTGCAGCAGCGGACACGATTCGACGACGGCGGACCACCACGCCTAGATGCTTGACCGGGAATTCACGGCGGGCCGGATGACGGCCACGACGCGGCGCCGGATCGCCACCCTCCCTCGCCGTCCAGGCTTACTAGCCTGCACGACGAGTGAGTGCGTCGCCCGGCTTGGTCGTGACCGCCCCCGGCAGCGCGTCAATTCCCGGTCAAGCATCTGATCATTCTGTCGATTGGCGGTCGGCGGGGTCCGGTGTGACAATGAAAGACATGTCGCAGGTCGTCGATTCCCTCGATGCCGCCCGCGGGGCCGTCTCCCGCTTCGCGTGGCGGGAGGCCTACGAGGCGTACTCGAGCGTCGACCGGAAAGACCTGACGCCGGAGGACTTCGAGAGCTTCGGCGATGCCGCCTGGTGGAGCGGGAAGCTCGACGACGCGATCAAGCAGCGCGAGCGGGCGTATGCGGGGTTCTCGGCGGCGGGTGACAAGTCGAGCTCGGCACGGCTCGCGCTGGCCCTCGCCTGGGATCACGAGGGTCGCGCCGCGTACGCGGTCTCGCAGGGCTGGTTCGGGACCGCGCAGCGACTCCTCGAAGCTCTGCCCGAGTCGGTCGAGCACGGGAGACTCCTGCTCACGGTTGCGTTGACCGCCTTGTTCGAAGGCAGTCTCCCGGATGCGCTGCAGCGCTTCGAGGAGACATACGAGCTCGGTGAACGCATCGGCGACCGGGACACGCAGGTTCTCGCCCTGGCCGGCAAGGCCCGGGCGCTCGTGATGAGCGGAGAGGTGGAGCAGGGCCTTGCTCTCCACGACGAAGCCAGCGCCGCAGCGGTCTGCGGCGAGCTACGGCCGTTCGCTACCGGAGTCGTCTATTGCATGGCGATCAGCTCGTGCCAGGACGTCGGTGACTTCAGGCGGGCGGCCGAGTGGACCGAAGCCGCGAACCGGTGGTGCGACGAGGCCGACGTCAGCGGATTTCCGGGCACCTGCCGGTTGCACCGCGCCGAGATCATGCGCCTGCGCGGTGACTGGCCGGCGGCCGAGCTGCAAGCAGTGGCGGCCTGCGAGGAGCTCAGCGACTTCGACCGCGGCATCACCGCCGGCGGGCACTACGAGATCGGGGAAATCCGCCGGCGCCGTGGGGACTTCGCGGCCGCGGAGGAGGCGTACGCGACCGCCAACGAGTGGGGCCGTAGTCCGCAGCCGGGCCTGGCGCTCCTCCGTCTGTCCGAGGGGAAGATCGACAGCGCGGTCGCCGGTATCACGCACTTCCTGCAAGACGTCGAGGCGCCGCTCATACGGATGCGCGCGCTTCCCGCGCAAGTCGAGATCGCAATTGCGGCCGGTGACCTGAAGACCGCCCGTGCTGCCGCCGCGGAACTCGAGGAGGTCGTCGACTCGTACAAGATCGGGAAGCGGCGCGCTCCTGCGTTCGACGCGATCGCCCATCTCGCGGCCGGCCGAATCAAGCTCGCCGAGAAAGACTGGGACGGCGCGGCGCATGGGTTCCGGCTCGCACGGGAGGAGTGGCAGCGGGTCGGTGCGCCGTACGAGACTGCGCAGGCGCGGATGCTGCTCGGCGTCGCGCTCCGGCGCCGGGGCGACGAGCAGGGCGGTGCCGTGGAGCTCGAAGGAGCGCTGGCAGCATTCACGCGGCTCGGCGCCAAGATCGACGAAGAGCGCGCGAACGAGCTCTTGGGCCGGCTGGAGGCGCGCCGCACCTTTCTCTTCACCGACATCGTGGACTCGACCAAGCTGCTCTCGACTTTCGGCGACGACAAGTGGAAGAAGCTGCTCGCGCGCCACGACGAGCTCGTTCGCGAGCGAATCGCGGAAACCGGTGGCGAGGTGATCAAGAATACGGGCGACGGCTTCTTCGCCTCGTTCGGGAATCCGAAGGCGGCCATCGAGGCGGCCGTCGGCATTCAGCGCGCGCTGGACGGGGAAGTGTTCGCGCCCGACGTCAGGATCGGCATCCACACCGGTGGAGCCTTCCAGGCGGGCGGGTCGAGCGACTACGGCGGACAGGATGTTCACGTCGCCGCCCGCATCGGCGGGGCCGCGAGCGCGGCCGAGATACTGGTCAGCGTGGAGACGCTGGACGGTGTCGGTGGTGCGTTCCGGTTGTCGGAGCCGCGCTCCGAGTCGCTCAAGGGCCTCGAGGAACCCGTCGACGTGGTCTCGGTCGACTGGCGCTGACGTTTCGCGAGCGACCGGCGAAGGGTGAGCCGGAGGGGCTGCTCGTGCTGCACCACGGGCGCGGTTCCGACGAGAACGACCTGCTCGCGCTCGCCGATGTGCTCGATCCCGAGCGCCGCCTTCACGTCGTCACGCCCCGGGCGCCACTCGAGCTTCCGGGCTGGCCGGGGTTTCACTGGTACGTCGTGCCTCAGGTGGGCTTCCCGGATCCCGAGACCTTCCAGCGAGCACACGACGGGCTCGCGGCCTTCCACGACGAGCTCTGGCTGCGCACCGGCGTCGCGCCTTCGCGCACGGTGCTCGGCGGATTCTCGATGGGCTCCGTGATGAGCTACGCGCTCGGCCTCGGGGAGAACCGGCCCGCACCGGCCGGGATCCTCGCGTTCTCCGGGTTCGTGCCGGTCGTCGCGGGCTGGGAGCCGGCCTTCGCAGGCCGCGCTACCCGCGTCTTCATCGCGCACGGGCGCGCCGATCCGATCATGGAGATCGGCTTCGCCAGGCGTGCGCGAGATCTCCTCGAGGCGGGCGGGCTCGACGTCGCGTACCACGAGTCCGACGTCGCGCACCAGATCGACCCTGCGTACATTCCGGCCGCGGTCGAATGGCTCGGCTCGGTTCTGGGAGAGACGCGTTGATCGAGATCCGGAAGCTCACGGCCGAGGACACGGCGTTCCTCGGCGAGATGCTCTACGCCGCACTCGACTGGCGAGCCGACGGCCAGCTGCCGGCGCCCGAGTGGGTGCTCGCCCACCCACAAGTGGCGATGTACCACGTGGAGTGGGGTCGAGCAGGCGACGCCGGCTTCGTCGCCGAGGAAGCCGGCCGCCCGGTCGGCGCCGTCTGGTACCGCCTTTTCACGGAGTCCGAGCACGGCGAAGGCTATGTCGACGACCAGACTCCCGAGCTCGCAGTCGCAGTCGTCGACGGATGTCGTGGACGCGGCGTCGGACGACGTCTGCTGGAGGCGATGCACGAACGGGCTCGGCAAGGATGGCATAGCCCGCGTGTCGTTGAGCGTCGACTCGGAGAACCCGGCAAGACGCCTCTATGCGAGGCTCGGGTACGTCGATTTCGAGCCCGGCGACGGCAACGACCGGATGGTCCTCGACCTGGGTTGACCGCGTAGGCTGCGTTTCTGGAACCGCTCGTCCCGATCCCGAGCAGCGGGCGGAGCTTTCGTTCGAGCCGCCGCATCCGGCTCTCGGATCGAGATGCCGCCGGGAGGCTGCGGCTCGACTCGGTCGCTCGCTATCTGCAGGACGTCGCGATGGACGACGTCGACGAGACAGGCTGGGGCGCTCCCGAGCATCTCTGGGTCATGCGTCACATCCGGATCGACGTGGAGAGGCCGCCGATCGATGACGACCACGTGGAGCTCTCGACCTGGTGCAGCGGGACCGCGAGCGTCGCAGCCGGTCGCCGGATGTCACTCCTCGGCGACCGGGGCGGACGAGTCGAGGTCGACAGCGTCTGGATCCATCTGGGGCCCGACGCACGGCCGGCACGGATCGAGGACTTCGGGCAGTACGCAGTGGCCGGAGGCGAACGTGTCGTCTCGACCCGGCTCGAGCTGTCGGTTCCGGCGATCGACGCGAAGCGGATCCCGTGGCCGCTCCGCATGACCGACATCGACCTTCTCGGGCACGTGAACAACGCCGCCTACTGGCAGGCGGTCGAGGAGCGGATGCTCGCCAGAGGCACGGATCTGCGCCGGCCTATCCGAGCGAGGCTCGACCACCACCAAGCCATCGATCTCGGTGACGATGTCGTGCTCGTGGAGACGCACGAGGATACGAAGCTCGGCCTCATGTTCCATGTCGACGGCGTTGCGAAAGCCGTCGCGTGGGTCGAGGCCGTGTAGTGCAGGGTCGGTAGACACATGCGCGGGTTCTGGAAAGCGATGGTTGGGCTCGCTCTCGGAGCACTTCTCCTGATCACTCTGGCCAGCGGGAACACTGCGGCTGGTACTGAGCTCAGTGGCAGGCTCGGGATCTCCGCTGCGACGGTCGTCGAGGCAGAGAAAAAACGAGGGTTGAGGATCGCAGCTGTCGGCGACATTGCGTGCGACCCGGATAGCGATTCCTTCAACGGCGGTCGCGGCGAGGCGCTCGAATGCCGCCAGCGTGCGACCTCCGATCTGATCATCGGCGCGGGCTACCGCGCCGTGCTCGCGCTTGGCGACCTGCAATACGAAAGGGGAGAGCTCTCGAAGTTCCGCGCCTCCTACCATCCATCCTGGGGACGCGTGAAGGCGATCACGCATCCGGTGCCGGGAAACCACGAGTACGGGACAGAGGGCGCGAGCGGGTACTACAGGTACTTCGGCGCAGCGGCCGGTAGCCCGCGTAAGGGCTACTACAGCTTCGATCTCGGTGGCTGGCACCTGATCGCACTGAATTCCAACTGCTCGGAGATCGGCGGCTGTAGCGCAGGATCCAGACAGGAGCGGTGGCTTCGGGCCGACCTCGCCGCACACGCCTCCGCGGCTTGCACGCTCGCGTACTGGCACCACCCGCGGTTCTCCTCCGGCGAGCACGGGAGCGACTCCACGTACGCGGCATTCTGGCAGGCGCTCTACGACGCCAATGCCGATCTCGTGCTCGTCGGGCACGACCACGACTACGAGCGCTTTGCCCCGCAGACTCCGTATGGCGCTCTCGATCGGGCGCGCGGGATCCGCGAGTTCGTCGTCGGCTCGGGGGGCAAGAGCCTGCGGACGTTCCCGATTGTTCGTCGATGGAGCCAGGCACGCGACGTCTCGAGTTTCGGCATCCTCGAGCTCACGCTTCGCGCGAAGAGCTACGGCTGGCGCTTCCGGCCGGCCGTCGGGTCCTTCACAGATTCGGGCCGCGGCTCCTGCCACTGAGCAGGAGCAGCACCGGCGATTCACGAGGTCTTACCCCAAACTCACCTTCGTCTGCTTTCGTATAGGTCCCAGAACGACGAGCCGCGAGAGAGGAGCCTCCACGTGACCGAGCAGTCGGACGAAGCCGCCGTCCCGTCTCCGCCCGAAGCCAAGGAGCAGCTCGAGCAAGCGCTGTTCGAGATCAGGCGCGTCATCGCCGGGCAGGACGCGATGCTCGAGCGCGTGCTCGTCTGCCTGCTCGCACAGGGCCACCTCCTGATCGAGGGCGTCCCCGGCCTGGCCAAGACGCTGACGATCAAGACGACCGCAGGGGTACTCGGCGGGACCTTCGCGCGTGTCCAGTTCACTCCGGATCTCGTCCCCTCGGACCTGGTGGGAACCCGGATCTATCGCGTCGGCGACGGGGAGTTCGACACGGAGCTCGGTCCGGTCTTCTGCAACTTCCTCCTCGCTGACGAGATCAACCGTGCGCCCGCCAAGGTGCAGTCCGCGCTGCTGGAGGTCATGCAGGAGCGCCAGGTGACGATCGCGCACACGACGTACCCCGTGCCCGAGCCTTTCCTGGTGATGGCGACGCAGAACCCGATCGAGTCCGAGGGCACCTACCCGTTGCCCGAGGCGCAGATCGACCGCTTCATGCTCAAGGTCGTGATCGGATACCCGGCGCACGACGAGGAGCTGACCGTCGTCCAGCGCCAGCTCGTCGAAGCGCCCGAGCTGCGTCAGGCGCTCTCGCTCGAGGATCTGACGGCGCTGCAGAGCGCAGTGGAAGACATCTACGTCGACCCGTCGCTCGTGAGCTATGCCGTCGACATCGCCACCGCCACGCGCGAGCCGGAGGCGCATGGGCTGTCCGACATCGCTCCGTACATCTCCTACGGAGCGAGCCCGCGCGGCCCGATCTCGCTCGTGCAGGGATCGAGGGCGCTCGCCCTGATTCGCGGGCGCGAGTACGCGCTCGTGGAAGATCTCCAGGCTCTCGCGCGCGACGCGCTCAGGCACCGGCTCGTCCTGAGCTACCAGGCGCTCGCCGAGGAGGTGAGTCCCGACGCAATTCTCGAACAGGTGCTCGCAGCCGTTCCCGCTCCGCAGCTCGACCTGGCGCGCATGAACGCCGCATGACGACCGCACGATCCGCGAACGCGCTTCTCTCGGCGTCGAGCCCGGCGCGGCCCGGTCCCGGGACGATGCCGGAAGGGCTGCTGAAAGCCCTCGACGTCTCGATCGCGCGGCGCATGGAGGGATTGCTCGCGGGCGACTTCCGCTCGAACCTGCTCGGAACCGGCTCCGAGCTCGCCATGGTGCGCCCGTACACGCCCGGCGATGACGTGCGACGGATCGACTGGAACGTGACCGCCCGCACGAACGAGCCGCACGTGCGCGTCGATCTCGCCGAGCGCGTGCTCGTCACCTGGCTCGTGCTCGACACCTCGTTGTCCATGCAGTTCGGCACGGCCGATCGGCGGAAGGCGGACGTCGCCGAGGGAGTGGCGATCGCTATCGGACATCTCGCAACGCGTCGGGGCAACCGGCTCGGCATCGTGACGTTCGGTGACACCCAGCCCAGGACGATTCCGCCGAAGCAGGGCCGCAGCGGGCTGGTCGGCCTGCTCGCGGCTCTCCGTCGCGACGCCGACGACGGGGCGGGCTCGACCTCGCTGAGCGAAGGGATAATGCGCGCCGGCTCCGTGACCCGACAGCGCTCGCTGGTCGTCGTCGTCTCGGACTTCCGCGGCTCTCAGGACTGGCGAAGGCCGCTGCTCGAGCTGGCGAGTCGCCACGACGTGGTCGCCGTGGAGATCCGGGATCCGCGGGAGCAAGAGCTCTCGAACGCGGGGCTCCTCTGGCTGGTGGATCCCGAGACGGGCAGACAGCTTCGCGTCGACACCCGAAGTCGACGCCTGCGGGAGCGCTTCGCCGTCGCCGCACAGGCGGAGCGCGCGCAAGTGGCCAGAAACTTCACGGCGGTAGGGGTGCGGCACGTCGTGCTCACCACCTCGGGCGACTGGCTCCGCCCGCTCGTCGTCTTCCTGCGTCGGAGCCGTTCGTGACCTTCACCTGGCCGATCGCGCTCGTCGGGCTCGTGCTCGTTCCGCTCCTCGTCCTCGCCTACCTCTGGTCCGAGCGGCGCCGCACCGCCTCACAGGCGTCGTTCGGAAACCCGGCCCTGCTCCCGAACGTGATCGACCGGGAGCCGGGGAGGCTGCGCTTCCTGCCGCTCGCGATCCTCTTGCTCGGACTCGCCGCGATGATCGTCGGAGTGGCACGCCCACACGCCACCGTCAGCGTTCCGCGCGAGGAGGCGACGGTGATCCTTGCCATGGACGTCTCGCGCTCGATGAAGGCCGAGGACGTCGAGCCGACGCGGCTCGACGCGGCCCGCGCCGCAGCAGAAGCGTTTCTGGTCCAGGTACCGGAGAAGTTCCGCGTGGGCGTCGTCTCGTTCGCGAGCAGGGCAGCGGTCGGGGTCCCACCCACGCACGACCGTGCGCTCGTCGAGGACGCGCTCGATTCGCTCTCGCCCGGGGAAGGTACGGCGATCGGTGACGCGGTCGCGCTGTCCATTCGGCTCGGGGAGCAAAAGCGCGCGGAGGGCGACGTCGTGCCACCTCGCGCGATCCTGCTCATCTCGGACGGCGCCCGCGACGGCGGGCGCATCGATCCGACGCAAGCGGCCGCACAGGCAAAGGAGCGCGGGATTCCCGTGCACACTGTCCTCGTGGGAACGCCCGACGGGGTCGTCGAGGAGAGGCTGACAGGCGGATTCGAGCGCCTTATCCGCGTGCCTCCGAGCCCCGAGACCCTGCAGGCGCTCTCTTTGGCAACCGGCGGCGAGTTCTTCACCGCGACCGACGACGAGCGCCTGCGCGAGGTGTACGAGGAGCTGGGCTCCCGCCTCGGCGAGCGTGAAGAGTCCAGGGAGATCACCGATGTGTTCGCCGCGGGCGCAGCCTTGCTGCTGCTCGTTGGTGGAACGCTGTCCGCCTTCCTCTTCAAGAGGGTTCCGTGACGCGCGGCATCCGCATTGCGTTGCTGGCGGCCACGCTCTCGGTGGCGCTCGTCGCAGCGTCGCCCGCTGGAAGCGCGAACGAGTGCGACGGGTTGCAGGTGTGCGTGCCGGTTGCGGGCCCGTGGGTCTCGGTACCGAGCTCGAGCGGCCCGGGGCGTCCTGGTGTCTCGTGGCAGCTCATGTGCCCTCGCGGGTACATCGTCGGCGGTCTGGACGCGGAGCTCACCCATCGCGCGATCGACCTGAGCTTCCTCGGGATGCTGGGCAGCCCGGTCAACCCCGGCATCACGACGTCGCGCTCTGTGACATTCGTCGGAACGTATGTGGGAGGATCGTCCGGGGCGCGGAGCTTCAAGCCGTACGTCGGCTGCATGCCGGCGCAGGGCGGCGGCTCGCGAGTGCCGACATCCGTATCGGTGTTCCCGCCGGGACAGCCGGTCACACGGCGCGCGAAGACCGTGCGAGTGCGTCCCGGAAGCGCCACCGTGACGCAGTCGTGCCGTACCGGTGAGCGTCTCGTCGATGCATCGCATGCCTTCGGCTTCTTCACGCGCACTCCGCCGAGCGCCGGCCTCGTCTCGAGCGTCGCCGGCTCGCGGAGCGTGCGCGACGGCACGGTGCGAGTGCGCGTGCGTGGCGACGCCGAGCTCGGAGGAGTCCGCGCGGTGGTCCAGGTACTGGCCGCATGCGCGAGGGCGCGATGAGCTTCCAGAGCCCCTGGTTGCTCCTCTCGCTCGTCGTGCTCGCGGCCGCGGTCGGCGTCTGGCTCTATGCGGAGCGGCGGCGCATGCGCTATGCGGTCCGCTTCACGAACATGGACGTGCTGGCGACCGTCGTCTCCGGGCGCACCTGGCCCAGGCTCGTGCCTCCCGCATTGTTCGCGCTCGGGCTCGCCGTACTTCTCGTCAGCCTGGCGCGACCCCAGGTGGAGCGGATGGTCTTGACCGAGCGCGCGACCGTGATCCTCGTCATCGACACGTCACGGTCGATGCAGGCGCAGGACGTCGAGCCGACGAGATTGGGCGCCGCCCAGGAGGCAGTGCGCACATTCCTCGACAAGGCGCCCGATCGCCTGCGGGTGGGCCTCGTCGTCTTCGCCGGAGAGACGCAGGTCGCAACTCCTCCCACCCGCGATCACGACCTCGTGCGGACAGCCCTGGACGAGATCGACACCTTCCTGATCTTCGGGGGAACCGCGATCGGCGACGCGCTGGAGACAGCCGTCGACCTCGGGAAACGTGTCACCGACGAGGGAGTGCCCGAGGGTGAGGAAATCGCGCTGGCCGCTCGGGGTGGGACGAGGTCGTTCGTGCAGGCGACGACGTGCGACGAGCCGGGCCCCGTTTCGGTGCTCTTCCTCTCGGACGGCGCGCAGACGCGGGGGATCCTCCAGCCGCTCGAAGGCGCGGCGCTTGCGCGAGACGCGTGCTTCCCCGTGTTCACGGTCGCGCTCGGCACGCCGAACGGCACCATCGCGCGCGGCCCCTTCGGTGGTGGGGGATTCAACCCGGGTGGAAGCGACTCTCAGCGGATCCCCGTCCCGCCCGATCCCGAGACCCTGCGCCAGATCGCCGCGATGACGGGCGGCGAGTTCTCGGAGGCGCGCACCGCGGACGCGCTCGAGAAGGCCTACGACAACCTGGGCTCACGCCTGGGACGAGAGCCTGGCGAGACGGAGATCACCTTCTTGCTCGTGGCGTTGGCAGCCGGGCTCCTCGTCTCGGCCGGCGTCCTCGGCGTGTTCGTGGCGCCGCGGCTTCCTTAAGGAGGCTCGCCGAAGGGGTGGTGGTGGGGTCAGGCTGAAGCCTGACCCCGGGGACAGCCTGACGGAACTGGGGTCAGGCTTCAGCCTGACCCCGGGGACATGGACGGCTCTACACCAACACGATCATGAACGGCTGATCTGCCGGGTCGTCACGACCCGCTGGATGTACGGCAACCCGGAAGACTCCGTCCGGCAGCGGGTCGACGACCGCGTACGCGTTGCCGATCCCCGTCGCGACCGCGACGGAAGCGGGGTTTCCGACGAAACGGATCTCGAACACGCCGAGCGAGGTCCGCCGCACCTGCGTCGCCCTGCCGTTGCAGTTGAACTTCCGGCCGAAGACAACGCCGGCGCTCGTGAACTTGTCGCCGATGTTGGCGATGCCCATCGTGGGATTGCCCGTGACGTAGGCGATGCCGCGTACCGCGCCGTTCGAGCAGCGCTGCTGCGCGACGCTCGCGCGGTCGATGCGCTCGCCGACGGCGAACGCCGAGCCGCCGAGCGCGAAGAACAGCGCGAGCAGCGCTATTCCCATGGTCGGTGTGATCGTGCTCCTACGGATGTTCATTTCGGCTCCCTCCGTTTCGGATGACCCTCCACGATAGGTTCCCGCAGATGTCAGACGGCATGGCCGTACCGCAGGGTGGCTGGCGGAAGCACCGGAAGCGCATCCTCGGCGGCGGCGCAACCGCCCTGATCGTGGGCGCGATCTTCGTGTTCGTGCTGCCGCGGATCGCCGACTATCGCGACGTCTGGGAGGTGATCAAGGACCTGAGTTGGCAGGACGGCCTTCTGCTCCTTGCAGCGACGGTGCTGAACATCGCGACGTTTCCCCCGAGCTGGATGGCGGCGCTACCGGGTCTCGGTTACCGCCAGGCCCTGGTCATGACGCAGGCGTCGACTGCGCTCTCGATGGTGACACCGGCCGGTGCCGCGGTGGGAATGGCAGGCTCGTACACGATGCTTCGCGCCTGGGGCTTCGGCGCCGCGCCGACGACCCTGGCCGTGGCTGTCACCGGGGTCTGGAACCAGTTTGCGAATCTCGCGTTTCCCATCGTCGCGCTCGTGCTCCTGACCGGAGTCGACGAGGACAATCCGGCGCTTCGCACGTCGGCTCTCATCGCCCTCGCCGTCCTCATCATCGCGATCATCGCCTTCGCGCTCGCCCTCTCCAGCGCCGACCGCGCTCACTGGATCGGCAACCGCGTGGCACGGCTGACGAATCGAGTGTTGCGCCTCGTGCGCCGTGGCCCCGTGACCTGGGGCGGCGAGGGGCTCGCGCGGTTCCGCTCGGGCGCGCTGGAGCTCCTGCGGCGACGCTGGCATGTCCTCACCGCGGCAACACTGGTCGGGCACCTCACCGTCTTCCTGCTCCTTGTCGTGTGCCTGCGTGTCGTCGGGATTACCGGTGGGGAGGTGTCCGGGATCGAGGCGTTCGCCGCTTGGGCGTTGATCCGTATCCTGGGCGCGCTCCCGCTGACGCCGGGCGGCCTCGGCATCGTCGAGCTCGGTCTGTCCGGCGCTCTGGTCGCCTTCGGCGCATCGAACGCCGACGCCGTCGCGGGAACTCTGCTCTACCGATCTCTGACGATCCTGCCCACGCTGGCGCTCGGCCTCCTCGCCGCTGTCAGTTGGCGGAGCCATCACCCTGGCGATCGGTTAGGGTCGCACCAGTGACCCTGGTGAGGGGCAGGATCACAGAGTTGAGGGATCGGTCCAGGACTTGATCTCGACGACTGCGGCATCGCCGGTCCGCTTTTGCGTGGCCGTCTTTCTGGCACTCGTGCTGCCGGCTCTCGTGGTTGCGAGCACGGCGGCCGGAGCGGAGCGGGAGTGGCATGCCTACCTCGCTCCGGGCGGAGCTTGCGCAGGCTCGAACGACTCCGCGGCCCCGCCCCGCGCACAACGGCGCGCGATCACGTGTCTCGTCAACTGGGCGCGCGCGAGAGATCGCCAGAGGCGTCTCTCGCAGTCGCACTCGCTGCAGCACGCCGCGGCCCTGAAGGGGCAGGGCGTCGTCTCCTGCCGCCAGATCTCCCATACGCCCTGCGGGTCGGACGTCGCCGCCTCCGTGCGGCGGTCGGGGTACGACCACGCCCGGTTCGGTGAGAACCTGTACGTCGGCACGCTCGGATCGGCGAGCGCCCGAGACGTCGTGGCGGCCTGGTTGCGGTCGCCCCCGCACCGCGCGAACATCCTCGATCCCGCGTTCCGTGACGTCGGCGCAGCTCTCGTACGCGCGGACGGCGTGTTCTACGACGGTGGCGCCCTCGTCTGGATCGCCGCGTTCGC
Organism: uncultured Actinomycetes bacterium; assembly: GCA_963850485.1. GTDB lineage: Bacteria > Actinomycetota > Thermoleophilia > Gaiellales > Gaiellaceae > GMQP-bins7. The sequence goes on along the minus strand of CAWKLR010000012.1, from coordinate 110,270 downwards.
GTCTCCTCGATAGAGGACTCTCGACCCAGGTCGGGAACGGCCACGTCGTGAGGGAGGAGAGTCACCTCGACGACATGCGAGCCGCGATTCGCGGCGACTTCGAACGCCTGGAGGAGCGGCGAGGCGAGCAGGTCCTCCTCCGTCCACGAGAGCAGTCGGAGCTCGAGGAGAGCGTCCCGGACGACGCGCTGATGGAGGCCGACGAGGCGACGGTGGAACCCGTTCCGAGCGAGGAGCTCGTTCCTACGCCGAAGCGCTCGTGGATCGACCGGCTGCTCGGCGTGTAATCGCTTCAATGTCCGGGTGGAGAGGGCCGAGCGCGATGCGATCCTGCGGCAGGTGGTCGTGCTGCCCGAGACCACGAGAGAGCGGAGTGAGCGCGCGTCGCTCGAGGAGGATCTCCGCTCGATTCCGCAGCGTGGTCGGCGAATCGCGCTTCGCCTGCGGAACTTCCTACCGCTTGCGGACGCGTATCTCGCAGCGACCCGCGGGCCGCTGCCGTACATGCTGCGGCTGCGCGAGATCGAGCAGGAGACGGCGGATCACGAGGAGCGACTCTCCGGCGCCTGGCTCTCCCTCGCCGAGGACTTCGATGGCGACGATGTCGCCTTCGCTCGCGCGTGGGAGGCCTTCGCGACAGGCTGGTCCTTTCAACGGGTCAACGATCTGATCGAACGCCACAACCGCTGGTATCCGATCGAGGCCCGGCTGGCCATGGACCCGAAGACCGGCGACTACGCGCTCGTCAACGGCCGGGACTACCGCCTCGACCTGCTCGATGCGGAGTGGGCGCTCGAGCGCTTCCCGCCGGTGCTCCCTCTGTCGTAGGGGCCGGGCATGCCCGGCCCCTACAGGCGCGGGCGTGCAGCCTTCGGTGCAGCCAGCCGCGAGAATGGGCGGCGTGACTCTCGCCGAGCTCGCCGTCACCATCGCCGTGCTCGGGGCGCTGGGCCTGGTGGCGCGACGCTTGGGTCTCTCCGCGATCCCGGCGTATCTGCTCGCCGGGCTCCTCCTCGGGCCGAACGAGCCCGAGCAGCTGGCGTTGATCCAGCCCTCGGAAGTGACCGACTTCGTCGCCGAGCTCGGCATCGTCTTCCTGCTCTTCTTCCTCGGCCTCGAGTTCAGCCTCTCGCGTGCTACCCGAACCGGTCGCCACGTCGTCCTGGGAGGGGCGGTCGACCTCGCGTTCAACTTCGGGCTCGGCCTCCTGGTCGGCGTGGCCGCCTTCGGGTTCAGCTTCGCCGCGCTCGTTCTCGCAGCGTGCGTCTACGTCTCGTCGAGCGCAATTGCCGTGAAGGGGTTGACCGACTTTCGACGGCTCGGTGACGACGAGACCGACCTCGTGCTCGCCATCCTCGTCTTCGAGGACATCGTGGTCGCGTTCATGCTCGGATTCGCCGCCGCCGGAGGGGGCGAGGTCTCCGACACGCTCGTTCTCGTCGCCAAGGCGCTGGGATTCATCACCGTCGGACTTGCAGCGTCGCGCTGGTTGTCCGGACCGATCGACCGCGCGCTCGATCGTCTCCCGCTCGAGTTCTTCCTGCTCGCGGTCTTCGGTCTCCTCATCGGGTCGGCCGCGATCGCCGACGAGCTCGGTCTGTCCGAGGCGATCGGCGCGCTCATGGCAGGGATCGTCCTCTCGGAGACCTCGGTCCGCGAGCAGATCGAGGAGCGGTTCTTCAGCTTCCGCGACATCTTCGCGGCGCTCTTCTTCTTCGTCTTCGGGCTATCGATCGATCTCGGTGCGATCGGCGACGTCGGATGGCTCGTCGCGCTCGCCGTAGCACTGACGCTGGTCGGGAAGCTCAGCGGGGGAATGGTCGCCGGCAGGCTCGGCGGCTTCACTCGCCGTCAGAGTTTCAACGCCGGGGTGGCGCTGATCGCGCACGGCGAGTTCACGATCATCCTCGCCCAGGTCGCTTCGGAGAACCCCCTGCTCGAACCGTCCCAGCGCAAGGAGCTCGTCGCCTTCGCCGGCCTGTACGTGCTCGCCACGGCGACGATCGGCCTCGTGTTGATGAAGGAATCCAAGCGGATCGGCCGTGCCCTGTTCCGTCCACCTAAACTGATCGAGGAGGCGTGAGCGAGTGCCCGTAGACCTGCGAGAGACCCGACTCCCCGGAGTCGGCGTCAAGTACACCTTCAGGACTGCCCAAGGCGGCAGAGTCGCCGTGATCATGCACGTCGACGGCCAGCGGGAGATCTACTTCTACCGCCGCTCGGACGACGACGAGCCGACGGCGGTCATCGAGCTGCACGACGACGAGGCACGCCAGCTCGGCGCCATCATCGGCGGAGCGTACGAGCGGCCCAAGATCGTGGAGGAGCTCGAGATGGCACTCGGCGAGTTGCACATCGAGTGGATCCCGGTGCCCGACACGAGCCCCGCGATCGGCCGCACGCTCGCGGACGCCCGCTTGCGGGCGCGCACGGGCGTAACGGTGATCGCGATCCTCCGTGAGCCGGAGCCGGTCAGCGGCGCGCAGCCCGGCGACGTCGTTCAGCAAGGAGACACGCTGGTCGGTGTCGGGAAGGCCGGGCAGTTCTCGGCATTTCGACGTCTCCTCGCCGAAGGGCCGTTCGAGGCGGAGAGCATCTAGCTGAGGGGTCGGCGCGCTCGAACGAGCGCGTCGATCGCAGGACGACCGGCGTCGGCCACGTCTCGCAGCACGCGCTCCGCCTTCTCGATCTCGAGCGCTGGCACGTCCGCGACGATGTCCTCGGGCGTGTAGAGAACGGTGGAGTCGCTCGGGCCGCCAGTGCCTTCGGTCAGGTTCGTGAGATCGTGACCCACCAGCAGAAACGTCCCGCCGGGCGCCAGCGCTCGCGTGGCGCGGCCGAGCACCAGCCGCCGCTCGTCGGCCGGGAGCTGGAGAAACAGGACGAGCACGAGGTCGTACGCGCTCTCGTCGGGCTCGAAGTCGAGAAGGTCGACGGCGCGAAAGTCGACGGCGACGCCCTCGCGCTCGGCGCGCGCGCGACCTCTGTCGACGGCCACCGCCGAGAAGTCGACGGCGACGACGTCCCACCCGCGCTTCGCGAGCCACACGGCGTGCCGTCCCTCGCCGCAGGCGAGGTCGAGCGCGCTCCCCGCCGGGAGATCCTCCGCCTCGCAGGCGAAGGTCCGGTTCGGGGTCGCCGCCCAGAGCTGCTCCTTCTCGGCGTACTTCCGATCCCAGTACTCACGCCTCATGTGGACGCATTCTCTCGGCCGCAACGCGATAGCTGGCCACGAGCGTGAGAGCACAGAGACCCGCACCGAGAAGATAGGGCGCGGTGTCGCCCTGCGACTCCGCGAGCGCGCCACCGAGGGAGGGCCCGATGAGGGCACCCACCGCCCAGGCGGTGTTCATCACTCCGAACGCGAGTCCCTGCGCGAGCCCGGCGGCGTCCGCGCGGTGCGAGGTCAGTGCCATTCCAGGTGTGTACAGGCTCCCGAAGCTGATCCCGGCTGCGCCGATGAGAATCGCGACCAGAATCGGCTCCGACGATGCGGCGAGCATGACGGCGACCGCGATCGATCCGGCAAGGGCGAAGCGGATGGGGAGGAGCCTTCCGAGTCGATCCGTCGCTCGGCCGAGCAGCGGATTGATCACGACTTCGATCAGGCCCGCAGCGAAGAAGACCGCGGCGATCCCGAGCGTCGACCAGCCGGCGTCGTCGAGCGCGAGCGGCGCGAGAACGACGAGAACTCCGAAGAGCATCGCCGGAAGGGTGTTCAGCCAGAGCCCGCCGAGAAAGCGGATGTCGTGGAACGCGCGTCTCACGCCGTCGGCGGTCAACTTCTCGCCGGGTGCCGAACGTGCGGCGAGCGCCAGCAGGGCGAAGGCGAACGCGACGACCGCCAGGGTCGTCAACGACACCCGGATGCCGACCGTCTCGGCGAGCCCGCCGAACATCGGACCGAGAATCGCGCCGGCGATGGCCGCGCCGAAGGCCGTGCCGATCATCTCTCCTCGTTTGGACTTCGGCGCGACTCCGGCGATCCACGCAAGTGCGCCGGCCCAGGTGACCGTGCTCGAGAAGCCCTGGACGAAGCGGGCGATGCCGAGCGCGACGACGCCACCCGCGACCGCGAACGCAAGGCTCGCGATCCCGAGCAGGACGAGGCCCCCGATGACCGCGCTTCTCGGCCCGAAGCGCGCTGCGGCCAAGCCTCCCGGTATCCCTCCGAAGAGCGCGCCGGCGCCGAATGCTCCAACGAGCAGCCCGGCGCCGGTCTTCGAGAGCCCGAACTCCTCGGCATAGCCAGGGACGAGCGGAGTCAGCGCGGTGTACAGCATCGCGTCGACGAAGATGATCGAGCTGACGAGCGCGAGGAGCCCACGCATTCCGCCGAGCGTATCCGTGAGAGCAGCGAACGCCCTGTTCGTGACGCGCTGCAGCCTTCAGCACTGACCAGGCACAAGAAAAGAAGCGCACCGAGCCGGTGACGTTCTCGTCCGGCAATTCGACTGACCTCCGCCGAAGCGGTTGCCACTCGGAGAGCCATCAACCTCGAACGCTCCGTGCTCGGTGCAAGAACGACCCTATGCGATCAGTGGTCGCCCGGTCAAGCGCGGGCCGAGTCGAGGTCGGCGCACATTGCGACCGAGCGCGCTCTTTACAGTGCCTGGCACTGCAAGCGTGTCGATTCGGCACCGATGTGTCCACCGCCGAACCGTCTTCCCCGGACGGGTCCAAGAGAAAGTGCACCGAGTCGGTGGCGTCTTCGTCCGACAATCCGACTGACCTCCGCCGAAGCGACTGCCACTCGGAGAGTCATCAACCTCGGACACTCCGTGCTCGGTGCAAGCCGCACACTAGGGGGGCGCAATCGTGCCGTCAAGGCCGCTCGAGGCAGACTTGTCGCAAATTGCGAAGTTTTCTTTTCGCACAGGGTCAAACTGCGCATCCGTGCGCTTGCTCTGGTGTCTCGGAGGAAGAAAACGGCCGGGCACAAGGCCCGGCCGCAAGAAGAAGATTCGCCGAGCCGGGAACGCTTTCGTCCACCTTCCCGACGAACCTTCCGCTTCCGCGTAGTGCTCCTCGGGGGGCTTCGACCTACCGGCGTCCCGTGCTCGGCGCAGCGGCACTCTATGCAAATCCGGACCTGTCGATCAAGGTCGCGTCCGAACGAATCCGGCGCAATTTGCGGAGGAACTCGTCCTTCCGAGCTCAGCGCTCGGAGTCAGGCTCGAGCCTGACGCGCCGACTTCGGGTCTCGTAGGGTCTAGCCAATGCGTGAGCGCGCCCGGGCGGTCGTGATCGGAGGGGGCGTCGGCGGCTGCGCGATCCTCTACTGGCTCGCCAGGCTCGGCTGGGACGACGTCGTCCTCGTCGAGCGCGCCGAGCTGACGAGCGGATCGACCTTTCACTCCGCGGGTCTCGTCGGCCAGCTCAGGAGCTCGCTCTCGCTGACCAAGATGATGATGGAGAGCGTCGAGCTCTATCGGTCGCTCGAGCAGGAGGTCGGGCTCGAGACCGGCTGGCAGGAGGTCGGGCTCGCTCGGCTCGCCTCGTCGGAGGAGCGGATGGAGGAGATCGCGCGCCAGGCGGGCTGGGCGAAGACCTTCGGCCTTCCGCTCGAGCTCGTCTCGCCCGCGGAGGCGCAGGAGCTCTTCCCGCCCATGACGACCGACGGCGTGCTGGGAGCGGCGTTCCTGCCGACCGACGGCTACGTCGACCCCAGCCAGCTCACGTTCGCGCTCGCGGAAGGTGCGCGGCGGCGCGGGGCGGAGATCGAGCAACGAACCCGCGTCACCGGCATTCGCGTCCGCCGAGGGCGCGTCGAGGCGGTCGAGACCGATCGGGGCGAGATCGAGACCGAGGTCGTCGTCAACGCCGGCGGCATGTACGCGCGCGAGATCGGGGCGCTCGCCGGCGTCAACGTCCCGATCGTCCCGATGGCCCACGAGTACCTCGTCACCAAGCCGGCGGGGCTCCCGCTCGAGATGCCGACGATGCGCGACCCCTCGCTGCTCGTGTACTTCCGGCCGGAGTCGGGCGGGCTCGTCATGGGCGGCTACGAGCGCACTGCGCGCCGTGGGGGCTCGACGGCATCCCCGCCGACTTCAACTCGCGGCTGCTCGAGGAGGACTGGCCGCGCTTCGAGGAGCTGATGGAGAACGCCGTCGTGCGCGTTCCCGCGCTCGCCGAGATGGAGGTGGTCAAGCTCATCAACGGCCCCGAGGCGTTCACGCCCGACGGCGAGTTCATCCTCGGCCCGTCCGACGTGCGCGGCTTCTGGGTCGCGGCCGGCTTCTGCGCGCACGGGCTCGCCGGCGCGGGCGGGATGGGGAAGCTCGTGGCCGAGTGGATCGTCGAAGGGACGCCGTCGCTCGACGTCTGGCACATGGACTCGCGCCGCTTCGGCGGCTCCTACCGGAGCCGCGAGTACACGGTCGCGCGAACGAAGGAGGTCTACGAGACGTACTACGACGTCAAGTACCCGGGGCACGAGCGGCAGGCGGGCCGCCCGCTGCGGGTCTCGCCCGCGTACATGCGCTCGCCGAGCTCGGCGCGGCGTTCGGGGAGAAGTCCGGCTGGGAGCGCGCGAACTGGTTCGAGCCGAACGCGGCGCGCGGCGACGAGTCGCTTCGGCCGCGCGGCTGGGCGGGGAAGCTGTGGTCGCCCGCGATCGGCGCCGAGCACCGCGCCTGCCGCGAGAGCGCGGCGCTCTTCGACGAGAGCTCGTTCGCGAAGATCGACGTGATCGGGCGAGGGCGCGGCCGACTTCCTGGAGCGGCTCTGCGCGCAACCGCGTCGCGCGCGAGGTCGGCCAGGTCACCTACACGCAGATGCTGAACCCGCGCGGCGGGATCGAGTGCGACTTCACGGTCACGCGGCTCGGCGACGAGCGCTTTCGGATCGTCACCGGCACCGCGTTCGGGCAGCACGACCTCGCCTGGCTGCGCCAGCATGCGCCGGAGGACGGCTCGGTCCAGCGTCGACGACGTGACCTCGCAGTACGCGTGCTACGGGCTCTGGGGGCCGAGCGCGCGCGAGATCCTGCAGCCGCTGACGACGGCCGATCTCTCGAACGAGGCGTTCCCGTACATGCGCGCGCGGGAGCTCGCGGTCGGCCGGGTGCCGTGCCTCGCGCTCCGGGTCACCTACGTCGGCGAGCTCGGCTGGGAGCTCTACTGCCCGCCGAGTTCGGGCTCGCGCTCTGGGACACGCTCTGGGAGGCGGGGCGTGAGCACGGGCTCGTCGCCGGCGGGTACAAGGCGATCGACTCGCTCCGGCTCGAGAAGGGCTACCGGGTCTGGGGTGCCGACATCACGCCCGAGGACACGCCGTTCGAGGCCGGGCTCGGCTTCGCCGTCAAGCTCGACAAGGGCGACTTCGTCGGCCGCGAGGCGCTCGCGCGAGCGCGGCGAGCCGGAGCGCGTGCTTCGCTGCCTGACGCTCGACGATCCGCGCGCGGTCGCGCTCGGCTCCGAGCCGGTCCGCGTCGAGGGCGAGCTCGTCGGGCGGGTCACGAGCGGCGGGTACGGCTACACGGTCGAGAAGTCGATCGCGTACGCGTACGTGCCGGCCGAGCACGACGTCGGCACGCAGGTCGAGGTCGAGATCTTCGGCGACTGGGTGGCCGGCGAGATCGCCGCGGAGCCGCTCTTCGACCCGGCGGGCGAGCGGATCCGGGCGTGAGCGAGCTCGCCGCTGCCGTCGAGCGCGTCTGGCCGGGACGCGACGCGCGTTCGGAGGTCCTCGGCGGCGGGATCACGAACCACAACCTCAAGGTCGAGGTCGACGGAGAGCTGTTCGTCCTTCGGGTCGCCGGCAAGGACACCGACCTGCTCGGCATCGACCGCACGGTCGAGCTCGAGGCGACGCGGGCGGCGGCCGCGCTCGGCATCGGGCCCGGAGGTGGTCGCGTTCGTCGAGCCCGAGGGTGGCTCGTCACGCGCTTCGTCGAGGGGATGATGCCTTCCGTCGAGCGCATGCGCGAGCCGGAGATGCTCGCTCGCGTCGCGGCCGCGCTGCGTGCGTTCCACGACGGCCCGCCGATCCGGGAGCTTCGACTCCTTCCGGGTCGTGGAGACGTACCGGGAGACGGCGCTCGCGCGCGGCGGGACGATCCCGCGCGCGTACGAGCGGGCACACGAGCTCGCGGCGCGGATCGAGCGGATCCGCGGCCGACGCCGACGCCGAAGCCGTGCCACAACGACCTCCTGAACGCGAACTTCCTCGACGACGGCGAGCGCCTGTGCATCGTCGACTGGGAGTACGCAGGGATGGGCGACCCGTTCTTCGACCTCGCGAACTTCTCGATCAACCACGAGCTCGACGACGGATGCGCGACGCGTCCTGCTCGAGGCGTACTTCGGCGAGTCGCGCGCCGAGGACGCGCGAGCACTCGAGCTGATGCGCTTCATGTCCGACTTCCGCGAGGCGATGTGGGGCGTCGTGCAGACCGCCGTGTCGGAGCTCGACTTCGACTTCGCCGCCTACGCGAGCGAGCACTTCGAGCGGCTCGAGCGCACGGCGGCCGAGCCGGCGTTCCGCGCGGCGCTCGAGGCCTGAGACGACGAGGGGCGCCTTGCGGCGCCCCTCGCTCGATCGCTTCGCGAGACGGCTACGACGCCTGCTTCCGTCGGCAGCTCGAAGCGTGCCGCGCTGCTCCTCCTCCAGCCGCTCGAGCTCCTCCTCGGTGCCCATGCGCACCGGGCCCTTGAACCAGTTCTTGGCGGACAGCGACCCACCAGCCGCCGAAGATCGAGCCCGATCGCCGCCGAACCAGAGGATCGGCGTGTAGTTCGTCAACTCCCAGGTGAAGTCGTCGTCCCAGGGCAGCGCCGATCGTGTAGAGCGGGAAGAGGAACAGGATGCGTGATCAAGGCCACCCAGACGATCGCGATCGGGTCGATCCACTTGTAGTGCTTCCCGAGGCTCCACGCACGCGGCTCGTCCCAGCTGTCGCCTCATCCGCCAGCGCAGGCACACCGGGAGGATGAACGCGATGTAGAGGCCGATCACCGCGATCGCGGTGCCGACCGCGTAGCCGACGAAGTAGTTCGCAGATCGCCGGGATCATGAGCACCGCGGCGAAGAACGCCGATCCCGATGACCGACCTAGCGCGGGACGCGATTGCGGCGCGACCCGGCGCCAGAGCTGGTGCCCCGGCACGGCGCGGTCGCGGGAGAACGCGAACATCATCCGCGAGGCCGACGTCACGGAGGCCGTCACGCAGAAGAACTGCGCGACGCACGCAGATGAAGAGGAGGAACTCCGCCCAGTTCTGGCTCATCGACGCGGCCCAGATCCGACGGGACGATGTAGCCGAGTTGTCGAGCTGCGCCGCTCCGTGCTCGGGAGCTGCGAACGTCACCGCGACGAGCAGGATGAAGCCGAAGACGACCGACACGACGACCGACATGTACATGCCGACCGCCGCCGCGCGGGAGGCGTCCTGCGTCTCCTCGGCGACGTGTGTGCCGAGGCGTCGAAGCCGGTGATCGTGTACTGGGCCATCAGCAGGCCGAGTCCGAAGACGTAACCAGAAGACGAGTTGCCCGAAGCGTCGTTCCCGCCTCCCGTAGCCCGTGGCGTTCACCGTCTCCGTGAACACGTAGCGAGAGCGACTGGTGGTTGTCCGGGACGATGATGCAGGACGCCGACGATGATGACGACGCCGACCATGTGCCAGTAGGCCGAGATCATGTTCAGCACGGACGTGATGCTGACGTTGAACATGTTCAGCAGCAGCGCCGCGACCAGCAGACGCGTACATGACGTAGATCGAGAGTTCGCCGACGCACCGAACCAGTCGTCCGTTCGCGTGTAGTCGAACCAGTAGTTGAGCGAGCGACCGTCGCGAAGGTCGCGAGCCCGTAGCCGATCGCTGCGGTCACGGCGACCTGGCCGATCGAGGTTGAACCAGCCGGTTGCCCAGCCCCAGCCGGGGCTCCCGAGCTTCGAGCCCAGTAGTAGAGGCCGCCCGCGGTCGGATACGCGGACGCGATCTCGGCCATCGAGAGCGCGATGATCGTGCTCATGAGCCCGACGAGCAGCCACCCCCAGCGTGACCGCGACCGGGCCGCCCCGCTCGAACGCGACGAGTACGAGGTGAGGCAGCCCGCGAGGATCGAGATGATCGTGAAGAGATCGCGAAGTTCCGGAATCCGCCCATCGCGCGGAAGAGCTCCTGCGCGTAGCCGAGCTTGTGGAGGATCCTCTCGTCCTCCGAGGTGTGATACCCGCCGGGAGCGGGGTCTGTGGTCATACCACCCTCCTTTTGCGTCCGAGACGCGACTGGGGACGGGGTATTCAGCTACTACCAGGGCACTTCATGTCAACGGGCACGGAATAGGATCGCGCTCGTGCTGAGCTTCGACGAACTGAAGGCCGAGGTCGCGAGCGGCGACGATCGACACGGTCGTCGTCGCCTTCACCGACATGCAGGGCGCCTGCTCGGAAAGCGGCTCCACGGCGAGTTCTTCGTCGAGGAGATCGAGGCCGAGCACCCGGTCGAGGGCTGCAACTACCTGCTCGCGCTGGACATGGAGATGGATCCGGTTCCCGGCTACGAGATCGCGAGCTGGGAGCAGGGCTACGGCGACTTCGCGCTCGCCCCGGATCTCGGCACGCTCAGGCGCATCCCCTGGCTCGCGGCGACCGCGCTCGTCCTCTGCGACGTCCAGTGGCACGACGGCTCGCCCGTCCAGCCGTCGCCGCGGCAGGTGCTGAAGGCGCAGATGGAGCGAGCCGCCGCGCTCGGCCTCACGCCGATGACCGGCTCCGAGCTCGAGTTCTATCTCCTGCGCCAGACCTACGAGGAAGCGTGGGCGCAGCGCTACGAGGACCTGACGCCCTCGGTTCCCGTACATCCTCGACTACCACGTCCTCGCCTCGACCTACGACGAGGACCTGATCCGCCAGATCCGGAACGGGATGCACGCCGCCGGGATCAAGGTCGAGACCTCGAAGGGCGAGGCCTGGCCCGGCCAGCACGAGATCAACTTCCGCTTCGCGGACGCGCTGACGATGGCCGACAACCACGTCGTCTACAAGAACGGCGCCAAGGAGATCGCGCACGCGAACGGCTGCTCGATCACGTTCATGGCGAAGCCGTTCGAGTCCTGGATCGGCAACTCGTGCCATGTCCACGCGTCGCTCTTCCGCGACGGCGAGCCCGCGTTTCGCGACGACGACGTGCTCTTCGATCGCTTCCTCGCCGGCCAGATCGCGTGCTTCGAGGAGCTCGCGATCTTCCTCGCGCCCACGATCAACTCGTACAAGCGGTTCGCCGCCGGCAGCTGGGCGCCGACGACGCTCGCCTGGGGCCGCGACAACCGGACGTGCGGGTTTCGCATCGTCGGGCACGGGAGCTCGAAGCGTGTGGAGACGCGGATTCCGGGAGGCGACGTCAATCCCGTACCTCGCGTTCGCGGCGATCATCGCGGCGGGCCTGCACGGGATCGAGAACGAGCTCGAGCTCCCGCCTGCGCTCGAGGGGAACGCGTACGAGTCCGACGCGAAGCGCTTTCCCTCCGCGCTCCGGGACGCCGTCGCCGCACTCGAGTCCGGCACGATGGCGCGGAGCTGCCTTCGGGGACCAGGTCGTCGACCACTATCTGAACTACGCGCGCACCGAGCAGTCGCTCTACGACAAGGTCGTGACCGACTGGGAGCGAACGCGGTACTTCGAGCGCGGATGAGAGCCGTCCTGATATCGAGGATCCTCCCGGCTGTCCACGGCCTCTACGGAATGCTCCGCGCGGGCGGGCACGAGCCGGTCGCGCTCCTCACCACCCGCGCAGTGGCCGAGCGGTACAGCGAGCTCGAAGAGCTTCTGCGCGAGGCGCCACCCGAGCTCGACGTCGTGATCCCCGCCGAGCGGGCCGGAATCGCGCCGCTCCTCCGCCGCTACGAGCCGGACGTGGTGTTCTGCCTCGGGTTCCCGTGGAAGATTCCGGCAGATGCGCTGGCCGTTCCCAAGCTCGGCGCGGTGAACGGACATCCTTCGCTTCTTCCGCGGTATCGAGGGCCGACTCCCGTCTCCTGGGTGATCCGCAACGGAGAGCGTGAGATCGGCTTTACCTTCCACCGCATGGATCCCGAGCTCGACACCGGGGCGGTGCTTGGACAGACGGGGTTCGCGCTCGGAGACGAGAACTCGTGGGACGAGCTCGGTCCCAAGCTCGAGGGCGCCGCGCGCGACCTCTTCCCGGCCGTTCTCGAGCGGATCGAGCGTGGCGACCCGGGCGAACCGCAAAGCGAGGACGGGGCGAGCTACTTCTCGTTCTTCGAGCCGGAGTACGTCTGGATCGACTGGGCGAAGCCCGCGGAGGAGATCGAGCGGCAGGTTCGCGCCTGGCGCTTCCACTCGTCGATCTCGGGCGACCAAGGAGCGCTCACAGGGCTCGACGGCGAGACGGTTCGCGTTCTCCGCGTCAGCCTCGAGCCCACCGAGGGACGCCGGATGGAGACCGGCACCGGGAGCTTGTGGATTCTGGAGACCGAGCCCGCGTGAGGCCCGTCATCGGGATCACGACGTACGCCCAACAGGCGAGCTGGGGTGTCTGGAACCTGCCCGCGGCGCTGATCCCGCTCGACTACGTCGACGCGGTCGAGCGAGCCGGGGGTCGTCCGGTGCTGATCCCCCCGAGCGAGCAGGGCGTGGACGAGACGCTCGAGACGCTGGACGGGATCGTGTTCTCCGGAGGGGCGGACATCGACCCGTCGCTGTACGGCGCCGAGCGCCCATCCAGAGACCGACACGCCCCAGGCGCGCCGCGACGCAGGTGAGATGGCGTTGCTCGAGGCCGCGCTCGAGCGCGACATGCCCACGCTTGCGATCTGCCGCGGCTTCCAGCTCTTGAACGTCGCGCGCGGCGGAGACCTCGTCCAGCATCTTCCCGAGGAAATCGGGAGCGACGAGCACAAGCAGGTGCCCGGCGTCTTCGCCGAGCACTCCGTCGAGATGAAGGACGGCACGCGGTTGGCGTCGATGGTCGACCCGCGCTCCCACGTGACATCGCACCACCACCAGGGAATCGGACGGCTGGGCGAAGGGCTCGTCGAGGCTGCGTGGGCGGGGGACGGGACGCTCGAGGGGGTCGAGGACCCGACACGGCGGTTCCTGGTCGGCGTGCAATGGCATCCAGAGGCAAGAGAGGACGCCGCGCTCTTCGAGAACCTGGTCGAGGAGGCGCGGGCGTACCGCGCCTCCCAGGGAAGAAGCTGATACGCGGCACAGGCCGTGAGACAGGAGATCACGTGTACTGGACTCTGGGAATCATCTACATCGTCCTCTCGATCGCGTTCATCGCGGACGTTCTGCGGAACTCCGCCCTGAGCGCCGGCGGCAAGGTTCTCTGGATCGCCGCCTTGCTGCTCGTTCCCGTCTTCGCCTGGCTCGTCTACGGAATCTGGCGAATGCGCCAGAGTCGCGGCCTCTAGGGCAGGCCGGTGACGCTGACCGTCGTCAACCCGGCCACCGAGGAGCCGATCGCGGAGCTCGAGCAGGCGGGAGTCGAGGAAACGGACGAGGTCGTCGCGCGCGCACACGAGGCGTATCCGGCCTGGCGCGCCGTCGCCCCTGCCGATCGCGGCAGGCTGCTCCGGCGGCTGGCGACGCTCGTCGAGGAGCACGGAGAAGAGCTTGCGGAGATCGAGTCCCGGAACGTCGGCAAGCCCATCTCGGGAGCTCGCGGCGAGATCGGGATGGTCGCGCAGGTCTTCCACTTCTATGCCGGCGCGGTGGACAAGCACTACGGGCAGACGATCCCGGTGGCCGGTGGCGAGGCGATGACGTTTCGCGAGCCGCTCGGCGTCGTCGGTCTGATCGTGCCCTGGAACTTCCCGCTCAACATCTCGAGCTGGAAGCTCGGTCCGGCGCTCGCTTGCGGGAACACGGTCGTGCTGAAGCCCGCGGAGCTGACGCCGCTCTCGGCGCTCAGGCTCGCCGAGCTCGTCCTCGAGGCCGGGATCCCCGAGGGCGTGGTCAACGTCCTCGTCGGGAAGGGCTCGGTCGTCGGACAGCGTCTGATCGAGCACCCGGACGTCGCCAAGATCGGCTTCACCGGCTCGACCGAGGTCGGCCGGCTCGTCATGCAGGGCGCAGCCGGGACGATCAAGCGCGTCACGCTCGAGCTCGGCGGCAAGTCGGCGAACGTGATCTTCGAGGACGCCGACCTCGAGCGGGCGGCCGCAGCGGCGCCCTACGCGGTCTTCGACAACGCCGGCCAGGACTGCTGCGCGCGCTCGCGGATCCTCGTCCAGAAGTCGGTCTACGACCGCTTTCTCGGCGACCTGATCTCGGCGACGAAGGGCGTAAAGGTCGGGAGATCCGGCCGACGAGTCCACCGAGATGGGGCCGCTCGTCAGCGCCGGGCACCGCGACACGGTCGCGTCGTTCGTCGACGCGGAGCCCGTCTATCGCGGCGAAGCCCCGGATGGACCAGGCTTCTGGTACCCGTGCACGATCGTGGAGGCGACGAACGAGGATCGGATCGCCCGTGAAGAGGTCTTCGGGCCGGTGGCGGCCGTGATCCCGTTCGAGGACGAGGCGGACGCGGTGCGGATCGCGAACGACACGCCATACGGCCTCTCCGGCTCGATCTGGACGCGGGACGGCGCTCGCGCGCTCCGCGTGGCGCGCGCGCTGGACACGGGTGTGCTCTCGGTGAACTCGAACTCGTCCGTGCGCGTGCAGACGCCGTTCGGCGGCTTCAAGCAGTCCGGCTTCGGTCGCGAGCTCGGCATGCAGGGGCTCGACGGCTACTCGGAGGTCAAGACCGTGTTCATCTCGACGGAGGGTTGAGACGTGGCAGGGAGACTCGAAGGGAAGGTCTGTGTCATCACCGGTGCCGGCGGCGGCATGGGGCGGGAGGCCGCGATCGTCTTCACGGGCGAGGGCGCGAAGGTGTGCGTCGCCGATGTCGACGAGGCGCTCGCGGAGGAGACGGTGGCGCTCTGCTCCGGCGAGGCGTTCGCCGTTCGCGCGAACGTCGCGGACGAGGGCGAGGTCGAGCGCATGTACGCGGAGACCGCCGAGCGCTTCGGCGGCGTCGACGTCCTCTACAACAACGCCGGCATCTCTCCCGGTGACGACGCGTCCGTCCTCGAGACGAGCGTCGAGGCGTGGCAGCGCGTTCAGGACGTGAACACGAAGGGTGTCTTCCTCTGCTGCAAGCATGGGATCCCGCATCTGCTGGAGCGGGGAGGCGGCTCGGTGATCAACGTCGCGTCGTTCGTCGCGATCCTGGGCGCTGCGACCTCGCAGATCTCGTACACCGCGTCGAAGGGCGCAGTGCTCTCGATGAGCCGCGAGCTCGCGGTGCAGTTCGCGCGCCAGGGAGTGCGGGTCAACGCGCTCTGCCCGGGCCCGGTCGAGACGCCGCTCCTGCTCGCGATCTTCGGCGACGACCCGGCTGCGTTCGCACGGAGGCAGGTGCACTGGCCCACCGGGCGTCTCGGCAAGCCTCGCGAGATCGTCGACGCGGCGCTCTTCCTGGCGAGCGACGAGGCGTCGTTCGTCAACGGCGCCGCGTTCGTCGTCGACGGCGGCCTGAGCGCCGCGTACGTCACGCCTGAATAGTGAAACGCCTGTCTGGGGTCAGGCTTTAGCCTGACCCCGGTCTTGGACGTGCGCTCGCCGCAAGACGACAACCCCAAGACGAGGTCAGGCTGAAGCCTGACCCCAGCTTCTTGCCGTCTCAGACGCCGACGACCTGAACCAGCCAGCGCCGGTCGCGCTCGCGATCCAGCTCGAGGAAGAGCACCCGCTGCCATTGCCCGAGCGCGAGCTCGCCGTCTCGCACCGGGATCGACTCGCCGGCCGGGCCGAGGAGCATCGACATGCAGTGCGCGTGGCCGTTGCCGACCTCCATGTCCTCCTCGCAGACGTTCTCCGTGCGCCGGTCCCAGTCGTCGTGTGCGTAGTAGTGCTCGGTCGGCACGAGTCGCTTCAGAAGGACGGCGAAGTCCTCGAGAAACCCGCGCTCCCATTCGTTCACACGCACCGAGCACGTCGTGTGCGGCGAGTAGACCGAGCAGATGCCGTCCTGGATGCCGCTCTGGCGGACGATGTCCTGCACCTCGCCGGTGATGTCCGTGACGGTCAGCCCGCCGGCGGTACGAAGCTGCGACTCCGACTGATAAGTCTCCACGCCGCTCGACATTGTGTCAGCAGCGCCGAGGGTAGGCCGGGCGGAACCGTCGGTTACGCTGACCGACCGCGGGCCCGTAGCTCAGCTGGTTAGAGCAGCCGACTCATAATCGGTTGGTCCCTGGTTCGAGTCCAGGCGGGCCCATCTCGATACGGCTCAGGCATGCGGTTTCGCTCAACCATGCGGAGCGCTTCGAGCGAAACGTGCGATTCGAGCGGTCGCGTGCGTACCCCCGGTGCGTACCTCGAGTCGGCGCAGCCATGTCCAGTGCAAATCGTGCGGCGAGCGAATCAAGGGTCGTCGTGATCGACGAGCCTGCTCGGCTCGGTGCCGGGTTCAGCTGCATCACGCCCCGTCGTGGCGACTTGCGTCGGGCGGCTGCGCTGCTCGAAGCTGGCTGGCCCGAGACGTCGGGGCGCGCAGTAGCTCCCGACCGACGATGACGTCTTCAGCGAGATCGACGCCGACGTTAGTCGGCCGCTACGATCGCCCGGTGGTCGTCCCCGAGGCACCACTCGAGCGCGCTGAGCACGGGCTCGCGCCCGCCGGGGAGGGCTGGTTCGTCCTGAACGCTCGCGAGGCGCGCTGGGTTCGCGACGAGCGGTCGGCGTGCTCCGAGTTCGAGGGTGAGACGGAGTTCGAGCAGATCGGCATCTTCCTTCGCGTGCTCTCGCCGGGTGGGACGATGGGGATGTACCACTGGGAGGCCGACCAGGAGGACTTTCTGGTGCTGTCCGGCGAGGCGCTTCTCATCGTCGAAGGTGAGGAGCGGCCGTTGCGCCGGTGGGACTTCTTCCACTGCCCACCGGGGACGGAGCACATCATCGTCGGCGCTGGGGACGCGCCCTGCGTCGTGCTTGCAGTCGGCTCGCGCGAGCACCAGCAGGGCGAGAACTGGGGCGCCTACACGGTCGACGAAACGGCTCTCCGGCACGGTGCAGGCGTCGAAGAGGAGACGACCGATCGAGCGGAGGCATACGCGCAGGCTCCGAAGGCCGAATGGACTTCGTATCAGGAGGGATGGCTCCCGGCTAGCCGCCTACAGGTCGATCGTCACCCCACGAGTGATATTGACGTCGGCTAGACGGGTCGACTGTGGGCGGCTCATACTCCTGGGATCTCCGAGCGCACGGAAGAGATCGTCGAGAGTGAACGCCTGGCGAGGCGCTACTTCGAGCTCTTCGCGCAGCGCGCGTTCGAGCAACTGCGTGAGGTCGTCCATCCCGACGTGGTCCTCGAGCTGAAGGCTGTGCAGCCTGGACACGTCGTTCGTGGGCGCGACGAGTTCATGCGCTTTCTGGAGCAGGAGTCCGACCGTCATCTGTGGGAGGCGGTCACGCATGTGTTCACGCCGATCGACGAGAACCGCGTCATCGTCGAGGGCCGGGTGCGCTGGTTCGACGACGAGAACGTCCTTCGCGACGACTCGCGGATCTGGGCCCTGGAGTTCTCGGAAGGGCTCCTACTCCTCTCGGCTCCTGCGAAGAACACGATCGAGGCCGAGTCGATCCTTCTGGCTCGTCACTGAGCCTACGAGCCGCCACACGCACACAACGGCCTAGTCGTCTTCGAGGAGCGTCTCCTCGGCGACGTCCGCCCAGCAGTCCAGGTACCGCAGTACCTTCTCGTCCAGCGTGCGCGCGAGAGGAACATCCTCGACCCACGCGATGGTGTCACCCTCGCCCAGGCGGGCGTTGAGGAACTCCGCCATGGCGTTCGCATCCGCGCCGTCGACGAACGCCCACGCCGCTTGATCGCGCGGAGCGAACTGAGGATCGAGGATCACCACGCTGATTGCGGTCACGTGTTAGACCGTATGGGCTCGCCCCCCAAAAGGGTATCCCTCGTGCGAGGGTCCACGAGCTGTCACCGCGTTCGCGGAGTACGCTCTAAGAGGCGCGCTCGGAGCGCCGACGCCGGTTCCTGAGAGCGGCATCGCGGCGGCCGCGCTCGGCCGGTGTGAACTCGGCCTCGCGCGCCGCGCGCAGCTTGGCCCACCTGGCACGCTCGGCCTTCGTCATCTCGCGAATCACGAGGTCACCCGAAGAAACCTGATCGCGGATGTGCTCGAGCTTCGCCTCGCGTGCCTCTTGCTCTCGCTCCCTGCTCGTCTTCGCCACTGACGAATTCTAGCTTCTGCCTGCAAATCGGCTCGGTGCATCGCCCTGCAGCGAGCGACCAAGGGAACAAGAGAAGACAGCGGCGACGTTTTCGTGTCTTATGGCAGGGTTGGAAGGGCACGAGGAAGGCACGTCGTGCCCGACAAGCGGACACCGCAAGGAGGGTGGCTATGACGTTGACAATCGGCGACACCGCACCGGATTTCGCCGCCGACACCACCGAGGGCGAGATCCAATTCCACGACTGGATCGGCGACTCGTGGGCGGTGGTGTTCTCGCACCCGAAGGACTTCACGCCGGTGTGCACGACGGAGCTCGGGTACATGGCGAAGATCAAGCCCGAGTTCGATCGCCGTAATGTGAAGATCATCGGGCTCTCGGTCGATGCGACCGGCGATCACGAGAAGTGGGCGAAAGACATCCAAGAGACGCAGGGGCACGCGCCTAACTACCCGATCATCGGCGACGCGGACTTCGAGATCTCGAAGCTGTACGGGATGCTCGGTGCCGATGTCTCGGGTGACCCCGCCGATCGGACCGCCGCCGACAACCAGACGGTGCGCAACGTCTTCGTGATCGGCCCGGACAAGAAGGTGAAGCTCGTCCTCGTCTACCCCATGACCACGGGCCGCAACTTCGACGAGGTCCTCCGCGTCATCGATTCGTTGCAGCTGACGGCGAAGCACAAGGTGTCGACGCCCGTGAACTGGAAGGACGGCGAC
Source organism: uncultured Actinomycetes bacterium (assembly GCA_963850485.1). GTDB lineage: Bacteria > Actinomycetota > Thermoleophilia > Gaiellales > Gaiellaceae > GMQP-bins7. The sequence continues at coordinate 91,330 of CAWKLR010000012.1, read as the reverse complement.
GACGTCATCATCGCCGGCTCGGTCTCGAACGACGAGGCCAAAGAGCTGTGGCCGGACGGGTGGCAGGAGCCTCGCCCGTACATTCGGATCGTCTCGCAGCCGCGTTAGCCGCCTCGATTTCGCGCACTTCGATGGAGGGGCCGAGCACGCCCGGCCCCTCCGATCACGAACAACTGCCGAGGGCCAGAGAAAGCAAGGGGCCCGGGTGGGCGGGCCCCTTGGCTTGGTAGTGGCGCAACTTCGGGCCAGGCGAGGTTCGCCTGCGGGGAGAGGAGTCGCGCCGTGGCCGGTATCTGTTCCACATCGGGAACGTTGGTGATGTTTTCCAGGTGATTTTCCACAAGGGAAGCGTGGAATTTGGGCAAAGTCCCACAACCGTTTCCACAGGGGCTGGGGACGGGGCGCACGAGAGCGACTCGCGTGATGGCGTGGCTACACTCCGCAGGTGGCCGAGTTCGGCACGCTGAGAGTCAAGACGGGTCTCGCCGAGATGCTGAAAGGCGGCGTGATCATGGACGTCGTCGATGCGGATCAGGCCCGGATCGCCGAGGAAGCCGGTGCCTGCGCGGTCATGGCGCTGGAGCGCGTTCCTGCGGACATCCGCCGGGACGGGGGCGTTGCGCGAATGTCCGATCCGCAGCGGATCCGCGAGATTCAGGAAGCCGTCTCGATACCCGTGATGGCCAAGTGCCGCATCGGCCACTTCGCGGAGGCGCAGATCCTGCAGGAGCTCGAGGTCGACTACATCGACGAGTCCGAGGTCTTGACTCCGGCGGACGTCGAGCATCACGTCGACAAGTGGCTCTACACCGTGCCGTTCGTCTGCGGGGCGACCAACCTGGGCGAGGCGCTCCGGCGCATCTCCGAGGGCGCCGCGATGATCCGCACGAAAGGCGAGGCCGGCACGGGTGACATCGTCAACGCCGTGACGCACATGCGCGCGGTCTTCGGAGCGATTCGCAGCTTGCAAGCGCTGCGCGGCGACGAGCTCCACGCGGCCGCGAAGGAGCATCGAGCGCCGTTCGAGCTCATCCGCTGGGTCGCCGAGAACGGTCGCCTCCCCGTCGTGACCTTCACCGCGGGCGGCATCGCGACTCCGGCCGACGCCTCACTCTGCATGCAGCTCGGCGCTGACGGGGTCTTCGTCGGCTCCGGCATCTTCAAGTCAGGACGCGATCCGCTGGACGATCGCGACGGTTGGGCGGATGACGTAGCGCGCCGCGCCCGGGCGATCGTCGAGGCGACGACCCACTTCGACGATCCGAAGGTGCTGGCCGACGTCTCGACCGGTCTCGGCCAGCCGATGGTCGGAATCTCCGCAAGCACGCTCCCGGACGACGAGCGGCTCGAAGTTCGCGGCTGGTAGCGCCTTCCGAGTGGAGAGCTCGCCGCGGATCGGGGTGCTCGCTCTGCAGGGGGCGTTCCGCGAGCACGTGCAGATGCTCGAGAACCTGGGAGCCGACGTCGTCGAGGTGCGCCTCGCGGAGGAGCTCGATGGGCTCGACGGGCTGGTGATCCCGGGCGGGGAGTCGACGACGATCATGCGGCTCGCGCGCATCTACGGTCTCGACGAGGCGATCCGCGCGTATCAGGGGGCGATCTTCGGAACGTGTGCCGGGATGATCGTGCTCGACCGCGATCACCTCGGGCTCGCCGACCTCGAAGTCGACCGGAACGCCTATGGGCGCCAGGTGCGGAGCTTCGAGGCCGACGTCGACCTTGTGGGAGAGAAGCGACCGTTGCACGGGGTCTTCATCCGCGCTCCTCGCATACGCGATCTCGGTGACGAGCTGGAGGTCCTCGGAGAGCTCGACGGCGAGCCGGTGCTCGTGCGCGACGGACGCTTCCTGCTGTCCTCGTTCCACCCCGAGCTCACCGACGACACGCGTGTCCACCGCCTGTTCCTCGACCTGGTTCGGGAGGAACGCCATGTCCGGGCATAGCAAGTGGAGCTCGATAAAGCACAAGAAGGGTGCCGCCGACGCCAAGCGCGGCAAGCTCTTCTCGAAGCTCTCGCGGGCGATCATCGTCGCGGCGCGCGAGGGCGGCCCTGACCCGGCGGCGAACCTCGCTCTGCAGAACGCGATCGAGAAGGCGCGCACGTACTCGATGCCGAAGGACAACATCGAGCGTGCGATCGCGAAGGGATCGGGCGCGGACACCGACGGCACGAGCTTCGACACCGTCGTCTACGAGGGCTACGGGCCCGAGGGGGTGGCGGTGCTCGTCGAGGCGCTGACGGACAACCGCAATCGCACGGCGTCCGATGTTCGGCACGCCTTCTCGAAGCACGGTGGCAATCTCGGGACGACAGGAGCCGTCGCGTGGCAGTTCGAGCGAAAGGGAGTGGTGCTCGCTTCCGCCGAGGGCGTGGACGAAGAGGAGCTCCTGCTCGCGGCGGCCGACGCCGGCGCCGACGATGTCGAGCTGGACGGCGCGAGCTTCGTGATCTCCGGTCCTCCGGAGACGCTGACAGCGGTTCGCGAGGCAGTCGAAGGGGCAGGCTTCACGGTCGAGTCGGCTGAGCTGGCGATGGTTCCCAAGGCGACGGTCGAGATCGCGGACGAGGCGATTGCGCGGAAGGTGCTGCGGCTCGTCGAGGGCCTCGAGGAGTCGGACGACGTCCAGGACGTCTACGTGAACGTCGACATCCCCGATGCCGTCCTCGAAGCGGTAGCCTCTTGATCCGCGTGCCCGACTCCATGACGGTCAACACTCCGGAAGGCGTGACAGCGGACCGAATCGAGGCGTTGCTCTCGGCGCGCCTCTTTCTCGAGCCGCAGCTCGCGGACGGGCGCCTCTACTTCATCTCGAATCTCTCCGGACACCTGAGCCTGTTCGTGATGGACGCCTCCGGCGGCGTCCCCGAGCCTCTGGTTCCCCCGCAGCTTGCGCTGCAGAACCCCGAGCTGATCCAAGGCTACTCGTACCACGTGTTGCCCAGGCTCGGGCAGATCGTGCTGATGATCGACCACGACGGCGACGAGAACTACGTGCCCTACGTCATCCCCATCGAGGGCGGTTTTCCGAAACCGCTGGCCGAAGAGGCTTTCCGTGGACGGCGGACGAGCCTCCTCGACGTCGACCTGGAGACTTCGACCGCGTACTTCAACCTGCAGTCGCGTGAGGAGTCGATCATGTCCGCCGTCCGTGTCGATCTCGACACCGGCGAAGTCGAGAATCTCGCCGAGAGCCCGTATGGGGCATTCGTCTTCGCCTGGACGCCCGATCATTCGCGCGTCGTGCTGGCAGACGGGTACACGATCGGAGACATCGTGCTGTACGAGGTCGACGATGACGGAGCGCGGCAGGTGCTCTACGGCACACCGATGGACGAGCGCGAGGAGGGTCGTGACTATCCGATGTCCGGCCTGAGCTCCGCGCACGGCACGGTGAGCGGCGACGGAATCCTCCTCACGACGACGGTGTTCGACGACTCGGGCGGTCCCGGCTATCTCGCGCTCGACGGTTCTCGTGAGATCGAGCAGGTGACCATCGAGGGGCTCGTCCACGACGGCGCGGGCGAGCTCGAGGCTCTTCAGCATCTGGAGGGCAGCCGCTACGCGGCGCAGTACAACATCGACGGCTGCTCCTGGGTCTACGAGACGATCTTCGACGAGGCCCGCCGGAGCTTGAGCGTCGAGCGAGTCCTGATCGGGGAGGACGAGCTCGCGGGCGGAACGCTGCACGGCTTGCACTACGACGAGGGAAGCGGTGGCTTCGCGTTGTCGTTCTGCACCGCGACCGACCCGACCCAGCTCTACGTGCTCGCGCCCGGTGCCGACATCCAGCCGGCGCGAAGGACGCGCGAACGGGTGCTCGGCCTCGCGACCGAGCTCCTCTCCGCGGGCGAGGACGCGTCCTTCGACTCGCACGACGGTCTCCGAGTCTCGGCGCGGCTGTATCGCCCGTCAGCGGCGCTCGGATACGACGGCCCTCGCCCGCTCGTCTACTACGTGCACGGCGGGCCGCAGGGCCAGGAGCGGCCGAACTTCGCGTGGTTCTCGATGCCGCTCATCCAGATCCTGACGCTGCAGGGATTCGCCGTGTTCGTCCCGAATGCACGCGGCTCGACCGGCTATGGGCTCGACTACACGAAGCGGGTGGACAAGGACTGGGGAGGGCAGGACCGGCTCGATCATGTACATGCGATGACCGAGATCCTGCCGAAGGACGAGCTCCTCGACGTGTCGCGCGCCGGCGTCGTCGGCCGTTCGTACGGCGGTTACATGACGCTGACCCTGGCGGGACGGCATCCCGAGCTCTGGCGCGCGGCGGTCGACATGTTCGGGCCCTACGATCTCGTCACCTTCTCGCAGCGGATCCCGGAGACGTGGAAGCCCTACTTCGCACTCGTGCTCGGCGACCCCGAGAAGGCCGAGGATCGCGACTTCCTCGTCGAGCGCTCTCCGAAGACGCACATCGAGAACATCGCCTGCCCACTGCTCGTCATCCAGGGAAACAACGACCCGCGCGTCGTCGAGCAGGAGTCGCGTGACCTCGTCGAAGGGCTGCGGGCGGGTGGGAAGGACGTGGACTACCTCGTCTTCGAGGACGAGGGCCACGACGTTCTGAAGCTGCCGAACCGCGTTCGCTGCTACGACGCGATCGTCGGCTTCTTCTCCGAGCACCTCTCCTAGCAGCTTGGTAGGGTCGGCGTCGATGCGTTGGTTGGCGATCGTCGTGGCCCTGTCGGCATTGCTGTTGGTCGTCGCAGGCTGCGGTGGGGACGACGAAGCGGCGAGCGACACCACCACCACGCTCACCGACACGACGACCGACGAGACCACCTCGGAGGACACGACGACGGACGACACGACGACGGACGACACGACCACCGCCGACGATCTCGGAGATCTCGCCTCGGGAGAGTGCGCCGATCTCGTCGAGTCCGGCCAAAAGCTGAGCGAGGCATTCGGCGCCGGGACTTTTGCGGACGACGACTTGGACGACGTGTCACGGTTCTTCGACGAGTTCGCGGAAAGTGCTCCCGAGGAAATTCGCGCCGACTTCCTGATTCTGGCCAAGGCATGGGAGGTCTACGCGGACGTGCTCCCGGATCTCCAGGTCGACCCGGGAGAGACGCCGGATCCGGCGGCACTCGCGAAGCTGCAGCAGGCGATCGCCTCGATCGACCAGGAGGAGTTCGCGGCGGCGACCCAGCGAATCAACGCGTGGACGACCGAGAACTGCTGACGCACGCACGCATGCTCTGAGGCCCCGCTCTCCGCCGAGGGAGGACGTCCGAAGGCCCGAATACCTTCCTTCCGTGAAGGTACTCGGCATCGACCCAGGGACGGCTACATGCGGATACGGGATCGTCCACGGAAACGCCGGCCGCCTCCGGGCGGTGGACTCAGGCCACTGGCGGACGTCCGCGCGCGAGCCTCCGCACGTCAGGCTGCTGGCGATCTTCGTGGGCGTGCAGCAGCTCATTGCGGAGCACGAGCCGGACGCCGTCGCGCTCGAGGAGTCCTTCGTGGGTGCCGACGCCCGCATCGCGCTCTCCGTCGGGCAGGCGCGGGGCGCCGTTCTCGTCGCGGCCGCGTCCGTCGGGGTCGGGTGCGCCGAGTACGCTCCGGCGCGCGTCAAGCAAGCGGTCTGCGGCTACGGGCGGGCCGAGAAGGGACAGATGCAACGAATGGTGAAGCTCATCCTCGATCTCGACTCCGAGCCGGGCTCGACGCACGCAGCCGACGCGCTCGCCGTGGCCATCTGTCACGCATTGGCCCCTCCGCTCCTCGAGGCGGCAGGATGATCTCGCGCTTGCGCGGCACTCCCGCGGGACGGACGCCGGACGGTCTCGTCCTCGACGTCGGCGGCGTCGGCTACCTCGTTGCGGCGACGCCGAGCGCGCTCCGGCGGGCGGCAGACGCGAGCGAGGTGACCCTCGAGACGTACCTCCACGTCCGCGAGGACGCCCTCCAGCTGTACGGATTCGCCGAGACAGCCGAGCGTGAGCTCTTCCTTCACCTGCTGGGCGTCAGCGGCATCGGTCCGAAGGTGGCACTTGCCGTGGTGTCGAGCGCGCCACCGTCGGAGCTGCGACGCGCGATAGCGCTCCGCGATCCCGCGCGCTTCCAGGCGATTCCGGGGATCGGCAAGAAGACCGCCGAGCGCATCGTCCTGGAGCTGGAGGAGAAGCTCGGGAGCGAGGACGTCGTCTCGATCCAATCTCTTCCGGCTGCCCCGTCGTCGTCGCACGTCATCGCCCGCGATGCGCTCGTCGAGCTCGGCTATTCCGTCATCGAAGCCGAGCAGGCGCTCGCCCGCACGGATCCCGATCTCTCGGCGGAGGAACGCGTGCGCGAGGCGCTCAGGAGCGCAGCATGACCTCGCAGTTCCTCGCTCCCGTGCTCCAGGAGGGCGACGAGGAGGTCGAACAGTCACTTCGGCCCCGCCGGCTCGATGACTTCGTCGGCCAGGAACGCACGAAGGAGCAGCTGGAGATCGCGCTCGAGGCGGCAAAGGGCCGGGGTGACGCGCTCGACCACGTCCTGCTGGTCGGCCCGCCCGGCCTCGGCAAGACGACGCTGGCGACCATCATCCGCGAGGAGCTCGGCGTGGGCATCCGCACGGTCGCCGGGCCTGCGCTCGAGCGCAAGGGAGACATGGCCGCGATCCTCACCGGCCTCCAGGACCGCGACGTCCTCTTCGTGGACGAGATCCACCGCGTGAACCGGGCGATCGAGGAGATCCTCTACCCGGCTCTCGAGGACTTTCGCCTCGACATCATCGTCGGGCAGGGTGCGGGCGCCCGCACCCTGACGCTCGATCTTCCTCCGTTCACGCTGGTCGGCGCGACCACCCGCACGGGCCTCTTGACGACTCCGCTCCGGGATCGCTTCGGGATGACCTTCCGGCTCGGCTACTACGAGCCGGGAGAGCTCGCGTCCATCGTCCGCCGCTCGGCACGGATTCTCGGTGTCGAGATCGAGGACGCTGCAGGAGAGGAGATCGCGGGTCGCGCTCGTGGCACTCCGCGTGTCGCAAACAGGATTCTCAGGCGCATCCGCGATGTCGCCCAGGTGCGCCATTCCGGCGCCGTGACGCTCGACATCGCGCGCGAGGCCCTCGAGCTGCTCGAGGTCGATGCGGTCGGCCTCGAGCGCACGGATCGCGAGCTCCTGTCGGCGATCGCTCACAAGTTCGAAGGTGGACCGGTCGGCCTCTCGACGCTGGCCGTGTCCCTCGGCGAGGAGCCGGACACGATCGAGGACGTCTACGAGCCCTTCCTGCTGCAGCTGGGCTTCATCCAACGGACTCCGCGCGGGCGCATCATCACGGCGCTCGGCCGCGAGCACATCGGCGCCTCGGCTGTCTCCGACGGGCTCTTTTGACGGCGTCGCCACACATCTGGACGCCGGGTATGGCAGGGCCCCTCGACGAGTTCGTCGCTCGCATCGGGCGCATGGTTACCGAGTTCGCCCAGGAGCACGGGCTCGAGCAGGCGGAGCTACGGATCGAGCTGGCCGACGGATCGCGCTTCCTGGTGGCGACCACGTCCGCGGATCCGGGCTTCGGCTTCTTCACCATCACCCCGCACCGCCTCGAGGGGGAGGAGCCTCGGCTCGTGGTCGTACCGATCGGCGCGGTGAAGTCGATCGAGATCTCTGCACCGGATGCCGAGCGTGTCGTGGGCTTCACACCGAGCGAGACCTGAAGCGTTGTCCGGGGTCAGGCTTCAGCCTGACCTCGGCTTCGAGGTTCGATCTCAGCCCCGGTACTGCAGCTCGCGCCACGAAGGGACCGGCGCAAGCTCGAGGAGCGTTCGCCCGCCTTTCGGCTCCGCGTAGCCGAAGTCGCCCGTGTCGTCCTCCCAGGACACGTCCAGGAGACCCTCCTTGACGCGGTGGTCGAGCCAGGCCCCCCGGAAGACGAGCTTGCGCAGCCAATACACGAGCGACTCCTGCTTCACCAGCGACACGTGCTCCCAGTGCCGGACGAGGTAGATGCCGAGACCGCTGCGCGGCTCGACGATGCGGCCGTCGGCGACGAGCTCGACGAGGTCTCCCGCCTCGTCCGAGTCCAGGTCGTTCGAGGCGACGAGCTCGAGTCGCACCGCGGCCGCGGTGACCCGCTCGGCGAAGTCGTCGGAGCTGAACTCGAAGCGATGGCCGAGGAACTCGACCACGAAGTCGTCGCCGGAGCGATAGTTGGCTGCGAGCACTTCGGCCAGCGTATCTAGGCTTCGCGACGTGAAGGACCGACGTCTCTGGCTGGTCATGGCTGTCGTCGTGCTCCTCGTCTGGCTCGTCGGCGCGGCCGTGACGAAGTACACGCTCGAGCAGATGGCCTACGTGACGCCGATCGCGATGGTGGTCGTCGGCGTGACCATCGGCCTCGTGCTCCTCTGGGTCAAGATCGTGCTGGACGCGCTTCAGCGTCGCCGTGCCGCACGAGGTCAGATGTAGACAACGCCGCGATCCTGACCAGCGCGCGAAGCCGAAGCCGTCCGGCGCCGTCCGTACCGTCCGAGCGGTGACCGGTGTCTGGTCGATCGCTCCTCTCGACCTCGAGAAAGCGGGGGCGCTCTCGCGTGAGCTGGAGCTCAGCGACGTGACCGCGGCGGTGCTCGCGCGGCGTGGCTATGGCGATCCTGAGCTCGCACGGCGCTTCCTCGACGCCGAGCTCCCGGGTCACGATCCCTTTCTCCTCGGTGACATGGCCGGGGCGGTCGAGCGGATCCGAGCCGCAATCGCCGCGGGAAAGCGCATCTGCGTCCACGGGGACTACGACGTGGACGGGATCTGCGCAACTTCGCTCGCGGTTCTGTACCTGCGTGAGCTCGGCGCCGACGTGGTCTGGCACCTTCCGAGCCGCTTCGAGGAGGGCTACGGCGTGTCGAGCGCGACCCTGGCTCGACTGGCCGACGACGGCGTCGGGCTCGTGCTCACGGTCGACTGCGGAATAACCGCGGTCCAGGAGATCGCGGAAGCACAGACGGGAGGTCTCGAAGTCGTGGTCACCGACCATCACCGGCCGGGAGAGCGTCTCCCCGACTGCCCGGTCGTCGCGACGCGTCCGTCTGCGTACCCGTTTCCCGAGCTGTGCGGTACGGGTGTCGTGTACAAGCTCGGTGAGGCGCTACTCGGCTCGGAGCATCCCGCGCTCGCGCGCAACCTCGACCTGGTCGCGCTGGCCACGATCGCGGACGTCGTCCCGCTCGTCGACGAGAACCGTGCGCTCGCCTCCGCCGGCCTGCGTGAGCTTGCATGCACGCGCCGGCCCGGGCTGCAGGCTCTGATGAGAAGCGCGCGGGTCGATCCGGCCGCGGTCGACGCGAGCTCGGTCGGCTTCCGACTCGCGCCCCGGATCAACGCTGCAGGGCGGCTGGGTCGGCCCGATGCCGCCCTCGAGCTGATCCTGACCGACGACCCCGACGAGGCCCGGAAGCTCGCAGCGGACCTCGAGGAGCTCAATCGCGATCGCCAGGCGGTGGAGGACCGGATTCTGCGTGAGGCAACCGCTCTCGTCGAAGAGCTTCCCGAACCGGCTCGCCTCCGGCGCGGCTACGTCCTGTGGCACGAGGATTGGCACGAAGGCGTCATCGGCATCGTGGCATCCCGCCTGGTGGAGAAGTTCAATCGGCCCGTCGTCCTCGTCACGCGTTCCCAGGATGGCTGGAAGGGCTCGGGCCGGTCGGTCTCACGCTTCGATCTCCACGGCGCCTTGGCCGCCTGCTCCTCGCATCTGGAGCGGTTCGGGGGACATCGCGCGGCCGCGGGCTTGGCGATCGAGGAGGCGAGCCTCGAAGCCTTCGCCGAGGCCTTCGCCGCTCACGCAGACGCGACTCTGACCGACGAGGACCTGCGCCAAGTGACGACCGTGGATGCAGTCGTCTCGGCCGAGGAGCTCACGCTTCCGCTCGCGCAGGAGCTCGACCGACTCGCGCCATTCGGGCTCGGAAACCCCGACGTGATGCTGCTCGTACCGGCCACGCAGCCCTTTGCGCCCGCGACCGTGGGCGAGGGCAAGCACCTGCGCTTCCGCGTACGCCAGAACGGACGGGACGCCGGGAGTGCGATCGCCTTCGGCCAGGGATCCCAGCTCGAACGGCTCCGCGCCACCAGCCTCTTCGACGTCGCCTGCAGGCTGAAGGAGAACCGCTGGAACGGCACGATCGCGCCCCAGCTCGTCGTGCGCAGGCTGTTCGACACCTCGGAGGGGTACGAAGCGCTCCGCGAGCGGCTTGCCGGCCTCTGGCGCGCGGGTGAGGGCGCCTGGACTCCTGAGGCAAGGAGTGTGTTCGCCGAGCTCGGACTTGCCGACCGAGAACGGGGTCGCCGCAGGCAGTTGCTCGAGTCGGAGACGTTCCGCGCGCTGCTCGAGCGCGAGGCGGTCGCGTTCCCCGAGGCCGCATAGGTCTCAGGGAAGCGGAGCGAGCGCGTCTCGCATGGCGACCGCAAGCCTTCGTGCGAGTCGTTGCCGAAGCCAGCGTCGAATCGGGCCCATGAGAGCCCCGATTTCAACGCTCGCCGGTGCGTTCCTTCGCGATCGAAGATCGCGCAAATGGTGCTCAGTACACTGAAACCATGACCGTCCTCGATGAAAGGCGACATCACGAGCACCTCGTCGATGAGCTGATCGCCGAGGTCGAGGCCTACAACCCGGAGGTCGACAGAGACCTTCTTCGTCGCGCGTTCCACTTTGCCGAGCGAGCCCACGAAGGTCAGACACGCCGTTCCGGCGAGGAGTTCATTCACCACCCCCTGGGCGTCGCGCGTATCTGCGCGGAGCTGCACCTGGACGAGCAGACGATCGCGGCGGCGCTCCTGCACGACGTCGTCGAGGACACGGGCGCGGACCTGGACGAGGTCAAGGCGGATTTCGGGCCCGAGGTCGCGCAGCTCGTGGAAGGCGTCACCAAGCTGACGAGGATCAGCTTCCAGAGCCGCGAGCAGGCCGAGGCCGAGAACTACCGCAAGATGATCGTGGCGATGGCGCAGGACGTCCGCGTGATCCTGATCAAGCTCGCCGACCGCCTCCACAACATGCGGACGATCGAGTACCAGACAAGGCCCAAGCAGGCGCAGAAGGCACGCGAGACGCTGGAGGTCTATGCGCCGCTCGCACACCGCCTCGGGATCCACGCGCTGAAGTGGGAGCTCGAGGACCTCGCGTTCCAGACACTCCATCCCCGGAAGTACTCCGAGATCAAGGCGATGGTCGCCGATCAGCGTGCCGATCGGGATGCGCAGGCGAACAAGGCCGGCGAGGTTCTGGGCGAAGAGCTTCGCAAAGCGGACGTGCCGGCGGAGATCATCGCCCGCGCGAAGCACTTCTACTCGATCTACGACAAGATGGCCAAGCGGGGCCGCGAGTTCAACGAGATCTACGACCTGACTGCCATGCGGGTCGTCTGCGAGCGAACTGCGGAAGAGGGGACGCGTGACTGCTATGCGGCGCTCGGCCTGATCCACTCGCTGTGGAAGCCGATGCCCGGACGCTTCAAGGACTTCATCGCGATGCCCAAGCTGAATCGCTACCGCTCGTTGCACACGACGGTGATCGGGCCCGAGGGTCGGCCGCTCGAGATCCAGGTGCGGACACGTCAGATGCACGAGGAGGCGGAATACGGGGTCGCCGCCCACTGGCTGTACAAGCGCGGCCGCGCAGGCGCGAAGGCCGACGACGAGTGGCTCGTGTGGGTCAAGTCGCTGATGGACTCACAGCAGGACGAGCAGGACCCGGGCGAGTACATGCGCACGCTCCGCACGGACCTCTTCTCCGACGAGGTGTACGTCTTCACGCCGAAGGGCGAGGTGAAGGTGCTGCCGTCGGGCGCAACGCCGATCGACTTCGCCTATGCCGTGCACACCGACGTCGGACACCGAACGGTGGGCGCCAAGGTGAACGGCCGCATCGTTCCCCTGCACTATCGGCTGACGAACGGGGAGTTCGTCGAGATCCTCACGTCGAAGACCGGCAGGGGCCCCTCACGTGACTGGCTCGCCGTCGCCAGGTCCTCGCGGGCCCGCAACAAGATCAGGCAGTGGTACCAGCGCGAGACGCGCGGCGAGACCGAGGCGAAGGGACGGGAGCTCCTCGACCAGGCGCTGAAGGCGCAGAAGCTCCCGTACCGGAAGCTGCAGGGCTCGAGCGTGCTCGCACAGGTGATCCGCGAGACCGGCTTCAAGAAGGCCGAGGACTTCTACGTTGCTCTCGGCGCGGGGAAGCTCCAGCCCGGCCAGATCGTCAACAAGGTCATTCAGCGGCTGAAGACCGACGAGGTAGCCGCCGAGCCGGCCATCACGACGAAGCCGTCGCGCGCGAAGACCGCGGTCTCCTCCAACCGGCTCGGGATCACCGTCCCGGGAGTCGAGGACGTGCTCGTCCGGCTCGCCAAGTGCTGCACGCCTGTTCCGGGCGACCCGGTCCTCGGCTACATCTCGCTCGGCCGCGGAATCACGGTGCACCGAGACGACTGCCCGAACGTCAAGGCTCTCCAGCGAAACCCGGAGCGCTTCACGAGCGTCGAGTGGGAGGGAGGCGCCTCGGCCAGCTTCCTCGTGCAGATCGCCGTCGACGCCTGGGATCGCTCGCGTCTCCTCGAGGACGTCGCGAGGACCTTCGCCGAGCACGGCGCGAACATCGTCTCCTACGGCGGCTCGGTCGAGGACGGGATGGCGCGCAACTGGTACACGGCCGAGGTGGGGGACGTGAAGGAGCTCCGCTCGCTCCTGACGGCGCTGCGGAACCTCGACGCCGTGTTCGACGCGTATCGCGTCACACCGTCCTGATCGAGCGCTCGGGTCGGGCCTCAGCCGACCTCGGCCGCGACCACAGCCCCGGGGTCAGGCTTCAGCCTGACCTCGCCCTTGGGTCGTCAGCGGCCGGCTCGAGGACGAGCCACCCCGGAACCCGGGTCAGGCTGAAGCCTGACCCCATCCCGCATGGTCAATCGCTCAGCGGCCAGCCGGGCAGCTCGCGCACCGTGACGAGATCCTCGTCCGTGCGGGCCACGTCCTGCCACTCCGGTTTGAGCTCGAGCGCCCTGCGCACGTGCTCGAGCGCATCGTCCGGGCGACCGGCGAGTGCCTCGGCGCGGCCGAGGTTGAACAGGAGGCCGGGGCTGTCGGGATGCTGCTCGAGCCCGGCGGCGATCTCGGCTGCCATCGCCTCGTAGTCGCCCGCTGCCCGATACTTCCCTGCAGCGAAGAAGGAGTACTCCCACGGAGACGGCTCGTAGGCTTCGTCGCGCGGGCCGCCGACGGCGAGAACGGACGTGTCCGGCTCCTCCGCACGAGCATGCCGTTTCACCGCGGGATCGCGAACGAAGACCACGGTTCCGGCGGGTGCGTCGAGCGTCTCCTCGTCGAGGGTGAACGTCGCACGGCCCTTCAGCACCACGTAGACCTCCTCGTGACCGTAGGTCTCCTCGGTGTGCTCCTCGACGACGTCGTCACCCTGGTTTCGTGCGGTATAGGCGTTGATCCCGAAGGCGCCGACGTCGAGCGTCCGGCGCACAGGGTGCCAGAGGAGCCTTCCGTCGACGACGGCGAGCGGGTCGATCTCCTCGATCCGAACGCTCCGCCATCCCTCGGCCATTTACGGAACGCGCTCCGGTCGCGTGCCGAGCGTCACCTCGAGCGTGCGCTCGCTCCCGTTACGAAGGATGGTGATCGAGATCGCGTCTCCCGGCTGCTTCGAGTCGACCGCGCTCTGCAGCTCGGCCGAGCTCGAGATCGGCGAGCCGTCGAGCTCGACGATCACGTCGCCGCCACTCGGAATCTGCTGGCCGTCGACTGTGCGCGTGCCCGTTGCCTCGCGCAGGCCGGCCTTCTCAGCAGGAGTTCCGCTTACGACGTTGGTGACGGCGACGCCGCCCTCGACGCCGATCATCTCGACTCCCAGGTACGCATGCTCGGCCTCGCCGGTCGCGACGAGCTGGGAGACGATCGAGCGCACGGTGTTCGACGGAATTGCGAAGCCGACGCCGTCGGAGCCGCCCGACTCGCTCTCGATCTGCGCATTGACGCCTATGACCCGGCCTTGCTGGTCGACGAGCGGACCGCCGGAGTTCCCGTGGTTGATCGCCGCGTCCGTCTGGATCGAGTCGTTGATCGTGAAGTTGTTCGGAGCCGTCATCTGGCGATGGAGCGCGCTCACGATGCCACTCGTCACCGTTCCCTCGAGCCCGAAGGGGCTGCCCAGGGCGACGACGCCTTCTCCGACGTCGACACTGCTCGAGTCACCGAGGCGAAGCGGCTCGAGGAACGACGCGGGCGCATTGACGTCGATCACCGCGAGGTCGGTGGAGGGATCCGTCCCCAGAAGCCGCGCGGCGCGCGTGGAGCCGTCCCAAAAGCGAACCGAGATCGAGCTGGCGCCCTCCACGACGTGCTGATTCGTCACGATGTGACCGTCCTCGTCGTAGACGAAGCCTGAGCCCTGAGCCGACTGCGAGCCGCTGAACTGCGTCGCAGCCGCAGTGATCTCGACCACCGCCTTGTACGAGCGCTGGTAGATCGTGCTGATCGAAAGGCCATCCGCAGTCGCTGCCGGCTCGGAGTCCGCCACCGTCACCTGCCGCACGACCGTGGTGGATTCGTCGGAGAGCACGGCGTACGCGGCCGCACCAGCCCCGGCGCCGAGGCCGAGAGCGGCGATGAGCCCGGCGAGGAAGAGGGGAGTGCGGTTACGGCTGGCGTTCACGGCGGCGTCCTTTCGTGTGAAGGTAGACCAATAGCAGCCGCGGCCACTAAGCCGTCGCTGAAAGCCGCCTAAGAAGTCGGTAAGACCCGCTCCGCGGTTCGATGCGAGCGCGCACAATGCTGCCGATGGAGATCCTGGTCGTCGACGACGAGCGTGCGGTGAGGGACTCGCTGCGGCGTGCGCTCGAGCTCGAGGGCTACGGCGTCGAGCTCGCAGAGGACGGTGAGCAGGCGCTCCGTCGCCTCGAGCTGGAGCCGCAGCCGGACGCGGTCATCCTCGACATCCTCATGCCCGGCGCCGACGGCCTCGAGGTGTGCCGGCGCCTGCGCCGCTCCGGGAACGGAATTCCGGTGCTGATGCTCACGGCTCGCGCCGAGGTCGACAGCCGCGTCGCCGGCTTGGATGCGGGCGCAGACGACTACCTGCCCAAGCCGTTCGCGCTCGCGGAGCTCCTCGCTCGCCTGCGTGCGCTCTTGCGGCGGCTGGGGAACGGCGACGGCGCGGCAGACATGCTCCGCTTCGCGGATCTCGAGCTCGAGCCCGGCACCCGCGAGGTTCGGCGAGGAGGCGATTCGATCGACCTCACACGTACCGAGTTTGCGCTGCTCGAGCTCTTCCTACGCAACCCTCGCCAGGTCCTGACCCGCTCCGTCATCTTCGAGCGAGTGTGGGGATACGACTTCGGCCCCTCCTCGAACTCCCTCGACGTGTACATCGGCTACCTGCGCAGAAAGACGGAGCTCGCCGGCAGGCCGCGTCTCATCCATACGGTGCGCGGCGTCGGCTACGCCCTGCGCGAGCGATGAACGCTCATGAGCTTCAGGGCGCGCATCGCGATCGGCGCCGCGGCGCGGCGGTTGGCCCTGGCGGTGGTGCTTGCCTCGGTCGTCGTGTTCTTCGTGGTGCGCGGTGAGCTCAGGGCACAGATCGACGACACCCTCGAGGAGCGCGCGCAGGAGATCTTCCGCATCCCGCTGGCCGAGATCCCGCTGCGAAACGGAGAGTCCTTCCTCGGCATCCGCCCCGGCTTCGGTGAGCCGAACACGTTCGTCCAGGTCGTCAAGGCGGACGGCGAGACCTTGCGCCAGCTGTACGACGACGTCGAGCTTCCCGTCTCCGACGAGGCGATCGCACTCACGAGGGCGGGCATGCGAGGCGATTCGGTCACCTCGGAGACGGAGATCGACGGGACACACGTCCGGGTGCTGTCCGTCGCGTACGAACCCGGGTACGCGGTGCAGATCGCCCGTCCCTTGACCGAGATGGACGAGACGCTCTCTCGCCTGCGGCTCTTTCTCATCGCGATCGCGCTCTGCGGAATCGGAATCGCCGCCGGCCTCGGGCTGGTCGTGTCGCGCGCGGCGCTGACGCCGGTCCGCAGGCTGACCGAGACCGCCGAGCGTGTGACGGAGACCGGCGATCTCTCGGAGCGGATCGAGGTCGGCGGCCGCGACGAGCTCAGTCGCCTGGCCACGAGCTTCAATACGATGCTCGCCGGGCTCGAGGACGCGAATCGCGCACAGCGCCAGCTCGTCGCCGACGCGTCGCACGAGCTGCGCACCCCGCTCGACGAGCCTCCGCACGAACATCGAGGTGCTGGCCGGAGATCGCGCACTGCCGGCAGACGAGCGAAGCCGGCTGCTCTCGGACGTCGTGGAGCAGCTCGGCGAGATGACGACGCTCATCGCGGGTCTGATCGAGCTCGCGCGTGCAGAGCAGCAGACCGCTCGACCAGAGGATGTTCGCCTGGATCTGGTTGTCGCGAACGCGATCGAGCGGACGCAGCGGAATCGGCCGGGCGTGGCGTTCACGGCGCGGCTCGAGGAGTCCGTCGTCCAGGGGGTTCCCGCCACGATCGATCGTGCGGTCGGCAACCTCATCGACAACGCGGCCAAGTGGAGCCCGCCGAGCGGAGAGATCGAGATCGAGGTGCGCGACGGGCAGGTCTCGGTTCGCGATCACGGCCCAGGGATCGCCGAAGAGGATCTCCCGTACGTCTTCGACCGTTTCTACCGCGCTCGGTCGGCTCGCGGAATGCCAGGGTCGGGCCTCGGGCTCGCGATCGTCCGCCAGGTCGCGGACACGCACGGCGGCGAGGTCCTCGCCGAGCGGGCCGAAGGCGGTGGGACGCGGATGACGCTGCGCCTTCGTCGCCCGTCGATCATCGTCGGCTGACCTCGTCCCAACCGACCGAATGCGCAGGATGCAGGATGATCGTCGTCTTCGGGAGCTCTTAACGAGCTCTTAGCGGCGTCTTAGACGCCTCTGGTCTCATCTTCGGAATGGACAAACACCGCAGGATCAAGCTCGCCGCGGCCGGGGTCGCGGCCCTCCTGCTCGTCGTCGCGCTCGGCGCGACCGCGGCAGTGGGTGCGTCGCTCGTCATGTCATCGAGCGACGACAGCCAGGCAGTCATCGACGACGCGGCAGCCGAGCTCGGCGTCGAGCCCAGTGCCCTCGAGGGAGCGCTCCGAAAGGCGTTGAAGAACCGCGTCGACGACGCCGTCGAGCAAGGGCGGCTTACGCAGGAGCAAGGTGCGGAGCTCAAGGAGCGGATCGATGCCGGAGAGACGCCGTTTCTCTTCGGCGGCTTCGGGCGCTTTCATGGCCCTGGCCCCGACGGGGGACCGCACTCGAGGATGCTCGCGGGCTTGGAGACCGCAGCTTCCTACCTCGGGCTGACGCAGGACGAGCTGCGCGACCAGCTCCGCGGCGGAGACACGCTTGCGCAGATCGCGAAAGAGGAAGGAAAGTCCGTCGACGGCCTCGTTCAGGCGCTGGTCGAGGCGGCCAAGAAGAAGCTCGACGCGGCGGTTGCGGCCGGTCGTCTGACCGAAGAGCGCGCCGACCTGATCGAGCAGGATCTCGAAGAGCGCACGAGGGATCTCGTCAACGGCGAGCTTCGTCGCGGACCGTTCGGGCCGGATCGCCCCTTTGGCGGTGGATTCCGCTTCCACGGCGACTTCACGCCATTCGGCGGCCCCCGCTCCTGACTGATGTCACGCCCACCCGAACGGGGTCGCACGCCCCGTTCGGGTGAGGTACCTCGTTCGAGGGATTGCATCCCCCGAACGCGTGACTAAAGAGAGAAGCGGGGAGAGGGAAGGGGACCGCGCGCTCACCCCTTGGGGTGGGCGCGCGGCATTCCTCTCCCTGACTTCTATGGGCGTCACACCTCGAGGTCGTCGCCCTCGAACTCCCGCACGGCGGCGCGGATCGCCTCGGGAATCGCAACGGGCTTTCGCTCGGCGAGGTCGACCAGGACGACCGTGAGCTCGGCCGTGACCATCAACTCTTCCTCGGGGAGGCGATAGGCGGCGCACTGGTACGTCATGCTCGTCGTGCCGATGCGCCTGACGCGGACGAACGCTTCGATTAGATCGTCGAAGCGTGCGGGGGCGTGGTACTCCACCTGTAACGCCCGCATGACCAGGTCGCCGCCCGCCTGCGAGAACGGCGCATTCGCGAGGTGGCGGTGGTACTCGGTGCGCGCGTGATCGAAGTAGGGGAGGTACCGGCCGTAGTAGACGATGCCCTGGGCATCCGTGTCCGAGAACCAGACGCGGGCCAGAGCCGAGTACTTGAACGGGGGCCTGCGGTCCGTCACGCGCCCGAGCTCCGCCCGATCGCCGGAACTAGGCACGAATGAGCGCGAGGACTTCCTCGCGCTTCTCCTCCATCAGGCTCCGATCGAGCGCCTCCAGGTTGAGCCGCAGCAGCGGCTCGGTGTTCGAGGGACGCACGTTGAAATGCCACTGGTCGAAGTCGACCGACAATCCGTCCAGATGCGAGATCCGACCGCCCTCCGCTGCGTACCGCTCCTTCAGCTCCTGAAGCTTCAGCGGGACGTCGGCGACGGGAGTGTTGATCTCGCCCGTGAGGAAGAATCGCTCGCGATAGGGCGCGAGGAGCTGCGAGAGCGAGGTTCCTCGCCGAGAGAGCAGCTCGACCATGAGCAGGAAGGGGACGACCCCTGAATCTGCCTGCGAGAAGTCGCGGAAGTAGTAGTGCGCCGAGACCTCCCCGCCGAAAGCCGCCCCTTCTTTCCGCATGCGCTGCTTGATGAACGCGTGTCCCACGCGATTGACGAGTGGGATGCCCCCGGCGCGCTCGATCGTCTCGGGCACGGCTCGGCTCGCGCGGACGTCGTAGATGACCTTCGCACCCGGTTCGCGCTCGAGCACGCTCTCGGCGAGCAGCGCCGTGACGAAGTCCCCGGGGACGAACTCACCGGTGTCGTCGACGAAGAAACACCGGTCGGCGTCGCCGTCGAAGGCCACTCCGAGGCCGGCACCCTCCTCCCGCGTACGCGCGACGATGAACTCGCGGTTCTCAGGTAGCAACGGATTCGGCTCGTGGTTCGGAAACGTTCCGTCGGGCTCGAAGAAACAGCGAACGACCTGAAGCTGCGGAAGCCGCTCGAGCACCGGCGGAAGCATCACGCCCGCCATGCCGTTGGCCGCGTCGACGACCACCCGGAGCGGTCGAATCGACTCCGGCTCGACGAAGGACAGCACCTTCTCCACGAACCCGGGCCACACGTCCTCCTCACGCACGTCGCCGCGCTTTCGCACTGCTCCGAACCCGTCGCCGGCGAGGGCGCGGATCTCGGCCAGGCCCGAGTCGCCGCCGACCGGTAGCGCGCCACGCCGGACGATCTTCAATCCCGTGTACTCCTTGGGGTTGTGCGACGCCGTGATGCAGGCACCGCCGTCCAGGCCTAGCTCGACGACCGCGAAGTACACCATCTCCGTCCCGACGAGGCCGATGTCGAGCACGTCCGCGCCGGCGTCGGCGGCGCCCTCGACGAACGCGGCAGCCATGCCCGGAGAGGACAGCCGCATGTCTCGACCGACGGCGATCGCCCGAGGCTCGAAGTGCTCGACGTAGGCACGACCGATGAGGTATGCGCCGTCCTCGTCGAGCTCGTCTCCGTAGAGGCCGCGGACGTCGTACGCCTTGAAGACGGCGGGATCGAGCATGGGGAGGATGCTAGTGGCCTGACCTGGAGCGGCCGTGGAATGACGGCCACACCCGCATTCGTTTCTACACTTACGTCATGGAGCGAAAGCTCGCCACGGTCTTGTTCATCGACCTCGTGAACTCCACGGGTCTGGTCGCCGCCTCGGATCCCGAGGTCGTTCGCCGTCGCGTGAACACGTTCTTCGAGAAGGTCTCCCACTGCGTGACGCTGCATGGCGGGATCGTGGAGAAGTTCGCAGGAGATGCGGTGCTGGCGGCGTTCGGCGTTCCGCAAGCCCACGAAGACGATGCCGAACGGGCAGCCCGCGCCTCGCTCGCGATGCGCCAGGCCGTCGAAGAGCTCGGACTCGAAGCGAGGATCGGCATCGAGGCCGGCGAGCTCGTCGTCGAGGACTCCGAGTCCACCTTCGCCACAGGCGAGGCCGTGAACCTCGCGGCGCGACTCCAGCAGG
Organism: uncultured Actinomycetes bacterium; assembly: GCA_963850485.1. Lineage (GTDB taxonomy): Bacteria > Actinomycetota > Thermoleophilia > Gaiellales > Gaiellaceae > GMQP-bins7. Next base: position 71,237 of record CAWKLR010000012.1, on the reverse strand, counting down.
CCGCGAGGCCGGGCGAGATCCTCATCGGACCGACCGCATACCGTCTCGCAGGAGCAAGCCTGGTCGTCGAGGATGCCGGTCCGCTCGAGCTGAAGGGGATGGGATCCGCGCTGAGGGCGTGGCGCCTCGTCGATGCGGTCGACGGTCCCGCGCGGTCGAAGGGCCCACGCGCGCCGCTCGTCGGCCGCGAGGCCGAGCTCGAGCTCCTCGAGAACACGTTCGCGCGCACCGTTCGCGACCGGCGTGCGCATCTCTTCACCATCTTCGGGGAGCCGGGAGTCGGGAAGAGCCGCCTCGCGCGGGAGTTCGTGGACGGTCTCGAGCGCGCCAGCGTTCTCTCCGGACGCTGTCTCCCGTACGGCGAGGGCGTCACCTACTGGCCGCTCGCCGAGATGATCAAGGCCGCGGCGGGAATCTCGGACGACGATCCGCTCGAAGAGGCGTTCGCGAAGCTCCGCGAGTGCTGCGAGGAGGAGACCGTCGCCGACGTGCTCGGCCTCGCCTCCGGCATGCTCGAAGCCCTCGAGGGCGAGAGGAGCTCGCAGGAGATCGCGTGGGCGGCGCGCGAGATCATGGTGACGCTCGCCGACGTGCAGCCGCTCGTGCTGTTCTTCGAGGACATCCACTGGGCCGAGGAGCCCCTGCTCGAGCTGATCGAGCACCTGGCGGACTGGGTGCGCGCGCCGCTGCTCGTCATCTGCCTGGCTCGACCCGAGCTGCTCGAGCAGCGGCCGGGGTGGGGTGGAGGACGCGTGCGCTCGACCGCGATCGAGCTCGAGCCGTTGTCGGACGAGGAGAGCGAGCTCTTGGTGGAGAAGCTCCTGGCCCAGCTCGCCGGAGAGTCGGGCGAGGCGATGAAAGCTCCCTCGCGGGAAGTGCTCGAACGGGCGGAAGGCAACCCCCTGTTCGTCGAGGAGACGATTCGCATGCTCGTCGAGAGCGGCGGCGGAAACGGATCGCCGGATCGCATCCCGGACACGCTGCAGGCCCTCATCGCCGCGCGCATCGACCATCTACCCCCCGCGGCCAAGACGCTTCTCCAGCGGGGATCGGTGGTGGGCAGGGTGTTCTGGAAGGGCGCACTCGAGCACCTTTCACCCGACATCGAAGACATCGAGGCGTCGCTCGAGGACCTGCAACAGCGGGAGTTCGTGCTGCGCGAGGCCCGTTCGTCGATCTCGGGCGAGCACGCGTATCGGTTCAAGCACCTGCTCATCCGCGAGGTCGCCTATGCGGGGCTCGCGAAGCTCGCCCGTGCGCAGTATCACGCCCGGTTCGCCGAGTGGCTCGCCGACAGAACGGGCGAAGAGCTGCTCGAGATTCGCGCCTACCATCTCGACCAGGCGGTCGAGTTCCTGACCGAGCTGGAGGGTGCGCCGCCCGAAGAGCTCGCGCAGGAGACCGGCGCTGCGCTGGTGAAGGCTGCGAAGCGAGCGATCGCTCGCGAGGCCTATCCGACTGCGCGCCGTCTGGGACTCCGCGCACTCGAGCTTCGCCCGACGCTCGGCGCACGCTATGTCGCGGCGCGTGCGGCCTGGCGCTTGCAGGACTGGTCTGCGGTCGAGGTCGAGATGACGAAGGTTCGAGACCAGGCGCACGAGCAGGGAGAGCAGGTCATCGAGGCGCTTGCGCTCACCGCCCTCGGGGAGGCGATGCTCAAACGCCATGGCGACTGCACGGAAGCGAAGACGATCGTCGACAAGGCTCTCGAGCTCCTCGAGGGCAAGGACGACCCGGTCGCGCATTTCGACGCGCTCTCCGTGCGGGCGCACGCCGCAGGCTGGCTCGGAGAGGTCGAGGACACGGTTCACTTCATGGAGCGCGCGTACGTCATCGCGCTCGATGCGGGCCGCAAGGATCTCCAGACCATCGCCGCGCAGATCCTGGCGCAGACGCACATCATCCGACTCGAGCTCGACGAGGCCGAGCTCCTCCTGACGCGCTCTCTCGAGCTCGCGGGCGAGAGCGGCAGCGTCCGTGCGCGTGTCGGGGCGACGCTCTCCTACGGCTGGTTCCTGACGCTGAAGGGTGAGCTCGACGCCGCGGAGACGCTCTTCGAGGAGGTGCGCGCGAGCTCGGCGGAGCTCGGTGTCGAGCCGGCAGTCGCCTCGGCGTTGGCCAAGCTGGGGTGGATCGCACGCCTGAAGGGAGACCTGAAGCGTGCGGAGAAGCTCCAGCGGGAGTCCCTGCGGATCACCGAGACGAGAGGCGACCTCGGCGTTCTCCCCGATCAGCAGGCCGCTCTCGCCGAGACGCTCGCAGACCTCGGAAAGCTCGACGAGGCGGAGCGGCTTGCCATCGATGCTCGGTCGAACGCGGGTGTTCGAGATACGAGCGGCCAGGTCGCAGCCGCAACCGCCCTTGCGGCGGTACGGGCAGCACAGGGCCGCGGCCCCGAGGCGGAGGAGCTCCTCGATTCGGCCCTGGCGCTTGCGCGCGAAGGCGACTTCAAGGCGTTCGAGCTCGAACCGCTCGCGCGCATGGTCGACCTCCAGCGCGAGGCGGGGCAGAACGGCGATGGGCCGAGCGTCTACGAAGCGCGCTTGGCAGAGCTGACGCCGGTGTCTTCGAGCACCGTGCGAATCGCCTGACTCGACTCCTCGTCAGGCGACTCGGAGATCACCGTGGCCGGACGCTCGAATGCGTCGAGCGCTTTGCGTAACGGATCGGCACGAAGCGTTCCGTCCCCGTAGGAGAGGTGCTTCGTCTCATTGCGGTTCGCGAAGGCGATGTCGGAGAAGTGGATGTGAAACGGTGCTTCGGGGTCGAGGACAGCGTCGACCGCGCGCAAAGCCTCCGTGAACGGCTCGTCGGAGAGAAACGCCCCGTCGCTCGTCGCGTGCATGTGCGCGAAGTCGAGCACGGGCCGCACCCACGTCGTCCTTCGTGAGATCTCGACGACGTCGTCGAGCGACCCGAGGTCGCGCACCCGCCCCATCACCTCCACGCCGAACGTCACAGCACGATCCTTGCCTTCGAGTCGTTCTCGAAGCGTCCCGAGCTGCTCGACGACTGCGTCGAGCGCGTCCTCGCGGCTCCGGCCGAGCAGAAATCCGGGATGGAAGACCACGAGCTCCGCTCCGGTCGCGGCAGCGATACCGGCACTGCGATCGAGCGCTCCCACCGCCGAGGTGAACTTGCGCCCGCTCGCCTCCAGATGGCCCATGAACCCGAAGAGCGGTGCGTGTACCGAGAGCGCGATGTCGTGGTCTCGGGCGAGCTCACCGAGCCGCTCCGCGAACGGGTAGTCCATCCAGAAGCCGCTCTCGAAGTCGATCTCGCACGCGGTGTACCCGCGTTCGCGAAGGAGGTCGAGCGCCTCCTCGGGCGACTCGCGCGAGGGAAAGCGTGCCGGGCCGACGCGGATCCTCGTGGACACACCCTCATGCTATTGGCCGATGTGATTGGCTCTCGGGAGTGAAGGCCACGATGCTCCTCGCCGACTACGCGGTCCTCTCCGAAGGGAAGCTCACGATCGTCGGCGGCGGTTGGTCGTACACCGGTCCTGAGCCGGCGCCCTTCGGCATCGGCCTTCTGATCCAGGTGCCCTGGGACCAGGCGAACACGATGCACACGTTTTCGGTGCTGCTCGTCGACTCCGACGGGGCGGAGGTGGTCCTCGAAACTGACGAGGAGGACGAGCCACAGACGTTCGCGTTCGGTGGCCAGTTCGAGGTCGGGCGTCCTCCGGGCCTCAAGCCCGGAACGCCTCTCGACTTCCCCGTGGCGGTGAACTGGACACCCCTACCGCTCGAGCCGGGACGCTACGAGTGGCGACTCACGATCGACGGCGAGTCGCGGGAGGACTGGACCCTGCCCTTCACGGTGCGGGGCGACGAGGCGTAGCGCTCGTTGGGGGAACCTCCCGGTTCTCCAAAGCCCCCTCCACTGGTTTTGCTACGCGGACAATGCGCTTCGCGCATTCCGTCCGACACGCTGCGTACGCTCGGAACGTGTCCCGAGAGCCCTCACGTATCGATCTGCTCGAGCTCGACATCGACCTCCGCATCTCGGATCTCTGGCGCGAGGCCGTCGATGTGCCCGAGTGGAATCTCGAGGTGGTCGCCGCTTTCATCCGCGCGGCGTACGGGAAGGGCTATTGCGATGCGCTGACGGAGGAGTCCCCCGGTGAGCTCTGCATGGAGCACGGCTACCGTCTTCCCGAGCGCCACGCTCGAACGTCGGCCTGGTCCGAGCGCGACGCTGCGTAACCGCTTGTTCAGCCGTTTTCGCGATTCTCCGGGCTAGACTTCCCTCGTGGCACGCACGGCCAGTCCTGCGCGGCTCGTGATCGCCCTCTCGGTGGCCGCGGTCCTCGCCGTTTTCCTCCTGTACACGTCGATCGCCGGAGGCGGCAACCCGTCGCTCGCCCCGAGTGAGCTCGCCGGTCGATCCGGTGAAGTGCAGCTCGCGGGGCTCGTCGTCGGACCGGTGGCAGGCGACGCGCACGCCGGCGGCTTGACGTTCCGTTTGCGCGACATCGGCGAAAAGTCCGGGAGGGCAATCCCGGTCAGGTACGCGGGATCCGTCCCGGATCTGTTCAAGGTCGGACGTCACATCGTGGTCGACGGTCGGCTGCGGAACGGCACCTTCGTCGCCGAGCCGGGCTCGATGATCACGAAGTGCCCTTCGAAGTACGCGCCCAAGCAGAGCGGCGACCCCGCGTAATCCGGCATGGCCGAGCTCGGTCGCGCTGCCCTCGTCGTCAGCCTCGGTCTGTCGGTGTACGCGCTCGTGGCGGGTGCCGCCGCTGCCCATCTCGGACGCCGGCGGCTCGCGCTCTCCGCCCAGAATGCCCTGCTCGCCGCGTTCGGCTCCACGCTCGTGGCATCAGCCGTCCTGCTCTCCGCGCTGCTTCGCAACGACTTCTCGTTCACCTACGTCGCGAGCACGACGAGCGAGGCACTGCCGACCGCCTACACCATCTCGGCGTTCTGGGGTGGACAGGAAGGCTCGCTCTTGCTCTGGCTTCTGGTCCTCACCGGTTTTGCGGCCGCCGCGGTTCGCTTGAACCGCGGTTGGGCACGCGACCTGATCGTCTGGGTAGTGCCGGTCTTCGGGGCGGTCGCGACGTTCTTCGCCTTTCTCCTCGTCGCGGTCGCGAACCCGTTCGCGACCCAGGCAGCGCCCGCGGACGGCCTCGGGATGACCCCGAGCCTGCAGAACCCGTACATGCTCGCGCACCCTCCGCTGCTCTACCTGGGCTACGTCGGGCTGACGGTGCCGTTCGCCTTCGCCATCGGAGCGCTCATCTCGGGCCGCACCGACGAGCGTTGGCTCGTCGCGACGCGTCGCTGGACACTGGTTGCCTGGACCGCCCTCGGCATCGGCCAGCTCCTGGGCGCACACTGGGCCTACGAGGAGGTCGGGTGGGGCGGCTACTACGCGTGGGACCCCGTCGAGAACGCGGCGCTCATGCCCTGGCTGGCCGCTACGGCGTTCCTGCACTCGGTGATGATCCAGGAGAAGCGTGGAATGCTCCGCATCTGGAACGTGCTCCTCGTTCTCCTGGCGTTCTCCCTCTCGCTCTTCGGCACCTTCCTGACGCGCTCCGGTGTCGTCAATTCGATCCACTCGTTCACGCAGAGCTCCATCGGCCCCTGGTTCCTCGCGTTCATCGGAGTGGTCGTCACCGTGTCTCTCGCGCTGGTCTTCTGGCGCCTTCCGAAGCTCCGGTCGCCGACGCGGCTCGAGTCTCCGATCTCACGCGAGGCAGCGTTCCTCTACAACAACCTGCTCCTGCTCGCACTCTGCCTGACGATCTTCTGGGGCGTCGTCTACCCGTTGCTCTCCGAGGCGCTGCGCGGCGAAGCGGTCGTGCTCGGTCGCGAGTACTACGACTTCTTCCTCCGCATCTTCGGACTGCCGCTGCTCCTGCTCATGGGAATCGGACCGCTCATCGCCTGGCGGCGAGCTTCGCTCCGAAGTCTGTTGACGACGTTCCGCTGGCCGACCGGAGTGGCCCTCGTGACCGGTGGCGTCCTCCTGGCACTCGGTGCCGGAAGCTCGATTCCCGGTCTGATCGCGTACACGTTCGCGGCATTCGTCTTCACGACGATCATCCTCGAGTTCAGCCGCGGCACGAGGGCACGCAAGGCACTCGGAGCGACATCGTGGCCTGGTGCGTTCTCGTCCTTGATCGCGCGCAACCGCCGCCGCTACGGTGGGTACGTCGTTCACGCCGCGATCGTGCTCCTGGCGATCGGGGTGGCGGGATCGAGCGCTTTCGACACCGTGGCCGAGGCGAAGCTCGAGCGCGGGCAGTCGATGGAGGTCGGTGACTATCGGCTCGAGTACCGAACGCTGGACGAGCGCATCGTCGCGAATGCGACCGAGATCCGGGCTGAGCTCGCGGTGAGTCGTGGCGATCGCGATCTGGGCACCCTCGAGGCCGGCAAGAACGCGTACACGATCGAGGACCAGGTCTCGAACGAGGTCGGGATCCGCAGCGACCCCCTGACGGGCGAAGATCTCTTCGTCATCGCCGAGCAGATCGACGCGGACGGGACGGTGTATTTCCGCGTCTTCGTGAAGCCGCTCGTGAACCTGATCTGGATCGCGGGGCTCGTCTTCCTCCTCGGGTCTCTCATCACCCTGTGGCCGGACGCACGCGAGCAGCGCCGCCTCGTCGAGAGAACGCGGGCACTGGGCATTCCCGCGACGCGTTGACGCTGGCCTTGGCTCTCGCTGCGCTACTCGCGGTCGCCTGTGTGGTTTTCGTGGCACTCCCGTTCTTGAGAGAGCCCGAGCCCGTATCCGATGCGCTCGACGAGCTCGACCCCGCCGAGCGACGTCGCCTCGAGCTCGTCGAGGCCCGGGACCGGGCGCTCGCCGGTCTCAAGGAGCTCGAGTTCGATCATCGAACCGGGACGGTCTCCGACGAGGACTATCGAGCGCTCGTGAGCCCACTGCGTCGCGAGGCTGCGAGCGCGCTGCAGGAGCTCGAGCGGGAGCGCTCGGAAGAGGCCTCGCGGAAGGTCGAAGAGGAGGGACGTCCGACGGGTGAGCGAACCTCGTGAGGATGCGACGACTTCTCCCGGTCTTCGCGCTCATGCTGGCGTTGTTTTTCGCGGCGACGGCCGCCGGCCAGGATCCCGAGGACGAGAAGGCGCACGTCGATCAGCGGATCGCGGAGCTGCAGGCCGAGATCTCGGCGGCGAAGGAGCAGGAGGGTGTTCTCACGTCCCAGCTCGGTGCCGTCGTCACCGAGCTTCAGGCGGCTCAGTCGGCCGTTGAGCAGGCCGAGGGAAGCCTGAGGCTTCTCGAGGCGGAGCTCGCCTCGGAGCAAGGCCGGCTCGAACGTCTCACCGTTCTCCTGGAGACGCAGACGCGACGGCTGCAGCGACTCCAGAAGGAATACCGGCGCGCGGTCGGGATCTTGGAGGCGCGAGTCCGCGCGATCTACATCGAGGAGGAGCCGGATACGCTCTCGGTGCTCGTCTCGGCGACGACGTTCGGCGACCTGATCGACGGCTACGAGTTCGTGAGTCGGATCGGGCTGCAGGATCAGCGCATCGTCGGTCAGGTGGAGACCGCCAGGCGGCTGGCAGCGGAAGAGCGTCGCGCGACCGAGCGCACGCAGCGCCTGACAGCGGCCACGGTCTCGGTGATCGCATCCAGAACGGACGAGGCGCGTAGCGTCCGCAACGAGCTGGCGTCCAATCGGGACACGCTCGCTGCGGCAAGGCGGCTCAAGCAGAGCGCTCTCGTGACGTCGCGCGAGACCCGAGAGGAGTATCTGCAGGAGGTCGAAGCGCTTGCGGCGCAGAGCGCCTCGCTGGCTGCTGCGATTCGGGACGCTCAGGCAGAAGCAGGCTCGACGGGAACCGGCACGCCATCCGCATCAGGCTTCATCTGGCCGGTCAACGGGACGGTCGTGAGCGGCTTCGGCATGCGCTGGGGTCGCCTGCACGAAGGCATCGACATCACTGCCTCGAGCGGAACGCCGATCTGGGCGGCCGCCTCCGGAACGGTCATTCACGCGGGCTGGCTCGGCGGGTACGGCAACCTCGTCGTCGTCGATCACGGAGACGGGCTCGCGACCGCGTACGCGCATGCGTCGGCCATTCTCGTCGGCGTCGGGCAGGAGGTCTCGCAGGGCGAGACCGTCTCCCTCGTCGGCTCCACGGGGAACTCCTCGGGCCCGCACCTCCACTTCGAGGTGCGCGTGAACGGCGTGGCCGTCGACCCGCTGCTGTATCTCTGAGTTCTAGGCGGCAGCCTCGGCCGGCGAGAGCTCGGCCGGGATCACGCTGTGCAGATCCGGATATGCGCGCCAGCGCTCGTCCAGGCCCAGGCCGTAGCCGGCGAAGAGCTCGTCCGGGACCGTGAAGCCGACGTAGCGAAGGGGAACATCGTCGACGAGACGTCGGTACGGACGGTCGAGGAGCGACACGGCTGCGAGGCTCGCCGGACTGCGAAGCGCAAGCGTCCTGCACAGGAAGTGCAGAGTCAGTCCCGTGTCGACCACGTCCTCGACGATCAGCACGTGGCGATCCTCGAGCGGCGAGTCCACGTCCTTCAGCAGTCGCACGCCGCCGTCGTCGGAGCCGGTGTACGCGGCGAGCTCGACGAGGTCGAGCGTGTGGGGGATGGGAAGAGCGCGCGTGAGATCTGCCAGGAAGACGACGCTCGACTTGAGCGGCGCGATCAGGATCGGGTCGAGCCCTTCGTAGTCCCGCGCGAGCTCCTTGCCGAGCTCGGCGACCCGCGTCGCGATCTGGTCGCGCGTCAGGTAGACGGCGCCGACCACGCCGTGCTCGGATGCGATGTCTCCGATCACTACGAAGCGAGCCGCAACCGATAGCGCTGAGCGAGCCGCTCGATGTCGCGTCGGTAGAAGAGCTTGACTCGGACTTCCGGATAGAGCCGCCGAAGCTCACGCAACTTGCGGTTCTTGCGCGTGACGAGTGACTGCTTCATCACCGTGACCTCGATGAAGAGATCCTGGTCGGGAAGGTAGAAGTCCGGCGTAAAGGCGCTCACCACGCGGCCCTCGTCGTCGCGCTCGAGGACGAACGAGTGGGGCTCGTAGTCCCAGCGAATGCCGTAGTAGTCGAGAATCTTGGCGCACTCGAGCTCGCTGCGATTAACGAAGCGCGGAGGCTTGGAGCCACAATATGCCTGGAAAACGGGACTTTCAACCCGCACCTAGGCCACGGTACCAACCGCCTCGGACGCTGCTCGCCGGACGACGGCTCGTGTGATCCTGCCCCGGCAAGCTCCTACACTGTGACCATGCCGGGCCCCGAAGGCGCGTTTCGCATCGCCCAGATCTCGGATCTCCACTGTGGTGGCCCGTACTTCGAGGTCAGCCTCCTGGAGCGTGCGATCGCCGAGATCAACGAGCTCAAGCCCGACATCGTCGTGTGCTCCGGAGATCTCACGACCTTCGGCTTCCGGCACGAGTACCTCACCGCCCGCGAGTACATGGACCGGCTCGATTGCGAGTCGATCGTCGTCGTCCCCGGAAACCACGACTCCCGGAACGTCGGCTACGTGCACTTCGAGGAGATGTTCGGCGAGCGGAACTCGGTCTTGCGAAAGAACGGCGTCGCAATCGTCGCAGTCGACTCGAGCGAGCCCGACCTCGACCATGGACAGATCGGGCGGGGCCGCTACCTCTGGATCGAGGAGCAATTCTCGCAGGAGCAGTCCGATCTCAAGATCTTCGTGCTCCACCACCACCTGCTGCCGGTTCCGGGCACCGGCCGCGAGCGAAACGTCGTCTACGACGCGGGCGATGCGATCGAATGCCTGCAGCGTTCCGGCGTACGCCTCGTGCTCTCCGGCCACAAGCACGTGCCGTACGTCTGGCGGCTCGAGGATCTGTTCGTCGTGAATGCGGGAACCGTCTCCTCCCTTCGTCTGCGAGGGAACACGAGGCCCTGTTACAACGTCATCGAGGTCGCGGGCAGCAAGGTCGACATCTGGCGCCGGCATCCGTTCCACGACGAGGTCAAGCTCGTCTCGTTCTCGCTCGACACGCTCGAGTACGCGAAGTACACGGGCGGGATCGAGGACGAGGTCACCGCCAAGACGTGAAGGCATTGGCGATCGTCGACGGCGAGCACTATCCGCCCGTCGTCCGCGACGCGCTTGCGGAGCTTCCCTACGAGTTCGTGGCCGCGGTTCTCGTCGGAGGAACGGAGAAGCTGCGTGGTTCCGACGGCTACGGCGTGCCGCTCGCCGATGACGTCTCCTCTGCATTCGACCGCTACCGGCCCGAGATCGCGATCGATCTCTCGGACGAGCCAGTCCTCGGGCCGGTCGAGCGGTTTGCGCTCGCAAGTCGTGTTCTCTCCTACGGAATCCCCTACGTGGGAGCAGACTTCCGGTTCGATCCGCCGACGTTCGCACCCTTCGAGCTTCCCTCGATCGCGGTGGTCGGAACCGGCAAGCGTGTCGGCAAGACGGCGGTTACGGGACATGTCGCGAGGCTGCTCGCCGCCGAGAGGAAAGTCGTGGTCGTCGCCATGGGGCGAGGGGGCCCTGTTGAGCCCGAGACGGTCGGTGTTCCCCCAACGCTCGATGCGCTCGTCGCACTCTCGCGAGCTGGACGGCATGCCGCATCGGATCATCTCGAGACCGCGGCGCTCACCGGCGTCGAGACGGTGGGCTGCCGGCGATGTGGAGGCGGTCTCGCAGGCGCCGTCTTCGTGTCGAACGTCCTCGAAGGAGCGCGCATCGCCGCAGGGCTCCGGCCTGATCTCGTCGTCTTCGACGGCAGCGGCGCGGCGTTGCCTCCGGTCGCCGTCGACCGGACGATCGCCGTCGTCGGGGGACACCAGAGCCCCGACGTCGCAGCCGGATACCTGAACGCCTTCCGCCTCCTCCTCGCCGACGTGGTCGTTCTGACGATGGCCGAGGACGGATCGGAGTGGCGGCTGACCCATGACGCGGTTCGCGCGCTCGTCCCGCCGGAGGTCGCTGTCGTCCCGACGGTCCTCCGGCCGCGTCCTATGACGAGCGTGCGCGGACGCAGAGTTGCGTACTTCTGCACGGCGCGACCCGACGCGCACGAGGTGATCGCGACACATCTCGAGACAGCACATGGCGCAGAGATCGTGCGTGTCTCTGGCAATCTCGCGGATCGATCGGCGCTCCAGAAGGAGCTCGAGGAGGTCTCCGCGGACGTCTTCCTGGTCGAGCTGAAGGCCGCTGCCATTGACGTCGTAGCCGAGTTCGGGCTCGCGCACGACGCCGAAATCGTGCTCGCGGCCAACGACGTCGTCCCCCTTCTGGGACATCCGGACCTTGACGAGATAGTGCTGGAAATGTCACGAATAGAGGTATGAGCGAACGACGCCACGTGATGCCGCTGCCGCTCGGGGACGAAATCCCGTTCTCGAAGGGGCTCATGGCGCGCGCGCTCGTGGTCACGGGGCTCGATCCGGAACGGTCGTATCTCATCGCCCATCGCGCCGATCGCGACCTCGCAGAACGTGGCGTCTCGACCCTCGACCTCGACCGGCTCGCTGAGTTGGCCGCAGACGTGATCGGCGACGAGCACGCGTCGACCACGGTCGGTCGCCTGAAGAGGCTGAGCGCGCTGCAACAGCTCGAGCAACCGCTGCTTCTGCTCGTCGGGGGCGCGACCGGCACCGGCAAGTCCACGATCGCGACGGAGGCAGCGCACAGGCTCGGGATCACACGGGTGACGTCGACCGACTTCATCCGCCAGACGATGCGGGCGTTCTTCTCGGAGGAGTTCATGCCGTCCGTCCACTACTCCAGCTTCGAAGCGCGCCTCGCGTTGACGCGTGCCGAGGAGGAGGAGTCCGGCGACGCCGCGATTCTCGGCTTTCTCGACCAGACGAGGAACGTCGTCGTCGGCGTCCAGGCGGCGCTCGAGCGCGCGGCGACGGAGCACTGGTCGCTCGTGCTCGAGGGCGTGCATCTCGTACCCGGAATGATCGCGACCGAGTTTCCCGGGGCGTTCGTCGTCCAGTGCGTGGTGGCGATCGAGGACGAGAACCTCCATCGCGGCCACTTCTGGGTGCGTGACTACGCGACCGAAGGGCTGCGCCCGCTCGAGAAGTACCTGGACGCGCTGCCGCAGATCCGCCAGATCCAGGACTATCTCGTGGAGCGGGCGCGGCGCTACGACGTGCCGGTCATCGTCAACGACTCGCTCGACAAGGCGATCGGGGACGTGATGGATCTCGTGCTGCGCCGCGCGGACCAGCTCGTCAGCGTCCGGTAGGGCGAGGCCGGCATGCCTCCCCCCGAGGGCGCCTGACTACACTGGTCGCATGGTCACACGCGAAGATGTCGTCGAAGCCCTGCACCAGGTCGAGGACCCGGAGCTCGGGATGGATATCGTCGAGCTGGGCCTCATGTACGACGTCGAGGTCGACGCGGCGAAGGTGAAGGTCCTGTACAGCCTCACGTCCATGGGGTGTCCGGCCGGAGCCATGATCGCGGACGGGATCCTCGACGCGGCCCGTTCCGTGCCCGGTGTCGAGGAGGCCGAAGTCGAGCTGACGTTCGACCCGCCCTGGACGCCCGACCGCATGTCGGACGACGCCAAGTTCATCCTCGGCTTCGGCTGATTTGCTGGCGCAAGCTCGAAATCCGCTCGCGCGGATTTCAAGCGCGCGAAGATCCCCTGAAGGCGTCCGCTTCGCGGCCGCTACGGTGGCGCCTGGATCGGTACTAGCTCGAAATCCGCTCGCGCGGATGTCGAACGCGCGAAGATCCCTGAAGGCGTCCGCTTCGCGGCCGCTACGGTGGCTCTCGCATCGGTGTTACCCCGGGATACTCAGGACGACCTTTCCGAACTGCGCGCCTGACTCGAGACGTTCGTGCGCCTTGGCGGCGTCGGACAACGCGAACACGCTGTCGACGTGGATGCGCACGCTCCCCTTCTTGATGAGCTCGTACGCGCCCTCGAAGTCCACGGGCATTCCCATCGTGGATCCGTAGACCGTGAGCTGCTTCCACCACAGCCGATAGAGGCGCGCGGGTGGGCTGTGCCCGGTGGTTGCCCCGCACACGACAATGCGGGCTTCGCGTGCGGCGGCGGCGAGCGAGCGCTCCCAGGTCGCCTCGCCGACCGTTTCGACCACGACGTCTGCGCCGTTGCCACCCGTCGACTCCTTCACGGCCGCGACGACGTCGTCGTCCGCATGGTTGACCGCGACATCTGCGCCCAGGGCACGAGCTCGCTCGAGCTTCTCCGGGCTCGACGACGTGACGATCGTGTGCGCGCCAAGAGCGCGGCAGAGCTCGAACGCGGCGAGCGCCACGCCACCTCCGATCCCCCAGATGAGCACCCACTCGTCCTCGCGGAGGGCGGCCTTGGTCACCAGCATGCGGTAGGCCGTCTCGAACACGAGCGGGAACGCCGCGCCCTCCTCGAACGAGAGCGAGTCCGCGAGGGGGTAGAGCTGCCCGGCGGGGATTGCCTTCAGCTCGCAGTACGTCCCGTCCGTGTGCTCTCCGATCACCGTGAGGTGACCGTCGTGGACGATGCCCGGGTTCGAGACGACACGATCTCCGACGGAGAACCCGTGGGCGCCCTCACCGAGCGCGACGACGACTCCTGCCCCGTCGGCACCCAGGATGCGGGGCTTCGGGACGGACGGGAGGCCCTTCCTGATCCAGATGTCGAGATGGTTCAGCCCCGCCGCCCGTAGCTCGATCAAGACCTCGCCGCGCGCAGGCTCGGGATCGGGAATCTCCTCGTAGCGGAGGACGTCGGGCCCACCGTCTTCGTGAATGCGAACGGCCTTCACGAGGCAGAATCCTCTCATGACCGCCGCCGAGCTGGCTCGGCTGGCCGCGGACCTCGAGCTCGACGTCCTCGGTGCAGCCGTGGCCGCGCCGTATGAGGACACGGAGGAACACATCCGTGAGCGCCGGGCGCGCGGCCTCTTCGCGGATATGCGCTTCACCATGGCGCGTCCCGAGATCTCGTGCCACCCAGAACGGCTCCTGGAGGGGGCGCGCACCGTTGTTTCGGCTGCGCTCTGCTACTACGAGAGCGGGCCGGAGCCAGGTCCCGACGAGGGGCGCCTGTCTCGCTACACGTGGCGCGATGCATATGAGGTGCTGCGCGAGAGCTTGGAAGAGCTCGGTAGGCGGCTCGGCGGCACGTATCGGGTTCTCGTCGACTCCAACGACCACGTCGATCGCGAAGCGGCGGTGCGGGCCGGAGTAGCGTTCTACGGCAAGAACACCATGGCCATCACTCGGCGGTTCGGGTCCTGGGTGGTTGTGGGCACGCTCGTCACCGACGTGGAGATCGAGCCGAACGAGCCGCTCGCTCTCGACTGCGGATCATGTCGACTTTGCATCGACGCGTGCCCCACCGGAGCCCTCGACGAGCCCGGTGTGCTCGATGCGACGAAGTGCCTCTCCTACTGGACGCAGGCGCCGGCAGCGATTCCAGAGCCATACCGGGTCGAGCTCGGGGACAGTGTCTACGGCTGTGACATCTGCCAGGACGTCTGTCCGTGGAACCGAGGGGTCGAGAAGCGTCGTGCGAATGCTCGTCCTCACGCCGAACCGGTGTCGCCGGTGTCGCTCCGAGACTGGCTCGAGCGAGATGGAGATGAGCTCGTCGCCGAGCTCGATCGCCTCTATGTCCCGCGCAACGATCCTCGCTGGTTGCAGAGGAACGCGCTCATCGCCGCAGGCAACGCGGGAAGCCCCGAGATCGTGCCGGCCGTTCAGCGTTACATGGAGAGCGACGATCCCGTGCTGCACGACACGGCCGAGTGGGCGCTCGCGCAGATCGAAGCACGATCCGCATGACGCAGCCGGACGGAGAGCGGTTGGCTGTTCTGGTTCACGAGGTTCGGAGCCCGGTTGCCGCGCTTCGCGCCGTTGCGGAGGCGTGTCAAGGCAACAGGCTCGGCACCGGAGAACGTCGGCGGCTGGTCGAGCTCGCGATTGCAGCATGTCTGGGGATCGAGCGTCTGGTCCGCGACGAGACGGTTTCATCCGTGCGGCTGGAACCCGTCGACGTCGGCCGTCTGGTAGAGGAGGTGGGGGCAGCAGCGGTGCTCGGAGGCTCGAATGTGTCAACCGAGATCGACGCGAGCCTGCCGCCTCTCCGAGCCGATCCCCTTCGCCTCCGGCAGGCGTTCGACAACCTCGTGCTGAACGCACTCCGACACGCGGGCTCCACGACCGAGGTACTCATACGCGCGGAGCAAGCGGGAACTTCGGTGCTGGTCTCGGTGGCCGACCAAGGGCCTGGGATTCCCGTTGACCAGCAGGAGCGCGTCTTCGAGGCGGGTGTTCGGTTGAACGCCGGCCGCCCCGGATCCGGGCTCGGACTGGCGGTGACGCGCGCGATTGCCGAGGCGCATGGGGGAACGCTGACGGTCGAGTCGGTGCCGGGCGAAGGCGCAACGTTCACGATTGCACTACCCGTCTCCTAGCCTGCCACTGCGGCCTCGAGGCGGTATTTGCGAAGGAGTTGACCGTTTGCGTCGTGCTCGAAGAGGTCGAATGTCGCGCGTGAGCCCTCAACCCGAACTCCATTCCTTGTTGCGACGCGAACCGGGAGATTGCTTGCGACCTCGTAAACCTCGACGTACTCGGTTTGCTCGACCGAGACGTATCGTGCGCGCCTACCGGGCTGCACCCAGACGAATCCGACCATTTCGTCGTCCTCGGTCCGACAACCGATGTTCAGACGAGGATCGCGAAGTCGCCCTTGGAATAGCTGGCCGTAGGCTCCTCCGCACCAAGGCCGATTCTCCTCACGCGGCCCAGATGTGTCGTCGCATCCGTCGACGGCGCGATCGTCCTTCGTCTGCGCCGTAATGCTCGATGAGACCACACCGACTCGCTCCACTACTGGCCCGGATAGAGGATTCGACGACTGGCGGAAACACTCCGCGATCGGGGAATCCGGCACGATCTCGGAGAAGTCAGTGACCTTGACCGAGGTCAGAACAACATCCTCCTTAGGGACGTCTTGCAACTCAACAGCGAGAGGTCCGGGGGTTGAACCATCCATCAATTTCATCGGCGTATCGTCGTCACCCGTGCAAGAAACCAAGACTCCGGCGATGAGAACGAGGGAGAGGCGCGTCCCGATCGTGCGCCTCTCCCCACGCGTCTTACGACTGGCTCCATCCAAGACGTCGAACACCGCTGTAGATCGAGTTGCCGCGGTACGCACGCGTCCAGATGTTGGTGCCATATGACTCTCCCAATGCCTCGATGATCTGGTCGGTGCCGTCCGGATTGGTGACATAGATCATCCCGATATGGGTGTCGCTTGCATAGGCGTCCATTTTGATCGCGGCCGATTTGGACAGTGGGTAATTCGGTGCGCCTTGGGCCAGCTTGAATCGCTTCGCCGTGTATGGCCCGTGGATGTGACGCAAGCGCCACCACTGATGAAACGCCGTGCTGTCTTCGTTCTCAGCTTCACGCCAGACCTTGAACGTGAAGCCTGAGCAGTCGGGGCCTTCGCCGCCCGTTCCCCCGTCTGCTTTCGGGTCACCGGGCGAGTCGTCGACGTCGTTGTCGTTCCAGCAGCCGCCACCCCATTGGTACCCCTCGTTCCGCGCATACAGCGCGACGGTGATCGATCCGTCGCGCGTGATGTAGGACGTGGGCGTGGGCGCTGCGTAATTGCAGTTCTGCGCGATCCACTGCGTGTGGTATGCACCCGCAGTTCCCGCGCCTGCGAGAGCGAAGGCAACCATGAACGCGACGAGGAACCTCCGTGCATACCGCATCAGTCCACCTCCAGTTCGAAGCGATCGACGAAGAGACCGACCGGTGTCGAGCCGAGCTGGTAGAGCGACGACCCACGGAGTCGGAAGCGTGACAGCGGAGCCGTCTCCGCCCAGTCCGCGGAATCCAGCGAGAAGCGCTTGACGACGCCTCGCCGATCCAGGACTAGGACGACGAACTCGTCTAGACCATCGGTGAAGACACGTGTCACCAGGACGACGCCGGTGCCGTACGGCTCCGCGAGCTGAACTTCGGCCAACGGGGTTTCGCTGGTCACGAGCCAGGCCCGCTGAACAGCGGCACCCCCGACCAGCGCTACGCGCACTTGGTTTCCGTGGCGGAGGATCACGATTCTCCTGCCGTCGGACAGCGGGCGACCGGACTCGGCTGCGTCGATCTGCTCGGAGACGCCGACCGTCTGTCCTTCTCGTGCTGCGGGCATCCATTGCGCCGAAGAGCTCTGCAACACGACCGGGCCATCCGGTCCCACGCGAACCTGCGAGGGCCGCCCGGCGACGGGAGTCGTGAACCTTTCGGTGCCGTCCCGATCGAAGCTACGGAGGAGAGGCTTCGCTCCTTGCCCGCCCGCCGTCTCGAGGACGTAGACAGTGTCGCCCTCACCGATCGACATGTCCGCCAACGTCCCGTTGATGGCGAGCGGCACGGCGTCGGGGGTTCTTCCGTCGCTCTGCCAGCGAAGGAGGCGCTTGTTCGCCTCATCCAGCACGACCACCGAGTCGTCGTGATCGATGTCGAATGCCGAGCCACCGATTGGCATGAGGTTCCTGCCCTGCTCGAGACCGACTTCCGCCGCACCGCTGCCCCACCCAGCGTCCACGACGCGCTCGGTTGCTTCACGCTCGTTGCCGAAATCGTGGGGGCCGAGAGCGATCCCGATGCTCCTCCCCAGCGGCAGGCTCCGCTGGGGTGCGGCCGCACCCCCTGCCGGAAGCGCTGTGACCATGTCGGTGTCGTCACTCCGAAACACCGCGTAGTACGAGAAACCGGTGGAAGCCCGAGCGATCGACTCCGGCAGGTGTGCCACGAAGCTCCCGGATGTACCTCGCTCCTCGCGTACGTCGATCTCCAGGTACGCCCCCGTGTCACCTGCTCGGGCGAACACCGTGCCGTCCACAGCGCAGGGTGTTTCGGCGTCCGCCTCCGAACGCGCGCAGTAGACGTCGTAGCGCAGCTCCATGCGCTCTTCTCGGGTCGTGAGCAGCGGAGGAAGATGTGTCGCCTCGAGCAGCGGCCGGTCTGCGGGTTGCATGACGCGGTACGCGAGAGCCGTGCCGGCGAGAACCACCGCGACGATGCCGGCCAGAGCCCCCGCGAGGACGCCGGCGGCTCGCGTCAGCCGTGTACGAGAAGAGTGAATCTCGTCCATTCGCGCCTCCTTGTTGTCGTGTTCGACAACGGTAGCGCGGGCGGTCGAACGAAATCGCCCTCTTTTTCATGTCGGCGCCGATTCGGCGCAGTCTCGTTACGGTCAGCCGTGCGCCGGAACGCGGCCCGTGTCGCGCTGAAGACGACGCGCTCGCTTGGCTACGGCGTCCCTCAGGCGTTGCGGCTCGAGCACGATGGTCTCTCCGCGGTCAGCGAGCACCTCCGAGAGAAGCCACTCTTCGGTCTTGTATGGCACGTCCGCGGTCGCCGAGCCGTCCGTGAGGGCGCGTGCTCCCCGCTCGAGCTTCCAGCGCGCGATGACCGGCGAATGGTGCAGCCGAGCGACGCGTGGATTCGTGAGGTAGGACGGATCGAATCCGTCACGGGGTTCGAACGGCTCGTCGGTAAGCCGGGCGGAGCGCATCCGATCGAGGCGGAACGTGCGGGCGGCGTCGACGGTGCGATCCCATGTGTGCACACGCCAGACCGGGAGCTCCCGCTCGATCGTGTACGGCTCGACGTGGCGAACCGACGGGCTGTCGGTCCCGTCTTTCAGATACTCGATCTCGACGATGCGGCGCCTTTCGGCTGCCTGGCTCAACACTTTCACGAGCGCCTCCTCGTCCAACGCGACGCGGGGCTCCGGTGTCGCGGCGAGATCGAACCGGCCGAACGTCTCTTCCAGCTTGCGGCGCACGCGCTTCAGCTGGGTGTGGGCGTCGGCTGCGATCGTCGGGCCGACGTACTCGATCGCGAGGCGGATCGCACGAGCTTCGAGTGGCGTCAGCTTCGGTGAGCGCCGGAACACGTCTCCGTACAGCTCCTTGTCGACCCTTACGACGTCGCCGTCGTGCATCGCGTACACGGCGTAACAGCCTCCGCCGAAGTTGACGAGGTTGAGGAGAGAGAGGTGATCCTGGAGCTCGTCGAGCGGGATGGAGATGCGACCGGCGAGCTCGGCTGCGTCCAGCACGGCAGTTCGTTCGTCGCCACACGCTGCCAAGAGCTGTGCAAGCAATGCCTGGAGCACACCGAACCGCTCCGGCGCGACCGGGCCGATAGGTCGCTCGGGAAGCGGGTGCCTCGGATCTCTCCGCTTCGGCCCCGCAGGCACGGGCGCTGGTCCCTCGTGCGACGCGACGAGGGCGTCCAGCCCGTCCGCGACAGCGCCTCTGAGCTCCTGCGGCTCGAGAGCGACTGCGCGGCCGTTCTGGCGGAGTACCCAGCCCGCGAGGAGGTCGACATTTGCGAAATCGGTCTCGAAGACGCCGTCCTCGACGGAGCCTGCGTCGGAAAGCGTGCGCTCCACCCACCAGGCCGTGTCGTCGGAGACCGCGATACGCGCGGTGCCCACGGCCTCGCCTATCTGCCAGGGTCGAGGCACGCGATGGTCCTCGACGTCGAACTCCGGAGGAACGCGGAAGTCGCGCTCGCGCCTGGTGGCGAAGCGGATGTCCCCCCGAATTCGGGAGACCTTGAACGTCCGGACGGTGTCACGGTCGAGGTCTTGGCCGATCACGTACCAATTGCCGTCGTCGAGGCGAAGTGCGTAGGGATTCATGACGCGCTCGCCGGGCCGTGAACGCCTTGGGCTCCAATAGCCGAAACGCACGGTGCGTTGCTTCGAGATCGCCGACTCGAGCTTCGACAGACGCCCTGCCAGCTCGGGAGAGTAGTCGGGAGCGCTCACGCGCACGCGCTCGGCCGTGTCGGTCGGGGGCTCGGTGAATCCCGTGCGGCCGAGGGCGAGATTCTGCAGCGCGAGCCGGAACGGCTCGGCGTACGCGAACTTTCCTTCCAGGTAGTAGAGCGCTGTCTGGAGCGCGGCGAGCTCGTCGTCGTCCAGCTCGAGCCGGTCGAGGAAGTAGTGCTCGGACCGGAGCGTGTAGAGCTCCTCGCCCGTGAACTCGTCGCGCTGGGATTGCAGTGGAACGCCCAGAGCGGTCAGTTCTGCGCGATCCGAGTAGAAGCGTCTTGCGAACGCCTCATCCGACATCTCGCTGTAGCCCTCCACGTTCGACTTGACGTCTCTGGCCGTCAGCGGACGGCGCTCGGCCATCAGGAAGGCGACGAGCGAGAGCTGGCGGATGAGCTTGTCAGCGTCGTGCGACATGCGCACTCCGAGCTTAGCGGTGCTCGCCTGAATCCAGCAGCCGACGTCACGCTGGCATCGGCCAGCGAGCTTCAGGCGGCGGCTGCGGCGGCGTGTTGTTCGAGATGCTGATGGGACGGGCAGTAGTCCCGCCCCGGAAGCGGCGTCCGCTGGCACGCCTTGCCCTTGCGGGTCGTCGCGTGGCAGCGGGACACTCCTCCGTCCAGCATGCCCGTTTCGATCTGGTGCTCGATGAATGCCGTCGCCGCCCCGACGCCCTCGCGAACGGCCCAGGCGACCTGCGCCTGTGCCGTGATCGGGAAGTAGCGCCTGATGTCGGCGAACAAGGCGCGGTCGGGTCGCGCGAAATAGTGCGGATCCTCGGCGAGCCGCTCCATCGTCTGCTCGCACTCGCAGAGGACGGCCCGACGATATTCGAGCTGCGTGCCGCGGTCCGCGTACGGGTCGATCAGCGACTTGATCGAGCGGTAAATCGCTCGCGAGTATTGATACATACAGGAGCGTAACTGCGCGATGTGGTCTTCCAATGAACGCCCCACTCCTCGAAGGATCGCTCTCTGTAGGCGGAAAATCGACTGCTTCGAAGCTCCGCAGCGGGGAGTGTAGCGACTTTTCGGCTCTGTTACAAAGTCGGGATCTCCAGTCGCCGATAAAGGCAACGCGGGAGGTCTCAGGGAACGATTCGGCGGACCGTTGCTGTACGGGCGAATCGCCGCGCACGTTGCAAATCGCTCGTCGCCTCGGCTTCGGACCCGTAGATGCCCGTGAACACCAACCAATACCCCGGATGCAAGCTGGCGTACTGCGAGGAGTCGAGAATCCCCACCTGGGAAAGGCCGCGAGCGCCGGCCTTCTGCGCTCGAGCTACCGCTAGACGCCGGCCGCCGGTCTGTGGAAGCGTGGCGAGCGCGATCGTCCATCCATCCTCTCCCGCCGGCCACTCCCCGGCGCCGCCGGCGCCACCCTCGGAAAGAGGCGGCAGTGTGTTGGAAGCAGGGAGGGTGGCAAAGCCACCCGTTGCCGTCACCAGCGCTGCCCCGTCGCTGCGGCCGTCCGTCGTCGCAACGGCGAGCACCGCGCCGGCAAGGGCGACGGCGAGCGCGACCGTCGCGCGGATGATCCAACCCGAGCGCATTCCTCGCTGCGCATCGACCGCGCCGACCCCGGGGAGACGTATCCCGCACTCGAGGCAATACTCCTGGCCCGCAACGACTGGTCCTCCGCAGCGAGGACAGCCGTTCACTGCTGACCTGCGGCGTCCGGGCTTCCGGCCGTCGCCTCGGCGACCGGGCGGCCACACGTCGCGCAGAAGCGTGCACCCAACAAGTAGGGGGCGCCGCAGACACACGTAGCCGAGCCGCGCCGAAGCCGCGACGTTCCGTCGAGGATCGCATCGATCTCATGAACGCGGGCTTCGATGGCGACGAGCTCTGCGCAGCGCTCGACGACGAGACCCGCGTTGAAGCGATCTCGCTTGTACATCTCGAGAGCCAGTCCACCGAGATCGCGCAACCGTTCCTCGCGCACCAGGAGCAACGACTTGCGCTCGCGTCGAAGCTCCCGGGGTGCCGCAGGGGAGACGGTCGTCACCGACTGGCCGGCCGCGCTGCTGTTTTCTCCTTGTCTCGCCACGGACCCAGACTAGAGCTGAAGGACGACGAGCCGTTCCTCGGTCATCTCGCGAACGGCGTAGGCTGGCCCTTCGCGCGTGTTTCCCGAGTCCTTGATGCCGCCGTAGGGCATCTGGTCGGCGCGGAACGTCGGAGCTTCGTTGACGGTCACTCCGCCGAACTCGAGTGCCTGCGCGGCGCGTAGAGCGTTCTTGACATTTGCGGTGAAGATTCCGGCCTGGAGGCCGAACCGCGTGGAGTTGGCGAGCGCGATCGCCTCGTCGAGCGTGTCGAAGGGCGCAACGGTGCAAAGCGGCCCGAACACCTCCTGACAGGAGACCTTCGCGTCTGGAGGAGCCGCGGCGATCACGGTCGGCAGCAAGAGCTCTCCCTCGAGCGTGCCGCCGGTCAGCACGTCGGCGCCCCCGGTCTTCGCCTCCTCGATCCACTCGAGGATGCGATCCCGGTCTGCCGCGGAGATCAGGGGGCCGACATCTGTCGCCTCGTCCGCGGGGTCGCCGACCGTGAGCCCCTCGACACGCGGGATGAAGCGCTCGAGGAACCCGTCGTAGGAGCTCCGTTCGACGTAGATGCGCTGGACCGAGATGCAGCTCTGTCCCGCGAAGGAGAACGCGTTCGCGGCGAGGCGCTGCGCGGCATCGTCGAGGTCCGCGTCCGCGGCCACGATGACTGGCGTCGCGTTTCCCAGTTCGAGATTCACGCGCTTGCGAGCAGCGCGCTCGCGCAGCTTCCAGCCGATCGGAGCAGAGCCGGTGAAGGTGATCAGCTTCACACGATCGTCCTCGACGAGCACGTCGCCGATCGCTTCCGCGGGACCGCAGACGACGTTCAGCCAGCCTGCGGGCAGCCCCGCCTCGGTCTCCAGCTCTGCGAGGAAGAGTGCAGAGAGTGGGGTCTGGGAGGCCGGCTTCAGAACCACGGCACAACCGGCCGCGAGCGCGGGTGCGACCTTGTGGGCGACCAGATTGACGGGAAAGTTGAACGGCGAGATCGCACCCACGATCCCGATCGGCAGCCTCAGCGTGAATGCGAGCTTGCCGGCTCCTGCCGGGGAAGCATCCATCGGAACGACGTCCCCTGCGAGCTTGCGAGCCTCGACCGCGGCCATCGTGAACGTCGAGACCGCACGGGCTGCCTCGACTCGTGCAGCTTTCATCGGTTTCCCTGCTTCGGCCGAGATCGTTCGGGCAGTGTCGTCTGCACGCTCAGCAAGGAGCGCGGCCACTCGATCGAGGATCGCGGCACGCTCGTGGGCAGGAATCGGTTCACGCATCGCCTTCTCGGCGGCGTCGAGCGCGGCCCGTGTTTCGCTCGCGCCCCCCTTTGGCACGCGTCCGACCAGTGCTCCGTCATACGGAGAGAGCACCTCCATCCATTCGCCCGTCTCGACCCACTCGCCCCCGATGAGGAGCTTCCGCTCGATCGCGGTCGTGGCCATGGGAGGAGTCTAGATGGGAGACTTTCGACATGGATGCGCCGGACGTCCTCTACGCACGAAGCGGCGATGTGGCGATCGCGTACCAGGTGATCGGCGAACGTCCGGTCGACCTGGTCTTCGTCCGAGGCGTCACCGGCGATCTGCTCTCGACCTGGGATCAGCCTCTGCTCGTTCGGCATGTCCTCGGCCTGGCGGCCTTCTCGCGGGTTCTCATGCTCGACAAGCGCGGAACGGGACTCTCCGACCGGACCACCGCACTTCCGACGCTCGAGACGCGGATGGACGATCTTCGAGCCGTCATGGACGACGCGGGATCGGACCGCGCCGTTCTCTGGAGCGCTCACGAGGGCAGTCGGCTGGCGGCTCTCTTCGCCGCGACGTACCCGGACCGGACCACCGGTCTGGTGCTGTTCGATCCCGAGCCGCGAGGGCTTCGAGGGGACGACTATCCATGGGCGCCGACCGAGGTCGAGTGGCGGGACCGCCTCCGGGAAGTCAGGGAGGGGTGGGGAACGCGGGAGTACCTGGAGCGCCTGTCAGAGGAGCTGGCGCCGACTCGTGCGCACGACCCGGCGTTCAGGGACTGGTTCGTGACGCACATGCGTCGGAGCCTCAGCCCAGGGGCGGCGCTCGCTTTTCATCGGATGACAGCGGAGGCCGACGTCAGTGACGTGCTTTCGGCCATACGCGTTCCGACGCTGATCCTCCACCGGCCCAGCATGGTCGGCCCGGCCGAGTACGTGAAGAAGCGGATACCGCAAGCGAAAGTCGTCGAGCTTGCGGGGCTTCGGGACTCGTATACCTGGGCGGACGACGCCGCCCACGAGCTGACGATCGACGAAACGGAGCGATTCGTCTCTGGGCTTGTCGCCACCCGGGACCCGGACCGGGTTCTGGCGACGATCCTCTTCACGGATATCGTCGGTTCCACCCGGAAGGCGGCAGATGTCGGCGATTCTGCCTGGCGTGAGCTGCTGGCCCGCCACCACGCCGTCGTGCGCGGTCTCCTTGCGCGGCACCGGGGCGAGGAGCTCGATACGGCCGGAGACGGCTTCTTCGCCGCGTTCGACGGCCCGGGACGAGCGATCGAAGCCGCATGCGCGATCCGAGACGGAGTTCGAAGCCTCGGGCTCGAGATCCGCGCGGGACTCCACACGGGAGAGTGCGAGCGTGTCGACGGCAAGCTCGGGGGAATCGCGGTCTCCATCGGCGCACGGATCTCGGCAGCTGCGTCTCCTGGCGACGTCCTGGTTTCAGGAACCGTCAAGGATCTGGTGGCCGGCTCGGGTATCGGCTTCGACGAGCGCGGCGAGCACGAGCTGAAGGGCGTTCCCGGTACATGGCGCCTCTATGCTGTTGTCGATGAGTAGGGACGCGTACATCGTCGATGCCGTCCGCTCGCCGATCGGGAGACGGAACGGGTCACTCTCCGGGATCAGGGCAGAGGAGCTGGCGGCGCAGGTGATGAACGGTCTCGTCGACCGATTGGATGTCGAGCCCGGTGAGGTCGAAGACGTCCAGATGGGCTGCGTCACCCAGATCGGCGAGCAGGCGCTCAATGTGGGCAGGCAGGCGGTGCTCGTCAGTGGCTGGCCGGAGACCGTGTGCGCGTCGACCGTCGATCGTCAGTGCGGGTCGTCGCTGCAGGCGGCCTTCAACGGCGCGTCTGCCGTTCAGGCCGGACATCTCGACGTGGTCGTCGCGGCCGGCGTGGAGCACATGACGCGCGTGCCGATGGGCTCGAATCTCGGCGAGGCCGGCTGGGGCGCCGTCAACGAGAAGATCGGCGAGCGCTGGCCGATCGTGCCTCAAGGGATCTCGGCGGAGGTGATCGCCGAGGAGTGGGGACAGACGCGGGAAGAGCTCGACGCGTACTCGTACGAATCGCATCGCCGCGCAGTCGCCGCGATCGACGAAGGTCGCTTCGAGCGCGAGATCGTGCCCATCGAGGCGAGTGCTGCCGGCGCCGTCGTGCTCTTCGCGGTCGACGAGACTCCTCGCCGGGACACCTCGATCGAGAAGTTGGCGTCGCTCCAGCCCGCGTTCAAGACCGACGGGGTCGTCACGGCCGGGAACTCGAGCTCGATAGTGGACGGCTCGGCCGCGATGCTGCTGGCGAGCGGCGAGGCGGCGGAGCGGCTCGGGCTGACGCCGCGCGGCCGGTTCGTCTCGTTCGGCCTCTCAGGCGTCGACCCGTACCGGATGCTGCACGGGAACCCCGAAGCGTGCGCACGCGCGCTCGGAAAGGCGGGGCTCACCTGGGACGACATCTCCGTCATCGAGGTGAACGAGGCGTTTGCGTCCGTCGTGCTCCAGTTCCTGGCCGACACCGGCCTGCACGAGCGGTGGGATGCGGGTGACGTCAACCCGAATGGCGGCGGAATCTCGCTCGGGCACCCGCTGGGGGCGAC
This sequence comes from uncultured Actinomycetes bacterium, assembly GCA_963850485.1. GTDB lineage: Bacteria > Actinomycetota > Thermoleophilia > Gaiellales > Gaiellaceae > GMQP-bins7. The sequence continues at coordinate 45,554 of CAWKLR010000012.1, read as the reverse complement.
CGGAGCGCGGATCACGGCGACGTTGCTGAACGAGCTCGATCGTCGTGGGGCCCAGTACGGCATCGCGACGATGTGCATCGGACAGGGGCAGGCCATCGCAGGGGTCGTCGAGCGACTCTGAAGGCATCTTCCGGTCGATCAGTCTGGCTGATAGAAAGAGAACGTGTCGCGACTGGTGCTGATCGAGCAGCGGGAGCATAATGAGGACATGTTCGGTTACTTCCTCATCGCATTTCTGGTGATGGTGGGACCGCTCGCGTACCTCGCCGGCGCCGACTCTCGTATCGACGAGAACTCGCGGCGGCGTCGCTTCACGAGCTGATCCGCCCGCCGTCAGCGTTCCCGCCCGGATAGGCTGGCGCGTCGTGAGCGCTCCCGAGATCCGGACGATCGGCGTCGTCGGCCTCGGCGCCATGGGCGCGGGGATCGCGCAGCTGGCGATCGAAGCGGGCTATGAGACGGTGGGTCGCGAGCTGACCGACGAGCTCGGCGCGAAGGCTCGGGATCGGATCGCGCACTTCCTCCAGCGCAAGGTGGACAAGGAGCGGCTGACCGGCGACGAGCGCGAAGCGGCGCTCGCGAAGCTCTCCCTGGAAACGGAGCTCGCTGCTTTCTCGAAGTGCGATCTCGTGATCGAGGCCGTCGTCGAGGAGCTCGACGCAAAGCACGCGCTCTTCGCCGAGCTCGAAGGGATCGTCCGGCCGGACGCGATTCTGGCGACCAACACCTCGGCGCTCTCCGTCACCGAGATCGCATCCGCGATCTCCACGCCGGAGCGCGTCGTCGGGATGCACTTCTTCAACCCTGCGCCGTTGATGCCGCTCGTGGAGATCGTGAAAGCGGAACTGTCCTCCGATGCTGCCGTCGAGGCGGCCTACGCGGTGGGCGAGCGACTGGGCAAGCAACCGATTCGATGCCATGACACGCCCGGATTCGTCGTCAATCGCGTTCTCATCCCACTCCTCAACGACTGTCTCCGTGTCCTGGACGAAGCACGGGTCTCGCCGGCGGACCTGGACACGGCGATGACGGCGGGCGCAGGTTGGCCGATGGGGCCGTGCACGCTCGTCGATCTCGTCGGAATCGACGTGCACGTCCATGCATCCGACGCGCTGTACGAGAAGCTGCGCGAGCCGCGCATGGCGCCCCCTCCGCGGATCGTGGCGATGAGGAACGCGGGGCTCCTCGGCCGAAAGAGCGGCCGGGGCTTCTACTCCTACGACTGAGTAGGCCCGGCGAAGAGCCGACGGAGTGCGCGCCCAGTGCCCGGCTGGCCGTAGACCTGAACGCGGTCGCCGGGCAGGAGCACGGTCTCGGGCCCGAAGGCCTGAGGGCTCGAGTCGCGCACGAGGACGTCGACCCACGCCCGCTCGGCGAGCGGCAGCTCGTCGATCCGTCTCCCGTTCGCCAGGGCGTCCTCCCCGACGACGAAGTCGAGGAGCTCGATCGAGTCGTAGTCCACCGTCCTGAAGGGCACGTGCAGGCGGGCTGCCGCCCAGGTGATCGAGCCTCCCTGCACGAACACGGAGAAGAGAACGACGACGAAGACGATCCCGTAGATTCGACCCGCCTCGTCGACGCCAGCGAGCACCGCGAGCGCGCCGAGCAGGATCGGGACGGCGCCTTTGAGCCCGCCCCAGACGATGAAGATCTTCTCGCCGCGACGTAGCCGAACCGGAACGAGCAAGGGGCCCACCGCGAGCGGCCGCAGGACGACGGCCAGGACGAACGCGAGCAGTAGCCCCTCGACCCAGACGCGAGCTTCGTCCAGCTCGCTGAAGCCGATCGACAGGCCGAGCGCGACGAACGCGCCGATCTCAGCGAGGGCCGCGAGCGACGAGTGGAACGACTCGATCTCTCCCTTGCGGGTCAGCGCGACGTCGCCCAGGAGGATGCCGGCGACGAAGACGGCCAGGAAGCCCGAGCCGTGGGCGACCGACGCGAGCCCGTAGATGATTCCGGCTCCACCCAGCACGCGGATGGGATAGAGCGCGGGTCTCCCGAGTCGGACATGCCGCAGCACGGGCAACAGCAGCATGGCGCCGGCGACTCCGACGGCGAGGCCGACCGCCATCTCGATCGCGAACTCCTGGAACACGATCGCGAGCGAGCCGCCGTCCTCGGTGGCGAGCTCGATCATGCCGATCATGAGCGCGATCCCCACGGGGTCGTTCGTGCCGGCTTCGCCCTCGAGGATGGTCCCGGAGCGACCGCGGATCTCGCGACCGGCGAACACCGAGAAGGTGACCGCCGGATCGGTCGGAGCGATCGCGGCGCCGATCAGCCCCGCCGTTATCCAGGACATGCCGAGGAGGTAATGCGCGGTGAGCGCGACGAGTCCCCAGGTGACGAATGTCCCGACGACGCCGAGCGCGAGAATGGGCTTCGCCGATCGGCGAAAGCGCGCCAGCCCGATGTGGAGCCCGCCGTCGAAGAGGATGACGATGAGAGCGACTACCCCGATCCGCTCGACCGCCTCGATGGACAGCGCGTCGCGAAACGCGTCGGACGACGCCGCGAGCAGACTCGACGCGACGAGGAAGAGCGCGGCGTTGGGAAGCGAGATCCGGTCGGCAAGCCGCATCCCGAGCACGGCGAGGAAGACGCCCGCCGAGACGAGGAGGACAACAGCGCCGAAGTCGGAGATCTCAGTCACGGGACGAAGGTGGAATCTACGATGCGCCTCGGACCGTGGCGAGACTTACAGTCTCCTTACACGGTTTTGATGCTGGATTCACGCCGATTCTCGATACTGGGCTCGGCGTCATGCGTAAGCCCATCCTCTTTGCCTGCTCGATCGTCGTCGCCGCGCTCCTCGGCGGCACCGCCGGCGCGGCGCCGCGGGACGTCGGGCGTGCTCTCGGTCGAGGACGGGAAGGGCACCGTCATGCTCGACCTGAAGGGCTCCGTCCTCGGGCGTCTGGCGACCGGGACGCTCCGGGTGACCGACCACACGCCGTGGGATCGCTACTCGGCGCTCGTGGTCGGGCGCAAGGTGACCCAGGAACGGCTCGGGCCGAAGACCGTCATCTACCGCGGCCACGCTCTCAGGTTCCGCATGGTCGGCGGCGGCTACCGCATCGTCGTCCGAGGCGCCGGCATCTCGATGTCGGCGGTCGGCAGAGGCATCGTTTCGCTCGATGCCGATCCGCGTCTGCCCGGTGAGGACGTCGGCGTGTACTCGCTCGAGGACGGCGTCGACTGCGACGTCGAGCGCGCGCTGTGCACCGCCCTTCCCGACGAGTCCGAGCGCTTCACCCTGGGTGCACCGTCCGGGGACGGGGGTCGAACGCAGCGATGAGCCAACAGCAGCACACGATCCTGGTCGTCGAGGACGAGACGTCGATCGCCACCTTCGTGGCCGCGTATCTGCGGAATGCCGGATACGGCGTGCGCACCGCATCGACCGCGCAGAACGCACTGGTCGAGCTCGCGAGCGAGCCGCCCGCGCTGATCGTTCTCGACCTCAACCTGCCCGATGGCGACGGAGTCGAGCTCTGCCGTCGGATCCGCAAGGCCTCCGACGTGCCCATCCTGATGCTCACCGCACGCGATGAGGACGTCGACAAGATCATCGGCCTCGAAGTCGGCGCCGACGACTACATGACCAAGCCGTTCAATCCGCGCGAGCTCGTGGCGCGAGTGAAGAGCGTGCTGCGACGCGCGGCACCGGAGCGGCGGCGTGGCGAAAGCGAAGAGCTCCGGCACGGAGACCTCGCCATCAACTCCGGGAAGCGCGAGGTGTACGTCGGCGACGAGGAGATCCGTCTCGCACCCAAGGAGTTCGAGCTCCTCTGGGAGCTGCTCGATCACCGCGGGATCGTCCTCACGCGCGACCAGCTGCTCGAGCGGGTCTGGGGGTACACGTTCGCCGGGGACACCCGTACGGTCGATGTGCACGTTCGCCAGATCAGGCGCAAGCTCGGGGACGCGTCGCCGATCGTCACGGTGTGGGGCGTCGGTTACAAGGTCGCGAGCGATCGCACGCCCGCCCCGACCGCGTAGCGCTCTACCCTAGAAAGCGCCCATGCTCGGGACGCTTCGCTTTCGGCTCACCGCTCTCTTCCTCATGGTCGTGCTCGTGTTCGGCCTGGTCTCGATCGCGCTCGCCATTCGCCTCTTCCAGGACGTGACCCGGACAGCGTCCGTCCGCGAGCTCTCGCGAGAGGCTGCAGGTCTCGCCGATCTCTACGCGGAGGCTGCGCTCCGGTCGAGCGACGAGGGAACGGAGCCGCCCGCATTTGCGGCGCGAAACCTCGAGCTGGCGACCGGCGATCAGCTTTTCTACGTCGGACTGTCGCTCTTTCCAGGGCAGCGCTTCGGGTTGACCCGGCTGCCACGAACCGCGCTCGGCGAAGTGGATCTCCCACGCGACGGGCTGGTGACCTTCGAGTTCACGCCACCGGGCGACGACACGAGGCTGATCGCCGCCGCGCAGCCGGTTCGGCTCGCTCGCGGGACAGAGGCGTTCGGTTGGCTCGTCGTCGCAAAGCCGGTGACCGAGCTTCGCGCGCAATGGCTGACCCTCCTGGGGCGCCTCGCGCTCGCGCTCGCAGTCGGGGTCGGCCTGGCCGGAATGCTCTTCTGGTGGCTCTCCCGGCGACTCACGGAGCCCGTCCTCACCCTCACTCGAGCGACCCAGGACGTCGCGGCCGGTCGCTACGACGTCGAGATCCCGGATTCGCGCGGCAGCGACGAGATCTCGCTTCTGAGCGACCGTTTTCGACGGATGGTTGACAAGCTCGCCGAGGGCGAGCAGCTCAAGCGCTCGTTCCTCATGTCGGTCTCGCACGAGTTACGCACGCCGTTGACGGCGATTCGCGGCCACGTGGAGGCGCTTCGAGAGGGGATCGTCACCGAGCCCGACCAGGTGCGAAGCTCACTCGACGTGATCGCGTCCGAGGCCGACCGACTCGAACGGCTCGTGGGGGACGTTCTCGATCTCGCGAAGCTGCAGGCGCACCGCTTCACGGTTCGTCAGGAGGAGGTCGACCTGGGACGCGTCCTCGACCACGCGTACCACGCCTTCGCCGAGGAGGCTCGCCGTCGCGAGATCGACTACCGGCTCGAGGGCGTCCCTGAGCCTCCCGTCATCTTCTCGGACGGCGATCGCGTGCTGCAGGTCATCTCGAATCTCCTCAGCAATGCGTTCCGGTGGACGCCGGACGGGGGTCGCATCGATCTCGAGCTCGTGGCCGACAATGGGAGCGTGCGCGTGGACGTGGCTGACTCGGGCCCGGGTATCACGGAGGGTCAACGCAGCCGCATCTTCGAGCCCTTCATCTCGAACGACGTGAACGGGACGGGGCTCGGACTCCCGATCGCGCGGGAGCTCGCGATTGCTCTAGGAGGCACGATCGAGCTCACCTCGGCACCCGGTCGCGGGAGCCGATTCCGGCTCGTGCTCCCGGCCGCGGTCGACGCGTAGAGGCTCGATATGGGTTAGACGTGCGTGCGGCTACGCGGCTGCCGCGTGCCCGACCAGCTCTTCGACGTCGATCGAGCGCTCGGTCCGGTCGCGCTCGAGGCGCGCCAGCCGAGTATCGATCCCACGCCAACCGGAGCTCACGAGATCGACGAGCAGCGCCAGATCGTCGACCCGCGCATGCCGCTCGGCTAGAAGTTCTCCCTCGATCCGCTCGAGACGGCGGATGGCCTGGTTCAGCAGTCCTCGCATCTCGGCGATATGGCGGGCGACGGGGAGCACCTCTGTGCGAAGTCCGTCGCGGACTGCGACGCTGACCTGTGCGGGAACCGACGCTTCGAGCCCGGCCGCAGCTTCCGCGAGGGCCTCGATCTGTCGACGTGACCGTTCGATCGTGGCCTCGAGCATTGCCGGCTCCGGCCGACGAGCGGCCGCGTCGGCGATGCGCTGCTGGGCACGTTCCAAGGCGAGTGCATCCATGGGCGCCGAGGCTACTCTCCGCGCCGGATGGACACTGCCGCCCTCGACTACGAGCTGCCGGAGGAGCTGATCGCTCAGCGCCCGCGGGCACGTCGCGACGACTCGCGCCTCCTCGTCTATCGACGGGGACCCGGGGAGATCGAGCACCGGCGCTTCAACGAGCTTCCGGAGCTCCTGGGGCTCGAGCTGGTCGTCGTCAACGACACGCGCGTGCTCCCGGCGCGCTACGAGCTTCGGCGGACGACCGGGGGTCTCGCCGAAGTGCTGCTCGTCGAGGAACGAGACGATGGGTTGTGGGAGGGCCTGGCGCGACCGACGCGCCGCTTGCGGAGCGGCGAGCGGCTGGGGCCCGTCGAGCTGGTCGAATCGCTCGGAGACGGCCGCTGGCTGCTCCGCCTCGAAGGGAGCGTCGACGGCGACGTGCCACTCCCACCGTACATCCGCGAGCCGCTGGCTGATCCGGAGCGGTATCAGACGGTCTACGCGCGGGAGCCGGGCTCGGCGGCGGCACCGACTGCGGGGCTTCATTTCACCCCGGAGCTGCTCTCGCGGCTCGACTTCGTCGCGGTCACTCTCCATGTCGGGATCGACACGTTCCGGCCGGTCTCCGCCGAGCGCCTGGAAGAGCACGAGATGCACGGGGAGCGCTACCGGATCGGGCTGGGCGCGTGGGAGCGAATAGCGAACGCGGACCGCGTTCTGGCAGTGGGCACGACAACAGTACGAGTCCTCGAGACTGTGGCCCGCACGCTCGAGCTCGCTGGGCGCACCGATCTCTTCATCACCCCGGGCTTCGAGTTCCGTCGCGTCGACGAGCTCCTGACGAACTTCCACCTTCCGCGCTCGAGCCTGCTCGCGCTGGTGATGGCCTTCGTCGGGGTCGAGGAGACACGAGAGATCTATCGCGCCGCGATCGCCGACAGGTACCGCTTCTACTCGTTCGGCGATGCCATGCTGATCCTGTGAACGCAGCGCCCCGCCTCGCATCGGCACGCTTTCGGCACGATCACGTCTCACATGCGTACGCACTTTCGGAATAGGCTGGTAGCGGGAGGAGGCGAGGGGTGGCCCCACGGTTTTCTCTCGCACGCAGCGTCGAACCGGCCGAGATGAGCGCCGTCTCCTGACCGCCTTCCGGGTCACCGCTGCGGACGGCTTTGCTCGCGCTGGAGTCCTCGACACGGCGCACGGGCCGATCCCGACGCCGGCTTTCATGCCCGTCGGAACGAAGGCGTCGGTGAAGTCGCTGCATCCAGACGAGGTACGAGCGCTCGGCGCCCACGTGATCCTGGGAAACGCGTATCACCTGCACTTCCGGCCCGGAGAGTCGATCGTCGAGAGCCTGGGCGGAATCCACGCCTTCTCCGGGTGGGACGGCCCGATTCTCACCGACTCGGGTGGCTTCCAGGTCTTCTCGCTTCGCGACACGATTCTCGTGCTGGACGATCAGGGTGTGACGTTTCGCTCGGTGTACGACGGGTCGGCCGCTCGTTTCACTCCCGAGGGGGCGGCCGAGATCCAGCGTCACCTCGGCTCGGACATTGCAATGTGCCTGGATGTCTGCCTGCCGGCTCCTGCGACACGAGAGGAGCTCGAGCGGGCCGTCCACCTGACGACGAGCTGGGCCGAGCGTCAGGTCACCGCGCCCAGGGCTCCAGGCCAGCTCCGCTTCGGGATCTCGCAAGGAGGCACGGACGAGGAGCTTCGAGGCCGCTCGCTCGCAGAGATCTCGGAGCTACCGTTCGACGGCTTCGCGCTCGGTGGCCTCGCGGTGGGCGAGGCGCGTGAGGAGATGCTCGCCTGCGTCGAATGGGCAGCGCCGGCCCTTCCGTACGACAAGCCGAGGTACTTCATGGGGATCGGCGATCCCGTGGGGATCCTCGAGGTCGTAGCCCGCGGTGTGGACATGTTCGACTGCGTGTTGCCGACCCGCACCGCTCGCACGGGCTCGGCCCTGACCTGGGCCGGCCGGCTCAATCTCCGGAACGCCCGTTTCCGCGAGGATCCCGAACCGCTGGAGGAGGAGTGCGGCTGCCCCGCGTGTGCACGCTTCTCACGGGCCTACATCCGGCATCTCGTCACGCAGGACGAGATTCTCGGGTTGCGTCTCCTGAGCCTGCATAATCTCTGGTTCGTACTCGACCTGACCGCACGCGCGCGGGCGGCGATCGAGCGAGGCACGTTCACGGCCTTCAGGCGGGACGCGCTCGCGCGGCTCGCCCACGTGCCCGAGGAGGAATCGTGAGCTTTCTGATCGTGATGGTGCTCTTGCTCGTCGTCATGTACGTGCTGATGATCCGTCCTCAGCGCCAGCGCCAGCAGGCGCTGCAGACCATGATCGACCGCGCCGGAGTCGGAGACGACATTCTCACGAGCGGGGGGATCTACGGGACGATCACCGAGATCGAGGACGACGACGTGGTCGTCGAGATCGCGGACGGCCTGACGGTGCATATGACCCGGCGCGGGATCGCCGCGGTGCTTCCGCCCGAGGAGGATGAGGACGAGGAGGACGAGGAGGACGAGGAGGGCGAAGCCGAGGAAGACGACATCGTCGACGCCGAGGCCGTCGAGGCACCGGTGACGGACGATGAAGCCCCGGTTACGACGGACGAAGAAGCGGTTAGGAGCGGGGCCGATTCGGACTCAGCTGTGTCCGACCGCCGATAACCTGATTCGCCGACCGTGAACCGACGAACCTCCATTCTCGTCGTCGCCGTGCTGGCCGCTGCCCTCGTGGGCGTCGCGCTGCTGGCGATACCGGGATCGCCCGTCAAGCAGAGTCCCACCCTCGGGCTCGACCTGCAAGGAGGGCTCGAGGTGACGCTCCAGGCCGTTCCGCCCCCGGATCGCGAGCTGACGGCGGAAGACCTCGAGCGGTCCGTCGACATCATGCGAAACCGCGTCGACAAGCTCGGCGTGACGGAGCCCGAGATCCGCACCCAGGGCGACGACCAGATCACGATTCAACTGCCCGGCGTGAAGGACCCGGCCTCGGCGGCGGAGATCATCGGCACCACGGCGCAGCTCGAGCTGTACGACCTCGAAACGTCGCTCGCGGGCCCCTCCATCTCGATCAGGGGAGAGCCGGTGGAGAACCCACGGCTCTACGACCTGCTCTCACGGGTGCAAGCCCAGGTCGAGGGCAGGTCGGACGCGTACTACGTCGTGAACACGAAGACCAAGCGGGTCGTGAGCGGCCCGTTCGGCTCGAGGGCCGATGCGCTTCGCAAGTCCGACGGGAAGGTGCCGGCCGGCCGCGAGCTGTTTGCCGTGCCGCAGGACATGGTCGTCATCACGTGCGGCGAGCCCGCCGTCGTCTGTCCGGGCGGGCCTCAGGGACAGGGTGTGCCTCCGGACCGCACGTGGTACTACCTCTTCAAGTACGAGCCACCCGACATCCCGCAGATGACCGGTGAGGACCTGAAGCTCTCGGGCACGCGCGCGGACTTCGACACGAGCCCGAGCGGCGGTGGGCTCCCGATCGTCACGATGGAGTTCACCGGACGCGGCGCGGATCGGTTCGAAGAGATCACGAGCGCCGAATACGTCCGAGGACGGCTGCGCGGAACGCCACAGCACTTCGCGATCGTGCTCGACCGCGAGATCAGAACCTGGCCGCAGATCGACTACACGGACTCGAGCCTCGCAGGTGGCATCGGCGGCGGGCGCGCGCAGATTCAGGGCCTCGACTCCATCGGCGAGGCGCAGGACATCGCGATCGTCCTCCAGACGGGTGCGCTGCCGGTCAAGTTCGAGACCCTCGACCGCACCGACATCTCTGCGACGCTCGGCAAGGACTCGCTCAAGGAGGCATGGCAGGCCGCGATCGGCGGGATCATCCTCGTCGCGTTCTTCCTGCTCTTGTTCTACCGGTTCCTGGGTCTCGTCGCGGTCACCGGCCTGATCGTCTACGCCGCTTTCCTGTACGCGACGATCCTTCTCTTCAACGTCACCTTGACCCTGCCAGGGTTCGCGGGCCTTGTGCTCACGTTCGGCGTCGCCGCGGACGCGAACATCGTCATCTTCGAGCGGATCAAGGAGGAAGTGCGCGCCGGGAGATCCGTGCGCGCCGCCATCTCGCTCGGGTACAAGAAAGGCTTCGCGACGATCGTCGACGCCAACGTGGTCACGGCGATCACGGCCATGGTGCTCTTCGCGGTGGCGACGGCGAGCGTGCGCGGCTTCGCGCTGATGCTCCTGATCGGAACGGCGCTCTCGATGCTGACGGCGGTGCTCGCGACGCGCGCGATTCTCGCTCTCCTCGCTGGATTCGGCTGGATCGACAACCCGCGACTGATGGGGACGACTGGCGGTGGCATCCCCCGTTGGCTTCGTGCCGACTACATCGGAAAACGCCGGATCTGGTTCGCGTTCTCCGGGATCGTCGTCGCCATCTCGATCGCCGCGATCGCCATCCAGGGCCTCAACCTGGGGATCGACTTCCGGGGCGGTACGCAGGTGACGTTCCGCACGCCCGACCCGACCTCGCTCGAGGAGGTTCGCGGCCAGGCTGCGCAGATCGGCCAGGAGGGAGCCGTCATCCAGGGTCGCGGCTCTTCCACGGACGGGCAGTACACGAGCTTCCAGATCCGGACCGAGTCCCTGACGATCGCCGAGCAGAACACGCTCGAGGAGGAACTCTCGAACGCGCTCGGAGCGACCGCTTTCGGTGCCAAGAACGTCTCGGAGAGCTTCGGCCGGCAGATCGCGAACTCGGCGCTCTTCGCGATCATCGTGAGCCTTCTCCTGATCGTGGTCTACATCTCGGTGCGCTTCCAGTGGAAGTACTCCATCGGCGTTCTGGTCGCGCTCGCCCACGACGTCGTGATCACCGTCGGGGTCTACGCGCTTACCGGGCGGGAGGTCTCGACGGCCACCGTGGCCGCCGTTCTCACGGTGCTCGGTTACTCGATCTACGACACGATCATCATCTTCGACCGCATACGCGAGAACGTGCCGCTAATGCGACGGGCGTCTTTCCGGGTGATCGGCAACGTGTCGCTCTGGGAAGTGCTCCCGCGCTCGCTGGCGACGACGTTCATCACCCTGCTTCCGGTTGCCTCGCTGTACTTCTTCGGCGGCGACACCCTCAAGGACTTCGCTTTCGCCCTGCTCGTCGGGATCGGTTTCGGTGCGTACTCCTCGATCTTCCTGGCCGCACCGCTGGTCGCCGTCTTGAAGCAGCGTGAGCCCGAGTTCGCCCGTCGCCGCGATGATCTCGGAGCGCTCGAGGGAGTCGAGTCCATCGGCGGCGTGCTACTGGACGAACTGACCGACGAGGACGAGGCGGAGGACGAGGAGGGCACGGGGGGTCGACCCGTCGAGCGTCCACGCGGTTCCGCTCCGACACCGGCCCCCGCTGCGGCAACCGCCGGGCCTGGCGACCTGACGGCGAAGTCCAAGCGCGAGCGCCGCAGACAGCGGCGCGCATCGAGGCCGCATGGCAGAGCGCGCTAGCTCGGACCGGGGTCCGCTCGAGACGCTGGCCTTGGCCGGGATCGGCGTCCTCGCGCTCGGAGCAGACCGTGCGGAGGAGTTCGCCGACGAGCTCGCGCAGCGCCTCGCTATCGATCCGGAAGAGACCCGCGCGGTGGTCGTCGACGTGCTGGAGAGCTGGCGCCGCGAGCTGCGACGCGTCGGCGAGTCGTCGAGCTCCACTGCCTCGCGGGTCGGTGCGGAGCTCGGCATCGCCTCGCGCGATGCGCTCGTCGAGCTCGAGCTCCGCGTCGCACAGCTCGAGCATCGTCTGCGGTTGCTCGAGAGCACGGAGTAGAGCGCCCGAAACCCGCACCCTACAATCCCTGCCATGGCCACCCGGCAGGCACGGCCGCCCCGCAGTCTCGGACGCCTGTCAGAGATCGCGCAGGTTGCGGCGCGACACGGCTTCGGCTACTTCCTGCGCAGGAATCGGCTGGGGGATCTCCTGTCCGGGGACAACGGGCGCGAGGCGGACGTCACCGCCTCCGAGCGAGGGCGTCGACTGCGGGAGATGCTCGACGAGCTCGGCCCCACCTTCGTCAAGTTCGGCCAGTTGCTGTCGACCCGACCCGACGTCGTCCCTCCCGACATCGTGGTCGAGCTCCGCGGGCTGCAGGACCAGGTCACTCCGTTTCCGTTCGAGCAGGCCCGCGCTGCCGTCGAAGCCGAGCTCGGTCTGACCTTGGAACGGGCATTCGTCGAGTTCGACGAGCAGCCTCTCGCCTCGGCGTCGATCGGCCAGGTGCACCGAGCGGTGCTCCCGAACGGTCAAGAGGTCGCGGTCAAGATCCAGCGCCCGGAAGCCGCGAGGCAGATCGAGGCCGACCTCGGGCTCCTCTACCAGGCGGCGAAGCTCCTGAAGGAGCGCGTTCGCGCTCTCGAGTTCATCGATCCCCAGGAGCTGGTCGACGAGTTCGCTCGGTCGATCCGGCTCGAGCTCGATTACGGCCACGAGGCACGGAACGCAGATGCCTTCCACCGCAACTTCGCCCGGACGCCGGGCGTGGTCGTCCCGGCTGTGATCCGGCAGTACTCGACAGACCGCGTCCTGACGCTCGAGTTCCTGCGAGGAAGAAAGATCTCGGAGCTCGATCTTCCGAACATGCGGCCGGACGAGCGTCGCAACGTCGCCTATCGGATGGCTGACGCCTGGATGACCATGGTCTTCCGTCACGGCTTCTTCCACTCGGATCCGCATCCGGCGAACATCTTCATCCTCGACTCCGGTGAGCTCGGCCTGGTGGACTTCGGGCAGGCGGGGAAGCTCACCGACGAGGACATGGCGAAGCTCACGCGGCTCTTCGTCGACGCCGCGACCGAGAACATCGACGCCATTCCGCGCCGCATGCGTGAGCTCGGCGTGCGCTATGCCCCCGAGCGCGAGCAGGAGTTCCGGGCGGAGCTGCGCGTGCTCTTCGACCGCTACTACGGCACGCGGCTCTCGGACATCGATCCACTGCAGGTGATTCGCGAGGCGTTCCAGCTCATCTACTCGCTCAACCTGCGTCTACCCACCCGCTTCGTGATGTTGGACAAGGCCATCGCCACTCTCGCCTCTGTGGGCGCCGAGGTCTATCCCGACTTCAACGTGTTCGAGGTCGCGAAGCCGTACGCGCGCGGGCTGCTCGCCGATCGCTATCAGCCGCGGATCGTCGCGCAGCGCGCAAGGACGGAAGCGCTCGCGCTCGGATCGATCGCCCGCGAGGCGCCGTACCAGGTGAGCGACATCCTCGAGCGGATGCGCGAAGGGACCTTCCAGATTCGCTTCGACAACCCGGGCCTCGACGAGCTCGACGACCACATCGATCAGGCGTCGAACCGCCTCTCCGTCGCGCTGATCGTGCTCGGCGGCCTCCTGGGCTCGTCGATCATCGGGGTGTTCGCTCAGGAGGGGCCTCAGATCATCGGGCTGCACGCGCTGTCCGTCGTCGGCTTCGTGCTCTCGGGAGCGTTCGGGCTATGGGTGATCTGGGGCGTGCTCCGCCACGGAAGGCTCTAGCCGCCACGTCTCGCCACGACGGTGGGGGTGAGGAAGCCTTGTCACGCTTACGCTGCAAAGGACATCTGGTGCTCTGCAGCGGACACCGCTAGCGTCGGCGGTATGCCAAATGCCGTCCTCGTCGCCGAGCCCGAGCCCGAGACTCGCGAGTATCTCGGTCGCCAGCTACGCGACGACGGATTCGATGTGCTCGGTGCCGCGCGTCGTAGCGAGGCTCTCGAGCTCGCGGAGCGCGTCCGCCCGGACGTCGTGCTCCTCGCGGAACTCGACCTGTGCCTTCGCCTTCGACGCGGAGAGCCGGGGAGGACGTGGGACCGGAACGTGCCAGTGATCCTGCTCGCTCCCTCGTCGGACCCGGTGGAGCGCGTGCGAGCACTCGACCGCGGAGCCGACGACGTGATGGGTCGACCGTTCGCCTACGAGGAATTGCTGGCGCGCATCAAGGCGCTCCTGCGCCGAAGCACCACGTCGTCCGCGGAGGTCCTGATCGCAGGCGAGCTGATCGTGGAACGGAGAACCCGGCGAGTCTCCGTGCGCGAGACGATGGTCGTTCTCTCGGCGAAGGAGTTCGAGCTCCTCGCGCGGCTCGCCTCGGAGCCGTATCGGGTGTTCACGAAGGAAGAGCTGCTGCGTGAGGTGTGGGGTTATCGTGCGCTCGGCCGCACCCGAACGCTCGAGTCGCACGCATCTCGGTTGCGGAAGAAGCTGCGACTGGTCGAAGGCGACAGCTTCGTCGTGAATATCTGGGGCGTCGGGTACCGCCTGCTCGAGTAGCCGGCCGGTCGCCTCTACAGCAGCGCGCCTTCGAGCTCGAGGAGCGTGATCTTCCGGTCGAGCCCTCCCGCATAACCGACGAGATCGCCGCTCGAGCCGACTACCCTGTGGCAAGGGAGCACGATTGGAATCCGATTGCGGTTCATCACCGTGCCCACTGCTCGGGCGGCGCGCGGACGGCCGACTCGCGCGGCGAGCGCGCCGTACGTCGTCGTCTCTCCGTAGGGCACACGAGCAAGCTCCTGGAGCACCGAGACGGTGAACGGCGCCAGCGCGCGGAGATCGAGCGATAGGTCGAACGCACGTCGCTTTCCCTGGAAGTACTGATCGAGCTCGCGGCGTGCCACCTCCACGCTTCGGGGCGAGCGGAGAATGCAGGGCCCAGCGATGCGGGCGAGCCGCTCGAGCTGGGTGTCGGGCTCGGGATCGAAGGAGATCGCCGCGAGACCCTGCTCGGAGGCAGCGACGAAAAGCGGCCCCACGGGCGAGTCGACGACGTCGAAGCCCATGTCGACGAGGCTCATGCTCACTGCGGCTTCGCGGAAACGCTGGTCGAGGTCGGGAGAGATGGTCATTGGCTCCTCCTGCGCAACCGGCGCACGCCCGTGGACGCGGCCTGCCGGGCCGCGTCCTCGCTCGAGCCGAGCGCCGCTGCGATCTGGTCGTAGGAAAGGTCGTACCCGTAGCGCAACACGACAGCCGCGCGTTCTTTCGGCGGTAGGCCGTCGGTCATGGGGGCGAGCTCCTCGAACGCGGGGCGCCCATCTTCGGCTCCGGTCTCGACGAGCTCGCTCTGTGGCCGCGTCCGCCGCAACGTGTCGATCGCGACGTTGCCCGCGATCGTGAGCACCCACGCGCGAAGGTGCTGGCCATGCTCGAGACGCCGATACGCCTGGAGTGCGCGCAGGAAGGTCTCCTGGAACGCGTCCTCGGCTCGTTCGGCGCCGACGCGGCGACGAAGGAGCCGAAGCACCTCTGAGCGGTGCTCTTGGTAGAAGAGCTCGAACGGAGGGATCGTCACGCTCTGCATCATCCTGTTCTAACGACCGAGGGCTCGCATCTGTGAGCATGAGGCGAATGCGAGCCGCTGTCGTCGGGCATGTCGAGCTGATCGAGTTCGTCCCGGTCGAGCACGTGCCGCGTCCGGGTGAGATCGTCTCCGCCGAGGACACCTGGACCGAGGCGGCCGGTGGCGGCTCGGTCGCCGCCGTACAGCTGGCGCAGCTCGCCGACTCGGTGCTCTTCTTCACCGCCCTCGCTACGGACGCGTCAGGCTCGGCCGCCAAGGCCGAGCTGGAGGCTCGCGGAATAGAAGTCCACGCCACCACGGTTGATCCTCCGCAGCGACGTGGCTTCACGTACATCGACGCGGTCGGCGAGCGCACCATCACGACCATCGGGCCGAAGCTCGGGCCGCGTGGACATGACAACTCACTTCCCTGGCACGAGCTCGCGCGCTGCGACGCGGTCTACTTCTGCGCAGGTGACGTCGATGCCCTGCAGGCAGCCCGCCGTGGGCGCGTGCTCGTCGCAACCGCCCGTGAGCTCGCGACGCTGCGACGCGGCGCCGTCGAGCTGGATGCGCTCGTGGGCAGCGGCAAGGACGAGGCCGAGCTGTACCAGCCCGGTGACCTCGACCCCGCACCGCGGCTCGTCGTCACGACCTCGGGCGCTCTGGGCGGCTGGGCACAACCGGGCGGGCCCTTCACCGCAGCGTCGCCTCCGGTGACGCGCGCGGATTCGTACGGTGCTGGAGACTGCTTCGTGTCCGGTCTTGGATTCGCGCTGGCGGCCCGGCTCGAGACCGCGGACGCGCTGGCGTTCGCCGCGCGCTGTGGGGCCGGCGCCCTGGCAGGTAAGGGCGTCCATGCGGAACACGTCTCGTTGCACGGCAACCCTGGGGACAACTAGACGCTGAATCGTCACGCTTGCAGTGCCAGGCACTGTAAAGGCGCCCTCGGCGCGAGATGGGGCAGAGGGGTTGCGAAGTGGGACAAAGTGGAGTAATGTGGGGCCTCGTGGGAAGGGGAACCGCGATCACTCCATGTTCTACGGCGAGTACGAGCACACGATCGACGACAAGAACCGGCTCACTCTGCCGGTTCGGTTTCGTGACGCTCTGGCGGGAGGCGTCGTGCTCGCCCGCGGTATCGAGAAGAGCATCGACGTCTATCCGCGGGAGAGCTGGGATGCGAACGTGGCTCGAATCGCCGAACTCGACTCGCTCACGCGGGAGGCCCGGGAGATGAAGCGCTTCGTCTTCGCAGGCGCCGCCGTGACAGAGCTCGACAAGCAGGGCCGGGTGCTCGTCCCACCGCATCTGGGAACGCACGCGGGGCTCTCCAAGGACGTCGTTCTCGCGGGCGTGCACGACCACATCGAGATCTGGGACCGATCTGAATGGACGACCCATCTGAACGCGATCGAAGGGAGCGCGGGCGATGTTGCCGAACGTCTTGCGGACAGGCGCAGCTGATCACACCCCGGTCCTCGCGGAGGAGGTGCGCGAGCTCCTCTCGGTGCAGCCGGGGGAAACGGTCGTCGATGCGACCTTCGGCGCGGGTGGGCACGCGCGCCTGCTAGCGGCCGATCTCGACGGTCGCGGGAAGCTGATCGCCGTCGACCGCGATCCGGCCGTCCGGCCGCACTTCGACCGCGCGAAAGCGTCCGCCCCGGGCGTGCAGATGCGCTTCCTGAGGGGCGACTTTGCCGTCGTCCTCTCGCAGTTGGCGGGGAACGGCGTCAAGGCGGACGCGGTTCTGCTCGATCTCGGCCTCTCGTCGATGCAGATCGACCAGCCCGAGCGTGGGTTCTCCTATGCGACGGACGCACCGCTCGACATGCGCATGGATCCATCCGACGAGCCGAGCGCGACGGAGATCGTCAACGCCTGGGACGAACGGGATCTGGCGACGATCTTCCGACGCTACGGCGAGGAGCGCTATGCCCGCCAGATCGCCCGAGGCATCGTCCGCAGGCGCGCTGAGGCACCGATCGAGCGCACGGGTCAGCTCGTCGACGTCGTGCGCGCGTCGATCCCCACGCCCGCGCGCTTCGGGGAGGGCCATCCGGCGAAGCGCGTATTCCAGGCGCTGCGGATCGAGGTCAACAACGAGCTCGAGTCGCTCGAGACCGGCCTGCCCGCCGCGTGCGCGATGCTTCGTCCAGGCGGGCGCCTGGCGATCATCAGCTTCCACTCTCTCGAAGATCGGATCTCGAAGCACTTTCTCCGCGATCTGGCGCGCGGCTGCACGTGCCCGCCCGAGCTTCCGATCTGCGTCTGCGGCCACGAGCCGGAGCTCCGGATCCTGACGTCGCGACCGGTGCGGGCGTCCGTGCGGGAGCTCGATGCGAATCCGCGGGCGGCGTCGGCGCGGCTACGAGCTGCGGTGAAGGTCGGGAGCTCGCCTCAGCCTGACCGCCCGTCGCGAGGCGGATGATGGACGGCGCGAGGCAAGGACGCAGGGAGTCGCCCATATCCGCTGATATGGGCGTGACCGAGGACGCGGCATCGCGCTGTCCAGCGCCGCGTCGCGACATGGTCGTTCAGTCTGAGGCGGGCTCCTGATGGGATCGATCGCCGAGAGCGTGCGTCTCGGCCGAGCTCGCCCGCGAGGTGTCGCGCGCACGCGCCTTCTGGGCGGAGGCGTCGTCTGGATCGTCCTCTTCGCGGCCCTGCTCGCGGGTGTCGTCGCCGTCAACGTGACCGTGCTGCGCCTCAATCTCCAGCTGGACGAGATCGGCCGCGAGCGCTCGGAGCTGAGAGCGGATGTCGCAAATCTTCGCTCGGAGCTCTCCAGCGCCTCGGCTACGGCTCGGATCGAGCGGCTCGCGACGAAGGAGCTCGGCCTCACCCAGGCCGATCCGGAGACGACGATCTACGTTCGCCTCGGCCGGTGACGCGCGCGTCGACCAATCGGCGCATCGTGCTGCTTGCGGCCGGGTTCGTCGCGATCCTGGGTATCGCGCTTGCCCGCGCGTTCTGGCTCCAGGTGATCGACGGCAATGCCTACGCGGCAATGGCCGTTCGCCAGCATCGAGAGACAGTCGTCGTGCCGGCAGCGCGCGGGACGATCTTCGACCGAAACGGCGAGCCGCTCGCGATCGGCGAGCGCACGACGACCGTGTACGCCAACCCTAGGCAGGTCGATCAGCCCAAACGCCTTACCCTCGCGGCCGCCGAAGCGTTGGATCTCCAGCCGGCCGCCGTCTACCCATCGCTGATCGACCGCTCCCGCGGATTCGTGTACATCGCGCGAAAGGTCGACCCGCTGAAGGCGGCCGAGCTCGAAGAGCTCGGCTATGCCGGGCTCGGCTTCTATCCGGAGGAGCTGCGGACGTATCCGCAAGGTCCTGTCGCATCGCAGGTGCTCGGGTACGCGGGGTTGGACAACAAGGGCCTCGAGGGGCTCGAGCGGTCGCTCGAGAAGATCATCGCGGGTAAGCCCGGCAGTCAGACAGTCGTCAAGGATCCGTTCGGACGCGCGCTCGACGTCGTCTCGACTCAGCCGGAGACACCGGGGCGGAACGTGCGCCTCACCATCGATCACCAGGTTCAGGCCAACGCCGAGGCCGTGCTTTCCGAGACGATCCGGCAGCACGGTGCCCGAGCCGCCTCCGCGATCGTGATGGATCCGCACACCGGAGCGGTGCTTGCGATGGCCACTGCACCGGGGTTCAATGCGAACCGGTTCCCCACTACGCGGGCGGATCGCCGCCGTAACCGAGCGGTGACCGATACGTACGAGCCTGGATCGACCTTCAAGCTCGTGACGGTCTCCGCTGCCTTGCAGGAAGGCATCGTCGGACCGTCGAGTGCCTTCTCTCTCGCACCGACGCTGCGCGTCGCGGACCGGGTCATCGGCGAGTCGCACACGCGTGGAACCGAGCGGATGTCCGTCCGCGAGATCGTGGAGCGCTCGTCGAACATCGGCACGATCACGATCGCCCAGCGACTCGGCGAGGGGCGCCTCGCGAACTGGATCGAACGCTTCGGGTTCGGGAAGCGCACGGGAATCGACTTTCCGGGCGAGTCGTCGGGATTCGCGCTCCCGCTCGAGCAGTGGTCCGGCTCCACGATCGGAACCGTCCCGATCGGACATGGCATTGCGGTGACTCCCATTCAGATGGCGAGGGCGTACGCAGCCATCGCCAACGGAGGCGTACTCGTCCAGCCACATCTCGTCGATCGACTCGACGGGAAGCCGTACGAGCAGAAGCGGGGGGAACGAATCGTCTCCAGGGATGTCTCGACGCAGATGCTGTCCATGCTTCGCGGCGTCGTGATCGAGGGCACCGGCACCGAGGCAGCGATCCCGGGCTACACGGTGGCGGGGAAGACCGGAACGGCCGCGAAGATCGATCCCGACGGCCGGTATTCGCACACGCGCTACGTCGCGTCGTTCGTGGGGCTCGTCCCCGCGACCAAGCCCCGACTCGTGATCATGGTCATGGTCGACGAGCCGAGTGGCTCGATCTACGGCGGCGAGGTTGCTGCGCCTGCGTTCAAGCAGATCGCGCGCTTCAACCTGCAGCACCTCGAGGTCCCGCCGGACGCACCGCGTTCGGGTGCCTCCGAGGACTAGGGCGCTCCTCAAGCTAGCCTCTACGGAACGTGGAGCTCGAGGCCCTGATCCGGGCGCTCGCCCCGAGCGAGGTGACCGGAGCGCGGCCGGTCGTGATCGGCGACCTCGCGTACGACACGCGCACGGTTTCGAAGGGTGCGCTGTTCTTCTGTGTCCGCGGGTGCGCGTATGGACGGCCACGATCTCGCCTGGGAAGCGATCGAGAAGGGTGCGGTCGCACTCGTCGTGGAGCGTGTGCTCGATGTCGACGTTCCTCAGCTGGTCGTCGAGGACGTGCGCGCGGCGATGGCCGTGACGTCGGACATCTTCTTCGGTGAGCCGAGCCGGGCACTCGAGCTTGCTGGAGTCACCGGAACGAACGGGAAGACAACGACGGTCTTCCTCCTCCATTCGATGCTCGACGCGGCTGGACGCAGGCCGGGGTTGGTCGGGACCGTGCGCTGGATCGTCGGCGGGGAGGAGCGCGCCGCGCCGTTCACCACGCCGGAGGCGATCGACCTGCATCGTCTCTTTCGCGAGATGGTCGACGCGGGAAACGAGAGCGCCGCGATCGAGGCGTCGTCGCACGGCTCTGCGTTCAGACGGCTCGACCGGGTGCGATTCGACGCGCTCGTCTTCACGAACCTGAGCCAGGACCACCTCGATCTCCACGGGACGATGGAGGGGTACTTCCAGGCCAAGCGTCGGCTCTTCACAGGCCCGCAGCCACCGCCGGCCGCGGTGAACGTCGGAAACGGGTGGGGGCAGCGGCTCGCGGCCGAGCTCGCAGGAGCGCACCGCGCGCCGCTCGTGACGTTCGGGCTCGAGGAAGGTGCTGAGATACGACCCACAGGGCTCCAGTTGTCAGTCGAGGGAAGCCGATTCGAAGCAGGCGGAATCGAGATCGAGACGTCGCTCCGCGGCATCTTCAACGTGGAGAACGTGCTCGGTGCCATGGCCGCCGGATTGCTGCTCGACCTCGACGAGGAGTCCATCCAGAAGGGTATTGCGAGCGTGTCGCAGGTCCCCGGGCGGTTCGAGGCGATCGACGCCGGACAGCCGTTCGCCGCGCTGGTCGACTACGCGCACACCCCCGACTCTCTGGAGACCGTCTTGCGCGCGGCACGAGACCTCGGCGACGGGCGCGTGATCGTCGTCTTCGGCGCAGGGGGAGATCGGGACCGGGCCAAGCGCCCGTTGATGGGGAAGGTCGCGGTGGCGGGCGCAGACGTCGCGATCGTGACGTCTGACAATCCCCGCTCCGAAGATCCGTTGGCGATCATCCAGGACGTGCTCCAGGGCGCGGGGACGGACGTGGAGATCGATCCCGACCGGCGCAGTGCCATTCACCGCGCCGTCGGCCTGGCCGCGCCCGGCGACGTCGTCGTGGTGGCGGGGAAGGGCCACGAGCAAGGGCAGGAGATCGCCGGCGACCTGCAGCCGTTCGACGATCGAGTGGTGGTGCGCGAAGCGCTCGCCGCGCTCAGGACGAGCGGCTGACTTCGACCTGTGGAGAGACCGGCACGCACTTGTGACGAGTTCGGGACATGTCCCAGGGTCAGACGGTGGGACATGTCGGTAAGCGCCGTGTCCAGGGTCAGACCCGGGGACATGTCCGCAAGGGCCGGCCCGTGATCCCGATCGAGTGGCCGGAGGTCGAGGCTCTCGGGCTCGGGAGACTCGAAGGTGGTGGGCGCGATGCGCGGATCACCGGGATCAAGGCAGATTCGCGGGAGGTTGGCCCGGGCGATCTCTTCGTCGCGCTCAACACCGGGGTGGATCACGTGGCTGCTGCTCGGGCGCGAGGCGCTGCCACGCTCGTCCCCGACGACCAGGAAGCCGCGCTGGCAGCGCTGGCCTCCCTCGTACGCTCGAAGAGCGCTGCGCGAGTCGTCGCCGTCGTGGGCTCGGCGGGCAAGACCTCGACGAAGGACATCCTGGGAGCGCTCTGCGCTCCGCACACTCCGACGATCTGGGCGGACAAGAGCCTCAACAACGAGATCGGCCTCCCGCTCACCGTGTGCCGGCTGGAGGCCGACACGAAGATCCTCGTCACCGAGATGGGCATGCGCGGGCTCGGGCAGATCGCTGTGCTCAGCGCTATCGCTCGGCCCGACGTCGCCGTCATCCCGCACATCGGCCCTGAGCACCTGGAGCTGCTCGGAACCGTGGAGAAGGTCGCCGAGGCGAACGCCGAGGTGATCGCGGCGCTACCGGCGGGCGGTACTGCCGTCGTTCCCGCGGGCAGCGCCGAGCTCGAGCCCTATCTCGACCGCGGCGACATCGAGTTCCGCCGGTTCGATCCCGCGGACGCCAGGCTCGAGAACGGCCACGCGCGCTTCCGGGTCGACGGACAGGACGTCGAGCTCGAGCTCCCGTTCACCCAGCACCACCACGCCGTCAACACGCTCGCCGCGCTCCATGCCTATGCGGCGCTGGGTCTCCCGCTCGACCGCGCCTCCGCCGGAGCTCCCCAGATTCGGCTCTCCCCATGGCGGGGACAGGAGGTCGCGCTTGCGGGGGGCGGATTCGTCGTCAACGACGCGTACAACGCCAACCCCGACTCGATGCGGGCGGCGCTCGTCCATCTCGCGGAACGAGCGGGAGCGCGAAGGCGGGTCGCCGTGCTCGGGGAAATGGCCGAGCTCGGCGACACGTCGCAGCGTTATCACCGGGAGATCGGCCACCTCGCTCGAGAGCTCGAGATCGGGGTCATCGCCGTCGGCGAGCCCGCGCGGGAGTACGGTCCGGCAGTGTGGACGGCTGACGTCGAGGGTGCGGTCGAAGCCGCTCGAGCCTTCCTCCGGCCCGGGGACGCCGTGCTGGTCAAGGCCTCGCGGGCGGTCGGGCTCGAAGGCATCGCCGCAGAGATCACGAAGATCGCCGGAGCATGGTCCCAGTCCTGATCGCCGGCCTCCTGGCCATGGTCGCCGCCGTCGTCATCGGGCCCAAGTTCATCGAGGCGTTGCGCGCGCGGAATCTCGGGCAGCAGATCAGAGCAGAAGGTCCCGCGGCACACATCGTGAAGCAAGGGACGCCGACGATGGGCGGCCTCCTCATCCTGGGCTCGGCGATCCTTCCGTTTCTCGCGCTCTCCCAGTACACGGCAGAAGCGCTCACGGTGCTCTTCATCACTCTCGGCTGTGCGGCGATCGGTTTCACCGACGACTACCTCAAGCTCCGCCAGGGCCATTCCCTGGGGCTGCAGGGGCGCTGGAAGATGGCGCTGCTCGCGGGTGTCACCGCGGGCGCCGCGCTCCTCCTCCAGGAGACCGAGTCCTTCACGACGTCCATCTACGTTCCACTCGCCGGTTGGACGATCGACCTCGGGCCGTTCTTCTACCTCTTTCTCTTTCTCGTAATCGCAGGCACGGTCAACGGTGCGAACCTGACCGACGGCATCGACGGCCTCCTCGCGGGAACGGCGATGATCATGCTGCTGACGTTCCTCGCCATCGCCGGAATCGCTTGGCTTCGCTCGGGCGATCCGGGCGCTCGCAGTGAGGCCTACCTCGATCTTGCGACCCTTGCCGCCGCGCTCATCGGAGGAACGATCGGGTTCCTCTGGTACAACGCCCATCCGGCTGAGCTGTTCATGGGCGACACGGGCTCGATGGCGCTCGGCGGGGGCCTTGCGGGGCTTGCGATCGTCACTCGCACCGAGATCCTGCTGTTCCTGATCGGTGGGATCTTCGTGATCGAGGTGCTCTCGCTGATCATCCAGGTCGTCAGCTTCAAGCGAACGGGTCGGCGCGTCTTTCTGATTGCCCCGATCCATCACCACTTCGAGATGAAGGCGTGGTCGGAGACGAAGGTGATGGTGCGCTTCTGGATCGTGTGCGCGATCCTCTGCGCGTCCGGCTTCGCGCTCTTCTACCGCGACTTCCTCCAGTTCGTCGAGCCTTGACGGGCGGCGTCGAGCTCGCCGGCAAGCGCGTGCTCGTCGTCGGGCTGGCTCGGGCCGGGACGGCGGCGACGAAGGCGCTCGTCGCGCGGGGGGCGGTGGTCGTGGCGGTCGACCACGATCCGACCGTCGACGTGGGAAGGCTCCGCGAGCTGGGCGTCGAAGTGAGGCTCGAACCCGAGGAGGAGACGCTGCAGCTGCTGATTCAGGGGGGAATCGATCTCGTCGTGACGAGCCCGGGCGTTCCGGCCACGTCTCCGATCCTGCTGGAAGCGAACGAGCGGGAGACACCCGTCTGGGACGAGCTCGAGCTCGGCGCGAGACTCCTCCCGAACCCGATCGTCGCGATCACGGGGACGAACGGCAAGACCACGACCACCGCGCTTCTGGGTGAGATGTTTCGCGCGACATCGACGCCGGCGGAAGTGGTCGGAAACATCGGACGTCCGATGACGTCCGTCGTCGGGACCGTCGACTCGTCCACCTGGCTCGTCTGCGAGGTGGGTGTGTTCCAGCTCGACCACGTGGAGACGTTCCGCCCGTCGATTGCCGTCCTCCTCAATCTCGAGCCGGATCACCTCGACCGCTACGGAACCTTCGAGTGGTACGCGGACTCGAAGCTTCGCGTCTTCGAACAGCAGACCGAAGACGACACGGCGATCGTCCCTCGCGGCTTCGGTCCGATCCCCGGCGGCGCTCGCAGGATCGAGTTCTCCGGCGACGACCCGCTTCCAGCCGAGCCTCGCATCCTCGGGGAGCACAACCGAGAGAACGCCGCAGCGGCGACCGCCGCCGCGCGCGCGGCCGGCATCCCTGGCGAGGCGATCGCGTTCGCGCTCGAGGCCTTTCCCGGCGTGCCGCACCGCATCGAGCTCGTCCGCGAGCTGCAAGGCGTCCGCTATATCAATGACTCGAAGGCGACAAATGTCGCAGCCTCGCTCAAAGCGATCGCGGCGTTTCGAGACTCGCCGCTGCACGTCATTCTCGGCGGCCTCGGCAAGAAGGAGAGCTACGCGCCGCTCGCGGACGCGCTCGGGTCCGGAGATCGCGGGTATCTGATCGGCGATGCCGCCGACGAGATCGCCGCCGCGCTGGACGATGCCGGCGTCCCTTTCAGCCAGGCCGGGGTGCTCACGGACGCTATCGCCGACGCTTCCGCAAGCGCGGATCCCGGCGATGTCGTGCTCCTCTCGCCGGCCTGCGCGAGCTTCGACCAGTTTCGCGACTTCGAGGATCGCGGCGACCAGTTTCGCCGCCTGGTCGAGGAGCTGTCATGAAGGCGGACAACCGCTTCGACCAGAAGGTCCTCGTGCTCATCACGCTCGGCCTCGTCGCATTCGGGCTGGTGATGGTGTACAGCGCAACCTCGGCGTCGGCCGCGGTCGGGAACGGCGACCCGATGAGCTTCCTCAAGCGACAGGCGATCTACGCGTGTCTCGGCGTCGTGCTGATGGCACTCGCGTCGCGTTTCGACTACCACCGCTTGCGGTTCGTCGCGCCGCCGCTCCTGCTGGTGGCACTGGGGTTGTGCGTGGCCGTGCTCGTCGTCGCGCCGGAGATCAACGGCGCGCGGCGCTGGTTCCTGCTCGGCCCGGCGAGCTTCCAGCCCTCGGAGCTCGCCAAGCTCGCGCTGTGCCTCTTCGCAGCGGTCTATCTCGCGCGACGCTCTCCGCCGCGGACGCTCGGCGAGCTGACGAAGCCCCTGGGCCTCGTGACCGCCATCTTCTGCGGCTTGATCCTGCTCGAGCCCGACCTCGGAACCACGATCACGCTCTGCGGAATGATGCTCGCGGTACTGCTCGTCGCCGGGGTTCCGGCGCGGCTGCTGGCGACTGCGACGTTCCTCGCAGTCGGCATGGGGCTCGTCGCGATCTATGCCGAGCCCTACCGGCGTGCCCGCGTCTTCAGCTTCCTGGATCCGTGGAGCGACGCCGAGGGGTCGGGATTCCAGATCGTGCAGGCGATGATCGGGATCGGCTCGGGGGGAGTCACGGGCGCCGGCCTCGGTGAGGGAGTCGGAAAGATCTCCTACCTCCCGGAAGCGCATACGGACATGATCTTCGCGGTCATCGGGGAAGAGCTCGGCCTCGTCGGCTCGGCGCTCGTCATCGGCGCGTTCGCCGCCTTCGCCCTGGTCGGCTTCCGCATCGCGTTGCGCTGCCGCGATCCGTTCGGAAAGCTGCTCGCGGCCGGCCTGACGGCGCTCGTCTGCGGGCAGGCGGCCGTGAATCTCGCGGCCGTGCTCGGGATCGCGCCGCTGACCGGGATCCCGCTGCCGTTCGTCTCCTACGGCGGCTCGAGCCTCGTGGTGCTCCTCGCCGGAGTCGGCATTCTCCTTAACATCGCCGTCAATGGCGAAGTCGTCCAGGCTCGTGTGTCTGATCGCGGCAGGCGGAACAGCCGGGCACGTCCGGCCCGCGCTCGCAGTAGCCGACGCGCTGCGGGAGCGCGAGGTGACGGTGACGTTCGCCGGGTCGCCAGATCGCGTCGAGTCGCGGCTGGTTCCTGAAGCCGGCTACGAGCTCGATACGTTCTCGATCTCGGGGTTTCCTCGACGTCCTGGCGTGGCACTCGCACGCTCGCTCGTCCGTGCGGTGCGTGCGCCGTTCGCGTGCTCCCGCATCCTCGCCAGGCGGCGTCCGGATGTCGTGCTCGGCGCCGGAGGCTACGTCGCCGGACCGATGGTGCTCGCCGCTCGGCTGCGCGGGATTCCGGCTGCCCTGACCGAGGCCGACGCACATCTCGGGCTCGCCAACCGGCTCGCGGCCCCGTTTGCGCACAGGGTCTTTCTCGCCTATCCGATTCCGGGGCGGCAGGGCGACAAGTACCGGGTCGTGGGACGTCCGGTGCCGCGCGCCCATCTAGCGGGGGATCGCGAGTCGGCGCGTGCGCGCTTCGGTCTTTCCTCGGATGGTCCTGTGCTCGCGTTCTTCGGAGGCCTCGCGGGCGCCCAGGCGCTGAACGAGTTCGCGGCGGAGACCTATGGGACGAGCGGTCCGGCGGTCCTGCACATCGCGGGGGAGCGCGACTACGGGACGGTTCGCTCGAAGGTCGTCCGCCCCGACTACGTCCTGCTCGAGACGACGAACGACTTCGGAGACGCGCTGAGAGTCGCCGACCTGGCCATCTCACGCGCCGGCGGGACGGTCTGGGAGCTGGCCGCTGCAGGAACGCCGTCGATCCTCGTCCCCTACCCCCACGCGACCGCCGACCATCAGGCGCTGAACGCCCGCTACTTCGAGGAGGGCGGCGGAGCCGTCGTCGTCCGTCAGCACGATCTCGACCGGATACCCGTCCTCGTCGACGAGCTTCTCGGGGATACCGACCGTCTGCGAGCGATGGGCGAAGCGATGAAGGCGCTGGCAAGACCTGACGCGGCCGGAGTGGTCGCGGACGAGCTCGTCCGCCTCGCCCAGGAGCGCCGATGATTCCAAGTAACAGACTGTTACTTGGCATGGGTGGCCGGCGGTGAGCCGATCATCGGGGCCGTTCGAGGGCAGGAGCTTCTACTTCGTCGGGATCGGCGGGGCGGGGCTCTCGGCCTACGCCAACTTCGCGCGGGGCTGGGGAGCCGAGGTTCGCGGCTGGGACAAGCAGGAGACGATCTTCATGGAGACGCTGTCGGGCGTCGAGCTCGACGTCGGGGGCGATCCCGAGCCGCCTCCAGGCTTCGAGGTCGTCGTCTCGAGTGCTCATCTGGGCCGCACGGAGGGGCGCTCACGTGCCGAGTTCCTCGCCGAGTTGGTCGCGCTTCGCCGCTCGATCGTCGTCGGTGGCGCGCACGGGAAGACGACGACGGCCGCAATGATCGCGTACGTCCTCCACGAGCTCGGACACGATCCCGCGTGGATCATCGGCGGCGTCGTGCCGCAGCTCGGTGGCAACGCCGGCGTGGGGGAGGGCTGGCTCGTAGTCGAGGGCGACGAGTCCGACCGCTCGATCGCGCTCTTGCATCCCGAGATCGCCGTGCTCACGAACATCGAGCTCGACCACCACGCCGCGTTCGCCTCTACTGCGGAACTGGAATCGTTCTTCGAGGAGTGGGTAGCAGGAGTGGCGAACGTTGTTCGCGCTTGGGAGCTGAAGCCCGTGGCATTCGAGCTCGCGGTGCCGGGCGAGCACAATCGGATGAACGCGGCCGCCGCGCTTGCCGCACTCGAGTCGGTCGACGTGCTCCGCTCCGACGCCGAGCCGGCGCTTGCCCGCTTCAGGGGCGTCGGCAGACGCTTCGAGCTCGTTGTCGACCGGGGCGGCGTTCGCGTCTACGACGACTACGCGCACAACCCGACCGAGATCGAGGTGACGCTCGAGACCGCGAGGGAGCAGACCGAAGGCAAGCTCATCGCCGTGTACCAACCCCATGTCTACGAGCGTACGCGCCAACTCTTCCGGGAGCTCGGCGAGGCACTGGGGCTCGCAGACGCGGCCGTGGTGACGGACGTGATCGGCGGGCGCGATACGCCTCGTCCCGGCATCAGCGGGAGGCTCGTGCTGGACAGCGTGCCGCCGGAAGTCCGGCGCGGCTGGGCCCCTACCCTGGACGACGCGGTTCGATTGACGCTTGCGTGGGTGCGCCCCGGTGACGTCGTCGTCACGCTCGGAGTGGGGGAGCCGTGGAAGGTCGCTCGTGGCGTCGCGGCCGGGTTGCCCGGATGAACGTCGAGCGCGGAGTCTCGCTCTCCAGGTTCACGACGATCGGCACAGGTGGTCCTGCAAGTGCGCTCGCTCGGCCGCGGTCGCTGGATGAGCTCTGTCAGGCACTCCGCCACGCTTCGGTCGAGGGCCTCGACGTGGTCGTCGTGGGGCTGGGCTCGAACCTGCTCGTCGCGGACGACGGGGTCGAGGCGCTCGTGATCCACCTCGAGGGCGAGCTTGCTGCGGTCGAGGCGGTGCCGAACGGTCTCGTCGCGGGCGGAGGTGCCACCAATGCCGTCTGCCTGCACCGCGCCCGCGAAGCGGGTCTCGGCGGGCTCGAGTTCGCCTGCGCCATTCCGGGAACCACGGGAGGCGGCGTCAAGATGAACGCGGGTGCATACGGGCGCGAATGGTCGGACGTCGTCACGCGCGCTCTGATCGCGACCGCGGACGGGGAGGACTGGATGACGCGTGACCAGCTGGCGCTCTCGTACCGGCACTCCGCGGTCGGTTCGGGCCAGGTCGTCGCCGAGGTCGAGCTTCGGCTCGATCCGCGTCCGCGCGAGGACATCAAGGCGACGGTGTCCGAGCTGATCGCGCGGCGGAAGGCGACCCAGCCGACGAACAAGCGAACGTTCGGCAGCGTTTTCAAGAATCCGCCCGGAGAGCTCGGCGCCGGGCGCATGCTCGAGCTGTGCGGCTTGAAAGGGCACCGCACCGGTGGCGCCGTGATCTCGCCCAAGCACGCGAACTTCATCGAGAACGCGGATGGCGCGACGAGCGCCGACTGTGTCGCGCTCATGGCGGAAGCGCGACGACGAGTACGGGAGGAGTTCGGCGTGACGTTGGAGCGCGAGGTCGCGTTCGTGGGTGATCTCGAAAACGCCTGGTGACCGTCACCGGACTGTCACCCGCTGTTCGACGTAGGAGCAATGTCCGCGGCGGCGAATCCCGCCCTATGGCCGGGGGACGGACCGAGCGCGGATCGCGTCGGCGCGCGCACGCGGCAAGCGCCGTCGTCCCGTTTCCGCGCAGCGACGTGGGCGATCGCCTGGATCTCGCTCGGCTCGTTCCCTCCGGCCGTTCCCTGCTCATCGGGTTCGCGTTCTTCGTCTGTGTGCTCGGTGCGTACTGGGGTGCTACGGCGTCTTCGGTCTTCGCCGTCGATCACCTCGAGGTGAAAGGTGCGCCTCCGGCGGTCGTGCGCCAGGTCGAAGCCGCAGCGGAAGACGTCGTCGGCACGAGCCTCCTCGCGATAGACGCGCGGGCCGTCGAGGACAGAGTGCGCGCTCTGCCCTCGGTGGCGGGCGTCTCGGTCGACCGCGCCTTCCCGAGCACGCTCGTCGTGAGCGTTGCGGCCGAGCGGCCCGTCGCGGTAGTTCGCCGCGGGAGCTCGGCATGGCTCGCGACGGGGTCGGGAAAGGTGATTCAGGAGATCAAGACGGGAACCGAGCGGCAGTTCCCCCGTCTGTGGCTCACCCGCGACGTCGCGGTGAGAGTCGGCAGATCGCTTCCTCCCAACCTGGTCGCCGCGACTCGCGCACTTGCTGCCGCGCGAGCGGCTCGCCTGCCCCGGCGCGTGAAGGCAGTCCGGTTCGTCGAAGGACGGCTGACGCTGGTGCTCCGACGCGGGCCGGAGATCCGGCTCGGGGCTGCGTCCGACGTATTGCTCAAGCTCATCGTCGCGGCGCGAGTATTCCCGCTCCTCGACGAGCGTTCCCTCTACTTGGACGTGAGTGTTCCCGAGCGTCCTGTCGCGTCGCGCTACCTCAACTCTTAGGTTGAGGTTGAAGGTTGCGCGATTGACATGCCGAGAGAGGAGCCGTACCCTCCGGGGCGAAGTGGTGCAAGCGTGTCGCACGTTCAACGAGAGCTTCAGCCTGAGGTGGTCGAGAGATGAGCAATCAGTCCGGTAGCTATCTCGCCGTGATCAAGGTCGTCGGGATCGGCGGGGGCGGTTCGAACGCGGTCAGCCGCATGGTCGAAGCGGGGATGTCGGGAGTCGAGTTCGTCGCCGTGAACACCGACGCACAGGCATTGCTGATGACCGAGGCGGACGTGAAGATCCACATCGGCTCAGTGGCAACTCGCGGTCTGGGTGCAGGCGCGGATCCGAAGGTCGGTGCGACTGCTGCGCAGGAGAGCCGCGACGAGTTGAAGGAAGCGCTGAAGGGCGCGGACATGATCTTCGTCACCGCCGGCGAGGGCGGGGGTACCGGAACGGGTGGAGCACCCGTCGTCGCGGAGATCGGACGCGAGCTCGGCGCGCTCACCGTCGGGGTCGTGACCAAGCCGTTCGCATTCGAGGGGCGCGTCCGCACGGAGCAGGCCGAGCAAGGTGCTCAGACTCTGCGTGAGAACGTCGACACGCTGATCGTCATCGAGAATGACCGCCTGCTCCAGGTCGTGGAGCGCTCGACGCCCGTGACCGAGGCATTTCGCATGGTGGACGACATCCTGCGCCAGGGCGTGCAGGGGATCACCGACCTGATCACCGTTCCCGGCCTGATCAACCTGGACTTCGCGGACGTGCGGACGATCATGCGCGACGCCGGCTCCGCGTTGATGGGAATCGGCGTCGCACAGGGCGAGAACCGCGCGATGGAGGCGGCGCGTGCTGCGATCTCCTCGCCGCTCCTCGAGACCTCCCTCGACGGCGCCACCGGGATCCTTCTCAACATCACCGGCGGCCCGGACCTCGGGCTGGCGGAGGTCGACGAGGCGGCTCAGGTCGTGACCGCCGCGGCCGACGCGAACGCGAACGTCATCTTCGGCGCCGTGATCGACGAGTCGATGGGCGACTCGGTGCGGGTCACTGCGATCGCCACCGGCTTCGGCGGCGGCCGTCCGCGTCGTCGACGGGTCGAAGGAGCAGTCGTGGAGCCCGTGCGCCCCGCGTTCCAGGCTCCGAGTGTCACGGATGTCGAGATCGACATTCCGAGCTTCCTCAAGGAGGACTAGAGCGGGCAGGCAAGGGTTCTCCTGGCAGGTCGCGCTGGGGGCCGGGACCGCCGTTGGAAGCCGCGCTTACGATGGCTGCCATGTCGGCGTGGCGGCGGAAGGCGATCGAGGCGTTTCCCGAAATGAGGCGCGAGCTCGAGGACACCAACGAGATGTTCTCTGTCTACGCGGTTTGGTATGACCTGCTTCCGCTCGCGACCGAGGCGCATCGTGAGGGCAACGATGAGCTGCTGCGCCGGATCTACGGCTACGCCGAGTGGTGCACTCGACAGGGCGGCGATCTCGGCAATGCGGCTGCTGTGACCTTTTACGAGCATCTGTTCGACGAGGAGTGGATGAGACCGCTCGTGGTTTCGTGGCTCACAGGGCCCGTCATTCACGACGTCCGGCCTCTGTGGGAGGCGCGGCTCTCGTCGGAGGAGATGAAGGAGGTCGACAAGCTGCTTCGGGCGCGGGTCGGTCGAAGAGACGCTGACGGCGCCCACATCGACCGGGCTCGCGCCCGCGAGTGGATCGAGTCGCGGCCATCCCGAGCTTCCTCAGAGACGACTGACGCCGCTACTCAGCCTTCTCGATGATGGCCACGTAGCTCGGTCCGTCGCCGAGGGTGTACGACAGTCGCCATCCGGTATCACCGAGCAGCGCCAGGAGCTCGTCCTGCGAGACCTGGAGACATAGCGGCCGAGCCGGAGGCGGGCTTTGCCCGCCGGGAGGCATGACGCAACGTTCTCGCAGCCCGGGACCGAAGGAGGGGGCCCGTGGGGGAACCACGGGTTCCCCCACGCTCGATAGAGTCGCGGCCGTGGAGGCCACGTCGCTCGAGCGCACGCCTCTCTATGCGCGCCACGTCTCGCTCGGCGCGCGGATCGTGCCCTTCGCGGGCTACGAGATGCCCGTCCAGTACGCGGGCGTGATCGAGGAGCATCGAGCAGTCCGAACCGATTGCGGCGCATTCGACGTCTCGCACATGGGCGAGCTGCACGTCGACGGGCCGGCGGCCCAGGCTTTTCTGCAGGAGATGCTCTCGAATGATCTCGACAAGATCGCGGACGGCGAGGCGCAGTACACGCTGCTCACCAACGAGCAGGGCGGCATCATCGACGACCTCATCGTCTACCGCCTCGCGCACGGGCAGTACTACCTCGTGGTCAATGCCTCCAACCGGCAGCCGGTTTACGACTGGCTCAAGGACCGGGAAGCCCGCGGGACCGAGGTTCGGGATACCTCCGACGACTACGGCCTAGTGGCGGTTCAAGGGCCACGTTCGATCGAGCGCCTCGGGCTGCCGGACCGACCCGCGTTCACCCACGAGATGGGGAAGCTCGACGGGATCGAGGTCATGATCTCGCGCACCGGCTACACGGGTGAGCTGGGCGTCGAGCTCTGCTGCGCCGACGAGGACACCGAGGCACTGTGGGATGCGGTTCTCGCCCGCGGCGCGATCCCCTGCGGCCTCGGCGCCCGTGACACGCTTCGCCTCGAGGTCTGCTATCCGCTGCACGGGAACGACATCACGCCGGAGACCGACGCGATCTCCGCAGGGCTCGGGTGGGCGTGCGCGCTCGACACCGAGTTCACCGGGGTCGAGACGTTGCGCAAGATCAAGGAACAGGGGCCGGTGCGGAAGCTCGTCCCGTTCGTCATGGAGGAGAAGGCGGTCCCCCGCCAGGGTATGCCCATCGCGGGCGGGGGCGAGGTCACCTCGGGGACGCACTCGCCGATGCTCGACCAGGGCATCGGAATGGGGTACGTGCCCATAACCGCCGCAGTTGTGGACACCGAGTTGGCAATCGACGTTCGCGGCAAGCCGCGCCGCGCGCGCGTCGTGAAGAAGCCGATCTACCGAAAGGAGCAGTGAGTGGCCGCAGCCGAGAGCTATCCCGACGACCTCCGCTACCACCCCGAGCACGACTGGGCTCGCGTCGATGGCGACGAGGCGACGTTGGGCATTACGTGGTTCGCGCAGGACGCGCTCGGCGAGCTGGTGCACTTCGAGGCGCCGGAGGTGGGCTCGACGGTGACGAAGGATCAGGCGTGCGGCGAAGTGGAGTCGGTGAAGGCCGTTTCCGATGTCGTCGCGCCGCTTTCGGGTGAGGTTCTGGAGATCAACCAGAAGGCCGTCGACGAGCCCGAGATCGTCAACGAGGATCCCTACGGCGAGGGTTGGCTGATTCGCATTCGCCTGTCCGACTCCTCCGAGGTGGAGTCGCTCATGGATCCCGGGGCCTATCGGGAACACGTCGCGAGCCAGTGAGCTCCGGCTATCTGAGCCTGACCGACGCCGACCGCGAGGAGATGCTCGCGGCCATCGGCGTCTCCTCCGTCGACGAGCTCTTCGAGCAGGTGCCCGCGGGAGTGCGTCTCGACCGCGAGCTCGACGTTCCGCCCGCGCTCGGCGAGGCCGAGCTCGTTCGTCACATCGAGGAGCTCGCGGCGCGAAACGTCCACACCGGGGCTGAGCTTTCCTTCCTCGGCGCGGGGATCTACGACCACTACGTTCCCTCGGTCGTCGACGTCGTTCTCTCCCGAGGCGAGTTCCTGACCGCGTACACGCCGTATCAACCCGAGATGAGCCAGGGCGTGCTGCAGGCCGTCTTCGAGTACCAGACACTGATCTGCGAGCTGACCGGGATGGACGTGTCCAACGCCTCCGGGTACGACGGCACGACCGTCGCCGCAGATGCCTGCTTCGTCGCGAAGCATGTCGCTCCCGATCGCAACAAGATCGTCCTCGCGGAGACGCTCAACCCGCAGGTGCGCCAGGTCGTGAAGACGTACGCGCCAGGTTTTGGGCTCGAGGTCGTCGAGGTGGCGCACACGGGCGGTACGACCGAACCCGAGCGCGTGGCCGAGGCCGCGCGCGACGCCGCAGCCGTGATCTTTCAGCAGCCGAACTTCCTCGGCTGCCTCGAGCCAGCGCCGGAGCTCGCGGAGGCGGCGAACGAGGCGGGTGCGCTCGCGATCGCACACGTCGACCCGATGTCGCTCGGAGTGCTCGAGGCGCCGGGAGCGTACGGCTGCGCGATGGCGATCGGCGAAGGCCAGAGCGCCGGAAACTGGCCGTCTTACGGAGGGCCGCACTACGGGTTTCTCGCAGCGCGGAAGGACTTCATCCGCAGGATGCCGGGTCGTATCGTCGGCGAGACGGTCGATTTGGACGGAAGGCGGGCGTTCGTCCTCACGCTGCAGACTCGCGAGCAGCACATCCGACGCGAGAAGGCAACGTCGAACATCACCACGAACCAGACACTGCTCGCGCTCGCTGGGCTCGCGACGCTGTCCTGGCTCGGTCCGCAGGGGCTGCGCGAGGTGGGGGAGACGTGCCTCGCTCTCGCGCAATACGCACGTGAGCGGGTCTCGCTCGAGCCCGCGTTCGACGGGGCGGTCTTCAAGGAGGTCGCGTTCCGGACGCCGATCCCGGCGCGTGAGGTAGTCGAGCGAGCGCGCAAGCGTGGCGTGCATCCCGGCTACGCGCTGGGCCGCGACTACGAGGGCATGAACGACGTGCTGCTCGTCGCCGTGACGGAGAAGCGCACCGTGGGGGACATCGACCGGCTCGCCGACGTGCTCGACGAGGTATGTCAGTGAGCGAGACGACCCTGGAGCACGATGCGCCGCTGATTTTCGAACGCTCGCGAGCGGGACGGCGTGCCGGACGCCCGCCGCGACCCGATCTCCCCGTTCCCGAACTGCCGAGCACGCTACGCCGTGAGACACCGCCGCGGCTGCCCGAGCTCTCCGAGCCCGAGCTCGTGCGCCACTTCACGACGCTGGCCGACCGCACATTCGGCGTCGACACCGGCTTCTACCCGCTCGGCTCCTGCACGATGAAGCACAACCCGCGGGTGCACGAGCGGCTTGCGGGGCTTCCCGGATTCCGCGACCTCCATCCTCACCAGGAGGACGAGGGCGCGCAGGGGGCGCTCGAGCTGATGTGGCGACTGCAGGGGATGCTCGCCGAGATCGCCGGGCTTCCTGCGGTCACGCTGCAGCCGGCGGCCGGGTCTCAGGGAGAGCTCACCGGCCTCATGCTCATGCGCGCGTACTTCGCCGACCGGGGCGAGGAGCGCGACACGATCATCACTGCCGACACGGCGCACGGCACCAATCCCGCGAGCGTGACGATGGCCGGCTACAAGCTCGAGAAGGTCGAGACCGATGCGCGCGGCAACCTCGACCTCGACGATCTCCGTGGAAAGGTGAACGAGCGGACGGCCGGGCTGATGCTGACGAATCCATCGACGCTCGGTCTCTTCGACGAGGGCATCGAGGACGTGGCCTCGATCTTCCACGACGCGGGCGCGCTCCTCTACTACGACGGCGCGAATCTGAACGCCGTCGTCGGCATCTCGCGGCCGGGCGACATGGGCTTCGACATCGTCCACTACAACCTGCACAAGACCTTCTCGCAGCCGCACGGCGGGGGAGGCCCGGGCGGTGGGCCGGTCGCGGTGCGAGATCGGCTCGAGCCGTTCCTTCCGGTTCCACGGGTACGTGCAGGACGGTGACGCGTACCGGCTCGACTCCGAGCATCCGAAGTCGATCGGGCGGGTTCGCGGGTTCGCCGGACCGTTCGGGGTGTTCGTCCGCTCCTACGCGTTCATGCGGGTGTACGGGCCGGCCCTGAAGGAGATGTCGGAGGTGGCCGTGCTCAACGCCAACTACCTGCTTGCGCAGCTAAGGGATGTCTACGACCTTCCCTACGACCGGTTGTGCATGCACGAGTTCGTGCTCTCGGCGCGGAGCTTGAAGCGCGAGCACGGGATCACGGCGCTCGATGTCGCGAAGCGCCTCATGGACTACGGAATCCACCCGCCCACGATCTACTTCCCGCTCGTCGTCCCCGAGGCGTTGATGATCGAGCCGACCGAGACCGAGCCGAAGGAGCGCCTGGACGACTTCGTCGATGCCATGCGTGCGATCGCAAAGGAGGCGGCCGAGTCTCCCGAGAAGCTGAAGGAGGCGCCGCGCTCGAGGCCGGTCAGACGGCTAGACGAGGTGCGTGCCGCGAAGCAGCCCATCCTGCGGTATGCCTTCGACGAAGATCCGGCCCTCGTCGACTGAAGGAGAGAAGTGCCAGTCCTCCAGATCGATCACCGCGTGCGCGACTACGACACCTGGAAGGCCGTCTTCGACGGCGATCCGGTCGGTCGCGCAGCGGGAGGAGTCCGTTCGCACCGCATCGCGTGTCTTGGGAGCGACCCGAACCACGTTCTCATCGAGCTCGAGTTCGACAGCACCGGCGAGGCAGAAGCATTCCGAGAGAGGCTGCTGGGGCTATGGAGCAGCGCAGGAGAGAGACTGGGCCTCGAGAGCCCGGATGCACGGATCGTCGAAGTCGTCGAGAGCGCGACCTACTAGCTGTCGCGAACCGCTGGCTCCCAGAGCTCGAAGCGATTTCCTTCGGGGTCGACGGCCCAGCCGAAGCGGCCGATGTCCTCGAGCTCCTCGGTCGTCTCGTCCACCTCGACGCCCGCGGCTCGCAGCTGGTCTCGCATCGCGTCCAGGTTCGAGACCGTGAAGTTGACCATCGCCTGCTTCTCCGCCGGCCAGTAGTCGGTGTCCTCGGCGAAGGGCGACCAGACCGAGTTCAGACTCTCTGGAAAGACCGCATAGGCCTCCCCGTCCGTCACGGGCACGCCTAAGCACTCCGCATACCAGGCCGCGAGCTTCTTCGCGTCTCGCGCACGAAAGAACACGCCGCCGATACCGGTTACTCGCTCCATCGAGAAACTAGCCTCCGATTGGCGACCAAGCGGGCGCGGCATTGTGGATCGTGCGGTCCGAATCGGTCAGGTTGACTTGATTCTTTCCGGATGCAGTCATCGTCCAGATGTCGGACCTTCCGCTGCCGTCCCGCGGACGTGTGAACGCGATGCTCTTGCCATCGGGCGACCAACTTGGTTCCGACGCTCTCTTCGCCAGCCTTCGGTAACGTCGCCGATCTGCACGGATCGTGTAGAGACCCGCCGTTCCCGCCGAGAAAGCCAGGGTCTGCCCACGCGGCGACCAGACGGGCGGTCCTTCCCACGAGCCCGTCGACGTCAGCCTCAACTGGTTCGACCCGTCGGCTCCGATGATGAAGATGTCATAGCTCGCGACGTAACCCTGGAATGCGATTTTGCGCCCGCCCGGAGACCAGGCGGGTGACGAGTGCCCCAGACCGCGCGTAAGCCGCCGCTCGACCGACCCATCTGCGTCGATGATGAAGATATCGTCGCCGAAGCGTCCACCTTCCGTGACGTATCGCTCGAAGGCGATCCGACGACGATCCGGCGACCACCTCGGCGCGGAGGCGGACTCCGCAATGCGTGTCAAGTCGCTTCCGTCTGGTTTTGCAGTGAAGACGCCCGTCGTGTCGTCGAACGTGAGTCGCATGCCGTCTCGCGACCAGTCCGGACGATTCTCGCTTCCACCAGGGCGGACGCTCGTCAGCCCCGACCCGTCGATCTCGATAACGAAGACGCCTTCGTTGTCGAATGCGAGGCGGCGGCCGTCCGGTGACCAGGCGACGCAACAACCACGCGTGAGGCGACGTTGACCCGTCCCGTCTGCGTTCATGAGCCAGATCTCCGTCGGCCCCCCCGAGACGCGCCGCTCGAATCCGATGAGAGCGCCGGCGGCAGTTGGCGCGCCTCCCTGACCACCGCCGTTCGGTGTCGCAACCGCGGCGACAAGAACCAGCACCGAGGCGAGCGCGGCACGCGACCTGCGCGAGGCGGTCATGGTGGAGGAGTCTATGACCGAGTATTCACCCGCATGACGGCGCGCGGCGACTCGTGCATCGAAGACCGCTGAACTCGGCGGGGATCGGTCGCCAGCTGGCCGGAGGCCGCTTCGATGTCGGCGTAGAAGTGGACGAGCTGGAGGGCATCCTCGAGCGGCAGCTTCGGGAGCTCGCGGAACGGCGTCCGTGACTCTCGGTGCCTGTCGTTGAAACCCTGAGTCGCGCTTCGGGCACAGTCAGGGTGTGGACACCGCTTCGTCGGATGCGGACTGCCTGGCTCGTTCGCTGCATGAGCCGACAGCGTTTGAGCTGATCTTCGATCGGCACTTCGCTGCCGTACACAGGTACTTGCATCGCCGCGCTGGACGTGATCTCGCCGACGAGCTGGCGGCAGAGACGTTCGCGCTCGCCTTCGCGCGGCGGGAGAGCTGCCGTGCAAGTGGGAGCGTCTTGCCGTGGCTGTACGGGATCGCGACGAACTTGCTCCATCGCCAGCGGCGGGCCGAGCGCCGTCAACTGCACGCCTACAGCCGCAGCGGAGTCGACCGGTGGGTCGCCTACGAGGACGAGGCGGATGCACGAGTCGATGGCGCGGCGCTCGATGCTCGGCTGGCGGGCGCTCTTGCGGCGATGCGCCCGCGCGAGCGCGATGCGCTGCTCCTCTATGCCCTCGCAGACCTCAGTTACGAGGAGGTCGCTCTTGCACTCGACGTCCCGGTCGGAACGGTGCGCACGTGGCTCCACAGGGCGCGTGCGACCGCACAA
This sequence comes from uncultured Actinomycetes bacterium, assembly GCA_963850485.1. GTDB lineage: Bacteria > Actinomycetota > Thermoleophilia > Gaiellales > Gaiellaceae > GMQP-bins7. The sequence continues at coordinate 6,839 of CAWKLR010000012.1, read as the reverse complement.
CGCGAACTCGAAGCGGCAGAAGCGGACGTTTCTCCGCTCGCGACAACAGGAGTTGATCTGAATGGCTGAGCTCGATCTCTTTCGCAACTTCCGACGCGGAGTCGCGGCTCCGAGCGCAGACGCGCATCGACGAGCTTCCGCCCGGCTGGCGCGTGCGCTCGACGAAGCAAGCGGTGGAAAGCACGGAACTCGCATGCGCGTCCGCGGTGGTCGCCGTCGACTCGTCGTGCTCGCTGCTGCGGTGCTCGTCGTCGTCGTGGGCGCCGCCTCAGCCTTCGGCACGGTGCGTGACCTCTTGGGCAACGGGAATCCGGGCGGTGAACGTAACAACTTTGCCCTCGAAGGCAAGAGGGGGAGCTTTAGCGTCCGGATCTTGTCCAATCGGACGGCGCCAGCGCAGACTTGGCGATTGGTGCTTGAGTTCTCCCCAGCCCCGGACGCATCTTCCGACCGTGGCTCCCACGGGCCAGTATGTGCAAGTCACCGGGCGCGGGCGGGTTGTCCGAATAGGTGGCCACAAGCAGGGGTGGAGCGCGCGCCTCGAGGGCTTCGTGACCCGCCCCGGAGAAGCGAAGCAGCGCGTCGTGATCACGATGAAGGGACGCCCGAAGGGTGTGTTCGTGCTCACCCCGCTCGAGCCCGGAGTCCTGAAGCGCGACTCAGGCACGCTGATCTACACGTACGCCACCGGGTAAGTCAGGCGGATGAGCAGTCGAGTTCTTCTGAAAGGAGAACGCATGAAAGCTCGAGTGGTAACCCTCGTCGCGCTCGCAGCGGCGGTCACGCTGACATCCGTCGCGGCGGCGGGGCCCGCCGCAGCGAAACAGCGAGTGGCGATCAACATGAAGATCTACCCACAGAAGACGTTTGTACTCACGCCGTTGCAGGTCGGAGCCCTGAAGCGCGACTCGGGCTCACTCGCTACCGACCGCGAAGCCCACGGGCGTGACGTGATGCGCAACGGACAGAAGGTCACGATCTACGAGGGGCAAGTCTGGACACTCACCGGGAAGCAAGGGACGCTCCGATTCGAGAACGGACCGAATGGGTCGACGTCTCCAACGAGAACACCGGCTACGGCTTCCCACCTGGTGTCGCCATCGGCACCTGGACGGTCGTGCGCGGGACGGCCGGTACGCCCAGGTCACCGGAGGTGGGCGAAGCGGCCATGCGGGTCTCGGTAGCCGCTGGCTCGCGCGCCAAGAGGGCTACCTGACCTCTCCGTGAGTGCCTGCGCCTTCGGCTAGTCGATCAAGGAGGAAGTCGTGGAACGGTTCAGCTTCGCGCCCGAAGGGGCATTCGTGCCGCGCGGCGATCTACTCGATCATGTCTCCATCGCTCCGCTGACACAGCCCTTCGAGCATGGGGCGCTCGTCGGAGCGGCGATCTTTCGATTTGAGCCGGGCGGTCGGATCAGGCGGCATCCGGGAACGTACCCGCAGATCATCGCCGTACTCGAGGGAGCAGGAGAAGTGAGCGGGGCGAATGGTGTCGATGAGCCGATCGGCGCAGGCGAAGCGGTCTTCTTGCATGAGGCTGAAGACCACGAGGTGAAGTCCGAGACCGGGCTAACGGCGCTCATCATCGAGGGCGAGAGCCTAGATCGGTATCGCCTTGTCGCGGGACGACGGAGCTGAACCCACGCGGAGCGCCGAGTGGAGGGGGTGCGGTACAGGCACGTCCTCGCGTGCGCGTGCGTGCGCGGGAGAGAAGTGGGCGTCAGCTGCGGCGACGGCCCCCCGTGATCAGGTCCAGCCCGTCGTCATCGCCGGGAGGGGGTGGTGGGAGTATCCGGCGCTCGCGTGCGCGTGCGTGCGCGGGGAGTTGAATTCGGTGACGACACACCTGGGCCCCCGGCCAGCGGGCCCAGCCCTCTGAACGCGCTCGCGGGGGTGGTAGGCCCTCAACACCTTTCTACTGCGCGTGCGCGCGAGAATTCCGGGGCTCGCGCCCGAACGGCCGGCGGTGCACCATCAGACGCTGCGGGCGGTACTAGCCTGCTAGACGGCAGGGCAGAAATGTCGGACGCGATTCTCTATGTCGACACTTCGGATGTTCGTGAGGGAGCACTCGAAGAACTGAAGCCGGCGATCAAACGGCTGGTCGACTTCGTCGAGGCGAACGAGCCTCGGCTCATCGCCTACAACGTGTACTTCAGCGACGACGGCACCCGGATGACCGTCGTGAGCCTGCATCCCGACTCCGCGTCCCTGGAGTACCACCTGGAGGTCGCAGGGCCCCACTTCCGTCAGTTCGTCGAGCTCGTCACCCTGTCCTCGATCCACATCTACGGCGAACCGAGCGAGAAGGTGCTGGAGCAGGCGCATGAGAAGGCACGGTTGTTGGGGCGCGGCCCCGTCGTGGTGGAGCCCTTGCACGCAGGTTTCGCTCGCGTCGCGGAGACCGCTGAGCAGGGCACGACCGCCCGTTGAAGCAGCCTTGGCTCGAAGGCGAACGCTCTGGCGCTCAGGGCACCTGGCCTTCGCTACTGCCGACCGGCGAACAGCGCAACGGCGCCGACGACCTCCACCTCGACGTCGGTCAGCTGAGACGCAAGCCCCTGCTCGAGCCCTCGCTGGTCGTCTTCGAGGTTCGAGAAGATTCCCTTCCGGTTGTAGAGGCGCATGAGACGACGCCCGAGCAGGTTGTGCGGGACGCCGCGGCCGAGGATCGTGCTCCCGAAGAGGACGCCGTCCGAGGCGAGATAGGGACAGAGGCTCGAAGCCACCGCCGCGGCCTTCGACTCGATTTCTCCGGGAAGGCAATGGAAGAGGTAGTTCGCCCCGATCGAGTCGAAGCGCACGTCACCGAGGTCGACGGATCCAACACGTTCGCCTGCATCGTCGCGGGCGCGTGGCGGCGAATCCGTTCCGATGCCACAGCTAGCGAGTTCTCGTTCAGGTCGAGGAGGGTGATCTGCGGTGCGTCGACCGGCCAGTCGCAGTGCTCGAGGAACCGCCGAGAGCCGAGACCGGGTCGAGGTGTCGCCGCCGCGTACGTGTTGTAGCGCTCGAGCATCCTGAGCTGCGACAGCGCCAGACGAAGCGGTTCGAGAACCCGAGCACCAAAAGGTCGTAGCCCCACAGCACAAGCGGCGTGTAGACACGCTGGCCGGCCTCGACCTCGTTAGCCGATCTAGGCCCTTCGTCTGGCACTCGTCGGAAATGTACGCCGATGTCAGCCATAGCGCGGAATCCGTGCACCGAGCTCGGCGCACGACTCAGCGTCGCAGGTCGCGGGCGCCCCGAAAGCAGGCCCCAGACTCGATGAACAGTTTGGGGGAGGGAGGATTGATGACCGACATGCATGGCCGGAGGCCGCGGGGAATCGGCGATGAATGCAGGCGTCGCGGAGCCGTGTCAGATCTATGTCAGATGTCGACGTTTCGTTCAGGCGACTCCCCCCCCCCCCCCCCCCCCCCCCCCCCCCCCCCCCCCCCCCCCCCCCCCCCCCCCCCCCCCCCCCCCCCCCCCCCCCCCCCCCCTCGGCCTCGGCCACCGAGCTCGGCATCCGCGGCTCAGCAACCTCCCCGGCCTCGCCGACTCGACCAAGCCCCTCGCGAAGCAGGGTTTCCACAGCCTTGATCCTGGCACCGTGATCCCGGCACGGAGATCTCCTGACGAAAGCTCTTGCCGCACTCGGGGCAACTGCAGGTCGCCCACGACTCCCTCGTCGTGTTCGCTCGCAGCCTCGAGGAGGACGCGACGGATTGTCTCGACCTCCTCAGCAGCGGTGAGCGCGAGTGCGGGGCGGACCGCCGATCGACGGGCGGACGCGGGGGATGTGAGGCTCGAATGGTTCGGTCTCGGCCACCACCGGGATTCGCTGGCGAGCATTGCGCCTCTTCGCGTGATCGCCGTTCGCGACTGCCTCCCGTCCGAATTCTTCTGCGAGTCGAGCGTGGTGCTCGCACAGATCGCCAGCAGCCGATACAGACCGGCACCTGCTGCCATCACGCAGTTTCGCGGCGCAGAGGTCGGGTGCCGTGTTGATGTATGGAGTGTGACACCTTCTCTATGAGGCGCGCGCGGATCGCGCTGTGGGGGCTGGACCGCTTTGCGAGGAGCTGCGCTCGTCACGCTTACCGCGCGTCCGTCTCCAGATCACTGGGCAGTCGTCCGGGAGCGGGAGCGCGGCTCCGGCGTCGACCCAGCGAGCGGGCGTCGGATCGACGAACGCGAGGCCCCGATCAGCCGGCGACGCGTGCCGACCAGATCAGCAGATCGAGGATCCGCACCTCGGTGAGGTCGTGGCCCCGTCTTACGAGCTCCCGCCGGGTCGCGCGCAGCGCCCTGCGATTGAGGTCGAGGTCGCGTTTGTAGCCGCGGACGAGCGCGAGCGCGCGTTCCCCGAACGGAGCGCCTGCTCCGAGGTCGTCGTGGGCCAGGTACGTCTGGACGACGCTGTCGAGCATGGGGACGAGCGCGGGCGTTTCGGATGAAGAGCCTTCGTCATCTTCGAGAGACCGATCCCGCGGATGTCTGCGAACGCGTCGAAGAGTTGCCCCAATGGCTGCCAGGCACCGGCCTTCCTGTCCCGCCAGCGAGGCACCGGGAGCAATGGCCCGCAGCGCGAGCTCGATCGCCCGACGGCGCTCGAGGGTGGCCGCGATCTCGGCCGCCGAGATTCGAGCGCCTCCCCGGTTCGCCAACCTCAAGTCAGACTCATCGAACGAGGACGAGGCATCGCCGGCCTCGAAGCGCCATGACTCGAGGTATCCGCTCACGACCTGCGGGGATCCTGGATCTCGATCTCGTCCCGGAGGCTGGCTGGCGTGATCGACCTCGTCTTCGCGCAGGCAGGCTGGGCGGCGAGGGGTGTGCGCGCGGAGAGGGTGAAGTTCGTACTACTCGAGCGGAGGCCGCGCATGGCTAACACCGTGGCCTCCCCACGGAAACGGACGTGCGGCCTGTCACGACGTGGCGGCCGGGACGACCGCGCTCATCACGCAGTTGCCCTTGCCCTTGGAGCGCTCGTAGCTGAACCCGAGCCGCTCGTACATGGTCCGGGTGGCGTTGTAGAGGAACGATGCCGAGGTCTTCTTGCCCTCGGGCAGGTCGTGCGGGTACGCCTCGACGAGGCCGCCTCCCGCCGCGGCGATCAGCGCCAGCGCACCCCGTACTGCGACCGCGGCCATTCCGCGCGCCGGTATCCGCTGTCCACGAACAGGCACGTGATCCGGTAGTCCGGCATCCGGGCGACGCCCTGCTCCCACTCCTTGCGGTGGTGGATGTTCCGTAGCTCTGGGACCGTCCCGAACTGGGCCCAGGCGACCGCGACATCACCGTCGAATACCAGCGCGGCGTGCGCACGGCCGGCCTCGACGAGACGCCGCTTGAACTCGCGATGGCCGAGCGCCCTGCGCTCCTCATCGGAATCCGGGTGGCGGTGGAAGTACGTGCACCAGCAACCGCCCCACACACCGTTGTGCCGCTCGGCCAGATCCGCGAACGCATCCCACGTCCGCATGCTCAGGGGTTCGATCCGGTAGCCGTCCACCATCAGGGTGCCCATGCGCAGACGGTATCGGCTGGTTGACACCCCCGCTGCGTGGGTATGTGAGGCGCGGCGGGTGTGTGTTCAGAGGCTTCTCGTGCATCTGAGGGCAACACGTGCCCGCCGCTTATCGGGCCGGTAGCATTTGAACCCCCGGCGCGTTTTGGTCGGGGTCTCGCTTTTAGAGGGGTAGGGGTGCCCGCAAGGCCCCCCGCGACCAGGGCCCCGGCCCCGAGAACGGTGTTCAGGGGTGGGGGTAGGCTCGTCACACCTTCTTACTGCGTGTGCGCGCGTGCGCGCGAGGAAGGCTCGGAGTCTCGTGGGAGCGCCGAAACCACAACCAGGCCCCGCCGCCTGAGCGCATCGCGAGGGGGAGGCGCGGGCGAGAGGGGTGAGGCTTTCCGGTATTGCGCCCCGCCAAGAACCAAGGTTTACGTGCCCTGATCCTCGTGGTCTCCGTCGCCTTTGGAATCGCTCTCCGGGTCCGGCCCACGGTAGCCAAGCGCTTCTTCACTTTCGCGGCCGCCAGCCGGGTCTCTGTCGAAGCTCGGCGTTCCCTCTGCCCACGGCCGCCGAAGGCTCGTTCCCCGCGCTCGCGCCCTGTCCGCCAGCTTGTCCAGGTAATCCCCCACGTCCTTCGCCTTGCGTCGCCAGAGCACCCAGTACCTCTGGTGAGCGTTGCTCCGCCCCCTCCTTCAGCGATGTCGAGCCCTCCTCGACCCGTTGGTCATAGCGCTTGAGTCGTGCCTCCTGATCGTTGCCGCGCAGTTCGTCAGCGCTTTTCGTGCGTTCCTTTTCGGTTGGGCCGCCATCACAGGCTCCCTTCTGATCAGAAGCCCCGCTTGTCAGCGAGGCTTCTGATTCGACGCCGTTCTGTCCTACCTCAGGTTCGGAGTGCTCCCTGTCCGCGCCCGCGATTCACAACGACTCGGTAGAGCGCGAGCAGGATCATCGAGCCGGCAATTGCGGTCAGCCAAGACGAGATGTCGAAGAACTCATCCATCGGATCGGCACCGAAGAGCGCCCCAGCCAGGAAGCCCCCGAGGATCGCTCCGACGACGCCGATGACTGCGGTGATGATCCACCCGCCGGGATCGTCGCCGGGCATGATCGCTTTGGCGATCGCGCCTGCGAGCAGACCCAAGATGATGAACGCGATGATTCCCATTGCCGCCTTCCTCTCGATTGGTACGAATGTTTTGTTCCTCGTAGGACGGGGCAGGTGAAACGCTTCCGCGAGAGGGTTGGCAAGCAGCCGAGTCCCGCGGCCGAGGGGGAGGTGACCGCTCAGCTAGGCCGCTAGGCCAGCCGGGGAAGAGCGATGCCCCCCGACGAGAGGGAAG
>CAWKLR010000011.1:0-50497 GCA_963850485.1 uncultured Actinomycetes bacterium | reverse complement strand
GGATCAAGATCTTCTCCTGGGTGGCCACGCTCTGGCGAGGGCGCATCCATCTGAACACGCCCATGCTCTTTGCGCTCGGCTTCGTGACGATGTTCGTGATCGGCGGTCTCTCCGGGATCTATCTCGGCGCGGTGCCGATCACGATCCACGCCTCGGACACGTACTTCATCGTCGCGCACATCCACTACGTGCTCTTCGGCGGCTCCGTGTTCACGATCTTCGCCGGCGTCTACTACTGGTTCCCGAAGATGACCGGGCGGATGTACGACGAGCGCCTCGGGAAGCTCCACTTCTGGATGACCTTCGTGGGGTTCAACGCGACCTTCTTCCCCATGCACTACGTCGGGCTCAGGGGGATGCCGCGTCGCGTTTCGGATTACTCGGAGGCGTTCGGCAGCCTCAACTTCGCGATCACCATCGCCTCCTTCGTGCTCGGAATCTCGTTCGTGGTCTTCGTCTACAACATGGTGATCAGCTGGGCACGCGGCCCGGTCGCGGATGCGAACCCGTGGCGTGCGCTCACGCTCGAGTGGCAAGTGACCTCGCCACCGCCGATCTTCAACTTCGACGAGATCCCGCAGGTCGTCGCCGGGCCGTACGAGTACGGGGTGCCCGGGGCCCGTCACGCCGTGATGAGCCCGGCCAAGGAGTCGCAGGAGGCGCCGGAAGAGGTGCACGCTTGAACTCGGTTCCACAGGTCCTCGTAGTCGCCAACGAGACGCTCGCCGCCGGTGAGCTCGTGGCCGCAGTGAAGCGCAGGGCCGACGAAGGCCCGATTCGCGTCATCGTGGTCGCTCCGGTGACGCAGCCGCAGGCGGGATACGTGGTCTACCGCGATTCGCGACGGGCCGCGGCCGGTCGCCGCCTCGACAAGACAGTGAGGGCTCTTCGCGAGGCCGGTATCCCGGCGCACGGCACCGTCTTCGACGACGATCCGTTGGCGGCTGTCAAGGACCTGCTCGCCTCCGAGGACGTCGACGAGATCATCGTCTCCACGCATCCCGAGACCCGATCGGGATGGCTCCGCAAGAACCTGCTCGAGGAGATCCGTAAGGCCGCTGCCGGAAGGCCGGTGACGCACGTCGTCAGCGATGTCTCCGGTCGAGCGGGGGCGAACGTCCTCGTCCTCGCGAACGAGACCGTGCTCTCGGAGTCGCTCCTCGAGCGCATCCGTGCCCGGGCGAAGGAGGGGAGCGCCAGCTTCCTCATCGTCGCCCCGCAGAGCGATCCGACGCGCTCGGAGCACCCCGAGGCCGAGCGGCGCCTGCGGACAGCGCTCTCCGAGCTCCGCGCCGAAGGCATCGACATCCACGGCCAGATAGCGCACCCGGATCCTTTCACGGCCGCGATGCAGGCTATTCGCGACGAACGCACGGACGAGATCATCGTCTCGACCTTCCCTGGCGCCCGCTCGGGTTGGCTCCGCCGCGATCTCGTCGGCCGTCTTCGCTCCGAGAGCGGCCTCCCCGTCGAGCACGTGATGGTGGAGCCCGTGGTGGAAGTGGCGGTATGACGAGTCACGCGGAGACTCTCCACGATCACCACGGCCCGCCCGAGGCCAACAAGAGCTCGCGCATCGACGCAAAGGTGCTCGGGATGCTGCTCTTCATCGCCTCGGAGGCGATGCTGTTCGGGTCGTTCTTCACCGCCTACTTCTTCGTTCGCGTCGTGAATCCCGACGCGCCCGCGGAGTGGCCGCCCGAGCCGTACCACTTCCCGGTGTTGGTCGCCGGCGTCAACACGGCCATCCTCGTCACCTCGAGCTTCACGATGCACTGGGCGTTGCAGTCGATCAAGCGCGGCAACCGGCCGGCGTTCCTCGCCGGGATGGTGTTGACGTTCCTCATGGGCTTCGCGTTCCTGCTCACGCAGGTGGTCGAGTACTTGAACGTCGGCTTCAACACCGGGGACGGGGCCTTCGCCTCCGTCTTCTTCGGGCTTACCGGACTGCACGGGGCGCATGTCTTCATCGGGCTGAGCCTGCTGGCCATGGTCATCGTGCGTGGGTTCCGCGGCCACTTCACGCCCGAGCATCACCACGGCGTCGAGCTTCCGGGGATCTACTGGCACTTCGTCGACGTCATGTGGATCGTCGTCTACGCCGTCGTCTACCTCATCTGAGGTGGAGAGCCCCTTCCGCAGCGAGGAGGCGGCGTTTCGCTTCCTGCTGCTGTCGATCGGGGCGTTCGCCCTCATCGTCCTTGCGTCGTGGCTCAACCCGTGGGTCGGCCTCCTCGTCTTTCTCGCACTTTCGGGCGCTGCGGTCTGGGCCTACACCCGCCAGCGCGCGCCGACCCCAGCGAGGGAGCAGATCGAGCAGCTCGGCTCCTCCGGCGAGAAGCGGGTGCTGGTCGTGGCCAACGAGACTGTCGGCGGCGACGAGCTGATGCAGGTGATCGGTGAGCTCGCACTCACCGGAAGGTCGCTGTTCTATGTGGTCTGCCCGGCGCTCAACTCCCGCTTGAGGACCTGGACGTCGGACGAGGATCCGGCCAGGGCTGCGGCGCAGAGGCGTCTGCGCGCGACGCTGGAGCGTCTCTCCTCGGTCGGCATCGAGGCGCGCGGCGACGTGGGTGACGTCGATCCTCTCGTTGCGGTAGAGGATGCCGTGAGGAAGTTCCGACCGAACGAGCTGGTCGTCTCGACGCATCCCGAAGGGCGGTCGAACTGGCTCGAACGAGGTGTGGTCAGCGCGTTACGGGAGCGCTACGACGTGCCGGTGACGCACGTCGTCGTCGACCTCGAGCACGCCTAGCACGGGGCTCAGCTACTGGCCCGCTGCCGAGGACACGTACTCGGCGACGGCCTCGATCTGCTGGGAATCGAGCGAGTCCTTGAAGGACGGCATCGCGCCCTGGCCGTTCGTCACCCGGTCGACGACGAGTGCCTTGTCGGGCTTCGCCTCGTCGAGGTTCGGGCCGACGGCGCCAGCGGTGCCCGCGTCGGCCAGTGTGTGGCATGTTCCGCAGCTCGCCGTGAAGATCGACTTGCCGTCGGTCGGACCATCTGGAGCTACGCCGGTTCCCGCGACCGCTGCGACGTAGGCGGCGATGTCCGCGATCGCCTGATCCTGATCTCGAACGCAGAAGGCGTCACCCTCGACGTCGTCGCAGGAGGGGAGCGTGTCGTCGGCAGCGGGCATACCCGGTGCGCCGGTCGACGTCATCTCGATCGGGAACCGAATCTGAGCCGCGACGACCTGGGTGAAAGTATCCTGAGTCATCCCGTCTGTCCGTGCCTGAGCGAAGGCGTCGTCGAGGTTGGGGCCGATCGTCCCCGCGGTGCCCGCATCGGCGAGCGTGTGGCAGACGCCGCAGGCCTGCGTGAACAGCTGCTTTCCCGCTCCTTGGCTCCCACCGTCCGTGTAGCCGCCCGTGCCACATCCGCCCAGGGCGAGGGCAAGAGCGGCCGCGCAGATGGCGCTGAGAACGGCGGCGACCCTCACAGGCGCGAGTCTAGAGACTCGATCGGGAGCGAGCGCGGGGGTGCGAGCGAGTGGCTAGCCGGTTGCGCCGGACTGAGCCCGGAGCTGCTTCAACTGTCGCCTGACGTCGACCGCGTTCGGGTCGTCGGGCTCCAGCTCGAGGAACTTCTCGTACGCCGCTATGGCTGTCGCGAAGTCGCTCGCCGACTCGGCGGTCTGCGCGAGCTCGAGCTGGTAGAGCGCGTTCTCGGGCTCGGTCGCGGCGCGCCGCTTGTAGGCGTCGACTGCCTGCGCAGCCGCCTGCTGTGCCACTCCCAGCTCGGCCTGGACGATCTGCGAAAGCTGTCCGTCGACCGCACTCGAGATCGCATCGGCGTCGAGTGGCCTTCCGCCGAACTGGGAGACCGAGGCGATGGTCGCGCTTGGCGCAAGATACGCGGCGCGCAGATTGGCAACCTGTGCGCGCCGTTGCGCCTCCTCGGTCTTGATCAGGTAGAGGCTAGCCAGGTCGACGAGAGCGGCGGCGTTCTTCGGCTTGAGTGCGACGAAGCTTTCGAGCGCCTCGATCGCGTCGTCGGTGTTCCCCTCCGCCTGGTGCGCGGTCGCGAGATCGCGAAAAGCCGCGGCATCGCGGGGATTCTCCGAGACGCGCTCCTGGGCGTCGTCGATCGAGGGCACGCCCGAGCCGCTCGCGCCGCGGAAGACGTCGCCGATCCCCACTCCTCCGGCACCGACCCCGAAGCCCACGAAGCCGAGCCCGAAGACCAGCGCGAGGAACAGGAACATCCACTTCGCGTTCCGGCGCAGCTTGGGGAAGAACATGGTGTCCTCGACCGCTACGGCCTGGTGGCGGGCAGGAGGAGCCGGCCGCGCGCGTTGCGAGCGACGTCGATCAGCTCGAGCCATGTCTTCCCTCCTTTCTCGTAGCGGGTCGTGCCGGAGACGAGAGTAGCGAGGACGCCGCCGGGTGAGCCTCCGAGAACGGTTGCCGTAACGGGATCTTCCCATGGCAGATGAGGCGTGTCGGCGAGCGAGAGAACGGTGAGATCCGCCCACTTGCCCGGGGCGAGCGATCCGATCTCGGCATCGAGCCCGAGCGCGCGCGCCCCGCCGAGCGTGGCGAGCTCGAGGGCGTCCGAAGTGGAAAGCGCGTCCGGGCGCCGTTCGCGTGCTCTCGCGCTGACGATCGCGGTGCGCATCTCGTCGAACATGTCGAAGGACGGGGCCGAGGCGGGGCTGTCGGTCGCGATCGAGACCCGTATGCCGGCCTCGCGGAGCGCATGCAGCGGCGCGACGCCGCAGCCGAGGTACCCGTTCGAGCGAGGGCAGTGCGCGACCGCGACGTCGTGGGCGGCGAGGAGCTCGATCTCCTCGTCATCCGCCTGCACGCAGTGTGCAGCGAGCATGTGCGAACCGAGCAGCCCGGCCTCGGCCAGCGCTCTGATTCCGGTCGTCCCGAGAGGCGGCACGAGCATCTCCGCGAACGCCTGCCAGGTTCCTCCGCCCGTCCGCAGGAACTCGCTCTCCTCGTCGCTCTCCGCCAGGTGTGTTGCGATCGGGAGCCCGAGCTCGGCGCAGGCTTCGTAGAGCTCGAGGGTGCACGTGTACGGAGCATGGGGCGAGATTCCCAGCGCCACGCGATCGGAGAGCGCCCCGGCGATGTGCGCGCGCATCGGCTCGAACCGATCGGTGATCGCCGAAGCGTCCCGCCCGAAGACCTCGAGATACACGACGGCACGCAACCCGAGCTCGGCGCAGGCCGTCGCAGCGGCGCCACTGAAGCTGCAGTCTCCGACCGTCGTGATCCCGGAGCGCAGGCACTCGAGTGCTCCGAGCCGCGATATCGCCTCCATCTCCTCGAAGTCGATCCGCGCCTTACGCTCGACGTGGAGCGCGATCCACGGCCCGAACGAGAGCCCGTCGCCGAAACCCGCATAGGTCGTGTACTCGAGGTGCGTGTGCGCGTTGACGAACCCGGGGAGGATCACCGCGTCCGGAAAGCGCTCGCCCGCGCCGAGCTCGTCAGCCGGCCCGACGCTCGCGATGCGCCCGTCGTCGCCGATCGAGACCGCGCCGTCGCGTATAGGTCGACCCTCGACCGGTACGACCCAGTCCGCTGAGAGGACTCTCACCAGGCCTCGGGCTCGGGGAGCTCCTCGTCCCAGGTCTCGGCCGGCGGCCACCTCCGCTCCATCAGCACCGACGCCCAGATCGAAGCTTCGAAGAGGAGTACCAGCGGGACGATCTCGAAGGCCAGCGACACCGGGTCCACCGTTGGGAGCAATGCGGCGAAGACGAGGAGCATCACGTAAGCGATCTTGCGGTTCTGGCGAAGTCGCTGCGAGGTCAGGATCCGGAGCTTTACGAGCGCGAGCACGAAGATCGGCATCAGGAAGGCCAACCCGCCTCCGAGCAGGGTCATCGACACGAAAGTGAGGTAGTAGCTCGCGCGGATCTGGTTGTCGTAGAACTCGTCGTCGAAGTTCGTGAGGAAGTCGAGCGCGCGCGGGAGCACGATGTAGTAGATGAAGACGACCCCGGCAGCGAAGAGTGCCGTCGCCACCACGACGAAGAAGAGTGCGACGCGCTCGAAGTTCGGCGCGACGGCAGGGGCGAAGAATGCCCAGACCTGCCAGAGGATGACGGGCAGGACGATCGCGATTGCGGCGATCACGCTCACCTTTACGGAGGTCGTGAACGGCTCGGTCACTCCTAGGGTGACGAGGTTCTTGTCGTCGGGAAGGGGAGCGATCAGCCAGCGGAGGATCTTCTCGTGAAACGCGAAGGTCAGCGCGAAGGCGGGCACGATCGCGAAGAGGCAGATGATCAGCCGGCTGCGAAGCTCGTCCAGGTGCTCGACGAGCGTTGCCTCCTCACCGTGGGTGAGGCGGCGGGGGAGCCATCGACGCCAGCGCATTACCTGGCGCAAGACCGAGATCCGCTAGCGCGGACCTCGGTCGCACGAAGATCCCTGAAGGCGTCCGCTTCGCGGCCGCATCGTTTCTGCACGTCGATTCCTAGGAGACGCGTTCCCGCTCGGTCTCCTCGGCAGGAATGCCGTGAGGATCCGCGGGGGTGACGGGCTCCGACGACGCTGGGGGAAGCTCAGCTGCGGGCGCGTACGTCGGCTCCTTGTCGTCGAGGCCGGATACGGAGTCCTTGAACTCCCGCATCCCTTTCCCGAGCGACCGCCCCATCTCGGGCAGGCGCTTCGCCCCGAAGACGAGCAGGAGGACGAGCAGGATCAGAACGAGCTCCCACCAGGCGAAAGGCATCGACCCAAGATACCACCCACCGGCCTCGTGGAACGTCCCTCGGCCTTCGCGCTCCCCGCTCACATGCTCTCGAACGCGACGCGCGGGTACCATGCGACAGGCGGGGCGGGTGACTCTTACGCCCGTAAGGCTCACCAGACCCTTTTGAGATGGCACTACTCGAGATCAAGAACCTCCACGTCGCGCTGGAAGACGGCACCCAGATCGTCAAGGGTGTCGACCTCTCGGTGGACCGGAACGAGAAGCACGCGATCATGGGACCGAACGGATCGGGGAAGTCCACGCTGGCGTACGCGCTGATGGGTCACCCGGCCTACGAGGTCACAGAGGGCGAGATCTTGCTCGACGGCGAGAACGTCACCGAGCTCGGCGCGGACGAGCGTGCCCAGAGGGGTCTCTTCCTCGCGTTCCAGTATCCGCATGCGATTCCCGGAGTTACCGTCACCAGCTTCCTGCGGAGCGCGATCAACGCGATCCGCAAGGGCCGGAACGGCGGCGAGGAGGATCCGATCCCGATCCCCGAGTTCCGAAAGGAGCTGATGGGGACGATGGAAGAGCTCAAGGTCACGCGCGAGCTCGCCTCGCGCTACGTGAACGACGGGTTCTCAGGGGGCGAGCGAAAGCGGATCGAGGTGCTCCAGCTTGCGATGCTCAAGCCGAAGATCGCGATTCTCGACGAGACCGATACCGGTCTCGACATCGACGCTCTCAAGATCGTCGCCACCGGCGTGAACACTCTCGTCGGCCCCGACATGGGCGCGCTCCTGATCACGCACTATCAGCGCATACTGCGCTACGTCGAGCCGGACCACGTCCACGTCTTCATGGGTGGCAGGATCGTCGCCCAGGGCGGGCCCGAGCTCGCACACAAGCTCGAGGCGGAGGGCTACGAGGCCTTCACGCCGGTCGAGGTGGGAGAGGTCGCATGAGCACCCAGCACGAGACCGATGTCGTCCGCGGAATCCGCTCCGACTACCAGTACGGCTTCTCGAATCCCGACGAGGCGAAGGACTACTTCTTCAAGTCGGGGCGTGGCATCTCGCACGACGTCGTCGAGGCGATCTCCGAGCACAAGTCGGAGCCGGAGTGGATGCGCGCGTTCCGGCACAAGAGCCTCGACTACTTCTACGCGCGGCCGATGCCGAGCTGGGGAGCCGATCTGAGCGGGATCGACTTCGAGAACATCTACTACTACATCAAGCCGACCGAGAAGCAGGCGGAGAGCTGGGAAGACCTACCGGCGGACATTCTCGACACATGGGACAAGCTCGGCATTCCCGAGGCCGAGAAGAAGTACCTCGCAGGAGTCGGCGCCCAGTACGAGTCGGAGGTCGTCTACCACAAGCTTCAGGCCGATCTCGAGGCGAAGGGCGTGCTGTTCCTCGACATGGACTCGGCACTGCGCGAGCACGAGGACATCGTCAAGCAGTACATGGGGACGATCATCCCGCAGAACGACAACAAGTTCGCTGCCCTGAACTCGGCGGTTTGGTCGGGCGGCTCCTTCATCTATGTGCCACCGGGTGTCAAGATCGAGATGCCGCTCCAGGCCTATTTCCGCATCAACGCGGAGAACATGGGCCAGTTCGAGCGCACGCTGATCATCGTCGACGAGGGCGCGTACGTGCACTACGTCGAGGGCTGCACCGCTCCGATCTACTCGTCCGACTCGCTGCACTCGGCGGTCGTCGAGATCATCGTCAAGCGCGGTGGCCGTTGCCGCTACACGACGATCCAGAACTGGTCGAACAACGTCTACAACCTGGTGACCAAGCGGGCAGTGGCCTACGAGGACGCGACCATGGAGTGGGTCGACGGAAACCTCGGGTCGAAGGTCACGATGAAGTACCCGGCGATCTGGCTGATGGGCGAAGGCGCGCACGGCGAGGTGCTCTCGATCGCCTTCGGCGGGAAGGGTCAGCATCAGGACGCTGGCGGCAAGGTCGTCCACGTCGCCCCGCGGACGACGTCGGTCATCACGTCGAAGTCGATCTCCAAGGACGGCGGCCGCGCGGGGTATCGAGGACTGTTGCAGGTCGCGAAGGGCGCCGTCGGCTCGAAGTCGAAGGTCGTCTGCGACGCGCTGATCCTCGACGACGAATCGCGCTCCGACACGTACCCGTACATCCAGGTCGACGAGAACGAGGTCGATCTCGGCCACGAGGCCACGGTTTCCAAGATCGGCGAGGAGCAGCTCTTCTACCTGATGAGCCGCGGCCTCTCCGAAGCCGAGGCGAGCGCGATGATCGTGTCCGGGTTCGTGGAGCCGATCACGAAGGAGCTCCCGCTCGAGTACGCCGTCGAGATGAACCGGTTGATCCAGCTGCAGATGGAAGGCTCCGTTGGCTGAGGTGACCGGCGTCGACTTCGTCGCCGTGCCGTCGACCGACTGGAAGCGCTCTCGAGCCTTCTACGTCGACACGCTCGGGCTGCGCCCTGACGCAACCGGCCAGTCCGAGTTCTGGGTCGGTGAAACGTGCTTCGGAATCTACGAGCCCACCAACTTCGGGCTCGAGTTCGCGCCGCAGAAGAACGCGCACATCGCGTTGCACGTCGCCGACGTCGCGACCGCGCGCGCGGAGCTCGAGGAGAAGGGGATCGAGTTCAACGGCGAGACCTTCGACACCGGGGTCTGCCACATGGCGTTCTTCAACGACCCTGACGGAAACGATCTGATGCTCCACAATCGTTACGCGCCCCGTGATTGACGTCGAGCGCATCGACTACATCCGCGTTCCGGTGACGGACATCGACGAGGCCAGCCACTTCTACGGCGACGTGCTGGGTCTAGAGCGGGACCCGAACTCACCCCACGAGGACTGGGTCGAGTACAAGGTCGGTAACGCCACGCTCGCGGTCATGACTCCCCACACGCACGACTACGAGTTCACGGCGTTGCCGCCCTCGACCATCGCGCTGCGCGTCGCCGACGTTGCAGCGGCAAAGGCCGCGCTCGAGGCCGGAGGTCTCGAGGTGGGCGAGGTCTGGGATTCCGGTAAGTGCACCGGCTTGGGAGTGACCGATCCGGCCGGCAACCGCATCCTCCTCCACCATCGCTATGCGCCGTACCCGGACGGTTCCCAGCCGTGATCGATGTAGAACGCACCGACTTCGTCGGCATCCCGGTGACCGATCGAGCTCGAGCGGTCGAGTTCTACGGCGAGACGCTCGGCCTGAAGCGCAACCCGCTCGCGCACGAAGAGTGGCCGGAGTTCGAGACCGGCAACGTGACGATCCTGCTGAACACGCCCGAGCAGACCGGCGTGCCCTTCAGCCCCAGCAACACGGCTGTCGCCCTCCGTGTAGCGGACGTCGCCGAGGCCATGGAGAAGCTGCGCGAGAAGGGCGTCGAGTTCCTGTTTCCCGAGGCCTACGACTCCGGTGTCTGTCACATGGCGTTCTTCAAGGATCCCGACGGGAACTCGCTCATCCTGCACCACCGGCACGCCCCGTATTCCGACGGCTCGAAGCCCTGATGCAGGTCGAGCACGTCGACTTCGTCTCGTTTCTGACGCAGGACATCCCGCGGGCGAAGCGGTTCTACTCGGAGATCCTCGGCCTCCAGATCGAGTCGGAAGGCGAGGACGACATGGAGTTTCGCGCGGGACAGGTCACGCTCGACGTCTTCGACCCCGCGAGCCAGGGTCAGCCGTTCGCGCCCAATCTCGGTGGCATGGCGCTCCGCGTCTCGGACGTCGACGCTGCCCGCGCCGAGCTCGAGGCCAAGGGCGTCGAGTTCCAGGGCGACACGGTCGTGACGAGCGTGTGCCGCATGGCGTTCTTCCACGACCCGGACGGAAACCTGCTCATGCTCCACCGGAGGTTCGATGTCTGACGTCAGGGGCACCGGAACACGCGACGACCCCTGGGTGCTGCAGACGCCTCCGGGGTCGTCCGAATACACGATGTTCCGCGACGAGGATGCGGATCCGGCCGCCCTCGTCTGCCAGGTCGGCTCGACCAAGCTGAGCTACGACGCGCGTGCGATCGACGATCTGCACGCGATGCTGAAGGAGCACGGCGACTGGATGGATCTCGGTTCGGCTGATGAGCAGAAGGACGCGAAGGAGGGCACCGTCGAGGCCTGGGGACGGTCCGCGTCCAATCCGCTCGGCGGGTGGTACGGGCTCCGCAAGGGGTATCGAGGCCGCTTCGGGATGTACCTGCCGCCTCTGCTCGAGGCGCTCGGCCTCGCCGAGCTGACCCACGACGCGCGTAACAACAGGATGAAGGCGCTCTAGTTGGCCGCCTCACGCACCGAGATCGAAGCGCTCTACAGGGCACTCCCGCTGCCCACGACCAAGGACGAGCATTGGCGCTTCACGGACCTTCGCGGCTTCGATCCCGACGCGTGGACTCAGAACGGCTCCGCGGAGATCGCGTCAGCTCCGTCGCTCGTCGACGTCGAGGTCGCCGGCATCGCCCATGTAGGAGAGGCAGGGATCGAGATCGAGCGAGTGCCGGACGGAATTCGGTTCGAGCCGCTGACTGACGAGCACGAGCTCCTCTACTCGCTCGTCGGCTGGGACGAGAAGTTCGCCGCGCACAACGCGGCCATGTGGAAGCACGGTCTGCTCGTGCACGTGCCACGCGGCGTCGTGGTCGAGAAGCCGCTCTACGTGCGGGTGGCGAATGCGCGTCGAAGGTGGTTCGCTCTTCTGGCGGCTCCTGATCGTGGCGGAGCCCGAGAGCCGGTTCGCCGTCATCGAGGAGTACGCCTCGTCCACGCCCGAGCTCGCCGGGTACTCGAACGCAGCGGTGGAGATCGTCGTGCAGGATGCGGCGAAGGTCGAGTACATCTCGCTGCAGAACTACTCCCGGAGCACGTGGCACTTTGCGTCCCATCACGGGCGCGTCGAGCGCGACGCCGAGCTGGACTGGGTCGCGGCAGGGTTCGGCTCCGCCAAGGGCAAGGTGCGGATTCAGAACGATCTCGCGGGACCGGGCGCGACGTCGCGGGTCACCGGCGCCTACTTCGCCGACGGCACGCAGCACCTCGACTACGACACGTTCCAGGAGCACATGGCTCCCTCGACGACGTCCGACTTTGCGTTCAAGGGCGCGCTTCGCGACAACGCCCGCACGGTCTGGCGCGGGATGATCCGCGTCGAGGAAGGCGCGCAGAAGACGAACGCCTACCAGGAGAACCGCAATCTGCTCCTTTCCAAGACCGCGCACGCGGACTCGATCCCCGGCCTCGAGATTCTCGCGAACGACGTTCGCTGTACGCACGGTGCGACGCTGGGGCGAGTCGACCGCGAGCTGCTCTTCTACCTGATGACCCGCGGGCTCAACCGTGCGGAGGCCGAGCGCGTGATCGTCCGCGGCTTCTTCCAGGACGTGCTCGACCGTGTCGAGCTCGAGCCAGTGCGCGACGCGCTGGCGGCCGCGCTCGAGGCGCGCATCCCGCAGGCGTAGACCCGAGCTGACCGGTTGGTCGGGGCCAGGCTTCAGCCTGGTCCCGCTCGTAGGTTTTCTCCTTCACGCTTCGCTAACCGTCGTTTCTAGCCTAAGGCCGTGCGTCGGCTCACGCCGGCGTGGTCTCCGGACGGGTCACGCATCGCCTTCGCGTAGAACAGAGCTTCTCTAGGTCGGCCCTCGATCACCGAGATCCACGTCGTCCGGGTTGACGGAAGTGGCCTTGCGTCGGCTCACGCAGAACACGTTCGTAGATGTCTCGCCCGAGTGGTCGCCGATCGTATCGAGCTGGTCGGGGTCGACTGCGAGCGCGTCAGCCGTCGCTGACGGCGTCGAGTCGGGCGTGAAGAGCGGCAAGCGTCTCCTCGAGCTGGGTGACGCGCTCCTCGAGCGCCCCGAGGCGATCTGCAGATTCACCGGAATCGTCGACGGCCTCGATCGCAACGGATCGTGGGTTTGCGCCGAGCAGCTGTTCGAACCGCACCTCCTTCTGACCGGGAGCGCGCGGAAGCCGTACGACGAGCGCGCGCTCGACGAGCTCCTCGAGCACGCCGTCCAGCTCGTCGATCGAGCCGAACCCGTGCAGCCGCTCTGTTCGTTGCCTGAGCTCTCCCGGAGTCTGGGCTCCGCGCAGCATCAGGACCGCGAGCAGTGAGAGCTCAGCGGTGGAAAGGCCGATCGCTTCGTCGAGCAGGTGCCGGTACTTCGCCGCGCGGCTGCCGGCGCCGCTCGCGAGACGCGTCCAGCCCTTGCGCGAGAGCCGCTCGAGCGCGGAGCGGATCGTCGGCTCGTCGTACTCGACCACGGGATCGCGGTTCGTCGACTGGTTGCAGGCGAGCCGGAGCGAGTTCAGCGACAGCGGATAGGCGCCGGGCGTCGTCCGCTGCTTCTCGATCAGGCTGCCGAGAACCCGGATCTCGATGGCGTCCGCGTCCATCCAGGCGGTAACGCTACTCTGGATCCATGCCCGAGAAAGTGGAGCTGACCGAGGCGGAGTGGCAGGATCGGCTGACCAGCGAGCAGTACGAGATCCTGAGAAGGAAAGGGACGGAGCGCGCGTTCACCGGGGCGTACGTGGACGAACATTCGCCCGGCGTCTATCGCTGCGCTGGGTGTGGAGCGGAGCTCTTTCGCTCCGAGGCCAAGTTCGATTCGGGAACGGGGTGGCCGAGCTTCGTGGAGCCTGCTGAGCTCGAAAGCGTCGTGACCGAAACAGACGTGACGTACGGGATGGTTCGCACCGAGGTCATGTGCGCAACGTGCGGCGGACATCTCGGCCATGTCTTCGACGACGGGCCAGGGCCTTCGGGAAAGCGCTACTGCATCAACTCCGGCGCGCTCGATCTCGAGCCCGCCTCGTAGCGCTATCGTCGCGTCGTGACGAGCTGCTGCCGCGCCGGGCCGTGCGAGCAGATCTTCAAGCCGCGGCTGGCGCGCAAGAGCCTCGAGCGGCATCGCAAGAAAGGCCTGGACGACCTCGAGCAGCGAATGGTCGCTGCGGCGTCGGCGGCAGGGCTCGACGGCGCGCATGTGCTCGAGATCGGCGGAGGAATCGGCACGTTGCAGTCCGAGCTCCTGGTCGCCGGAGCCGCGCAGGGGGAGATCGTGGAGCTCGTGGGGGCCTGGGAGCCCTACGCGCGTGAGCTCGCTCGCGAGCGCGGGCTCGAGGAGCGGACGTCGTTCCGCGTCGCCGACGTACTCGAGAGCCCGGAGGCCGTGGAGGATGCCGATGTCGTGCTCCTGAACCGCGTCGTCTGCTGCTCGCCCGACGGCATCGCGCTCGCGGGGCGCGCCGCTCATCTCACGCGGCGGACCCTCGTCCTCAGCTTTCCGCGGGACGTAATCTGGGTTCGGGCCGGCCTGCGCCTCGTGAACATCGGAATGCGACTCCTGGGCCGCTCGTTTCGCGTGTTTCTCCACTCACGATCCGCGCTCGTCTCGAGCGCCGAGGCCGGTGGGCTGGCGCTCGCGGAGTCCGGAAACGGGCGCCTGTGGGCGTTCGCCGCATTCCGTCGCGACACATGACCGAGCTCGGTCTCTTCCCGCTCCCGCTCGTACTGCTTCCGACCGAGCAGGTGCCGCTGCACATCTTCGAGGAGCGCTACAAGGACCTGATCGCGGAGTGCCTCGACGACGAGGCCGAGTTCGGCCTCGTCTACGCGGACGAGGCGGGCATTCGCGAGATCGGCACGCGCGCCGCGGTGCTCGAGGTGCTCACCCGCTTCGAGGACGGGCGAATGAACATCCTGGTCGAGGGACGTGGCCGCTTCAGGCTCCTCGAGCTCACGAGCGGCAGAACCTTCCAGACGGGCGAGACCACGCCGCTCGAGGACCTCGATGACCTCGCCGACGCCGATATCGAAGAACGAGCGCGCGCGCTCTTCGATCGCCTTCGCGAGCTCACGTCGAGCGAGATCCAGATGCCGGAGGCCGGTACGCCTCGGCTCTCCTACGTTCTCGCTGCGCGCGTGGAGCTCGCGGCGGAGGCAAAGCTCGAGCTTCTCGCGGAGACGTCGGAGAACGTCAGGCTGGAACGAGTGTGCGAGCTCCTCGAGGAGGCGGCGGTCGCCGTCGAGCGGCAGCGGACAGCCGCCGAGCGCGCGGCGGCGAACGGCAAGGTCGAGCTCGGGTGAGCTGCTGTGCCGGGGGTACGATGAGCGTGTGGCGGTAACCATCGAACCGAAGCTCGACGCGCAGCGCATCCGGGCCGATTTCGCATACCTCGACGAGCTCGTGAACGGAAAGCCGTTCGCATATCTCGACTCGGCTGTATCGACGCAGAAGCCACGCCAGGTCCTGGACGCGATGCGGGAGTTCTACGAGCACTCGTATACGAACGTCCATCGAAGTGTCTACCGGCTGGCAGAGCGCGCCACCGAGGGTTTCGAAGGAGCGCGCCAGAAGATCGCCGCGTTCGTGAACGCGCCGTCGGAGCGCGACGTCATCTTCGCCCGCAGCTCGACCGAGGCGCTCAACCTCGTCGCCTACGCGTGGGGGCTCGACAATCTCGGCAAGGGCGACGTCGTCGTCGTCACGGAGCTCGAGCATCATTCGAACTTCGTCCCCTGGCAGTACATCGCGAAGCGCACGGGAGCGAGCTTCCGCCACATTCCGATCGACGATCAGGGCGAGCTGCAGCTGGACGCGCTCGACGGGCTGGCACGCGAGGGCCGGATCAAGGTCGTCGCCAACAACCTCGTCTCGAACTCGCTCGGCACGGTCAACCCGGTCGAGAAGCTCGCAGCCTGGGCGCACGAGCAGGGAGCGATCATGGTCGTGGACGCGGCCCAGGCGGCGCCACACCGCCCTCTCGACGTCCAAGCGCTCGGCTGCGACTTCCTCGCGTTCTCCTCGCACAAGATGTGCGGACCGAGCGGCGTCGGAGCGCTCTGGGGACGGCGAGAGCTGCTCGAGGCGATGTCGCCCTTCAACCTCGGCGGCGAGATGATCCGCTCCGTCTCGATCGACAAGACGACCTGGAACGAGCTCCCGTACAAGTTCGAGGCCGGCACGCCCGCGATTGCGGAGGCGTACGGCTTCGGAATGGCGATCGACTACATCTCCGAGATCGGACTGGAGGCGATCGAGCGTCACGAGCACGAGCTCGTCGCGTATGCGATGGGCCGTCTGGCCGAGCTCGACTGGGTCACCGTGTACGGCCCGCCCGCCGACCGACGCGCGGGGATCGTCTCGTTCAACATCGACGGCGTCCATCCGCACGACGTCGCGCAGCTGCTCGACTGGGAGGGCGTCGCTGTGCGGGGTGGACATCACTGCACGCAGCCGCTCATGACACGCCTCGGAATCAGCGCCACCACCCGCGCGAGCTTCTACGTGTATTCGATCCCCGAGGAGGTCGACCGCCTCGTCGACGGACTCCACAAGGTGAAGAAGTCGCTCGGATGAGCGAGTTCGACCAGCTCTACCGTGAGCTGATCCTGGATCACTACAAGAACCCGCGGAACCACGGTCTACTGGAACCTGCCGACGCACGCGCGGAGGGACAGAACCCGCTGTGCGGTGACGAGGTCACCGTCTCGGTTCGGCTCGGCGAGGGTGACGTGATCGAGGAGGTCGGCTTCGACGGGCGTGGCTGTGCGATCAGCCAGGCCGCGACCTCGATGCTCACCGACCTCGTCAAGGGCAAGACCGCCCTCGAGGTGGCCGAGCTGCCGAAGGAAGCGCTGCTCGACGAGCTCGGCATCCCCCTGACGCCGGTTCGCCTGAAGTGCGCGATCCTCGGCCTCGGAGTGCTCAAGGTCGCACTGCACAAGGCCAAGGGCACGCCGCTTCCCGAGGAGTGGGGAACGTCGACCCGCGACCTCGTGCTCGACTGAAGGCGGCGGGCCATGACGGAGATCGAGGTCTGCCCCCTCGAGGAGCTTCCCGCCGGGGCCATGCGGCTCGTTCCTGCGGGCTTGCGGACGATCGGCGTCTACAACTGCGCCGGACGGCTGCATGCGATCGAAGATCGCTGCTCCCACGATGACGGCCCGCTCTGCGAGGGGGACTGGGAGCCCGATCTCTGCGTCGTCGTCTGTCCCCGTCACGGCTCGCGCTTCGACCTCGAGTCCGGCATCCCGATGACCCTTCCTGCGTTCGAGGCGGTCCCGGTGTTCCCCGTCTCGGTGCGGGACGGGGTGATCGTCGTCGACGTGGACGACTAGATGCTCGACGATGCAGTGCGTGCCGTGCTCGCTCGCCTCGAGGACGAGGATCGGGCCGAGCGCCAGGCCGGCCTGCCGGCGAAGAGTCGCTCCCGACAGGTAGAGCCGACGACTGGGCGCTTCCTGTTCGCGCTCGCAGCGTCTCAGGCCGGGATCGAGGTGCTCGAGATCGGCGGCTCGCGAGGCTA
Organism: uncultured Actinomycetes bacterium; assembly: GCA_963850485.1. Classification (GTDB taxonomy): domain Bacteria; phylum Actinomycetota; class Thermoleophilia; order Gaiellales; family Gaiellaceae; genus GMQP-bins7. The sequence goes on along the minus strand of CAWKLR010000011.1, from coordinate 33,525 downwards.
CTCGTCGACCTGGCTGGCGGCGGGCGCACGCGTGCTCGGCGGTCGCCTCGTCTCGCTCGAGCACGATCCCGAGAAGTGCGTTGCGTGGCGCCGGAACATCGCCGATGCCGGGCTCGAGGAGTGGGCCGAGCTCGTCGAAGGCGACGCGTTCGCGACGCTTCGTCAGGCCGAGGACGTCTTCGACCTCGTCTTCCTGGACGCCGAGAAGGAGGACTACGAGGCGATCTTCTCGTTGGCCAGACCGCTGCTCGAGCCGGGCGGGCTCGTCGTCGCGGACAACGTCCTTTCTCACGCGGAGCCTCTCGCCGCGTACTCGGCCGCGCGCCAGGCCGACCCGGCACTGTCGAGCGTCACGCTCCCGTTGGATCGAGGGCTCGAGCTGACGGTCGTGCTCAGCGAACCTCGGACATGAGGCCGTGCACATTCCGGTCCGGATCGCGGAAGAAGGTCATCCACAGCTCGTGGTCGGGCATCTTCGCAATCAGGTGCGGCTCGTCGTCGAACGGCACCCCGCGGCCCGAGAGCTCCGCCCGCGCGCCGTGGATGTCGTCGACGCGGAAGTAGAGGACCGAGCTCGGATGGTCGAACTCGGGACTCTCTGCGACGGAGAGCATGAGCCGCACGTCGCCACACATGAAGAAGGCGAGCGGCCCGGCTTCGAACAGGTAGTCGAGACCGAGCGCATCGCGGTAGAAGGCGACGGCACGTTGCACGTCGCGGGTGTTGATCGCGATCTGGCCGATGCTCCGGATGGGGGTCGCCATCGTCTCCTCCTGTCGTATCCTTAGCTAGGCTAAGCAGATACTTAGCAGAGCTAAGGAGATCATGTCAAGCACGCAAGGTCCGGACGTGCGCGAGGTTGCCGATCGTCTGCACTCGGCGGCGATCCACCTTCTGCGGCGGGTGCGTCGGGTCGACGACGCGAGCGGCCTGACCGCGGCGCGGCTTTCCGCGCTCTCCGTCGTCGTGTTCGGAGGCCCCACGTCGATGGGTGAGCTGGCGCGAGCCGAGCAGGTCTCCGCGCCGACGATGAGCAAGCTCGTTCGAGGCCTCGAGCGAGACGGTCTCGTCGCCCGCGAGGTGCACGAGCGCGATGGCCGATCGGTTCTCGTGCGGCCGACTGCGAGCGGCCGCAGCACCCTGCTCGCGGGCCGGGATCGGCGGATCTCCGAGATCGTGCAGCTGCTCGAGGGGCTGTCGCCGGAGGACCTCGCCGCGCTCGGGTCTGCGGTGGCGATCGTCGAGGACGTACTGCGCCCGCATCCATCCGCCTGAAGTGCGTATGCTTTCGCTACCGCGGAAAGGAGGTGGTCCGGCTTGAGTGATGACTGTACGGGCAGCGGAGGTACCAGCGGGTAGAGGCGTGCCCCCGGGACCACCGGGAACCGCCTAGCCAGCGTAGGGGGCTCGCGACTCGCGCCGCACGGTGTGCCTCGAAAGAGGTTCCGTGCCGAGAAGCGCCTCTACTACTTCAACGCTGGTCACCGTAGGTGAAGAAGGGCCGCTTCGCGCGGCCCTTCTTCGTTTCTCGAGCTCTCGTCGGATCAGGCTGCGACCGCGATCGGCGCCGCCTCGGCGACGAGTGCCGCGAGATGCGCGCGCAGACGCTCGGCGAGCAGTGGGTCGGCCAGGATGCCGCGTTCGTCGAAACGGTGCTGGGCAGTCGACACCGGTAGCTCGCCCTCGACAACGCGGGCGCCGCAGATACCGAGCACCCTGCGCAGGTCCTGCTGAGCCCAGATCGCGCCGTACTGGCCGGTTGTGGCGCCGGCGATGGCGACCGTCTTGTTCTTGAACGAGCTTCCCCGGTGCCGCGCGGACGCCCAGTCGATGGCGTTCTTCAGCACTCCGGGGATCGAGCCGTTGTACTCGGGGGTGACGATCAAGAGCGCATCGGCCGCTTCGATCCGCTCGCGGAAGTCGAGCGCGGCGGGCGGTAGGTCGAAGTCACCCTCGTCGAGGTCCTGGTCGTACGGCGGCAGCAGCGCCAGGCCGTCGTAGAGATCCACGAAGACGCCTTCGGGGGCGAGCTCGACCGCCGCGCGTGCGAGAGCCGTGTTGTACGACTCCGCGCGCAGGCTGCCGGAGATGGCGAGAATCTTCACGTCAAGCCGCCCGGACCGCCGCGAAGTTGGCCCTGAGAACGACCTCGTTGGGGAGCAGAAAATTGCCGCCGGGAAGCGGTGCGTTCCAGTTCAACCCGAACTCGGTGCGGTCGACCGCCCCTGCGAGCTCGATGCCGATCCGGTCGTTCCCGTACGGGTCGACGCCGGCTCCGACGAAGCGGCCCTCGAGCTCGATGGACCTGGTGACGTCCTTGATGGTGAGGTCGCCTCGGACGACCAACCTGTCGCCGTCGGTCGCGACCGCGGTCGACTCGAAGCGGAGCTCCGGGTAACGCTCGGTATCGAAGAAGTCGGGTGCCTGGACGTGCCCGTCGCGGGTCTCGTCGAACGTCGTGATCGTCGATGCGTCGACGCTCCCGATGATCGTCGGCGACTGGCCGCCCTCGATCGTTCCGGAGAAGCCGGGTACGCGGCCCTTGACGGTGACGAGCCCGAGCTTCTCGATCTCGAACTCGAGGGCCGACCAGACGGGGTCGATCGACCACGTGCCTGATGGGATGACGGTGGCCGGGCTATCTGAGACGATGGTCATGGACAGTACTCCTTTGCGTCCGCTATTATTGAGCACGCAAGTAACCATAGCGGGAGAATACGTGCCTAGTCAAGTATTGCGACCTCAACCTTTAGCGGCACAAGCATTTGTTTCACTCATGCGTGCGCACGCCGCGGCGACACGCCGGTTGAACGCACAGCTCAGCGCGGAGCACGGGCTTACGATCAGCGACTTCGAGGTTCTCCTGCGCCTCGGACATGCCCCGGAACGGCGACTCCGGCGGGTCGATCTCGCCGGAGAACTCCTGCTGACGGCTTCGGGGATGACGCGGCTGCTCGACGGTCTCGAGCAAGCCGGGTATGTCGAGCGGGCTTCCTGTCCGGGAGACCGGCGGGTGGTCCACGCGGTGTTGACCGACGCCGGGCTCGAGAAGCTGCGCGACGCGTCGGCCAGTCACTTCGCGCAGGTCGACGACCTGTTCGGTGCACGCTACGAGGAGCACGAGCTCGACGACTTGTCGGCGCTCCTCTCCAGGCTCGGCGGCAGCGAGCCTGTGAACTGCGAACCACCCGCGTAACACCACGGGCAGGGGTCAGGCTTCAGCCTGACCCCGGTCTCAAGGTGTTCGACGGCCTCACACCGAGGTCAGGCTGAAGCCTGACCCCCGGGGAGCCCTGTCTCAGGTGTCGCGGAAGTTCTGCCAGTAGCGGCTCGGGGTCGGCCCTCGCTGGCCCTGGTACTTCGAGCCGATGCCCTCCGAGCCGTACGGCCGCTCGGCCGGCTCGGTGAGCTCGACGAAGGAGAGTTGGCCGATCTTCATCCCGGGGTAGATCGTGATCGGGAGATTGGCGACGTTCGAGAGCTCGAGCGTCACGTGCCCGTCCCATCCCGGATCGATGAAGCCCGCGGTCGAGTGGATGAGGAGTCCCAGGCGTCCGAGGCTCGACTTCCCTTCGAGCCGGGCGACGAGATCGTCCGGCAGCGTGACTCGCTCGAGCGTCGAGCCGAGGACGAACTCGCCGGGGTGCAGGATGAACGCCTCCTCGTCCGCGGCCTCGACGAGCTCGGTGAGATCTTCCTGCTGCGCCTTGACGTCGATGTACGGGTAGCGCGAGTTCCGGAAGACGCGAAAGTAGCGGTCGACGCGCACGTCGAGGCTCGACGGCTGCATCAGCGCCGGCTCGAAGGGGTCGATGCCGATGCGGCCCTCGCCGATCAGCCGCCGGATCGTTCGGTCGGAGAGAACCACCCGCGCGATTCTACGACCCGGATCCCTTGTAACAGTCTGTTACTAAGTGACCTGATCGGCGGGCGTGAGCGGTCTCGGCTGCGGTAAGGTCTTTCCCCCTGGTGTCGATGCTATTTCCACCCATCGACCCGAACGAGCGGTTCCGTGACCGCCGGGCTGCAGTGCGGCGACGAAAACGCCGGCAGCGCGCGGCATTGATCGGAGCTTTGCTCGCCGCGGTCGCAGTGCTCGGTCTCGGAGCCCAGCTCGTCGGCGACGGTACCGAGCGTGCCTCCGACCGGAGCGCGGGCGCGGAAGCGCTGACAGCAGCGGGCTCGGGCCCGAGGCCGCTCCCCGTCGAGATTCGCGGAGTGCACGTGACGATGGGCCTGGCCTCGCTGCCCGGCAAGCTCGCGGAGTACGTCGATCTCGAGCGGGAGGGCCTGACCGCGATCGAGCTCGACGTCAAGGACGAGAACGGCCAGATCGGGTTCACGGCCAGCTCTTTGAAGCTGGCGCAGAAGGTGGGGGCGACTCGTGACTTCTACGATCCGCGTGCCGCCGCCAAGCTCGTTCACGACCGAGGCCTGTACCTGATCGGTCGGATCGTGACCTTCGAGGATCCGGTGCTCTCCCATGGCCGCACCGACCTCGCCGTCCGCCGAAGTGACGGCTCGGTCTGGGAGGATTCGGCCGGGCTCGGCTGGACGAATCCATACGACCGCCGTGTGTGGGAGTACAACGTGGACGTCGCGATCGCCGCCGCGAAGGCGGGGTTCGACGAGATCATGTTCGACTACGTGCGATTCCCATCCGACGGTGACGTCGATGCCGCCGTGTACTCGAATCGACCGGCGAGCATGCGAAAGAACGATGCTGCTCCGGCGTTCGTGCGCTACGCCCGTAACAGGCTCGAGCCGCTCGGAGTCCGCGTCTCGGCCGCCGTGTTCGGGCTCTCGGCGATGCGAGACATGGGCATCGGCCAGATACCGCGAAAGATGGCGCCGCACCTCGACGCCGTGTACGCGATGACCTACCCGTCCTTGTTCGGCTCCGGCGAGCTCGGCCTGGCCGATCCCGGCGCATCGCCGGGCGCCACCGTCGCGCGCGCGCTGCGACGCTTCAACCGGGCACTCGAGGGGCGAGACGCGCTTTTGCTCCCCTGGGTACAGGACTTCAGCTTCACGACCCCATACGGCGTCGACGAAGTCCGCGCCCAGATCTACTCCGCGCGCCTTGCCGGGGCGAAGGGCTACCTGATCTGGAATGCATCGGGCGTGTACACGGACGGCACGCTCACCCCCCCGTAGAGCGCCGCCTCTACGGCGCGAGGCGGTCGCGCGTCCAACCCTCCGCCGATCGCCGATAACGGATCCGGTCGTGGAGCCGGTTCTCGCGATGCGTCCAGAACTCGAACGTCTCCGGGACGACCCGGTACCCGCCCCAATGGTCGGGAAGCGGAACGGACTCGTCTGCGAAGCGTGCTTCGGCCGCCGTGTAGCTGGCGTCGAGTTCCGCGCGTCCGGCGAGCGGCTCGGACTGCGGCGAAACCCAGGCGGCGATCCTGCTGCCGCGCGGCCGGCTCTCCCAGTAGCGCGCCGAGAGCTCGGGCTCGAGCTCCTCGACGCTGCCTTCGACCCGAACCTGTCGTCCGAGCGCCGGCCAGTGGAAAACGAGGGCAGCATGCGGGTTCTGGGAGAGCTCCCTTCCCTTTCGCGAGCCTCGGTTCGTGAAGAAGCAAAGCCCTCGTTCGTCGAGCCCGCGCAGGAGCACCATGCGCGCCGAGGGGCGGCCGGTCGCGGAGGCCGTCGCCAGCGTCATCGCGTCCGAGAGAGGCGTGTCGGCAGCGTCTTGCAGCCAGTCGCGGAGCGCGGCGATGGGATCGGGATCGAGGTCGCGGAGATCCACGTCTGCCGGAGGATGCATGCGCCGTACGCCGCGCCGCGTAGGCTCCGTCGGTGGCCGCGACGAGGGTGATCGAGCTCCGGACCGAGATTCCGGGCCCGCGTGCGCGAGAGATCCTGGAACGCGAGACGCACGCGGTGGCGAGACCGCTCGCGGTACACACCCCGCTCGTCGCGGCGGAGGCGCGCGGCTCGACGATCACCGACGTCGACGGCAACACGTTCGTGGACTTCGTCGGAGGGGTCGGGGTGATGAACGTCGGCCACGGGCACCCGAAGGTCGTCCAGGCCATCGCGGAGCAGGCCGAGCGCTTCGTTCACACCGACTTCACGGTGGTCGCGTACGAGCTCTACGTCGAGCTCGCAGAGCGGCTCGGCAGGCTCGCTCCGATCTCCGGCGAGACGCGGGCGGCGTTCTTCAACGCCGGGACTGAGGCGGTCGAGAACGCAGTCAAGCTCGCCCGCCTGTGGACCGGCCGCCAAGCAGTGATCGCCTTCGACGGTGCCTTCCACGGACGGACGCTGCTCTCGCTGACGATGACCTCCCGCACCCATCCGTACAAGACCGGTCTCGGCCCGTTCGCTCCGGAGGTCTATCGCGCGCCCTACCCCAACGCCTATCGCGGACCCGATGCGGAGACCGCCCTCGCGACGCTCGAGCGCATGTTCTCCACCCACGTCGCGGCGCAGGACGTCGCCGCCATCGTGTTCGAGCCCGAGCTGGGCGAAGGTGGCTTCGTCCCTGCTCCGCCCGCCTTCGTCGAGGGGCTGCGCAGGATCTCTGACGAGCACGGGATCGTCCTCGTCGCCGACGAGGTGCAGACCGGCTTCGGGCGGACCGCGCGGATGTTCGCGATGGAGCACTTCGACGTCGAGCCGGACCTGGTCACGGTCGCGAAGTCGATCGCCGGCGGCCTACCGCTGTCAGGAGTGATCGGTCGCGCCGCGATCATGGATCACGCGCATCAGGGCGCGATCGGCGGGACGTTCATAGGCAACCCGGTGGCCCTGGCGGCCGCGGGAGCCGTTCTCGACGTCTTCGAGGAGGAAGAGCTGGTCGCGCGGGCAGCGATCGTCGGCGACGTCCTACGCGCCCGGATGCTCGAGTGGCAGGCGCGCTGGTCCCAGATCGGCGACGTGCGCGGGCTGGGAGCGATGCTGGCGATCGAGCTCGTCCTCGACCCGATCACCAAGGAACCTGCGCCGGACATCACGGCGGACGTGATCGAGGCGGCGCTGCAGCGTGGTCTGCTTCTGCTCAAGGCGGGCGTCCACGGGAACTGCATCCGCGTGCTCTGTCCGCTCACGATCTCCGATGCCGAGCTGGATGAAGGGCTCGACGCGTGGGAGGAAGCGCTCGCAGCCGTTCTCGGCTCGTAGCCCTGCCTGACTCAGAACTCGAGCTGCGAACGTCGGTCGTGCCGCTCCAGGGCAAGCTCGATAAGCCGGTCGAGCAGCTCTCCGTACTCGATCCCGGAGGCCTCGAAGAGTTTCGCGTAGACGCTCGTAGCCGTGAAGCCGGGGATCGTGTTGATCTCGTTCACGACGACCTCGCCCCTCGACGTGACGAAGAGGTCGACTCGAGCCATCCCTTCGCACTCGGTGGCGACGAACGACTCGACGGCGATCGCGCGAACTCGCTCGCTCGTCTCGGGTGGGATCCGCGCCGGCACGACGAGCTCCATGCCACCCTCGTCGTACTTGGCCGAGTAGTCGTACCACTCGGCGTTGGCGACGATCTCGCCGACCTGCGACGCGATCGGATCGCGGTTGCCCAGGACTCCGCACTCGACTTCGACCCCATCGAGGAGCTCCTCGATCAGCACCTTGTCGTCGTGGCGGCGCGCGAGCTCGACCGCTGGTCCGAGCTCGTCGGCGTCGTGGGCTTTGCTGATTCCCACTGACGAGCCGAGACGTGCGGGCTTCACGAAGACGGGATACGAGAACGGGTGCTCCAGGGCGTCACCGTCCCGGAGAGTGACGCTCTGCGCCACGGGGATCCCGCGGTCGCGGAGGACCGCCTTGAAGAGGTCCTTGTCCATACAGAGCGCGGAGGCGGCGACACCCGCGCCGACGTACGGGAGGCCGGCGAGCTCGAGAAGGCCTTGTACCGTCCCGTCCTCGCCGAACGGCCCGTGCAGGATGGGCAGCACGACGTCGACTTCGGTGAGCGCCGCGCCCGGCGCCTTGTTCGCGAGGACCGGAAGCGTCTCTGCGATCCCCTCGGCTTCCGCAGACAGGCTTCGCGTGCTACCGGCAAGCTCCCAGCGCCCATTGCGCCCGATCTCGATCTGCGTCGTTTCGTAGCGCTCCGGATCGAGGGCAGCGACGACCGAGCGCGCAGACGCGACGGAGATCTCGTGCTCGCTCGAGCGCCCTCCCGAGAGAACGGCGACTCGGACGCGTGACGTCACGACTCCGGTGTCGTCGGCTCGGTGGGAGGCGGCTCCGTCTCCTCACCCGTGAAGCGGCCCACGAAAAGGGTGATCACCGTGTCCGGCGCGGCTCGCGAGCCACCGACCGGATCCTGTGACGTCACGATCCCGTCGAGGTTCGGGTCGTCGATGTCCTCGAAGACGACCCTCGTGCGGAAGCCGGCGTTCTCGAGCGTGGTCTGTGCGATCGTGACGTCCGAAGCGGTCACGTCCGGGACGGCGACGGTCGACGGGCCCTTCGACACGGACAGCGTGACCGTCGTCCCTTTCGTGGCCTCGGAGTCGCCGCTCGGGTCCTGGTCGACCACGATGCCCTCCGTCAGATCGGAGGCGACGTCGATTCGGGTGACACCGAAGCCGTTCCGTCGAAGCTCCAAAGCCGCCTGCTCATAGGGTTGGTTCACGACGTTCGGGACGACCACCGGCTTCGGGCCTTTCGAGACGTTGATGCGGATGCTGGTTCCCTCGACCACGACGGTTCCCGGCGCGAGGCTCTGTGCGACGACCGTGCCCTCTTCTCGGTCGGAGTTGACCTCGACCACCTGGTAGTCGAGCCCGAGTTGCGTGAGCGCGGCCACGGCGCTGTCCCTTGACTGGCCGACGAGGCTCGGGACGCTGACCTCGGGCTTTCCGGACGAGACGTCGATCGTGACGGTCGTCTCCGGGTCGACGCGCTTTCCTTCCGTAGGCCGTTGCGCGAACACGACTCCTTCCTCGACGTCCGAGTTCGAGATGCGCCGCACGCGGGGTTGGAGCCCCTTGTCGCTGATGGCGTTCCGGGCCAACGCCTCCTGGAGGCCGACGACGTACGGCACGGCGACCTGGTCCGAGCCGCCGAACTGATCCTGAATAGGCTCGTACAGGAAGAAACCTGCGATCGCGAGTGCGATCAGCGCTCCGAGCCCGACGAGCCAGGGCCAGACCGGCCCACGCCGCTTGCGGGTCGGATCGAAGGGAGGAGCATCGCCGGGACGCGCGCGGCGGGTGACCTGCGTCGCGCCCGTCGAATCGACGACGCGCCCTCCGGCGAGGACGACGGTCGCCGCTTCCGCGGTCTCGAGAGGGACGTGGCCGCCGTGGGCAACGGTCTCGAGATCCGCATCCATGGCGGCGGCGGACTGGTAGCGGTCGGCCGGCTCCTTGGAGAGCGCGCGCAGGACGACGTTGTCGAGGTCGTCCGGGACCTCCGCGCGAAGGTCGGACGGCGGATTCGGGATCTCCGAGAGATGCTTCATGGCGATCTCGACCGGCGTATCGCCGGAGAACGGCACCTCGGCGGTCAGGAGCTCGTAGAGCACGATTCCCGTGGAGTAGAGATCGGAGGTCTGGTCGACCGGCGCGCCGCGTGCCTGCTCGGGGGAGAGGTACTGCGCGGTGCCGATGATCGCGCCCTCCTCCGTCATCTGGCTGGCGCCCGCCCGAGCGATCCCGAAGTCGGTCACCTTCACGACCCCTTCCGGGTCGACGATGACGTTGTGGGGCTTGATGTCGCGATGGATCACGCCGTTTCGATGCGCGTAGCGAAGGCCGGACAGGATCTGCCGCGTGTAGGCGATGGCGACCGGGATCGGGCACGGCCCCCGCCCGCGGATGAGCTCCTTGAGCGTCCGACCTTCGACGTACTCCATCACGATGAAGTACGAGCCGTCGGTCTCTCCGCGGTCGAAGATCGAGACGATGTTCGGGTGAGAGAGGCCGGCCGCGTGCGTCGCTTCGCGGCGGAAGCGCTCGACGAACTGCTCGTCGTTCGCGTAGCGCTCGTGCAGGATCTTGACGGCGACCCGGCGACCGAGCTCCTGGTCCTCGGCGAGGTACACGTCGGCCATGCCGCCGCCACCGAGCTTCCTCGTGACGCGGTAACGGCCGGCAAAGAGGCTGCCGCTGAGGGTGTTCTGTGTCGCCATGGCTTCCTAGAGGTTAGGGATTCTCCCTTTAGGGCAGGATTGCCTGCATTACCTCGCGGGCGATCGGGGCCGCGGTCGCGCCACCCGTACCGGACTGGTTCTGCAGCACGACGGCGATCGCCAGCTGTGCCGGGCTCTCCTCGTCGCGGCTCGCGAAGGCGATGAACCAGGTCGTGTTCGCTCCGGGAACGCCCGTCTCGCCCGTCCCGGTCTTGCCGCCCACCGAGTATCCGGGAAGCTGCGCGGCGGTGCCCGTGCCGCGCGAGACGGCGAGTCGCATCATCGCCGCCACCTCGTCCGCGGTCTCGCGGCTCACTGCTTGTCGGATCAGGGCGGGTCGCTGCACGAAGCAGGATCTTTCCGCCAGGCCCCACGATCTTGTCGACCGCCTGGGGCTCCATGAGCCTGCCTCCGACGCCGATCGCGCCTGCGACCATCGCCATCTGCAAGGGCGTCACGAGCATGCGCTCCTGTCCGAACGCCATTCGGCCCGCGTCCACGTCCGAGTCGAGCTTCGGGTAGTAGAGACGGCCGCCCTGGTAGAGACCGCTCGCCTGGCGCTCGTCCGTCGGTGTCTCGAGCGGCGGTCGCTCGTAGAACCCGAAGCGCTTCGCGGTGTCGAGGATGCGCTTCGCGCCGAGGGCCTTGCCGATGTTGCAGAACACGGAGTTGACGGAGTACGTGAGCGCGGTCACCAGGTCGACGGTGCCGAAGGGCGAGGAGGTGTCGAAGTTGTTCACCCGCTTCCCGTAGACCGTGCAGTACCCGGGATCGACGAAGGACGACTCGGGCTTGAACTTCTGCGACTCGAGGGCGGCTGCAGCGGTGATCACCTTGAAGGTCGACCCCGGCACGTACAGACCGGCGCTCGCGCGGTTCAGGAGAGGTGCTGCCGGGCGGCAGTCCGCTTCGATCCGCTCGATCTGGCCGAAGTCGTTCTCCACCAGGTTCGGGTCGAAGGTCGGCGACGACGCCATCACCCGCACCTTCCCCGTCCGCGGATCGAGAACGACGACGGCGCCGCACTGTGTCCCCAGCTGCTCCAGCGCGACCTCCTGCGCATCCAGATCGAGGTTCGTGACCACGTCGTTTCCCTCGACGGGCTTCCCGCGCAGCTCGTCCAGCGCCTTGTCCACGAGCGTGGAGAGGTTCGCGTTCGACGACGTCAGATAGTCGTTCAACGAGCGCTCGAGCCCGGTTCGCGAACGTCCGACCGTCGAGTAGCCGACGAGGTGTGGCGCAAGGGGCCCGTAGGGATAGCGCCGGAAGAAGAGCGTCCTTCGCTCCACGTCTCGCTCGATGTTCCGCGCGAGCCGCTTCCGCGGCTTCCAGGAGAAGATCAGCCCACGGTCGACGGAGAATTCGGCCACGCGCTTGATGGCGTTGTCCTGCCGGTCGGCGAGCCCGGCCGCGGCCCACGTCTGCCAGTAGGTCGTCATCACGACGAGCACCCCGACGAGCGCGAGGGCGACGTAGGTCAAGCGGACGATCTGCCGATTCATGACGGCGAGTTGGCCCTGTTCGAGACGAGCAGCAGCCCTGCGAGCAGCAGGAAGTTCGCCACGATGCTCGTCCCGCCGTAGGAGACGAACGGCAGCGTGATTCCGGTCAGCGGCACGAGCCGGAGCACGCCGCCGACGATGACGAAGGTCTGCAGCGCGAAGCCGAACGTCAGCCCGGCCGCCAAGAGCTTCGAAAACCCGTCCTGCGCCCTGAGCGCGATCCGCATCCCCCGCGCGACGAAGACCATGTAGCAGAGCAGTAGCGCCGCGGCCCCGATCAGGCCGAGCTCCTGCGCGATCGCCGAATAGATGAAGTCGGTACCGAGGGCGGGGATGAGCTGCGTCCCGTCGGTCGAGGTGAAGGTGCCCTCACCGAGCCCGGTTCCCCCGAAGCCGCCGTTCGCGATCGAGTAGAGGCTCTTCACGAGCTGGTACGAGGCGCAGTCCTGCCGGAACTCGAGCTTGCCGTTCAGGGCACAGAACACGCGCTCGTCGGTCCAGGGCTGGAGCCAGATCGTGACGCGCTCGTGCACGCGGTCGATTGCGTTGTAGAGGAGCGCCGCACCACCGACGAACAGGGCCAGCCCCGCCCCGACGAAGAGCGCCTTCCCCGTGGCGACGTACAACATCGCGAGGAAGATCCCGAAGTTGAGCAGGGCGCTCCCCAGGTCGTTCGTCTGGACGATGACGAGCATCGCCGCGCCCCAGATCGCCAACAGCGGGCCGAAGTCCTTGAGGCGTCCCTGGGCGAGGACCTCGCGCTTCTCTCGCAGGTACCCCGCGAGAAAGAGGATCAGGAAGATCTTCGCGAGCTCGCCAGGCTGGAACTGGAGCGGCCCGACGGCGACCCAGAGCTTCACGCCGTTGACTCGCTCGCCGAGCCCCGGAACGGACGGGAGCAGGAGGAGGAGCACGGCCGCGACTCCGAACAGGTAGCGGTACGACTCCAAGACCCGGTAGTCGTGGCGAAGCGCGATCAGCGTCGCCGCGAAGACGCCGAGCCCGATCAGGACCCAGAGCGCTTGGCGCCCCCCGTCGTCGGCGTCGAGCCGGTAGTTGACGGTAAGGCCGAAAGCCGTCAGCACCGCGGTGAGCGGAAGCAGCGCACCGTCGGCGTACGGCGCCGTCCGCCGAACGACGATGTGGGCCGCCAGATAGAGGCCGACGAAGACTGCTCCATAGCCGACCGCGCTCGCCGAGATCTCGGCGTCGCGGGCGATCGTGACGCTCGCGAGCGCGGTCCCGGCGATCACACCGGCGACGAGCACGCCGCCGAGCTCCCTGTTCCTCGCCGTCATCGGACGGCGAGGTACAGCACGAGCAGGCCGATCGCCAGCACCGCGACGATGAGAGCCAGCGCGGCGATCCGGCCACCAGCGCCCGCGCCGTGCCGGATCGGCTCGGGCTCGGGCTACGCTTTCAGCCGGAGCCGTCGTAGCCGGCTCGCCCGTCTCGACCTCCCCGTCCTGTTCCGCCGGCTCCCCGGTCGTGGGCACGACCGTGTTGTCGATCGCCGGCTCCCCGGGCGGCGGTTCAGGGGCGTGGTCGTCGACGATCTCGAAGAGGACGACCGTGATGTTGTCCTCGCCGCCCCTGGCGTTGGCCGCGGCGACGAGCGCATCTCCCGCAGCTTCAGGGTCACGATCGGCTCCCTCGATCGCGGAGGCGATCTCCTGCTCCGAGAGCATGTCCGAGAGGCCGTCCGAGCAGAGGAGAAAGAGATCCCCTGGAAGGGCGTCGCGGGTGAACACGTCGGCATCGACCGACGGCTCGGTTCCGACGGCCTTCGTGATCGCCGAGCGCTGCGGGTGCCGTTCGGCTTCCTCCGGGGTGAGGACGCCGCTCTCCACCAGCTCCGCGACAAGCGAGTGGTCGGTGGTCACCTGCTCGAGGACGCCGTCCCGCAGTCGGTACGCACGCGAGTCGCCGACATGGCCGAACGAGATCGTTCCCGCGGAGGCATCGACGAGCGCGATCGTCACGGTCGTCCCCATTCCCGCGGTCTCCGGATCGGCGCGGGAGCGCTCCCAGACGCGCCGGTTTGCCTCGGCGATGATCGCCGAGAGCTGGGCGGCCTCCCGTGTCTCGGCGCTGGCCTCCTCGAGTGCCGACGCGGCGAGATCGGCGGCAATCTCCCCGGCGCGTGCACCTCCCATGCCGTCGGCAATCGCGAACAGCGGCGGCTCGAAGACGTAGGCGTCCTCGTTGCCGAGGCGGCGCTTCCCCGTGTCCGTGACCACGGCTGCGCGACCGATCTTCACGATACGAGCTCGAGCTCCGTCTGGCCGACGCGGACGACGTCGCCGACCTGCAGTCGTTGCGCTGTGACTCGCTCGCCGTTCACGAAGGTGCCGTTCGTGGAGCGGAGGTCCTCGACCCAGATCCCGTCCGTGCGCGGCTCGAGCCGCGCGTGCTGCCCGGAGGCGAACTCGTCGCCGTCGAGGCGCACGCCGACGTTGTCTTCCCGGCCGATGATCGTGGCTGCGGCGACGTCGACGGTTCTTCCCGAGGGCAGCCCTGGGCCGCTCAGCACGCGAAACCGCGCCGGCTGCTGCCGTACCCCGAGCTGCTCGCGCAGCGCCGTTGGCCTCGGCGGCACCGAGGATGATGCTCTCCTGCGGCGCGCCACCGATGTCCTTGGTCGCCGAGCGGACGACGAGGAGGATGAACCCGTACAGGAGGACGAGGAACACGATCTTGAGAATAAGGAGTGTCTCGTCGGCTGCGAGCGCCAAGAGCGTCACGGCAGCGATCGCCCGAAGACGATCTCCGTCGACCCCAGCGTGATCCGGTCGCCGTCCCGGAGCCGTTCGCGGCCGACTTGCTTGCCGTTCACCGCCGTTCCGTTCGTGGAATCGAGGTCGACGATCCAGTACGTCGCGCCCTCCTGGCGAAGCTCGGCGTGCCGTCGGGACACGTTGACGTCCGGTACGGGGACGTCGCACCCGCGCGAGCGTCCGAGAACGACCCGCGGCTGCGTGATCTCGTGCGTTGAACCGGCCACCGTCAGGGTTACGACCTCCCGCTCCGGCGGCGGCGGCGCTTCCTCGGCGTCTGGCGCGACGACCGCCGGGGGCTTGTAGACCATCGTCTGAGCGGGCTGCTCGAGCGGGAGCTCCGCGGGCGGGGGTTCCTGTTTCGCGTCCGGGGCCGCCTGAGCCTGAACCAGGCGCGTGGCGATTCCGAACTCGCCCACGGCGAGGTCCTCGTCGGTGGTCACGAGCACGCTCGGCGCGGTGAGGAGTGCGTAGCTCTCGCGGCGCGCATGCTCGGCGAGGTATTCCTGGAGCTCGGCCACGAGCGACTCCTCGTACCCCGCGAACTGCTTTCGGTCCTGTGGAGAGAGATAGACCGTGAACTCGTTGGGGACATAGACCCTCGACACGGAGACGGTTCGGTGATCGTCCATCTCCTTCACGAGCTTGCGCGCAAGCTCGATCGGCTGGACATGCGTGCGGAAGGCGCGCCCGAAGACGCCTTCGAAGAGACCTTCGATCTTGGACTCGATCGCGCGCAGCACTGACATCGGGAGGGGTATACCGGCTGCGGCGAGTCTACTTGCGTGTTCCAGCCGAGATGGCTGCCGCCAACGCCCACACGAGCGCGACCAGAAGCGTGCCCGCAGGACCGGCGCCGACGATCACGGATCCGGCGGTGAGCAGGACTCCGAGCACGAGCACGCCATACCGCGACTGCCGCCGGATCCAGGGCAGGGCTGCGGCCGCGAGGCCGAGCGCCACGGCTCCGACGAGGAGAGTCGGATCGAGGAGCGCAGCCTGCCAGAGCCCGGTGGCGATCTCGCGCACGGAGTCCTGAGGTGAGACGGTGAACCCGTTCATGGAGGCACCGGTCAGCGGAGGATCGTCTCCCGAAATTCCGGCGACGGCGACAGCCGCCAGGGTCGCGAGCGCTGCCTGGGCGGCGCGACGGACGGTTCCTCGCGCCAGTTGGGCGACCAGTGGCACCAGCGCGAGCAGCCCGAGTGGGGCGAGCACTGGCCCGGCCAGGAACAGCAATCCCCAGCGGGCGTCCCGCCAGGACACGGCGATCCAGCCGAGCGCGAGCAATCCGTACAGGACCGCGGCACCCTCGGCGACGTTGCCGAGCGGAAAGAGCGGAGCGGCCAGAGCGACCGCGAGGCCGGCGCGCGGCATCCGCCAGGCGGCGAGTGCGGCGAGGAGCGTGATGGCGACGACGAGCGCGGGTGGCCAGAACGGAAGCAGCGTCGCTCCGAGCGCAGCGCCCAGCGCTGCCAGCCCAACCGGAGCGAATACGGCGTCCGAGAACCCGTGGGCCGGTTGCGGGAGTGGCAACCGCCTGCGTCCGGGTCCTCGCCTGACGCGGTGGATCCTTCCGAATCGCATTCCGCAGATCGGAGGCGAGCGCTGAGGCGCGAGGTCGCCGCTCGGGGCTCGGCGCAAGCGCACCGTCGATTGCGGCGACGAGCCGGCGGGGAAGATCGCGGCGTTCGGCGACGAGCGGCGGCGCTCCGGCTTCGATTGCGCGTGCGACCTCCTGGAGCGGAACGCCCCAGAACGGGTGTCGTCCCGCGAGTGCCTCCCAGAGCAGGACGCCGACAGCCCAGACGTCGCTTTCAGGCGTCGCCTCGTTGCCGGCAAGCCGCTCCGGAGCGATGTACGCGAGGGTTCCGGGCACGTCGCCGACCGCCGTCAGCGTGTCGGCGCCGTCGAACTGGGCGAGCCCGAAGTCCAGCAGGCGGACGGCGATCTCGTCCCCCTGCTCGAGCAGGAGATTGGAGGGCTTGACGTCTCGATGGACGATTCCCGTCCGGTGCGCATGGGCGAGGGCGTCGAGCACCTGGGCGGCGACTTCGACGGCTTCCTCGTCCGAGAGGCCGTCCGTGCGCATCGTCTCGCGCAGGGTCCGCCCGGCCACGTACTCGTACGCGATGTAGACGTGGCTCGAATCGTGCCCGACGTCGTACGCGCGTACGCAGCGTTCGTGACGCAGCCGGCGAGCCGCCAGGGCTTCACGCTCGGCACGGGCGGCAGCCTTTCCTTCACGAGGGATGATCTTCAGCGCGACGTCGAGGCCTGTGCGCTCGTCGCACGCGAGCCAGACGGAGCCCGAGCCTCCGCTTCCCAGCGGCCGCAGCGGGCGGTAACGCCCGAGCACGAGCTCGTGGGTGGAGGGGGCGATCGCGACGGACGACACGGGTAGCGCCCTCTTGGCCGCCGTCGGGGGAACTCCTCCGAGCCTCGCTCCCGGGCCTCGAGGGTCAGCCTTCGGCCCGACCTCCGTGCGGGCCGATTTCCAGCGCATTGCCCCTTCTGGCCTGCGCCCACTTTCCGATCGAACATCTAGAGTGGCGGCGGGACGGATGGCGTGACGACCCGCGATGACGACATCCTCGACTTCGACTTCTTCGGCGAGGAGGAGTCGCCGTCGTGGGACGAGCCGGCCGACACGGGATCCGGTCCCCCGCGCGATCGCCCTCCGCGAGGACGGCGCCCGCGCTTTCGCTCGTCCGGCAACCTGACGCCGCTGCTCCGGCTGGTGGGGCTGATCGCCTTGGCGATCCTGATCGTGGTGCTGCTGGCCGTCTGGGTCGAGGGCTGCGCCAGCGACCGGAAGGCCGAGCGCTATCGCGAGTACACGAACGAGATCGGCGCGATCGGAAATGCCTCCGCCCGACTTGGCCAGCAGCTCTCGACGACCCTGACGACGCCGGGGTTGAAGCTCGAGGATCTCGACGCGAAGCTGGGCGGGTTCGTCCAGACGGCAGAGAGCCAGGTGCAGGCTGCGGAGGAGCTGGGATCGCCGGGCCCCCTGCATGACGCCCACGAGGGAGCAGTCGAAGCGCTCCGCTTCCGTGTCAATGGTCTCAGCGGCCTCCAGACCGCGTTCCAGGAGACCGCGGACGCAACCGACGCGACCGTCGCCGGCCAAGAGCTCTCGGCTCAGACCCGACGCCTCCTCGCGAGCGACGTCGTCTGGGAGGACTCGTTCAGGGCGCGGGCCCAGGAGGTCTTCGAGAGCGAGGAGATCCAAGGGCTCGAGGCTCCCACCTCCGACTTCGTCGCGGCCGACGAAGTGACCACCCCCGGAGCGCTGGCCGCCATCTGGCAGCGCATCCAGGGCGCGTCGACCGGAGGCACGCCGTCGGGCCTGCACGGAAGCGGGATCTCGTATGTCAAGGCACTTCCGAGCGGCCAGCTCTTGTCGACGACCACCGAAGCCACGATCCTCGTGACCGACGAGCTCGCGTTCGAGGTAGGGGTCGAGGACACCGGAGACAGCCAGGAGGTCAGGCTGGTGGTCACGCTGACGATCCCCAAGCAGCCCGACCCGATCGTCCAGACCAAGACGATCCCGCTGATCGATCCCGGCGAGACGAAGGCGGTGACCTTCCAGATCGGGACGCTCGTGCCGTTCGGCGAGCAGATCTCGGTCAAGGTCGACGTCGACCCCGTGCAGGGCGAGACGAACACCGCGAACAACACGGCCGAGTACCCGGTCATCTTCTCGCTCCAGCTTTGACGGTCTCTCTCGCGGTAGCGGCCGCGGCCGCCGCGACGGCGGCCCTTGCTCTCGTCGTCGGGCTTGCGCTCTGGCGGCGGCTGGCCCGGATCGAGTCTGGCCAGGCGGTCGTCCTCGGCAGTGGACGCGGGGATCTCCTCGAGTTCGCAGTTTCCCTGCAGACCAGAATCGACGACCTGCACCGTGCGGTCGACGAGGTGGCGACCGGTCTCTCACGCGTCGACCGGCGGGTCGACGGCTCCGTGACGAACACCGCCGTCGTCCGCTACGACGCCTACGAGGGCACCGGTGGCCAGCAGTCCGCGTCGGTCGCCCTACTGGACGCGACTCGAACGGGCACGATCGTGACCGCCATCCAGGGACGCGACTACGCGCGGATCTACGTCAAGGACCTCGACCGCGGGCGATCCTCGGTCGCGCTCTCACCCGAGGAGCAGGAGGCCGTAGAGCGCGCGATGTCCAGGTAGAGGCGAGGCAAGCCTCTAGGCCGCGGCGGCCCCGACGCCCGGCAAGTACGTGCGCCAGACGTCCGGGATCGACTCCGTCGTCAGACGGATGAAGAGCACAGGGGTCGGAGGCCGCGGCGTCGTGCGTAGCTTCATGCCCGTTTCCTCCAGCAGGCGATCGCCCTTGCTGTGGTTGCAAGGAGCGCACGAGGCGACGACGTTCTCCCAGACCGAGGTGCCGCCGCGAGAGCGCGGTACGACATGGTCGAGCGTGAGCCGATTCGAGCCCGAGCCGCAGTACGCGCACTGCCACCCGTCCCGTGCGAAGAGGACGCGGCGCGAGATGCGCCGCGTGACTCCGCGAGGCACGCGGACGTACGTCTTCAGTCGAATCACGTTCGGGCGGGCGAAGTTCGTGGTCGCAGAACGCAGCGGGCGCTCATGGCTCTCCAGGACTTCCGCCTTGCCCTTCCACACGAGCACGTGCGCACGACGGAGCGAGCAGACGTTCAAGGGCTCGTAGCTTGCGTTGAGGACGAGTACCCGTTCCACCGCGCGCGCAGCGTAGCAGCCGCTTTCCTCCTGCTACCGGGCGATTCTAGGGACGCCGATCGCATAACTACTCACACTTGTGCATAATAAGCACCATGGCAACGGCTGCGATCGTGGGGACCTCCGGCTACGCGGGGCAGGAGACGCTGGACCGCGTCCTCTCGCACCCCGGCCTCGAGCTCTATGCCCTCGGCTCGAACGCGCTCGCCGGGCGGTCCGCAGACGCGCTCGACCCGCGGCTCGGCCGAAATGGGTGGAGTCGGATCCCCCGCTTCATCACGAACGACGCGGCGCTGTCGTGTGGCGCCGACGTCGTCTTCCTCTGTCTCGGCCACGAGGAGGCCGCAGCGATCGCGCCTCCCGCGCGCGGCGTCGTCGTCGATCTGTCCGGTGCGCACCGTTTCCGAGATCCGGAGGTCTACGAGTCGTGGTACGGCTTCGAGCATCCCGATCCCGCGTCTCTCGTGTCCTGGTCGTACGCCCTTCCGGAAGTTGCACCGCCCACGGAACGGCTCGTCGCGAATCCCGGTTGCTACGCGACGGCCGTGCTGCTCGCCCTCGCCCCGATCCGAGCTCTGATCGAGCACGATGCGGTCTTCGTCGACGCCATGTCGGGGATGACCGGAGCGGGCCGCTCCCCGAAGCCGACCTCGCATGCGGGTGCGGTTCTCGAGAACGTCGCCCCCTACGACGTCGGTGCACACCGCCACGCGCCGGAGATGGCGTCGGTTCTCGGCTTTCCTGTGGCGTTCGTGCCGCATCTCCTTCCTGTGCGGCGCGGACTGATCGCCACCTGTCACGTGCGCTCTCGCGGAGTCGATCTCCGTGCCGCTCTCGAGGAGCACTACGCGGACAGCCACGTCGTCGCGGTGCTCCCGCAGGGGGTCGTCCCCGAGCTTGCGCGCGTCCAGCACACGGACGGCGCGGAGATCGGCGTCTTCGAGGATCGGCTGACGGGTGGAACGATCGTCATCTGCGCTCTGGACAATCTCGGCAAGGGTGCCGCGGGGCAGGCGATTCAGAACGTCAACCTCCTCTTCGGACACGACGAGACGATGGGCCTGCGGCTCTCAGGAGTGCTCGTCTAGAGATGTCCGTCACCGCTGCCAAGGGCTTCGTCGCCACGGGAGTTAGCGCAGGAATCCGACGCTCTGGGCTCGACCTCGCGCTCGTTCGCTCGCTGCCGGCCGCGGTGGGCGGCGCGGTCTGGACGACGAATCGGGTGCAGGCGGCGCCGGTCACGGTCTCACGCCGGCATCTCGAGAAGGCGGAGCCGCAGGCGGTCGTCGTCAACTCCGGAGTCGCCAACGCCGCTACCGGCGAGCGCGGCATCTCCGATGCGGAGGAGACAGCAGCGGAGGCGGCCAAGGCGCTCGGCCTTCGCACCGAAGAGGTGCTCGTCCTGTCCACCGGCATCATCGGCGTTCCGCTTCCGCTGGTGAACGTGTGCCGCGGAGTCCGCGATGCCGCGAAGTCGCTCCACGTGGAGGGAGCACGCGCCGCGGCTGAGGCGATCCTGACCACCGACCGGGACACGAAGCAGAGCTCGGTCGACGGCGCCGGGTTCACTGTCGGAGGCATGGCGAAGGGCGCGGGCATGATCCATCCCCGGCTCGCCACGATGCTGGCTGTCGTCACGACCGACTTCCCTCTCGAGCCGGGGGAGGCAGGCCCGCTCCTGCGCACGGCAGCGGACGCCACGTTCAACCGCATCTCGGTCGACGGAGAATGCTCGACCAACGACGCTGTGGTCCTGCTGGCGAACGGGGCGAGCGGAGTGTCGAGAGATCAGGCGACCGACGAGGCTTTTGCGGACGCGCTCCATGATGTCTGTGCCAATCTCGCGCGGCAGATCGTCGCCGACGGCGAAGGCTCGACGGTGTTGCTCGAGATCACCGTCTCGGGCGCCGGGTCGGACGAAGAGGCCACCGCCGTGGCCCGTAGGATCGCAACGTCGCCGCTCGTCAAGACGGCGGCCTTCGGCCATGACCCGAACTGGGGTCGTGTGCTCGCCGCGGCCGGCTCCGCACCCTGGAACGGCGGCTTCGCGCGGCTCGATGCGGAGCTGCTGACGGTCGCGTTCGACGGGACACGGGTGTTCGAGCGTGGCGCACCGACCGGCCTCACGCCCGAGCTCACGGGCGCGGCCGTCTCCATCGATCTCGACCTCGGGCTCGGCACCGGGTCGGCTGCGTACCTCGCCTCGGACCTGACCTACGACTACGTGCGGCTGAACGCCGAGTACACGACATGAGCCGAGTCGTGTTGAAACTCGGGGGCGGTGTCGCAGCCACCGCCGCCGGTCGCGCGCTCGATCTCTTCGATGCCGGTCACGAGGTCGTCGTCGTGCACGGCGCCGGGCCGCAGATCAGCGCCGAGCTCGAGCGGCGTGGGATTCCTGTTGAATTCGTTGGCGGCCGTCGTGTCACAAGTCCAGCGGCCCTCGCCGTCGTGCGCGAGTCGCTGGTCGCCGTCGGGGCCGAGGCGTCCGCCGCCCTCGGCCCCGCGGCACTACCTCTGGTCGGGGACGAGATCGGCCTCGAAGCTCGACTGCTTCCTGGCCTCGGGCTCGTCGGCGAGCCGATTCCTTCGCGGCCAGCTGCGATCGAGGCGGCACTTGCCGCCAGGCGGATCCCGGTTGTTGCGCCGATCGCGGTCGGCCCCCTCAACGTGAACGCCGACGAAGCGGCCGGTGCGCTCGCAGTGGGGCTCGGAGCCGATCGCATCGTCTTCGTCTCCGATGTGCCCGGGGTGTTCGTGGACGGTGCGTGGGCCGACCGCATCGAGGGGGTGCGCGCCGACTCGCTCATCGCAGCGGGTGCGTTCGAGGGCGGCATCGTGCCGAAGCTCCTCGCTGCCGTGCGCGCCGCCCGGCTCGGTGTCCGCGCCGAGATCGGAGCGACCGAGGTGCTCGCCTGACCGCTCCAAGTAACAGTCTGTTACAAGGGGTCGACCGGATCCTTCCGACCTACCCGCGAGCAGATGTCACGATCGTGCGCGGAGAGGGCGCCCGCGTCTGGGATGACGAGGGACGTGCGTATCTCGACTTCGGCGGCGGGATCGCGGTCGTCGGGCTCGGTCATTGCCACTCCGCGCCGCTGGAGGCCGCGCGTCTGCAGCTCGAACGGCTCTGGCATGCGTCGAACCTCTATCGCACGCAGCCGGCCGAGGAACTTGCGGCCCGTCTCTCCGATCGCTTCGGCGGAGCGCAGGCGTTCTTCTGCAACTCCGGCGCCGAGGCGATCGAGGCTGCGCTCAAGTACGCCCGCAAGGCGACGGGCAAGCCAGGCGTCGTCGCTCTCCATGGGAGCTTCCACGGGCGGACGCTGGGAGCGCTGTCCGTGACGGGTCAGCCGTCGAAGCGCACCGCATTCGCACCGCTCGTTCCAGGCGTGCGCTTCGTGCCCCCGAACGACATCGCAGCGCTCCGCGCAGCAGTGACGGAGGACGTGGGTCTCGTGCTCCTCGAGCCGATCATGGGTGAAGGCGGCATTCACCCGCTGGCCCCGGAGTTCGTGGCCGCCGCCGCCGAGCTTCCCGCGCTCCTCTGCTTCGACGAGATCCAGACGGGCATGGGTCGTACCGGGTCGTTCTTCGCGTTCGAGTCGCTCGGCGTCAGCCCGGATCTCGTCACGCTGGCCAAGAGCCTCGCGAACGGGCTGCCCATCGGAGCACTGCTCGTCGCCGATCATGCGGCGGGGGCGTTCGTTCCCGGCGACCACGGCTCGACCTTCGGTGGCAATCCAGTGAGCTGCGCCGCAGCCTGTGCCGTCGTCGATGCGATCGACGACGAACTGCTCGCCAATGTGGTCGAGCAGGGCGCCGCGCTCGGGCGCGGGCTGGCCTCGTTCCCGGGCGTTCTCGCGGTGCGCGGGCGAGGGCTCCTCCTGGGGGCGGTCGTCGCCGGAGGCGCCGGCGAGATCGTCGACACGTGTCGCGAGCGTGGCCTGCTGGTGCTCACCGCGGGAGACGACGTCGTGCGACTCGCCCCGCCGCTCACGATCGGAGTGGACGAGGTCGCCGAAGCACTGTCCATCATCGCCAGCGCCCTGGCCACGCACGCGAGCGACTCCAAGTGACACCTTGTCACTTAGTCCGCATATATTGCTAAGGTGCCGCATACTATGAACCGACGCGACCGGCAGAACGCCATTCTCACGCTCGTTCGCGAGCGCGCTCTCTCGACGCAGGCCGAGGTCGCGGCGGCGCTCAAGGACGCGGGCTTCGAGGTGGTGCAGACCACGGTCTCCCGCGACATCGCCGACCTCGGTCTCGTCAAGGTGCGGGCGCCGAGCGGACGGCTGGTGTATGCGCCCCCGGGAACGAGCGATACCGACCGTCTGCGCGCGCTCGGCGCGGCGATGCGCCGGTATGCCGTCACCCTGGAAGCCGCCGGCTCCCTGGTCGTCGTCAGCACGCCGTCCGGGTACGCCAACGCTCTCGCGCAGGCAATCGACGAAGCCGGGCACCCGGGGATAGCGGGGACGCTGGCCGGGGACAACTCGATCCTCGTCGTCGCCCGCGACGGCACGCCGGCTGCTGCTCTCGCGGACGAGCTGACCGGCTACCTCCTGCAAGGCGCGGCATGAGCGTCGCTCGCCTGCGGGTCGCTCCCGCGGGGGAAACCATGTTTCCCCCGCGAGCCCCCTTCTTCCTGAGAACGTGGGAAACCTCCCGGTTCCCCACACCCCTCCACGCTCCTGGGCCAAAGGGCGGCCCATGAGCAAGACCGCGGTCGTCGCCTACTCGGGCGGGCTCGACACGAGCTGCATCCTCGCGTGGCTGAAGGACGAGCCGTACGGCTTCGACGAGGTCGTCGCCGTGCTCGTGGACGTGGGTCAAGCGTTCGATCTCGAAGAGTCGATCACGCGCGCCAACGCGGCCGGCGCGGAGGACGTGCTCGTGATCGACCGCAAGGACGCGTTCGCCGAAGAGCAGTGTGCGCGGGCAATCGTGACCAACGCGCTCTACGAGGGTAAGTACCCGCTCGTCTCGGCGCTGTCGCGTCCGGTCATCGCGCAGGCGGTTGCCGAGATCGCTCTCGAGCTCGGCGCGGAGGCAGTGGTGCACGGCTGCACCGGCAAGGGCAACGATCAGCTCCGCTTCGAGCTCGCCTTCAAAGCGCACTATCCGGATGTGCGCGTGATTGCGCCGCTCCGCGACCGGATCTGGACCCGCGACGAGGAGATCGAGTATGCGCTCGCGCGGGGTATCCCGGTCGTTCAGACGAGCCGCGTCCCCGTACTCGATCGACGAGAATCTCTTCGGTCGCGCCATCGAGGCGGGGATCCTCGAGGATCCTTGGAACCGTCCTCCGGACGAGCCGTACGCGCTCACCTCCGATCCTGCGTCCGCGCCCGCTCCCGTCGAGATCGTCGTCGGCTTCGAGGGCGGGACTCCCGTCTCGCTCGACGGAGAGGTTCTTTCGCTGGCGGCGCTGATCGCCGAAGTGAACCGCCTTGCGGGCGCGTACGGCATCGGCCGCATCGACATGATCGAGAACCGGGCAGTGGGCATCAAAAGCCGTGAGGTGTACGAGGCCCCGGGCGCGATCGCGCTGATCACGGCGCACTCGGCGCTCGAGGACGTGGTCCTGACGAAGGACGAAGCGCGGCTCAAGCGTCCGCTCGAGCAGCGTTGGACCGAGCTCGTGTACGAGGGGCGCTGGTTCAGCCCGGCGCGCGAGGCGATCGACGCGTTCGTCGACTCCACCCAGGAGCTGGTCACGGGCGACGTGCGCCTCGAGCTGCGACCCAATGCGGCCGTCGTCATCGGAACGCGCTCTCCGCACATGCTCTACGCAGCAGAGCTCGCTTCCTACGCCACGGGCGAGACCTTCCCGCACGACGCGGCGGAGGGGTTCATCAGGATCTCGTCGCTCGAGACCGAGCTGCACGCGGCGCGGAAACGCGCCAAGATCACCGTGTGACGACCTGGAAGGGGCGGGTAGGCGAGGATCTGGATCCGCAGGTGTGGGAGTTTCTCCGCGCCGACGACCTGGAGCTTCTCGCCTACGACTGCGAGGCGACGGCCGAGCATGCCCGGCGGCTGGCCGACGCCGGCTTGCTCAATGCTGACGAGCTCGACGAGGTCGAAAGCCGTCTCGCCGACATCGCGCTCGACCCGAGCTCATGCCTCGATTCGGACGAGGACGTGCACTCGGCGATCGAGCGCCTGCTCGGCGACGTCGGGCGCAAGATCCATGCGGGCCGCTCGCGCAACGACCAGGTGGCCGCGGCGCTGCGGCTCTACGTCCTGGATGCCTGCGCCGAGGCGCGAGACGCGATCGACTCGCTCGCGCTCGTCGTCCTCTCGTTCGCCGAGTCGGAGGCGGCGACGCACATGCCCGGGTACACGCACCTCCAGCGGGCGCAGCCGATCACGCTCGGTCATCACCTGCTGGCCTGGGTCGAGATGCTCGACCGAGACAGGACGCGCTTCGCGGCGGCGGCCGAAGCGGCGTCGGAGAGCCCGCTCGGTGCAGGCGCGCTCGCAGGCTCGACTCTCGAGCTACCGCAACCGCCGCGCCAGATGCGCAACTCGGTCGACGCGGTCGCGGATCGCGACTTCGCGCTCGACTACCTCTATGCGGCCGCGATGCTGTTCATGCACCTTTCGCGCATCGGCGAGGAGATCGTGCTCTGGGCGACGGCGGAGTTCGGGTTTGCGCGGCTCCCGGAGACCGCGGCGACTGGATCCTCGATGATGCCGCAGAAGCTCAATCCGGATGTCGCGGAGCTTGCCCGCGGCAAGGCCGGCACAGCGATCGGTCGCCTGACGGGCCTGCTCGCGACCGTGAAGGGTCTTCCGCTCGCATACGACCGGGACCTGCAGGAGGACAAGTCACCCGTGTTCGCCACCCGTCGCGACGTCCGCCTCGCGCTCGACGCTCTCACCGTGCTCGTCAGCGGGCTCGAAGTGGATCGCGAGAGGATGGCGAAGGCGGCCTCGGATCCGCTTCTCCTGTCGACCGACGCCGCCGAAGCCTTGGTGAAGAAGGGAACACCGTTTCGCGACGCCCATGAGGCGATCGCAACCCGCGTTCGCGAGGGCACCTTCAAGCGGCCTCGAACGCGAGCCGAGCGGCCTGCGCCCGGGCCTGGCGGGATCCAGGAGGCGCTCGTGGAAGCGCGCCGCCGCTTTGCCGACGACTTCTGATCGTGCACGAAAAGCGCATCGAGATCCGCTGGCGCGACGTGGATGCCTATCACCACGTCAACAACGCGGTCTACGCCACGTACCTCGAGGAGGGGCGCGACGAGTGGCTCGAAGGCACGCTCGGCGGAGTCGGGAGCTCCTGGGACTACGTGCTCGCGCGCGTCGCGATCGATTTCCGTCGCGAGCTCCGGCTCGAGGACGAGGAGGTCGTCGTGACGTGCCGCCTGGAGCGGATCGGCAACGCGAGCCTCACGCTTCGGGAGCAGATACGGACGCGCGACGGCGAGCTCGCGGCCGAGTCGGAGGCCGTGATCGTGGCTCGCGATCGGGAGACCGGTCGTTCGCGGCCGTTGAGCGAGCACGAGCGCGAGACGTTCGAGCACAGCAAGTAGGAGTGCGGGCCGCGGGCCTCATACTTCAAGCATCGGAATCGATGGTGTGACGCGGCGCGTCCTCGGCGACGTATCGCAGGTGACACCTACCCGCGGAGGACTCCATGAAGCGCCTGTTGCTCGTCGTCGCTGCTCTCTTCACTCTCGTCGCCCTTGCAGGCGCCGTCGGTCTGCCGGATCTCGCTGGAGCCCAGGACGCCCCCGACGGTGACACGATCACCGTGACCGGCGTCGGCTCGATCGAAGCAGTGCCGAACGAGGCGCAGATGTCCTTCGGGGTGGAGACCCGCGCTGCGACCGCGAAGGCTGCCGTAGCGGCGAACGCGGACGCGATGCGAAGGATCGTCAATGCACTTCGCCAGGCGCGCGGACGAGAGCTCGCTACGCAGTGGGTCAGTGTCTATCCCGTCACGAATGACATGGGCGCGGTCGACGGATACGCGGCCTCGAACAGCGTGTCGGCCACCTCCGACGTCGACGACGCGGCCGACCTGATCGACGCGGCCGCCGAAGCAGGCGCGAATCAGATCTCGGGGCCGGGCCTGAGCTCGAGCAACGCCGAGGCGCTCTATCGTCAGGCGCTCGGCAAGGCGGTCGCCGAGGCACGCGCACGCGCCGAGGTGCTCGCCAAGGCCGCCGGCCGGTCGTTGGGGGAGATCACGGACATCGTCGAGGGAACCTCAGCCATGCCGTACTACGCCGAGCGCATGCAGGCAGCCGATGCGGCGTCGACGCCGATCGTTCCCGGCGAGCAGGAGACGAGCGCCAGCATCAGCGTCACGTTCGCCCTCAGGTAGTCGCCGGTCGAAGGGGTCAGGCCCGTGGGGTCTGACCCCTTCGGGATGATGCAGGCGTGTCTCAGCTCGAGCCGGATCGCTCCACTCGGGTCTCCACTCTCGAGCTCTTCTTCGATCTCGTCTTCGTGTTCACGATCACCCAGCTGACCACCGTTCTGGTGGAGCGGGGAGACGCGGCCGCGCTCGCACAGGTCGTCGTGATGCTCGCGGTGATCTGGTGGATGTACGACGGCTACGCGTGGCTGACGAATGCGATCGCCACCGACCATCTCCGCCATCAACTTCTTCTGCTCGGCGGCATGGGTGCGTTTCTCCTCGTCGCGCTCGCGGTTCCCGACGCCTTCGATGGCGACGGCCTCGCGTTCGGGATCGGATACCTCGCCGTCGTCGTCCTGCACGGAGGCATGTACATCCGCGGCACCTCGCTCTCCGAGGTTCGCGCGATCCTGCGGTTGGTGCCGTTCAACCTCGCCGCGGCCGCGCTCGTCCTCGTCGGTGGAGCGCTCGGCAGCACGGCCCAGTGGCTGCTCTGGGGATCTGCGGCGCTGGTGCTCTGGTTCACGCCCTGGCTCACATCGACGGAAGGTTTCGTCATCGTGGCAGAGCACTTCGTCGAGCGACACGGACTGGTGATCATCGTCGCGCTCGGTGAGTCGATCGTCGTCATCGGCGTGGCCGCGCGGCTCGACCTCGACCTCGGGCTCGCGCTCGTCGCCTTGCTCGCGCTCGCCCTCGCGGCCTCCCTCTGGTGGCTGTACTTCTCCGACGAGGACGCGGTCGAGCGAGCGATGGTCGAAGTGCCGGAGGAGCGCCGACCGCGGATCGCCCTGACGGCGTTCGGCTACTGGCACTACGGCCTCCTCCTGGGCATCGTCGCGGTCGCGGCGGGTCTCAAGAAGGCCGTCGGCGATCCGTACGACCCGCTCGACGCGTGGATCGCCGCGGAGTTCGCAGCGGGCACGGCGCTGTTCATCGTCAGCGAGGTCGGCTTCAGACGAACGCTCGGGCTCGGAAGGAGCGGCGTCAGGCTCGTCGCCGCCGGGCTTGCGCTTGCCACGATCCCCGTCGGCACCCAGATGGCCGCTACTGCCCAGCTGGGCGCGTTGGCGGCGATCGTCGCGGGCGCGCTCGTCGTCGAGGGATTTCTTCGGGTGCCTAGCGCGGAAGCTTCAGTAACCGATTGAGCGCGGCTTTGTTCCCGACCGGGTCGCTCGCCTCGATCGCGAGCTGAATCGTGCGCGTCTTCGCGTTCGGAGGGCGTACGCGAAACGTGACTGCCGCGGAGCCGGTCGTCGATCCGGCCTTCGTCGCGAGCGTCGCTCCGCCACTCTTGGCCGTCACCGCGTACATGACGGTGTTGCCGTCGACGTCGTCGCGCATGACGAGGGCGACTCGGATCGAGTACGCGCCGGCGGGTCGGCGAAGCTTCGTCGCTCTCGCGCTCGTCACGGAGATCGTCGGCGCGACGGCGTCGAAGTCTGCGACTCCCTGCCAGCTCGCGCGGAAGACCACGCTTCCGAAGTCGGAGGGACTGCCGCTCAAGATCTCGCCGCGGTACTGGCCCCGCCCTCGCAGGCCGGCATAGCGCCCCGTTCCTTCCTCGATGCTCCAGGTACCGGTGGAGCCGTGCTCGAGCTCGGGGTCGTCCACGAAGAAGACCAGGCTTCCCGACCCGTCGTCGCACGTGTACTGGCGCCTTGCCCGTAGGGGGCTCGACACTCCGCCGAGGACCTGGATGTCCACCAAGGTTCCCGAAGGACAGAACGGCGCGCTGGATGTGAAGGTGCCCGTATGCCTCAGCCCAAAGGGATACGTCGGGGATGCCGGCACCGCCTCGTGGCTCGCCTGGAACATGAGCTCGAACCGGCCTGCAGCCGACGAGGCCGCGAGCGCAGCCATGGTGCCGACGCCCACGATGCCCGCTGCCAGGACGACCAGCACGGCCGACGTCGTTCGGCTATGGGGCATCGGGAATCCTCTCGACCGCGATTCTCTTCGCAGTCTCGGTCGCCCTCAGCGGGAACGCACCTCGAAGCATGCCCGAGAATGATCGTACTCCTCGCTTCGCGAGAAAACCAGATCGGACCCGCGTGCGCGCGGGCCCGATCCTTCACGTCAACAGTCGTAGTAGAGCGCGAATTCCGCGGGATGCGGTCGCAGGCGTACGACGTCGATCTCGTTCTCCCGCTTCCAGCCGATCCACGTCTCGATCAGCTCTTTCGAGAACACGTCACCCTTCAGCAGGAACTCGTGGTCGGCCTCGAGCGCGTCGAGCGCCTCGGGGAGCGAGCCTGGCACCTGCGGCACGTCGCCGTCGGCGTCCTCGAACAGGTCGTAGTCGGAAGGAGCCCCCGGGTCGAGCCCACGCTCGATCCCGTCCAGCCCCGCCATGAGCATGGCCGAGAACGCGAGATACGGGTTCGCGGCCGAGTCGGGCGGCCGAAACTCGATCCGCTTCGTCTTTGCCGATTCCGAGTACATCGGGATGCGGATGCAAGCAGAGCGGTTCCGCTGCGAGTAGACGAGGTTCACCGGGGCCTCGAAACCGGGAACGAGCCGCCGGTACGAGTTCGTCGTCGGCGCGCAGAAGGCGAGCAGAGCGGGGGCATGCGCGAGCAGCCCGCCGATGTACGCGCGCGCCAGCTGGGAGAGCCCCGCATATCCGGACTTGTCCGCCATCAACGGCGTTCCTTCCATCCACAGCGACTGATGCGTGTGCATCCCCGAGCCGTTGTCGCCGTAGATCGGCTTCGGCATGAAGGTCGCGGTCTTCCCGTGCCGCCGGGCGACGTTCTTGACGACGTACTTGTAGGTCATGACCTGGTCGGCCATGCGGGTCAGCGTCGTGAAGCGGAGGTCGATCTCGCACTGGCCACCGGAGGCGACCTCGTGGTGGTGGAACTCGCAGGGGATGCCGAGGCGCTCGAGCGTCAGCACCATCTCCGTGCGGAGGTCGTGGAGCTGGTCGGAAGGCGCTGCCGGGAAGTAACCCTCCTTCGGCCGGGCCGTGTACCCGAGCCCGGGTTTGCCCGGAGTTCCAGTAACCCTCCGCGGAGTCGACCGAATAGTGCGAGCAGTTCGGGCCGAGGTCGTAGTGCACCTCGTCGAAGACGAAGAACTCGCATTCAGGCCCGAAATAGGCGGTGTCGGCGATCCCGCTCGCGCGGAGGTGCTCCTCTGCGCGACGGGCCACCCCACGTGGATCCTTCGCGTACGGCTCGCGAGTGATTGGATCGGCGATCTCGCAGACGAGGGAGAGCGTGGGCGCCTCGGTGGCAGGATCGAGAATCGCGGAGGACGGATCCGGCATCAGGAGCATGTCCGACTCGGAGATCGCCTGCCAGCCGCGGATCGAAGAGCCGTCGAACCCGAGGCCATCGTCGAACGCGCTCTCGTCGAACGCCCTCGTGGGGAGCGTCACGTGCTGCCATGTTCCGAGCAGGTCGCAGAACTTGAGATCGACCATCGCCGCCCGGGTCTCCGACG
This sequence comes from uncultured Actinomycetes bacterium, assembly GCA_963850485.1. Lineage (GTDB taxonomy): Bacteria > Actinomycetota > Thermoleophilia > Gaiellales > Gaiellaceae > GMQP-bins7. The sequence goes on along the minus strand of CAWKLR010000011.1, from coordinate 2,601 downwards.
CCCATTCGAGCGCCTCGCGCGCGTCCGGCAGCGCCTCGCCGCCGTTTCGCAGGTAGTGCCGCTCCTCGACCTCCGACATCTCGCCTCCTTTGGACCAATGAAAAAGACCCCAGGACTCGGCTCGATACTTCGCCGGTTCCTGAGGCCACGTCGCCTCGGCAGGGAGCTCCTTTGCTCCCGACCTGATCTCACCCTAGCCGCGAGCGCGGACGGCGGTCAAGGGCGTGGCCGGAAGAGCGACTAGCGCGAACCGCCCCCCTCAGGGACGCTGTATCTGTGTCCGAGACCGAGCCTCACTACGACGCGAAGCTACTCTTCGAGGTGCTGTTCGACATGAAGGTCTTGCTCGCGGAGATCGTCAGACTGCTTGGAGGTGGCGATGGCGAAGAAGAAGAAGAAGACGAAGAACGCTGAGTTCTGGGATCGCTACCGCGAGCAGTTCGCGCGAACCGATCGGCACCTGCAGGAGCGGATCGCCTACTACGAGGCGAAGCGTCTCGAAGAGGAGACCGCGCGCGGCGAGAACGCCGCCTGATTGACCACAGCCGCTCGGGTCGCTATCGTCAGCGACTCGATGATGCTCGCTCGTAGCTGAGACACCCGTTGCCATGGGCCTCCCCGAAGGCCCGGCGCTGGCTTGCCCGTTTCTCGCTACGCAGTACCTCGGAGGAGCATCAGATGACGGAGATTCGAGAAGCACCACCCATGGAGGCCGTTCCTCGCGATCTGGTCTCGGCGGTCGAGGTCCACGAGCTTCGCAAGGAGTTCAGGGTCCCCGACCGCAAGAAGGGACGCTTCGGCCGCAAGGCGCGGGTCGCCCTCGACGGCGTCTCGTTCACCCTCGAGCGCGGTGAGACGGTCGCGATCCTGGGCCAGAACGGCTCCGGGAAGTCGACGCTCGTCCGCCTGCTCTCCACACTCCTGCTGCCGGACGGCGGCACCGCCCGGATCTTCGGCCACGACGTCGTGTCCGATGCTCGCGCCGTGCGCCGGCTGGTGAACCGCGTCTCCGTGGAGGCATCGTTCTTCAAGAAGATGTCGTCGGCGGAGAACCTCGGCTATGCAGCTCGCTATTACGGCATGACCGCGGGAGACACCAAGCACCTGATCCCTGAGATCCTCGAGCGGGTCGGCTTCCCGCGCGACCGCCGGGACGAGCCGATGGAGAACCTCTCGCGCGGGATGCAGCAGAAGGTCGCTCTCGCGAGGGCGCTCCTGACGTCGCCCGTGCTGCTCCTGCTCGACGAGCCGACGACGGGGCTCGACCCGCGCTCGAAGCTCGAGGTGCAGGACTTCATCCGCGAGATTCGCACGAACCACGACTCGACGATCCTCCTCTGCACGCACGATCTGGCAGAAGCGGAGACGCTCGCGGAGCGCGTCGGGATCCTCGACCGCGGTCGGCTGCTCGCCCTCGAGCCGGCGGACGACCTCAAGCGGCGCTACGGCTGTGGAACGCTCGAGGAGGCGTTCTTCTCGGCCACCGGGCGGGCGTTCGAGGCCGAAGGTGACGAGGACGACGAGGACGACGACCGGGAGGTGTTCGCATGAGCGGCGTAGGCTCGACGGAGCCGCCCAATAGCGAAACGCCGGCTTTGCCGGCGTGGGAGCGGAAATGAGGGCCCTCGTCAGCACGATGCGCGCGGAGCTCGTGGGCGCCGGAGGCGTGGTCGAGCGCAACTACTACCTCACCAAGCGCTACATCTGGTGGGACGTCGCCTGGTTCGTGTGGACCGTCGCGAACACGCTCACGATCGTCTTCATCGCCAAGGGCATCGAGGCGACTGGCGGCGAGCTCGACGTCAACGCGACCATGACGACACTCCTGATCGGCGCCGTCGTCTGGGCGTATCTGGGAATCCTCTTCGAGTTCCTGATGGAGACGGTCGCCTGGGAGCGCTGGGAAGGGACGATCGAGTACACGTTCATGGCCCCGCTCTCGCGCGCGATGCACCTTGCGGGGCAAGGCGTCTTCGCGATCATCTACGGGCTCCTGCGCGCGACGTTCCTGTTCGTGGTCTGCGCATTCTTCTTCTTCGACCTCTCGATCCCGAACGCGGACTACTTCGCTGCCTTCGTCGTGCTCCTCGTCTCGTCCGTCTCGTTCATCGGCATCGGGATGATGATGTCGGTGTTGCCCCTCATCTCGCCGGAGAAGGGAACGCAGCTCGGCTTCGTCGCCCAGGGGACTCTGCTCGTCGTCTCCGGCGTCTACTACCCGGTCGAGGTGCTACCGCAGTGGATGCAGTGGATCGCGACGATCTCCCCGGCCACGTACGCGCTCGACGGCATCCGCGAGGCGATCCTGGAGGGACAGGGTCTGACGGCGATGTGGGACGAGCTGTGGCCGCTGATCATCATCGGCGTCGTCTCGATCCCGCTCGGCCTCTGGGTGTTCAGCCGCGGCGAGCAGTACGCGAAGAAGCACGGGAAGCTGAAGAGATCCGGATGAGAACAGCGGACACAGCGGTCGCGAAGCGGACGCCTTTAGGGATGTTCGCGCGATCGGGATCCGCGCTAGCGGATCCTGATCTTGCGCAGAGGTCCGGATGATGGACTCGGCCGTCCACGTTGCCGACCTCCGCAAGACCTTCGACGTGC
>CAWKLR010000010.1:0-363309 GCA_963850485.1 uncultured Actinomycetes bacterium | reverse complement strand
GTTCAGCTCCGACTCGGGCACCCCCCACATGCCCCACGTGATCTCCTCCGCCGCCACGGACGGAGGCCGTTCGCGCGCGTACTCGCGTTGGTCGTCGTCCAGCCCGCGCGGTTGCGGGCCGCGTACCGGCCTCAGACGAGTTCATCATCCGGCGAACCAGAGCGAGATCTCGCGCTCGGCCGACTCGGGCGAGTCGGAGCCGTGGATGAGGTTGTTCGGCATCGAGGTGGCGTAGTCGCCGCGGATCGTGCCGGGCTCGGCGTCGGCCGGGTTCGTCGCGCCGATCGTCTTCCGCATCGTCGCGATCGCGCCCTCGCCCTCGACGACGAGCGCCCACGTCGGCGCGGAGGTGATGAAGGTGACGAGCTCGCCGAAGAACGGCTTCTCGCTGTGCTCGGCGTAGTGCTCCTTGCCGAGCTCCGCGCTGACCCGGAGCAGCTTGCCGCCGACGACGGTGAAGCCGCGCCGCTCGATCCGGGCGAGGATCTCACCCGAGAGCGCACGCTCGGTCGCGTCCGGCTTGATCAGGATCAGGGTGCGCTCGACGGCCATCGGCCGCGCAGTCTAGTCAGACGCCGGCGGCCCGCTTGCGCGGTTCGGCGTCCACGAGTCGGCGATCGTGTCGTCGATCCCGGGCAGGCTCGGTGTCACGACGGGCGTCGCGCAGTGCGGGCAGATCTGCCAGAGCGCCTCGAGCGGCGCGTTGCACTTCACGCATGCCTGCTTCAGCCGCGTCGTGCAGACCGGGCAGACGAGGAAGGTCGCCTCGACCGCGGCGCGGCAGACCGGGCAGTGCAGGTCGCGCTTGGCCAGCCGGTCCTCCATCGCGCGGATCTCGAGCTCGCGCTCGCGCACGTCCTCGATGTACTCCGGCGGGCGGAAGAAGAGGTAGATGATCGGGCCGACGAACGGCGGGATCAGGCCGAGCACCGTCGCCATCGCGACGAGCCACGGGTCCTCGATCCGCCGCTTGGCGTCCTTGTAGACCCAGTACGCGGTCGCGAGCCAGAAGACGGCGACGAAGAAGACGCCGAGGTTGCGCATCACCATCCACGCGCCGGAGTCGAAGAAGTCGTTGACTCCGCCGAGCAGGTCGTCGTTGGTTGTGGTGGCGGCGAGGATCATAGGAGCAGTCTTCCCACGAGATAGCCGATTCCGAACGCGGAGCCGATGATGAAGCCGAGCACCGCGAGCGCGAACGTGAGCACGGTCACGCGTTCGCGCATCTTCGTCATGGTAGGCCTCGTTCCTCGCTGTCGTCGCCCAAGTCGGCGAGAAGGTACAGCGAGCCGGTGACGAGGACGGGCGGGTGCCCGCGCGCGCGGGCGAGCGCAGCGACCGGATCCGGCTCGACCTCGACCTCCGCGAAGTGCGCGCGCGGCGAGGCGCGCGAGCTCGTCCGCCGGGAGCGCGCGGTCGTTCGACGACTGCGTCGCGACGAGGCGGCGTCCCCTCGTCGCGAGCGCGGCGAGCATCGCGGCGGCGTCCTTGTCGCGCAGGATCGAGGCGACGACCGTGTAGTCGTCGCGGTCGAGCTGCGCGACGAGCCAGCGGGCGCCGTCGGCGTTGTGGGCACCGTCCCGGACCTCGTCGCCGCGCCGCTCGAGCCGGCCGGGAAGCGCGACCTCGACCTCGCGGTCGATCTGCCGGCCGAGGAAGGCTGCGGCCGCCTCGCGGGCGCCGCCGACGAGGACGTTCGGACCGGCCAGCGCCGCGAACTCGTCGTCGGGCAGCACCGCGATCGTCCCCTCCTGCACGACCGCGAGCTTCTCGGCCGCGATCTCCTCCCGCGTCTCGCCGAGCACGTCGGTGTGCTCGAGACCGACGTTCGTGAGCAGGACGACGTGGCTGCGGAGGACGTTCGTCGCGTCGAGGCGGCCGCCGAGCCCGGCCTCGACGACGGCGACGTCGACTCCGCGGGCCGCGAACTCCGCGAACGCGGCCGCGCAGAGCGTCTCGAACTGCGTCGCCTCCTGCGCCTCCGCCTCGGGCCGCACCCGCGCGACGGCGGCCTCGAAGTCGGCCTCCGCCCCGTCGACCGTGATCCGCTCCGCCCACGAGCGCACGTGCGGCGAGACGGTCGCACCGACGGAGAGCCCCTCCGCGAGCAGGAGCGCCTCGATCGTCCGCGTCGCCGTCGACTTGCCGTTCGTGCCGACGACGTGGATCGCCGGGTAAGCGAGCTGCGGGTCGCCGAGCGCCGCCAGCAGCGTCCGCATCCGCCCGAGCCCGAACTCCTGCGGCCACGGGCTCAGGCCCGCGAGCCACTCAGCCTGAGAGGGCATCGAGCTCGCGCCGGTAGCGGGCGAGCTTCTCGCGCTCGGCCTCGACCACCTCGGGCTTCGCGTTCGTGACGAACTTCTCGTTCGCGAGCATCCGCTCGCCGCGCTCGACCTCGCCGCGGAGCCGCTCGATCTCGGCGGCGGCGTTCCCGTTCACCTTCGCCCGCTCGGGCCGGACGACCGCGTCGAAGATCCGCTTCTCGTCGCCCGGCCAGCTCGACGACGACGCCGCTGCGGCGGAACATCGCCGCCGCCTCCTGCACGGGCTGAAGCGCGTCGGCGTCGGCCGCGTACGCCTCGTCGGGCTCCGGCCACGGCGAGACGGTCAGCCGCGACTCGTGGAACTGCGACCAGATCTCCTCGGTCACGTGCGGCATCACCGGGTGCAGCAGCGCCAGCAGCCGCTCGAGCGCCGCGAGCGCCGTCGCCGACGCGTCCTCGTCGCCCTCGCGCAGCCGCGGCTTGATCGCCTCGGCGTACCAGTCGCAGAAGTCGTCGAAGGTGAGCCGGTAGAGCGCCTGGACGGAGTGCGAGAAGTCGAACGCCGCCCACGTCTGCTCGAGCTCGGCGCGCGTCGCGTCGAGCCGCGCCAGGATCCAGCGCTCCTCGAGCTCGCGCGGTCGCGCCTCCGGCTCGACGCGGTGCTGGAGCAGCAGCCGCGAGACGTTCCAGAGCTTGTTCGCGAGCTTTCGCCCTTCCTCGAGCGGGCCCTCGGTGAAGCGGACGTCCTGCGTCGAGGACATCTTCAGCAGTCCGTACCGGGTCGCGTCGGCGCCGTGCTTCGCGATCAGGTCGAGCGGGTCGATGCCGGTGCCGAGGCTCTTCGACATCCGCCGGCCGTCCGTCGCCAGGATCGTCGAGTGGATGATCACGTCGGTGAACGGGATCTCACCCAGCAGCTCGAGCCCGGTCCAGATCATCCGGTTCTCCCAGAGGCGGATGATCTCGCGGGCGGTCGAGTTGACGTCGCCGGGGTAGTAGCGCTCGAGCTCGGGCGTCCGCTCCGGCCAGCCGAGGGTCGCGTAGGGCCAGAGCGCGGACGAGAACCAGGTGTCGAGCACGTCCGGGTCGCGCTCGAGCTCGCCGGAGCCGCACTCGGCGCACGCGTCCGGCGGCGGCCAGGTGCAGGTGACGTGGCCGTCGGGGCAGTACCAGAGCGGCTGCTGGTGCCCCCACCAGAGCTGGCGCGAGATGTTCCAGTCCGGGATCTCCTCGAGCGAGCGGATCGCGAACTGGTGCTGCGACTCGGGGTGGTAGCGGACGCGCCGCTCCTGCAGCGCCGCGAGCGCCGGCTGGCGCGGCTCCTCCATCGCCACCCACCACTGCAGCGAGACGAGCGGCTCGATCCGGGAGTGGCAGCGCTCGCACGTGCCGACTGCGTGCCGGTAGTGCTCGCGCTGCTCGAGCCGGTCGTGCTGCTTCAGCCAGGCGAGCACAGCCTCGTCGGCTTCCTGCTGCGTCTTCCCGGCGAGGTCGCCGGCGTTCTCGTTCATGCGCCCGTCCGGACCGATCACGGTCAGGATCTCGAGCTGATGGTCGCGGCCGATCTCGAAGTCGGTCGGGTCGTGACCGGGCGTGATCTTGAGCGCGCCCGTGCCGAACTCCGGCTCGACGCGCGCGTCGGCGATCACCGGCACGGCTCGCTCGACGTACGGGACGAGCACCTCCTTGCCGATCGCGTCGCGGTAGCGCTCGTCGTCGGGATGGACGGCGACGGCGACGTCGGCGAGGATCGTCGCCGGCCGCACGGTCGCGATCGTGATGTGCCCGGAGCCTTCCGCGAACGGGTAGCGGGCGTGAGTGAGCGTGTCGTCCATGTCGACATGCTCGACCTCGAGGTCCGAGATCGCGGTCTCGTGGAACGGGCACCAGTTGACGATCCGCTCGGCGCGGTAGATCCAGCCACGGTCCCAGAGGTGGACGAAGAAGCGCATCACCGCCTCGACGTAGGCGTCGTCCATCGTGAAGCGCTCGCGGCTGTAGTCGAGCGAGGCGCCGAGCGCGCGGAACTGGCCCATGATCGTCGCGGCCGGTCTCCTCGAGGTGGCGCCAGACGCGCTCGACGAACGCCTCGCGGCCGAGCTCCTTTCGCGACGTCCCTTCCTTGGCAAGCTGCTTCTCGACGACGTTCTGTGTCGCGATCCCCGCGTGGTCGTATCCCGGCTGCCAGAGCGTGTCGAAGCCGCGCATCCGGTGCCAGCGGATCAGGACGTCCTGGAGCGAGCCGTTCAGCGCGTGGCCCATGTGCAGCGAGCCGGTCACGTTCGGCGGCGGCACGCAGATCACGAACGTGTCGTCGTGGCGCTTGCCGGCGCCGGCACGGTAGAGACCCTCGGCCTCCCAGACCTGCTGCCAGCGCTCTTCGACGCCTTCCGGCCTGTACAGCGGCTCCATCGAGCCATTGTAGGAGCCGCGTAGGCCGCGATCGGCTCCTTCTGCTCCTTGCGGACAGCGTCGTAGATCAGCCAGGTCGAGGACGCATGCGCGAAGAGCGTCCCCTCGTCGTCGAGCAGCTTCGCCTCGGCCGTCGCGACGCGCGAGCCGGGATGGACGATGCTGCCCTCCGCCCGCAGGAGCCCGGACGCGAGCGTGACCGGACGGACGAAGCTCGTCTTCAGCTCGATCGTCACCGGCGCGATCCCGGCCTCGAGCTTCGAGTGGACGGCGCAGCCCATCACCGTGTCGAGCACGGTCGTGAGGATGCCGCCGTGGACGGCGCCGAGCGTGTTGTAGTGCTCCTCGCGCGGCTCGTAGGCGAAGACGACGTAGCCGGGCGTGACGAAGATCGGGTGGAAGCCGACGAGGTCGGCGACGGGCGGCGGCGGCAGCAGGCCGTTGCCGATCCGGTGCAGCGCCTCGAGCCCGGTGAGGCCCTGCGCCTGGCGGGCGGCGTCGACGGGGTCGTGCCAGCTGATCGTGCGCGTGCGGGACATGGCCATCTCCCAAGTCGGTTGCGATTCGCTACCGACTCTAGACGAGTGCGTTGCGAAATGCAACTATGTCGAAGTGACGAACGAGGACTGGAGCCGCGCCAACTGCGCCGTCGGCGAGACGCTCGCGGTGATCGGCGAGCGCTGGACGCTGCTCGTCCTCCGCGAGGCCTTCCTCGGCGTCCGCCGCTTCGAGCAGCTCCAGCGGCACACGGGGATCGCCCGCAACATCCTCAGCGACCGCCTGAACACGCTCGTCGAGCACGGGATCCTGCGGCGCGAGCTCTATCAGGAGCGGCCGCAGCGCTACGAGTACCGCCTGACCGAGCGCGGCCTCGACCTCTATCCCGTCCTGCTCTCGATCATGGACTGGGGTGCGCAGCACCTGGACGGGCAGGCGATGACGCTGACGCACAAGAGCTGCGGCGCGGCCGTGATGCCGCACCTCGCCTGTCCCGAGTGCGGCGAGCACGTCGAGGCGCGGGACATGCACGCGGTCCGCACCGACGCGGCGCTGCGCGAGTCGGCCTAGCCGAAGTCGAGGAACTCTTCGAGGAAGCCGCCGCGCTTCTTCTTCTTGGGCGGCTTGGCGTGCCCGACGTCGTGGGAGCTGTCGGCGGGCGTCCCGCGGATCTCCTGCTCGAAGTCGTCGAGGTCGGAGCGCTCGCGCTCGACGATCTTGTCGAGCTCGCCACGGTCGAGCCAGACGCCGCGGCAGCTCGGACACGCGTCGACGTGGACGCCGCTCCGCTCGATGCGGCGGAGGGCCGTTCCGTCGGTGGGGCAGAGAAGCTCGCTCACTCGATCCAGGCTAGCGGCCGGCCGCGTAGCCCTGCATCCCCCTCGGGTTCGCGCCCGCCTTGAGCAGGCCGTCGTCCTCGCGCGCGACCGCGGTGACGCGGCCGAGCGTCCACGGGCCGGAGACCTCGACGTCGTGCCCGCGCCGGCGCAGGTCGTCCGCGACGTCGTCGCCGAACCGTTCCTCGATCGTGACCGAGCGGCGCGCGAAGCCGCGGGGATAGAAGGACGAGATCAGGTGGTCCATGTGGAACTCGGGCGCGTCGATCGCGGCCTGCAGGTCGAGGCCGAGGTCGACGTGGCGGAGGAAGACGTGGAGCGCCCACTGCTCCTGCTGGTCGCCGCCGGGCGTGCCCCAGGCGAGGTACGGCTTCCCGTCGCGGAGCGCGAGCCCCGGGCAGAGCGTCGTGCGCGGGCGTGCGCCGGGCCGGAGCGAGGACGCCAGCCCCTCCTCGAGCCAGAACATCTGCGCGCGCGTGCCGAGCGGCCAGCCGAGCGCGGGGATCACCGGTGAGCTCTGCAGCCAGCCGCCGCTCGGTGTCGCCGAGAACATGTTCCCCCAGCGGTCGACGACGTCGAGGTGCACGGTGTCGCCGCGCGTCGGCTCCCCCGCTCCCGGCGTGACGGCGGCCTCGACGAGATGCGGCAGCCGGCCGATGCCGGGGCGGTACTCGTCCGACGCGTCGTCGCCGACGAGCGCGCGCCGCTCGTCGTTGTACGCCTTCGAGAGCAGCGTCTCGAGCGGGACCTCATCGTCGCCGTAGAGCGCGTCGCGGTCGGCGAACGCGAGCTTCGCGCACTCGGTGACGACGTGGACGAGCTCGGCCGGGCCGAGGCTCGGCGAGGTCGAAGCCGTCGAGCAGCGCGAGCTGCTGCAGCCCGACGGGCCCGGCGGCCCACGGCAGCGTCTTGCAGACCGTGAGGCCGTGGTACTCGAGCTTGGCGACCGGCTCCAGCGTCGCGCGCCAGCGGGCCATGTCGTCGCCGGTCAGCAGCCCGCCCTCGGCGGCGACGAAGCGGTCGATCTCCTCGGCGACGAAGCCCTCGTAGTAGGCGCGCCGTGCCTTCTCGATCTCCTGCTCGCGCGAGCCGCCGCGCGACTCGTCGAGGATCCGTCGATAGGTCGCGGCGAGCGCCGGGTTGCGGAAGAGCGCGCCGACCTGCGGGCGCCGGCAGGTAGAGGTCGCGCGAGCCGGGCCAGTCGCGCAGCAGCTCCTCGGTGCGGTCGATCGTCGCGCGGATCCCGGCGACGAGCGGGAAGCCGTGCTCCGCGTAGCCGATCGCGAACTCGAGCACGTCCTCGAGCCGCCACGTGCCGAACTGCTCCAGCAGCAGCAGCCAGCCGCCGAACGCGCCGGGGACGCAGGCCGCGAGCACGCCGGTGCCGGGGACGAGCTCGTGGCCGAGCTCGTGGTAGCGCTCGATCGTGGCGGCGCCGGGCGCGACGCCCTGGCCGCAGAGCGCGATCGGCTCGCCCCGGTCGACCGGGAAGAGGAGCGCGGGCACCTCGCCGCCCGGCCCGTTCAGGTGCGGCTCGACGACCTGCAGCGTCAAGCCGGTCGCGACCGCCGCGTCGAACGCGTTGCCGCCGCGCTCGAGCACCGACATCCCGGCCGCCGACGCGAGCCAGTGCGTCGACGCGACCATGCCGAACGTGCCGCGCAGCTCGGGCCGGGTCGTGAAGCTCACTGGAAGATCAGGCAGGTCGTCGTGCCGTGCGCGAGCAGCTTGCCGTTCGCGTCCGTCAGCTTCCCCTCGGCCGTCGCGATCCGCGAGCCCTGGTGGATGACGATCCCCTCGCAGCGGATCAGGCCCGTGTCGGCCGTGATCGGGCGGACGAAGTTCGTCTTCACCTCGAGCGTCGTGTAGCCGACGCCCGCGCTCGAGCAGCGTGTGCACCGCGCAGCCCATCGCCGAGTCGAGCAGCGTCAGCGCGATGCCGCCGTGGACCGAGCCGATCGGGTTGTAGTGCTGCGGGCCGGGCTCCATCTCGAAGACGGCGCGCCCGGGCTCGGCCGAGGACGAGGCGAAAGCCCATCAGCTCGCGAGATCGGCGGCGCCGGCAGCTCGCCCGCGACGATCGCCTGGATGTACTCCATCCCGGAGAGCTCGCGACCCGCCGCGGCGACCTCACGCGGATCCGGTCGGCGTCGACGCCGGCCATCGGCCTGACCCTACCGAGAAGCCGTCGCCGAATCGGCACGCATCCGTGGCGAACTGGCGTCGGCGGTGCATGGCGTACACATGATGACCATGAGCCAGCGAGTTCCACGTTCTCCTCACCGACTCGGCAGCATGCGCTCCTCCACGACGAGGCGGTTCGCACCGGTCTGTCGATCGGCGAACTCGTCCGGCGAGCGCGTCGACGCAGCACGTACCGGACCGCACGTGCGGCCGACCGCTCGACGGGCGTCGAGCTCAGCGTCGGCGTCTGGCGGCGGCCGGACGCGGCCGTCGCCGGTCGCGCGTCAGCTCGCGACCGCTGGAGCGGACGCCGCGGCTAGCTAGGCGGACTCTTCGGCGAGCGCGGGCGCGTCGTCGATGCCGTCGGCGCTCGTGACGAGCGTCGGCTTCAGGCCCTTCGAGATCGTCTCCTTCGTGATCACGCACTTGGAGACGTCCTTGCGCGACGGCAGCTCGAACATGACGTCGAGCAGCGCGTTCTCGATGATCGAGCGGAGGCCGCGGGCGCCGGTCTCGCGGGCGAGCGCCTTGTCGGCGATCTCCCAGAGCGCGTCCTCGCGGAACTCGAGCTCGATCGAGTCGTAGCCGAAGAAGCGCTGGTACTGGCGCGTGAGCGCGTTCTTGGGCTCGGTCAGGATCTGGACGAGATCCTCGCGCCGCAGCTGGTGCACGGCCGAGATCACGGGCAGGCGGCCGATGAACTCCGGGATCAGGCCGAAGCTGAGCAGGTCCTCGGGCATCACGTCGGAGAGCAGCTCGGCGCTCTCCTCGGCGTGTCTTCGAGCGCACGTCGGCGCCGAAGCCGACCGAGTTCTTGCCGATCCGGCGGCCGATGATCTTGTCGAGGCCGGCGAACGCGCCGCCGCAGATGAAGAGGATGTTCGTCGTGTCGATCGAGAGGAACTCCTGGTGCGGGTGCTTGCGCCCGCCCTGCGGCGGCACCGAGGCCACCGTCCCCTCGAGGATCTTCAGCAGCGCCTGCTGCACGCCCTCGCCGGAGACGTCGCGCGTGATCGACGGGTTGTCCGCCTTGCGCGCGATCTTGTCGACCTCGTCGATGTAGATGATCCCGGTCTCGGCCTTCTTGATGTCGAAGTCGGCGGCCTGGATCAGCTTCAGGAGGATGTTCTCGACGTCCTCGCCGACGTAGCCGGCCTCGGTCAGCGCGGTCGCGTCGGCGATCGCGAACGGCACGTTCAGGATCCGCGCCAGCGTCTGCGCCAGCAGCGTCTTCCCGCAGCCGGTCGGGCCGAGCAGGAGGATGTTCGACTTCTGCAGCTCGACGTCGCCGTCCTCCTGGCCCATCCGGACGCGCTTGTAGTGGTTGTAGACCGCGACCGCGAGCGTCCGCTTCGCTTCCTCCTGGGAGACGACGTAGTCGTTCAGCACGGAGTAGATGTCGAGCGGGCGCGGCAGGTTGTCGAGGTCGAGCTGGGTCGGGGTCGTCAGCTCCTCGTCGATGATCTCGTTGCAGAGATCGATGCACTCGTCGCAGATGTAGACCCCGGGGCCCGCGATCAGCTTCTTGACCTGACGCTGGCTCTTGCCGCAGAAGCTGCAGAGGAGCTGCTCGTTGCCTTCGGATGCGCGGGCCATGTCTCTCTTGTACCCCAGATTCGGGGAAACCGCTAGGTCAGGTTCAGGGCCAGGTTTCTCAGCGATGCTCGATCACTCTGTCGATGATTCCGTACTCGTTCGCTTCTTGCGCGGTCAGGAAGTAGTCGCGCTCCATGTCCTTCGAGACCTTCTCGATGTCCTGCCCTGCTGTGCTGGCTGATGATCTCCTCGAGCCGTCGCTTCAGCGCGATCGTCTCGCGCGCTGCAATCTCGATGTCGGTCGCCTGTCCCTGGAAGCCGCCCGACACCTGGTGGATCAGAATCTTTGCGTTCGGCAGCGCCATCCGCTTCCCTGCCGCGCCGCCGGCGAGCAGGAGCGCGCCCATGCTCATCGCGATCCCGACGCAGATCGTCTGGATGTCCGGCTTGACGAACTGCATCGTGTCGTAGATCGCGAGGCCGGCGTAGACCGAGCCGCCCGGCGAGTTGATGTAGATCGAGATGTCCTTGTCCGGATCCTCCGACTCGAGGTGCAGCAGCTGCGCCACGATCAGGTTCGCGATCTGGTCGTCGACCGGCGTGCCGAGGAAGATGATCCGCTCGTTCAGCAAGCGGGAGTAGATGTCGAACGAGCGCTCGCCGCGCGACGTCTGCTCGATCACCATCGGGATCAACGGGCTCATGCAGTCTCCTTGCCGGTCAGCTCAGTTACCTGGGGTCCACAACTTCGTCTCTTGCTCCGGGGTTTCCTTGTCGGGCGTCCAGATCGCGTCGCGCGCCTGGGCCTGCTCGAGCGGGATCGGCTTCACCTCGGCGGCGACGCGGTCGAGCGCCGCGCGCAGGCGCAGGTCCTCGCGCAGGTCTTCCTGGCGTCCGTGCTGCCACAGATCCTCGATCACGTTGTCGGCATCTTCGCCCGCCGCTTCAGCCTGCTCGCGGACGAGCTGTCTTGACCTCGTCGTCCGAGACCTCGATCCCGAGCTTGTCGGCGACGGCCTCGAGCGCGAGCTCGCGCGCGACCGAGAGCGCGGCCTCCAGCTGCATCGAGCTCGTCAGCTCCTCGGCCGTGCGGCCGGTCAGCTGCAGGTAGGTCTCGGGCGCGATCCCGCGGCGCTCGAGCGAGCGGATGAAGCCGGTGAGCAGCTCGCGTGTGCGCGACTCGACGAGCGGCCCCGCCGGCGCGACCTTCGACGCGGCGACGAGCGCGTCGACGGCGTTCGCGCGGAAGGCGTTCTCGATCTCGGCGTCGACGGCCTCGCGCAGCCGCTGCTCGATGTCGGCGCGCAGCTCGGCGAGCGTGTCGAACTCGCTGGCCGAGCGCGCGAGCTCGTCGTCGAGCTCCGGCAGCACCTTCTCGCTGATCTCCTTGACCGTGATCTCGACGCTCGAGGTCGTCTCGTCCGCGAGCTCGTAGGCGACGCTCTTCGTCTCGCCGGCCGACGCGCCGACGAGCGCCGCCTCGACCTCCTCGACGAGCCGGCCGGAGCCGAGCTCGACGACCGTGTCGCGCTGCGCCTCGCCGTCGGGCGAGACGATGTCGACGACGAGCGTGTCGCCCTCCTGCGCCGGCCGGTCGCCGGCGGGGACGAGCTCGGCGACCGACTCGCGCAGCGCCTCGAGCTCCTGCGTGACGAGCTCCTCCGGCACCTCGGCGTCGGGCTTGCCGACCTCGAGCTCGCTCCAGTCGACGACGTCGACCTTCGGCTGCACGGGCACGGTCGCCGTGAACTGCCAGTCCGCCTCGTCGCTCGGTCGGGAGCTCGTAGTCGTACTGCGGCTGCGCGACGGGCCGGATCCGCGCGCGCGCGGCGGCGTTCCAGAACCAGCCGCCGATGTGGCTGTCGACCGCCTCGGCCATGATCCGCTCCTTGCCGAGCCGCTGCGTCAGGATCGGCACCGGCACCTTGCCGTGCCGGAAGCCGGGGATCTTGACCGACTGCGCGAGATCGGAGGTCGCGTGCTCGACCGCGTGGTGGACGTCGTGGGCCGGCACCTCCACCTTCAGGCGGACGGTGTCGCCGCCGAGCTCCTCGACCTGCGTCGCCATTGGGCCATTCAAGCAGAGGCCGCGCGCGCCGAGTCGAGCCCTCGGGCCAGATCGGCGACCCGCTGCTCGATCTCGTCGCGCAGCTCGCGGACCCGCTCGAGCGACTTGCCGGCCGGATCCTCGAGCCCCCAGTCGACGTAGCTCTTGCCGGGCAGCACGGGGCAGACGTCGCCGCAGCCCATCGTCACGACCACGTCCGCCCAGGCCGCGTCCGCCTCGGGCTCGAGCTGCCGCGGCGTCCGGCCGGAGAGGTCGTAGCCGATCTCGCGCATCGCCTCGACCACCTCCGGGTGCAGGTGCGCCTCGGCGCGGCTGCCGGCGGAGCGGACCTCGTGGCCGCCGAGCGCGCTCGAGGAACGCGTGCGCCATCTGCGAGCGGCCGGCGTTGCCGATGCAGAGGAAGAGGACGTTCGCCACGGACGTAGGCTAGACGCGCATGCGCCTCTTCGTCCTCGTCCGGCACGGCCAGTCGGAGCTGAACGCGACGCGCCGCGTCAACGGCGACCCGGACGTGCCGGTCGGCCTGACCGCGCAGGGCGAGGCCGAGGCGGCGGGCCTCGCGCTCCAGCTCGCCGGGATCGAGCTCGACCTCTGCGTGCACACCCGCTTCGGCCGCACCCGGGCGACGGCGAGGATCGCGCTCGAAGGGCGCGACGTGCCCGTCGCCGTCGAGCCGCTGCTCGACGACATCGACGTCGGCGAGCTCGAGGGCCACTCGATCGACGATTACCGGGCGTGGAAGCGCGAGCACACCCGCGCCGACGCCTTTCCGGGCGGCGAGAGCCTCGACGACGCGGCGCGCCGCTACGCGACGGCGTACGAGCGGCTGCTCGCGCGCCCGGAGCGCCGCATCCTCGTCGTCTGCCACGAGATCCCGGTGCGCTACGCGATCAACGCCGCCGCCGGCTCGGACGAGCTCGACGGCCCGGCGCACGAGATCGGCAACTGCATCCCGCACCTCTTCGACGAGGACGGGCTCGACGCGCGCGGTGGCGCGGATCCGAGCGCTCGCCGGCTGACGTCAGGCGGCCGCGGGCTCGCTCTCGCTCGACCTGCGCCTTCCAGACGCCGTTCAGCCCGCTCTGCATGTAGGCGTACAGCGCCGGCGAGATGACGACGTAGAGCACGAGCCCGAGCCAGCCGTTGATCGGCGTCTGCCCGGTCAGGCGCTGCGCGGCCTGCACCCGCTTGAACGTCGTCACCGTCGTCCAGAGCGCGGGGACGATCAGGAGCGCGCCCGGGAAGAGCGCCAGCGTCGACTTCGCCGGGCTGTCGCCGAGCTCGCCCGTTCCCTTCGCGCGGCCGAGGTCTGCGAGCTCGCGGTTGATGAAGTACCACCAGAAGACGAGGTAGATCCCGAGTGTGATCACCGCGAAGATCGCCACCGCGATCGGGTTGCGCACCTTCGCCGTCGTCCCCGCGCCTGCGATCTGAAGCTCCTGCGCCATCGTCCCTCCTTCTCGAGTCCGGCGATTGCCGCACGGGCGCTATTTCTTCTTGCCCTTCTCCTTTTCCTTGTCCTTGTCCTGGCCCGGCGGTCCGGTGTGCTCGTGGTTCTGGTCGCCGTGGCCCCAGCCGCGGCCGCTGCTCGGTCGCGGCTCGGCGGCGGCGTCGTCGTCGGCGTGGTCGGCGTCGGAGTGGTCGGCGCCGGGCCCGTCGGCGCAGGCACGCGACCGGCGGAGCCGGGTTCGTCGGCTGAGACGCGGTCGCGGCCGGCTTCGGAGCCGGCGTCGGCTTCGGCGTCGGCTTCGGCGGCGGCTCGGCGTCGGGTGGACGGCGCCGGCGTAGGCGCGGATGCCGGCGTCGGCGCGGCGTCGGAGCCGCTTGCGGGCCGCCGAGTCGGAGCCGGGCGCCGGGCGTCGGAGCCGGGGTCGGAGCCGGGACGGGCGTCGGCGTCGGAGTCGGTGTCGGAGCCGGCGTCGGCTTCGGGGCCGGCGTCGGTGCCGGCTTCGGCGTCGGCGTCGGCGTCGGGCCGGCTTCGGCGCGGCCGGTGTCGAGGGCCGGCGCCGGGCGAGCGTCGGGGTTGTCGCGCGACGACCGACGCCGGGCGCGCCGTCGCCGTGGCCGGCCGCGGCCGTCGCGCTCGGCCGCGCGCCGGCGCGCGGCCGACGATTCGCGTCGCTGCGCTCGGGCGGCTCTCGCCCGGCGCGGCGTCGTCACCTCCGGCAGGTAGATCACCGGCGGCTCGCCCGGCTGCGCGAGCGCCTGCGGCGGCGCGGCGCCGCCGGTCCGGTCCGGATCCTCGAGCGCGCCGCGCCAGAGGTAGCCGGCCAGCACGGCGACGGCCACGCAGGCCCGCGGCGCGAAGGAGTGTCCAGGGCGATCTCATTGCGGCCCGGAGTATTCCGTGTTCGGCGGATGCCCCCGGACGCGACCGACAGAGGGGTGGCGAACGGGACTCGAACCCGCGACCACCGGGACCACAACCCGGGGCTCTACCAACTGAGCTACCGCCACCTCGACGCCCACAGGATAGCGGCGAGACGTGGGGCATACTGACCGCGAGCGGCCCCGTAGCTCAGTGGATAGAGCGGCAGGCTTCGAACCTGCGTGCGGAGGTTCGATTCCTCCCGGGGCCATCCCGACCGCGCTTCGACCTCGATTTTCGCCTTCCCCCCACCTCGACTCACCCCCCGTACTCGTTATAGGCGGGATCCGGGGAACGTGGGGAAAGCCTGGACTCCCACCCGTCTATGCTGTCCCTTCAGGCGGGCGTGGCGGAACTGGCAGACGCGCCGGGTTTAGGTCCCGGTGGGCTCCGGCCCTTGGAGGTTCAAGTCCTCTCGCCCGCACAGTTTTGCTGCGCAAGGACAGCCGGGCCGCGGGAGCGGCCCGGTGTCCGCGCTAAGACCCCTGAAGGGTCGCTTCGCTCCCGGGCTCGGTCTGTCGAGGCTTGATCTGCTCGAGGATGTCCTCGAGTGTGCGGCTCGGCCGGGATCGACTCCGGCGACTCGGCCGCGAGCTCCGTCTCGGCGAGCCGTGAGTACACCTCGGCCATCGCCTCGAACAGCGCCGGCGTCAGGCCCGCGCTCGCCTGCGTCGCGGCGATCTCGCGCATCTCGCCGACGTAGCGGCCCGCCTTCGTCGTCGAGACGGCGAGCAGGCGCGCGGCGCGGTCGATCTGGCGCGGGAACGAATCGTGGAGGTCGTCGAGCACCTCGGCCAGCACGCCGTTCGCGTGAGCGGTCGCGAGCGCGTGCGCGAGCAGCGCCGTGTGGCCCTTGTAGACCGAGGCGGTGCACATCTTCACCGCCGACGCGAGGCCGACCTCGACGCCGACGACGCGCAGGTCGAGCCGGTCCGGCCCGGCGTCTGCGAGCTCGCCCGCCCGCGCGCCCGAGAGATAGACGCGTGTCCGGTAGTCCGCGCGCGGCGGGCCGCCGGAGATCGACCCGTCCACGAGCTCGAGGCCGGCCGACTCGCAGAGTGGCCGCGACCTCGCGCGCGCGTCGCCGGCGAGATCGCGTTCCAGTCCGAGACGAGCGGCCGCGCTCCCGTTCGCGTCGCGGCGCCGGCGAGATCGGCCGCGATCGCGAGCGCCTGGTCCGGCGGCGCGATCGAGAGCACGAGGTCTGCCGTCGCGACGACGTCGTCGAGCGATCGGCAGCAGCTCGAGCCCGGCCGCGCGCGCGAGCCCTTCCGTTCGGCGCTGCGCCCGGCGACCGTGGCGACGACCCGCGCTCCAGCATGCCGATACGCGGCACCGACCGCGCTCCCCATCGCCCCAGGACTGACGATCCCGATCGCCTCCATCGCCGGACCATAGACGGGCCGCGACAGCGGCCCCTTCAGGGTCTGCGCGCGACGGAAGAGCATGCGCCCGGGAGGATTCGAACCTCCGGCCAACGGATTAGAAGTCCGTCGCTCTGTCCACTGAGCTACGGGCGCGCAGAGACAGCCTAACCCGACGGCTTCGCCACCCTCGTAGCCTCCGGCGCGTGGGTGACGGTGCGCAGCCGGAGGGGATAGTGCGCCAGCACAGACCCGGAGAGCTGCGTGCCGTCAGGCGCGCGAGGGCGGCGGAGCCGGGCTCCGCCCGGCGGGAGCCGCCCGGCCGGTGGCTACGAGCGGGTGCCGAAGTCGCTGGTGATGATGACGACGTCGCGGCCGCCGTAGACGCCCGGCGCCGAGCGGACCTTGAGCGCGGAGAGGCCGATCTCGCGCCAGCGGGAGGTCAGGATGTTCTTGCGATGGCCGGGGCTCTGCATCCAGAGCTTCAGAGCCGCCTCGCCGCTCAGCCGGCCGGACGACCAGAGCAGGTTCTCGCCGACCGACCACGTCCTGTAGCCGTCGTCCCCGTAGAAGCGCTGCACGCGCTGCCAGAACTCGGAGCCGTCGCGCGAGTCGTGGTCGAAGAAGCCGAGCGTCCCCATCGCGCGGGAGTGGGTGTCGGCGGCAGCCGAGAGCGGCTTCGACAGCCGCAGCGGCGCAAGGCCGTGCCGCCGCCGGATCGTGTTCAGCTCGACGAGGACCTGGCTCTCGAGCTGGTCGGCCGCGGCGAGCGTCCGGACGGGCTGAGGGACCGCGGCGGCACCGGCGGCGAAGACGCTCAGCAACGTCAGAGCGATCGCCGAGCGCAAGGATCCAGATCCTGGTGCGGTGCCCTCCCACACCATCTAGATCGGATGCTCAGACCCGGACGGCGATCATCCGATCGAGGTATCTAGACGGCGTCGGGCTCGGCGGACGCGCCGGTCTTCGCGCGCCGGTGCGCGAGCCACTCGACGAGCAGCACCTGGACGGCGCCGGCGACGGGAATCGCGGCGAGCGCGCCGACGACGCCCGCGAGCTGCGCGCCGATCAGCACTGCGATCAGCACCGCGAGGGGCGAGAGCTGCACGGTGCGGCCGTAGACGACGGGCTGCAGGACGTGGTTCTCGAGCTGCTGGTAGACGACGAAGAAGATCAGGACGATGATCCCGGACGTCGACGAGTCGAGGAACGCGACCGTCGTGACCAGGATCGGCGGCGATCGTCGCGCCGGCGAGCGGGACCAGATCGAGGATCGCGACGAGAGGCCGAGCGCGACGGCGTAGGGCACGCCGAGCGCGAGCAGCACCGCGGTCGAGACGATGCCCGCGATCAGGCTGATCGCCAGGTTGCCGGTGACGTAGCCGCCGATCGTCCGGTAGATGTCGTAGCCGATCCTGCGCCAGCGCGGCTGCTGCTCTGCGGGCAGCAGGCCGTAGAGCCGCTCGACCCACGTCGGCCCTTCGAGCAGCATGAAGAGCGTCAGGAACGCGATCGTCACGGTCGCGATCACGGCGGTGATGACGCCCTTCGTCACCGCGAGCGCCGTCCCGGAGATCCCGAGCAGCCCCGACGCGCCGCCCTCGGCGATCGCCTCCCGCACCCGCTCGGTGATCTGGTACTCGCGCTCGAGGAACCCGAGCGGGCCGCGGCCCGCGGTCAGGTCCTCGACGTAGCCCGGCACCGCGTCGACGAAGTCGTTCACCTGGGAGACGATGATCGGGATGATCGTGGCGCCGAGTGCGGCGATCGCGAGGATCGCGCCGACGAAGACGATCGTGACGGCGAGCCCCGCGCCGGCGCGATGCCGCGCCGCTGCAGCCCCTCGACCGCCGGGTTGAGCGCCAGGGCGAGGAAGATCGCGACGAAGATCCAGATCAGGACGCCCTGCGCGGCCAGGACGATCTCGATCAGGACGACGCCGGCGAGGATGATCCCGAGCACGATCAGGATCGCGCGCGGGCGGAAGCGGACGAGGCGCTCCTCCATCCCGCGGAGCCTACGGAGCGTCGCGGACGGTGCTCAGGTGCTCAGCGCCGCTTGAAGACGAACGGGCCGCAGGCGCCGCCCGTCTCCTCGCGGACGAGCGGCGCCGGACGCGTCCTTCGGCGTCACGGTGATCGCGGCGCCGGTGACCTTCACCTCGGCGTAGCTGTAGACGTCGGCGCTCGCGCAGGCCATGCCGACGCCCCGCGGCGGCGCGGGCTTGTAGAAGAGCGCGGTGATCGCGGAGCCCAGTCCGGGCCGGCCGAGCGTCTCGTCGACCTCCTTGCTCTGCGTGTTCGTCGCGACCGGCCCGGTGACGACCTCCCAGATCCCGGTGCCGACGGGCCCACCGGCGCCGAGCGTGCTCAGCCGCACCTCGTTGACGAAGTTGGCGTGCGTGTCGGTCGTGAGGAAGAGGACGTTCTTCACGTTCGTCCCGGAGGAAGCGGAGCAGCCGCTCGCGCTCGGCCTGGTACCCCTCCCAGCGGTCGTAGGGGAGCGCGTAGTACTGCTGGATCGGGACCTCGTTGACGATCACCTTCCAGGTCGCAGTCGATGCCTTGATCGCCTTGGTGAAGGCGGCGTACTGGCGCCGCGCCGAGCATCGTCCGCGACGGATCGGCCAGCGCGTCGAGGCACGCCTGCGGCACCGGGTTCGCGAGCGACGGCACGAGCGCCGCGAACGCGTCGCGTACGGGCTGCGGCGCCGTCGGCGCGAGGTCGCCGTTGCAGATCGTCCGCACCTTCGCGGAGCGGAAGGCGCGCTCGTCGAGGAAGAAGAGCTCGAGATGCTTGCCCCAGCGGAACGTGCGATAGAGCCCACGCTGCGGGCGAATACGTGACCGGCGAGTAGTCCCTGAACGCGATCGCGCCGCGCGTGAAGATCCCGGCGCCGTGCTCCGGGCGCGAGAAGTCGTTGATGAACTCGTGGTCGTCCCAGTGGCTGTAGAGACCCGTGCCGCGCCGGAGGTTGCGCAGATGTCCGAAGCCGAGGTTCTGCTTGTACTTCGCCCACTTCGCCGGGATCGTGAGCGCGGGCGGGACGCCGCCGACCTCGCTGTCGGAGTAGATCGTGTCGCCGAGGTTGATGTTGAAGTGGTTCCGTTCCGCCGCCATCCGCCCGTAGACCTGGAAGGCGTTGTAGGCCGGCTTGCCGGTCTTCGGATCGCGTGCGCCGTCGGCGTCACCGCTGATCGCGAAGCGCACCGTCGCGCCGCTGCGCGGCGCCGGCGCCGTCCAGAAGGTGCCGCCGGCCGCGATCTCGCTCTTCCGATACGGCGTCGAGAAGAGGTAGGTGTAGCGCGTCCCCGGCTTCAGGCCGTGGACGCGGCGCTGGACGACGCGGTCGCGCTCGTTCGACGGCGCCAGCGTGATCTGAACCGGCGGCATGCCCTTGCGCGGCGCCGGCCAGACGAAGAGCCGCACCTGACCCAACTCGTTCGAGCGGGTCCAGAGGAGCGCGCTCGTCGAGGTCATCTCGCCGGCGGCGACGCCGTAGCGGAACCCCGGCGCCGCCTCGGCCGCAGGCGCGAGCGCCAGCGCGGCGAGACCGACGATGATCACGCGGCGCATCGGCGCCAGACTATCGCTCCGGCGGGCGCGGATCGGGCGCCTGCCCGTCCTCAGCTTGCTCGAGCGGTGCCTCCGAACGAGCCGAGCTCCGCGAACGAGACCTGGTACGGCTCGGTCTCCTGCACCTCGACGCTCACCGTCGACGTGATCCGATCACGCAGGTTCAGCCGCGCGACGCGGCTGCGCTCGGCGATCTCCTCGCTCTCCCAGAAGCTGATCACGTGCGTGATGCCGGTCTCGTCGTTCGTGAGCATCAGCAGGCCCTCGAACCCCTCCAGGTCGCGGAGCCATTCGACCATCGTCTCGCCCGCCATCGTCGCGACGGCGGCCATGTCCTGCGCCGATCCCCGGGTCGTTGTCATCGATGCGTGCATCGCAGAGCGACACTCTTGCAGGTGCCGGCACCGGTGGTTGCCGGCGAGTGGCCAGGCCGTGCCGTAGCACCCTTCGGCCGACACCGCCGATCATGTAGACAGACACGATGAGCAAGGCCACGAGCAAGGACACGCAGTCGCCTGCGTCGCACGTTGCCGACAGCCACGATCTGATCCGCGTGCACGGCGCGCGGGTGAACAACCTCAAGGACGTCAGCGTCGAGCTCCCGAAGCGCCGGCTGACGGTGTTCACGGGCGTCTCCGGCTCGGGCAAGAGCTCGCTGGTCTTCGGCACGATCGCCGCGGAGTCGCAGCGGCTGATCAACGAGACCTACAGCGCCTTCGTGCAGGGCTTCATGCCGACGCTGGCGCGGCCCGAGGTCGACGTCCTCGACGGCCTGACGACGGCGATCCTCGTCGACCAGGAGCGGATGGGCTCGAACCCCCGCTCGACCGTCGGCACCGCCACCGACGCCAACGCGATGCTGCGCATCCTCTTCAGCCGGCTCGGCAAGCCGCACATCGGGCCCCCGATCGCCTACTCGTTCAACGTCCCGACCCGCACGGCGAGCGGGGCGATGACCGTCGACAAGGGCAAGGGGGAGCGGATCGTGGTGCGCAACGCCGTCTACCACGGCGGCATGTGCCCGCGCTGCGAGGGCCGCGGCTCGGTCACGGACTTCGACCTGTCGCAGCTGTACGACGACGGCAAGTCGCTGAACGAGGGTGCGCTCACGATCCCCGGCTACAGCATGGACGGCTGGTACGGCCGCATCTTCCGCGGCTGCGGCTTCTTCGACCCGGACAAGCCGATCCGGCAAGTTCACGAAGAAGGAGCTCGACGACCTGCTCCACAAGGAGCCGACCAAGATCAAGGTCGACGGGATCAACCTGACGTACTCGGGTCTGATCCCGACGATCCAGAAGTCGTTCCTGTCCAAGGACGTCGACGCGCTGCAGCCGCACATCCGCGCCTTCGTGGAGCGGGTGGTGACGTTCACCGCGTGCCCCGAGTGCGGCGGCACCCGGCTGAACGAAGCGGCTCGGTCGTCGAGGATCCAGGGGAAGAACATCGCCGACGTCTGCTCGATGCAGATCAGCGACCTGAGCGACTGGGTCCGGGGTCTCGACGAGCCGTCGGTGGCGCCGCTTCTGGGCGGGCTGCAACACCTCCTCGACTCGTTCGTGGAGATCGGGCTGGGCTACCTCTCGCTCGACCGGCCGTCGGGCACGCTCTCGGGCGGCGAGGCACAGCGCACCAAGATGATCCGCCACCTCGGCTCCTCGCTCACCGACGTCACCTACGTCTTCGACGAGCCCACCATCGGCCTGCACCCCCATGACATCGAGCGGATGAACGACCTGCTGCTGCAGTTGCGCGACAAGGGCAACACGGTGCTCGTCGTGGAGCACAAGCCCGAGACGATCGCGATCGCCGACCACGTCGTCGACCTCGGCCCCGCCGCCGGCACGGAAGGCGGCACTGTCTGCTTCACGGGCACCGTGGCTGGGCTGCGACGGAGTGACACCACCACCGGCCGCCACCTCGACGACCGGGCGACCCTGAAGGAGTCGGTGCGTTCGTCCTCCGGCACGCTGGAGATCCGCGGCGCGTCGACGCACAACCTCCAGGACGTGGACGTCGACATCCCTCTCGGCGTGCTCTGCGTGGTCACGGGCGTGGCCGGCGCCGGCAAGAGCTCGCTGATCCACAGCTCGGTCTCCGGCCGCGACGGCGTGGTGGTGATCGACCAGAGCGCGATCCGCGGTTCTCGACGGAGCAACCCGGCGACCTACACCGGCCTGCTCGACCCGATCCGCAAGGCATTCGCGAAGGCCAACGGCGTGAAACCGGCGCTCTTCAGCTCCAACTCCGAGGGCGCCTGCCCCACCTGCAACGGCGCCGGCGTCATCTATACCGACCTGGGCGTCATGGCGACCGTCGAATCCACCTGCGAGGAGTGCGGGGGAAAGCGCTTTCAGGCAGCGGTGCTGGAGTACACCCTCGGGGGCAAGGACATCAGCGAGGTCCTGGCGATGCCGGTCAGGGAGGCGACCGCGTTCTTCGGCGACGGCGACGCCAAGGTGCCTGCGGCCCACAAGATTCTCGACCGGCTCGCGGACGTCGGGCTCGGCTACGTCTCGCTCGGGCAACCGCTGACCACGCTGTCCGGCGGCGAGCGGCAGCGGCTCAAGCTGGCGACCCAGATGGCCGAGAAGGGTGACGTCTACGTCCTCGACGAGCCGACCACCGGCCTCCACCTCGCCGACGTCGAGCAGCTGCTCGACCTGCTCGACCGGCTCGTCGACTCCGGCAAGTCGGTGCATCGTGATCGCGCACCACCAGGGGGTGATGGCGCACGCCGACTGGATCATCGACCTCGGCCCCGGCGCCGGCCATGACGGCGGCCGAATCGTCTTCGAGGGCACACCCGCCGACCTCGTCGCCGCCCGCTCCACCCTCACCGGCGAGCACCTCGCGGCCTACGTCGGCACCCGACCGAGACAGCCCGCATGAACCTGAACATGAACCTGTCGCAGCAGAGCGGGTGGAGGGAATCGAACCCTCATAACTAGCTTGGAAGGCTAGGGCTCTACCATTGAGCTACACCCGCAACGGTCACGTAGCGTAGCCGCGTGGATCCGTATGCGTGGTCCTGGAACGTCGAGGCACTACTCCTCGTCCCGGCCATGACAGCGGGGTACTTCTGGGCGCTGCGGGGCACGCCGCGCGCCCGGCTGGCGGATCGCCTGCTGGCTCGCGGCGATGGTGCTCCTGCTGGCCGTGACGATCACGCCGATCGAGACGATCTCGCTCGAGTACCTGCTCTCCGTGCACCTGATCCAGAACGTCGTCCTGGCCGAGTGGGCGCCGTTGCTGGCCGTCCTCGCGATCCCGCCCGCGCTCGCAGCGCGCGTGCCGCACGTGCCGCCGCTGCCGGCTCTCGCCGTCTGGGTCGTCAACTACGGCCTCTGGCATCTGCCCTGGGTCTACGACGCCGCGCTCCGCCACCCCCACTCCCTGCTCCACCTCGAGCACGCCCTCTACTTCCTCACCGGGCTCGCGCTCTGGTGGCCGGTCGTGCACGGCACGATGACGGCGGGAGCGAAGGCCGCCTACGTGTTCGCGGCGTTCCTGCTCGCGA
Source organism: uncultured Actinomycetes bacterium (assembly GCA_963850485.1). GTDB lineage: Bacteria > Actinomycetota > Thermoleophilia > Gaiellales > Gaiellaceae > GMQP-bins7. The sequence continues at coordinate 340,683 of CAWKLR010000010.1, read as the reverse complement.
GCCCGATCGGGCTGCTGATGGCGCTCGTTCCCGACCCGATCTACGACTTCTACGTCGACGCGCCGCGGCTGTGGGGCCTGTCGCCGATCCTCGACCAGCAGATCGCCGGCGTCTCGATGGCTGCGGCGGAGGCAGTCGTCTTCTTCGCGGTCTTCGCCTTCTTCTTCGCGCGCTTCTTCGCGGAGCAGGACGAAGCGGCCTGAGGCCGAACGTCACGGGCATGAACGCGGTCCGCAGGTGGTTCGGCAAGCTCTTCGGAACGGAGTCCGGCTCGGAGACGGGCCTCGACAGCGACCGCCGCGCCGGGAGCGACCGCCGCACGGGTGAGGACCGCCGGTCGAGCTTCGGCGAGCCGCGCGCCGCGTCCGACGAGCGCCGCGACGGCTCCGAGCGCCGCTCGGGCACCGACCGCCGCAACAGCGGCTGAAACCGGCTGACGCTCGGCTCTTGGGCCGCGACAGCGGCCCCTTCAGGGGTCGTCGCGCGAATCGGGGCGGCCGGATTCGAACCGGCGACTTCTCGCTCCCAAAGCGAGCGCGCTACCAGGCTGCGCCACGCCCCGCAGCACTGATCGTACTCGCGGGCCGGGAGCCGGACGAGGCCGGCTCCCGGTGCGGTGTCGTCTAGAGGTTCGAGAAGAGCAGATGCGCGTTCGCGCTGCGGGCGTCCGTGACGACGTTCTTCGTCGTCAGGTTGAAGAGCCCGTCGCGGACCTGCTGCGGCGCCGAGCCCGGCGCCCCCTGCAGGTAGAGGGCGGCCACGCCGGCAACGTGCGGCGCCGCCATCGAGGTGCCGCTCATCGTCGCCGTGCCGGTGTCGGTCAGGAACGACGCGGACGTGATGTTCGAGCCGGGCGCGAAGAAGTCGACACAGGGCCCGAAGTCGCTGAAGCTCGAGCGCGCGTCGGTGTTCGTCGTCGAGCCGACGGTGATCGCGGCGGGCAGGCCCGAGGGCGAGCCGGTGCAGGCGTCCTCGGTCTCGTTGCCGGCCGCGACCGCGTAGGTGACGCCGTCGGCGATCGAGTTCGACACGGCCTGCTCGAGCGCGGCCGACTTGCCGCCGCCGAGGCTCATGTTCGCGACAGCGGGCGCGCCGGCGGTGTGGTTGCCGGTGACCCAGTCGACGCCCGCGATGACGCCGGAGTTGAGGCCGGTGCCCGCGCAGGTGAGCACGCGCACGGCGACGAGGCGGACGCTCTTCGCGACGCCGTGGATCGAGCCGCCGATCGTGCCGGCGACGTGGGTGCCGTGACCGTGGCAGTCGTCCGAGGTGACGCCGACCGGGGTCGTCGTGTCGACGCCGTGGACGGCGCGGCCGCCGAACTGCGAGTGCGTCTTCCGGATGCCGGTGTCGATCACGTACGCGGTGACGCCGGCTCCGGTGGCGGTGTAGGTGTAGGAGCCGTCGAGCGGCAGCGCGCGCTGGTCGGTACGGTCGAGCCCCCAGGTCGCGCCGGGCTGAGTGGTGGTGGCGCGGACGGTCGAGTCGGACTCGACGAAGGCGACGCGCGCGTCGGCGCGGAGGGCGTCGAGCGACGCTGCGGGGACGACGGCCGAGTAGCCCTTGAGGGCGTGCCGGTAGACGAAGCCGACGTCGAGCCCGTAGCGGGCCGCGTGGTCGGCCGCGACCGCGGCGGGGTTCGTGCCGTCCTTCAGCACGACGATTGTCCCGAGCTGGCCGGCGCTGCCGGCGGTCGCGGCCGGGATCAGCGCGAGGACGAGCAAGCTCAGGACGACGAGGAACCGTTGCATGTGCAGACTCCTTGTTCGAGCGGATTGCCGCAGGGGACGAAGCTGCGCTACCCGAAACACTCGTTTCTATTCGTTCAAACTCATATTTCTTCGGAGACGCCCATGCCCCACGAGAAGCAGATCGAGATCCGCTGGCGCGACCTCGACTCCTACGGCCACGTCAACCAGGCCGTCTACCTCACCTACGCGGAGGAGGTGCTCGACCACTGGTTTCAGACGAAGCTCGGCCGCCGGCCGGGCACGGTCTGGGACTACGTCGCCCGCCGGACGACGATCGACTACCGCGGCGAGCTGCGCCTCACCGACCGCGTCGCCGTCGGGTCGGCGGAGCTCGTCACCCTCGGCACGACCAGCGTCACGGCCAGGGTGAGGCTGAGCGCGCCGGACGGGCGCCTCGCCACCGAGCTCGAGCTCGTCGTCGTCGCCATCGACGGCAAGGGCGGCGCCGCGCGGCCGCTCTCAGACGAAGAGCGCGCGGCCCTCTCGGGGTAGAGGGCAGGAATCCGGCGCGAGGCGCGTTACAACATTCCGATGAACGACCTCGCCCGCCGGATCCAGCGCACCTACCTCACGCTCCTGCTCGGCAACACCCTGGCGGCATCGTTCATCTGGGGGATCAACACGCTCTTCCTGCTCGACGCCGGCCTCTCCAACCTGGAGGCGTTCGCGGCGAACGCCTTCTTCACGGCCGGGATGATGATCTTCGAGATCCCGACGGGTGTCGTCGCCGACACGTGGGGCAGGCGCACGTCGTACCTGCTCGGGACGCTGACGCTCTCGGCCTCGACGCTCCTCTACTACTTCCTCTGGGTCCTGGACGCGCCGTTCTGGCAGTGGGCGGTGGTCTCGATCCTGCTCGGCCTCGGCTTCACCTTCTTCTCGGGCGCGGTCGAGGCCTGGCTCGTCGACGCGCTCCACCACGCCGGCTACGACGGCGGCCTCGAGGCGGTGCTCGGGCGCGGTCAGATGATCGGTGGAGTCGCGATGCTCGGCGGCTCGGTCGCAGGCGGCGTGATCGCGCAGGCGACCTCGCTCGGGGTGCCGTTCCTCCTCCGTGTCGGCGTGCTCCTCGTCATGTTCGCCGTCGCGTGGCGGCTGATGCACGACCTCGGCTTCGAGCCCGCCCCGAGGACGAGCACACTGCGGGCGACGAAGTCGGTCTTCGACGCCTCGCTCGAGTACGGGCTGAAGAACCCGCCCGTGCGCTGGATGATGCTGGCGGCGCCGTTCACCGCCGGCGTCGGGATCTACACCTTCTACGCCCTGCAGCCGTTCCTGCTCGACCTCTACGGCGACCCCGACGCGTACGCAGTCGCCGGGCTCGCGGCCGCGATCGTCGCCGGCTCGCAGATCCTCGGCGGCTACGCGGCGCCGAGGATCCGCGCCCTGTTCCAGAAGCGGACGACGTCGCTGATCCTCGGCTCGGCGACGAGCGCCGCCATCCTCGGCCTGCTCGCCGTGACCGACTCGTTCTGGGTCGCGCTCGCGCTGCTCGTCGTCTGGGGGCTCGTCTTCGCGGCGAACATGCCGATCAGGCAGGCGTACCTGAACGACATGATCCCGTCGCAGCAGCGGGCGACCGTGCTCTCGTTCGACTCGCTGATGGGCTCGAGCGGCGGCGTCGTGATCCAGCCGGTGCTCGGCAAGGCAGCCGACGCGACGAGCTACGGCACGTCGTTCGCCTTCGGGGCGCTCTTCCAGCTCCTGGCGGTGCCGTTCCTCTTCCGGAGCCGGCACGAGGGCGCCGCGGCCGACCGGGCCGTCAACCTGGGCGAGCCGACCGAGCCGGCCGCGGCGACGCCCTCCTAGTCGACCGAGAGCAGGTCGACGACGAAGACGAGCGGCTCGTGCGGCGCGATCACGCCGCCCGCGCCCCGCGCGCCGTAGGCCATCGCCGACGGGATCGTCAGCTTGCGGCGGCCACCGACCTTCATCCCCTGGACGCCCGCGTCCCAGCCGGGGATCACCTGGCCCTTGCCGAGCTTGAACTCGAACGGCCGGCCGCGGTTCCAGGAGGCGTCGAACTCCTCGCCGGTCGAGAAGGCGACGCCGACGTAGTGGACGGAGACCTTGGTGCCCGGCGTCGCCTCGGCGCCGTCACCGACGGCGATGTCCTCGATGCCGAGCTCGAACGGGATGTCGCCTTCGGGCTTCTCCAGCTGCGGGCGCTCGGGCGGCACGCCGGGAACGTACACCTGGGGCGGTGGTGCCTGGATCCGGCACGAATTCGTGCCGAGAGTCGGCACCGCTTGGTGCGACAATTTGGCACCAGCTGGTACACTCTCCCGGCACCGATGCTCACGGACGTCAACCCGTTCATCTACTCGCACCCGCTCGCTCCGGACGACATCATCGACCGGGACGACGAGACGAAGCGGCTGCTCGCCGCCGCGGTCGGCGGGCACTACGTGCGGCTCTATGCGCCGCGGAAGTACGGGAAGACGAGCTTGCTCCGGCGCGTGCTGCGCGACGGCGAGCGCGAGGAGGGGCTGATCCCGATCCTCGTCGACCTCTACGGCGTGCTCTCGATCGCAGACGTCGCGATCCGCTTCGAGCGCGCCTACGCGCGGCAGCTCAAGGGCAAGACCCGCGCCCGCGTCGAGGAGTTCCTGCAGAGCACCGGGCTCGGGCTCTCGCTCGGCGCGCTCGGGATCAGCGCCCGGCTGCAGATCGCTCCCCGCACCGACCCGCTGCCCGCACTGCACACGCTGCTCGACCTGCCGCTGCGGCTCGAGGAAGGCGGCGGCTTCCGTGCCCTGATCGTCCTCGACGAGTTCCAGGACATCACGAAGGTGAAGGAGATGGACGCACTGCTGCGCAGCCACATCCAGTTCCAGGGAGAGGTCGCGTCGTTCGTCTTCGCGGGCTCGGAGCCAGGGCTGATGCGCGAGCTCTTCGAGGACAAGGCGCGGCCGTTGTACGGCGCGGCCGTGCCGATGCGGTTGGAGCGCCTGGCCGACGCCGACATCGCGGCCTACCTCGTCGAGCGCTTTCGCGAGACCGGACGCGGGGTCGGCGAGGCGCTGAACCCGCTCGTGGCGTCCGCACAGGGCCACCCGCAGCGCGCGATGCTGCTCGCTCACCGGCTCTGGGAGGAGGTCGAGCCCGGGGCCACAGCCACGCTCGCGGACTGGGCGCGTGCGCACGCGGCGGCGCTGGCGGAGCTCCAGCCGGAGTTCGACGCGAACTGGCGGCGGCTCTCGACGAACGCCCAGAAGGCCTTGCGCGCGCTCGTCGCTGGCGGCGGCTCGCCGTTCCAGCGCCGCGTGCTCGAGCAGCTCGACCTGCCGAAGAGCAGCGCGCGGGCGGCGCTCAACGCCCTCGCCGCGAGCGCGACGGTCGAGCAGCAGGGGGACGCCTACCTGATCGTCGACCCGCTCTTCGGCGAGTGGATCGCCGCACTGCGGGAACCGTCCGCGGAGGAGTAGCCCCGTGCTGGCGCCGCCGTCCGACCTCGACTCGAGCGCGCTCGTCGGGGTGCTCGTCCACTGGGGCATCCGCGATCCACGGCTCGAGTACCTCCCCGTCGGGTTCGGGAGCCACCACTGGCGCGCCGAGAACGCCTTCGTCACCGTCGACGATCTCGCGGCGGGCTTCCAGGGCGGCGACGACGTCGACTCGGCATCGCCGCCCTCGGGCGCGCGTACCGGACCGCGGCCCGGCTCAGGGACGACGGCCGGCTCGAGTTCGTGCTCGCGCCGATCGACGACGACGAGGGCGTGCAGAGCCGGCGCATCGCCGACCGCTACGCCGTCAACGTCGCGCCCTTCGTCGACGGCACCTCGAGCTCCTTCGGCGCCTACGAGTCGAAGGACGAGCGGCGACGGATGGCCGAGCTGCTCGGGCGCCTCCATGCCGCGGGCGAGCAGGTGCCCGCCGGGCTGCCGCGCCGCGACGACCTCCGCATCCCGTCGCGCTCGACTCTGGACGACGCGCTCGCTGACGTCGGGCAGCCGTGGCAGACGGGCCCGTTCGCGCGGACGGGGTGGGACGACTACTGCGCGGTCGCCGGCGACGTCTCGCTCGAGCTCGAGGCACTCGAGCTCTACCGGCAGCGCTGGGATCTGGCGGACATCGCCGCGTACGTCGCGCTCTTCCGCCGGCCGCACCAGGCGGACGAGAACGCTGCCGCGTCGTTCGGGCACCTGCGCGCGAATCTCGACGCCGGCCGGATCTAGCCCTCGCCGTCGTGACCGGGCGCTCGTGTCTCCACGGGGAGATTCAGGCGCACCGGCCCGCCTGAGCCGCCCCTTGGCAGCACGGCTACTGCGTCGTCGTTGCCGACACCGTCGCCGGCGCGTTTGCGTGCTCGACCGCCCAGTCGAGGGCGTAGTCGGCGATCTCCTCCCAGCCGGTCTGCGAGGGCATGAGGTGCGCGCGGCCCTCGTACTCGACGACCTCGGTGATCGTGCCCTCCGCCTTGTAGTGCTTCGCGTTCGAGCGCTGGAGCGACGGGGGCATGAGGTGATCCTCGCTGCCGGAGATGAAGAGCAGCGGCGCCCGGTTGGGGTTCTTGTAGTCCACGTGCGTGTCGTCGGGCCCCGGATGGATGTTCGCGAGCGCACTGGCCCAGAACACGCGGCCCGATGCGGGGATGTGGTAGCGCTCGTAGAGCCTTCGCGCCTCCTCCTCGCTGAACGTGTTCGTGAACGCGTAGCGCCATTGCTCGAAGGTGAACCCGACGGCCTTGTGCCGGTTGGCGGGGTTCTTGAGGACGGGGAAGCTCGACCTGATCTGCGACAGCGGCACGCGCTTGACGCCCTCGGTCGGCGCCGAGTTGATCGCGACACCGGCGGCGCCGTAGCCCCGATCCATCAACAGCTGCGTGAAGACGCCACCGGCCGAATGACCCATCAGGATCGGCGCCGACTCGAGCTGCGAGACGACAGACTCCAGATGCTCGACAACCGCCGGCACCGTGAGCTCCTCGATGGGCGTCGGGTCCGCATTCAGCGCCTCGACCTCCACCTCGAAGCCGGGGTAAGCAGGAGTCAGGACGCGGTAGCCGCGGCTCTCGTAGCGAGCCTTCCAGTCCTCCCAGCTTCGCGGCGTCACCCAGAAGCCGTGGATGAGCACGATCGTGTCCGGTGTGGGGGCCATAACCGCTCCTTCCCGTGGGGTCGGAAGCCACGTTACACCCGCAGGGACCCGGTTGGGTCTAGCGACTCCCTCAGATGACATTCCCGAGCACTGGCCCAGGCGATGGGCCGCCACGGGCGATCTCTGGATCCGCGATGATGGCCGCGTGGCGCTTCAACGGATGGACAACGTCGGCATCGTGGTGGAGTCGCTTGATGCCGCTATCTCTTTTTTCGCCGAGCTGGGCCTCGAACTCGAGGGGCGAACGATGATCGAAGGAGACTGGTCAGGGCGCGTCACCGGTCTGCGCGACCAGCGCGTCGAGATCGCCATGATGCGTATGCCAGACGGCCACGGCAGGATCGAGCTCTCGCGCTTTCTCACGCCGCCTCCGGTCGCCGATCACCGGAACGCGCCGGTGAACGCCCTCGGCTACCTCCGCGTCATGTTCGCGGTGGACGACCTCGACGATACGCTGGCCCGGCTCCGCGGGCACGGCGCGCAGCTCGTCGACGAAGTGGTCCAGTACGAAGACGTGTATCGGCTCTGCTACATCCGGGGCCCCGAGGGCATTCTCATCGGGCTGGCCGAGCAAATCGGCTGACGCCCAAACGCGCTCTGGCGTCATTCGCAAACACTGGGCCCAGGTGACGATTCGCTGCTTTGGCTTCAACTGAGCCAACGCCCTAGGATCGGTCATGGCCGAGTTCGTCCCGCCCGACTTCGAGGTCCCGCTCGGGCTCGAGACTTCCGAGTTCGTCGTCGAACCGCTTGGGCCCGAGCACAACGAGCAGGATTACGACGCCTGGACGTCGTCGATGGAGCACATCGCGGAGACGCCCGGATTCCCCGACGGCTCCTGGCCGCGAGAAATGACGCAGGACGAGAACCGCGCCGACCTGCAGCGCCACGCCGACGACTTCCGCAACCGGAAGGGGTTCACGTACACGGTGCTCGATCCGGGCGGCCGTGACGTGATCGGGTGCGTCTACATCTACCCGCTCCCCGACGGCGACGACGCCGCCTCCGTCCTCTCCTGGGTGCGGAAGAGCCACGCGCACCTCGACACCCCGCTCTGGCGCGCCGTGACCGAGTGGCTCGAATCAGACTGGCCATTCGCCACCGTCGAGTACGCGCGGCGAGCCTAGGCGTCCCAAGCAACTCAACGCGGGCATTACGGGGTGAACAGTTTCCAGTGCCCTTCGGAGACGACTTCTACGGTGCCGTCGACCACTCTGATGGCGGTCTCGTCGTCGATCGCGTACGCCGGACCCGGGATACCGGCCGCCCATCTCTCTGCGCCGGCCATGGTGTTCTCCGGCAGGAGCTCGTGATCCAGGTGCGGGAAGATCGAGAAGTCGACGATGCCCAGCGTGCCGTCGCTCCCGGTGGGCGGCTTCCAGCCGACGAAGTCCTCCCCGATCCGGGGGGTCATCACCATGCTCCCGGCGCTCAGCCCCACCCAGACCGTCTCGCGCAGCGACGGCAGGAGGTCTGCCAGTCCGGACTGCCGCATCCAGTGGCACAGATACAAGGCATCGCCACCGTCCACCAGCAGGACGTCGGTCTCCTGGACCAGGGGGACCCACTGCTCTTCATCGATGCTGGGCAGTGCGGTGAGCTCCAGCACTCCCAAGGACTTCCAACCGAGCCCGCACATGGGGCACCTCGGTTCCTGTCCGCTGATGAACCGCCATGCCGCGCCAGGACCGGCCATGGGGTGCCCGTACGCCGCCGTGGGAATGCACAGGGCGCTGGACTCGGCAATCGGCTTGCCCAGTAGGCCGACCAGCGCGTCGTGGATGCTCGTGTTCGTGATGCCAGCGGACGTGAGAAGAAGCCTCATGCAGCCTCCTGGGTTGCGGTAGATGCTGATCCGGGATAGACCGCTCCGCGACGCGTAACTCATCGGACTCTGCCCACGCCGCGTCAGGGGTCATTCCCGAACACTGGCCCAAGTGAGCGGTCTCGGCCGAGTCGGGGTGCTTGACGGGCACCGATGACTTTCGGGCGATGGTGACCGAAGCACCATCCACGTCGACGGAAGCGACGTCACCCGCATTCGTCGCTGCACACGTAGCCACGCCGTTGTCGGCGCGCAAACGATCCAGCAGTGCCTGGACGCCGGTCTGCTCGACGAGATCCACATCGATCTGGCTGCCGTGTTGTTCGGCGCAGGCGTGCGGCAAGTCAACGTCGACACCGACACGAGGGAGCGCGCGGTTCGCGTTTGAGGTCTCTGAGGCGTCCGGTTTCGGAGAGGCGCCGAAATGTTGGCCACTAGCGTCTGCCGTTGTGGCGCACGCAGGAGCCTGACCGAGCTGCCGGGTCGCCCGGGTCGCCGGAACCAGCGATCCTGTGGCTCGCGATCGAGCTGCCTGCGGCAGCGGCTGCTTAGCCCCGCCACGCTCCCATCCACACCGGCCGCCCAGCGGAGGCGGGCGGAGGAACTGTCCGCCCGCCTCCGCTCGAGAGACCTAGTCAGCTGCCGAGCAGCACAGGCAGCGCGGCAGCGCAGTAGTCGTCCGTGCGCCCCGTCGATCCCCTCACCTCTCCCAGGAACTCGAGGAACTCGTCGTCGCTGGGGTCGGCCGGTGTGCCGCCGTGGTCGATCAGGAGCTCGTAGCGGATCTGGCCGGGGTTTCTCGCGATCGCCTTCCCGTCTTCCCCATACAGCACCGAGTTGCCGGTGGCGAGGACGAGGACGGTGAGCGTGCCGTCGCCGTTGTCCGTTACCCGCTGATCCTTGTCTCTGATGGTGGCGAACGACGTCACCGAGTTGCCGTTCGCGAGGTTCGTGACCACTTCGGCCACCTTCAGGTTGAACCCGAAGTAGACGAGGCCGTCCCGTCCGTGCGGAACGGCATGAACCGACCCGACGCGATGGATCGCGAACTGCACCGTCAGCCCGTCGACGCCGCAGAAGTCCTCCTCGACGCGGATCTCGTTCTCGTCGATCGGCTCCCGGAAGAGCTGACCGCCGCCGCTCGCTGTCGCCGCCAGAGCGATCGCCGCTGTCGCAACGAGCACCGGCACGGTGCTGAGCCGAAGCTTGCGTGAATGTCTCACCGCAGTTTCCTCTCTCCCCCGCAAATCGAGCCTGGAGCTCCAGGCTCGTGAACTCTGGAACGATCTCACTCCGTCTGCGCTGAGTCAACGAGAGGCTCCCTGCGGGCAGAGCGCCGGGGACTGCACGCTCGGGCACGGGGCCATCAAGGTCTGGTCGGCCGACCAGCGAGGCGCGTCTCACGTGGGGGCAGCTTCCGGTTGGGAGTCCGTGTCGGCTGCGACCTCCGCGGGATCTTGGAGAAAGCGGATCAGGTCGCCGACCGTGTGGTGCCGATGGCGGGGGTGGCGGAGCGGGAGTTCGTCGTGGATTTCGTAGGTGTTGCGGCGTCCGTTGCGCGTCTTCGTGAGGTAGCCGGCTTGCTCGAGGTCGTTGACGATCTGCGCTGCCGTTCGTTCGGTGATGCCGACGGTGGCGGCGATGTCTCTTAGCCGCAGGCTCGGGTTGGCGCCGACGGCCGTCAGCACGTGCGCGTGGTTCGTCAGAAATCTCCAACCATGATCAATGTTTTCGTAACTTTGATTCATGAATAGTGTTACTATAGTCGCTTCTCCGGCGACGCAGATCACGCGTTCGAGGATGCGGATTGCGAGAGCCGGCTGCAGCGGACTGCACGACCCGCGGTAAGGAGTTGACGGGGTGGTTCTCTACCGAGGGTCTCGCGCGTGCCTGTGCCGATCACCCGAAGCGGACGCTTGCTGGGTGGCTCGTCGCTCTGCTTGTCTCGTTCGTGGTGATCGCGCTCCTGCTCGGGGACGCGCTGACGAGCGACGGCGATGTCACGAGCAACCCGGAGTCGAAGCAGGCGGAGGCGCTGATCCACGAGAGCTTCCCGCCCGCGCCGACGCCGAGCGAGATCGTGATCGTGCGCTCTGACCGCTACACCGTCGACGACCCCGCCTTCAAGGCGAAGGTGCTCGCGCTCAGCGAGCGCGGGGCGGCGCTCGGCGTCGTCGCCGACGCTCGGAGCTACTACGCCTCCGACGACGACTCGCTCGTCTCGAAGGACCGGCACGCAACGATGGTTCCGGTCGTGACGCGCGGCGAGGAGATTCTCCCGCTCGTCGAGCTGGTGCAGTCGGAGAACGGCACGGACGGATTCCAGGTCTCGATCACCGGCTCGCTGACGGCCGACGCCGACTTCGAGAAGCTCTCCGAGGAGGACCTGCAGAAGGGCGAGCTCCTGATCGGCCTGCCGGCGGCGCTGATCATCCTCCTGCTCGTCTTCGGCGCAGTCGTCGCCGGCCTGGTGCCGGTGCTGCTCGGGCTGCTCTCGATCGTGATCGCGGTCGCCTTGACCGCTCTCGTGGGGCAGGCGTTCGAGGTCTCGTTCTTCGTCGTGAACATGATCTCGGCGATGGGGCTGGCGCTCGGGATCGACTATGCGCTCTTCATCCTCTCCCGCTTCCGTGAGGAGCGCGGACGCGGGCTGGAGAAGATCGACGCGATCGTGGCGTCGGGCGCGACCGCGAGCCGGGCGGTGCTCTTCAGCGGCATGGCCTTCGTGCTCGCGATGTGCGGGATGCTGCTCGTTCCCGGACACGATCCTGCGCAGTCTGGCGCTGGGGGCGATCCTCGTCGGGATCGTCTCCGTGCTCGCCGCCCTGACGCTGCTGCCCGCGGTGCTGAGCCTGCTCGGCGACCGCGTCAATGCACTGAAGATCCCGGTGATCGGCCGCAGGGCGATCAACAGCGCCGGCGCCGAAAGCCCGTTCTGGTCCTGGCTCGTCGGCGGTGTGATGAGGCGACCCTCGCTGAGCCTGGTCGCGGCGACGGCGCTCCTACTCGCGCTGGCCCTGCCCGTGCTCTCGATCAACACCGGGCTTCTCGGGGCTGAGCACGCTGCCCGACCGCTTCCCCTCCAAGCAGGGCTTCGACGCGCTCAACCGCGACTTCCCCGGCATCGGGTCGACCCCGCGCAGATCGTCATCCAGGGCGATGTCGTCCTCCGCGCCGGTGCAGATCGCGATCGCCGAGCTCACGCGGAGCCTTGCCGACCAGGACGCCTTCGGCCCGCGCCACGCAGGCCGTCTCGGACGGCGGAGACACGGTCCTGCTCTCGGTTCCGGTCGCAGGCGATGCGGACGGGCCGGAGGCGACCGCTGCGATCCGCGACCTGCGTGGCGACCTGATCCCGCAGGCGTTCGGTGAGCTCGAGACGACGGTCCTCGTCGGCGGAGCGACCGCGGAGAGTGTCGACTACTTCGAGATCGTCGGCGGCTGGCTCCCGATCGTGTTCGCCTTCGTGCTCGGGCTCAGCTTCATCCTGCTCACGATCGCCTTCCGCTCGATCGTGATCCCCGCCGTCGCGATCGCGCTCAACCTGCTCTCGGTCGCCGCCGCCTACGGCTTGCTCGTGCTCGTCTTCCAGAAAGGCGTCGGAGCCGACCTCCTCGGCTTCCAGCAGGTCGACACGGTCGAGGCGTGGGTGCCGCTCTTCCTCTTCTCCGTCCTCTTCGGGCTCTCGATGGACTACCAGGTCTTCCTGCTCAGCCGGATCAAGGAGCGCTACGCCCAGACGGGCGACACTGCTGGCGCGGTCGCCTTCGGCGTCGGCTCGACCGCGCGCCTGATCACGGGCGCCGCGCTGATCATCATCGCCGTCTTCGGCGGCTTCGCCGCGGGCGACCTGGTCATGTTCCAGCAGATGGGCTTCGGCGTCGCGGTTGCGCTTCTGATCGACGCCACGATCGTCCGTCCGTCTCGTCCCGGCCAGCATGAAACTCCTCGGCGAGCAGAACTGGTACCTCCCCTCCTGGCTGAACTGGCTCCCGGACGTCCACGTCGAAGGACACGCGTCCGCGAGCCGCCGGAACCGCATGACGCCGAGCCGCCAGAGAACCCCGTCCCGGTGCCAACGGCCTAGGCGCGACCGCCGAGCGGCGCGCTCACCGATCAGAAGAGAGGAACGCATGGCTTCCATGTCGCACACCACATCCCCGCCGGCGACGCCGCCGCGCTCGGTCGCCCACGCGTCTGGGCCTGGCCGCTGGCCGCCCTCCTCGGCTTTCCGATCGGCGGCTACGTCGCGAACCTGACCGTGGGTGCGGTCGACTCCGTCGGGCCAGCGATCGCCGGCGGCTTGATCGCGGGCGCTGTCGTCGGCGCCGCGCAATGGCTCGCGCTGAGGCAGTTCGTGCCGTGGCTCTGGATCGCCGCGACGAGCGTCGGGATGGGCGTCGGGCTTGCTGTCGGCGCGGCCGCCGTCGACTACAGCATCGACCGAGCCGACCTGATGCTGATGGGCGCGATCACCGGCCTCGGCGTCGGAGTGCTGCAGGCGCTCGTGCTCGCCCGGCAAGGCTTCGCCGGCGCGGCGTGGTGGGCAGTGGCGAACCCGCCGACCTGGGCCGCTTGCCTGGCTGATCAGCTCCTACGTGATCTCGGCGAACATCGACGAGCGGTTCACGAACTTCGGCGCCAGCGGCGTGCTCCTGTACGCGCTCGTGACCGGTCTTCTCCTCGCTTGGCTGTTCCGCCGGACGGAGTCACAGGCGCCCGAATCTTGAACCTCGACCGATCGGCCGCGGCGCTGCTGATCGCGCTGCCGATCGCGTTCAACACCTTCTTCTTCCTGCTCGGACGCCTGTTCGAGTACCCCGCCGTGCTCCGGCAGCCGGTCGGCGTCGTCCTCAGCCGATTCCACGCCGGCGGCCTGCGGCTGAAGCTGACCTGGTACGGCTTCATGCTGACCGCCGTTCTGCTCGCGCCGCTCGCCGTGCTGCTCGGCCAGGTCCTCGCCCGCGACGGGCTCGAGATCGTCCCGGTCGCGACGACGATCGGCGTCCTGGCAGCGGTCGTCCAGTTCCTCGGGCTCGCGCGCTGGCCCTTCCTCGTCCCCGCGCTCGCCCGAACCTACGAAGATCCTGAGTCGACCGCGGCGACGCGCGAGGCCACTGCCGTCGTGTTCGACTCCTTCAACCGCTACCTCGGCGTCGCGGTCGGCGAGTGCCTCGGCTACCTCCTCACCGGAGCTTGGACGGTTCTCACCGGCCGTCGCGATGCTGCAGTCGCCCACGTTCGACGGTGGCTCGCCTGGCCGGGAGTCGTCATCGGGCTCCTTCTCGTCCTCGGCTCGCTCGAGTTCGTCGGCCCCTTCGAGGAGAACGGGTGGAAGGTCGCTGCGACGATCGTGCCGCTTGCCTACATCGGCTGGTCTCTCTGGCTGATCGCCGACCGGCGTCGTGCTCCTTGCCGCGTAGGCCCCTTTTCCTTCAGGGCATCCCGTACGAGGTCGCCGCCGCCGCTCTGGTGGACTCTCTCAAGGTGGTGAACCGCTTTCGCCGCTCCGGTCGGGAGGAGTACCGTTGGTGACTCAAGCCGCAGGGGTCGCGCAAGGAGGCACAGTGGAAGCCCCCAACCTCACGCCCGTGCTGTTCGTTCACGGAGCCTGGCTCTCCTCCGTGAGCTGGGAGAACTTCGCCACCTACTTCGGTAACCGGGGCTATCCCGTGTCCGCTCCGGAGTGGCCACGGAAGGAAGGTGACGTCGCCAAGCTCCGCGAGGACGCGGACGCGCTCGAGGGTCTGGGTCTCACCGAGATCGTCGACCACTACGAACAAGAGATCCGCGCGCTCGACGAGCCGCCCGTGCTGATCGGCCACTCGTTCGGCGGTCTGATCGTCGAGCTGTTGCTCGACCGCGGGCTCGGCCGCGCCGGAGTCGCGATCAGCCCGGCGCCGCCCAAGGGCATCCTCGTGCTTCCGTTCTCGTCCCTGAAGGCCGCGTCGCCCGCACTGGCGCATCCCTCCCGCTGGCACGGTGTCGTACCGCTGACGCTCGAGGAGTTCACGTACGGCTTCGTCAACACCTTCTCGCCGGAGGACGCACAGGCTGCATACGAGAAGTACGCGGTGCCGGAGACTGGCCAGATCTTCTATGAAGCCGGCTTCGCGAACTTCCACCTCAACCCGCCGACGGAGGTGCATTTCAAGAACGACGATCGCGCGCCGCTCCTGATCGTCGGCGCGACGAAGGACCACACCGTCCCGGCGTCGGTGGCACGCAAGCAGTACGAGAAGTACGGCAAGTCCGCCGCCCAGACTGACTACATCGAGTTCGAGCGCCCGCACTTGCTGATGGCCGCCGACGGCTGGGAAGAGGTCGCGGCCGCGATCGAGACCTGGATCGAGCGCGTGCTCGCCCCCGCACCGGCGGCAACACACGAGCTGACCACATAGCACCGGAATCGCGGCCGGCGCCGCCAAGGCGCCGGCCGCAGAGCCGTTCCCGGCCAGGCTTGCGCCTGGCCGGGACTGGTCTGGTCAAGCAACCGCGCGTGCCCTCCTCTTCGGAGGGGAACTCCTTGATCAGGACGTGATCGATGTACTCGCGATGGTCCCTGTCGTACTCGACTCGCCACCCGCCCGCGGCGAAACGCTGCAACAGGGCGGCGTTCCTCGAATCCTCGCTTGGGCGGTCCGTTAGCGCGCGGCCGGGAAGGTCTCCGCTCAGCCCGGCCAGCGCATGTGCGGCGGCGGCGACCTCGCGTCACGTGCGGTCTGCCCCACTCGAAACTGACCTGTAGTCCGCACTGATCGCTGCGCGTGCGAGTGCGACGGTGCATCCATCGCACCTGTCCCCGCCGCGGAGGTCGTCGTGAAAGCATCGCTTGCCCACCAGCTCGAGCAGCCCAGGATGACCTTCGCGTCGATGACGTCCGTGCGCGAAACGCCGCTCGTCCGGCTGCGCTCGCGCTCGTCACGCTCCACGTACTCGACGACAACTTCCTGCAGCCGCAGCCGGGCACGTCCGCGCTCGATCATCTCGCCGGCGGGTTGATCCCGAGCGCGATCCTCGTCGCCGCCGCGTTGACGTACACGCGGCTTCGCGCCGGCTTCCGCGCGATCGTCGCTCTGAGTCTCGGGCTCTTCGGGATCCTGGTCGGCATCGCCGAAGCCGGGTATTTCACCTTCACGGCCGGCCCCTCCGGCGACGACTACACAGGTCTTCTCGCGATCCCCGCCGGCGCGCTCCTGATCGGCGCTCGGGCTCGTGACACTGTGGACGTCGCGCAAGCTCGACGACCGGCTCTGGCGCCGCTACGCGCGCCGGCGGCCCTGGCCGTCGCCGGTGTCGCTGTCTTCGTCGAGGTGTTCGGCGGCCTTGCGCTCGGGTACGTCAGCACGCACGTCATGCGCTCCGAGGTGCCGGCCGCGAACCTCGGCACGCCGCTACGAAGATGTCTCGTTCACGACGAGCGACGGCCTCCGGCTAGAGGGCTGGTACATCCCGTCTCGCAACGGCGCCGCGGTGATCGCGTTCCCCGGCCGCCGCGGCCCCCAGGCGCACGCGCGCATGCTCGCGCGCAACGGCTACGGCGTGCTCCTCTTCGACCGCCGCGGCGAAGGCGCGAGCGAGGGCGACCCCAACCTCTTCGGCTGGGGCGGCGAGAAGGACATCTACGCCGCGGTCGACTTCCTGCGGCAGCGGCCCGACGTCGAGCCAGGCCGGATCGGCGGGCATCGGCTTCTCCGTCGGCGGCGAGCTGATGCTGCAGGCCGCTGCAGAGTCCGACGGCCTCGCCGCCGTCGTGTCCGACGGCGCCGGAACGCGCAGCCTTCTCCGAGGACATGCAGGACGTCCCGAGCCCCGGCAAGTGGTTCGGGCTCCCGTTCCTCGCGACCAAGAGCGCCGCGGTCGCCGTCTTCTCGAGCACCGAGCCGCCGCCCGAGCTGACCGACCTCGTCCCGCGCATCTCGCCCACCCCGCTCCTCCTGATCTGGGCGCCGAACAGCGGCGGCGAGAACATGAACCCGACCTACCACCGCCTCGCGGGCGAGCCGAAGTCGATCTGGGCGATCCCGGAGGCGCGCCACATCCAGGGCATCACCGCCCGGCCGAAAGAGTACGAGCGGCGCGTCGTCGGGTTCTTCGATCATGCCCTGCTCGACGACTAGATAGGACGTCGCGGATCGCCCTCGCCCAGAGCGACAACAACGCCCGTTCGGGTGGGAAGGTGAGAGCGATCCGTGAACTTCGGGTGTGACGAAAAACCCCTGTGATTAGCAGGGCTTTTCTAGGCGCTCAAAGTGAGAACAGTGAGAACAGCAAGCGCTACTTGATCAGCGTCAGCAGCTTGAACATCGGCAGGTACATGCTGATGATCACGACGCCGACCATGATCCCGACGCCGAGCATCATGATCGGCTCGACGATCGAGGTCAGCGACTGGATCGACGCGTCGACCTCGTCCTCGTAGAAGTCGGCGATCTTGCCGAGCATCTTCTCGAGCTCTCCGGTCTCCTCGCCGATCTTGACCATCTGGCTGACCATCGCCGGGAAGACGGGGTTCTCGATCAGCGGCTGCGCGATCGGCACACCCTCGCCGACCTTCTGGCGGACGCCGGCGAGCGCGTCCTCGACGACCCAGTTGCCGGCGGTCTGGCCGGTGATCTCGAGCGCCTTGATGATGTCGACGCCCGCGGCGACGAGCGTCGAGAGCGTGCGCGAGAAGCGCGCCATCGTCACCTTGCGGACGACGTCGCCGATCTTCATCGGCAGCCGCAGCTTCAGGCGCGTCCCAGCGCCGGCGTCCCGTCTCGGTCTTCAGGAACCGCTTGATCCCGAAGACGCTCGCGATGGCGCCCGGGAAGAGGATGAACCACGTCGCCTTGATGAAGTTCGAGCAGGCGAGCACCGCCTTCGTCAGCGTCGGCAGGTCGCCGCCGAGCTGCGCGAAGATGTTGACGAAGACCGGGACGAGGAAGAGCAGCATCCCGACGAGGACGAGGGTGGCGAAGATCAGCACCATCGTCGGGTAGATCATCGCGCCCTTGACGCGGCGCTTGATCTTCGTCTCCTTCTCGATCTGGTACGCGACCCGGTCGAGCACGGTGTCGAGGATTCCGGCCGCCTCGCCCGCCTCGACCATCGAGACGTAGAGGCGGTTGAAGACCTTCGGGTGGCGGGCCATCGCCTGCGAGAGCAGCATGCCGCCCTCGACGTCGGCGCGGAGCTCGCGGATGACCGCGCCGAGGTACTTGTCGTCGGTCTGCTGCTCGAGGATGACGAGCGCGCTGACGACGTTCAGGCCCGCCTCGATCATCGTCGCGAACTGGCGCGAGAAGATCTGCAGCGACTTCGGCTTGATCTTCTTGAAGGCGGTGCGCGCCGACTCCTCGCCGGCCGACGGCAGCTCCTCGAGGCTCGTCGCGAGCAGGCCGCGGACGCGCAGCTGCTCGCGCGCCGACGACGGGTCGGGTGCGTGCACCTCGCCGAGGGACTCGACGCCGAGCGAGTTGATCGCGTTGTACGCGTAGGCCGCCATGCCTCAGTCCGTATCGGCAGAGGGATACGCCCGCTTGAGGTTCGGGGCCGAGTTGCCGATGAACCGGAGGTGAAGGATCTGCGGTCCGAAGAGGGGTTCGGCCTGATCGAGCTCCTGGTCTCGATGATGATGCTGAACATCGGCCTCCTCGCGATCGTGGCCGCCTTCAACTCGGGCGCGATCGCGCTGAAGAACGCCGGCGAGGTCTCGAGCGCCTCGGTGATCGGGGACAAGCAGATGGAGCTCTACCGGGCGCTCAAGTACACGGAGATCGCGCTCGATACGACCGCGGTCGCCACGGCGAACGGCGACACGAACTACCAGTGCGACCTCGCCAACAAGATCGATCCGGCGGGTTCCTGCGGCGGCGCGAACCAGCAGACGCAGCAGCTGAAGACGTGCGGGACGATGACGCCCCAGTGCAACCCGCGCCAGACCGTCACCGGCCCCGACCAGCGCTCCTACCGCGTCGACACCTACGTCGTCGCGCAGACACCGCCGACGGGCCGGACGGTGAAGCTCGTCACGATCGTCGTGCGGCGCACGCTGGACCTCCGCGTGCTCGCGCGCGTCTCGTCGTCGTTCGACGAGTCCAGCGGCCTCTAGCGCTCGAGCGTTTGGCGCCGCTGACGTCGCAATGCCTTGCGGCTCTACGTACCTTGTGCTTCTATGCGTAGTACTTCGAGCTGTGGAGGGGCATGCACATCGACAAGGATCTGGTGGCGGCTTCGGCAACGCCGCTCGTGCTCGCAATTCTGGTGGAAGGCGAAAGCTACGGCTACGCGATCCTGAAGCGCGTGCGTGCGCTCTCCGGGGGCGAGTTCGAGTGGACCGACGGGATGCTCTATCCGCTACTCCATCGCCTTCGCCGGCTCGGGTACGTGACGACGGAGTGGCGGACGCCGCCGGAAGGCCGTCGCCGCCAGTACTACATGCTCACCGACGACGGACGCGCCGCACTCGCGGACCAGCAACGGCAGTGGCTGGCCGTCACTCGTGCGCTGAATGACGTCTGGCCGGGCTCCGGAGCGCTACTGACCGCTCTCGGCGAGGCGTGAGCATGGCGAGCCTGGAGTCACAGATCGCAGAGTGGCGGGCCTATGTCGCAAGCGCGCCCGGCGTCAACGGCCACGACGTCGACGAGCTCGAGGATCATCTTCGCCACCAGATCGCCGAGCTGAGCGCTGCCGGCCTCACGGCCGACGAGGGGTTCCTGATCGCCGTGAAACGGCTCGGCGACGTCGACGGCCTGTCCCGGGAGTTCGCGCGCGAGCACAGCGGCCGACTCTGGAAACAGCTGCTCGTGGGCGGCGAGGAGGAGCCGGCGCGCCGGCCCACCGGCTGGGTCGAGACGCTCGCCTTCGCCGTGGCAGCGGCCGTCGTCGTGCAGATTGCGCGCCTCGCTGCCGACGCCCCCGACGAGGAACCGACCTGGCTCGCGCGGAACGCCGGTCTGTTCGTGTTGCCGTTCCTCGCCGCGTACTTCGCCCACCGACGGCAGCTCGACGCACGGGGCTGGTTGCTGACGCTGGCGCCGTTCGCGGTCGCCGCGCTGGTGGTCAACATCTACCCGTACGACACGGACTCGGCGACCGAGATGCTCGTCGCGCTCCATCTGCCCGTCGTGCTCTGGTTCGCCGTCGCCTACCCGTACATGGGCGGCACGGTCCGGTCGCACGAGCGGCGCATGGACTTCGTCCGCTTCACGGGAGAGTGGTTCATCTACTACGTGCTGATCGCGCTCGGGGGCGGCGTGCTGATGGGGTTGACCGCTGCGATCCTCGAGCCCACGGGGGTCGACGTCGACCGGATCGCCGCATGGGTGCTGCCCTCGGGAGCGGCCGGCGGCGTGATCGTGGCCGCGTGGCTCGTCGAGTCGAAGCAACGGGTCGTCGAGAACATGGCGCCGGTGCTGACGATGCTCTTCACGCCGCTGTTCGCGGTGATGCTTGCCGGCGCCGCCGTCGTCTACGCCGTGACCGGCCTCGGCGACGCCTTCGACCGCGACCTCGTCAGCGTCTTCGACGCGCTGCTGGTGGTCGTCCTCGCGCTCGTCCTGTACGGGATGTCCGCGCGGGACCCGTCGGAGTCGCCGGACTGGATGGACCGGATCCAGCTGGTGGCCGTCGTCAGCGCCCTCGTGCTCGACGTGATGGTGCTCGGCACGATGATCGCCCGGATCGGCGAGCTCGGGTTCAGCCCGAACCGAACGGCGGCGCTCGGCCTCAATCTCGTCCTCCTCGTGAACCTGGCGGGGGCCGCCTGGCTCGCCGCCCGATTCCTCAGGCGGCGCAGCACGCTCCACCGGCTCGAACGCTGGCAGACCACCTACCTACCCGTCTTCGCCCTGTGGGCCGCCACGGTCGTGGTCATCCTGCCGCCACTGTTCGGCTTCAGCTGATCGCATCGCCCTGACCACACCGACCCGGACGGCAGCCGCTATGGACCGGCGGCTGTGATCAACCCCGGCCCGAAGCGCGCGAACACCACCTCGTAGTCCACGACCTCCTCGATCCGCACGCCCGCGATCGAGAGCATCCGCTCGCGGAACTGGCTCCGCGCCGTGTTGTGGCGCTCGGCGACCTCGCGGCTCGCCCAGAAGGCCAGCCCGACCGCCTTCTGCTCGCCCGCGAGCATGAGGAAGCCCTCGAAGCCTTCCGTCTCGCGCAGCCAACGCTCCATCTCCTCCGCCACCACCGGCGCGTTCTCGATCGGCTCGCCGGTCGTGTCGGCAGTCGTGACGGTGACGTACACGCGCTCCTCCTTCCTCAGGGCCCGTCCGGCAGCCAGCCGGCGCGAAAGCCGGTCGGCCGGCGTCTCGTCAGGTGTGCGTACGCCTCGCTCGGCTCGGTCGTCTCCTCGGAGGCGGAGGCGCCGTGCTTGACCGCAACGTCGTCGACCGTGTACCCGCCCCAGTCGGGCCGGCCGTCGTGCTCGCGCGCGCCCACGGCGACGACGACGCAAGGCCCGTCACCGGCGCCGACGATCGTGTGCCTCGCGTTCGGCGGGCAATGGACGAAGTCCCACGGGCGCAGCGGCCGCTCCTCGCCCTCGACGATCAGCACGGCCTCGCCGGCGACGACGAGGAAGTCCTCCTGGTCGGCTTCCCAGTGGTACATCGCCATCGACTCGCCCGGCCCGAGCACGCTGATGTTGAGCCCGAGCTGCGCGAAGTCCACGTCGCCTTCGAAGTCGCAGAAGGCGGAGCGCCCCTCTGCGTGGTACCACCGCGCCTCGCGAGCGTTGAGGACGAACCAGCCGTCCGTCTTCGCGACGAGTCCTTCCGAGGTCTGCTCGAGCTGCGCCTCGGGAACCATGGCGGGAGCGTAACGCTCCCGCCCCGGCTACTTCTTCTGCTTCGGAATCGGAAAGCCCTGGACAGCCAGCAGCGCGAGCTCGTAGCGGCTGCCGTCGGCGGTGTTCTGGAGCGTCAGCTTCTTGCCGAGCCCGAGCGTGATCGTCTCGCCGCCGCTCGCGTACTCGCCGCCGGCGATCCCGATCTCGACCGACTTGCCGTTCTTCGCCACCCTCGCGAGCACGAACGTCGGCTCGTCCTTCGGGAACGACCCCTCGGGCGCGACGTCCTCGGCGACTCCGTTGACGGAGATCGACGTCGCCGCCGCGATCTCCGGAGCCTCGGCGGTCGTGCCGCCGGTGGTGAATCCGCCGCTCGGTCGTCTCCTCGCCCTCGGCCGGCTTGCGCGTCGTTCGTCGTGTCGATCGGCTCCGTCTCGGTGCCGTCCTTCGGCTCGGAGACGCGCTCGGGCGCCGTCGGGACCGGCTCCGCCTGCTGGGCGAACGGATCCTTGCTGGCAAAGCGCTCGAAGGTTGCGAGCTGGCCCTGAACCGCCTCGGGCGAGAGGTCGGAGTCGGCGACGGCGGAGAGCTCGGCCGCGGCCGCCGGCGTCTCGGCCGCCGTGCCACCGGGCGTCGTCACGCCGGGCGTGACGCCGGGCGTGACGCTGGGCGTGGTCGTGGCCGGCGCAGTCGAGGTCGGCGAGGTGACGGGCTGCGGGCCCTTGCAGCATCTTCAGCGTCTTCGGGCCCTGGAACCCGAGCAGCGCGAGCAGGAGGACGGCGCCTCCGATCGCGATCTTCTTCTGCTTGGCCTCCTTCGCCTTCAGCGGATCGACGCGCTTCGCCATTATCCAGTCGCCTCGCTTCCCGTTGCCTCGCTGCCTGCGGGCGGCGGAACCTCCGCGCCCTCCGGTGTCGTGGACGGCGTCGTCGCCGCCGGCGGCGGAACCGCACTCGGCGCCGTGTCGAGCCCGTAGACGTACGCGTTCAGCTTCAGCGTCGCCGCCAGCAGCGGGAAGCCGCGGTCGGACTCCGAGAAGTCGACGCTCGCGACCGAGAACAGCCGCCCGGCCGCGTGCAGCTCGCCGCGGCGGACCGTCACGAGCGTGCGCAGCCGGAAGAGGAAGTCGGAGAGGGCGTAGAAGGAGCCGTCGAAGGCGACGTCGATCGGCACGACCTGGTATGCGGCGGCCGGGAGCGCCGACTGCGGCGTGATCGACTTGAAGCGGATGCCCGTCTCGTCGGCGATCCGGGAGAGCTCGAGCAGGATCCCCGGCATGTCGGGCGTGCTCGGCATCGCGATCGAGAGCCGGAAGATGTCGGCAACCGCGATCGGCTGAGTGTCGTCCTGCGCCGCGGTCGCGGCGAGCGCGTCGCGCAGCTCGAGCGACGTCGCCGCGATCTCCTCGTCGAGGCGCGTCGACTCGGCCTTCTTCGGGCTGACGACCATGAAGTAGCCGGCAGCGGCGTAGACGAGGATGACGGCGCGCGACGATGCCGCCGAGCGTGCGGGGGCTCAGCTTGCGCTTCATGACGGCGGCACCTGGGCGTCGGCGGGGACGACGGGCGCGGGCGCGGATCCGGGCGCGCGGACGTCGGCGAGGATCGTGAACTGGACGAGCTCCCGCTCGTTCAGCAGCTGGCTCTGGCTCGACTGGAGCCGCACGTTTGCGAGGTCGGGGATCACGGCGAGCCTGGAGAGGAAGCGGGCGACCCCGTTCTGCGAGTAGGTGGCGCCGGTGAGCGTGAAGCCCGTGGCTGCTGCGGCGGCGGCCTGGCGTCGCATCCGGTGCGACGGCGGAGAGGTTCGTCAGCCAGACGTCCTCGGGGAGGACGAGCGAGACCTGGCGCAGCACGCGGTCCCAGGCGACGCGGCCGGCGAGCGCCGCGGAGAGCGCGCCGACACGGGCGCCCTTCTCGGCGGCGAGCGCGTCCTCCCTGGATGTGTCGATCACCGGCACGGTCGGGATCGCCGCGATCTGGGCGCGAAGTCCGTCGAGCTCCTCCTGCTTGCTGCTCGCGGCGCCGCCGGCGCTGATCATCATCGACGCGAGCACCGCGGTCGCGAGGGCCGCGCCGCCGACGCCGCCGAAGACGACGCCGCGCTTCGCCGCGAAGCTGCGCTTCGCCTCGTCGCGGGGCAGAAGGTTGACGGCTCTCACGGCTAGTCCTCGATCCCCAGGCCGATCGCGACCGCGAGCGAGCCGACCTGCTCGCGCTCGCGAACCTTCTTCGAGACCTTGACGCGGTTGAGCGGGTCGACGACCCGGACGGGGACGCCGATCAGCCGCTCGAGCTCGGCGCCGAGCCCGGGCAGGTGGGCGGTGCCGCCGGTGAGGGCGATCTCGCCGATGCCCAGCGAGCCGGGCTGGTTCTGGTAGAACTGGAGCGAGGAGACGAGCTCCCGCGCGAACGTCTGCAGCTGCCTTCTCGAGGCCTCCCGCGCGGTCGCGAGCTGCTCCTCGGTGAAGCCGTCCGGAACCTGCTCGACCCCCGTGAACGACAGCGCGCGCTTGACGGGCTCGGCCTCGCTCGGCGACATGTCGAGCGCGCGGGCGATCGCGATGTTGAGCGCCCAGCCGCCCCACTCGAGCACGCGCGTGAACTCGCAGACGCGGCCGTCGGAGACGGCGAACGTGGAGCGGTCGTGGCCGACCGAGACGGCGACGAGGGCGCCGCGCTCGGAGTCCGCGGTCGGGTCGTGCGGCGCCGCGACGGCGCGCAGGAGCGCGAACGCCTCGAGGTCGATCCCGACGATCTGCAGGCCGGCCTTGCGGCAGGCGTAGACGTAGCGGTCGACGAGCTCGCGGTAGGCGACGACGAGGAGCACGCGCCGGAGCGGCTTGCCGTCCTCGGTGACGCCCTCGGAGAGCACCTGGTAGTCGAGCACGGCCTCCTCGAGCGGGATCGGCAGCACCTCCTGCGCGCGGAAGCGGATCGCGTTCGCAAGCTGCTTCGGATCCGTCGATCCCGGTCACCTCGAACGTGCGCACGCCGATCCGGTTGTTGGCGATGCCGAGCCGGACGCCGCGCTTCGGCAGCTTGTGCTCGGCGAAGAAGGCCTTGAGCGCGAGCCGCCAGCGCCTCGGGGTCGCGCAGCTCGCCGTTGACGACGATGCCGTGGTCGAGCGGGGTGCGCGCGGCCTGGACGAGCTCCGGCGACTCGCCGTTGCGGACGCGGGCGGCGGCGATCTGGGAGCCGCCGATCTTGAGGCCGACGAGCTGCTTGCCGCCGCGGCCGCCGCGCGAGAGCGCGGCAGCGTGGGCAGGGACGGACGCGGCCGCGGCGGGCGCCGCAGCTTCGGGCGCGGAGCCTCCTCGGTCAGCACCTCGCCGGCGTCCCACTCCTTCGAGCCGCGCTTGAACGAGAGGTCGCGCTTGTAGAACGGCACCTTGTCCGCCAGGCTCGGCGGGACTTCTCCTTCCGGCTGCTTCGGCGCGGCTGCGGCTTCGGCTCCTTCGGCGGCTTCTCCGCCTTCGGCGCACGCTTGAGCGAGAGCTCCTTCTTGTAGAACGGCACCTTCGACGCGGGCTCGGGAGCGACCTCGGTGTCGGCGACCGGCTCAGGCTCGGGCGTCGACGGGAAGCGGCGGCAGAACCGCTGTCGGCAACTCGCGGCTCGAGCGCGGGCACCGGCTCGGGCAGGGGCTCCGGCCACGGGCTCGGGCGCGATCGGGATCACCGGAGCGACCGGCGGTACGAGCGACGACCGGCGAGACGGGCTCGGCGGCGGCTCGGAGATCTCCTCCAGCGGCTGCGTCAGCCAGTCGTGCTCGACCGGCGGCGCGGGTGGGGCGGCGGGCTCGGGCTCGGCCGCGACGGGCACGACCGGAATCGAGAGCGCCGCGATCGCGGCGTCGAGGTCGGGCTCGGCGGGCGCGTCCGGTTCCACGACCTCGGGCTCGGCCGGCACGTCGGCCTGGTGCTCCGCGCCCTTCTTGCGGAGCGAGATCTCCTTCTTCCAGATCGAGCTCGAGCCGGACTCGACCGGCGCGTCGCCCGCCTCGTCGTCCGGCTTGCGCCGGAACGAGATCTCCTTCTTCCAGATCGAGGTGGGCTTCTCGCCGTCCGCCATCGTCAGCTCCCCGCGACCCTGAGACCCGCATGCAGCGGAGCCTCCTCGACCGTGTCGTCCTCGAAGCCGGCGCGCTCGAGCAGGCCGTCGAGCTGCTCGACGCGGCTCGAGACGGCAAGCGCCGCGTCGCGGGTGATCACGCGGCGGAGCACGAGGTTCGCGAGCGACTGCTCCATCGTCGTCATCCCGCGGCCGGTGGAGGTCTGCATGATCGAGTAGATCTGCTCGACCTTCCCCTGGCGGATCAGGTTCCTGGTCGCGTCGTCCGGGAGCAGGATCTCGAGCGCGGCAACGCGGCCCTGGTGGTCGGCCGTCGGGATCAGCGCCTGGGTGATGATCCCCTGCAGCGAGCCGGCGAGCATGATCCGCACCTGCTCCTGCTGCTCGGCCGGGAAGACGTCGATGATGCGGTCGACCGTGCCGGGGGCGCTCTGCGTGTGCAGCGTGCCGAGGACGAGGTGGCCGGTCTCGGCCGCGGTCAGCGCGGTGCCGATCGTCTCGAGGTCGCGCATCTCGCCGACGAGGATCACGTCCGGGTCCTGGCGGAGCGCGGCGCGGAGGGCCTCGCCGAAGCTCGTCGCGTCGACGCCGATCTCGCGCTGGTTGACGATGCAGCGCTTGTGGCGGTGCACGAACTCGATCGGATCCTCGATCGTGAGGATGTGGTCGGTGCGGTTGCGGTTGACCTCGTCGATCATCGCGGCGAGCGTCGTCGACTTGCCGGAGCCGGTCGGGCCCGTCACGAGGACGAGGCCGCGCGGCTGCATCGCCAGCTCGGCGAGCGACTTCGGCAGGTTGAGCTCCTCGAGCGTCTGCAGCTCCTCCGGGATGACGCGGAAGGCCGCGCCGAGCGCCTCGCGCTGGAAGTAGACGTTGACGCGGAAGCGGGCGAGGCCGGGAACGGCGTGCGACGTGTCGATCTGACGCTTGATCTCGAGCTGCTTCTGCTGCTCGGTCGAGAGGACGCGGTAGAGGAGCTGCTGCGTGTCGTCGGGCGTCAGGACCGGAGCGCCCTCGAGGCGCTCGAGCTCGCCGCGCACGCGGATCGCCGGCGGCGTCCCCACCGAGAGGTGGAGGTCGGAGGCGCCGCGCGCGACCATCGCCTCGAGGAGGTCGTCGATCGATCGAACCGCAGCGGCGGGCACGGAGGGCGTGATCCCGGTCACGAGTTCGGCTATCGGCACGCGGCGCGGGGTAACTTGAGTGAGGGATCGGCAGGCCTCGCGGGCGCGCGCGAACACCTCTCTTCCTGCCGGAATCTGACTCACCCACCGTGGGGGATGCCGTGGGTGATCGTTCACCCAAACGAGGGGTCTACCGGAGTGCCGCGCCGGCCGATGTCCGGTCAGCCACGCAGTAACTGACCGTCCCTTCGGAAGGAGACACCCCAATGCTTACAGCGCTTCGCAAGCGCCTGGACGCCAAGAG
Organism: uncultured Actinomycetes bacterium; assembly: GCA_963850485.1. Classification (GTDB taxonomy): domain Bacteria; phylum Actinomycetota; class Thermoleophilia; order Gaiellales; family Gaiellaceae; genus GMQP-bins7. The sequence continues at coordinate 313,717 of CAWKLR010000010.1, read as the reverse complement.
CGAGAAGGGCTTCACCCTGATCGAGCTCCTGGTCGTCATCATCATCATCGGCATCCTGCTCGCGATCGCAGTGCCGTCGTACCTCGGCTTCCGCGACCGCGCCACGCGGGCGGCCAACCAGGCCAACCTCCGCGCCGCCATCCCGGCGATCGAGACGTACTCCGGCGACAACGTCGGCACCGCGACGGACGCCGACCTGCTGGCCGGCACGACCGGCTACCAGGGCATGACCCTCGCCGAGCTCGACGACATCGACGCCGGCATCTCGCCGAGCGCTGCGGATCCTCGACGCGCTCTCGGCACCGGCGCCTACTGCGTCGAGACGGGCGCCGACGGCACCGCGTTCGAGTACTACTACGCGCTCGGCATGGCGGCTCCGACCGTCAACGGCGTGGTCACGCAGGGCACCTGCCCGTAAGCCTGAGCTGAACTGATCGTCGACGGAGGGCGCGGGAGACCGCGCCCTCCGTCTTTCTTGCGGCAGACCTTCAGACCGCCGCGCCCACTGCCGATAAGGAGAGTGAGATGGAGAAGATCAGCCTGCCCGTCCGCATCTTCGCGGTGGTGATCGTCCTCGTCGGCGTCGCCGGCATGCTCGCGATGCGGACGATGGGCGCGAGCCCGGACGAGTCGGCTCCGATCCCGCTGCCGGTGAAGAAGTCGGCGACGCCTGCGAAGAGCGCGACCGCAGCCCGCCAAGGCGGCCGCGAGCGCCCCCACGCCGTCGACCGCCCAAGCCGCGAAGCCGAAGCCGGCCGTCAACCCCGTCGTGCCGCCGACCGGCTTCCCCACCGTCGTCGACCGGGCCCTCCGGCAGCACGAGGTCGTCGTCCTCTCCCTCGTCGTCCCCGGTGCGCGTGTCGACGAGCTCGCGGCGGCCGAGGCCGAGGCGGGCGCCAAGCTCGGCGGCGCCGGCTTCCTCGCGCTCAACGTGCTCAACGAGGGCGTCGCCCGCGCGCTGCTCGCGAAGCTCGACTCCGTCCAGGATCCGAGCGTGCTCGTCCTGAGGCGCTCCGGCGAGGTCGCGGTCGAGCTGGCCGGGTTCGTCGATCGCGAGACGGTCGCCCAGGCCGCCGCGAACGCCTCCTCGTGAGCGCAGTCGCGAAGGCGGGCGAGCGGAGCTCTTCGTCCGGCATGCGCGCAAGGACGGACGCTCCGTCGCCGTGCTGCGCGCGATCGACCACGGCGACTCCTGCGTCGTCGAGACCGAGGTCTACCCCGCCGGCGCGGCGAACGGCGCCGAGCCCGTCCGCCCCGGCCCGTACAACTTCGCGAACGCCGCGCAGGCGACGCAGTTCGTCACCGAGGCGGTCGAGGCCCTGATGGTCCTCGGCTGCGACGTGCAGGCGCAGTAGCCCCGGGCTGCGCGACGCCTCTACGGCGGCCGGAAGGCCTTGTGTTCCTGTAACACAAGCTCCTCCGCCCCGCGCAGATCCCGCAGCTGCTCGAGCACGAGCACCGCGCTCGGAACCCGGCCGGCGGCGAGTGTCGTCGCCGCCCGGCCGAGGACCGCGCGCCCTCGCGCCTCCAGCTGGCGCCGCCGCCGCTCGATCCGGACGAGTCGACGGACGTGTTGGTAGCTCGGACGCCGCATGCCGAGCCGCTCCGCGGCCCCGGCGACCTCGCGCCAGGTCTGGGCCATCGGCACCTCGTCGGTGTCGAGCTCGACGACGAGGACGGCGATCCGAGGGTCGTTCGGCGAGAGCGCGAACCGCATCGCTCAAGCGTGCCCGCCCGGAGGAGGGCGATTGTGCCGATTTCGTGCCGAGATACGAAAGCTTGTGTTACAGGAACACAAAGCCCTCGTGCGCCGGCGCGGTCTCGCGCTAGACGAGCACGCGGGCGAGCTCTTCGACCGACGTCAGGCCGGCGGCGACCTTCGAGAGGCCGTCGTCCCAGAGCGAGCGCATGCCCGCTTCCATCGCCGCCCGCTCGACGTCCTCGCGGCTCGCGCGCGCGACGGCGAGCTGGGCGATCGTCTCGTTCATCGTCAGCAGCTGGTAGACGCCGACGCGGCCCTTGTAGCCGGTCTGGTTGCAGCGGGGGCAGCCGCGCTTGCGGTAGAAGGCCATCCCGTCCGACGCGAGCGCGACGTCGGGCGCGACGCGCGACTGGAGCAGCTCGTCGACCGACGGCTGGTACATCTCGCAGCAGTGCGTGCAGAGCTTCCGCGCCAGCCGCTGCGCGAGCACGCCGGTGACGGCGGCGCCGGTGAGGAACGGCTCGACGCCCATCTCGTTCAGGCGGGTGATCGCGCTCGGCGCGTCGTTCGTGTGCAGCGTCGAGAGCACGAAGTGACCGGTCAGGGCGGCCTCGATCGAGATCTTGGCGGTCTCGCCGTCCCGGATCTCGCCGACCATCACCACGTCGGGGTCGGAGCGCAGGATCGAGCGCAGCGCCGAGGCGAACGTCAGCCCGGCGCGGTTGTTGATCTGCACCTGGTTGACGCCCGAGAGCCGGTACTCGACCGGATCCTCGACGGTGATGATGTTGATCTCGGGCCGGTTGATCGTCGTCAGGCCGGCGTAGAGCGTCGTCGACTTACCGGAGCCGGTCGGCCCGGTCACGAGCAGGGCGCCGGTCGGCCGCGCGATGATCTCGGCGAGCCGGGCGCGCATGTCGTCGGAGAGGCCGAGCTCCTCGAGCGTCGGCGCGCGCCGCGACTTGTCGAGGAGACGCATGACGACCTTCTCGCCCTCGACGGTCGGCAGGGTCGCGACGCGGATGTCGAGCATGCGGCCGGCGGCGGCGGCGTTCAGCGAGATGCGGCCGTCCTGCGGCTTGCGCCGCTCGGCGATGTCGAGCTTCGCGAGCACCTTCAGGCGCGTCGTCACGCCCGGCGTCATCCGCTTCGGGATCCGCTGCACCTCCTGGAGCACGCCGTCGATGCGGAAGCGGACGGCGAGCGCGTCCTCCTGCGGCTCGAAGTGGACGTCGGAGGCGCCGTCCTCGGCGGCCTGGAAGATGACCGAGTTGACGAGCCGGACGAGCGGCGCGTCGGAGACGCCGTCCTCGACCTCGAGGTCGTCGGCCTCCTCCTCCTCCGCGATCCGGAGCTCCTCGTCGGCCTCCTCGAGGACGGCGCGGGCGCCGAACGCCTCCGAGGCGCGCGCCATCCGGCGCAGCTCGACGAGGATGTCCTCGCTCGAGGCGACGCCGAGGTCGAGCGGGTAGCGGGTCGCGAGCCGGAGCTCGTCGATGCCGTGCAGGTTGCCGGGGTCGGCGACGGCGATCCGCAGCGTGCCGTTCTCGAGCGCGTACGGGATCGCGGCGACGCGCTCGAGCACGTGCAGCGGAATCTGGGTCGGCGGCGTCCTTGTCGACGCCGGTGAGCGCGAGGTCGACGAGCGGCGACCTGGTAGCGGACGGCGAGCGAGCGGGCGATCCCCTCCGGCGGCGCGACGCCCTCGTCGACGATCGCCTGCGCGAGCGAGCCCTGCCCGGCGCGGCCGCGCACGAGCGCGAGCTTGTCCTCCGGGACGAGGCCGGTCGCCGAGAGCAGGTCGACGACGAGCTCGGCCATCGCGTTCACGCCCATGCCCGAGCTGAGCGGCTCGGCTCCGGACGTGCCGGTCTGCCCCGCGGTGCCGGGCGTGCGGAGCTTCGGTGGGCGGTCGCTGGCCATATCCCTCGTTCGAGTTATCGGCAGCGGCGGGCAGCGCGCTTGAGCGCGACTGGAGTGCGCGGCTAGAACAGCGTTCAGGTACGCGTCGAGCAGCTCGTCGCCGAAGAAGAGCGCGACGACGCCGCCGAGCGCGAGGAACGGCGCGAACGGGATCCCCATCTTCCGCGCGGCGCTGCCGTGGCGGGCGAAGAGGACGATCGACGGCACGAGCGCGGCGAGCATCCCGACCATCAGCGCCACCGGGACGGTGCGGCCGAGCATCGCGCCGAGCAGCAGCGCGAGCTTGACGTCGCCCATCCCCATCCCCTTCGGATAGGCGAGCGCGGCGAGGAAGAGGAAGAACGAGGCGCCGAACGCGCCGAGCGCCCACTCCGCGCTCGGGTGCGAGCACGGTCATCGCGACGAGCACGATCACGGCCGCCGGCAGGACGACGACGTTCGGGACGATCCGGTGCGAGAGGTCGGTGGCGGAGACCGTGACGAGCGTCGCGCAGAAGAACGCGGCGACGAACGCCGTCCCCGACCAGCCGAAGGCGAAGAAGCGAGGCGGCGATCAGCAGCGCGGTGACGCAGCTCGACGGCCGGGTAGACGACGCCGATCCGCTCGCCGCAGCCCTTGCACTTGCCGCGCAGCGCGAGCCAGGAGAGGACGGGGACGTTCTCGTACCACGCGAGCTCGTGCCCGCAGCTCATGCAGGCCGAGCCGGGGCTGACGATCGAGCGCTTCCGCGGCACGCGCGCGGCGACGACGTTCAGGAAGCTGCCGATCGCGAGGCCGGGGACGAAGGCGACGGCGGAGAGGGCGACGTTCATCTAGCCCCAGCTCCCGGGCTCGTTCGTGATCGTGACGACGTCCTCGTAGGTCGCGGGCATGCCGGGCATCAGGGTCCCTATCGGCACGTAGTGGTTCACGCTTGAGTTCGCCAGCGAGATCCGCCGCGCGATGATCGGGCCCCCGCCGTAGTCCCAGCTCGAGTACGCGATCGCGCTCGAGGCAAGCGAGCCGGTGACGAGCACCGTCATCAGCGCCAGCGGCAAAGCAAATGCGCCTTCGGCGCCAATGCGCGCACGGAACCTACGAACGGAAAAAGCATGCCCTCGTTCCACTGCGACCTCTCCTCGTCATCGACTCGTCAGCCGCAGTAGCTGAAGCACTCACCCTCAGTACAGCGAGCCCTCCGTCCGGGAATCCCCCCGGCGGGTGAGCCCGCCCTACCCCGAATAGTTCTGCGGCGGTTGCGGTTCCGCGTAGACGGTCGGGTTGCCGGGCCAGCCGACGGGCACGGAGGTGATCGTCGGGAACTCGTGCGTGGCGATGTTGTTCTCGAGCTTGAACGTCCCTGCCACCATCGGCCCGTCGTACTGGGTCGAGTTCTCGAGCAGGACGGCGTTCGTGGCGTAGATGCTGCCCTGGAGGCGGGCGGAGTTCTGCAGCAGCACGCTGTAGCCGGAGCCGTCGTTGCCGTTGGCGATGATCCCGAGGTTGTCCGTGTTCGGGTCCCAGGCTGCGAAGTCGCAGTTGCTCGCGGCGACGCCGCCGCAGAGCTGCGCGTTGCCGTCGATCCGGAACGTGCCCGACAGATAGAGGGTCGCCAGGCCGTCGTACTCGTTGACGGTGTTGTTCGAGATGTAGGCGGAGCCGTCGATGTAGATCGCGCCCTTCACGGTGAGCTTCTTCGTCGTGTTGTTCCACGAGAGCTCGCCGAGCAGGTCGGTCTGGTTCGGCGGGATGTCGTAGTACTTGCAGCTGTAGCTCGAGTTCGGCGTCAGGTTGATCGAGCCGGCGTTGTTGTTCATCCCGCCCGCGGGGGACCCTTCGAACGCCGGCGGCGTGCCGGTGGTCGTCGTACAGGCCTGGTTCGGGCCCGGCTTCGCGTTCGTGTACCAGAAGGCGAAGTCGGCGGTCGGACCGGTGCCCGGAATCGTGCCGCTCAGGATCGTGGTCGCGTTGACCCGCGTCGCGGCGCGTGCAGGGGGTCGTCCAGCCGCCGCTCGCGCCGATCCGGCAGCCGAGCCCGACCTGGGCCTGGTTGATCTTGTTCGCGGCGGTGCCGACGGCTGCCGGTGCCGAGGAACTGGATGTGCTCGCCGACGTAGAGGTTCGTGATGTCCGGCGCGGCGGCCTTGACGACCGCGGAGGAGTTGTAGAAGCAGAGGTCGCCGAGGATGTAGAGCGAGGTGTCGACGCTGACGCTGTTCTCGAAGCGTGACGTCGCACGCGTTGGCCGTGTTCTTCGCGAACATGAAGTTCCAGGCGTTCGAGTTCAGCTCCTGCTTCAGCGACGGCTGGATCTTGATCGTCGAGGTCGCCTCGCGACGGACGACCTGGGTCTTGCCGGTCGGGTCGGTGACGTAGCCGACCCCGTGCATGATCCACTGGTGGCCGGTGAGGACGCCCCACCACTTGACCGTGCCGCCCTCGTACTGGGAGATGTAGTTCGCGTGCGCCGGGTTCGACGCGTCGGGCTCGCTGCTCGGCAGCACGTTCGGGTCGAGCGCGTTGTTCGACGGCTTCGAGAGCACGGCCGCGCCGTTCGCGAGGCCCGCCTCGGCGAGCGAGTACGCGATCTGGTCGGCCTTCGAGCGGACGGCGCCGCGGGAGTTCGAGGTCGTGTACTGGATCGCGGCCGTCAGCGTCACCGAGGTGACGAGCATCGTCAGCATGCGTGAAGACGAGGCTGAAGCCGCCCTCGTCGGCGAGCCGAAGCCGCCTCATGAGCGGGTGCTGTTCCGCAGCACGATGTCGTCCTCGAGGTTGTAGAGGAAGCGCGGCTCGCTCGGCTTGAGGTTGATCGGCAGCCGGACGTTGAGGAAGGCGAGCTTGTCGACGGTCTGGGCGGTGTAGGTGAAGATCGACGAGGCGGTCACGTAGTCGGCGAAGCGCTTGCCGGTGCCGCTGCACGACGAGCCCGGGTAGCGCCAGAGGCCCCAGCGGTTCGTCCCGTTCGCGACCGTGCACCAGGTGATCGCGGTGTTGCCGCCGGCGGTCGGGCAGGTCGCGGGAATGGTGAGCGTGACCGACGCGGAGGCGCCGCACGGGCGAGACGGACATCGCGCAGTGCACCTCGCGGCGCATCAGGTCGAGCCCGAGCCGCGCCTCTGTCTGAGCCTGGAAGCGGCGATTCATGTCGACCTCCGAGTTGGTGGCGCTGACGAGGAGGACGCTGACGGAGGTCATGACGGCCGCGAGGATGCTCATCGAGACGATCAGCTCCATCAGGCTGTAACCGCGCTGCTCGCGCAGAAGCCGGACGAGCAGACGCCTCAATTCGACCTCGCCTCGACCTCGGCGAGAGTGCGACGGGCCACCTGCTCGCTCTGGGCGCCGACCCCCCAGAGCCGCTGGACGCGCTCGTCGACGGCGATCAGGGTGCGCAGCGCCTGGGCGCCGTTCGCCCAGCCGAAGCGTGCGCCGGTGACGATCCAGTTGTGCTGGTAGAGCCAGTGGTCGACGCCCGCGCGCGTGCGTCGCGGATGCTTCTCGACCCAGGCTGCGAGCTGCTTCGCGCGGGCGCTGAGGACGATCTCGTCGAGCGGCTCGGCGGGAGCGCCGGCGACTGCGAAGGCGGGCTTGCCGCGGTCGCGGCGGGCTTGGCCGCCGCCCTCGGCTTCGACGCCGCCTTCGCCGGCTTCGGCGTCGACAGCGGCCGCCGTCGTCCGCGCGCGCTTGGGCTTCGGCTGCACCGAGCCGACGAGCCGGGCCGGCTTGCCTGCGTACGGGGAGGCATTCTCGGGGACGCCCTCCTGCTTGTACGAGCCGTTCCGGCCCAGGCGGAGGACGATGATCGGGGCGCCGTCGGCGATCACGCGCGCGCCCGGCTCGGGCGACTGCGAGACGACGACGTTCGCGGCGAAGCCGGGCACGGAGCCCTCGACCCGCCAGGCGAAGCCGTCCTGCTCGAGCGATCCCTTCGCGAAGACGTAGGCCTGCTTGCGGACGTCGGGGACGACGAGCGGCTCGAGCTCGGCGGCGACGGGTGCGACTGCAGGCGCGGCCGGACGTGGGCAGGGTCGAGGTCGCGGCGAACGCGAGCGTGCCCGTGACGAGGCCGATCGCACTCACGATCACGCCGACGCGCGGCAAGCGGCCGATGACTCCCGCAGTCATATCGCGTCTTTCGGCAGGAACGGGCACGAACTCAACCCCCCGAGAGCGTGAATTCGACGACGTCGTCGACGGGCTCGTCCGGCGGGACGAGCGCGAAGAGCGGCGTCGACCGGACGGCCGGGTCCGCCGGCCCGTCCTGCCACGTGAACGCGATCCCGGCGAACTCCTGGAACCACGGCATCTCCTGCGGATAGCGGGCGGGCCTGAGCCCGAGGTGGAGATGCGGCCCGGTCGAATGGCCGGTGGAGCCGACGAGGCCCACCCACTGGCCGGCGGCCAGGAGCAGGCCCGGCTCGAGGCCGGGGTCGCGGTAGGAGAGGTGGCAGTAGACCCACTCGAGACCGTCCAGGGCCTGGAGGACGAAGCCGGTGCCGCAGCGGCCGTCGTCGACGACCGAGAGCACGATCCCGTCGGCGAGTGCGTAGAGCGGAGCACCCAGCGGCGCAGCGATGTCGGCTGCGGGATAGTCGTGGTGGTCGTGGCCGACGGAGACCGCGCCGGGCCCGCCCCCCACCGGGAACACGTAGCCGTCGGCCCTCGTCGGCATCCGCAGCACGCCGGCAGCCGCCGGCGCGAACGATGCCGCCTCGGCTCCGGTGCGGGCGGTCTCGAGCGCCGCCTGCGCCCGCGCCAGCTCGTCGCGGAGCCGGTCCGCCTCGGCGGCGGCGGCGGCGAGCTCCTGGCCGGCCTGGAACGCGTCTCGCTCCGCGAGCACGCGGTCCGAGACGAGCAGTTCGAGGTCGTCGGCGACGGACGCGAGCCGCTCCACGGTCGCAGCACTGTCCGCTTCCGCCGCCTCGGCGGCGGCGAGCTGCTCCGAGAGCGCGGCAACCTGTTCCTGCGCCTCTTCGAGCGCAAGCGCCATCCGGTCGAGCGAGAAGACGGCGTCGGCGCCCGCGAGCTCGCCGCCGAACATGGCGGCGAGCTGGAGGACGTCGTCGACGTACCACTGCGCGTGGTTGTAGGCGAAGATCGCGCGGGCGATGTCGGTACGCCCGTTCGCGGCGGCCAGGTACCGCGCCGCGGAGTGGATCGCGTCCTCCGGGCTCCACGGGTCGGCGATCCCGTCGCCGCTTCCGTCCATGCCCCAGCGCAGCCAGGTGTCGGGCATGAACTGCATCCAGCCGACGGCTCCGGCCGAGCTCGGGCCCATGTTGCGGCCGAAGTTCGACTCGATCTTGTTGATCGCAGCGAGCACCTGCCACGGGATCCCGTACGCGGAACCGGCGCGCACCCACAGCGCCTGCAGCTCGTCGTAGGAGAGCTCGCGGACGGGGAGGAAGGCCGCCTCCCACGCTCCGGGCGGGAGCAGGATCGACCCGGTCTGGTTCGGCACTTCGGCGCTCGGCAGCAGGACCGGCCCCACCGGGACGTCGACGAAGCTCTCCGGGACGACGGCGAACGTGTCCGCCGAGGCGCTGCCGGCGCCCAGCGCGAGAACGAGCAGTACTGCCGCGATCAGGCGGCGCATCACGCCTCCGCGTGACGGATGACGCGGAGCGCGAGCGTCTCGTCCTCCACCTCGGTGGCGGCCGCAGCCGCCTCCTCCTGCGCGATCTCGACGTTCTGGACCTTGAGCGCGTGCTCGAGCGACACCTCGAAGTCGTGCGCGTTCGTCGCCGCGTTCGCGGCGACCTCGCGGTCGACCTTCCCGGCCAGCACGAGGTCGATCAGCGCCTGCTCGAAGGTCTGCATGTCGAAGAAGCCACCCTCGGCGACCGCGTCTGCAATCTCCTCGGTCCGCTGCTCCCGGATCAGGTCGGAGATGCGCGCGTTCATCACCATCACCTCGACGGCGGCGACCCGGCCGTGCTCGACGCGCGGCAGGAGCCGCTGGCTGATGACGCCGCGGAGCACGCCGGCGAGCACCGAGCGGATCTGCTGCTGCTTGGCCGGGGGAAAGAACTCGATCATCCGGCCGACCGTCTCGGCGGCGTCGACCGTGTGCAGGGTCGAGAAGACGAGGTGGCCGGACTCGGCGGCCTGCAGGGCCGTCTGCGCGGTCTCGGCGTCGCGAAGCTCGCCGATCAGGATCACGTCCGGGTCCTGGCGGAGCACCCGACGGAGCGCCTGCGCGAAGCTCTCCGTGTCGAGGCCGACCTCGCGCTGGTTGACGATCGAGCTCCGGTCCTGGTGGAGGATCTCGATCGGGTCCTCGATCGTGACGATGTGCTGATTCCGTGTCTGGTTGATGTGGTCGAGCATCGAAGCGAGCGTCGTCGTCTTCCCGGAGCCGGTGGCGCCGGTGACGAGGACGAGGCCGCGGTGCTCGTTCGCGAGCCGGGCGACGCCGGGAGGCATGCTCAACCGCTCGAAGCTCGGCACGTCCTTGGGGATGACGCGGAACGCAAACGAGATCGCGCCGCGCTGGCGGAAGACGTTGACGCGGAAGCGGGGCAGGCCCTCCGCCGTGTAGGCGATGTCGAGGTCGCCGGTCTCGTGGAACTGGCGCATCCGCTCCGGCGCGACGAGCGTCACCGACTCGAGCGCGCCGAGCAGGTCCTGCGCGCCGAGCGGCGGGCACTCGGGCAACGGCGCGATCGACCCGTCCGTCCGCAGCATCGGCGGCTGGTCGAGCTTCATGTGGATGTCGCTCGCGCCCAGCTCGACGGCGATCCTGAGGATGGCATTGAGGTCCATAGGGAGTCGAGGTGAGGAATCGGCAGGTTCGGTGCCGCGCTTTAGAGGCGCGCCAGAAACCGCAGCGGCGGGCGCGCCAGACCGCGGGCGTCGCTCGGATGAGCGACCTCGCCCGTGAGCAGGCCCTCGATCACGCGCCACACCGCCGGGATCCTCGCGATCTCGAACGCCGCCCGCGGATGGCGGTCGAGCACGAGCTTCGCCTTCCAGGACGTGGCGGCGAAGCGGCCGAGCGCGGCGTGGAGGTCGTCCTCGTAACGAGCGAGATCTCCGTCGAGGATCGCTTCGGCGGCGAGCCGGGCGGAGACGAGCGCCTCGTAGATCCCGTCGCCCGAGAGCGGGTCGACGAGGCCGGCCGCGTCACCGACGAGCACGACCGGGCCGCTTGCCGCGCTCGTCGTGCGCCGGATCGGCAGCCGGCGGCCCTGCAGGCCGGTCAGCTCCGTGTCGTCGACGCCGTGCTCGGCGCAGAGCCGACGCAGGTGCGCCCGCAGGCGTGGGCCCTCCGCCGCCCAGCCGCCGACGCCGTAGTTCGCGTGGCCGTCCTTCGGAAAGACCCAGCCGTAGCCGCCGGGGACGACGCCGAGCACGACCGTCGCACGTCCCGCCTGCCCGTCCGGCAACGGCCCGTTCCCCTCGAGCGCGATTCCGTAGAGGATGCCGCCGCCGAGGCCGGCGTCGCGGGCGATCCGCCCGTTGACGCCGTCCGCGCCGACGACGACCCGGCCGTGCACGGCAGTCCCGCCGATGCGAAGGGTTGCTCCGTCCGGTCCGACCGTTAGACCTTCGACCGTGACCCCGTCGCGAAAGACCGCTCCGGCCGCCGCCGCCTGCTCGGCCAGGAAGGCGTCGAGCCGTCGCCGCCTCGTCATCAGGACGAGCGGCGCCTCGCTGCGCCGCTCGAAGCGCTTCCGGTAGCCGAGCCGCACCTCGAACGAGCGGACGACGTCCTCGACGACGGGCGCGACGTCGACCGGCAGCTCGCGGACGGCGCGTCCCGTCAGGCCGCCGCCGCAGGGCTTGTCGCGGGGAAACCGGGCGCGGTCGGCGAGCAGGACGCGCGCACCGCCGCGCGCGAGCCGGATCGCAGTCGCCGATCCCGCCGGCCCGGCACCGACGACGATCGCGTCGAACCGCTCCACGGCTGCGAAGATAGACGGCGGACGACCCTCACGTCGACGGCGCGTGGCCGGCCGGCGGCGTGAGGAGGCTACAATGGCGCCCGCTGCAGGGGTGCCCGAGCGGCCAAAGGGAGCGGGCTGTAAACCCGCCGGCTCAGCCTACGAAGGTTCGAATCCTTCCCCCTGCATCGATTGGGGCGCAATCGGGATCGGGATCTGCGGAAGCAGATCCCGATCCGCGCCACGACCCCTGAAGGGTCGCTTCGCTCTCTGCGCTCCCGCCAGCTGGGCTCAACCGCTCACCCGGCGGGCTGGATGTTCTGGTTGAGGCGGAAGACATTGTCCGGATCCCAGACTCGCTTCAGAGCCGCGAGGCGGTCGTGCTTGGCCGGCCCGTAGATCGTCCGGGCGACGTCCTTGCCCGTCTCGGCGACGTCGTTGACGTAGCGGCCCTCCGCCGCGTACGGCTGCACCGACTCCAGTGCCTCGCGCGACCAGGGGCGGAACTCGTCGTCGCGAGCGGGATCGTCCCAGAGCGTCTCCGCGGCGAGCCAGAAGGCGCCGCTTCGGCCCGTGAACGCCGTGGCGTCATCGGGCACCCGCGCAATGGCGCCGCCGCCTGACCACACCGAAAAGCCGGAGTCGCCGCCGGCAGGCGCACGCTCGAGGTGGTCGACGCACAGCGCGACGAGATCGTCGTCCAGCGAGCGGAGGAACGCGCTCTTCATCGAGAAGCGATGCCCCCAGCGCTGTTCGTCGTCCGCCATCGTCTGCGGACCGAGGTGCGGCTTCGGCTCGACCGAGTCGCTGAGCGGCGGGCCGAACGCGCGCAGCTCCGCGACGTCGCGCTCCGCGTCCTCGGGGCGTCCGCTGTGGAGGACCGTCACGGCGGCGATCGGCCGCCCGTCCGGCGTGCGCCCGAGCGAGAAGCTCGCCCACAGCTCGTCGGGCCCCGTCGCCACGAGCTCGCGGAAGCGCGCGGCGAGCTCGGTCGCCCGCTCGATCGGGTGCACGAGCGTCCCGTGCGTGACCGGCCACTCGAGGGGATGCAGGCGGAAGCGGAAGGCCGTCGCGATCCCGAAGTTCGCGCCTGCCCCGCGGAGACCCCAGAAGAGGTCCTCGTGCTCCTCGCCGCTCGCCTGGATCTGCCGGCCGTCGGCCGTGACCACGTCGACCCCCAGGAGGTTGTCGATCGTGAGCCCGTGCTTCCGCTGCAGCCGTCCCATGCCGCCGCCCAGCGTCAGGCCGGCGACGCCCGTGTGGGAGACGACGCCGACCGGGCAGACGAGCCCGACTGCCTGCGCCTCGCGGTCGAGCTCGCCGAGGAGCGCACCGCCGTTCACCCACGCGGTGCGCTCGGCGACGTCGACGCGAACACCGTTCATCCGCGACAGGTCGATCACGATCCCGTCGTCGCAGGTCGAGAGACCGGGGATGCTGTGGCCGCCGCTGCGGACGGCGATCGGAAGCTCCTCCTCGCGCGCGAAGCGGATGGCGGCGACGACGTCGTCGGCATTCGCCGGCCGGGCAACGAGCTCCGGGTAGCGATCGATCATGCCGTTCCAGACGACGCGCGCCTCGTCGTAGCCCGGGTCGTCGCGGCGGATGATCTCCCCGGAGAACACATCGGCGAAGCGGCGGATCGCGGCGGTGGCTGGCGGCATGCGGTCGAGGCGATCTTACGCCGCCCTCACGCGCGGAGGTCGAGCCGCGCCGCGTGGGATGAGCTCTGGAGGGCCTTGGTACCCTGTCGCCTCTCGCCCTCTTAGCTCAGTTGGTAGAGCACCTCCATGGTAAGGAGGGGGTCTCCGGTTCGAGTCCGGAAGAGGGCTTCGACTCAGGGAGCGGATTGCGGCCCACACGGCCCGCCCGCCTCCAAGTCTCGACGTCACTTCAGCGTCACAACGTCGCCGAGAGCGTCGCCGACTTCACCCGACAACGAGAGAGGGCCGCCCGCGGCGACCCTCTCTCCTTCGGCTCCGCGCGGATCAGGACACGACCTGAGGCTTCCGCCGCGTGGGCGTCCCGCCCGCGATCAAGTTCAGCTTCGTGAGCGCATGATCCATCGAGTCGCGCGCGAGGGCCTGCTCGACGTAGGCGACGCGATGCTCGCGGTCTACGTTCCTCCATTCGAGGCCGATCCACTCCGCGGGCCGAAGGCCGGTCGCCGCAGCGAAAATGACGGTCGGGCCGTAGTGGTCGTCGATCTCTTCGGCGACGGCCTCGACGTAGTCCCAGGTCTCGAACGGATCGACCGCTTCGCGATGGGTGCCGGGTTCCGGACACGCCTCGCGGGATTCGTCTTCGCGAGGTCGCGCTCGACTGCCCACGCGAGCGTCTGACGGAGCGCCTGCGTCGCCTCGAAGCGGTGACCCTCGGCGATCCGAGCGCGCCACTCGTCAATCTCATCCGGCCGGATCTCATCAGGCCTTCTACTCCCCCACTCGACGACCGCCTTCGAGAGAAGCCAGCGGAGCTTTTCGATCGTCGAGGGCCGGACGTTCGCGGCGTGGGCGGCGAGATACCGCTCGACGAGGTCGCCGATCGCCACAGCCTCGATCTCGACCTCGTCGCCACGCCGCCGAGCGTGTTCGCTCGATCGCTCTAGTGCGCGGCCTCTCCGTCGCCGACGTCACGATGCTCGCGCCCGAGCGGCTCGCGTGGCGCGTCTGACGTGTCGATCCCGACGATGCCCGGCCGACGCTCCGTTCGCCGCAGACCGGCGACCAGTGGCCGCGCCGTGGCTCTCTCGTCGCGACCTGCCCGCGAGGTCATGCCGCGCCTGGCGCCCGGCTGTACGCCTGCCAACAAACCCGTAGCTCGGCTCGGTGAGATTGCTGATGCGCGTGAAGGTGTGCGATGAGAGGCTCAGGGTCGGAAGAAGGAGGCCTCATGCAGAGCACAATCGACAGCTCGAAAGCCCACGTCTCCGGGTTCGTCGCTCCAGGCTTCGAAGAGGTACGCGCCGAGTTCGAGCGTAACTTCGAAGAGCGCGGCGAGATCGGCGCTGCCGTCGCAGCGTATTGGCGCGGCGAGAAGGTCGTCGACCTGTGGGGTGGCCGCCGCACGCCCGAGGGCGACGCGCCTTGGAACGAAGACACGCTGATCGTCTTCATGTCCAGCACCAAGGGCCTGGCGGCCATGACGCTTGCGCTGGCGAACTCGCGTGGCTGGCTCGACTACGACGCACCGGTCGCTCGCTACTGGCCCGAGTTCGCACAGAACGGCAAGGCCGGCGTGACCGTGCGCCAGCTGCTTGGCCACGAGGCGGGGCTCGTCTTGCTCGACGAGGAGCTGCGGATCGCGCAGATGCACGACCTCGATGCCGTCGCGAGTGTGCTCGCGCGCCAGAAACCGGCGTGGCCGCCCGGCACACGCCACGGCTACCACACCATGTCGCTCGGGCTGTACATGCAGGAGCTCATCCGCCACGTCGACCCCGAGCACCGCACGCTCGGGCGCTTCTTCCACGAGGAGATCGCGGTGCCGCTCGGCATCGAGTTCTACATCGGTCTGCCGCCTGCGATCCCCGACGAGCGCCTCGCCACGGTCAAGACGCTCTCCATCGCGCGTGGGCTCCTGGCGTTGCCCAGGACACCTCCTGCGATGCTGAAGAAGTACTTCCAACCGCGGTCGATGATCCGCAAGTCGTTCCTCTTCTCGGATCTGTCCTGGAACGATCGGCGCACGCTCGAAGTGGAGTTGCCGGCCGGCAACGGCGTGGGCACGGCTCGCGCTATCGCGCGCGCCTATTCCGCTTTCGCCGAGGGCGGCGCCGAGCTTGGCCTCACGCCCGAGACGTTCGCCCGCATCACCGCATTGCCCCCGACCGATCATCCCGAGGACGAAGTGCTCGGCATCCCAACGTACTTCTCCCTCGGCTTCCTGCGACCCGGGCCGACGGTCTGGTTCGGCTCGAGCCCGCGCGCCTTCTGCGCACCAGGCGCCGGCGGCTCGTTCGCGTTCGCCGATCCGGACGCCCACCTCGGGTACGCCTACGTCATGAACAAGCTCGACTTCTACTACAACGATGATCCGCGCGAGAAGCCGCTGCGCGATGCGGTGTACCGCGCTATCCGTCGGCGCGAGCCGAGCCCGTCTCGATCGATTCGGGCTGGAACCCCTGAGAGAGAGCTCGTGTACGAGGGTGGTCGGACAGGAGGTGTCCGATGACACCGAGAGTGCAAGGCGCGACGAGGCGCATCCGCGTTGTTGCGGCGCTTCTGATTGTCGGGCTGGCCGCGGGGCCGGCGGCGTCGCATCTCTACTGGCTACTGGGCGGCACCTGGGGGCTCTATACCCGCGGCGTCCGCGACGAAGTGGCGACGACGGGCGTGCGCGTTGTGCCGCCGTCGTGCTCGTGCTGCTCGTCGCGGCGGTGTTGGTCGTCCTGGCGCGGGTCGGGTTGTGGCAGCAGGCGTTCGTATCCGACCGGATGATTCGGTTCTTCGCTTGGGCGTTGGCAGCGGTCTTCCTGGCCGAGACGCTGGCAGCCTTCACCTGGAGTAGGGATGAGGAGTTGTGGTGGATGTACGGGCCGGTCTCGCTCGTGATCGCAGTGCTCGCGCTCGTCGTGGCGGGCTCGGGGGGCGCGTGGCCTCGTTTTTACCGGCCACACCGGACGCGGCCCTCACACTGAAGGACGCAGAAGGACGAATCGCGGCATCCGGCGTTGCCGCCGCCACCCGCTGTCGTCGCCGAGTCACGCGTCGTCCTTGCCTTCCAACGGCGGCGCATAGAGGCTGACGTCCGTGTTGCGACGCGCGCGTAGCAGAGACTGTCGCTCGCGGCCGTCTGCGCTTGGGGCTGGGTGCCTGCTCGGCGGCTGGCTGCTCGGTGCTGCAGCGCGCCGGCTGAGTGTCCGCACCGGCGTCTCGGATGCGGAGGCGTACGGATCGCTGCCCGGCGACGACATCATCCGGCACCCGATGGTCGAGTGGACGCGCGGCGTTACCGTGCAGACGACCGCGGAGCGGGTGTGGCCTTGGCTTGCGCAGATGGGCTACGGGCGTGGCGGCTGGTACACGCCGGAGTGGGTCGACCTCTTCGCCAACCGTTGGGTGTTCGGCGTCAGAGCTCCCTTCCCGAAGAGCGCCAATCGGCTCCTGCCCGAGCACCAGCACGTCGCGGTCGGGGATCTCATCTGCGACGGCCCCGACTACGCGTCGTACTTCCGCGCCGAGCACGTCGACCCAGCCCGTGCGCTCGTCTACCGCTCGATCCGGCACCCGCGGCGCGGCAGCCCGATCGAAATCGACGACCCGGAGTCGCCGGCAAGGGTCGAGCAGCAGCTCCTCGCCGGCGGCACGTACGTCGACTTCACCTGGGCGCTGACGCTGAACACGCTTCCGGGCGACCGGACGCGCCTGCTCGTGCGGACACGCGCGAACTACGCGCCGCGGTCGCTCCGGCTCCTGGTGCTGCCGCTCGGGCTCGTCGACGCGACGTACGGCGTCGCCATGCTGCGCGCGATCGCCAGGCGTGCGGAGAAGATCGACTCGGCCGCGCGATAAGTCGCGGCGACGCACCCGACAAGCCCCTCCAAAGAGGCCCTTGTCGTTTTCTGTACTGGCACGAAGCGGACTCCCTCCACGCTAGGGAGGGGTCAGGTACCGAAGCTCCGCGGGACTCGACGAGAGTCGAGTCAAACGAGACAACGCGCTGGGCACGCGCGGGCAGGCACGTGGCGTCGGCGACGCCGTCTCGCCAGGAGCGGCGTTGTCTCTGGAGACAAGATTTCGTGGCCCACTCGTGGCCCAAACGTCGATTGGACGTTTGGCTCAACCATGCGGCGCCCGCGTGACTCAGGAGTCAAAAAGCCCTGCAAATGACTTCGTTCGGAGGGGTTCGTCGCCAAGCGTCGTTGTGCCCGACTCGGCCTGTCACGCCGGAGGTCGCGGGTTCGAGTCCCGTCGCTCCCGCTCTTTCCCCCGCCCTTCCTGCCCAAACTGGAAGTAGGGCAGGGAAGGGGCGTCCCTCGACGTGACCGAACGATCGCGCCGCTGTCGACTGTGATCTGCTCGAAGAACTCGTGGCGCCGACGGTCGCCCCTAGGAGGGCGACCGTCCTATAGCCGGCGACGTGGCGCCTGCTCAGAAGGAGGCTCGTGCGGTGCAGATCTCACCGGATGGGCTCGTCGCGCGGGCGCGGAAGGCGTCTTTGCCCGAGGTGTTCGGTGCGACGATGCGCGCTTCGAAGGAGCCGCTCGGCGCCTTCGTGACGCGAGACATCCGGGCCGCCCGCTTGCCGTTTTGGGCGATGACGACGTTCCACCGTACGCCGTTTCGGTTCTGGTCGACTTCGAACTCGACCTCGATCCGGCCGTCCTCGTCGCTCAGCTTCAGCTTCGAGGTGCTGGCCTTCGTGCACGTCCCCCGAACGCGGATGTCGCCGTCCTTCGCCATCCCCGCCGGAACGGCGACGAGCGCAATCGCGAGCCCGAGCAGCGCCGCCACGATCCCCACGCTTAGCTTCGTCATCTCCATCTCCTCTCGACTCGTGCGTTGACGCGATGAACCCTGTCGAGAGCGGGGTCCGGGCCACAATGGGACATTGGTCCTACGCCGTCGCGGTCGCTCCAACGCGCCGCGATACTCAGCCAGGCATGGACGGCGAGCGCCATCCCCCGCCGCAGCCCCGGGCAGCCTCGCGAGTCGCGGCTGTCGACGCGCCCTCGGTGGCGAGCGCCGTCGCGCAGTTCGCCTTGACGGGCCTGCTCGTGCTGGCCGTGTTCGTCGTCGCCTGGGTCCTCGTATTCCGGAGCATCGGGGAGAGCGAGGCGCTTCGAGACGCGCGGCAGTACACGGCGCTCACGGGGCAGGGCATCGTCGAGCCGGCGCTCGGCGCCGGCGTGGTGGACGGTGACCAGGCGGCGCTCCGCCGTCTCGACACGGTCGTCCAGGAACGTGTGCTCGGAGAGAGAGTCGTGCGGGTGAAGATCTGGGCTGCCGACGGACGCATCGTCTACTCCGACGAGCCGCGGCTGATCGGGTCGAGATACCCGCTCGACGACTCGAAGCTCGAAGCGCTGCGGACGGGCGGAGCCCAGGCGGAGCGCAGCGACCTCGGCGGGCCCGAGAACCGATTCGAGCAAGGCCAGGGCAGTCTGTACGAGGTCTACCTCCCGATCCGGGCGCCGGACGGAACGCCTCTGCTCTTCGAGACGTACCAGCGGGGAACTTCCGTCGCGTCGACGGGCCGCCGGATCTGGCTCCCGTTCGCGGCGCTCCTGCTCGCGAGCCTCGTCCTCCTCTGGCTCGTCCAGGTGCCCCTCGCCTGGCGACTCGCACGGCGTCTGCGCCGGAGCCAGGTCGATCGGGAGATGCTGCTCGTGCGCGCAGTCGAGGCATCCGCCGACGAGCGCCGCCGGATCGCCGCCGACCTCCACGACGGCGTCGTGCAGGACCTCGCTGGGATCTCGTACTCGCTCAGCGCTGCAGCCGGGTCGGCCGACGCCGCAGGTCCCGCCGGCGACTCGCTCGCTCCTCGAGGAAGCGGCGTCCGGGACGCGCGACAGCATGCGACGCATCCGCTCGCTCCTCGTGGAGATCCATCCTCCGAACCTGCGAGCCGCGGGGCTCGAGGCTGCGCTCGGCGACCTCCTCGCCCCGCTCGCCGGGCGTGGGATCGAGACGATCGCTCGACGTCGCTGACGGGCTCGCCCTCGACGAGGAGACGGAGCAGCTCTTCTACCGCGCGGCAGGCGAGGCGATCCGGAACGTCGAGCGCCACGCGGATGCGCGCCACCTCGCGGTGCGCGTCGGCAGCGCGGGACGGCTGGGCTCGGCTGGAGGTGGACGACGACGGGGTCGGCTTCACCCAGGAGGACCGCGACAGGAGCCGGGCGGAGGGCCACGTCGGGCTGTCGCTGCTCGAAGAGCTGGCGGCACGGATGGGCGGGACGCCTCGAGGTGCGATCGACGCCCGGCGAGGGGTCCACGTTCGTCCTGGAGGTACCCGCCGCATGATCCGCGTGCTCATCGCGGATGACCACGGCGTCGTCCGGGCCGGCCTCGCGCAGCTCCTCGCGACATTTCCCGACGTCGAGATCGTCGGCTCGGCGGCGAACGGCGAAGAGGCCGTGTCGTTGTCCGCCGCAGCGCGAGCCCGACGTCGTTCTGATGGACCTCGAGATGCCCGTGCTGGACGGAATCGAGGCGACGAGGCGGATCCGGGCTTCCCAGCCGAACGTCGCCGTCGTCGTCCTCACGTCCTTCTCCGATCGCGAGCGAATCCTGAGCGCGCTCGACGCGGGTGCCGCCGGCTACCTGCTGAAGGACGCCGAGCCCGATGCGGTGGCGCGCGCGATCGAGGCCGCCGCCCGGGGCGAGGCGCCGCTCGACCCGAAGGCCGCACGCGCTCTCCTGAGCGCGCGACGAGCAGCGAGCCCCGCCGACGAGCTCTCCGAGTCGGGAGCGCGAGGTTCTCGCGATGGTCGCGGAGGGGCTCCCGAACAAGCTCATCGCGTAGCCGCCTGGGGATCAGCGAGAAGACCGTGAAGACGCACCTGACGAGCGTCTTCCGACAGATCGGCGTCACGGATCGCACCCAGGCCGCCCTCTGGGCCCAGCGCCACGGTGTCACGCGGACCGAGTCCTAGGACCGATGTCCGATTGCGCAGGATTTCAGGGTCACGGCACGATCGGCTCATGACGTCGGTGGGCTCCTCGCCGCGCGCTCCTTGCTCTCGCGGCGCTTTGCGCGGCGCTGGCGTTGCCGCTCGTAGCCACGGCTGACGACGGGCCCGACGACGTCCGGCGCTCGGGTGCCTGCTCGCGCTCGAGCGAGATCGAGCTCCGCGTCCGCTCTGACGACGACGTCATCAAGGTCGAGCTCGAGATCGAGACCTCGCGAGCGTGGATCGACGTGGGCGGTGATCCTGCTGCACGAGCGGCGCATCGCCTTCCGTGGGAACCTGCGGACCGGAAGGCAACGGATCGATCGAGCTGCAGCGGTCCGTGCCGAACTGGTTCGGCGTGGACTCCTTCGTCGTGCGTGCCACCGGCCCCCGCGGCGAGTCGTGCCGTGTTTCGGCAAAGCTGTGACGGGTCGCACTGAACACGCTAATCGCACTTCGCGATCGACTTCTCTCGGATTCGGACGGGGGTAAAGCGCAGGTTCGAGTCCCGTCGCTCCCCTCTCGTAATGCGCCTGCTAACCGGCCGTCAAGCCTGCGCTACGCCGATCGATCGACGGACTCGGCGCCAACGTCCTCCCGGCGCTGACCTCCCGCCGCCCTGCGCGACCGGTATCTACCCAGCTGAGACTCCCCGGATCTGGCGCCTGCCACGTATCGTCGACAGCAGCACGCCGGGTGAGTCAGCGTTCCCGGGGAGGCGACCGCAGGCACGGTTCCTATCCTGGTAGGCGAGCTCGGCGGAGTCGTTGTCGTAATGAGGATCGACCGAGCCGAGCACGATCCTCGCGCTCGGCGTCGTCATGCCGCCAGGTCAGAGCTCAGCGGGCGTCGCCGGGACGGCCGGTGACGGCCGTCCCGGCGGAAGCGCCAGTCACTTCACCGGCCGGAAGTAGTTCTTCCGCACGTACTTGGCGACCTTCCTGCCGAGCACGGCTCCCTGCCGGTCGGCGGTGCGGAAGTGGATGCCGCCCCAGACGCGGGCGTCGATGACCTCCGTGCGCGCCTGCGAGAAGCTCTCGAAGCGACGCGCAGGGATCGGCACGCCGTTCAGCGAGCGGCCAGAGGTCACGGTGAACACGACCCTGTCCCTGCCGAAGAAGTCGGCCATCGTCTGCAAGACGGCTCCGCTCAAGCAGCCGTGACCCGACGGGTGGTCGGGGAACGGCGGCGTTCCGAGCGGTGGCGTCGTCGCCGTCGCCGCGGCGAACAGCGACTCCCAGTTCGGGTCCGCGATCGTCGCCGGGTTGCCGTCCGAGTCCGCCTCGCGGATGGCGGGCCTGGGACGCCAGAAGCTCTAGTGGTACTTGTCGTTCCAGCAGGCGATGACGGCGTCCGTCGCGGCCAGGTTCACCGACGGCGTAGAGGCGAGCCTGGTCGGCCGTGTCGAGCTCGAAGCGGGACGCGAGCTCCCGGGCGACCGGGTTCCAGAGAGCGATCGGAGCGAACTGCCAGAAGACGGCGGCAGCCGTCTGGTCTGCCGTACGCGTCGAGCTCGACAGCGCACCGAGCTCCTTCACCTCGGCGAAGTCCCTCGCGTAGGCAGCGCTCGTGAGCGCGTTCGGGCCCTTCGTGCGGAACTGCGACGGGCTCTGGATCAGGAACGGCTTCATGTTGCCGACCCAGCCGTCGGGATCGAACGCCGGCGTGCGTCGGCCACCCGATCGGCCTCCACTTGCCGGCATCGGTGCCGATGGTGGGCGTGAAGGGCGCCATGAACCCGTCGTTCTGACGGGCGGCGATCATCGCCGCGGCGGCGGCCTCGCCGGCCCGGACGCCTCCCTGCTCGCTAGGCCCGTCTGGAATCGCCGCCAGCGTCGCCTGATAGGCGGTGCCGAGACCCTCGTGTCGGGTCGTGGGCGTGATCGCCAGGAGCACGCGATACGCGGCCGTGGCGACGGCCGCATCCTGCGAGGCCCGACGCCCGATTCGGACCCTGTTGAGGTCGAGCAGGTACGGCTTGCGGCTGCGGTCGATGGCGTTGACGGCGTCGTAGACCGCGCCCTGGACCATGGCGATGCCGCGCATCTGCCCGTGCGCGGTCGGCCTGAGCAGGATGGTCTCGGCCTGCGCGATCGCATTCCAGTCGCTGACGACAGAGGCCTGCTGCTTCGATCCGTCGGGGCCGGCCGCCGCGGCGGACGTCAGCGTGATCGCCGCGACAACCGAGACGAGCATGACGAGTCGGGCTTTCATGGACACCTCCTTGCGGAGACTGGATGTCGCTGCTTCGCGGGACCCCGCGTCGGACGTCCTGGCGCTTCGTGAGCATGCTCACCCCCTTCGCTTGTTCCTTTTCTCACATGACGGAGACGATGATCGACCTCTTCCGTTTCAAATCCGTTTCAGGAGAGCAACAGCTTGGCGCCCCAACCAGCGCGGCTACCGGTCAGGCATTCGGAGCGCGAAGTACTCCACGAGGCCCGAAGCGGCCGGCGGATCCAGGTTGCTGAGGCCGACGACGACGTAGCCGAGCTCGGGGAACACCCGGAGCTCGCCGTTCTTGCCGGGCGCTCCGCCGCCGTGGCCGTAGCTCCGCAACGGCCCCTCTCCCTGCACGCCGAAGCCGTACCCGTACTGCTCCGCTTGCGGGCTGGTCGCTTCGGCGAGCGTCTCCTTCGAGATCAGCTCCCCGGATTCGAGCGCCTCTGCGAACCGCATGAGATCGCCGACAGTCGAGTAACCGCCGCCCGCGGACGTGCCCCTCACCGGCAGCGTGATGTGGTTCTCCGTCCAGTAATCGCCGCCGGAGAAGGGCCTCATGTATCCGACCGCACGGTTCGGTACGTCCTCGGATTCGGGCAGCGAGTCCGTGGAGGTCATGCCGGCCGGGCGGAAGACGTTGTCGCGAACGTAGTCGTAGTACGACTCACCGCTCACCGCCTCGATGAGCACGCCGAGCAGGATGAAGCCGTAGTTCGAGTACTCGTGCCGCGCGCCCGGCTCGTGCCTGAGCCCGCGTGCGCCGTAGAGCGTCACGTAGTCGTCGAGCTCCTCCAGACTCGAGCGGTTCAGCTCGAACTCCGGGCCGAAGATGTCGCCCGTGCCCCCGGTGTGGGTGAGGAGGTGCCGCACGGTGACCTTCGAGGCCACGTCCTCGTTCGGATAGTCGGGCAGGTGCTCGCCGATGGGGTCGTCCAGCTCGAGCTTGCCCGCCTCGACGAGCTGCAGCGTCGCGACCGCGGTGAACATCTTGTTCATCGAGCCGATGCGGAACTTCGTGTCGAGCGTGTTCGGAGTGCCGGCCTCCCGGTCGGCGCGGCCCCAGGCGTCCTCGAGCAGAACCTCCCCGTTCCGGGCGACGAGCACGGCGCCGGAGAACTCATCTCTGCTGCGCAAGCTTCTCGGCACGGGCCGAGAGCGCCGCCAGCGCTTCCGTCTTCGGTCATCCTGCGCAGGACGAGGTCGATGGCGCTCGCCGCCTCCGGAGTGTCGGGAAGCTCGACCCGGCTGTCGGCGTCCGCGCCGATCCGCTCGAGACGGATGTCGTCCACGCCGACGCGCAGCGGCCCTCGGTTGTCGGTCTGCGCGAGGCGGAGGCGCACCGTCTGGCCCGCCCAGCGCGAGAGATCGACGCTCACCTCGGCCGGCTCGACGCGTGGTCGGATCGCCCGGCGAGGTGCGAAAGACGTTGACCAGCACGTCGCGCCTTCGCCACGGAGTCGATCGGCGCCGAGGGACGAACGAGGTCGATCCGGAACTGCTGGTTCGCCTCGGGCCATCGTGGGCCAGGGTCTCCGGGCTGCTGAACGGCGCGCCCTGCGTAGAAGACGGTCAGATGGAGGGTGAAGCGACCGTCCAGCTTGACGTCCCGGTAGAGGATGCGCGTCCCGGGGCTCGACATGTCCGTCACCGCCGCGTACTTGCCCTGGGGCGGATCGGGGACGTCGAAAGGCACGTTGGGATCGCTTTGGTCGGGATCGGGCGCCTCCTGGCCGTCGGAGTACACGAACCAGCCGCCGGAACCGCTGCCGACGGCCTGCCAATCGTCGATCGCGCCGGACTCGAAGTCGTCCACGACGAACGTGCTCGGCTGATCGTCGGTCGAGTCCGTCGCGTCGCATCCGACGAGAACCGAGCTCAGCACCAGCAGCGCCGCAGCTACGGCCGCAGCTCGCCAGACCCGCACTCGCACAGGCTCACCCACACCCGCTCCGCGGCGTCGGGTCACGCCTATAAGACGTTCCGGACGGGGCATTTCTTTAGTCGGCAGCCGAGGCCGGCGGCAACGTGATGGTGGATTCGATTCGCAAGCATCTCGTGTGTCCCTGTCACCCTCTGCTGACAACCCCTTGTTTCCACACTGCTGAGACGGAGCGGCGCGCGAGCGCACCGCTCCGTCTGGTTCAGTGCACCTACGGAAGGGTCAGGAAGCCCTCGTAGCGTGCATACCACGGGCATCCGAGGCCTGCATGGCCACCCCGCCCCCTCCCGGCGATCCCGGCGTACTGGCCGGTCCCGCGCACGACCTTCCAGGTGCTGAAGGCGATAGCGTCGTTCTCACCGTCGCCATTCCCGTCGCGCGCGAGATCGACCCACGTGTTCCGGTCTCGAATCGTGAGGGTTCCTCGCTTTCCGGTGAGTGTCGCCATACCGCCGTCGTAGATCGTGACTTCCTGTCCGTCACGCATCACCTCGCGTCCGGGGATGCTCAAGAAGTTGTGGCTGATCGTGCCCGAGTCGCGCTTCAGACGTCCGGGCTGTAGCGGCGTGAATACAAACGTCGCCTGCGACTTCCCTGGCGAACAGATCATCATGTCGATCGCCACCCGCTGTTCGCTGCGGTTGGACCTGCCGCCGCGACCGATGTCAGCGTGACCGCCGCCGCGAGCGCGACGAGCGCGGCATGTCGAGCTTTCATACGATCCTCCTCTGGTAGACGCGCTCCACTTCAGCTTCCGTGCTTCCGCCCAGGCGACCAGACCGGGAAGCGATCGCCTGCAGGGTTGCGCGTCAGGTTGCGCTGCCCGCTGCCGTCTGCGTTCATGACATAGATCTCGAAGTTCCCCTCGCGCTTCGTCGCGAAGGCGATCTTCCTTCCGTCCGGCGCCCACGCCGGATCGCTGTCGTGCCCGGGGTGGCGCGTCAGGTTTCGCTGTCCGCTCGCGTCGGCGTCCATGACGTAGATCTCGAGGTTGCCGTCGCGGTCGCTGACGAAGATGATCTTGCGCCCATCGGGCGACCAGCTCGCGAGGGCGCCGTTGGCACCCGCGATGCGCGTCAACGTCCGCAGCCCGCTTCCGTCGGCGTTCGCGACGACGAGGTAGGCCTCCGTCGCCCCTACTCCATTGCGATCACCCTGGGCGCCCCCGCGCTTGAGCAGGATCTTCTTCCCGTCCGGTGACCAGGCCACGTAGCCGTGGTTGTGGGCCAGCATCCGCCGCTCGCTGCCGTCGGCATTCATGTCGGAAACCCAGCCGTTACCGTCGGCGCCGCTCCAGAAGACGATCTTCCGTCCGTCGGGCGACCAGAGCGGGCCGCCGGCGCTCAGCGCGTCCCCCGTCAGATTCTGCTCTTCGCTGCCATCGGCATTCATGACGTAGATGTCGAAGTCGACCCCGACGACCCTGTCTCCCTCCCTGCGAACCAACGCGCGCTGGAAGGCGATCTTGCGCCCGTCCGGCGACCACGCCGGTGCGCAGTCCACCCCAGGGCCGCGCGTCAGCCTGCGCAGCCCGCTTCCGTCAGCGTTCGCGACCGAGATGTCGACGTCGCCGATGCCAGCGTTGCGTTCGCCCACGAAGTGGCCGTCGAGGATGCAAGTTCCGCGCCCACCCTCGAAGGCGATCCTGCGCCCGTCGGGCGACCACGCCGGCGAGCGGCTCCCGGGCGTCAGCCAGCGCAACTGCGTCAGCCTGCGCGGCTTGCTCCCGTCGGCGTTCATTGCGTAGAGGTCGAAACTTCCGTCGCGGAAGCTCGTGAAAGCGATCCTCGAGCCCGCGGTCGGGCCGAGGACTAGATCGCGCACGGTGCCGAACGCAGAGGCGGCTCCCACGAAGACGACCAACGCCGCAGCCAGCACGACGAGGGCTACGACTCGAGCTTTCATGCGTACTCCTTCCGAAGAACTCGGCTGCTCATCCGCACGGCGAGCAGACGATTTCGCCGTGCGGGAGGTACGGCTCGAAGTAGATGGAACTTTCTTGGCCCTGCGTGGGGCCCTCGAACTGGTAGTCGAGACGGGAGAAGTCCGTGCGGAAGGTGCCGTCTGGATCAGCCTTCTCCCTTGGCCCTGCGTCTTCGAGAGCCTTGGCGAGCGTTCGCGCCTCGTCGATCGTCATGTCGGTGCAGTAGTCCGTGACAGGGATGGGACGGATGCCACCCTGCGCTCGCATGTGTACGAGGCCGGTGACAGGCCTTCTGTCCTTGCCGCGGAGCATGTCGGCTGCCGCTGCGGGGAGCAGGCTCAAGATGCGGGAGGGCTCGGTCACTCGCGTCGGTGGCGATGTCCCGAAGCAGACCGCGAACGTCGACGGGACGTACGCCCTCGTTTCGCGGTCTGCCCACGCGCCTGCCGGCAACCACAACGCCGGATCGGTGAGCCGTGCCTCGAGGCGCTCCAAGTCGCTCGCGCGATCAACGCTGACGAGGAGGCCAACGTTGTGCACCTCGATCGTGATCCAGTAGGGAACCGGGAGCGGCTCGCTGCCGAGAGGCGACTGCGGGGAGGCGCAGCCGTACTTCCAGAAACTCTCGCCCTCGGGGCAGGGGAACGGAGAGGGAGGCGGTTCGTGGCCGAACTCTCCGCTCGAAAGAATCTCGGATCGCAAGAGCTCGAGGCCCTCGGGGCTGAGGCGTTGCTCGAGAAAGCCGCTTGAGAACCGATTCGCACCTGCGGGGACGTTGAGGTCGGATCCTCCCCGTAGCCAGAGCAGCCGCCCGTCGGCGTAGACCCAGGCGCGGCTTCTTCCCAAGTCTGCGCCTGGGTACCCGAGCCAGTAGAAGATCTCGAGCTCTCCGCTGGCCGGGCTGCTCGGGGTCGCTCCCTGGGGGGGCAGGCCGATGAACCCTCGGGCGAGGAAGTAGTCGCGCACAGTCCCGAACGCAGACGCGGTTCCGACGACGGCGACGAGCGCCGCCACAGCGAGCGCGACGGCACGCCGACGACGAGAGGCCTGATGAGCGCGCGAACGGCTCAGTACGTCGTCCCAGTCAGGCTCGCCGACCGTCGAGGGAAGGATGCCATCGAGGCGGGCTCGGTCGAAATCGGTCATGTCCGTGCTTCCTCCTCCAGTCGGCTGCGGAGTTTCGAGTGCGCTGCATTGAGGGTCGCGGCGACGGTTCCGGTGTGAATCCCGAGCGCCTCGCCGATCGCGGCGTAGTCGAGGTCGGCGTAGTAGCGGAGGAAGACGACGGTGCGCTGCTGCTCGGGCAGGAGGGCCAGCGCGACGCGCAGCTCGGCATCTCGCTCCCGATGGCCGTTCGAAGAGGCCGGCTCGTCGACGACGACCGCCGGGGTGCTGCGGCGCACGTCCGAGCGTGCGGCGTTCAGCACGATGCGCCAGACCCAGGCCTCGAGCGGCCCCTCGCCTCGGAAGGAGCGGCGCTTGCGCACCGCGGTCGCGAACGCCTCCTGCACGGCGTCACGTGCTCGCTCCGAGTCGCCCGTCACGCTCGCCGCGACGCGCGCGAAGACGTCGAAGCGGCTGCGGTACAGCGCTTCGAGCTCGTCGAGGCTCACCCCGCGGCGTCCGATCACACCTCTCTGACGCGGAGGATGCGGGATTTCTTTAGTCGATGACGGCCGCGGCGCCGAGCGGTCGTGCGATGGACACTAGGTTGGTCGGAGCACGACCTCGATGGCGGTTCCGCGCCCCGGAGCTGACCGCAGGTTGAGCTCGCCCTCGATCGCCTCCGCGCGGAGCCTGATGTTGTCGAGGCCCTGGCCCGCCGCCGTGACGTCCTCGTCGAAGCCGACGCCGTCATCGCTCACCGAGACGACGCGGCGCCCGCCGCGGTGGGCGATCGAGACGTCCGCATGGCGAGCGTCTGCATGGCGGCGAACGTTCCCGAGCCCCTCCTGCACGATGCGGAAGACCTCGATCTGCTCGTCCGGTGCGAGCCGCACCTGCCGGTCCACCTCGAGCTCGACGTCGAGATCGCCGTCTGCAGTGAGTACGTCGATGTAGCGACGGAGCGCCGAGTCGAAACGCGCGGAACCTCCGGCCGAGGACAGCGCCAACACCGCGAAGCGCGCTTCCTGTTGCGCTGCCGTCGAGGCCTGCTTCAGACGGGGCAGCACCTGCTCGAGCGGAGCATTCGACTCGAGCATGCTCACCTGCGTGGAGATCGCGAACAGGTACTGGGCGAGCCCGTCGTGGATCTCGCGCGCCACCCGCGCCCGCTCGTCTGCGACAGCCCGTCCGAACTCGGCATCCGCGACCGCCCGCCACACGCCGACGAGGAGGAAGCCGAACGCGACAACGCGCAGGAAGTCACCCTGGAGCACGTGCTCGCTCGAGACGATCGGGGTCAGCAGGAGATGGAGATCGGCGAAGAGCGCGAGAGTCGCAGCCAGGCAGAGCCACGCATCGAGGTCTCGCCCGTGCCGGTGATAGCGAAGCCCGAACCCGACCACCGCGACGAGCCACAAAGCTGCGAGCAACGCTGCGGCAAGCTCGACCGCCGAGCCCTCCACCAGCGAGACCTCTGTGCCGGAGCTCCACCGCGACGTTCCGAAGCCGATCGACGCAAGCACCGCGACGACGCCGACTCCACCTGCGAGAAGCGCCGTTCGGCGCCTCGACATCCGCCCGTTTGCAAACGGAGCGACGGCGATCAGCGCGGCACCCAGGAGCCGAGCGCCGACGAGGGCCCAAGCGGCCCAAGGCGGCATGGGGTCGCCACCGAGGATCGGGAGAAGCCCGAACGTCACGGTTCCGAGCGCAATTGCGAGGAAGCCGGCGGCGAGCAGGAGATCGAGGGTTCGCCCGTCGACCAGGAAGCGGATCGCCGAGAGCACAGCGACGATCACGGCGACGCCCGCTACGACGGTGTCGAGCACGAGCCGGGCCTCGGGGAGCTCGTACGCGGACTGCAGCGACGAGCTGACCGTGAACAGCGCAGTCGCCGACGCGAGCAGGCCGACGAGCATGATCTCCCCGAAGAGCCAGGAGCGGTAGCTCTGCGAGCGCAGATGGTCCATTACCCCCTTTTCGGCAGCGCGCCCCCTGCCGATAAGGGAAACGTGACGGAGCGAATCCTGATCGTCGACGACCACCCGTTGACGCGAGACGCCCTGGCCGCGCTGCTCACGCAGCAGGGGTTCGAGGTGGTAGGCGACGCCGCCAGCGGCGAAGAGGCAATCGTGGCTGCGCGCAGCCGCCAACCCGACCTGGTGCTCCTCGACCTGACGATGCCGGGAATGGACGGCCTGACCGCGCTCCCGAAGATCCGCGCCGAGGCGCCCGAGTGCGAGGTCGTCGTGCTGACTGCCTCCGACGCCGAGGAGAACCTCCTTGCGGCGATCCGCGGCGGCGCGGCCGGCTATCTCCTGAAGACCGAATCTCCGGAGCAGATCGCGACGTTCCTGCGCGGAGTCGTCCGCGGAGAGGCTGCGCTCTCCGGAGGCGTGGCGCGCAGGCTCCTGGACCGGGTCCGCGAGGGAGGCCGTCTCGACGGGATCCCCGAGGCGATCACCCGCACCCTCTCGGCGCGCGAGGTCGAGGTGCTGCTCCTCCTCGACGAGCATCTGGGCACGGACGAGATCGCCCAGCGCCTGTACATCTCGGAGCACACGGTTCGCTCGCACGTGAAGAGCCTCCTGAAGAAGCTCGGCGTCTCGTCGCGGCGCGAGGCGCTCGAGCGGCTCGAAACCGCTCGCGGCTGACTCTCTAGCGCAAGATGGGAATCCGCTCGCGCGGATTCCCATCGCGAAATCCCTAAAGGCGGCCGCTTCGCGGCCGCGGACCTCGCCGTTCCCATTTCTAGCGGCCCGAGAATCCCTCGAGCGCAGCTTCCACAAGATCGGCAGCGTCTCGACGTTGTAGCCGCCCTCGAGCACCGCCGCCGTCTTCGGAGCCAGAGCCGAACAGCGACGAGCAAGCTCGCGGAAGCCCTCGACGGTGAGCCTCATCCCGCCGAGGGGATCCCGCTCGTGCGCGTCGAAGCCCGCCGATACGAGGATGAGCTCCGGGTCGAACGCACGAACCGCAGGCTCGACAGCCTCCCTAAAAGCACGGGCGTAGTCGCCATCGCCTGCCCCCGCCGAGAGCGGCACGTTGAGCGTGTGCTCGTCGCTCGTTCCGGGTCCGCCCGTGCCGGGATAGAACGGCCACTGGTGGAGCGACACGAAGAGCACGGACGGGTCGTCGCGAAACGTGGCCTCCGTCCCGTTTCCGTGGTGAACATCGAAGTCGACGATGCAGACGCGACTTACACCGAGCTCAGACTGAGCGTACCGGGCGGCGATCGCGACGTTGTTGAAGATGCAGAATCCCATCGCGCTGCTCTCGAGAGCGTGATGGCCTGGCGGCCGCACGAGTGCGAAGCCGTCCTGCTCGACGGCGACCAGCGCGCAGCCGGCGGCTAGACAGGCGGCCTCCCAGGTCGTCTCGTCCGCATACGTGTCGGCCAGGAGCCAGGTCTCGCTGTCGATCTCCTCGATCGCGGTCAGGTACTCGGGCGCGTGAACGCGCTCGATCGCCTCTCTCGGCGCCAGCCGACCTTCGCTGAATCCCGGGAACGCGCCGAGCAAGCGCACGAGCCGCTCGGGATTCTCGTCGTGGAAGTCGCGCTCGGGAAAGTGGAGCTTCGACAGCGACGAATGGCTGATCAGATCGATGACGCAGCCTCCTCGAACCTCCCGGCAAGCCCGTTCATCCCCAGCTCACGCGCGTGCGCGGCAGCAGCCCCCCAGTCGGGAGTCACGTCCGGCAGCGGCGGCAGCGGCGCAGAGCGGTCGAGCGTCGCGATCTCCAGGTAGAGGCGGAGCGCATCAGCTTCGGCCGTGAACCTCCCCGCGTCCAGCATCGCTTCCAGAGTGGAGTACTGCGCGAGCAGCTCCGCCGCCTTCTTCGGACCGATCCCCCGCGCGCCCGGAATGCGGTCGGACGGGTCCCCCCGTAATGCGATGAAGTCGGGCACCTGCCTCGGATCGACGCCATAGCGCTCCCGCACCTCGGCCGGCCCGATGCGCGCGGCCGCCTCGCCTCGAACCGGCTGGAGAATCGTCGTCATCGGACTCGCGAGCTGAAACGCGTCGCGATCAGAGGTCGCGACGAGCACGGTTCCGCCGTCCGCCTCCTCGGCCGAGACCGCCGCCCCGAGGAAGTCGTCCGCCTCGTACCCGGGTGCCTTTGCACACGCGAGGCCTGACGATGCTACGAGCGCCGGGAGAAGCCCGAGCTGCTCGATCAGCTCCGCGTCGAACTCTCGCCCGGCCTGGTACACGGCGAGGGCCTCGTGCCGATACGTCGGGACCTCGAGCGTGTCCCAGGCGACCAGCACCGTCCGCGGATGCTCCGCCTGCCAGAGACGGAGGAGCATCGTCCCGAACCCGAAGAGCATGTTCCCCGGGCCACCGTCGGCGCGGCGGAGCGTCTTCGGAATCGCGTGGTAGGCGCGGTGCGCGAACGAGTCGCCGTCGACGACGAGCAGCGGTCTCACGCGAGCGAGGCCTCGAGCTCGGCGATGGCGCGCTGCAGCCGGTCCGTCGCGATCTGCGCAGCCTCGGCCGGCTCGAGCCCGCTGAGATCGTCGAGGTCGAGTGCGGGGCCGTACCGAACCTTGAGCGGCGCGAACCGCGCGATACGGTCGGTTCCCGCGATCCCCGCCGGGACGAGCGGTACGCCGGCCTCGAGCGCGATCCGAGCGGCGCCCGTGTGCCAGCGAGCCTCGTGCTTCTTGCGCAGGCCCTTCTCGCGTCGTGTGCCCTCCGGGAACATGACGACCGCGTGCCCTGCGCGGCAGAGGGAGACTGCCGTTGCGATCGCCTCCTCGTCCCGTTCTCCGCGACGCACCGGAAACGCACCCCCGGCGGTGACGATCTTCCCGAGCGGGAACCAGAAGAGCTCGGACTTCGCCATGAAACGCAGGAACCGCCTCGGAAAGAGCGGAATTCCGAGAGGCCAGGGATCGAAGTTCGACGAGTGGTTCGCCGCGAGCACCAGACCACCCTCTCCCGGGACGTTCTCGGCGCCGGCGGCGCGATGGCGAAACACGGTCTTCAGCACCGGCCAGCTGAGAGCTGCGACCGCAAAGTAGAACCAGCTTGGCCGAGGCGGCTTGGCCACGCACGCCAGTATCGCCGGATTTGTGCATGGAGGTCCCTGCACTAAGGTGTCGCGCCGATGGGTAAGCGACTGGTCATCGTGGAGAGCCCCGCCAAAGCGCGGACGATCGCGGGCTACCTCGGCAAGGAGTTCACGGTCGAGTCGAGCATCGGGCACATCCGCGACCTCCCCGACCGGGCATCCGACGTTCCCGAGGCGCAACGCAAGCGTTTCGGCGCTCTCGGCGTCGACGTGAACAAGGAGTTCGAGCCCTACTACGTCGTCGATGCCAAGAAGAAGAAGGTCGTCACCGAGCTCAAGAAGCACCTGAAGGACGCGGACGAGCTCCTGCTCGCGACGGACGAGGACCGCGAAGGGGAGGCAATCGCGTGGCACCTGGTCGAGGTGTTGAAGCCGAAGGTTCCGGTTCGTCGCATGGTCTTCCACGAGATCACGCGCGAGGCGATCGGGCGGGCGCTCGAGGACACGCGTGTCATCGACCAGCGCCTCGTCGACGCGCAGGAGACCCGCCGCATTCTCGATCGGCTGTACGGCTACGAGGTCTCGCCCGTCCTGTGGAAGAAGGTCACGCGCGGGCTCTCGGCGGGGAGGGTGCAGTCCGTCGCCACCAGGCTCGTGGTCCAGCGCGAGCGTGAGCGGATCGCCTTCGTCTCCGCCGACTACTGGGACCTCGCGGCGAGCTTCGACCCCGGCTCGTTCGATGCTCGCCTCCTGTCTGTCGGTGGACGGCGTGTGGCACAGGGACGCGACTTTGCGCCCGACGCGACCCTCAGCGAAGAGGAGCTCGTCAGGCTCGACGAGACAGCTGCGCGCGGGCTCGCGGAGAGGCTCGAGGGTGCCACGTTCACCGTCAATTCGGCGGAGGAGAAGCCGTACCGGCGTCGCCCGGCCGCACCCTTCCGCACGGCAACGCTGCAGCAGGAGGCGAGCAGAAAGCTCCGCTTCTCCGCGCAGACGACGATGCGGGTCGCTCAGCGGCTGTACGAGTCCGGCCACATCACGTACATGCGAACGGACTCGACGACGCTGTCCGAGTCGGCACTCGCAGCCGCCCGCGCTCAGGTGCGTGAGCTCTTCGGCGACGACTACGTGCCCGAGAAGCCGCGCGCGTACGGCCGAGC
The DNA here is from genome assembly GCA_963850485.1 of uncultured Actinomycetes bacterium. GTDB lineage: Bacteria > Actinomycetota > Thermoleophilia > Gaiellales > Gaiellaceae > GMQP-bins7. The sequence goes on along the minus strand of CAWKLR010000010.1, from coordinate 280,234 downwards.
GGTGGCGAACGCCCAGGAGGCGCACGAAGCGATTCGTCCGGCCGGGGACACGTTCCGGACGCCGGACGACCTGAAGCGTGAGCTGTCCCGCGACGAGCATGCGCTCTACGACCTGATCTGGAAGCGGACGCTCGCGTCGCAGATGGAGGACGCGCGCGGCCAGACGGTCTCGCTTCGGATCGGCGCCAGCTCCTCGCAGGACGAAGATGTCGAGTTCGCGGCCTCCGGCACCGTGCTCACCTTCCGTGGCTTTCTCGCCGCCTACGAGCCCGGCCGGGACGAGCCCTCCGAAGACGACGAGGAGCGACGCCTTCCGCAGCTGGCCGAGGGGCAGGAGGTCACTCTCCTCACACTCGAGCCGGAGGGTCATTCGACGAGCCCGCCGCCGCGTTATACGGAGCCGACCCTGGTCAAGGCGCTCGAGGATCGCGGCATCGGCCGCCCGTCGACGTACGCGGCGATCCTCTCGACCATTCTCGATCGCGGCTACGTGTTCAAGAAAGGCACCGCGCTCGTCCCTACATACCTCGCGTTCGCGGTCGTGAACCTGCTCGAACGCCACTTCCAACAGCTCGTGGACTTCGACTTCACGGCACGGATGGAGGACGACCTCGACCGAATAGCGTCCGGGGACGAGGATCGGGTTGCCTGGTTGGCACGGTTCTACTTCGGGGACGGCGACGGACCGGGCCTCCATCACCTGGTCACCGAGCATCTGGACGAGATCGACGCGCGCGCCGTGAACTCGATCGCAATTCCGGGAACCGATGCGGTGGTGCGGGTCGGACGCTACGGCCCCTATCTCGAGCTCGGCGACGCACGTGCGAGCCTGCCGGCCGACCTCTCCCCCGACGAGCTGACCGCGGAGAAGGCGACGGAGCTTCTCGCGCAGCCCGACAGCCGTCCACTGGGAGTCGACCCCGGCACGGGGCACGAGCTCGTCGTACGATCCGGGCGCTATGGCCCGTACGTCACCGAGGTCCTCCCCGACGGCGTCGAGGCAAAGCCCAGAACCGCGTCGCTGCTTTCCTCGATGTCGCCGGAGAGCGTCTCGCTCGACGACGCGCTCCGCCTCTTGACCTTGCCGCGGGTTGTCGGAACCCTCGACGGCGAGGACGTCACAGCGCAGAACGGACGCTACGGCCCGTACGTGAAGAAAGGTTCGGAGTCACGTTCGCTGGCAACCGAGGATCAGCTGTTCACGGTCACGCTCGACGAGGCCAAGGCCCTCTTCGCAGAGCCGCCGCGCAGACGTGGTCGTGGCGCCGCTCGCGGACCCCTTCGTGAGCTCGGCGCCGATCCGGGCACCGGACGTGCGATCGTCCTGAAGGACGGACGCTTCGGCCCCTACGTCACCGACGGGGAGACGAATGCCAGCTTGCGGCGCGGAGACACGGTCGAGGCCGTCACCATCGAGCGCGCCGCAGAGTTGCTCGCGGAAAGACGTGCTAAGAGCGGATAAAGACGTGTCTCAGGGGGTTTGCACCGTCCGTCCAGGCGGTCATGATCTAACTGCCTGGACGAGACTGACGTCTCAGGTTGAGTAGGCCTTCGGGCTCCGGGCGCTCCCACCCGCAAACCGCCGAGGTGTCGGCAACGGAATAATCGGGAAGGGACGGAGCGTTGGGAGTTTGTAACGCCCTTCGAACGCGCAGCACCCTGGAAACTGACCAAAAATCCTCATACAATCCGCAAGTTTGTTGCTCTTCCGAGTCGCCGAAAGGACTGAAACACCCACTTGACGCAGAATCAGCTGATCGAACTGCTCGAATCCGAGCACGTAAAGGCGCTGGTCGAGCGCGCCGAAGAGCACGAGGGCCATCTTTCGATCCCCGAGATCGAGGCTTTCGTGCTCGAGCACGACCTCGGTGAGGACGACTCCGAGCTGCTCCAGCGCGAGCTGGAAGCGCGCGGCATCGAGATCGAGCACCCCGAGGCGGAGGCCGAGAAGGAGGCGGAGAAGCCGCAGTACGAGGCCGGCGCCGTCTCGGGCGCGGCCGACAGCCTCCAGCTCTTCCTCGCCGACGTCGGACGCCACAAGCTGCTGACGGCGGCGGAAGAGGTCGCGCTCGCCAAGCGAATCGAGCGCGGCGATCCTGTCGCCAAGCGCAAGATGATCGAGTCGAACCTCCGGCTCGTCGTTTCCATCGCCAAGGGCTATCGAGGCCTCGGCGTGCCCTTCCTCGACCTGATCCAGGAAGGAACGCTCGGCTTGAACCGCGCCGTCGAGAAGTTCGACTGGAGGCGTGGCTTCAAGTTCTCGACGTACGCGACGTGGTGGATTCGCCAGTCGGTTCAGCGCGCGGTGGCAAACCACGCGCGGACGATCCGCGTGCCGGTGCACGTGGTCGAGCGCCAGCAGAAGCTCTCCCGCGCCGCGCGCCGGCTCGAGGTCGAGCTCGGACGCGAGGCGACGAAGGAGGAGCTGGCGGAGGCTACGGGCCTTCCGCTCCAGCACGTCGACGAGGCACTGGGCGCCGCTCATGCGTCGGTCTCGCTTAACCAGACGGTCGGTGCTGACGACGAGGGCGAGCTCGGAGACCTCTTCGCCGACCGCGAGGCTGCGGACCCGTTCGACGAGGCCGAGGAGTCGCTGCGCAGGCAGAGCATCCGGCGCGCGCTGGACGCGCTCCCCGAGCGCGAGCGGCGGATCCTCGAGCTGCGTTTCGGCTTCGAGGGCGAGCCGTGGACGCTCGAGGCGATCGGGCACGAGCTCGACCTGACACGCGAGCGTGTCCGACAGCTCGAAGGTCAGGCGCTCAAGCGCCTCGAAGCCCTGCGCGATCTCGCCGGCCTCGCGGCCTAACGTGAATTGACAGATGCGTCCTCGGCAGGGTTCGCTTTGCCGAGGCGCCTAACTTGCATACCCGCGTCGCGTCTCTTGCGATACTGCCCTTTCAAACGCCGAATTTCAGCGAAGGGAGAAACATGGGACGATTGAAGATGCCGCTTCTCGCGGGCATCGTGGCTGTTCTTGCGTTCGCCGCAGTGGGTTGCGGAGGTAGCGGTGGCGGCGACGAAAACACGCTTGTCTTTGGCACTTCCTCCGACCCAACCGGGCTCGACGCCGCGCTTATCTCCGACGGAGAGTCGATCCGGGTCATCTACCAGATGACTGAGGGGCTCACCGCGCTCAAGCCAGGCACGTCGGAGGTCATTCCTTCGCTCGCGACCGACTGGACGACGAGCGACGACGGTCTAGCGTGGACCTTCAATCTCCGCGAGGACGTCACCTTCCACGACGGTGAGCCTTTCAACGCCGATGCCGTCTGCTTCAACTTCGAGCGCTGGTTCAACTTCCCGGCTTCGCTCCAAGGCGAAGGGACGACCTACTACTGGCAGTTCGGCTTCGGGGGCGGCTTCAAGAACCCCGCCGAAGGCAACGCAGGCCCCGAAGATAGCCTGTACGAGAGCTGCGAGGCGGTCGACGATTCGACCGTGACGCTGAATCTCACGAGGCCCTCGGCGACGGTTCTCTCGACGCTGACTCTACCGAGCATCCACATCGTGAGCCCCGCCGCTCTCGAGGAGTTCGAGGCGGATGCGGGAGCACAGAATGCAGACGGCGTCTTCCAGCCCGGCGGGACCTATGCGACCGAGCACCCGACCGGAACCGGGCCCTACAAGTTCGAGTCCTGGGCTCGAGGAGAGCAGCTCGTCCTCGTCCGTAACGACGACTACTGGGGTGAGCCCGCGCTGACGGAGAAGCTCATCTTCCGGCCGATCGCCGACAACGCCGCCCGCCTACAGGCCTTGCAGACCGGCGAGATCCAGGGTTACGACCTCGTCGAGCCGCAGGACGTGCCGACGGTCGAGGACGACACCAACCTGCAGCTGCTGGACCGCCCGCCGTTCAACGTGGGCTGGGTCGGGATAAATCATGCAAAGCCGCCGATGGACAAGCTCGAGGTCCGGCAGGCAATCGCGCATGCGCTCAACAAAGAAGAGGTCGTCAACTCGTTCTACGGAGGCCGCGGCGTCGTCGCGACCCAGTTCATGCCGAGCGAGATCGTCGGCTATGCGGATGACGTCCAGACCTACGAGTACGACCCGGCCAAGGCGAGACAGCTTCTACAGCAGGCGGGGCTGACGCTCCCGGTCGAGATCGAGTTCTGGTACCCCACTGACGTCAGCCGCGATTACATGCCCGATCCGAAGCGGAACTTCGAGGCGTTCGCAGCCGACCTGAACGCCGCGGGCTTCAAGGTCACTCCGCGAAGCGCTCCGTGGCAGCCCGACTACGTGGCACGCGTCAACGAAGGCAACGCCGGCCACCTGAACCTGATCGGCTGGATCGCCGACTTCGCAGACGCCGACAACTTCATCGGCACGTTCTTCGGGGAGCCGACCGACAGGTACGGCTTCGAGAACCCGGAGATCCACGATCTGCTCGCCGAGGCCGAGGCCGAGGCCGATCCGGCGAAGCGCGAGCAGCTCTACCAGGAGGCGAACCGGAAGATCATGGCGTTCGTTGCCTCTGTCCCGTATGCCCACAACAGCGCGGCTATCGCGCTCGAGAGCAACATCCAGGGCTTCGCGCCGAGCCCCGTCGGAGTGGGCGGCGAATCGTTCGCGACCGTCGAAGCCGGCGTGGCAGACGAAGAACAAACCGAGGAGACCGAGACCGACACCGAGACCGGGTAGGTAGCCGGTTGAGATCAGCCGGCGGGTGACGTAGATGGTTCCATTCGTCGCCCGCCGGCTGCTTCTGCTCGTCCCTATTCTCCTCGGGCTCTCTATCCTGCTGTTCTTCTGGATCCGGGCCCTACCCGGAGGGCCTGCGGAGTCGCTGCTCGGGGACCGCGCGACGCCCGAGGCCGTGGAGGAGATCGAGCGCATCTACGGCCTCGACCGGCCGATCTGGGAGCAGTACTGGAAGTACCTCCAGAATCTTCTCCAGGGCGACCTCGGCACGAGCATCACCTCGCGGCAACCGGTGACCGAGGAGATCGGGCGCCGCTTTCCGGCGACGATCGAGCTTGCGATCGCCGCGATGATCTTCGCAGTCGCCTTCGGCGTGCCCTTAGGGTTCTTCGCAGCCAAACGCTACGGAAGCGCGGTGGACCACGGCAGCCTCGTGGCCTCGCTGATCGGGATCTCGATTCCGGTCTTCTTCCTCGCGATATTGCTCAAGTACGTCTTCGCCGTGCAGCTGGGGTGGTTACCGACGATCGGCCGCCAAGACGTTCTCATCGATGCGGAGCACCCGACCGGCTTCTACGTGCTGGACGGAATAGTCACGCTCAACTTCGAAGCGGCGTGGGATGCCTTCCTTCACCTCATCCTTCCCGCGATCGCGCTGGGCTCGATCCCGCTCGCCATCCTGGCCCGCATCACGCGCGCTTCGGTGCTCGACGTCCAGAACGAGGACTACGTCCGCACCGCACGGGCCAAGGGCGTCAGCTCGCAGACGGTCGACCGGCGCCACATATTCCGCAACGCCATGCTCCCCATCGTCACGATCATCGGCCTGCAGACTGGCCTGCTCCTCTCGGGAGCGATACTCACCGAGACGGTCTTCGCTATCCCGGGCATGGGGTCGTGGTTAGCTGGCGCCATTGAAGACCGCGATTACCCGGTGTTGCAGGGCGGAATCCTCTTCGTTGCACTCGTCTTCGTGATCGTGAACCTCCTGGTCGATATCTCCTACGCCATTCTCGACCCACGCATTCGGGTGAGCTGACGTGTCGGTCGCCCAACTCGAAAGCGCAGAGATCCAGCTCGAGGCCCCGAGCGGCCTCTGGAGCGAGGCGTGGCGACGCCTCATCCGGAATCCCGGCGCGCTGGTTGGGTTAGGGCTGGTGACGCTGTTCGTCGTGACGGCGATCTTCGCGCCGCTGATCGCACCCTACGATCCGCGTGAGCAGGATCTGAGTCTCCTGCAGGACGGCTGCTGTCCGGGACCATCCGCCGATCACTGGTTCGGCGTCGACCAGCTGGGCCGAGATGAGTTCTCACGTGTTGTCTATGGCGCGCGTTACTCGCTCCTCATCGGTGTCGTTGCTGTCAGCGTCGGGGTGTCGATCGGGCTACTGCTCGGTTCGCTGTCCGGGTTCTTCGGCGGCAAGACGGACAGCGTGATCATGCGGCTGATGGACATCATGCTCTCGATCCCCGGGCTCCTCATGGCGATCGGCATCGCGGCGATGCTGGGGCCTGGTCTCTTCTCGATCATGATCGCCATCGGGGTGGTCAACGTTCCGATCTTCGCGCGGCTCCTGCGCGGGTCGGTGCTCGGGCAGAAGGGGAACGACTTCGTCTTGGCAGCGCGGGCGATCGGCGTGCCGCGCCGGACGATTCTCGTCTCGCACATCCTCCCGAACGCGATCTCGCCGATCATCGTGGCGTCAACCCTTGCCCTCGCGACCGCGATCATCGACGCGGCTGGGCTCGGTTTCCTCGGGCTCGGGCCCCAGGATCCCTCCACGCCCGAGTGGGGGACGATGCTGACGGACACCGTGAGGTATCTCCAGACGGCCCCGCACCTCGCGATGATCCCGGGCATCGCGATCGTCATTTCCGTGCTCGGCTTCAACCTCATCGGCGACGGACTGCGAGAGGCCCTCGACCCGAAGCTCAGAGGTCGCTGACCGTGCTCGAGCCACTTCTCTCGGTCGAGGATCTGCACGTGGAGTTCTGGACGAGCCGCGGCACTGTCTACGCCGTCAACGGCATCTCCTTCGAGGTCGCGGCCGGCGAGACGCTCGGCATCGTCGGCGAGTCGGGTTGCGGGAAGAGCGTGACCTCGCTCGCCTTGCTCGGCATCCTCTCGCGCGCCGGACGGGTCACGGGCGGGTCGGCGATCTTCGGCGGTCGGGATCTCTTGAAGCTCGACGACAAGCAGTTGCGAAAGATTCGCGGGCGGGAGATCGCGATGATCTTCCAGGACCCGATGAGCTCGCTGAACCCGGTTCTCACGGTCGGGCGCCAGATCCGGGAGGCACTGGAGATCCACTTCGACATGGAGCGCGCCCCGGCCAACCGCCGTGCCGCGGAACTGCTCGAGCAGGTCGGGATTCCGAGCGCCCGGCAACGGCTCGGCGACTATCCGCACCAATTCTCGGGCGGGATGCGGCAGAGGGCGATGATCGCGATGGCGCTCGCTTGCGAGCCCAAGCTGCTCATCGCAGATGAGCCCACGACGGCGCTCGACGTCACCATCCAGGCCCAGATCCTGGATCTGCTGCGCGAGCTCGTCTCCGAGCGCGACACTTCGATGATCCTCATCACGCACGACCTCGGAGTCGTCGCGGGGATCTGCGAGCGCGTCCACGTGATGTATGCGGGCACCTTCGTCGAGACCGGGTCGGTCGACCAGGTCTTCGCCGCGCCACAGCACCCGTACACGTACGGCCTGCTGCGGAGCGTGCCTCGGCTGGACACGGCGCGTCGGCAAGCCCTGCAACCGATCGCCGGCTCGCCGCGGAACATGCTCAGTCCGCCCGACTCGTGCCCGTTCGCGCCGCGCTGCCCCAACCGCATCCAGGTGTGTACCGAGGTACTGCCTCAGCTCGAACCGGTCGAGCCGGGCCATCGGATCGCCTGCTTCAACCCGGTGGCCGCCGACGAGTGGCAGCGCCAGCTCGAGGGAGTGGCGTGAGGGACGCACGGCTTCGGCCAGGCGCGCGATCGTGAGTCCGCTCCTCGAGGTCGACGCGCTCAAGATGTACTTCCCCGTCACCAGCGGGATCGTCCTCGACCGGCACGTCGGCGACATCAAGGCGGTCGACGGCGTCTCGCTGACGATCGATCAAGGCGAGACTCTGGGGCTCGTCGGCGAGTCAGGCTGCGGCAAGTCCACGCTCGGCCGAGCGATCCTCCGGCTCTATGAACCGACAGACGGTCGGATCGTCTTCGACGGACAGGACATCACGCACGCGAATGAGAGCGCGTTGCGGCCGCTGCGGCGGCGGATGCAGATGGTCTTCCAGGATCCGTTTGCCTCGCTGAACCCGCGGCATTCGGTCGGTCGGATCGTCGGCGAGCCGCTTCGCACCCATTCCATCTCAGGTCGCGCAGAGACGGGGGCTCGCGTACGGGAGCTGCTCTCACTCGTCGGCCTCCCGACGGACGCAGTCAGTCGCTATCCACATGAGTTCTCCGGTGGCCAGAGGCAGCGGATCGGCGTCGCACGAGCGCTCGCACTGAACCCGGAGCTTCTCATCTGCGACGAGCCGGTCTCAGCGCTCGACGTCTCGATCCAGGCGCAGATCATCAACCTGATGGAGGAGCTCCAGACCGAGTTCGGCCTGACCTACCTGTTCATCGCACACGATCTCGCCGTCGTCCGCCACATCTCCGACCGCATCGCGGTGATGTACCTCGGCAAGATCGTGGAGGTCGCTCCTGCGGACGACCTCTACGTCAACCCGCTCCATCCGTACACCATCACGCTGCTCTCGTCGATTCCGATCCCCGACCCTCGCGTCGAGAGGCGTCGCAAGGCCATCCGCGTGGAAGGCGATCTGCCCAGCCCGGCGAACCCGCCGATGGCGTGCCGCTTCCACACGCGCTGCCCGTTCGTGCAGCCGACGCGCTGCGCGGAGGACGAGCCCCTGCTCCGCTCGCTCGACGGACACCTCGTCGCGTGCCACTACGCCGAGGACATCAAGGCGGGACATATCGCGCCGGCCTCCCCCCGTTCGGTGTCAGCCGACTCCCCCATTCGAGCGAATCCAGCCGGCACGTCCTAAAGCGGGTCGGCAGCACCGCCGATACCGGATGCGTGGACGCCGCCGAGCGTAAGGAGATCCTCGACCGCTACCGGGACCACAGCCGCCGCTTCGAGGCGGCTGCGGCACGCCGCAGCTCGCGCCGGCACGGTTCGGTCATTCCGTTCACCGCACCCTCGACGCGTGAAGTCGGGCAGGATCCGACAGCGCGGGAAATCGAGGTTCTTCAGCTGGTCGCAGACGGGCTGGTGAATCGCGAGATCGGTGAACGCCTCTTCCTCTCGGAGGAGACGGTCAAGTCACACGTCCGCCATCTGCTGGCGAAGCTTCAAGCGCGCAGCAGAGCCCACGCCGTAGCGGTCGGCTTCCGGCGTGGGCTCATTGCGTAGCTACACAACGAACCGTCTACATCCGTCTCGCAGTGGGGCTGTTCCCTTGGACGCTACCCCCCGAAAGAGGGATGCCCACCCCTGCTGGAGAACTGAGGATGAGACGGCCCCTACCAGAACTTCGAGCTTCTGGACATACGCATGACTCCTCGATTGGGAACTGACGGCAACCGCATCGTATACCCCGTTCGAGGGATAGTTCAAGTGTTCCATCGATTCGGCGCACATCCTGAGCGCCGAACGGTCGCTATACGTACTTGCGCTCGTTGTCGCGGCAATCGTCACGGCGGTGAGTCTGGTACTCGCCGGGTACGGCGTCGAAGCACCAGTGACCGTGTGCGCGCTCGCCCTCGCTGCCGCAGGCGCCGAGCGCATCAGCGTTCGGATTGACGACGAACACCGAGCTGTCATATCACGCTCTTGCCGACGCTCTTTGCAGCAGTCCTGTTCGGCCCTCTGGCGGCGGCGCTCGTCGGCGCGGCCTCGATGCTCGGCGACCCGGAACTCACTTCTCGGCGGTCCGCGATCGGGCACCACGGCTGAAGTGGGCGACGTACACGAGCACACGCTTCATCTCGGGTGCGGCCACAGGGCTCGCTGCGCAAGCGACGGTCTCGATTGTTGCCGTCGACCTTCGGCGGTCTGATCGCCGCCACGCTCGTCGGAGCATTCGTCAATGAGGTGCTGGATCTCGGATCTTCACGATGATCACGGCATGCTGTTCGGCGTGGATCGGTTCTTGAAACCGGCGCGCACCATCACGCCACTCCTAGTGCTCGTCCCACCTTCTATTCGCTCCGGTCGTCGCCCTGCTCGCGTTCATGTACGTCGAAGTTTCACCTTGGACGCTTGCGCTGTTCCTCGCTCCAGCCATGGCGTCCCAGCGGCTGTATGGTCTGTATCAAGAGGAACACCGCTTGGCCGCTGATCTGTCAACTGCGAACGAGACACTCGCTAGCGGCGAACCTTCAATTCGCCGCCGCCCTAATCGCTACGCTGGATGCGAGGGACCGATACACGGCTGGACACTCCGCGGCAGTTGCGATCTACTCGCGAGACATCGCGGAGAGGATGGGTCTTGCGGTCGAGGTTCAAGAGCACGCGTATCTTTGCGGACTCGTCCATGACATCGGCAAGATCGGCCTTCCGCCAGGCCTGCTCGAGAAGCCTGGAGCGCTCACGCTAGAAGAGAGGCGGCAGATGCAAGAACACTCGGCGATCGGCGAGCGCATCCTCGCTCATGTCGACGAGTACTCGGAGATCGCGACGGTCGTTCGGTTCCACCATGAGCGGATCGATGGGCAGGGCTACCCGGACGGACTTAGCGGGGAAACACATCCCACTCGTGTCACGCATCATCGCGGTCGCCGACGCGTACAACGCGATGACCTCAGATCGACCATATCGCGACGCGATGCCAAGTCGCGTTGCGCGACTGCGCCTGGCTCAAGCCGTCGACAGCCAATTCGACACATGCAGTTGTCGCGGCCTTCGAGGCCATTCTCGCTGGAGCCGACGAGGAGTACCGCCTCGCGAAGCGACTGCGACTTTTTGGAGTTCGCACAGAGCACTCACGAATCAGACTCTACGTCCTCTCGATTGCCGAAGTCGCCTGATCGACGCGCTCAAGGGCTGCTTGAACTGCAAGCGCCGTTCGTGATCGCACACCGATCTTGTCATAGATGTGATGAACGTGAACCTTCACCGTCCCCTCGCTGATGAAGAGAAGTTGAGCGATCTGAAGGTTGGTGAGACTTTGTCCTAGCAGGTCGTATACTTCGCCCTCGCGAAATGAAAGCGCGTCTTGGAATCACGTGCGTCCACCAAAGGATGACCGGCCGCGACAACAAGATCCTCGTCGCCTGCACGCTTGAGTAGCAAGCCGAGCCGCTCCGGCTGATGAGACGCCCGCAAGAGGATGGGTAAGAGTGCCGGAGTGGATCGGTATGCGGAGACAAGCACGTCCATCGCGCCGGTCACGAACGCGCTCTCCTCGAAGCTAACGATTCGCTCGATCAAGTCAGCGTCGTTGACTTGAACCGCGCAGACTGCTCCGACAGCCTCAATGAGCACTGTAGGCAATATCGCCCGGGAGGATGCATGCATGTCCTTCGCAATCTGCCGCGCTTCCTCGACCCTGCCGACAGAAGCAAGAACAAGAGCGCGACACAAGACCACTTCAGCGCGCGCGGCTGGCAATGCACTTTCAAGCGGCGGCACTTCAAGCGCCAACGCAACGTGATGACGTTGCCGCTGAGCGAGAACGCGCACGTAAACTGCTAGAGCGTGCTGTTCCGCAGCGAGGTCTCGAGACTCTTGCGACAGCGCGAGCGCCTCGGCTGCGAATTCCTCCGCCTCGTGCCACCTTCGTAGCCCTGCACACGACGCGGCTGCCGTCGACAATGCATAGGAAATCGCAAAATCAAGGCGGTATCGTCTCGCCGTGTCGAGAAGCTCTTCGGAAGCTTCGAGCGCACTGCCGTACCGCGCCGCAAGAGCGAGTGCCCACGAGTGGACAGCTCTGAAACGAGGATACAACCAGCGGGTCGTCAACCACTGGACAGTAATTCGTGGGCAGTGTCGGCACCTGCGAGATCGTTGCGCCCGAACCTGCTTCCATAAGCCATCCGTACGTAACGGACTGCAGGCTCCCTCGGATATCCGAGCGGGAAACCCCGGCGGCAAGCACCTCCAGGTTCTCAGTCGCCTCCGGCAGCTCGAGCTCTATCGAGCATATGAGTCTGGCCCCAGAGCGCATCTCGGCATGCCACGTCCGTCGGCGCGCCGCCTCGGCCCGTCGATATAGCTCTAACGCCTCTTCCTCGCGCGACGCGATGTGGGCAGCACGTCCAGCGACGTAGAGCGCCCGGAACCTCACTTCGAATCCTTCCGCTTGCCGCCGACTCCGGCATACATCTGCGCTTCGCGACAGATGCCCTTGGCGGAGAGCGACTTCTGATCGGGCAAGCGGAAGCGCGGAGGTCTGGAGGCTCTAGCTTGCGCCCAGTTCGCACCATGCCTCGATCGGTTGGTAGCCGGGCGGTATCTAGTAGCTCGTCTAGCGCCTCGAGAACGAGCCGATCGAGCTTGTCTCCCAGGCCATTTCGAGCGATGACGTCGAAGGCAGCGTCCCACTCGCGTCTAACGATGTAGTGATCGACGGTCTTCGGAACACTGTCGGGCTCGGGATTGAAGCCGAGCTGAGTGCACCGGTCCTCGAGAAACGATCGCGCAAGCGGGTGGAGCTCCAAGAGACCACCCCGCTCCACGAGGATGCCCACCTCGAGCGCAGACCCACAAACGACCTCCGCTCTCTCCGGGCCAAGGAGCTCAGCCGCAAGCTCGCGATCGAGAACGGGAGCGACCGCAAGCGTTGCCAGCCCGCCCTTCACGTCGTCGTCCAATGACGCGAACACCTCCTCGGCGAAGAACCGGTACAGCGACTCGGGAAGCTGCTCGGAATCCTCCAGCTCGACGTTCGAGACGCCCGCGAGCCCGATCACGGCCGGCCAGCCGTTCGCCACCGCGACGAGACCCGCGGCCGATGGAGCGCTGCGACCGGCCAACACCTGTGAGGCTTCATGAGCATCCATGGCCAGCGTGGTCTGGTTCAGCTCGAGCACTTCGTCGTACAGGATTCGGCGGGCTGTGACCCAGGACGGTCGCTGCCGGGAAGCGATCAAGATCTGGATCGGTGCCCCTGCAACGATGTTCGCGACAAGGAGTTCGGCTTCCTCCGCCGCGCAGATCTCCTGATAGTCGTCGATGACGAGCCAGCCGTCCTTCGGCCAGTCTGCGAGGTCCTCGCAGAGGATCTCCGCAAGAACGTCGACCTTCGCCGTCGAGCCGGAGAGCGCGCGAAGATGCTCGCGCAAGCGCTCGTCGCAGCCTGCGACGAGGCTCGTCGACACTTGGGCCAGTCCAAGGGCCAGGGCCGCGACGTCCGTCGACGATCGACGTGCGGTGTACCAACCCCCGCGTCGGCCCTCTGCCTGAATCCACTGCTCGGCGAGCGTCGTCTTCCCGTAACCGGCGGGGGCCACGAGCGTCCTCACGCGGGTCTTCGAATCGTCGAGCAGCGCGAGCAAGCGTGGCCGCTGGATAACTCGGCGGCGTTGACGGACGCCTGCTGTCGCAGTGCTTGCCATAACCCGAAGTCCTGAGTCCCCGACCCGACCCTAACACCGTCTTGCCACGAACTGGGCGCCCGCGACGGCGGGAGTCGTCGCGGTCGGGGCGCCCAGTCAGCGGTGGGATCTCGCCGCCAAGCCCCAACGATGCTCGTCGGACAGCGGATCGTCTCCGGTCAGGAGGCGATAGGCGATGGGGATTTGTCGCCTCCGCTTCACGCCGAGCTTCTGGCGCAGCACATCGCAATGGGCTTTGGCGGTTCTGGGAGAGATCCCGAGACGAGATGCGACCTCGTCGTTGGAACAGCCGGCCGCGATCAGCATGACGACCTCCCGCTGACGCTCGGTGATCGGTGCCGGTTCCCTCCGTGTGGCCAGGTCGATCATGGCCGTGACGCTACTCCCCCGTTCGAGGGACGACCATTCGTCTCGAGGTGTAACCCGAGATGTATTTCGATGGCGCCCGAGCTTCCGACGCGGCTAGGTCATCGGGACTTGCCGGAGAACCTTCGGCGCGACCCGGTCGAGCACCTCGGAGAGGCTGTCGCCCGTGCAGGTCAGGCCGTGGTTTCGAAGGCCGATGACGGCATGCGCGGGATCGGGCTCGAGCGCAACGAGATCGGCCACAGCGATCGCGAGCTCCTGCGTGCCGCACGGGTAGTTCACATCCGTCGCGGGGATGCCCTCCATCCAGGCGTGGACATGGAGGATCGCACCGACCTCGGGGTGCGCCTGGTAGATCATCCAGTGCTCGATCGCATCCACGGATACGCGCCGCGGCTCGATGCCTGGCGGAACGCTCAAGACGATCATGCCCCGCTCGTCGTCGAAGTCCTTGACCATGAGGATGTCGCGTCCCACGTCCTCGAGCTTCGACTTGTCCACTCCGGATGCGCTCATCCAGAAGCGCGTCTCGTCCTTTCGGGCGGACAGGTTCCCGTATGAGAGCCCACCGACCGAGTACAGGCGCATGACGTGGCGGAGATCGCGTCCCGAGAGGTACTCCTCGACCGGGAAGGGCGAGGGCAGGAGGTCGAGCTCGTCGAGACGGCGGCCGGCCGCGCCGATGTCCGCCGTGATCTCGTCGCCGTCCCAGAGCTCGGGCTCGAGATCGGGTATCCACTCGTTGTCGATGACGAGTCGCGACGTCGCGAGCGGCTCGAGGCGCTCGTAGATCTCCTCCGCGTCGTCGGCGACGTGATAGGTACCTCGTTCCATCGTCGTGAACCAGACGCCCTTCCCTGGGACGCGCAAGAGCACGACGTTGGAGAGCGTGCGGACGAGCATCGGGTAGCTCTCCTTGAGCGCGTCCTCGGGCGCTTCGGGAAGCTCGTAGAAGGCCGCCGAGTACGTTCCGCGCGACGCGCGCCTGAATGCTTTCGGATCCGCCGGATCGAACATATTGAGAACGAAGTCGGCCTCGGCGACGTCGTCGACATGCACGAAGTCGTCCTTCTCGAACTGCTTGCCGATCGTCGAGACCCACTCTTCATGGGCTGGAGAGGTCGCGGTTCCCCAGATCGCGTAGCTGCGCACGAATCGAGTCTAGTTGACCGTGGTCAGCGAAACAGGTCGCGCTCGGGGGGCATGAGCAGGTTCTGTCCGCTGCCCTCGCCCGCGAGATCGAGACCACGCACGATCGCCCCAGGGACTCCGTCGGTCTTCCCCATGACGAGCTCTGCGGCGCCCGCAATCTCGTCAGCGACGGCGATCTCGGTCGCGTGTAGCTCGTAGCCGGTCGAATCACGTCGCCCTCGGAGATCCAGGAGCGGGCCGAATCCCGACACGCCCAACGCGACGTCGGTCGTTCCACGGCGGAACGGTCGTCCGAAGGAGTCGCTGACGATGACGCCGACCTCGACGTCCGAGCATTCGCGGATCCGGCCACGCAGGCGGCGGGCAGATGCATCCGGATCGAGCGGGAGCAGAATCAGCGTGTCCGGCCCCTTCGCGTTCGATTGGTCGACCCCCGCCGACGCGCAGACGAACCCGTGGCGCGTCTCGGCGATGATGAGCGTCGGCGGCCTCGAGCGTACGATCCGACGGCTCTCCTGGAGGATCACCTCGATGCGGCGTGCGTCCTCCGCTCCAGCGAGCTCTCGAGCACGTTCGGAGGACACGACATCGTCGAGACGGAGTACGCGACCTTCGACCTTCGAGACCGCCTTCTGCGCGACGACGACTATGTCGCCGCTCGCGAGCCCTCCGGTCCGCCCCGCCGATTCGACGATCAGCACACCGAGATCGTCCCCCTCCTCGAGCTCCGGAATCCCGCGTAGTGGGATGACGCGGAGCTCGCCGGTCAAGAGTAAGCAGTCCGCTGACGCGAAGACCGGCGTGCCCGCGGTATCGCTTGTTCAGGTTCACGATCACCGCCGTCATGCCCTCGAGCGCACGCGCGCTCGCGAGAGGACCCGCGTCGAGCGCACGCCCCGAGGTCAGCCGCTCGGCGACTTCGAGTGCGCGGATCTTCGCGTCCATGTCGTCTCCGCAGACGAATGCGTCCTCGTCCGGAGGCTCGGACGAACCAAGAGTCGAGGCTGCGAGCGAATGCAGTCCCGCGAGAACGGGCCCGTCCAGCCGGGCTTGGATGCGCTCAGCCAGTGAAAGGGCCTCTGGGGTAGGAAGAACGCCGGACGAGGTGAAGCGAAGCTCGGAGGCGACGCAGAGCACCGATACCGAGCCGATCGCCTCGCGAAGATCTCCCGCGGTGTCGAGGGCGGCCTCCGCTTTCGTCGCGAGGACGACCAGATCGGCTGTGCCAACGGCTTCGGCGTTCGTCGCGCCCTCGACCCCGAGCTCCGTCGCCGCCTCATTCGCCCGTACTGCGTCCCTCGAGCCGAGCACGACCTCGTGAGAATCGCGGAGGCGCGTCGCGAGCGCGGATCCGAAGGGCCCCGTGCCGCCGACGATCGCTATCCGCACGCGGCCTCCAGGACGCGTTCGGCAAGGCGTCGAGCCGCATCGCGGTCGGACATGAGCGTCTGGGTCACCACCAGCTCGACATCCGCTACGGCCGGAGCGTCCGCCTCGTCGATGACGAGTGCATCGATCAGACCCGAGTAACAGCCTGCTACGTGGGCCGGTGTGGTGCCGCCCGCCATGCGGGAGAGCATACGGTCGAGCGGGCCCGAGACGGCCGTGCCTCCGACGAGCGGGCTCACGGCGACAGATGGGACGCGGCGTGACTCGAGCGCTCCTCGGATCTCGTCCACGGCGAGGATCGGCCCGATCGAGAGATAGGGATTGCTCGGAGCAATGAGGATCGCTTCCGCATCGGCGAGCGCTTCGAGCACACCGGGCGCAGCTCGTGCGTCGTCAGCGCTCTCGTAGCCGACCGCGTCGACCTCGTCCTCGTGCGCCCGGTGAACGAACCACTCCTGGAACGGAAACGAGCCGGCTGGTGTGTGGACAGCGGTGCGAAGCCGGTCGTCTGTGGCAGGAAGGATCCGCGTGCTCACTCCCGCCTTCGCCACCATCTGGGCA
This sequence comes from uncultured Actinomycetes bacterium, assembly GCA_963850485.1. GTDB lineage: Bacteria > Actinomycetota > Thermoleophilia > Gaiellales > Gaiellaceae > GMQP-bins7. Next base: position 263,557 of record CAWKLR010000010.1, on the reverse strand, counting down.
GTCACGTCGGAGAGAGGCACGCCCGCGCGGAGCAGTTCCGTGCGCACGAGGTGGAGCCCGATGTCCAGATCGCCGAGCCGGAACCAGTCTTCCCCGCCCCAGGCCTGGGCGGAGGCGAGCGCGTTCCAGCTCTCGCCCTCTCGGCCCCACCCCCGATCCTCGTCGATCAGGCCAGACAGCATGTACAGGAGGCTGTCGAGATCGGGCGAGACGTGGAGCCCGAGGATCTCGAGATCGTCACCGACGTTTCCGACGACGGTGAGGTCACCGGGTGAGAGCGTGTCTGCGAGACCGCGAGCGAAGCGTGCGCCGCCGCCGCCTCCGGAAAGGAGGACGACTTTCACGCGGTGACTGCGAGCAACGACCGCGTGCGTGGTCCGAGAAGTCGGGCGTAGCGGTCGAGGTCCTCCGCCGTGTCGACGTCGGCTTCGAGCTCGGGGATCGCGATGGTCCTGAACGGCGCATGGGCGCGAAAGCGTGCCGCACTTCCGGGCCCGTACAGGGGCGCGAAGACGGACGGATCGGGGAGTGACAACGCGTTGGTCGTGCCGTCCTCGGCCTGGACGAGCGCCAGACCGGACGTGGCCAGGCGGGCGAGCGCTCGAGACGTGGCGCACGGGAGGTCGGCATTGACGATGAGGGCATGTCCATCGACTTGACCGAGCCCGAAGGCGACAGCCGCTCCCAGTCCGCCTCCTGGATCCGGCACGACCTCGACGTCCGGCGGCACGACGACGGGATCGTCAGTGACGACGAGCACCGAGCCGACTTCGAGAGCGGCCGCGACGACATCCCCGAGCATGGCGATCGCAGCCGCGGCCCGAATGGCCGGGGGAAGTCGCCGTTTTGCGTCGCCGCGGTAGGGGATGACGACCGTCGGCACGCAGCGAAGCGTACTCAGGCGGACGTTCTTAACAGTGCCTGGCACTGTGAGCGTGGAAACAGTGCGCCGATTGCTCCACAGGCACGTCGTCTGATCCGGGCTGGGCCGGGGCGGACCGGGTCAGGCGGCGTTCGAGGACGTGCTGTCCGCGCCCGGGCCCGAAGTCGCCCACTCGTGCATGTCGAACCAGTGCGTCTCGTGCAGCGCCTTGCAGACCTGAGGGTCGGTGTGGGCCGGATTGAAGACGTGATGCTCGATGTCGCAGCAGATCTCGACCTCGCCAAGTGACACGTGCGAGATGCGCGTGAGCGCCTCCGACGGAAGCCCGACCTCCGAGACCATGTAGTGCTTGAACTGGAGATCCGGGTCGATCTCCATGAGCTCGGGCCAGTCGGGGCAGGTCCGCGCGGTCACGGCTCGCTACTTCTCCTCGAGCGCCCAGCTCCCTGCAAAGCGCACGACTCCACGCTCCTCGCCGTCCGGATAGACGACGAAGGCGAGCGCGTCGTCGAGCTGGTGGTAGAGGTGCTCCCCGCTCTCGTCCGTCAGGCCGAGCCGGAGATGGAAGCGCCCATCCGCAAGGGGTAGCGAGCCGATGTCGAAGCGGATCCCGCGCTCACCGTTGCCTGCGGCCCAGCCGAGCTCACGGAGGTCGACCGCCTGGCCGGCCACGAGAGAGCCGGAGTCGTCACGGAGCTCGAGCTGGAGACGCGGCGGCGGAATGCCCGCGGTGGCGGCGACAGCGATCGAGAGCGCGAACGGCTCTCCCGACAGGAACTGCAGGCGCTCGGCTCCTTCCTGCCCGACCAGCGCCGCCGACGCGATGGTGGCCTCGCCCGATCCCCACTCGCGCAGGCCGGCGCCACGCTCGGCCGGATCGATCTCGTCGGCCAGGGTGCGGCGATACCGGGCGATCGCCTCGCGCGTAGGACCGTCGAAGGCGACGCGGCCCGTGTCCAGGAGCACGGCGCGCTCGCACAGCCGCTCGACCGCCGACGCGTCGTGCGAGACGAAGACGATCGTGCCGCCCTCCTGCTTGAACCGCGCGATGCGACCGAAGCACTTGCGCTGGAACGACTCGTCGCCGACCGCGAAGACCTCGTCGAGGAGCAGGACGTCCGCGTCCAGGAACGCGGCGATTGCGAACCCGAGGCGTACGGTCATCCCCGACGAATAGGTCCGCACAGGGCGGTCGATGGCATGCTCGAGCTCGGCGAAGGCGACGATCTCGTCGAAGCGCTGCCGGATGTCCGCGCGGCGGAGCCCGTAGATCGCACCGTTCAGGAAGACGTTCTCGCGCCCCGTGAAATCGGGATGAAACCCGGCTCCGAGCTCGAGCAGCGAGCCGATCCGTCCCTCCGCGCGAACGCGTCCCGCTGTGGGCTTGATGATTCCGGCGACGACGCGCAGGAGCGTGGTCTTTCCCGACCCGTTTCGTCCGATCAGCCCGACCGCCTCGCCGCGGGCAACGTCGAGCGAAACGTCTCGAAGCGCCCAGACGTCGGTCGCCTCGGTCTGACCGCGCTGGACGAAAAGATCCTTCAGCGTTCGGGCCTCACGAGCGCGTATGCGAAACCGCCGCGAGACGCCTTCGACGCTGATCTCGCCTGGTTCCATCATGCGATCTAGAGTAGCCCTCGGGATGGAACGAGTCGGCGAGCACGCCGTGCCCGTGGGGCCGCTCGCCGTTCGCTGGCTGGCCTACGAGTTCGAAGACGCGCGCGCAGGTGTCGAGGGACGAGCACGCGTGCGCCTCGAGAACGCGGGCTCCGCCGCGTGGCGCTCGCGCGGGCAGGAGGGAGTCCAGCTCGCGTATCACTGGCTCGACCCGCTCGGAAACCCGATCGTGTGGGACGGCATACGAGCGCCGCTGCCGCGAGTCGTCGCGCCGGGCGAGCAGGTCGAGCTCGACGTGACGGTCGTCGCGCCGCGTCCGCAAGGGAGCTATCGGCTCGCGTTCGACCTCGTGGAGGAGTACCGCTTCTGGTTCGAGGAGGTCGGTTCGATGCCGCTCGACCTCCCGGTCGAGGTGGAGCCGCGGATCGCCGAGCGGCGACTCCAGGTCGTGGTGCATGGTCCTTCCGACCCCGAGACCGATGCGGCTCTGGCCGCGCAACAGGAGCCGCTCGTCTCCGAGGGCGCTCGCGCGTTCGCGCACCTCGTTCCGGGAGCCGCACCGGCCCCCGACTGGTCGCGGTTGCTGCTCGACGCGCATCAGGAGGGATATGCCGCGGTCGGTGCTGCGCTCGAGGTGTCGCGAGGGGAACGGCGCCGCTTCGCCCCCTGGGCTGCCGGAGGAGGCCGCAACCCTCGCTTCTCGGAGCCGCTTCTCCTCCCCTCGCTTCTCGCAGGCTTCGAGCCGCAGACCCACGACGGCCTACCGTCGTTCTCCGGCCAGGACGCGCTCTTCGAGGGCCGAGCGTTGGTCAGACTTCGACTGCGATCCGATCGTCCGAGCGACTGAAGACGAACGATCCCACCGCCAGCGCGACGACCGCTGCCACGACGACATAGATCGTCTCGGAGAGCGCGGGCAGCTGGCCGTAGAAGAGCACGTCTCGCATCGCCTCGATGGGCGGCGTGAGGAAGTTCACCCAGTGGATCGCGAACTCGGCAGCCGGATAGTCGGCCACGCCGGGAAGCTGGTCGAGGCTGTACAGGATCGGGGTCAGGAAGAACCAGGGCAGAAGCAGGGCCGTCAGTAAGTGCTCCACGTCGCGGAAGAGCGCGTTCAGCGAGGCGATCGCGAGCGCGACTCCGGCCACCATGCACGCGAAGAGCGCGCCCAACGGGAACGCGAGCCACACCGTGTCGCGCGCCTCGGGGATGCGGAGCAGGCTCAGGACGACGACGACGACGAGCATCACTGCGAAGCCGACGAGGTGGGTCGCGACGATCGAGAGCGGGACGAGCTGACGCGGAAAGCGAACCTTGCGGATGAGGTTCGCGTTCTCGAGCAGGCTGCGTGACGACGCCTGCGCGGCCGTCGCGAAGAACACCCAGGCAGGCAGTCCACAGAGGAGGAAGAGCCAGTAGTCGCCGCTCCCCACCTCGGCGACTCGCCAGAGAAGCGAGAAAACGAGCAGGTACACCGCCATCAAGACGAGTGGATGCAGGAGCGACCAGGCGAGGCCGAGCACGGATCCGCGGTACTTGGCCCTGAGATCCCGCCGGAAGAGGCTCCCGAAGAGCTCGCGGTAGCGGATTACGTCGGCGTAAACGGTTATGGAGAAAGAGTGTAGGGCGGCTGGTGGCTCCACTACCCTTTCCAGGCTGTGGATGCGATCGTCGCGATCGCCGCGTTCCCCGTCACCCTCGCGGTTCTCTGGGCACTGCTGCGCACCCCGCTCGGCGGGCGTCTCGTCGCGCACCCGAGCGGCGAGCGCTGGCACGCCGAGGCGACACCGACGTTCGGCGGTGTCGGCATCTTCGCGGGCTTCGCAGCCGCGGTCTGCCTGGCGCTCGCGATCGGCGCCGTCGAATGGAGCGGCGAGCTCGGAGGCGTTCTCGTCGGGATCTCGCTGCTCTTCGCGGCGGGTCTTCTCGACGATCTCCGTCACCTGAGCCCGCTCGTCAAGCTCGCCGTCCAGATCGGCGCTGCGGTGATCGCGCTCGCGAGCGGGCTGCAGGTGGAGATCGTCGACAACGACGTGCTGGCCTGGGGCATCGGGCTCCTCTGGCTGGTCGGGATCACGAACGCCTTCAACCTGCTCGACAACATGGACGGGCTCGCGGCCACGCTCGCGGCGATCGCCTGCGCCTACTTCGCGATCGACGCCCTCACCGAGCACCCGAGCGAGACCGTCCTCGTGCTCTCTCTGGCCCTCGGGCTGGCCTGTGCCGGATTCCTGCCCTTCAACCTGAGGCCGGGACGCGCCGCGGCAGTCTTCATGGGCGACTCGGGGAGCCAGGTGCTCGGCTTCGCGCTGGCGTCGTTCGCGCTGGCGTCGAGCTGGACCGTCGCGGGCACGACGGTCGCCACAGTGCTCCTACCTCTGTTGATCCTTGCGATCCCGATCCTGGACACGACCCTCGTCACGCTCGTCCGGCTCGGGCAGCGCCGGCCGGTGAGCCAAGGGGGCCGGGATCACACGTCGCACCGTCTCGTCTACTACGGGCTCTCGGAGGCGAACGCCGTCCTGCTTCTGGCGCTCGTCGCGGCTGCGATCGGGGCGACCGCCCTCGCCTACAACGTGCTGGACAACAGTCGCCTGACCGCATTCGGCGTCTTGCTCACCTTCGTCCTGCTCGTGCAGTTCGGCAGCTTCCTGAGCGACCTCGAGGAACGTTCGCGCCGGGGAGACGCGACGACGGAGGTGTCGTTGTGGCAGGCACTCGTGTTCGAGCCCCGCCGCCTGGTGGAGGTCGTCGTCGATTTCGTCGTCATCTGCGCGACCTTCCTCGCCGCTTACCTGCTCGTGATCGGAGGCCTCGGGAGCGAGTTCGAGCGCTCGATCTTCCTTGCCGCCCTGCCGATCCTGCTCGCAACCCGGTACGTCTTCTTCGTCGCGCTCGGCGTCTACCGGCGGGTCTGGCGCTACGCCACCGCGCGCGACGTCGTTCCGATCGCGGTCGGTTGCATCGGGTCCGCGGTCGTCGCCTTTCTCGTGCTGGTCGCGCTGAGAGACATCGGATCGTTTCCGGCGCTCGAGGTCTTCGTCGTGGACGCCGTCCTCTGCACGCTGCTCGTCGGAGCCTCGCGCCTGACGTTGCGTCTTCTCCCCGAGGCGCGTGCTCGGCGACACCCCCGGCGGAGGGTTCTCATCGTGGGGGCGGGGTACGCGGGCCGAGGGCTCGCCCGCGAGTTGCGGGACACGCACGAGGCCCGCGTTCTCGGCTTCCTGGACGACAATCCTCGCGTGCGGCGGCGTCGAATTCTCGGAGTCAGCGTGCTCGGGGGGCTCGACGAGGCGCCGAGAGCGATCGCAGGTGTCAGGGCCGAGGAGGTGCTGGTCACCATCCCGGACGCGCCTCGGGAGCGGCTCGATGCGGTCGTCCGTGCCTCCGAAGAGGCAGGTATTCCGTGCCGGATCGTCCGTCGCGTCACCGAGTTCACCGCCGCACCGGCCCCGGTCGAAGCGACACTGCCGTGAACGAGCGCAGGAGCGTGTCGGCCCGCCTGCTGGCGGCCATCCCGTTGCTGACTCTCTACTTCGGGCTCGCCGCGCTCTACGCGTGGCAGGCGTCGCGGCACCCGGTTCCGACGATCTACAGCGACGAGATCGAGCTGGCCTGGCTCTCGCGCTCGATCGCAGAGACGGGCGAAGCCGCCCGGCGCGGAGATCCCTACGGCCTGGCGACGCTCGTCGCGTATTTCCTCGCGCCGGTCTGGTGGGTCGGCTCGGCGGCAACCGGCTACGCGGCCGCGAAGCTCCTGCTCGTCCTCGCCATGACGGCGACGGTCTTCCCGGCGTACGCGCTCGCACGGCTCGTCGTTCCACCCTGGTACGCGCTGGCCGCCGCCGGCGGTGCGACGATCGTGCCGGCACTCGCATACTCGCCGATCCTCGTCGAGGAGCCGCTGGCATACCCGCTCGCCACTCTTGCCCTCTGGTTGATCGCCCGCGTGTACGTCGAGCCAACGTGGGGTCGAGCAGCCCTGGCGGTACTCGCCTGTACCGCCGCGATGCTCACCCGGACCCAGCTCTCGATCCTCTTCGCGCTCTATGTGCTCGGCCTCCTCTGGCTCTGCTGGCAGTCCGAACGGTCGCGCAACTGGCGCTCGACGTTCTCGGCCTGGGACTGGGTCGGGCTCGTCACGCTCGGAGTCGGTGCCGCCGTCGGCACGTCCGCTTTTCTCGGCAACCTTTCCCAGAGCTGGCGCGACACGACCGGCGCGTATCCGGAGCGGATTCTCGAGCACGCGGCCTGGGCGTCGGGCGCTCTCGCGATCGGAATCGGAGTCCTTCCGCTCCTCGCGGGCATCGCGGCACTCGCAAGGCCGCGAAGCGAGGTCACGGATCCGAAGACGCGCGCGTTCGTCATCACGGGCGTCTTCGCGCTCGTCGTGTTCGTCGCGTACGCGGGCATCAAGGGAGCGCAGATCTCGATCACGTTCTCGACCCTCGTCGTGGAGCGCAACCTGATCTACCTCTGCCCGATCCTCTTCGCCGCGACTGCGCTCGCGTTCGTCCGGGGTGTCGGGCGGGGCTGGGCGATCGCCGGCGCGACCGTCTTCACCGTGTACGTGGTCACCGAGGTTCCGCTCCGTCTCGACAACTACCCGTACTACGAGGCGCACGGGCTCTCGCTGCCGGCGTTCTTGAACCGGGAGTGGGGCTGGCCCGAAGGACGGATCGAGAGCACCCTCTTGATCGCGTGCTTCGTCTCCGTCGGCGTGCTCGTCGCGCTGCGGTATCTCCGTCGCGGCTCGCGTGTCTTCACGGCGGTCGCAGCGAGCGCGGCAGTCGCCGTCTTCGCCTGGACCCTCACGGCCGAGGTCTATGCGGCCGAGGGAGAGCGGCGGCTCGCGAGGCAGATCGCGGACAACCTGCCGGCCCCGTACGACTGGGTCGATCGCGCGACCGGTGGCGGCTCGGTAGTGATCCTCGGCCAGCAGATGACCGACGATCCGACGGGGGTCTACCTCACGGAGTTCTTCAACCGCTCGGTCAAGAAGGTGTGGAGCACCGACGGGACGGCGCCCGGCCCGGGCGCGATCCTTACGCCTGACCTCGCGAGCGCCGACGGAACCCTCACGCCGTCGCCCGGGACCGACTACGCGCTCACGCTGAACGGCGTCGAGCTGCAGGCGCCGGTGGTCAAGCGGCTCGGTCCGTATGTCCTGTACGACATCGACCGGGAGCCACTCAGGCTCGCCTCCGGGGTCAACGGCATCGATCGCGACGGCTGGATCGCCGACACGGACGGAAACGGCGTCGCAGAAGCGTCGTACAACCGTTTCGACGTCTCGCGTGACGGACCTGGATTCGCAACGGTCAACCTCTCGCGGGTCGCCTGGTGCTCGGGCGGCGCTCCCGGCAAGGCGACGGTTCGCATCGGTCCGATCGGGATCGGTGCCGACGACCAGCCGGCGATCTCCAAGGTCACACAGGAGCAGACGAAGACGGTGACGCAGTGCACCGCAACGGGCTTCAGGCTCGCCGCGCCGAACGGGCCGTGGCGCATCGAGGTCGAGATAACGCCGACCTTCTCCCCGCATGATCTCGATCCGAACCACTCCGACCGCCGCCAGCTCGGAGCGGTCTTCACCGCCGGGTTCCAGCCGCTTTTCGAAGGCTAGACGAACGCCGCCACGAGATAGGTGAAGCGGTAGCGGAGAGCCAGCCGTGCGAGCGCGCCGCTGCTCTCGAGCGCTCGCGCCACTGCCGCGGCGGGACGCGGGAGCGCGACCGTCTGGGGCATGAAGAACGGCCGCAGCGCAACCCGCCCGAAGCCGGCTCCTCGCAGCTCCGCGAGCACGTCATCGAGCCCGTACTGTCGTGGGTTCAGGTCGAAGACGAGCTTCTTCAGGGTGAAGGCGGCCACATGCTCGAAGAACGCGCGTCGGTCGGTCGCGTAGTAGATCGCGCGGAAGACCGTCGTCGCGGAGACGGGCTCAGGCGGTACGAAGTCGTTCAGGTCGCCCAGCCCGACCGGAGCGCGCTCGCCGAGTCTCTCTCTCGCTGCCTCCACCATCTCCGGGGTGGAGTCGACTCCGCGGTATCGAAGGCCATGCGCGAGCAGGAGTTCCCCAAGGCCACCGTCGCCGCAGGCGAGGTCGAGTACCTCGTCACCCAGCTCGAGCCGCGGTCCGAGTGCGATCACGAGATCGGCGCGGTGGGCCAGATACGTCCCCGCGTCGGCGTAGGCGCTCTCCGTCCACTTCTTCGCCTGGCGCGCGTACTGGTCGTCGGTCACAGCGCGAGCAGGCGCTCCGGGTGCTTCCGGACGAAGCGGGCCATCCCGCGGGCGTGCCAGAGCGTGTGCCGGGAGAGGAAGCTGCGGTCGATCACGGCCGCGTAGTCGTGGGTCACGACCGAGCTCGGGACATACCACCGCTCCCAGCCAGCTTCCTGGGCGCGGTAGCAGAGGTCGATGTCCTCGCAGTAGTGGCGGAAGCCGGCGTCCCAGCCGCCGATCGCATCCAGCATGGTTCTGCGCATGAGGAGGAACGCGCCGAGCATCCAGTCCGCCTGAACGGGCGCGATCGGACGCTCGTCGAGCTGGTAGTGGTCGCGCTGCTTCTCGTAGGGCGTTCGCAACCGGCGGAGTGGCGTTCGACGAACGAGCGTGCCGCGGATCGTCGGGAACCGCCGACGCGAGGGTTGCCAGGTTCCGTTCGGCCAGCGCATCTGCGGCCCGGCGATCCCGCAGCGGGGATGGGCGTCGGCGAAGTCGACGAGCGCAGCGACCGCGTCCGGCTCGGGGATCACGTCCGGGTTGGCTGTGAGCACGTACTCGCCCACGGTGGCGGCGATCCCGAGGTTGACGTTCGCGGCCAGGCTGAGCGGCCTGGCGTTCTCGAGCACGCGAACCCCCTCGGGAACGACGTCGACCGATCCGGGCAGGTTCGCGACGACGACGGTCTCGTCGAGCTGCGGCACGAGCGCGGGAAGCGAGCTTTCGAGCTCCGTCGCGTGCCCGTGCGAGACGACGACTGCGGAGACCTTCACGCGCCCAGAGGCTTGGTGCGGGTCAGGGGTGCGTGCGGGGAGGGCATGCGCCAAGCAGCGCGGCTGGATCGGTGTTCGCCGATACTGATAGGTATCGGCGAGCAGCGAGACGGGGGCGATGCGCCGTGCGCAGGCCCCCATCCGCATGTGCCCTTGGCCCGCATCAAGGCTCTAGTATCTCCCGGTAGACGGCGAGCGTCCGCTCTGCGGTCGCACGCCAGCTGAACGCCCGAGCTCGTTCGAGCCCCGCAGCCGAGAGCCGCTCGCGCTCCCGCAGCGCTTCCCGGATCCCGTCCGCGAGCCCGTTCTCGTCGACGAAGATCGCCGCATCGCCCGCGACCTCCTGCAACGCCGGCTCCCGAACGGCGACGACCGGCGTCCCCGAGGCCATCGCCTCCAGCACCGGGAGCCCGAAGCCCTCGAAGCGGGATGCCTGCACGAGACAGGCGGCTCCTCGGTAGAGCTCGGCCAGCCGCTCGATCTCGACGTGCCCCTCGAGCCGTGCTCCGCGCCCGCGGAGCTCCTCCGCCAGGGCTCCGTCCTTCGCCGGTCCGACGACGACGAGGGGAAGCCCGGCGGCCGTTGCGGCGTCCAGGGCGGCGAGCTGGTTCTTACGAGCCTGAATCGCGCCCACCGCGAGGACGTACGACCCTTGTAACAGACTGTTACTTGGAGTCGTTTCGACGGGCGCGTCCGGGCGAAAGACGGGGTCGACGCCGTTCGGCGTCACCACGACACGGTCCGGGGAGACGCCGTAGAGCTGGACGAGGTCCCGCTTCGTCCGCTCGGAGACCGTGAGAACGCGCGCCGCTCGGCGCACCGCTCGCGGTACGGCCCGCCGGAAGACGAAGCGGTCCTTGAACCCGAAGAGCTCCGGCTGGTGCTCGAACGAGAGGTCGTGCACGGTGACGACGCCGGAACACGACAAGCGGAGCGGAAACGCGTACTGCGTGTGCACGAGGTCCGCGCGGAGGCGGCGTAGGACGCGCGGGAGCGTGATCGCCATCCGCACGAGCTGCGAGCGGGCGCGCACCTCGACGGGCTCGACGCCGTCGGGAACGAGGTCGGGTCGCCGCGTGAGTGCGACGACGCGAATGCCTGCCGCGGGAGTCAAGAACCCCAGCTCGCGCAGCAGGTTCCTCACGTAGGTCTCGTCTCCCGTGCGCTGTCGGCCCAGGACGTCGGCGTCGACCGCGACCAGGGTCATCGGAGCTCCCTCCAGAGCGCCTCCACCTGATCGGCTGCGCGCTGCCACGTGAACTCGCTCGCACGAGCCAGCCCCAGCGGAGCGAGCTCCTCTCGCCGCCTTTCCGCGTCTCCGATGCCCTCGGCGATCGAGAAGACGTCGTGCGGATCCACGAGCACCGCCGCTCCGCCTGCGATCTCCTCCATCGCCGTCCCGCGCGACGTCACCACGGGAGTCCCGCTCGCCATCGCCTCGAGCACCGGCAGCCCGAACCCCTCGTAGAGCGACGCGTAGAGGACGCAGCGGGCGCCACGGTAGAGCGCGGCGAGCTCGGCATCGGGAATCTCCCCGACCCACCCCGGCACGTCGACTCCTCCCCAGCCTCGCGCGCCGACCACACGCAGCTCGATGCCCGTGAGGCGCGCCGCCTCCACGGCGCGAGCGAGGTTCTTGCGCGGCTCGAGCGTCGCCACCGCAAGCATGTATGAACCTCGAGCCGCATGCCCGTCCGGCGTGAACAACGGATCGACGCCGTTCGGCACCACGCGCGTTCGCTCCTCCGGGATGCCCACGAGCGCCGCCAGCTCTCTCTTCGTGAACTCCGACACGGCGACGACCGCCTCCGCGGCTCCAAGCGCGCTCCGCAGCCCCGCCTTGCCGTAAAGCCGATGCCAGCGTGGGAACGCGTCCGGGTAGCGCAGGATCGCGAGGTCGTGCACGGTCAGCACCGTCGGGATGCGCGGTCGCAGCGGGCCGCGGAAGGTCGTGCAGTGCAGAACGTCGAGACCGCTCGCACGCCGCGGAAGCGCGAACGGGTACCAGAGCGCGTCGCGCAGGACACTCGACGCGCGACCCGGCCTACCGAACGAGAGGAGCTCGAGCTCGAGACCTGGTCGGCCACGGAGGGCGCCCAGAAGCCCACGGACGACCCTCGCGGTACCCGCGCGCGTCTGCACGAGCGGGGACGTGTCGACGCCGACTCTCACGCGTCTCCCTCGAGGCTTCGAGCCACGACTCGGAGCGCATCGAGGGGCTCGGGGTACTCGAGCAGCTCCTCGGCCTGGAGCTCCGAGCACCAGCGATATTCGACGTGCTCCTCGTTGAGCACCGGCTCCCAGTCGGGCTCGACCTCGACCGAGTACGGGTGCAGCGTGACCCACTGCTCTCGCCTTCCCTGTGCTTGGTAGCCGAGCTCGAGCGGGATCGGAGCGAAACGTCGTGGTTCCAAGAGCCCGGTCTCCTCGCCGAGCTCGCGAAGCGCAGCTGCGTCCGGGACCTCGCCCTCCTCGATCCCACCTGCGACCAGGTGCCAGTAGCCGTGGCTCTCGGGGGAGCGCAGGAGGACGAGGAAGCTCGGGCCTGGGCGGTACACGACGAGCAACACCTCCTCACGCTCCCTCATCGCCGGGCAGCCTGCTCGTAGCCCCGCAGGAACGTCTCGCCCGCACTCCGCCACGTGAAGCGAGCCGCATGTGCGAGTCCGAGCTCGCCGAGACGCTCGCGCTCGCCCAGCGCGCGCTCGATCGCCGACGCCAGCGCGGCGGGCTCGTCCGGGTCCGCACGCACGGCTGCTTCGCCGCTGGCCTCGTCGAGCGACGGGTGGGAGGACACGACAGCCGGGCATCCGCAGGCCATGGCCTCGAGAACGGGGATCCCGAAGCCCTCGAAGCGGGACGGGTAGACGGCAGCTCGAGCGCCGCGGTAGAGGCGCGCCAACTCCTCGTCGGAGACGAAGCCCAGACGGCGGATCCGGCTCGAATCGAGCTCCGGCTGATCACCCCAGCCCTCCCCGCCTGCGACGGCGAGCAACAACTCGCCCCCAAGGAGACGATGGGCGTCGACCAGGGTCTGCAGGTTCTTCCGAGGCTCGAGCGTCGCGACGGTGAGGATGTACGGCGCCCCCAGGTCGGCCGCGGGGCCGTCCGGACGAAACTCCTGCCGCGCGGCTGGGTGGGCGACGTGCACACGCTCCGCCGGGACACCGAGAGTCGCGATCACGTCGTCACCGGTGTAGCTGGGAGTTCACGAACACGACGTCGCACGTTCTCGCCGCGTTTCGGTACTTGCGGCCGTGCATCGAGCGGGTGCGCGCGGTCGTCCATTCGGGATGGTGCAGCGGAACGAGATCGTGAATCGTCGTCGCGCGCACTCCGGCGCGTTGCGGAGGGAACATCCAGTCCGAGAAGTGCAGGACGTCGAACGAGCCGAGCAGGCGCTCCGTGGCCGGTCGCGCGGCGCGGCTCCAGGCCGTGCGCAGCGCGTGCGAGAGCGGGAGCCGCCAAGTACGGAGCTCGACGTCGATCCCGGCGAGTGCTGCGCGAATCCGCTCAGTCCCGCGAAGACTGGTCGGCGCGAACGCCACGATCTCGTGCTCCCCCGCTGCGGCCTCGACCAGGCCACCGAGCGACCCGCGGATGTAGTTGCCGATCCCGAGCGGAGGGTGGGAGAGCGGCGAGACGTCGAAGGCGATCCTCATGATCTCTTTGGCCGGTAGTCGAACACGTTGAAGTGGGCGCCGAGCTCACGGCGGTCGGTGCTTCCAGGAAGCACATCCGCGGGCACGGCCGTCGGGGTCACGCGAAACGTGACGACGCAGGTTTCCTGCCCGGGTTCGAGCGGCACGCGGAGCTTTGACGCGGCATTCGGATCGAGCCGCACGCGCGCGACACGCCGTCCCGAGACGAACGCATCCACCCTCTGCGGCGACTCGAACAATGAAGGGTCGCTCGACAAGGACACGACAAGCTCTCCGCCTCGGCAGCGGCGTCGTTTCCAGGTCACCGTCTCCCCCGACCAGGAGTCGTTCGGGTAGAGCCCTCGGACCGAGGTGGTCGAGACGACGTCGCCACCGACCCGCCAGAGTGTCGTTCCGAGGAGATCGTCGCGAGCGACGACTTCACCGTCCGGCGTCACGGATCCGTCCGTGAGGAGGTACTCGACCGCGAGCGGGTCGCCACTCGGAAGGCGAACGAGCCCGTCGCGAGGGTCGATGCGCAGCGCCGTCTCTCCGATTCCTCCCGGCGTCGGCTGACGCAGGTAGTAGACGGGGCCCACGGTGCGGTTGAAGAACTCGTTCTGGTTGACCGTGAACCTGTCTGCTCGGCCCGTCCACAGCACCGCGGCCTGCGCGTCGTCGGGCAGCGCCGCGTCGATCCAGTCGCGCGGGACGCCGCGGATGCCCTGGAAGACCGCACCCGCCGAGGCCTGCTTCACGCCGTGTTCGCCGGCCCAGATCGGCTGGAAGACGGCGGCGTAGTACGCCAGAACGACGAGAGGCAGCGCGAGCGCATAGCGCCGCGGGAAGGAGCACGAACAGGGCCGCGAGCGCGAGCGCGAGCACGAAGGCGAGCTCCGCGACCCACTCGAGCCCGACGTGATCCTGCACGGACCACCACGGCAGCAGCATCAGCGTGTCCGAGAGCGCCGACGTGTCGATGAAGCGCTCGAAGGGGATGAGCAGGACGAGTCCAGCTGAGGACGCGGCAGCGACGAGCGCGAGGATCCGGGGCCGTGGCGCGCCGCGATCGACCCAGGCGAGCAGCAGGATGAGGAAGAGCGGAGCGACGACGAAGAGGTTTCGCTCCTGGATGCGCTGCGCGAACACCGACGCGAACGCGGAGACGACGAGCACGAGCCAGAACGTCACCGCGAGCGTCGTCGCGAGCACGGCCTGCAACGGCCGGTCGAGCGAGCGGGAGCACCCGACGAGCACGATCGTCGCCGCGACCGGTACGACGCCGAGATAGAGATCCAGCTCGGCAACGTGGTAGACCGCGTACCGAAGCACTTCGCCCAGCTCGTAGTCGGACTCGCCCACGATGCTGTACGCGCCGAGGAGGTCGGAGAGCGACCTCCCGCGCGCAAGCTGGGCGACGAGCACGACCGCTCCTCCTCCGATGACGACGCCGTAGAGCAGACGGAAGGGCGAGAGCGCCATCCGCACGCTCTCACGGCGGAGCAACGCGAGCAGAAGCGGGGCAGTCAGGAGCGCGGGAACGAGCACGACGGCCTGGACGCGTGTCGCAGCCGCGACACCCACTGCGATCAAGAGCGCGACCTGCCTGCCCGGAGTCGGCCGCTCGAGAACGAGGGTGAGGAGCAGAGCGCAGACGAGGAAGACCGGATAGAACGCGTTCTCCGTCATGACCGAGCCCGTGTAGACGAGCGAGGGGAGCGAGACGGCGAGCACGGCAGCGAGCAGCGAGAGTCCTCGACCGACGACGCGGCGGGCGAGCAGGTAGGCGGGGACCGCGGCCAGGGACATGACGAGCGCGTTCAACGTCTTCACCGCGGCGTAGGCGTCGGTCAGACCGCTCGAAGACCGCGTAGGCCGGGCTGATGAGAGCCGGGTAGACGAAGCCGTAGCCGGAGGACGGGACGTCGCGTACGAGCAGCTCTCCACCGTCGGCGAGGCTCCGGCCGAGCTCCGAGTAGATGAGCTCGTCGACCATGATGAAAGGGCCGACCATGCCCCGCGCGAGCCACGCGCGCACCGCGAACGAAGCAGCCACGATCGCCGCCAGCCATGCCCACGCCGGTATGCGCCGGAGGACGTTGGGGTCTGACCCCGCGCTACCTGCCAAGCTCGACCTCGGCGAGACGCCTGGCGATCTCCCCCGCTTCCGCGTCCTCCGGAGAGATCCCGACATCCGCCGCGGCCCGACTCACCTCCCGCAGCACCGCGTCGCCCACGACCTCCCCTCCCGCGGCTTCCTCGAGGGCCGCGACGTAGAGCTCCGCCACGCGTCCGAGATCGTGCTGCTCTCGCGCCACTCGCGCCGCAGCCGTGCCCATCTGCTCGCGTACGTCCGCTCGAGAGACCAGGAGCTCGAGCGCCGCGCTGAGCGTCTCGACCTCGTACGCATCGACGGGGACCTTCAGAGCGGCGTCGTCCGGCAGCTCCGAGAACCAGCCCACGTCGCTGACGACCAGAGGCTTCCCGAGCGAGAGCGAGCGGATCGCCACGCCCGACGTCTCGCCCATCGTGGGATGGCGGAGATTCACCGAGATGTCGACGCCGGCCATCAGCTCCCAGAGCCGACGTTCGTCCACCCAACCCTCGCGCACGAGCCCTTCGTCGACCAGGCCGAGGCGCTGGAGCCTCCTGTCGAGGTCGAATCCTGGCGAGGTCGGCCCGACGAGGAGCAGCGTCGTCTCTGGATGGGCGGCGCGCACCTCGGCGAACGCGCGCAGCAGCTCGGGAACCCGCTTGCTCGCGTTGACGACCCCGAAGCAACCCACGACGGGCCCCGAAGCGACGCGCTGAGGCTCGACTGCGGGCACCGGCCAGGCCGGGTGCGGAACCACCCACACTGGCCCCTCGTATCCGGCGGCACGGACGAGCCCGTGCACGGCGTGCGAGTGGACGATGAGCCCGGTGGCATGCTCGAGCACGAACCACGCGAGCGGAAACTCCTCGGGCCGGGACTCCCACAGCGGCGCGATGCGCTTGTCGAGGACGCCGTGCGCGAGCAGTCTCCCGACGACTCCGTGCTCTCGCTCCATCGTGTCGAGGTAGCCGTGGCCGTCTCGGCGACCGATCGTCATCCCGGCGACGAGGTGGTGGACGACGAAGTCGTGCAGGACGACGACACCGGGCCGCCGGCGCAGCGCATCGACGATCCAGGCGTGAGCGTCCGGGTTGTTGCCGATGTGGTAGAGCGTGGCGTCCGTGCCGCGCGGAGCGCGCTTGGTCCCTTTCTTGACGACGGTCACGTCGAGCCGCTCCTTGAGAGCCGGCACGAGCAGCGCGCTGTAGTCCGCGACGCCCGTCTTCTCGGGCGGCATCGGCGAGAAGTACGCGAGCTTCATGCGAGCAGCCGCGCGATCGCCCGCTCCCAGGTCACCTCGTCCGCGATTGCCTTGCCCGCCCGCCCGAACGTCGCCGCCTCGTCGCGGTGCGCGCGTAGCCAGCCCGCCGCGCTTGCCAGCTCGGCGGCGTCCGGGGCCACGACGAGTCCCGTCCGGTGGTCGAAGACGATCTCCAGCGGCCCGCCGGCGTCCGTCGTGGTGAGAACCGGCTTCTCGGAGAGGAACGCCTCGAAGGGCACCATTCCGTAGTCCTCGTCCTTCGGGGCGTAGTACACGGCGAGGCAGCGACCGTACAAATCCGCGAGCTCGGCGTCTGACACGCGGCCTGCAAAGCGAGCGCGACCATCGAGCCCGCGAGCGCGGGCGAGCTCCTCGAGACGGCGCCGGTCTGGACCGTCGCCGGCGATCACGATCTCGAGCGAGGAGTCGAGCGCGGCCGCCTCGAGCAGGAGGTCGATGCGCTTCGCGCGGTCGAGGCGGTTCACCGAGAGGACGAAGTCGCCGTAGCCGTCGCAGCGGTACTCGAGCTCCTGAGGCGGCGGCGGGAGGAACTCCGCGTGCAGTCCCGTCGTGCGCTCGAGGCGGTCTGCGACGTTCTGCGAGATCGAGAAGAGCCGCGTTGCCTCACCGAGCGCGACCCGGTCGAGCGCGTGCACCTTCCGGCGGAGCGCGCGATCCTCCGACGACTCGTCGAACTGCCCGAGGTCGGTGCCGTCGAGCTCGTATGCCTGCCGGAACTGATGGACGAGCCAGACGCGCTTCTCCGGGTGACGCACGAGGTACGAGGGGAACTTGGTCGCGACCACCATGTCCACCGGAGCGCCGTCCACCTCCTCCAAGTCGAGCATCCGCCACAGAAACGCCTGGGTGAGGACGCGCGCGCCCGGGTACCACTTGAACGGGATCGTGACGAGCTCGGCCTCGTGCCCGCGCAGACGAAGCTCGTCGACCAGGCGATCGGTCATGACCTCGGTCCCGCCCCACGCGAACGGGATCTGCGGCCGGGCGACCAGAATCCTCATCGGCGCCCGCTGCGCAGCGCCTCGACCTCGGCCTCGAGCCGATCGACCTGGTGCTGCAGGTCGTCGATCAGCCGGAGCGAGGCGGCGTTGAACGAGCGCTGGTCGTAGGCGAGCGGTTCGACGTACCAGCGCATGAGCTTGCGCAGGACCCCCTTGACGGGCGTTCCGACGCCCCCGCGCACCCCGGGGCGTAGCCGGAGAGAGCGATCGGCGGACACGGGCCAGAGCCGCTCGGCCTCGGCGCGCGCCGCTTCTCGATCACCCTCCAGCGGCACCGCGCCACCCGGGTCCGAACCCGACCTTCGAACCTCCTCCCGAAGGTGCTGGAAGAGCTCGTCGACGTCGACCGAATCCCCTGGAGATTCCCCATTTTTGGCTTCGCCAGAGGACATCGCGGCATTCTAGCCGGGGCATGAGGACGACTCGCTCCCGGACTAGGATGCGATCGTGCGCGTCGGCATCTCCCTCCTCACCCTCGCCCCAGGCGACCTCGGCGGCTCCGAGACGTACGCACGCCAGCTCGTGCGGGCGCTCCCCGCCGTGCGCAGGCTCGACTACACGGTCTTCGTGCCCGCTCACGCGAAGGACGCCGCTGGAAGCCTGCCGGCAACGGAGGTCGGCGAGGCTCCGATGGCGCGCCGCGGGCCGGCACGGGTCCTCGGAATGGCTCTCTCGGCGTTCCGGTCACGGGCTGTCAAGACCGAGTTGGAGACGGTCGACGTCGTGCACTACGCCTTGACCGTGCCGATCCCGGCGACCAAGGTGCCCACTGTCGTCACCCTGCACGACGTGCAGCATCGGGATCTCCCGGAGTTCTTCGGGCCGGCGCGCCGCTCGTTCAGGCGGATCGCGTACGACCGCGCCACGCGCGCGGCCTCATCGGTGGTCGTGACCAGCGAGTTCGTGAGAGACCGCGCAGTGGAGCTCCTGGAGCTCGATCCGGCAGCGGTTCACGTGATACCGCACGGCGTCAACCACACGCTCTTCCGCCCCGGAGACGAGGAGCGGGAGCCGTTCCTCCTCTATCCGGCGCGTCCCTGGCCCCACAAGAATCACGTCCGGCTGTTCGAGGCGTTCGCCACCCTTCGCAAGACGCGGCCGCAGCTCCGCCTCGTCCTCACGGGAGGCGGGCTCGAACGCCTGGGATCGCTCCCGGACGGCGTCGAGCGCTGGGGTGTCGTCCCGGCCGCAGAGCTGGCGTCGCTGTACAGGCGGGCGGCGGTCACGGTCTTTCCGAGCCTGTACGAGGGATTCGGTCTTCCGCCGCTCGAGGCGATGGCGTCGGGCTGCCCCGTCGCGGCGGCGAATACTGCGGCGATCCCGGAGATCTGCGGAGATGCCGCCGTGCTCTTCGATCCGCTGGACCCGGAGTCGATTGCGGCCGGCATCCTGGACGCGGACGAGCGCCGCGATGAGTTCCGCGAGAAGGGGCTCGCGCGGGCAGCTGGCTTCACGTGGAACGAGACTGCCCGTTTGCACGAAGACGCGTACCTCGCCGCCGCTGCCGCGAACGAATAGTGCGTGTAGGCATCAGCCTCCTCACACTGGTGCCGGGTATCTCGGGCGGGAGCGAGACCTATGCGCGTGAGCTGGTGCGCGCCCTCGGGCGAGTGGGGCGGTTCGACTACCGCGTCTTCGTCCCGTCGATCGCCGCCGAGGTCGACGGTCTTCCGGTGGACGTCGTGCGCGAGTACCGCGCGTCACAGTCGACGGGCGGGCGCATCCTCGCGATGACGCGAGCAACCCTCTCGCGCCGAAGCATCACGCGGCGCTTCGCGGGGCTCGACGTGCTGCACTTTCCCTTGAGCGTCATGATTCCACCGGTCGCCAGCCGGTCGGCGACGACGACGATCCTCGACGTCCAGCACGAGCTTCTCCCCCAGTTCTTCTCGCGCGCCGAGCGCGCCTACCGGCGCAGGGTCTACGGCTGGTCTGCTCGGCGAAGCCGTCTCGTCCTGACCATCTCCCAGCACGCGGCGGGGACGCTCGTCGAGCGGCTCGGGCTCGCGGAGGAGCGGGTGCGGCCGATCCACCTCGGAATCGACCACGACGTGTTTCGGCCGGGAGACGGTCCGCGCGAGGGGTTTCTCCTCTATCCAGCGCGGGGCTGGCCGCACAAGAACCACGCGCGCCTATTCGAGGCGTTCACCGAGCTCCGGCGGCGAAATCCCGGTCTCGAGCTCGTGCTCACCTCGTACGACGGGGCGGTGCCCGAAGGCGTGCGCTCGCTCGGACACGTGGATCGCAATGAGCTCGTTCGCCTGTATCGCACAGCC
Organism: uncultured Actinomycetes bacterium; assembly: GCA_963850485.1. GTDB lineage: Bacteria > Actinomycetota > Thermoleophilia > Gaiellales > Gaiellaceae > GMQP-bins7. The sequence continues at coordinate 243,764 of CAWKLR010000010.1, read as the reverse complement.
GCCGCGCTCGTCTTTCCGAGCCTGTACGAGGGCTTCGGTCAGCCGCCGCTCGAGGCGATGGCCTGCGGGTGCCCGGTCGCATGCGCGGACGTCGCTGCCTTGCCGGAGGTCGTCGGCGACGCTGCCCGCCTCTTCGACCCGACCTCGACCGAGGAGATCGTGGCCGCGGTGGAGGACGTCCTCGACGACCCCGATCCCTGGCGCCGGCGCGGGCTCGAGCGCGCCGCCGGGTTCACGTGGGAGAAGACCGCTCGCGCGCACGACGCGGTGTACGAGGAGCTGGCGCGATGATGTCGTCGGTGACCGCGCCGCTGACCGAGGCTCTCCGGCGCTCCCCGCCGAGGCTGCACGACAGCCCCGACTACTGGGGCCTGGCGTGGGACGCGCTCGCCTGGGTGGAGGCGCACGTGCAGGAAGGGATGTCGACGCTCGAGACGGGCGCCGGCGCGAGCACGATGGTGTTCGCGGCACGCGGAGCGCGGCACCACGTCATCACGCCGGACGCAGAGGAGCAGCGCCGCATCGATACAGCCTGCGAGGAGCGAGGAATCGATGTGTCCGGAGTGACGTTCCACATCGGGCGCTCACACGAGGTCCTTCCCGAGCTCGATCTGCCCACGCTCGATCTCGTCCTCGTCGACGGCGCCCACGGCTTTCCGTATCCCATCCTGGACTGGTGGCATCTCGCCCCATGCCTCGCGACGGGCGGCCGCATGCTGCTCGACGACGCCTACCTTCCGGGCGTCGCCGCAATCGTCGACTACGCGCGAGCGAGCGACGCGTGGGAGCTCGAGGCGCCGATCAGCTTTCGCACGGCCTGCCTCCGCAAGCTCCGAGACGACGATCCGGCGCACGAGGCGGACGCCAGGGCAGCCCACGGCCGCATGAGCTTTGCGTACCTGCCGCCGGGCCGGCGTGTCGTCGCGTCCGCACGTACGCGAATCTTCTCGACGCGACCCGGGATCTGGGCCGTGCGCAAGCTGCGCGGGCCGCGCTAGCTCGACGCGATGGGAACGGTCACGATCACCGGCGCGCCGCTGAGCATCCCCGAGCTGCTCGCGGTCGTCGACGGGGCGCCGCTCGAGCTGTCGGAGGAAGCGCGCGCGAAGATCCAGGCAAGCCACGCCGTGGTCGAAGCCGCGCTCGCCGGCCGCGACGCCGTGTACGGCCTGACGACGCAGGTCGGTCACGGCAAGGACGAGCTCCTGACCGAGGAGCAGCTGGGCCGGCAGCAGCGCATGCTCGTCATGACGCATTCGGGCGGGCTCGGCGCACCGCTGCCGACCCGGATCGTGCGCGCGGCGCTGACCGCCCGGCTCAACGGCATCGCGCGCGGCGGCTCGGGTGCGAGCATGGCCGCGGCGGACGTGCTGGTCGCGATGGTGAACGCCGGCGTCCATCCCCTGGTTCCGGAGACGGCCTCGGTCGGCGCCGGAGACATCGGGCAGATGGCCGGCATGGCGCAGGTCGCGATCGGGGTCGGTCGCGCCGAGTACCGAGGAGCCGCCCTGCAGGGTGGTGACGCGCTCGCCCGCGCCGGGATCACGCCGCTCGAGCTCGGGGCGAAGGACGGGCTGGCCCTGATCTCTGCGAACGCCGTTTCGATCGGGCACGGCGCGCTCGTCGTGGACCAGGCGATCCGGGTCGCGGACGCAGCCGACGTCACGGCCGCCCTGTCGATGGAGGCAACGGGGAGCAACCTCTCGATCATCGAGCCCGCCGTTGCCGAGGCGAAGCCTTTCCCCGGTCAGATCGCCGCCGCTTCCCATCTTCGGGAGGTGCTCGCCGGGAGCTACCTCCTCGGGCCGGACGCGGCGCGTTCCGTGCAGGACGCGTTGTCCTTTCGCGTCGTCCCGCAGGTGCACGGGGCGCTGCGAGAGCTCGTCGCGTTCTGCGAAAGAGCGGTCGAGATCGAGCTGAACTCGGCGAGCGACAACCCACTCGTCTCGGTCGAGAAGCGCGCCGTGCTCAGCAACGGCAATTTCCAGCCCGTCGTGCTCGCGGTCGCGTTCGACGCATTGCGAGTGGCCATTGCGCACGTCGGTCAGCTGAGCGAGCGTCGCCTCAGCCATCTCTGGGATGCGATCTTCGGACGGATGGCCACAGCTGGGGGGCCGTCCCGGGACGAGCCGGAAGCACTCTTCGGACTGCAGCTCCGCTACCCGGCCGCGGCGATGTTCTCCGAGCTCAAGCAGCTCGCCGCGCCCGCCACGCTGGACACGCCGCCTCTGGACATGTCGGTCGAGGATCACGGCACCGCTGCGCCGCTCAGCGTGCGAAACACCGAACGCGCGCTCGAGCTCCTCCAGGATCTCTTGGCAGTGGAGCGGATGCTTGCGCACGATCTCATCTCGATGCTTCCCTCGCAGCCCGTCCTGGGCACGGGGACGAGCGCATGGCTCCAGGAGGTCGAGGACGCAATCGCGGCCAGCGAGCCCTACCCGGAGGACGTCCACCGCGCCCTTCGGGCATCGACGCGCGTTCGCTAGCCCAAGGCTCGCAGGTAGTGCCAGCTGTCTCGGAGGCTCCGCGGACGCAGGATCGCGAGCAGGACGAGGTAGAGCACGAGTCCGACCACCGCGGATGCGAGCGCACCGAGCACGAGCGCAGGCGGAACGAACGAAACGATGCTGAGACCGGCGACGAACGCGGCAGCCGACCCGAGACGGCGAGCGGCGCCGGCCAGCGCTCCGAGCTCCACGAGCAACGCGATCAGGATGAGCAGGGTCGAGCCGGCGAGCGCGAGCGCGAGGCCGTTCAGCTCGAGCAACTCCGCGCCCAACCAAGCCAGTGGGACCTGAAGCGCGAGCGCGGCGAGCGCAATCCATGGGAGCGCGCGCGTACGCCCCGCCACGAAAGCGAGGGGGAAGGTCACCGCCACGCCGACGGCGGCGATCATCCACAGGCTGAGAACGGCGACGACGCGTCCGATGTCGGCGCCGATGTCCCCTCCGTAGGCCTCGCCGAGGACGGCCTCGACGAGAACTCCACCCGCGAGCGCGAACATGCCGCCCGCAGCGCCGACGAGAACCAACGCGAGCCACGACGTCGCCACGACATGCCGTGCGGCCTGCGCCGCTCCGAAGCCCGCCCGCGAGAGCGGCACCGAGGTCACGATCCCGAGCGACCCGGCCGTGACGGTCACCAGCGACGAGGACGCGAGATACGCGTACACGAAGCTCGTGGCCGCACCGGGGCCGAGCCGCGCGGCGAACGGGAGGCAGACGACGTAGAGCAGCTGGAGGGCAAGGGGAAGTGCCGCTCCGACGGCAAACGCGCCGAGACGTGACCGCACCGGCGCGCCGCTCGGGCGAACCGCTCCCCTGGGCATGCGCAGGCGCGCCGCGTGCAGTGCGAGACCGACCAGCACGACGAGGAGCGTGACGACGCCGTTCAGCATCGAGCCCCAGGCCACCGCGATGATGCCGTCCGGCTCGACCCGCAGGAGGATCACGGCCAGCCCGGCCGAGCTGCCGAGCGTGTACGCGAGCGCTGCGGTCGCGTAGTCGTCGATGGCCGCAAGCCCACTCGCAGCCATCGCGGCGAAGAGGTGCGCAACCCCCGCGGGCACGACCCAGCGGAGGACGTCAGCGGCAGTGTCCTTGGCGATCTCGGACTCGTCACCGGTGAGAAGGCTCGCGAGGAGCGACGAGCCGAACGCGGAGAGGAGAACGAGCGGCACCGCGATCACCACGAGCGCGATCGCGAAGCCGGCCAGCTCGCCAGCCAGCCGTCCCTCCTCCTGCGCGCGCGCCAGCTGTGGAAGCACGGCCACCCTGATCGCCTGCGAGGCGATCACGATCACGACGAAGAGCCCGTAGGCCGCGAGCAGCCCGTCGGTCGCCTCGGAGCGCCCGAACTCGCGTGCGATCACGACTCCGATAGCGGCCGCGATCCCGGACACCAGCAGAAATGACCCGGCCGTGAGCGCACCGCTCCCGAGCGAGCCCAAGCCGGGGGAGTCTGTACGCTTGCTCACCGACGCGGAAGCGTACGTCCCATGCCGAACGACAGCCTTTGGACAGACAGCGCGCTCGACGACCTCCGCCGCGACTTCGGAGACATCTACGACGGCCGAACCGTGCTGGTCACCGGCGCCGACGGCTTCATGGGGTCGCACCTGACCGACGGCCTGGTCGAGATCGGCGCGGACGTGCACGCCTTCGTCCGGGCGACGTCGAGCGGAGCGCTGAACAACATCGGCCACCTCCGGAACCGCCTCAAGGTGCACTTCGCAGACCTCACGGACCGCACGTCGGTCGACTACCTGGTCCGAGAGCTGAAGGAGACGGCTTCCGACAAGCCGTACCTCTTCCACCTCGGGGCGCAGGCGCACGTCGGAGAGTCCTGGCACCGGCCGTACGAGACGGTCATGGCGAACACGATCGGCACGCTCAACCTCCTGCAATCGGTTGTCGACTGGGGCCTCGAGCTCGAGAAGTTCGACACCGCCGGGACCTCGGAGGAGTACGGCAACGTCCGCGAGTCGGTGCGAGAGCACCACGACTTCGACGACGAGGGCAGCCTGATCCTGCACGAGCGCTCCCCGATCAACCCGAAGTCGATCTACGCCACGGCGAAGGTCGCCGCCGACTTCCTGACGATGAACTACCACGACGCGTTCGGCGTGCCGGGAGTCGTGACGCGGATGTTCAACAACTACGGGCCGAGGCAGAACCCGCGCTACGTGACGGGCACGATCATCACCCAGGCGCTGACCCGTGAGACCATCGAGCTCGGACAGCTCGATCCACTGCGCGACTTCTGCTTCTGCACCGACGGCGTCCGCGGGCACCTGACCGTCGCCGCCCACGGCGTACCCGGCGACGTCTACGTCTACGGCCAGGGCTCGAACATCTCCATGGGCGACTGGGTCGAGCTCATCCTGCGGATCGGCGTCGAAGAGGGCTTCTGGCCGGACGACCGGGAGATCGTCACGACGCCTGCGCGCTACCGGCCGGGATCGACCGACGTCATGGCGCTCCGCGTCGGCCACGAGAAGCTCACCCGCGAGACCGGCTGGGAGCCGAAGGTCTCCTGGGAGGAGGGCGTGCTGCACACGATTCGCTGGTACGCGGAGAACCGCGAGCGCTGGCTCGGACGGGTCGACTGGCTCCCGACGGGCGCTCCGCTCGCGGCGCAATGACGCGCGTCCTCGTCACGGGTGGGGGCGGCTTTCTCGGCTCGCACCTCGTGGAACGACTCGAGAGCGACGGCCACGAGGTCTTCTCCGCGCGCCGCGCCGACTACGACCTGACGCTGCCGGAGGAAACGGCGCGGCTGTTCGACGACGCCGCTCCGGAGCTCGTGTTCCACCTGGCCGCCGAGGTCGGGGGCATCGGCGCCAACCGGTCGAACCCCGGCCGCTACTGGTACGCCAATCTCGCCATGGGCCTGAACATCCTCGAGCAGGCACGAGTACACGAGACGCGCAAGCTCGTCGTCTACGGGAACGGTCTGCTCGTATCCGAAGTTCGCACCGGTTCCGTTCAGCGAAACGGCGCTGTGGGACGGGTATCCGGAGGAGACGAACGCGCCCTACGGGGTGGCGAAGAAGGCCGTCCTCGTCGGTGGCCAGGCCTACCGGGAGCAGTACGGGCTGAACGCGGTGTTCCTGCTGCCCACGAACCTCTACGGGCCACGGGACAACTTCGATCTGGAGACCTCGCACGTGATTCCCGGCGCTGATCCGGAAGATGGTCGACGCGGACGAGACCGTCGTCCTGTGGGGCGACGGCTCTCCGACGCGCGAGTTCCTGTACGTCGACGACTGCGTCGAGGGCTTCGTCCTCGCTGCCGAGCGCTACGACGGCGCGGAGCCTGTGAACCTCGGCGCCAGCCGCGAGATCTCCATCCGCGAGCTCGCCGAGGTCGTCGCCGACGTCACCGGCTACGAGGGGGAGATCGTCTGGGACACCTCGAAGCCGGGCGGACAGCCACGACGGAGCGTCGACGGGAGACGCGCGCGGGAGCTCTTCGGGTTCGAGGCGCGCACCGGGCTGCGCGACGGGATCGAGCGGACCGTCGCCTGGTACCGCTCGAACCGCGTCGCCGGTGTCAGCTCCTAGCACCTCGCTTGCCGCGCGCCCGCGGCGCAAGCCGCACGTTGGACGGACTGCTCGAGCATCCCCGAGCGGTTCTCGGGACACTGGTGGCGACGCAGCTCGTCGCGACGCTCGTGCTCGCCGCCTTGGTTCCGCACAACGGCTGGGTGTGGTTCCACAACGGCGACCAGATCTGGATCACGACCCAGGGCTGGATGCTCGGCCACCTCGAGCTACCGCCCACCGAGCTCGGCTACCTCTGGTCGCTCGTCCTCGCCCCGCTCATGTGGTTCACGGGGCCGACCTTCGTGCAGGCGATGCCGCAGATCATGGCGCTCAACCTCTTCGTCCTGGCGCCGATCGCGCTTCTCTGCGTCTACGGGATCGCGGAGCGGATCGGCGGGCGGCTGCTCGGCTACTGGGCTTCGCTGCTCTGGGTCGTGGCACCCATCGCGTCGACGCCGCTGTTCGTCGATCGCTACCAGGAGCGGTGGTCCGAGAACTTCCTCCCGCAGGCGCTCGGCCTCACGTCCCTCTCCGACTTCCCCTCGATGGTCATCGTCCTTGCGGCCGCACTCTTCGTCGTGCGCTCGCTCGACGCGAGCCGGATCGCCGACGCAGCGCTGGCGGGACTGCTCCTGGGGGCGGCCGCCGCGACGAAGCCGCCGAACCTGCTGATGGGCGCCGGCGCCGCGCTCGCGTACCTGGTGGCGCGCCGCTGGCGCGAGGGGATCGTCTTCGGCGCAGCCGTTGTCCCGAGCCTGCTCGTGCTCGTGCTCTGGAAGGAACGTGGCCTCGGCGAGCTTCCGGTCCTCTCGCTCGGGGAGGTTCGGGTGGCCGCAGGCGTCGGCCTCGTCGCCCTCGACGTCGACCGGTACATCGAGCTCGATCTCGACCACTGGCGGGTGCAGATGGACCAGCTCCGAGAGTTCTTCTGGAGCGCGAGGCTCGCGCAGTGGGCGCCGCTTGCCGGCCTGCTCGCGGTTCTGCGGGTCCGGCGAGCGCCCATCGCCGCTCTCCTCGGCGGCTGGCTCGCCGCGTTCCTGGTCGTGAAGGGCTTCTCCACCCGCGCGGACATCCAGGCGAACACCTTCTGGCGGCTCCTCATGCCCGCCTGGCCCGCGTATCTAATCCTCTTCGCGTCGATCCCGTTGCTCGTGCCGACCTTCGCCCACCGCCTGGGCGACCGCATCCGGCCGCCTTCCCTCGGCCCGACCGCCTGGCGCTGGGTGGCCGTCGCGGCGGTCTTGACCGTGGCGATCCCGACCGCCGTGATCGTTGCCTCCTCGCCGAGCACCCGGCCGGAGCGGGCCGTCTTCCAGGACGACGCCGGCAACTTCATCATGACCCCGATCGCGGAGGACGTCGACCTGCAGGTCGAGACCACGGATCAGGGGCGCTCGCTCAGCTGGACGTCAGGCGGGCCCTGGCGCAGTGACGTCTTCTACCGCGTCTACCGGCACGACGGCCGGGACATCGAGTGCGAGAACGCCGACGGAGCGATCTCCGTGTACTGCTTCATCCGCTCCTTTCCGATCGCCACGACGCGCGACACGACGTACCTCGATCGCGAAGCACCGCCGGGAGCGTGGTATCGGATCGGGGTGGGGACGAACTGGGTCGACGACGAGACGCAGGGCGACGTCTTCGCGTTCAGCCGGGCCCTCGCGACTCGGTAGAGCTTCCAAGCACTCGGGAGACGCGTTCCTCGAGGAGCGCGATCCGCTGCGCTAGCTCGACGTTCTCGTCCGTGAGCTTCGAGAGCACGGTCGAGTAATGGAGCAGCACGAGGAGGATGAAGAGCGTCGCCACCGCGAAGAGAACCGCAGGCGGATACCCGGTGACGCCGAGCCAGCCCGCGATCGTGTTCAGCGCCTCCCGCCACGCGGAGAGCACCAGCAGCACGACACCGGTGGCCAGCCAGAGCAGCGCGTAGCGCTCCTTCAGGCGTCGCCCGCGGATCAGCTCGAGGACGATCAGGATGAGAAGAGCGGAGGCGACGACGCCGACGATCGAGATGCGGAGAGGCGTCATGTGCGGGCGCTTTCCACACGTGGATAGCGACGGAGGCTGGCGACGAGCAGGGCGAGCGTCACCTTCGCGACGTAGTACAGGGAGCGGAGGAAGGTGATCGACGACGTGCCCGTCTCACGCTCACGCATCGCCACCTGCACCTGCGCCAGCCTGAGGCCGCTTCTCAGCGCGACGAGCGTCGCCTCGACTTCCGGGTAGTCGTGTGGGTACTCGGCGGCGAAGAGCTCGATGCCCACGCGGTCGAGCGCGAGGAATCCGGAGGTCGTGTCCGTAACCCGCTGGCCGCCGAGAAGCGAGACGAGCCGGGCGAAGACGCGAATGCCGATCCTCCGTGCGAGAGGCGGCCGGTACGTCCCGCCCGGATCGACGAAGCGCGAGCCGATCACGAGATCGGCTTCTCCACGCTCGAGCGGCGCCAGCAGCTTCCCGAGCTCGGTGGCGTCGTGCTGCCCGTCACCGTCGAGCCGGACGGCGGTGTCGTAACCCTCGGCGAGCGCGAACTTGAATCCCGTCTGGACCGCCCCGCCGATCCCGACGTTGTGCGGGAGCCGAAGCACGACGGCGCCATGGGACTCGGCAACCGCCGAGGTGTCGTCCGTCGATGCGTCGTCGACGACCACGACGTCGATCGACCGGGTCGAACGAGCGGATCTCGTCGACGACCTTGCCGATCACCTCCGACTCGTCGTACGCGGGGACGACCGCGACGATCCGGCCGAGAGACGGCGGAGCGGTCAAGCAGGTACTCCGGCGCCCAGTCCGATCAGGTCGAGCAGGCGTCTCGCGCGGTGGGCGTACGTGTGCTCGTCGAGGACGCGCTCGCGGGCGCGCCGCCCCATCTCCTCCGCCTGTCCCGGGTCTGCGAGGAGCTCTCGGTACGCGGAGACCGCCTCGTCCGCGCTCTCCACGATGACCAGCTCGCTCCCGGGCTCGAACCAGCGGTCGATGCCCGCATGCGGGTTCGAGACGATCGCGGCTCCCGACGAGGCGAGCTCGAACGGCCGGGCGGTGGACGACCCGGCGAGGGTGGCATGCGGACGGCGCGTGATGTTGAGGTTGACGCGCGCCGACGAGATCGCGCGCGCGAACACGTTGAACGGAACGTCGCCGAGCACGCGCGCAGCACCGGTATCGCCCTGGAAGTCGAGCCCGCCGAGAGCGAAGTCCAGCTCCGGCGCGATGCGGGAGGGCTCGCCGACCAGCTGCTTCATCCAGTCGCGCCGGAACTTGTCCCCGTAGCCGTAGAAGAAGACGTCGACGTCCTTCTCGACCGGCTGGGGCGAGAAGAACTCGGGATCGGCGGCCCAGATCAGGCTCTCCGCGCGGCGCGCGCCCAGCTCGAGCAGCCGCGGCGCGCCTCCCTCGGAGTTCGAGACGACGAGGTCGTACTCGAACGGGTCCGCTCCGTGGTACGGGTTGAAGCCCGTGTCCATGCCTCCGTACTCGGGAAAGCTCATGGGCACGTCTCCGTCGTAGAAGACGACCGGAATCCCGAACCGCTCGCGGAGCGCGGTCGGGATCCCGCCCAGGTGCGCCATCGGAACCGTGTAGACGACGACCGCGTCGGGCCGTTCCTTCTCGACGAGCCGCTCGAGGTGACGCTTCCAGCGGGGCGTGATGACCCTGCGGATGGTCTCTCGCGTGAGGCGGTCGAGCGCGCCGTCCGCCGGCTCGACCTCCGCGCGCCGCAGGTAGCGGTCGCCCTGTACCCGAGCGAGCACGTTGCGCACGGCCTGGTACGACTCGCCCTCGAGGTAGGTCGGATTCGACGCGATCCGCCACCACGGGGACTCGACAGGGCGCCCTCGGTAGGGCGTCACCACCAGATCGACTCCGGCCTCGTACATGCCCTTCCAGAGCTGCCACCACGCGGGCGTGCAGCCGTAGCGGAAGTCGAGGTCGACCGCGGAGGCGACCGCCAGGATCTTGGGGGATCTCACTAGTACGCGCCTCGCCGCGCGAGCACGGCCGGGATCGTCTTCGCGATGATCGTGATGTCGAGCCAGATCGACCAGTTCTCCAGGTAGGTGAAGTCGAGCCGGACCAGGTCGTCGAACGTGAGCCCCGAGCGCCCGGAGATCTGCCAGAGGCCCGTCATACCGGGGAGAACTGCGTAGCGGCGCCGATGCCACTGCTCGAGCAGCTCGTAGTCGCGCAGCGGGAGCGGCCTCGGCCCGACGAGGCTCATCTCGCCCTTGAAGACGTTGACGATCTGCGGGATCTCGTCGAGCGAGAGCCGGCGGAGAACACGGCCCACTCGAGTGACGCGCGGATCGTCTCGGATCTTGAAGAGCGCTCCCTCCGCTTCGTTCGCATTCTCCAGCCTGCGGTTGCAGCGCGGCCGCGTCGGCCACCATCGTCCGGAACTTGAGCATCGAGAACTCCCGCTCGCCCACGCCGACCCGCCGGTCGACGTAGACGATCGGTCCACGCGAGTCGAGCTTGATCGCGAGCGCGATCAGGAGCCAGAGCGGGAGGAAGAGCAGCGCCACGAGAGCACTGACGACGATGTCGAACACGCGCTTGACCGCCCAATCCCAGCCGGTCAGGACCGGCGGACGCAGCTCGAAGAGTGGAGCGCCGTGCCCGGGCACGTACTCGCCGCGCTGGACGAGGAGCTCGGTCGTGTCGGGCGCCAGCCGCACCTTGATCCCCTGCCGGTGCGCCTGCTCGACGATCTCCAAGACCGTCCTCTCGTCGAAGTGCGCTTCGGAGAGGATCACCTCGTCCGGGCGCACGTCCTCCAGCACGTTCGCGAGCTCCTCGCGAGAGCCGAGCAGACGCAGGCCGGCGATGCCGTCGGGCGCCACGACCCCGACGAACTCGTAGGCCAGGCCGCCACGCGCAGCCGCGAGCGTGTTTCGCAGCTCGGCGAGAGCGGTGCCTTCGCCGACGAGCACGACGCGCCGCCTCACTCCCAACGCCCGCATCAGCTCGAGCGACACGGAGGCGTAGGACGCGCGAAAGAGCCCGATCGTCAAAGCCGAGACGAGGACAGCGGTCGGGATCAGGCCGGAGGTCGTGAAGTCGTAGCCGGTGCCGATGCCGAACGCCAGCACGATCAGGGCGACGACGATCAGGGACGAGAGGATGCGTCCGGCCCCTGGGCGCAGCTCGCGCTGCCGATAGAGCCCCGACTGCGCGAACACGAGCACCGTGATCGGGGCTGCGAACTTCAGCCATTCCGCAGGGCCCTCACTCCACAGCAATCCCCAGAGGATGTCGCCCTCGCCGCGAACGAGCTCGCGGGTGACGAGGGCGAGGTAGATGCCGAGCGCGAGCCCTGCGATGTCGAGCGCGACGAGGACGAGCACCGAGAGCGCCCTCCGGACGAGGCCGAGGATCGGCGCCCTGGAGAGGACGTAGACGCGGGAGGCGCGGACGTCGCGTCCGTCAGGCGCCGGAGCCGACACGGGATGCGACGTCTCGGCCGGGGGAGCGGCCTTGGACACGCGGTGAAGCTTAGAGCCAGGCTCAGAACGCAGGCCCTACCTTGTGACAGTCTGTTACTAGGTCGTCTGCGGCTACCGCCGACCAGGCGACTTCGGGAGCAGTCCCCGTCACGGCGGCGAGTCTCGCGAGGTCGGTCGGCTCCGGCACGCGGGCAAGGAAAAGAGGAGCGTTCGCAAGGCACCCTTCGCCGTCGCTCCAGCGAGATCGGTGTCGTGGAAGTACATGTGGATCACCGCCGGCAGCGATCGCGGCCGGAGAAGTGAACGGCCGAGGTCGCCGAGCGAATGCGTCGTCGGAATCGGCCGCGAGCAGACGCTGCGACGGCAGGCGGATCCGCGCGCGGCTCCGCCAGCGAGGCCCACGCCTCGCCGGATGCGAGGTACGGGGGACGCCGGGCGCGCGGAGTGCAGTCCACGTAACCGAGCTCGGCGCAGGCCTCGGCGACCTCGACGTCGGTGTACCAGCCGCCGCCGCAGAAGAGCCTGGGCTCGAGGTCGAGCTCACGCATCCGTCGGCCTTCCTCGAGCACGCGCTGTCCGGTCGCACCGCCGGTCGGTCGAGCGTGATCGGGCGCAGTCCAGTGCGTGTGGTGACCGAGCGGCCCCCGCGCAGCGGCCTCACGTGCGCGTTCGACCCACGCTCCTTCGTCCTCCCCCGCCGCCGCATCGGCCGGGCGCAGCAGCGCCGCGATCGCGAATCCTCCCGGCCGGCGCTCCTGGAAGGCCGAGAAGCGAGACCAGACCTCGTCGTCGAGGGGTCGTTCGACGTGGCAGGAGACGACCGCGTACCGTTTCCGCGTCGTGTGCGGCATCAGCGGACTAGTATCGCCCTCCGCTCCGGCCGACCCGGACGTCGTCGCCCGCATGACCGAGGCGCTCGTCCACCGCGGCCCCGACTCCGGCGGCGTCACCGCGCTCGGGCGCTGCGCCCTCGGCCATCGCCGCCTCGAGGTCGTCGATCTCGAGACAGGCGACCAGCCCGTGCTGAACGAGTCCGGTGACGTGGTGGCGGTCTTCAACGGCGAGCTGTACGACTTCGAGGATGTTCGCCGCGACCTGCACGAGCGCGGGCATGTGGTGCCCGGCACCGGGGACACCGCGGTCCTCCCCCACGTGTACGAGGAGTACGGCCTCGACTTCCCGGCACCGCTGCGAGGGATGTTCGCGGTCGCGCTCTGGGATCGAGCCCGCGAGCGACTCGTCCTCGCACGGGACCGGGTTGGGAAGAAACCGCTGCACTACGTCTCGCTCTCCGACGGCTCGCTCGCGTTCGCGTCCGAGCTGAAGGCGCTCCTGCTCCTCCCCGGCCTGCGCCGAGAGCTGGCGCCGGGGGCGCTCGATGCGTACCTGGCGCTCCAGTACGTGCCCGGCATCGAGACAGGCGTGGCCGGGATTCGCCGGCTCGCGCCGGGGCACGTCCTGATCTGGGAGGGCGGTGAGATCCGGACGCAGCGCTACTGGGAGCTCGAGCCCGAGCCGCACGAGCTGTCCGACGAAGAGTGGCTCGAGCTCGTGCGCCGGACGGTGCGGGACGCCGTGCGTCGCCGGCTCGTGAGCGACGTCCCGCTCGGAGCCTTGCTTTCGGGAGGGATCGACTCGACGATCGTCGTCGGCCTGATGGCGGAAGCGTCGACCCAGCCGGTCCGCACTTTCACGGTCGGCGTCGACGACCAGCGCTACGACGAGCGTTCCACGGCGCGCATCGCCGCGAGTGCGTTCGGCACGAAGCACGAAGAGCTGCTGGTCGAGCCCGACCCTGTCGAGCTCGTCTCCCAGTTGACCTCCTTCCTCGACGAGCCGCTCGGCGACGAGGCCATCCTGCCCACGTTCCTGATCTCGCAGGTCGCGCGCCGGCACGTCACGGTCGCGCTTACCGGAGACGGCGGCGACGAGTCCTTCGCGGGGTACGAGCGCTACGCCGCGATGCGGATGGCCGAGCGGGTCGGCGCCGTTCCGCTCCTGCCGAGCCTCGGCGCCCGAGCTCTGCGAGCGCTCCCTGCCGGCCGGCGACACCCGCGCTCGACCCTGTTTCGCGCCGCACGCCTGCTGGAGGCTGCGGCGCGGCCGGCGCGTGAGCGGTACGGCACGCTGATGGAGATCTTCCCAGCAGACCTGCGCGCCGAGCTGTACGCGCCGAATTTGGCGGCCGCTCTCGGGCCGCCGCGTCCGGCCTGGGAGCTGCTCGGCGGCGCACCCGCGGCCGGAACCAGCGGTCTGCAACGGCTCGACGCCCGCACCTATCTCCCCGACGATCTGCTCGTGAAGGCCGACCGCGCATCGATGGCATCCTCGCTCGAGCTCCGCTCGCCGTTGCTCGACCACGAGGTGCTGGAGCTCGGGGTGTCGCTGCCCGACTCCCTGCGGTTCGAGGGCCGGCGCGGAAAGGCCGCCCTGCGGCGTGCGTTCGCAGACCTGGTCCCGCCGGAGCTCGCTGCACGCCGCAAGACCGGGTTCGGGATTCCCCTCGGCGACTGGTTCCGCGGCCCGCTCCGGCAGCTCGCCGGAGACACGCTCCTGGATGCGCGAGCCCGAGCGCGCGAGCAGCTGCAGCCGAACGTCGTCGAGCACATGCTCCACGAGCACACGCGCGGCGAGCGCGACCACGGCCACCGCCTCTGGTGCCTGCTCGTGCTCGAGCTCTGGCAGCGCTCCTGGCTCGACGCCGCCGTCCCGACGGCTTCGCGCGCGGCCGTACCGTGACACGAGGGCGAGCCACCGCGATCGTGCTCGCCGCCGCGGTGGTGCCGCGCCTCGTCGTGCTTCTCTCGGAGCGCCGGGCGATCCTCGAGGAGCTCGTCGAGAAGAGCGACCGCTTCGCACAGACCCTCGTCGCGAGCGGGACGTTCGGCTTCCTTCCCGGGCGACCGTCGGGATACACGCAGCCTCTGTACGCCTGGTTCCTCGCAGGTCTCTACCAGGTCTTCGAGCGTCACTGGCTCGTCGTCGGCATCGCGCACATCGCGCTCGCGGCCCTGACCGCGGTCGTCGTCCTCGAGATCGGCCGCCGCGCCGTCTCGCTTCGGGTCGGTGTCGTCGGCGCGACGATCGCGACGTTGCACCCGTTCCTCGTCTGGCACGACATGCACCTGAACCGCGAGGTCCTGGACGGGCTGCTCATCGCGGTCGTGGCACTGCTCGCCCTGGTGGTCGCGGAGCAGAAGGGCGCGCTGTTGGCCCTCGCGCTCGGAGCGGCAGCGGGTCTCGCGATCCTCGGAAATGCCCGCCTTGCGCTGCTCCCGCTCGGCCTTGCGGTCTTCGTCGCCCTGCCCCTCGAGCGCTCGAGGCGCTCGCTGCTGCTCGGAGCCGCGGTCCTCGCAGGGTCGGTCCTCGTCGTCGCCCCCTGGATCGGCCGCAACGAGGTGAGCGTCGGCTGTCCCGTCCTCACGACCGACACGCGCGCGCTCTGGAAGGCGAACAACGAGAACACGCGCGAGGTGCTCGACCGCGGTGGCTGGATCGACGACGTGCCCGAGCCACCCGGCGGGCCCCCCTGGCCCGAGTACGCGGCAGACCTCACCCTCGCTGGCAAGCCGACCGAGGTCGACGAGTGCGCACAGCAGCGCTACTACCGCGAGCTTGTCTTCGACTTCTGGCGCGACAACCCGGACGAGAAAGGGCGTCTCGCGGCTCAGGCCGTGCAGATGCTCTGGAGCCCGACATTCTCGGTCGACTCCGACGACGCGGGCCGAGGGCGTCTCGCGGAGCTCGGTCGCGACGTCGTCGAGCCGGTGTTCATGCTTGCGGTCTACCTGCTCGCGATCGTGGGGGCTGTCGTAGCGCCCCGGCGATATGTGGCGCTCGTCGTGTTGCTCGTGGGCTACAACACGCTCGCCGCCATGGCCTTTGCAGGAACGGTGCGCTACCGCGCGCCGTTCGACTTCCTGCTTGCGATCCTGGCGGCCGTCGCGCTGGTCCGGGGCTGGGATTGGCTACGCGAGCGGCGCCTGCGGACGGCTACCAGCCGATGAAGGTCCTCCACATCCAAAGGATCGGAGGGATCGGCGGCTCGGAGCGGCACGTGCTCGAGCTGCTGCCTGCGCTTCGCACCCGGGGAATCGACGCCACCTTTCTCGGGCTCGACGACACGAACGCGGCACCCGAGCCCTTCTACGCGGCGCTCTCCGAGCGCGACGTTCCGTTCCGAGCGACTGCGGTGCCCTCGCGATCTCGACCCGAAGCTCGCGGCGAACGTGATCCGTGCTACCCGTGCGATCCGGCCGGACCTGGTTCACACGCATCTTGTTCACGCCGACGCGTATGGGGCGCTCGCCGCCGCGGCTGGCCGCCATGTGCTCGTCTCCACGAAGCACAACGACGATCCTTTCCGCTCGGGGAGAGGCCGCTATCTGGAGAAGCTGCTGACGACGCGCGCCGCTCGGGCCATCTGCATCACCGAGGCACTCGCCCGCTTCAACCGCGACGTGGTCGGGCTTCCGGCCCGAAAGCTCCGGGTCGTGCACTACGGCCTCGATGCGCCGCCCGAGCCGTGGGGGCCGCCGGGCGGCCCGGACCTTCCCGCGGAGACGCCGGTGCTCGTGGCCGTCTGCCGACTCGTTCCGCAGAAGGGGGTCGACGTCGCGATCGACGCGCTCGTCCACATTCGGCAGCATCACCCGGCCGCGCACCTCGTGGTGCTCGGAGAGGGCCCGCTGCGCGCCGAGCTCGGCGACCTTGCAGCCGCGCGCGGGGTCGCTGACGCGGTCAGCTTCCCAGGGAGGGTCGGGGATGTTGCCTGGTGGCTTCGCCGTGCGGCCCTCGTCGTCCACCCCGCGCGCTGGGAGGGGTTCGGCCTTGCCTTGCTCGAAGCCATGCTCTGCGAGCGAGCCGTCGTCGCGAGCAGGGTCAGCTCCATCCCCGAGATCGTGCTCGACGGGGAGACGGGTCTCTTGGTGCCGCCGGACGACTCGGCTCGGCTCGCCGAGGCGGTCGTCGATCTCCTCGACGACCCTGCCCGTGCCCGAGCGCTGGGAGCGGCGGGCGGCAAACGCGCGCGCGAGGACTTCTCGGTCGCGCGGATGGCCGAGCGCACGGCCGCGGTCTACGAGGAAGCGTTGTCGAGCTCGCGCCGGTAGAGCGCCTCGATCGCAGCGGTCGAGCGCTCCTGCGTGAACGCCTCGAGCGCACGTCGCCGTCCGGCCTCGCCCATCGCGGCCGCGCGCGGTAGATCCGCGGCGAGCGCGACCATCGCTTCGGCAAGCGCCTCGGCGTCCCCCGGAGGCACGACGATTCCCGTCTCTCCGTCCTCGACGATCTCGGGCAGGCCGCCGACCGCGCTCGCGATCACCGGTCGTGCCCGTTCCATGGCCTCGAGGGCGACCATCCCGAATCCCTCGCCGAGGGAGGGTACGACGACGATCGCAGACTGCTCGACGGCGGCCTGCACCGGCGACACGAAGCCGAGGAAGCGGACCGCGTCGCCCAGCTTGAGCTCACGCGCATAGGCGCGTAGCGCGGGCTCGAGCGGCCCCGAGCCTGCGATGTCGAGGACGAGCCCGGGCACGCGCGCTCTCGCCTGGGCGAGCGCGCGCAAGAGCACGAGGTGGCCCTTCACCGGAATCAACCGGCCGACACAGAGCAGGCGCGGCTCCGCGCCTGCGAACGGCGTAACGGCGTTCCGGGCGGAGATCCCGTAGTGGACGATCTCGAAGCCGTCCTCGTCGAATCCCTCCATCTCGGCGAGATAGCGCGCGAGGCCTTGCGAGATGGCGATGTGGACGTGAGCCAGGGACGCGACAGAGCGATCCGCGAGGCCGAAGAAGCGACCCTCACGGAACCAGTTGAAGCCGTGCTTGGTGGAGAGCCGAAGCGGCGTTCGCGCCATTGCCCCTGCGATCTGTCCGTACACGTCCGCATGGACGAGGTGGGTGTGCAGGACTCGGGGTCGACGCCGGGCGAGGAAGGCACCGACCTCGGCGTATGCGATCGGATCGACGTCTGCACGAAGTCGTACGTCGTCGAGCGGAACACCGCGGTCGTGGAGCGCCCTGGCGAACTCCCATGCGCCCGGCTCGTCCTCGTGGAGCATGAGGAAGTCCACGTCCCAGCCCCGCTCGCGCAGACCGGGAAGCAGCTGGAGCAAGTGCGCCTCGGAGCCGGAGATTCCCGCCACCTTCTGGACGTGCAGGACCTTCCCGGCCGGTGCGCTCATCGCGCGAGACCCGCTGCGGCGAGCACCCCACGCGCCCACGAGTCGACCGAGTGCCCCGCCTCGACGCGCTCCCGGAGGCGCTCCCCGAGCAAAGCGCGGTCCGACGCGCTCATCGCGGCGAGCTCCCGGATCCGCGCAGCGAGCTCATCGGGGCTCTCCCGAGCGAAGCGCTGCTCCGGCTCGAGCAGCGCGTCGAAGACCGGGTTGGATGCGAGCACCGGCAAGCAGCTCGCGGCAGCCTCGTAGACGACCTTGTCAGGGGCACCGGCGCGCATGTTGTTGACGAGGGCGTCGTGGCTCGCGAGGAGCGCCGGTATGCGCGAGCGAGGAACCGCGTCTGCAAGCGTGACGCGATCCTCGAGCCGGAGCTCTCGCTACCAGTCCATCCAGCTCCGCGCGATGCACCCGCTCGTCGCCCGAGAGCGCCGGCCCGTAGACATCGAGCCCGACGCCATTTCCGACCGCCGCCATCGCCCGCAGCACGACGTCGAGGCCTTTCGCGCGCGAGTAGCGCCCGAGAGCGAGCAGCTCGAGCCTTGTAACAGTCTGTTGCAAGGCCGCCTCGCGGCTTCCGCTCGGCGCACGCGAACTCGGAGAGGTCGATCCCGTGGCCGATCGCCCGCACCTTCCTCGACGGCAGCGGAAACGATCGGCGGTCGACCGAGATCACCGCGGTCGACACGCGCTCGGCCGCGCGCAGCAACCTGCTCGCGCGCCAATGCGTGAACCAGAGGAGAAGCGGTACGCCGAGTGGCCGCACGAGCGGAGCCGCCAGCACTGCGTAGATCGGGCACATGTGGGCGACGACCGCACCGCCGCGCAGCCCGGGAAGCTCGCGTGCCAGGGCCGCCTCGAACCGGGCTCCCCGCCCGATCCTCCGGCTCGCGCGAAACGTTCGCACGCGGCAGTTCGCCGGTAACGCACCCTCGACCGCGCCGTCCGCCAGAACGACCACCTCGCCGACGAGCGCGGCGAGCGCGGCGATCTTGGGCACCGTGGCGGCGAGCGCCGGGTGTCCGGGATCGACCTGCTGCGTGACGAAGACGATCCGCGTCATCTCAATAGAAGTCCGTGTCTCCGAACGAAACTGTCCACGCCTCCGAGCGGGCGTCGAGCGGCTGCGCGAGGCCCTTGCCCATGAAGTCGAGGCAGTAGGTCGTCGGGAGGAACCCGTGCCCGAGGAGCCGTGCGCGAGGAAGTACCGGAGAGGGCACGGCGAGCAGCGCCGCCGACCCGCGGGCGGCGGCCAGGGCGCCGCGCACCAGCATGCTCACGTCCTCATCCGAGGCGACGAGCTCCATCAGCAGCGCCAGCCTCAGACGGCGTTTCCGCGTGAACCCGACGACGGCGAACCCACCGCGGTCGGTGTCGAGGATGCGGTACTCGCGCGGCGACACGACATAGCGCCAGTTCAGGTAGCGGGTTTCCCGGATGACGTGATTGCCCAAGAACCTCGCCCACTCCGCGTACGCTTTCTCATGGCGACCGTCGAACAGCTGGGGCACGCCCAAACCCCGCCGACCGAACGGGAGCAGCCTCGCCCACACCCGTCGGCGGTCGATCTGCGTCCAGCCGAGCGGCTCGAGGAACAGCGGCCGGGTCGGCGCGCTCGCAAACGCGAGCACGCACGCCGAGCCGCGTTCGCTTCCCTGCTCCTCGTGACGGAGCTCCAGCGCTCGAAAGATCCCGAGACCGCGAGCCGCCGGCGCGGTCACCGCGTGCACCGAAAACTGCGCCAACTCCTCGCTCCCGCCGACGACGAGCCGCGCGAAGCTGTGGCCGGCCGCCCCGACCACGGCGCCGTCGCGCATCGCGACCGAGCGCAGGCTCCCGGCGGGATTGCCGTCGAACCACCAGTCGAACGCCTCGCCGCCCATTGCGCCTCCGCCCCAGGCACCCCCGAGCAACGCCAGGTAGTCGCGACGGCGCGCGGGGTCGAACGGCTCCAGCTCGAACGAGCCGCTCACCTCATCTCGAAGCCGTGCCGAGCGCGGCGTTGAACGCGCGGCGCACATGGGTGCCGGTCACCGTGTCCTTGACCGCGATCAGGTCGCACGCCCCGGCGAGCACGAGCTCGAAGGTCCGCGGAGGGTAGGGCTCGACGTTGTAGCGGCGCAGGCGGAAGCGGTCGGTCGCGGGAGTGTTCGCACCCGAGACCGAGGTGAACGCAAGCTTGTACCCCGCCTGCTGGACGAGGCTCGCGTGCTCGGGCCGGTAGTCCGCGAGCGATCCCTTCACGAACGCGAACGCCTCGACCTCACGACCGAGCCGCTCCTCGAGGCGCAGCTTCGAGAGCGCGATCTCGCGGGTCGCCTCGGCGGGCTCGAGCTCCGAGAGCGGCTTGTGACCGATCCCGTGCGACTCGATGCGGATGCCCCCCGCTTCGAGCTCGGCGAGCTCGTCCCACTCGACGGTTTCATTGCGGACTCCGAGCAAGCGCAGCGACTCCTCGTGCGGGAGCGGTCGCGTGTCGTCGAGGAACCCGATCGGGACGAAGAGCACGGCCGGATACCCGTGGCGGCGCAGGATCGGGAGCGCGTTCTCGAGGTTGTCCCGGTACCCGTCGTCGAAGGTGAGGAGCACCGCCTGCGGGGGGAGGGGCGCCCCTCGCAGGTAGTGCTCCAGAACCGCGTCGAGCGAGACCGTTTGGTAGCCGAGCTCGCCGAGCAGGCTCATCTGCTCGTCGAAGACCGCCGTCGGCACGGTCGTCGGGTTCGGCCAGAAGTCGTTGACCTTGTGGTACATCAGCACCCGCAGTGTCCGCTCCGCTTCTCCATCGAGTCCAGCCACACCGCTGATGGTCTCGCCGATCGCCCGGTAGACGCCGTTCTTCAGGAGCTGCTTCGCCCGGTCGGCCCGCATGGGCTGAGTCTAGGCGCACGCTCCAACGCCTCCGCGGGCCTACGATGCGGTCATGCCGGCCTTGCCCAGCGGAACCGTGACCTTCGTGTTCACGGACATCGAGGGCTCGACCGAGCTCCTGAAGCAACTCGGCAGCGGCTACGGAGACGTCCTCGCCGCACATCGGCGACTCGTCCGCGAGACCTTCGTCGCAGCGAACGGGATCGAGATCGACACGCAGGGCGACGCCTTCTTCTTCGCATTCCCGCGGGCACGCGACGCGGTCGCGGCGGCGGTCGAGACGCAGCGTGCGCACGCGGCGCACGAATGGCCCGAGGGCGCCACCGTCCGCGTCCGCATGGGCCTGCACACGGGCGAGCCGTCGGTCGTCGAGGAGGGCTACCTCGGCCTCGACGTCGTCCGCGCAGCGCGCATCTGCACGGCCGCGCGCGGCGGCAACGTCCTGCTCTCGGAGTCGACGCGGGCGCTGCTCGGCTCGACGCTGCCCGAGGGCGTGTCGGTCTTCCCGCGCGGCGAGCGGCACCTCAAGGGCATCGACGAGCCGGAACGGGTCTACGAGCTCGCGATCGAAGGCGTGGAAAGCGAGGAGGTGGCTGCGGAGGAGGTCCCTACACCGCCGCCTTCGCCTGTTCCCCCCACAGCGCCCGCTCCGGCGATCCCCGCCCACGACAGGGGGAAGTTCGAGGATTTCGGAACCGAGCTCGCCGCAAGCATCCAGGAGCGCGTCCTCGGCTCGCTCGAGCGAAGCTTCGGCAAGCGGCCAGCGGCGGCGTCTCCCGAGGCGGCCGAGGACGGCGACTTGGAAGACCTGGCAACGCGGACCGCCGGGCTGGAAGAGCAGATCCGCGCGCGAGTCGAAGCCGCGCTGAAGGCGAAGGGGATCCCGCGCGACGAGAGCTAGCGCCCGCGCAACAGCGGGCCGCAGTTGAGGCAGGCAATCGGCTTGCTCTGACCCTCGTAGGGGCCGGGCATGCCCGGCCCCTACAACCACGGCGCCGACGCAGGTGTTCCCGAACGCACCGGGATTTCCCGACCGGATGGCAGGGCTAGAGGGTTCTGGAGGATGTAATGCCGGATCGCTTCGAGCTCCGCTTCCGAGCGGATCACTCGCTCGTAGTAGCTCCGCTGCCACACCGGGAGACCCGTCTCTCGGCTCACGGCCGACTTGAACGATCCGACGACGGTCGGGAGCGGGTGAGCGCCGTCGCCGAGCAGAAGGACGCCATGGAGATGGTTCGGCATCAAGACGAATGCGTCCACCTCCACCGACGGACTGTGGGAGGGGATCTCAGTCCAACACCGGTGAACCACTCGCGCTACAGCATTGGGTACTCGCTGCCGTCGACGCGCTGGCCAAACAGCGGTTCCCGGTGACGAGCACAGATCGTCACGAAGTACGCCCCGGGAGTCGCATAGTCGAAGTTCCGAAGACGAGTCGGCCTTCGTGATCGCATTCGCACAGGTTGGTCGAACGGCGCACACTGGTTTGTGCCGATTCCGCTTCGATTGGTGAACGTAGGGGCCGGGCATGCCCGGCCCCTACAACCACGGAGGAGCGAGGCGGCCTGGATAAAGCGCACGCTCCGGCTAGCGCAGTTCTACATCGACGAGGCGACCGTCTGTACGAGATCGCGGACTCTCCGGGCGTACTCCGCGGGCGTGGCCAGCCATGGCTCGACCCGTATACGCGCCTCGGCGCCCAGGCGTTCCGCCAGGGCACGATCGGAGAGCACGCGCTCGAGCGCCTCTGCCAGCGCGCCCGCGTCGCCGGGAGGAACGAGCACGCCAGTCTTCCGGTCGACGACGACGTCGGGGATCCCGCCGACGCGACTGCCGACGACCGCGCGGCCGCGGCAACCCGCCTCGATCACCACCCGGCCCATCCCCTCGGAGCGGGACGGGAGCACCAGCAACGTCGCGGCATCGAGCGCGGACGCGACCTCCTCGGCGGTGAGCGCCGGGCTCCACTCGACTCGTCCCGGCAGCTCCTCGACCAGACGCTCGGCGACAGGTGCAAGCGTCCCGTGGCCGACGACGTGCAGCACCGCATCCGGCACCGACCTGGCGACGGCACGCCACGCCTCGGCGAGGACGTCGAATGCCTTGTAGCGCTCGAGCACACCGACGAAGAGAACTCGGGGCGACTCCGGGAGAGGTACGACGGGATTCACCAGGAACGGCTCGAGATCCATGAACGCGGCGAACTCCGCGGCGGGCTCGACGCCCTCCGCCCGCACGAGCTCGGTGGTATACGCGCTGATCGTCCGCACGCCGTCCGCCCGGCGGAGCGCCCTGCGCGCGAGGGCGTCCGCGAGCGGATCGAGAAGGCGCCGTGCACGCGAGCCGTACAGCCTGGTCGGCGCCCGCCAGTCGCCGTGCAGGTCGAGGATCACGGCAGTCCCCGATCTCGCCAGGCGTCGCGCGAGCAGGGCGAGCGCCGTCTCCTGCGCCCCCTGCGCGATGACCGCGTCCGGCTGAAAGCGGCGCAGCTCTCGCGCGATCCTTCGAGGAAGGCGCACGTAGTACAGCGGTCCGTCGAGCAGTCGGATCGGAAACGGCCTCGCGAGCACGAGGCGCGGGTCGGGCGACGGCCTCCCGTCAGCGGCAGTGCCGAGCTGGCGCCAGTCGAGCTCGCCCGAGAGCGCTTCGAAACGGCGCTCGAGGCCGCGGCCGAGCGGGAAGCGGATTCGCCCGCGCCCGACGAAGAGCACGCGCGGTCGACCGTCTCCGCTCATCGAGCGACCTCGACCAGAATCGCCTCCAGCCGCGCGTACAGGGCCTCCGGGCGCAGATGCTCGACCGAGGGAGCGGCCGCTGCCGCCAAACGCTCCCGAAGACCCGGCTCGCCGATCACGCGCCGTACCGCAGCCGCCAGCGCGTCCCGGTCTCCGGCGGAAACGAGCAGACCGTTCTCGCCGTCGTGCACGAGCTCGGGCACGCCACCCACCGCGGTCGCGAGCACGGGTGTCCCGACTGCGAGTGCCTCCACGACCGTGTGCGGGAAGTTCTCCCAGGAGGACGTGAGAAGCGAAGCGTCCGCGGCCCGGAAAAGCGTGAGAACGCGATCCCGGTTCAGCGGGCCGAGGAAACGGACGCGTCCGTCCAGGCCGAGCTCGGCGACCTTCCGGCGCAGATCCGGCAGATCCGGGCCGTCCCCCGCGATCGCCAGAGTCACACCGTCGACGCGACCGAGCGTGTCGAGAGCGACCTCGAGGGCCTTCTGCTTCGTGATCCGCCCGGCGAACGCGAGCAGCGGGCCTTCGACGCCGAACGCCTCGCGTGCCGCGTCGCGATCGGGGAGAGGCGGCAGCGCGGGAGCCGCATTCGGCAATACGGTGATCCGCTCCCTCGGAACGCCCCAGCTCACCGCAAGCGCCGCCAGGTACCCACTCGGGCAGACGAGGTGGGCGACTCGGCGCAGCGCGCGATCGCGCGCCAGTCGAAACGCCCGAACGCGAAACCCGCCGCCGAAGCGCTGGAAGTCGTCGAGGTCGCCCTCGAACAGCCCGAAGCGTCGCGAGCGCTCGTAGGCCTCGTCCGCGACGAGCTTGACCACGATCGGCCGGCGGGCGAGCGACGACCCTGCGACCGCTCGGCCCAGCATGCTCGTCGCGTATACGACGTCGGCGTGCGTCGCCCGCTCGCGAATCCAGGCCGCGACACGCGCATGTCGCACGCCCACGGGAGCTGCTCGATCCACCCAGCGCACCTCGTACGGCTGCTTCGCGGGCTGGGCTTCGGCAGTCGTCACGACCTCGACGGAGTGTCCGCGCTCGAGCAGGAAGCCGGCGAGCTCGGGAGCGTGACTCGCAGGCCCACCGACGTCCGGTGGCCAGATCCCGGAGACGATCAGGACCCTCACGGTGCGACCACGCCGTCCTCGGATCCGCGCGCCGCAATATCCACGCGCAGGCGCGCGATCGCCACCCCCCAGGCAACCGCGAACACGACCGTCGCGACGAGCACCGCGACTGCCGCTCCCGTCGCACCGCGCTCCGACCCGAGCAGCGCGACCAGCGGGATGACGACCAGCGCCTCCAGACCGTGGGTCACGATCCGCAGGCGGGGACGCCCGATCGTGACCGGCAGCGACTTCGACCAACCGAGTGCGAACTGGATCGCGGCCGCGACCAGGATGATGCGCGCCGCGTCCACCGCGCCCGAGTACTCACTGCCGAAGATCGTCTCCACGAGCCACGGCATCGTCAGCAGAAACACGGGGACGGCGACGACCATGAGGCCGACGGCGACGAGCGTGTAGGCACGCAGACCGGCGAGCACGCTCGTCTCCCTGCCGTGCTCCCAGGCACGCGTCTGGTCGGTGAGGAGGACGAGGCGCGCGGGTGAGCTTGCCGCCGAGAGACCCGTCTGCGGTGTCTGGGCGATGCGAAAAAGACCGACCTGCGTCGGGCCGGCGACGATGCCGAGGACGAGCGGCACGAGGGTCGTTCTCAGCGAGACGACACCCGTGCCGACGCTCGAGCCGAGGGTGAAGGAGATGACCTCACGACGATCCGCGCCGAGGGGACGAGCCGGCGCCGACGGGAACCGGCGAAAAGCCGCCAGGCCGACCGCCGAGATCGCAACCGTCGCGATCGCCTGCGCGACGACCATCGCCGCCAGCGTCTCGGTCACGCCGTACGGAGCGGCGATCACGATCGCGATGAGGCGCAGGGCCATGGCGAACGTCTGATACGCGCCCCGCAGGTCGTAGCGCCCTCGGAGCAGAAGCGCTGTCGCCCCCACGTTCTCCGTCGCCTGCACGAGGGGCATGAGCGCGCCCACGAGAATCGGAACCGCAAGCCCCTCGGCGCCGAAGATCGAGTCCGCAACCGGGGCGAGGAGCACCAGCGCGAGCGCCGCCAGGACTCCCCCGGCGAACTTGATCTGGAGCGCTCGCACGAAGAGCCGGCGGAGCTTCCCCCACTCCTCGGCGACGATGTAGCGGAACCCGAACTTCGTCAGCGGCTCCTCCACCGTCAGGTCGAGGAGCACCTGGAAGAAGCCGACCGCGGCGAGCGCGGTCACGTAGATGCCGAACTGCTCCAGGCCGAGGACGCGCGCTGCGACGACCGTGCCCAGGATCCCGAAGACGACCGCGGCGTAGACCCACGCGGCCGTCGCGGACCGACGCCAGAAGAGACGGGAGGCCATCGTTTAGATGGCTGAGTCTAGAGTCCGCGTCCGAATGCGAACCCTGCGCGATCTCGTCGACCGCGACGCCACCGGAGCGCTCCTCCTCGCGTTTGCGATTCCCGTCCTCTTCTTCCACGAGAAGTACCAACCCGAGCTCACGGTCGACCTCGGCTCGACGTCGGCGGACATCCGACTCTCCGATTTCGCCGTCCTCGTCGTCGTCATTGCGGCCGTCGCGTACGCCGCCCGAAAGGGAACGTCTCGCCTGGGCCCCGCTCGAATCCTGTGGATTCCCGGTATCGCCCTTCTCGTCTGGCTCGCTTTCCAGGCCTTGCGCCCGGCCTCGGTCGACGACGCGCTCTTCGAGGATCACCTCGTGAGCTACGCGAAGCTCGTCGAGTACGCGCTGATCGTCGTCGCCGTCCCGCTCCTCGTGCGGCGGACGCAGGACCTCACGATCGTGCTCGGCAGCCTCGTGCTCTGGTCTGCCGTAGCGTCTGCGGTCGCCCTTGCGCAGTTCTTCGGGCTCGACGTGTTCGACGCCTGGAACGCCGGCTGGCGTCAGCCGTCGTTCCTCGGACACCACGACCTCGCCGCGCTCAGCGCGATCTCCGCGGCGCTCGCCGTGACCGGAATCCTCGCCGGCCGATCGCGTCTCCCCGCGGCTCCGCTCTGGGGTACCGCGCTCGTCGCGGGAGCGCTCGGGCTCATGCTCGCGGGCTCGCTGGCCGCGGCGGGAGGATTCGCCCTCGGTGGGCTCGTCGTCGCGATCGGCGCGCGCGGCCGGTTCGAGCCCTCGGCCCGTCAGTTCTTCGCCGTCTTCGCGCTGGTGGTCGTGGTCGCGGGCGGGGTGACCGCGATCCGTGCCGACTCGCTGGAGGAGTTCGTCCGCTTCATCGGCGTCCGCGGCGACGAGCGTCCGGAGGGTGTCGAGACCTACTCGCAGCGCACCGTGCTCGCCTACCTCGGCCTCAGGATCTGGCAGGACAACCCGGTCCTGGGCGTGGGCTGGCAGCGGTCCGGGCGCGAGGACGTGTTCGAGCCCTACCTCGAGGACGCCCGCGAGCGCTTCCCCGACGTCGTCGATTTCGCCTTCCCTGCGGCGGGTCGCGAGTGGGGCGTACAGAACCTGTACGTCCAGATGCTCGCCGATGCGGGCATCGTCGGCCTCCTCCTCCTGCTCGCGGTCGGGGTCAGCGGAGTCGTGCTCGCGGGTCGCGCGGTGACCTATGCGCCGAACCCGTGGGCGACGGGAACCGGGCTCGGGGTGATGTGCGCCCTGCTGACTCTGGGCGGAGAGTGGGCGTCGCTCGGGATCGTCTCCGGCATCCCGCTCCAGGCCGCGACGTGCCTCGTGCTCGGCCTCGCGGCCGCCGGAGCCGCGACGGTCGAGGAAGAAGCAGGGGTCTAGTACGGTGACGCACGCGTGAAGGTCCTCGTCACCGGCGGCGCCGGCTTCATCGGGTCGAACGTCGTTCGCGCGCTGCTCGCGCGGGGTGACGACGTTCGCGTGCTCGACAACTTCTCGACCGGAAACCGTGCGAACCTGGCCGATCTCGATCGAGACCTGGAGCTCGTCGAGGGCGAGCTCCGCAGCTACGAGCGCGTACACAACGCCGTGCGCGGCGTCGAGATCGTCTTCCACCTGGGCGCGCTCGGCTCGGTGCCTCGCTCGGTGCAGGATCCGCTGACGTCGAGCGCGGTGAACGTCGAGGGCACGTTGAACGTGCTTCTGGCGGCGAGGGACGAAGGCGTCCGGCGGCTCGTGTTCGCATCGTCCTCGTCGATCTACGGCAACCAACCCGAGCTGCCGCTACGAGAGACGATGGCGCCCGATCCGATCTCGCCCTACGGCGTCGCCAAGCTCGCGGCGGAGCGGTATTGCGTGAGCTTCGCCCGGGTGTACCCCTTCGAGACGGTCGTTCTCCGCTACTTCAACGTCTTCGGGCCTCGGCAGGATCCGCGTTCCCAGTACGCAGCCGTCGTGCCGCTCTTCATCACGGCGATCGCCGGCGGAGAGCCCGTCACGATCTTCGACGACGGTGGTCAATCGCGCGACTTCACCTATGTCGAGAACGTGGTGACGGCAAACCTGCAAGCCGCCGACGCCGATGGCGTCAGTGGCCGGATCTTCAACGTCTCGGGCGGAGCGCCGGCGACGGTGAACGAGCTGGCCGACACGATCGGTCGGCTGCTCGACAAGCCGGTCGAGCGCCAGTACCTCCCGGCCCGCGCGGGGGACCTGCGCGACTCGTGGGCGGATGTGAGCGCGGCGCGTGAGGCGCTCGGCTTCGAGCCGACCGTGTCGCTCGAGGACGGCTTGCAACGAACCGTTGAGTTCCTACTCGAACGAAAGGACTGATAGCGATGGGCCACGGCTTCGGATCGATCGACGAGCTCGGAGAGGGACACGGCTTCCGGAAGGTGCGCGCACCGCTCGGCATCACCGCCTTCGGCGCGAACGTCATCGTGTACCCGCCCGGCTTCAAGGGCTTCCACCACTACCACGACACGCAGGACGAGCTCTATTTCGTGCACTCGGGATCGGCGCGCATCGAGGTCGAGGACGAGGATCGAGTTCTCGGCCCCGGCGGGCTCGTCCACGTCGAGTCGACGACGCCGCGCAGGGTCTCGAACGCGAGCGAGACCGACGACCTCGTGCATGCTCGTCATCGGTGGCAAGGACGGCTACGTGGAGCGTGACGGCCACATGGTCGACGAGGCCGACATCGAGCGGCGCGCGTCGTTCGGGAGGCGCTAGGTTCGCGGATCCACCGCAGGCTCAGCGGCAGCGAAGCGGACGCCTTTAGGGATCTTGCGCTCCGGGATCTCCGCGAGGGGATCGCGAACTGCGCTGAAAACTCGAACTGCGCTGAAAAACTAGCCGCAAGCCCAGCGGCCGCGAAGCGGACGCCTTTAGGGATCTTGCGCGTTCGGGATCCCCGCGAGGGGATCGCGAACTGCGCTGAAAACTAAGTCCTGCGCGAGCAGGCGGCCGTGCAGGCGGCGGTAGCGGCCTCCGAGCGGCGTGACTCGGACTCCCGTGAAATCGCCGAGCAGTGCTCGGATGTCCGCGGGCCTGAACATGTGCAGGTGCGTGAGATCCCTTTCCGGCTGCAGGCCGCGGACGAAACGAAGCCGGTTCTGCACCCGGAACGCGTTCGGCACGGAGCCGACGAAGACGCCATTCGGGCGAAGGACGCGGCGCACCTCGGCGACGAGCGCGCGCGGGAAGCGGACGTGCTCGAGGAGCTCGCCGGCGACGACCACGTCGAAGGTCTCGCTGTCCAGCGGCAGCGGCTCGTCGACGTCCGCGACGACCGGCGTGATTCCGAGCTCGGCCGCCTTCGCCAGCGCGGCGCGGTCGACGTCGACGCCGACCACCTCGTTCCCCTCCAGGAAGTGGCGGGTCAGCGCACCCGAACGGCAGCCGAGATCGAGCACGTGCCGGCCTTGCCCGATCGCCTCCTGGAAGAGCGGAATTCGCTCGGGGACGAACACGAAGTCCCCGGCGTTTCGGCGCCGACGGTGATGGGCCTCGTACAGCTCGCCGAGGAACGCGCTCATGCCGAGCCTACGGCGGCCTCGTGTCCGAGCGAGGCGATCGTCTTCCGCAGGCCGTCCTCCAGCTCCACCTCCGGCTGCCAGCCGAGCAATTGCTTGGCGCGGGTGATGTCCGGCTGGCGCACCTGCGGGTCGTCCACTGGAAGCGCCTCGAAGACGATCTCGCTCGAGGAGCCGGTGAGGCGAATGATCGTCTCGGCGAGCTCGAGCAGAGTCTTCTCGTCCGGGTTGCCGAGGTTGACCGGGAGATGCTCGCCGGACTCCGCGAGCAGGACGATTCCGCGAATCAGGTCGTCGACGTAGCAGAAGCTCCGCGTCTGCGAGCCGTCGCCGAACACCGTGACCGGCTTCCCGTCGAGGGCCTGGCGCAGAAACGTCGGAATGGCGCGGCCGTCGTTCGGCCGCATCCGGCTGCCGTAGGTGTTGAAGATCCGCACGATCCCGGTGTCGACGCCCTGCTGGCGGTGGTACGCCATCACCAGCGCCTCGGCGTAGCGCTTGGCCTCGTCGTACACGCCCCGCGGGCCGATGGGGTTGACGTTTCCCCAGTACGTCTCGGGCTGCGGGTGCACCTCCGGGTCTCCGTAGACCTCGCTCGTCGAGGTGAGCAGGAAGCGCGCGCGCTTGAACTTCGCGAGGCCGAGCGCATGGTGCGTCCCGTAGGAGCCGGTCTTGAGCGAGTGCAGCGGCATGCGCAGGTAGTCGATCGGGCTGGCGAGCGCGGCGAGGTGGTAGACGAAGTCGACGGGCTCGTCGACGGTGATCGGGTCGATCACGTCGTGATTCATGAACGCGAAGGCGTCGTCGCGCAGGTGCTCGATGTTCTCGAGCGACGACACGACGAGGTTGTCCAGGCAGATCACCCGGTGGCCGCGCTGGAGCAGCGCTTCGCAGAGATGGGAGCCGAGAAAGCCGGCGCCGCCGGTGACGAGGGACGTGGGCATGGAGTCGATGGTAGCCAGAGGGCTTGTGGGATCTGTTACGCCACGCTCGCCGAGGCTCCTGCGTTTGACCCCGGAATCGACCCGCCTCACTGGGTAGAGCTGGTATCGACCCTCATCCGGAAACGGAGCTCGATCGCGCTCGTCTCACTCGTCGCGCTGGCGATCGTGGCGCTGCCGAGTGGTGCCGGGGCGGCGGCGGGCGACCTCGATCCGAGCTTCGGGACAGGCGGCAAGGTCGTCACCGACCTCGGCGAGCAGCGATTTCGGAGAAGCGCTCGTCCTGCAACCGAACGGCAAGCTGGTCGTGGGAGTTGGTGACCGGGGGCGACTTCTCCCTGGTCCGCTATCTCCCGGATGGATCTCCCGATCCCGTCTTCGATCTCGACGGCACCGTGACGACCGACTTCGGTCGCGATGAGTGGTTTGGCGGACTCGCCTTTCGGCCGGGCCAGCTGGTCGCGGCTGGTAGCTCCATCACACCGCTCCCGCGCAAGGCGAGTTCCAGCTCCCCCTCGCCAGTTCTGGCCGGGGCGGCGTTCGCGGTCGCCCGCTACCGGCTCGACGGAAGTCTCGACCCGACCTTCGACGGAGACGGAAAGGTGTTGACCGACTTCGACGGGCTTGCGGCCCTCGCCTATGACGTGGCGATCCAGCCCGACGGCAAGGTCGTCGTCGCCGGCACCGTCGACAGCGTCGCCGCCAACGATTCCGACTTCGGGCTTGCCCGCTACAACGTCGACGGGAGCCTCGATCCGACCTTCGGCGCCGAGGGCTTGGTCATCACCGATATCGGCACACCAGATGAGGGCTGGGCCGTCGCCTTGCAGGGAGACGGTCGGATCGTGGTTGCAGGCATGACTGGCGAAGATGAGGCGAGGGACTTCGCTCTTGCCCGTTACGACACCGACGGGAGCCTCGACCAGAGCTTCGACGGAGACGGCAAGCGGACGATCGACTTCGGCGGAATGGACTTCGCATTCGACGTTGCGATCCAGAGCGACAGCAAGATCGTCGTGGTAGGCGCATCCCGCTTGCCTGGCGTCGAGTTCGATTTCGCCCTCGCGCGACTCAACACCGACGGCAGCCTCGACACCGAGGGCCTCGACCGGTACATGGATGCGCCGTTCGGCACCGGCGGCAAGGTCACCACCGACTTCGAAGGCGGCGACGACGAGGCGACCTCGGTCGCGATCGAGCCGAGCGGCAAGATCCTCGTCGCCGGCCTCGCCACACCGACCGGAACGACCGAGCTCGGCGACTTCGGACTGGCGCGCTACAACGTCGACGGCAGTCTCGACTCGAGCTTTGGCGTTGCTGGAAAGGTCACCACGCGTTTCTCGGCAGCGGAGGATGTGCCTTGGGGAGTGGCCGTGCAGCGCGATGGCAGGATCGTGCTCGGCGGCTCGTTCGCCGAGAGCGGGTCGTACGACGTCGCACTCGCCCGCTACCTCGTACGAGGCTGCTGTGACGTTGGCGGGTCACCTCCCGGAGGCCCGTCCGTTCCCCCACCGCTCCCGTAGTAGCAATCGTGATTCCCGAGGCAGAGCTCGAGAACGGCGTGCCGCAGGCGCGGCGGCTGGTTCGTCGTCAACGCACGGGAATCGCGCTGGTCGCACAACGAGCTCGGCGCGTACTGCGGCTTCGAAGGCGAGGGCGAGGCGGCGTTCGACCAGCTCGGAGTCAACCTGAACGTGCTGCCGCCGGGAAAGCCGATGGCGATGTACCACGAGGAGCCGGGGCAGGAGGACTTCCTCGTCCTACGCGGAGAATGTCTCCTGGTCGTCGAGGGCGAGGAGCGGCCGCTGCGGCAGTGGGACTTCGTCCACTGCCCGCCGCTGGACGAAGCACGTCATCGTCGGTGCCGGCACCGAGCCCGCGCTCGTGCTCGCCGTCGGGGCGCGCAAGGGCCAGGCGACGTATCCGTTCGACGAGACCGCGGTGCGTCACGGCGCGGGCGCCAACGTGGACGACGGACAAGCCCGCCGAGGCGTATGCGGGATTCTCGCGGCCCGTGGAAGGGCCCGCACCCGAGCTCTAGCTCAGCGCCGAGATGCGGGCCGACAAGAGACGAGTTACCGCAGCGGCGTCTTCCAGTTGCTGTCGCGGCCCGCGATGAACGCCTTCTGCTTCTCTAGCGATGAGGGCTGGCGCGCCGCCGACGCCCCGTCGCCGATCGACGGGATGAACTGCGGCGGAACGCGGACCTGCGTCTCCTGCTCGAACGCGTAGGCGAGAGCGATCAGCGTCGGCTCGTCCCAGCGGCCGCCGATGAACGACACGCCGACGGGCAGCGGCCCGACGAAGCCCGCCGGCACCGTCACGTTCGCGTAGCCCGCGACCGCAGCCGGACCCGACGATCCGATGAACGTCGAGAAGTCGCCGCCGAGGTCGCCGTTGACAGGATCGGTCACCCACGCAGGTCCGTTCGTCGGGGCGATGATCGCGTCGAGGTCCTCGGCTTCCATCAGATCGTCGATCGCCGCCTGGGCGCCTGGCGTCGCGATCGCGCGCAGCGCGGCGCAGTCGGCGTCGCGGCCCCCCGTCTCCTGGGCGAAGTCGAAGATCAGCGAGTTCCAGTTGGATTCCGGGGCGCCGGACTCGAGCTCGGGATGGTCGTTGTTGAAGTCGATCAGGTCCTGGAGCGTCTTCGGGTAGCCGGGGCCCGTGTAGGTCCTCAAGTAGGCGGCGATGTCGGACTTGAATTCGCACAGCAGAGCTGGGAACTCGGCCGCTGACCAGCCGTCGAGGGAGATGTCGGCCGGATCGACGATCTCGGCGCCCGCGTCCTCGAGCGCCTCGATGGTGTCGTCCATGATCGCGGACACGTCCTCGTCGACCGCCTCACCTTCGAACTCGAAGCTGAGCTCGCGCCAGACTCCGATCCGGGCGCCGTCGAGCGCGTCGTCATCGAGGAATCGCGTGTAGTCGGTGAACGCGTTACCGACCTGCGCGGCCGTAGCCGGATCGGCGGGATCGACGCCGGTCATCGCGCCCAGGAGCACTGCGGCGTCGGTCACGTTGCGCGTCATCGGCCCGGCGGTGTCCTGGTCGGCCGAGATCGGGACGATGCCGGCCCGGCTCAGGAGGCCGAGCGTCGGCTTGATGCCGACATTCGCGTTCGCGCCCGACGGGCAGACGATCGAGCCGTCGGTCTCGGTGCCCACGGTGGCGACCGCGAGGTCGGCCGACGTGACCACGCCCGAGCCGGAGCTCGACCCGCACGGGTTGCGATCGAGGACGTACGCCATGTTCGTCTGGCCGCCGATCCCGCTCCAGCCGCTCGACGAGGGGATGGACCGGAAGTTCGCCCACTCGGAGAGGTTGGCCTTGCCGAGGATGATCGCCCCGGCGGCCCTCAGCTGCCGGACGATGAAGGCGTCGGCAGGCGTGCTTCCCGCGAGCGCCCACGAGCCGGCGGTCGTCGCCATGCCGGTCGTGTTGATGTTGTCCTTGACGATGATCGGCATGCCGAGCAGCGGGCGGTCGTCGCCGTCGCGGCGCGCCTTGTCCGCTGCCCGCGCGTCGGCGAGCGCCGTCGGGCTGACGGTGATGACGGCGTTGAGGGTCGGGTTGAGCTTCTTGATCCGGTGGAGGTAGAACTGGGTCAGCTGAACCGACTTCAGCCGGTTCGCGTCCATGAGCTCCTGGAGCTCCGGGATCGTCGTCGCGTCGACGTCGATTCCGGCGACCTTGGTGTCCGGCGGGTTGGCCGCGAGGCCGATCAGCGCCGCGGTGCCGGATACCGCGAGCAGGAGGGCCAGCAGGGTCGTCAGAACGAGGGAACGCCGAAGTCGGCTGCTCATCGCGTGACCTCCACGGGATCGGGTGCGGGACGCTGGGATCGCAGGGCTGTGGGGACGGCGATCTGAGGACTGAAGTCTATACCCGTCTCGCTGCCGATTCAGCTTCAGCGCAGGTCCTTGTTCGCCTCCATGTCGAACCACATGGCGAACAGCGTCATCTGCAAGCCCGCGATGAAGAGCACCGCGACCAACACGATCGTCGGGGTCGTGATCTCGTTGCCGGCGATGCGCAGTACGACCTCGATCAGCCCGAGCAGGAAGCCCGCCAGCGTCATCAGCACGCCGAAGGCGTAGAAGAAGACGAGTGGATGGAAGTCGCGGATGACGTACTTGTGCCCCATCCGCCACCAGAAGCCCTTGAGCAGGAGCCAGGAGATGCGCGGAACGACCGAGCGCAGCTTGATCCCCGACTGCTCGCCGACGTCGTAGATCGGGCGGGAGGGAACGTCCCGGACACGCGCGTTCTGGACGTTCAGGTGCACGAGCATGTCGTTCGGGAACCCGTACCGCGGATAGAGCTCGTCGAGGTCGAGCGCGCTCAGGGCTTCGCGCGAGATCGCCGTGTACCCCGCCTGCGAGTCGGCGACGTGCCAGTACCCGGAGGCGATCTTCGTCAGGAGCGAGAGCACCGCGTTTCCCAGATAGCGGGTGCGCGGGATCACCTTCCAGGCCTCGCCCGAGACGAGGCGGTTCGCCTTCGCGTACTCCACTTCGCCTCGGGCGACGGGGCCGACGAGCCCCGCCAGCTCCGCCGGGTCCATCTGGTTGTCGGCCGCCATCACGCAGGTCACGTCGACGCCCTCTTCCAGAGCTCGCCGGTAGCCGGTCACGATCGCCGCGCCCACGCCCGCGTTCTCGCCGTGGGAGATCACCTCGATCCGAGCGTCGTCCACGGCGCCCGCCTCTGCCGCAGTCCCGTCCCGTGAGCCGTCGTCGACGACGTACACGCGATCGACGAACTCCGGGATCCCGCGCAGGGTCTCCACGACCAGGCGCTCCTCGTCGTACGCGGGCACGACGACGGCCACGCGCTTGCCCTCGAGCATCAGCCCGAGGTCGCGGAGCGCTGCCGGCGCGCCGCGATCGGCTCCGCGACGAGAGCCAGGATCGCGCCGACGAGGAGCCCGACGAGCGCTCCCACCAGAAGCGACGTCCGACTCGAGCGCGCGGTCGTCTTCACCGCCGCCGCAGGTTCGACGATGCGGCTCGACTCCACGCTCTCCGCAAGATTGAGGAGCTGGTTCGCCTCGACGAGGCTGCCCTGGAGCGCCGCGCGCCTGGCGTCCGCCGTCGTGATGGTCGAGTTCAGGTTCAAATTCAGGAGGAGCTTCTCGGTGAGCGGGAATCGAGTCGTCCTGGGAGAGCTCCAGCTGCTGCTGCTGGGCTGCCTCGATCCTGCCCTCGATCGCCTCGAGCTGCGACTCGGCGACCGCCACCTGTGTCTCCAGGAGCTCGATCTTCTGCGCGACGAACACGGAGACGCGCTGCACGACGCGCGCGGCCAGTGCATCCGCCGCGTCCTCGATCTTGCGCGGCTCCGCATCTCCTTTCACCGCAATCTCGATCAACGGGATGATCCCGCCACGCGCAGGGCCGGTCGCCGTCAGCTCCTTGGTCGAGATCGACGAGCGAAGCTTGGAGACGGGGATGCCCGTCTCGTCCGAGATCGCCCGCAGAACCGCCTCGGAACGGACGATCTCCCCGACGGTACGCGGGTTCGTCGCCAGGCTCTGGATCTGCCCGCCGCCGAGCGGGGCGAACGGCTGGCCGAGGTAGACGATGGTCTCCGCCCGCCACACCGAGCCTCCCGAGAGCGCGAGCACGAGCCCGATGACCGCGCCGACGAGGAGGCCTCCGACGGGAAGCCACCAGCGCTTCTCGATGCGCTTCCAGGCCGAGGCGAGATCGACCTCCTGCTCGCCTTCGAGCTCGGCGGGGGAGCGGCGGTCGTTCATCGGCTCGCGACCCTATCAGCGGCCCAGCGCCATTGAGCCGCGAGTCCCTCTGCGAACGGCGTTCGCGGCGCCCAGCCCGTCTTCTCGCGGATCCGGGAGGTGTCGGCGAGCGTCCGGTTCTGGTCTCCCTGGCGGCGCGGAGCCTGCACCAGCTCGAGCTCTCGCCCGGCGACGCTCGGCGAGCGTGTCGATCGCCTCGCGCATGGAGACCTCCTCGCCTCCACCGACGTTGAACACGTCTCCCGTCGAGCCCCGCTCCATGGCCAGGATCGTCGCTTCGACCGCGTCGTCGACGTAGGTGAAGCTGCGCGATTGCGTGCCGTCGTGGTGGAGCTCGAACGGCCTCCCTTCGACGAGGCAGGCCACGATCTTCGCGAGCGCCATGTCCGGGCGCTGTCGAGGCCCGAAGATCGTGAAGTAGCGGACGACGACGTGGTCGAGCCCGAACTCTCGGTGGTAGGCGTGGCCGAGGTGCTCGCAGGCGAGCTTCGTGATCCCGTAGGGCGAGATCGGTCGCGGAACCGCGTCCTCCCGCGTCGGGTAGCTCTCGGCATCGCCGTAGATCGACGAGGACGAGGCGAAGACCGTTCGCGCGCCCGCTGCAGCCGCGGCTGCGAAGAGACGCTCGCTCGCGAGCACGTTCTGCCGAACGTACACGGGAAAGACCCCGCCGAAGCTGCTCACTCCGGGCTGGCCGGCGAGGTGGAACACCCCGTCCACGCCCGCGAGGCCGAGCTCGTCCGCGGCGACGTCGATCCGCTCCACCGGGAAGCCCGCGCGCGTTCTCCTCCTTCAGCGCAGGGTCGTAGTAGTCGGTGAACGCATCCCAGCCGACCGCGTCGTGCCCCCGCTCGAGGAGCGTGCGGAGGAGCTGCGAGCCGATGAACCCGGCTGCACCGGTGACGACGTAGCGCATCGCGCGGAACGCTAGATGCTCGAGCGGAATTGGCGCGCGGCGAGCGTCAGTCGTAGTGGCAGTCGTACATCGTCTGTCGCTGTGTCGGGCTGGAGGGGCCTTCCCAGAGGTAGACGACCGTACCCCTCCGTTCGAGCCTCCCCGTGAGCTCGCCGGCGACGGATTGGTAGAGGCCCATCAGCTTCTCGGCCTCGGACGTCGAACGGGCGATGGCCACGTGAACACCGTTGCCCTCGACCCGTGTCGCCAGCCAACCGTCTCCTGCGCTGGCCGCGATCGGGTCCGTCTCGGTGGTGAGCTCGAGGAGCTTCTCTCGCGTGAGGCAACGGATCGTCTCGGAGAGCGGCGGAGTCTCCTCGTGGACGACGCGGTAGACGAGCCACCCCCCGATCTGAAGTGCCACGATCGCCCCGACTGCGACGAAGCGCGCCTCGCAGGTACCGCCATTCCCAGGCTGGGCTGGTGCTCATGGGTTGTCGACCGCGAGACCGAAGCGCAGGCTCACGACTGCGCCGAGTACGAGGAGGATCGCAAGCGGGACGAGCAGCCGCGGATACCGCCGCGTGATTCCGTCGAAGGCGAATCCGAAGCACGCGGCCCAGGCCGGCACGGCGGTGAGCATGAACGAGCCTTTCCCGGTGTCGCCGTCCGTCGTCGGATACGCGGTCGCGAAGTACAGGACACCGACCAGAGCCGCGGCGGGCAGCAGCGACACGAGCAGGCGCGCCGGCTCGTCCGCGGGGCGCCGGATCGAGAACACGAGGAGCGCCAGCCAGCCGGCGACCGCAAGCAGGGTGAAGGGAGCTCCGACGACGGCCTGGATCACCGTCTCCCGGCGTTCACTCTCGGTCGGAGGACCGCCCGAGCTGTTCCAGTGCCAGACGCCGAAGTAGTCACCCCAAACCTCTGCATAGGCGACGGGCGCGAAGCGGTTCGAGAACGAGGGCCGCACCGGGTCGGTCAGCACGTCCGGAAGTCCGAGGCTGACGTAGAAGCCGAGCGGACGCCGGTCCCACAGTGGCGCCTCCACCTGTGGCCGGTCGAAGATGGGATTGTCGTACTGGGTCGCCTGGTACCCGTACCACGGAAGCGCGAGCGCGAACGCGGTGACGGCTACCACCGCCAGCGCCCGGCCGATCGCACGTCGCTCCGCGCTCCGCGTGACGAGGGCGACGACGAGCACGAGGAGCACGACGCCCACCGTCCACAGCGTCCAGGCACGAACGAGCTGGCCCGCCGCCAGCGCTGCGCCGATCCCCAGAGCTGTGACGAGGGAGTACCGGCGGCGAACGAGCATCCGCGCGGCGAGGGTGATCGCGAGCGTGGAGAAGAAGAGCGACAGCGGCTCGGGATGGAACATCGCCGACGCCTTGAAGACGACCGGGCAGGCGACCACGAAGCCAAGGGACGCGAGGTGCAGAACAGGCCGTCCCGGCCAGAGCTCGCGAACCAGCAGCAACAGCAAGAGCACGGTCCCGACCGCGGCAAGCGCGTTGATCACCTGCCCGACCCGCTCGGGATGCTCGAAGCCGAGCTCCTCGCCGAGCAGGATCCCGACGCCGCCGACGGCGAAGAACCCCGGTGGGGTGTAGTAGCTCCCGGTCGCGTCGGGGAGCTCGCCGTCCTTGGCGAGGAGATTGGCGTAGTCGAGCGCCTCCTGCGCGTCGTAGCCGGCGATCGCCGGATAGACGAGCGCGTTTCTGACCGCGACGACTGCGATCAGGACGATGATCGCGGCAACAGCCGCGGCCTCGAGGCGGGAGCGCGAGCTCCTCATGCCCGAGGCAGCGGGCGGAGCATCCCCTCGCCGTCGGGGGCGAGGCAGACCTCGGAGAAGAAGCGCGTCATGTACACGCCGTCCTCGAACTCCCCTATGCACGGCTCCGGCCGCTCGCCCCGGGCGAGAGCCAGAGCGAGCTCGGGGTACCGGCTCCCCGCGGCGAGCGGGAGCGGGAAGCCTCCGCCGAAGCGGGTGTTCACGTCGGTGACCGGCAAGCTGCCGTCGGGCTCGCGGAAGCACTGCACGTTGGCCGGCCCCTTGATCCCCACGGTCTCGGCGACGAGGCGTCCGTACTCGATCAGCTCGGGATCCTTCAGCGAGGCGCCCTTGATCGACTCGCCGCCCTTGGACAGGAGCATCGTCCGCGGGATCGCGTTCAGGCAGCGGCCGTCGAGATCGCAGAAGACGTCGATCGAGAACTCCTCGCCCAGGCACTGCTCCTGCACGAACGAGGCTGCGGTCGTGTAGCCGAGGAAGAAGTCGAGCTCGCGACGGTCGGCGGCCCGATAGATGTGGCGCGACCCGAATCCCTGGCGCGCCTTGACGAGCAGCGGGTAGCGCGCATCCGCGCGGCACGTCGTCGGGCTCCCAGCTCTCCGGGGAGGCGATTCCACGCTCGACGAAGAAGCGGTGTGCCTCGAGCTTGTCCGACATGCGGTCGCAGACGTCGGCATCGGGGAGCAGCAGCACGGCGGGTGCGAGCCGTTCTCGCGCGCGGGAGAGCACGGGATGATCGAGGTCGTTCAGCGGCACGATCAGCCGGACGTCGTGCTCTCGCACGAGGGTCGCCACCGCATCGACGTAACCGGGGTCGGCGATGCGGGGAACGATCGCCCGGATGTCCGCGTGGTAGAGCGCGGGCGCGAGCGGATCCGCATCGGCTCCGAGCGTCACGCCCCCGGCGGCGTGGAATGCGCGGACGATGTCCACCCGCTGCCCCGCGCAGGTGAAGAGGACGACCGTCACGGTCGGAGAGCGTACTCGGAGGAGTCGTCAGCTACCTCGCTAACGTGAGACGCGGTGCCCCCCGACGAGATTCGCGTGCTGCGCGTGATCGCGCGCCTGAACATGGGCGGTCCCGCGATCCACGTGGCGAACCTCGCGGCCGGGCTCGAGACGCGCGGCTACCACACGACCCTCGTCGCGGGCTCGCTCGCACGGGGCGAGGACTCGATGGCGTTCCTCGCCGAGCGACTGGGAGTCTCCGTCGTGAGCGTCGCCGAGCTGCAACGTGAGGTGTCCGTCCTCCACGACGCACGCTCTGTCCTCCGGGTCGCGGAGCTGATCCGCAGCGAGCGGCCTCACATCCTCCACACCCACACGGCGAAAGCGGGCGCGATCGCTCGCGCCGCCGCGCTCCTCGCGGGCAGCGCTCGTCCTCCCGTCGTCCTGCACACGTTTCACGGACATGTGCTCAAGGGCTACTTCGGCGGCGCGCGCACCGCGTTCTTCCGAGAGGTGGAGCGAACACTCGCGCGGGCCTCGGACGTGCTCGTGGCGGTCAGCCCGGAGGTGCGGGACGAGCTCGTCGAGCTCGGCGTCGCGCCCTACGAGAAGTTCGTGGTGATCCGTCTCGGGATTCCGCTCGAGGAGCGGCTAGGCGGCCCGACCGCGGATTCGGACTACAGGCATCTCTACGGCATTCCGTCCGGCTCGTTCGTGGTCGGCTGGGTCGGGCGCATGACCGGAGTGAAGGCGACGGGTGCCGTGCTCGAGATCGTGCGCGCCGCGCGCGAGCGCGGAGTGGATGCCGTGCTGTGCATGGTGGGAGACGGCCCCGACCGCGAAGGTCTCGAACGCCTTGCGCACGAGCTCGGAATCGCCCGACATTGCTACTTCGTGGGCTACCAGTCCGACGTCGCGGGCTACTACCGGCTGTTCGACGCGTTCCTGTTGCCCTCGGTGAACGAGGGGACTCCCGTCAGCGCGATCGAGTCTCTCGCCTCGGGAACTCCGGTCGTGGCGAATCGGGTCGGAGGGGTTCCGGATGTGGTGCGGGACGGCGTGGACGGGTTCCTCGTCGAGCCCGGAGACGTCGAGGCCGCTGCCGAGCGCCTCGCCATGCTCGCGAGCGATCCTGCGCTGCGGACGCGGCTGGGCGAGTCGGGCCGGGCGCGCGTGCTCGCGCGCTACTCGGTCTCGCGGCTCGTCGACGACGTCGACAGGCTCTACCGCTCGCTGCTGGCCGACAAAGGCCTCTAGGAAGTCCTAGCGCCAGCCGCCGGTCGCTCCGCGGTACGTCCCGCGGAAGAGCGCGAGCGGTGTCCTGAGCAGGATCTCCAGATCGACCCTCGGTGAGCGGTGATCGACGTACCAGACGTCGAGCTCGATGCGCTCCGCCCACGCGAGCGAGGCCCGTCCCTGCACCTGCGCCCACCCGGTCAATCCCGGCCGGATCTCGAGGCGACGCCACTGGTGCTCGTCGTACTGCTCCACCTGGTAGCGGAGCGTCGGCCGCGGGCCGATGACGCTCATGTCCCCGCGCAGGATGTTCCAGAGCTGCGGCAGCTCGTCGATCGACGTTCGCCGGATGACGCGGCCGACGCGGGTGATTCTGGCATCGCCCTGGTCGACCGCGTAGCCGGCTCCGAGCTTCTCCGCCCCGACGACCATCGAGCGGAGCTTGAGCACCTCGAAGTCCTCGCCGTGCCTGCCGACGCGCGTCTGCCGGTAGAGAACCGGCCCTCCGCTCTCGAGCTTCGTGGCGAGCGCCGCGAGCCCGACGAGCGGGCTCGTGAGCACGAGACCGACGCCTGCGACGACCACGTCGACGGCGCGATTCATCTCGTCCCCTTCGCCTTGTCCCACGTCTGCGGGGTGCCGGAGCGCAGGTAGCGCACCAGCCCGGCCGTGGTCGCCTTCGTGACGACGTAGTAGTAGTAGGCGAGACGGGCTCCGGGGACGGGCAGCCTCGCTCGACCTGCCGCGGCCAGCCCGAGCCCTGCGAGCTGGAGAACGAGGAAGCGCCGATAGAAGGGCGCACGGCCCACGAGAGCCAGGTTCGACGCGAACAGGCCGAGATGCAGCAGACCGCTCGAATAACGGAGCACGCGGTGCGACACGAGCTCCGCCATGTAGAGCGGGCGCGTTCTGCGGAACATCCGGCCCGTGACGAGGTGGCCCCAGGAACGCGCGTTCATGCGCACCTTGCGGCCGTACTCGTCCTCGGGCTCGCTGGCCGGCTTCTCCACCGCGATCGCCTCGGAGTCGTAGACCGCACGGCGACCCGCCTGCTCCATCAGGTACGGGAAGCCGAAGTCGTGCCCGAACTTGGGATCGTCCTCGACGTACGCCTCGCGGCGGACGGCGTAGATCGCGCCGTTGCCGGCCGTGATCGAGCTGGCTCTCGACTCCTGCTCGCGCACCCAAACCTCGTAGCGCCAGTAGAGCCCTTCGAGATTGGCTCCGTCCGGGGTTTCGAGCCGGAGCTGCCCGCAGACGTAGCCGACTTCGGGATCGGCGAGGTTGCGCACGAGCTTGCGCAGCGCGTCCGGCTTCCACTCGGTGTTGGCGTCGGTGAAGGCGACGACGTCGCTCACGGTCTCCCGCACGGCGCGATGCTGCGCTGCGACCTTCCCTTCGCGCGGGCAGCGCAGGAGGCTCACTCGCCGCTCGCGCGCGGCGACCTCCTCCACGATCTCGTCGGTGCGGTCGGTCGAGCCGTCCGAGGCGACGACGATCTCGAGGCTCGCCGGTGGGTAGTCGAGCTCGAGCAGGTTCTCGAGCCTGCGACCGATCACGTCCTCCTCGTCGTGGGCGGAGACGACGAGCGCGACCGAGGGAGTCGCGTCCTCACGTCTGATGGGACGCGGTCGGAGACGGGCGAGCAGGCCCATCGCCGCCGGATAGCCGGCATGCGTCCAGGCGAGAGCGCCGAGGGATCCCCAGAAGAGCGTCTTTCCGATCATGCTGCGAGAAGCTCGCGGACGAGCGCGCGATACCGCTCCATGGCCACCACCCGATCAGCCTCCTCCTCGACGTAGTCGCGGCCCCTGCGACCCATCTCCACGAGGTCGTACTCGCCGTCGGCGGCCGCACGGACCGTGCGCG
Organism: uncultured Actinomycetes bacterium; assembly: GCA_963850485.1. GTDB lineage: Bacteria > Actinomycetota > Thermoleophilia > Gaiellales > Gaiellaceae > GMQP-bins7. Next base: position 201,076 of record CAWKLR010000010.1, on the reverse strand, counting down.
CGAGAAGCTCGGGCCTTCCCGGAGGGATGACGACTCCGCACCCGATCTCGCGGACGAGGCGCGCGGTCTCGCTCTCGTCCTCGGCGGCGACGATCACTGGTCGTCCGGCGGAGAGAATCCCGTACAGGCGGCTCGGGACGACGTATCCGGCGAGGCCCTTTGCCAGGCCCACGACATGGACGTCCGCGCTCGAGAGCGAAAGCGGAAGGCGCTCGCGCTTCTGGTACGGAAGGAAGCGCACCATGTCGTCGACCTCGAGCGTGTCGGCGAGCGTGACCATCTCCGCGTGCCGCGCGCCGAAGCCGGCGATCACGATCCGCACGTCGTGCCTGTCGCGGAGAAAGGTCGCGGCGCGGACGAGGCTGTCGAGATCCTGGGCGTGCCCCACGTTGCCGGAGTGCATCGCGACGAACGGCGCTACGAGATCGTGGTTTACGGCCCACTCGTTGTCGCGGGGCTGAGGTGTGATCGCCCGCGTGTCCACCCAGTTCGGGATCACGCGCAGTCGCTCCGGCGGCGCTCCCTTCGCCTGGAGCCTCTCCCGCATGGTTTCGCCGATCGCGACGATCCTGTCGGCACGCCGCAAGTACGCCCCGACGAGACCGCCGAGGACGCCGACGACCGCAGGGTTGCGGAGGCGGTCGAGCTCGGTCGCGATCTCCGGGAACACGTCCTGGCTGATGACGAGTACGGGTACGCCGAAGCGGCGGCCGAGCGCGACGCCCACGTCACCCACGATCGGCGGATCGGTCATGCACACCACGAGATCGGGGGCGGGACTGCGCAGCGCGTGCGTGAACGCCGCGCCGAGATACGAGAAGTAGTTCGCCGCCCGTCGCGCGAGCTCCGAGCGCTCGTACGACGTGGACGACACGCGGACGATCCGGACGCCGTTGTGCTCGTCCTGGCGAGGCGCATCCTCGTGGCCGTGTAGGACGCCCGTGACGACCTCGACCTCGTAGTCCTCCGCGAGCGCTTCGCAGAGCTCGGTCAGGAGATGTGCGGTCGCCTCGACCCCCGGCCAGTAGTACTGGTTGAGGACGAGAATTCGCCGCCGCCGGCCGTCGGGAGACACGCGGCAAGGCTAGACGACCGTGCATCCCGCCCTCGCACCGAGTCGGTCATGTCCGAACCTCGCCGTTCCTAACAGTGCCTGGCACTGTGGGTGCGAAAATTTCGCGACGATCCTTCCACAGGCGGCGAGCGCGATCGACACGTTTGCCAATCGCAGGCTGTCTCCCGCGAGGTGGTCTCAACAGTGCCTGGCACTGGAAGCGTGAAAAGTTCGCGCCGATCGTTCCACAGCCAGCACGTCAGCGCAGCGTGCCCGCGTCGGCGACCGCCTCCCGAACCGCCGCGACAAAGCCGGCGACGCTGGGGGCGTAGCCCCAGTCGCGCGCGAGCTCACGTGAACGCTTCCCGAAGGTCTGACGCATCCTCGGATCCGCAGCGAGATCTCGGAGAGCCGCGGACGCTCGCTCGATGTCCCCGGCGTCGACGAGAAACCCGTTCTCGACCGTCTCGGAGCAGGTCGTGGGCGGCACCGACGCGGTCGGAGAGGACGAGCGGCAGCCCGCAGGCCGCTGCTTCGTTGACGACGACCGCCCACGGCTCACGCTCGGACAGGAGCGCGAAGACGTCGGCTGCGACGTAGACCTCGGCGATGCGCTCCCAGTCACGATCACCTGCCAGCGTGAGTCGCACGCCGCGAACACCGGCCAGATCCTCGAGCCGCTCCCGCTCTGGCCCATCCCCGGCCAGGACGAGCAGAAGCCGCGGGTCCTCGGCCTCCGCGACCGCGTGGATCAGGACATCGAGACCCTTCTCCGGCACGAGCCTGGCGACCGAGAGCACGACGACGTCCTCCGGCCCCGCCCCGAGCTCGCTCCTGAGCTCGTGTCGACTGCTCGCCAGACGGTCTGCCTGCTCGCCGAACTCCTCGACGTCGATCGTGTTCGCGAAGACCCTCACACGCTCGGGCGGAGCGCCACGGGCGACCATCGAGCGTCGCGCGAGAGTTCCGGTCACCAGCACGCCGGAGGCGCCCTCTACCACCCTAGGCACGACCGCACCCTTCACCTGGCGCCTCCATCCCGGGCGAGGGCCCTCGTCGTGGCTCTCGACGACCAGGAGGTACGGCACGCGACGCAAGCGGCTCCAGACGATCGCAGCCTGCGCTGCGAACGTGCTCCAGCCGGAGACGACGACGACCTCGGGCCGCCCGGCAGCGAGGGCGCGAGCAACTCCTGGAGTCACCGGATAGTCGTGATGCAGGATCTCTCGCGCGCCGGGCAAGCGCGCGCCACGGAGGAACACCGCCCGGTGCCGCGGGTCGATGCGCCAGGTTCTGCCGGCGACCGTCTCCGCGGCGTAGATGACCCTCAGATCGATCTCCGGCTGCGCGGCAACGCGATCGAGGAGCGGCGCACGATACGGCGTCGGCTCGGGAAAGACGGCCGTGACGCGAATCGCGCGCGGTTCAGACCGGCTTCGCTGGTGCAACGTGCCTTCGGCTCGTAGCTCGCTCAACCAGCCGGCGGCCTCGACTCGCGCGGAGCGTGCCGCCACCAGCCGCCGGGTGCGACGAATCGCTGCGTGCGTCGAAAGCAGCGGATCGAGCATCGCCGCTTGACGGAGCAAGGTGCCGCGGGTTCGTCCCGACGTCTGGAACGCGAGTCGGGCCAATGTGCGACCGGCTACCTCGCGAGCGGGCTTCCCCCTTGGAACAACGTGTTGCAAGGAGAGCTCGAAGGCGCGCACGAGCTCGACGAAGGCCGTGGCTGCATCCTCGAGCCGCCCTTCTTCGATCGGAAGGCCTGCTCCGACCCGCCGTGCGAGGTCTGCCCGATCGGCTGGCAGGTCCGGGGCCACCCGCCCGATCTCGCGAAGCGACACGCGCTCCTGAAACGCCCGCTGCAGCCCGCTGCGCGCCTGCGAGGCCTGACCGGGGTGCACGCGGTAGAGCACGAGCGGCGCGGTCAGGTTGTCGCCTTCCGCATGTGCGAGCAGGCGCGTCCAGAGGTCGTAGTCCTCACTCTCGAGGTACTCGGGGTCGTAGCGCAGGCCGTGCAGCTCGAGCACCTCGCGGTCGACGACGACGCTCGGATGAAAGAACGGCGAGCTGAAGAGCGAGGCCCAGCGAACCGCCTGCGGGCCCGACGGCATCGGATGGAGCGACCCGAGACGACCGGAGGCGTCGAGCTCCAACACGGCACTCCCGAGGACCGCGATCGAGGAGCCCGAGACCATGCGCTTCAGCTGCCGCTCGAGCCGTCGTGGAAACGCGATGTCGTCGGCGTCGAGCCGGGCGACGTAGCGACCGCGGGCCTCGTCGAGCCCGCGGTTGAGCGACGCGGCAAGGCCCATCTCGCTCCTCGTTGCGAAGGACGCGCAGCCGCGCGTCGTCGACGGCTGCGAGAACGTCCGGAGTGCCATCGGCCGAGCCGTCGTCGACGACGATCAGCTCGAGCTCGGAGACGGTCTGGCGAAGGACGCTCTCGAGCGCCGCCCGCAGATAGCGCTCGCCGTTCGAGACAGCGAGGAGCACGGAGACGAGCGGAGCGGCCGGCACGGACGTCCCGTAGCCTACGACGCGTGCACCAAGAGCTTCCGTCGTTCGACCTCGTCGTCGCGACGGTCGGACGTGTGCAGGAGCTCGAGCACTTCCTCACGGCGCTCGAGTTCCAGACGCATCAACGCTTTCGGCTGATTCTCGTCGACCAGAACCCCGACGACCGGCTCGACCCGGTCGTCGACGCCACCGGGCTCGACGTCCTCCATCTTCGCTCCGATCCCGGGCTCTCACGTGCCCGCAACGTCGCTCTCGAGCACGTGACCGCCGACGTCGTCGCGTTCCCCGACGACGACTGCGCCTACGAGCAGGGCCTCCTCACTCACGTCGGCAGCCTGTTCGCCGCGGACCCGATGCTCGACGGTGTGACCGGGCGCAGCGTCGACCGTGGTGGACGCTCCTCGCCCTCGTGGAAACGCGACCCGGCCGTTCTCACCGACCACAACCTCTGGAACCGCGCGATCTCGTACACGATCTTCCTGCGCCGGGCGGTCGTCAAGCAGGTGGGAGCGTTCGACGAGCGCCTCGGGCTCGGCTCCGGCGAGCCGTGGGCTTCGGGCGAGGAGATCGACTACCTCATTCGGGCGGTGCGTGCCGGAGCGCGGATCCGCTACGACCCCACGCTGACGGTTCGCCACGACGAAGGCAGCGAGGACACCGCATTTCGCGACGGCGCGAGCATCGGCTACCTGCTGCGGAAGCACCGCTACTCGGCGACGATGAGGGGCCGAATGCTCGTTCGGCCGGCGGGAGGCGTTCTCGTGTCCCTCGCCCACCGCGATCGCGAGCGTGCTCGCTTCCAGGCAGCGACACTCCGCGGCCGGCTGCGCGGCTATCGGGAAAAGAGCTCCGAGAACAACGACGAGTGACGATCGAGCCACGGCTCGAGTGAGAACCGCTCGACCGCCCTGGCCCTCGCTCTCGTCGAGTACCCGGTGAGATCGGCCAGCACGAGGTCGACCGCATCCGCGAGAGCCTCGGGCGCAGGTGGCTCGTCGCGTTCCCACGACTCGCGGTGCGCTACGCCGACTCCGCCCACGTCGCCGACGAGCTCGACCGTCCCGCCGCTCGCCGGGTAGACAACCGGAAGCCCTGTCGCCATCGCCTCGAGCACCAGGGTAGGGCACGGATCCAGCACCTTGGTATGCAGAAGCAGGTGGGCTCGACGGAAGACGGCCGGTGCGTCGCGTTGCGCATAGTCACCGACGAGCTCGACTCGGTCGCGGAGCCCCAGCTCGGCGACGAGCGGTTCGACGGGTGAGACGAGACGTCCGGTCACGAGCAGGCGGGCATCGGGGTGTCGCTGCAGGAGCGCAGCGAGCGTCCGCAGTGCCAGCTCGAGGCGATATGCCTGGGTCTGGTCGCCCCCCAGGAGCAGGACCGGCCCGCCGGCGGGTGGGCGCTCGGCAGGCGTGAAGTGTTCGACGTCCACGGCGTTCGGAAGGACCTCGCACGACCCTCGAGACACGCCGAGGAAGTGATCGGCCGAGCGCTTCGAGAACTCGCTCTGGTAGAGAACGTGGTCGGCGGCGAGAAGGGCTCGGCGGAGCGGTCGATTGACCGCCTCGGTGCGATCTCCCGCCCAGCCCGGATAGCCGACACCGTCCTGGTTCACGACGACGGGAATCCGGCGACGCCGCGCCAGATGAAGCAGCGGACGCAGATCGCGTGGCAGCCAGGTCGAGCCGAGGTAGAGCAGCGAGAAGTCGCGTGGGCTGTTCGGAAACCGCTCGCTCAGCTTCTGCGCCTTCGCAGTTCCCCCCGCGGCCCGCTCGCCGGGCGCCGGAACGAGATCGTGGCCGTAGAAGACTCGTATTCCAGAGTCGGGCGTGCCCCCCGTGAGCAGCCGCATCCAGCGTGAGCCCGCCCGCGTGTAGCGCGAGATCCGCTCGCTGCTCACGTCCATCCGCTCAACCCCCGGGCTCGGGCAGCGCGACGAAGCCGTCGAAGAGCTCGCGCCAGCGAGGTCGAAGCGCGTCGTACGCGTTCGCGTCAGCGGTCGCACGTCCGGCGGCGAGAACGTCAGCGAGCTCGCTCGCGGGCACATCCGCCACGTGAGCCGTCCACTCGACGAGCCCGCCCACGTCCTCGACGTCCACGATCCAACCGTTCTTCCCGTGAGCCACGAGGTCGAGAGCCTGTCCGACGCGCGTCGTCACGAGCGGGACCTCGGTCGCCATGGCTTCGAGAATCGCGCGCGGTCCACCTTCGTCGCGCGAGGTGACGAGGCAGACATCGATGGCCTCGTACGCCTGCGAGACGGCGTCGATGGAGGGAAGGAGAACGTGGCGGTGCGGAATCCCGAGCCGATCCAGCCCTGCGCGCACGTAGCCCCGCGAGGGGCCGGTGAGCAGGAACATCGTTTCCGGCACCCGTTCGTACAGCTGCTCGGCGACGGCAAGCAGCACATCCGGGCCCTTGATGAGCTTCGGTTCCAACCCGTCGCCCCAGCCGACGCCGTCCTTCTGGAACGAGCCGACGACGAACGCGGACTCGGGAAGCCCGAGCGCGCGGCGGGCATCCGCCCGAAGTTGCGCGGTGCGCGGGCGGAACGCTTCGGTGTCGATCCCGATCGGGATCCGGTGGAGCTTCTCGGACGAAATTCCGGTCTCGAGGATCAGCTCCTCCATCGCGCTCGAGGTCACCTGCACACGATCGATCTCCGTGTGCCTTCGGCGCAGGGTTTCGAAGCAGGCGTCGAACTCGGGCATGCCCGGCGTCCCCGGGCGGCCGTGAAAATAGGCGAAGCCGAGCCGGTTCTCCCGGCGCTCGAAGTCGTGCAGCAGGAGCGTGAACTGGCTCAGGTGGAAGATCGCCTGTCCGTCGACCCCCTTCGACCAACCGCCCGGGCCGGTGGCGACGCCGAGCGCACGCGCAGTCCGCTCGAGCTGCCGTGCTTCGTACTCGAGCACCCACCCCTGGACGTCGTAGACGAGAAAGAGTCGCGAGTGGTCGGGCCAGCGGCGTGTCCTCAGGCCGACGGCGGCGCGGCGAAGCGGCCTGCCGATTTGCTGGCGCATCAAGCCTCTAGATGTCAGCGAGGGTCTCGACCGGCTCGACCCGGGAGCGGAGACGCTCGACATCCGCGTCGACCAGGAGCTGGACGAGGCCCTCGAAGTCGACGCGCGGAGACCAGCCGAGCCGCTCGCGCGCCTTCGACGCGTCGCCGACGATGTCGTGGAGCTCCGCTTTCCCGCGGATCAGGGTGTCGTCGACGCGCACGTGATCCTCCCAGTCGAGCCCCACGTGCGCGAACGCCGCCGCAGCGAGCTCCCGCACGCTGTGGGTCTGTCCGCTCGCGATCACGAAGTCGTCGGCCTCGTCCTGCTGGAGGACGAGCCACATCGCGCGCACGTAGTCGCCCGCATATCCCCAGTCGCGACGCGCATCCAGATTGCCGAGCAGGACCTCGCTCTTGAGGCCGAGGCTGATCGCGGCAGCAGCATGGGAGACCTTCCTGGTGACGAAGTCGAGCGGGCGGCGCGGCGACTCGTGGTTGTAGAGGATCCCCGAGGACGCGAAGAGCCCGTACCGGCGGCGATAGCTGCGCGTGATGAAGTGGCCGTACGCCTTGGCGACGCCGTACGGCGTCACCGGAGCAAGCGGCGTCTCCTCCGTCTGGGGCACTTCGCGCGACTCCCCGAAGATCTCGCTCGATGACGCCTGGTAGAAGCGCACGCCGTCGTCGACCCGCCGGATCGCCTCGAGCAGCGCCGTCACGCCCACGGCCGCGAACTCGGCGGTGAGGACGGGCTGCTTCCAGGACATCGGAACGAAGGACGGCGACGCGAGGTTGTACACCTCGTGTGGCTGCGAGGCCGAGAGCACGTCCACCAGGGACAGCTCGCTCAAGACGTCCGCCTGCTGCAGCTCGATCCGTCCGCGGATCGCCTCCAGGTTCTCGAACCGCGTCGACGTGGGCTGGCGGACGACCCCGATCACCTCGTAGCCCTCGGAGAGCAGGAGCTCGGAAAGCAGGGAGCCGTCCTGCCCGGCGATGCCGATGATCAGCGCACGCTTCGCGGCCACGGGGTCGGACCTTAGCGACGCCGCCGGATCCGAGGCACCGTGCGGTCGCCTCGGCGCGGCGAACGATCCGCGGCGGGCGCTCTTTACAGTGCCTGGCACTGAAGGTGTGAAAACTCAGCGCCGATCGTTCCACAGGAGCGAGAGAGGCGCCCGGCGCCGGGGTAGCATCGCCCCGATGCCGTCGTGGCGCAGACACGGGCCGTTCCTGGCCCTGGCCGCGACGGTCCTGGCTGCGTTCGTCGTCTATACCCTCCTCGCCTCGCTGGTCGACGTTCCGCGGGTGCATCCGGACGAGGTTCGCTACGCGATCGCAGGCTCGTCGCTGGTCGAGGGCGAGGGTCTCTCGCTGCGCGGCGGCGACTACGGGTTCGGGCCGCTCTACGCGCTCGTTCTCGCGGGGATCCTCCTTCTCACGTCGGGGCTCGCCGCGGCCTACGACCTCTTCAAGGCCGCGAACGCGCTCTTCTTCGCGCTGACCGCGATCCCCGTCTACCTCCTCGCCAGGCGGCTGGTCTCCGAATGGTGGGCGGTCCTCGCCGCCACGCTCTCCATCGCAATCCCGTCGTCGATCTCGGTCGCGACCGTGATGACGGAGAGCCTGGCCTTCCTCACCGCAGCGTGGGCGCTCTACGCGATCATGCTCGCGCTCGAGCGCCCGACGACCGCGCGCCAGCTCGCCCTCCTCGCCGCGGTAGCGGCTGCGTTCCTGACCCGCCCGCAGTTCGGCGCGCTCTATGTCACCTGGCTACTCGCTCTTGCGCTCGTCTGGCTGATCCTGCCGGCGAGGCGACCCCGGACGCGCGCCGACCTCCTCGGGCTCTGGCCGAGCGCCGTGCCACTCGTGCTCGCGGTGGGAGTCCTCGCGAGCCGCCTCGTGTCGGGCAGCTCCCCGAGAGAGTCGTTCGGCGCCTACTGGGAGCTCTGGCGCGGCTACGACCCATTCCAGGTGGCGAAGTGGTTCGTGTACCACCTCGCGGACTTCGAGATCTACCTCGCGGTCATACCCGTCGCCGTCGCGCCGATCGTCCTCTTGGCGCCTGCTGCGTGAGGGCCGGGCCGGTTCCGAGCGATCTGCAGCATTCGCCGCGCTCTTCCTCTCGGCGAACGCGATCGGGCTCCTGGTGGTGGCGGCCTTCAACAGCACGCCGTACGCCTACGACCGGCTCCACGACCGCTATGCGTTCTACTTCATCCCGCTCTGGCTCATCGTGTTCGTCGCGTGGCTCGCCCGCGGCCTACCGCGTCCGCTGATCGCGACGGCGACCGGCATCGTCCTTGCGCTCGCGCTTCCGGCGATCCTGCCCTTCGGCCAGCTCGCGAACGAGGCCGGGATCGACACGGTGCCGGGAGCGCTCTGGGTCTGGCTCGAGTCCCAGACGGCCGGGCCGGGCGCGATCTCAGGCCGGGCGCTTGCTCGCGGTGTTCGTCGTCGGGCTCCTCGTCCTGGGCTTCCTCGTTCCCGCGGCGCTTTCGCCTGATCCTGCCCGCTGGCAGTCCTCGCGGTATTCGTGGCGACTGCGGTCTTCGCGTGGGAGAGGATGATCGACGCGCCGGAGAATGCGGTTCTCGACGGCGGGCTCGAGCCCGCGTGGATCGACGCGCTGCTCCCCGATGACGCACGGGTCACGAAGCTGTACCTCGAGTCCGCGGCCTGTCCCGCCTCGAGCCTCACCCGCCATGCGCTGTTCGCGACCGAGTTCTTCAACAGCACGGTCGACAGCGCTGCGTACATCGGCGACTCGATCCCGGACGGGATCCCGCTCGAGCGGGTCGAGGTCGAGAACGGGCGTCTCGTGTTCGAGAGACGGAGCCCCGCTCGTCGCGGACTTCGTCTACACGCAGCCGGGCATCGAGCTCAACGGAGAGCGGCTCGCGACCGGCACTGCCGCCGGCCTCGTGCTCTGGCGAACGGACGGCGAGGTCGGGATCGTCGGCGCCGATACGACGGCGGACGTCCAGCACCGCCGACTGCATCGCCGCCTAGTACTAGCGAACGCGCTTCAGGTACCCGCTCGGGTTGAACGTGAGCAGGAACTTCTCGCGCTCGCGGTCGATGACGAAGTCGCTCCTGGAGGCCAGGAAGGTCTCGATCGACTGCAGCGGTCCTGGCATCAGATCCGGGCGGATCTGGCCGATGTTCGAGTCCTCGACGACGAGGTAGCACCCGACAGGCACGAACGGCGCGTATGCCTCCAGTTCGGCGTCGACGTGTGCCTCCGAGTGATCCGAGTCGAGCACGATCAACGTTCGTCGCCCTTCCACCCGCTCCCGCACCTCCGCGAGGACGTCGGGATCGGTGGACGAGCGACCCGCCAGGTACGTGATGCGCGGATGCTGCGGGTAGTCCTCGCGGAGTGGCTCGATGTCGATCGAGATGACCTCTCCCGCACCGAGCAGGTCGCAAACGGAGGCCAGGAAGTGCGCGCTGCCGCCGCGATACGTCCCGGTCTCGATGACGACGTCCGGGCGGGTCTCGGCCATGATCTCCTGGTAGACCCAGAGGTCGAGCGGGTTCTTCAGCGCCTGGCTCCCGAGCCACGTTGCCTGCGTCCACGCATTCGAGGCGTAGAAGACGTCGTGCGCGCGCGAGACGGCCGCTCGGTCGAGCCTGCGGCCGAAGCGGAAGGAAACGGCGTTCACAGCTCGTCGAAAAGCATTGGCCATGGCTTGGGGTCAGGCTTCAGCCTGACCTCGGTGTCGGGTTGAAGATCTCAAGCCGAGGTCAGGCTAAAGCCTGACCCTAGGAGCAGGGCGAGGTAGCGGTCGGCGACGTCGGAGATCGACGGCGTGGAGATCGCCGCCCGGCGCACGTCGATCTCCTCGACGAGCCGGTCGAGCACGTCCGGAAGCTCCTCGTCGTCCCGAAACGGCAGCCCGCCCTCGCCGACCAGCTCCGGGTGGCCGCCGCTCTCGAGAAACGCCGCCGGCAGCCCGCAGGCGAGCGCCTCCAGGAGCGCGTTCGAGCAGGGATCGTCCCTGCTCGGAGCGATGTAGACGTCGTGGCTGCGAAAGAGCTCGGCCACATCCCCCGAGCCGACCGGCCCGACCACCCGAGCCTGCTCGAACCGGACCGGAGCTCGCCCCACGAAGGTCAGCTCATAGCGCGTGCGGTCGAGGTTGCGATCGAGCCATTCGAGCGTCTCGGCGCCTTTTCGCCGGTTGTCCGACCAGCTCGCGGCAACCAGCCTCACCTTTCGCCCGTCGAGGGGCTCGTGGCGCTCAGGGGGATGGAAGATCGCGGGGTCGACGGCGTTCGGGATCACCTCCGGATTGCGCAGCTCGAGCCCGAGCTCGAGATGCTTCTCGAGGCTGTAGCGCGACTGGAGAACGGTCGCGTGAGCCAGCGAGCCGTTGATCGCGGCGATGCGTCCGTCCGTGCCGTCGTCGAAACCGCGATACACGCCGATCGGGCCGTCGACCCGGTGCACCATCACGGCGTCGGACCGGGCGAACCTCCGAAGCCGCGCGAAGTCGAAGTTGAAAGAGTTGAAGAGGCAGGCGGGCGTGTGCGCCGACAGTCGGTTGTTCTCGATTTCGATGCCTCGACCGTGGAGCTCACGAGAAAGAGCACGAAGGAACTGGTGCCCGCCTCCGGAGGGCGGCGGCGCGAACTCGTGGAACAGCGCGAGCTCCGTCCCCCCGCGGCGAGACCGAAGCCAGTCGGCCTCGGTCCGGGCTCGGGCGGCGAGCTTCCTGCCGGAACGGCGAACCGCCCGGGGAACGCTGCGAAGCTCCATGGCGAACACGCTAACGTCGCATGCCGAGCGATGCCCTCACCAGGCCGACTTTCGAGAGTCCTCCTCAGGGGACGAGTGCCGATCCGCACTCGCTTCGACCTGCTTCGCGCAGAGATTCGTCGAAGGGTACGGCCGAAGACCGCGTATGGGCTCCGCTACGGACCCGGGCGCGTCTTCCTCTCGCATGCCGACTACGCGGTCGACTGGGAGTCGTTCAAGTGGGTCGTCGCCGACGACGCGTATCCAACTGACTACGAGAGCGCCGTCGTACTCGATCTCGGGGCCCACAAGGGGTACTACGGAGCCCATGCCCTCGCGCGCGGGGCTCGCACCGTGATCTCGTTCGAGCCCGAGACGGCGAATCTCGCGCTTCTCAGAGCGGCAGCCGCAGCTGCATACGGTGCACGCCGCGCGAACTGGCAGATTCGCTCGTCTGCCGTCGGAGCGGAGCGCGGCGAGGCGGTCCTGCGCGTCATGGAAGGATCTTGGGCGCACTCGCTGCACCCACCCGATGCCTGGGCTCAGTACGAGATCGGCACGCAGGCCGTCCCGGTCGAGGCGATGGCTGAGATTCTCGAGGAGACGGCGTTGCACCGGCAGGAGGGTTCGCGCCTGATCGTCAAGGTGAACACCGAGGGTGAGGAGTGCGGGATCGTGCTCGGCACGCCGCCCGAGGCGTGGTCGGAAGCCGAAGTCAGTGAGCTCTTCGTCGAGATGCACGAGTGGGCTCCGTGTACGAGAGCCGAGCTCGCGGCGCACCTCGAACCGGTCGGTTTCAGGGAGATTCCGACCGAGATGGCCGCGGTGCTGAGGCTGCGTCGCGAAGAAGCTCCTCGATCCGATCGACGTACCGCTCCCACGTGAGCGCCCGTTCGACCGTCGTTCTGGCGCTCGAGCCGAGTGCGCGGGCGTGGAACTCGTCGCCCAGCACACCGCTCACTGCGCGCTCGAAGGCGACCTCGTCCCCCGGCGCCACCAGGCGACAGTTCTCGCCGTCGACGAGCCCGTAGCCAGTGGCTATCGCCTGCGTGCGCGTGACGACGACCGGCTTCCCGAGCGCCATCGCCTGCAAGAGCACCGTCGTAGCGCCCGAGTAGCTGTTCTCCCGCACGGGTAGAGCGACGACCCGCGCCTCGGCGAGTCTCCGCTTCATCTCCTCGAACGAGATGTCGGTCTCGACGACGACGTTCGCGGGCGCCGCGGACAGACGACGTGCATGGTCAGCGCTCGCGACGATCCGAAAGCTGACCGTGGGCATGCGCGCCGCAACGCGCAGGAGGAGCGCGAAGTCGCGGTGCGGGTCGACGCCGACCGAGACGACGTCGACGGTGGCCGGCTCGCGAACCGGCGTGAAGGACGCTGCGTCGACGCCGAAGGGGACGAACTCGACGCGCGTGGCAAACCCATGGCGCATCGAGCCAGCCTCGAAGCTCGTCGGCTTCGTACGCGCTGTACGCGATCACCGAAGCACACGAGCCGAGCGCCGACGCATAGAGGCGGCGCATTCGATCCGACCGGAGCTGCGAAAGACGCTCCGGAAGGCCGATCGCGACGTACACGAGCGGGGGCCGGAGGCGGCCGGCGCGCGCCAGGAGCATGAGGGGTATCCCGACCGTGTCCACCGTGGAGAAGACGACATCCGCTCGGTTCGCCCTCTCGAGCGACGCGAGGACCGACCCGAAATCCCCGCCGTAGCCTCCCGCCCGCTCGAGCCCCCACTTCAAGGCATCTCCCGCCACGTCGGCCCAGCGCGGCGGAGCGCCCGTCCGCTCCAGGTTGTGGTCGACGGAGAAGCCGCGGGCGGCGAGCTGATCCAGGCCGAAGAGCACGTACCGCTCCGCAGCTCCCGGCGCAGCTGCGAGCGCGCGCCGACGTTGCGGGGAGTCGCGAAAGGTGAAGAAGACGGCGGCCACGGGCTCGGCGGTAAGGTAGGCGACCGGCCGACGCAACGGTCGCATCCACGATGCACAGGCAGAAATCGACGTTCTCGAACCGGGTCCACAGGGCCGCAACCGCGCTGGAGAAGCGCGGCATACGCGCAACGTACGAGCTGCACGACCGCGTTCTTTCCAACCGCGCCAGCAGGCGTCGCTTTTCGGAGGATCGCCCCGAGCTCGACGACGTGCAGCGGAAAGTCGTCAGTGAGGTCGACGCGCGCGGATACGCAGTCCTTCCCTTCTCCGAGCTCGTCGGCGCCGAGACTGCGTCAGCCGTCGACAGCCAGGGTGACCGCTTCGCCCGGGAGACGGAAGACGCGCTCGATCGGGAGCAACGAGGCGAAGCGGGCACCGAGCTTCGCCGTCGAGCCGGCAAGGAGTTCCTCGTTCGGGCGCACAGCTTCGAGGATGTCGAGCTCGGGCTCGACGACGCGTGGCTCGAGGCATGCCTTTCGTCCAGCATGCTGAACGTCGCCAGCGGCTACCTCCGGCTGTGGCCGAAGCTCTCGTACGCCGACCTCTGGTACACGATCGCGCAGGCGGAGGAGACCGACCGCGCTGCCTCCCAGCTCTGGCACCGCGACTTCGACGACAAGCACCTGCTGAAGGCGTTCCTCTACCTGCGTGACGTCGACGAGGGCGCCGGACCGTTCGAGTACGTCCCCGAGAGCCAACCCGGGGGGCGGTTCGAGAACGTGAGCCCGTGGCGGCCGATGGGCAACGGGCGCGTACCGGAGGACGAGGTCGCCCGGGCGGTCCCTGCCGAGCAGATCCGCACGTTCGTCGCGTCTCGCGGAACGATCATCTTCTGCAACACGAGCGGGCTTCATCGGGGCGGCTTCGCGACGGAGCGGCCGCGGATCCTCGCGACTGCGACGTACTGCTCACCAGCCTCGCTCGCGGCGCTGTCCGAGCGGAACTACCGGTTCTCCGGGGCGCTCGACGAGCTCGACGCGCGCGCGCGCTTCGCGGTCACCTGAGCGACCGTTAGGGCGAGGCATGCCTCGCCCCTACGCTCGCGATCGTCCAGTCGGGCGTCGGCGAGCGACGGATATCGCGTCGCGAGGAGCGTCTGGGCCTCCGACGTGTCGATGTTGGTGATCGAGTAGAGCATCGAGTGGGCCGCCCGGCGGTAGCGCGCGAGGATCTGGGGAACGAGAACGCCACGCAGGCCGCGATCCGCGGTCCGGCACCAGAGGTCGTAGTCCTCCCACCCGTGCAGGCGGGGATCCTCGCTGTAGCCACCCAGCTCGACGAGCTCCTGGCGGCGCAGCAGCGACATCGCGTCGATGTAGTTCGCCTCGGCGAGCTGACCGGGCTCCCAGGGCAGATAGGAGCGGAGCGTGTCCGGCTCGCCGTCGACGTGCTCCTCGAGCATCGGGTACGCGAAGAACGCCCCGGAGTCGTCGTCGAGCGCCTCCACGAGGCGATCGAGCGCAGTCGGGTAGATCTCGTTGTCGGCGTCGAGCATGAAGACGAGCTCGCCGCGCGCCGCCGCGACGAGATCGTTCCTCGTCCGGCCGAGACCGCGGTTGACGACGTGCTGGAGGAGCATTCCGGGCAGGTGGCTGTGCTCCGCGAAGAAGTCGAGGACGGCTTCCTGTGAGCGATCGGTCGAGGCGTCGTCCAGAACGACGACCTCCAGGCTCACGAGCTCCGACGCGGCCACGCTCTCGAGCGCCGACTCCACCTCCTCGGCGTGGTTGTAGAGCGGAATCAGGACCGAGACACGCGGCTTCGAGCGGGCATACGCGGGAGTGCGGGCGACGACGCGGACCTCCGCCGGGTCCTCGTTCCGGAGCGCGACCTCCTGCGCAGCCAGCCGCCGGTTCAGCTCGATCTGCCCGATCACGAGCCGCTTCAAGACGGCGTCCGAGCGCCTGCTCCACTCCCCCAGGCTCCACTGACGCTCGTACAGCCCGTCGAGCCGTGCATCGGGCCCGCTCCGCAGGTAGGAGCGGAGCCGGTGCCTGGGTGTCGGGCGCGGGGCGTGTGAGGTCTGACCCCGCTTCGCTCGACGCACCCGGGGCGAGCGCGCAAGGTCTTCCGCCATCGCGATCAGCCGCTCGGCGGCGGGCCGCATGGGCAGCTCCGTCCGCACGTGGTCGTAGGCCGCGAGGCGCATCGCCGCCAGCCGGTCCTCGTCCCGCAGCAGGTGGTCGGCGAGCAGCGCCAGGTTCTCGAGCGTCCCGCAGACGAAGTGCTCGCCGGGGACGAGGGGCGCGCAGTCCGGGGAGTGCTCGGAGACGAGCACGCACCCGTTGGAGATCCCCTCGAGCACCCGCACCCATTCGAAGTACGCGCTCTCCTGGCGGTGCAGGTTCAGGAGGATCTTGGCCGAGCGCAGGCACTCCCACTTCGCCTCGCCGAGGAGAAAGTCCGCGCGCTCGCGCGTCTTCGGCGTCTCCGGCGGGATCAGCAGTCGCGTGCGGTGCGGCCAGAGGGTTCCCGCAAAGCCCGCGAGCGCGCGTAGCCGGCGCGCGTTGACCGCTCCGAGGTGGAGCACGTCGACCGGTCGCTCACTGCTCTCATCCCGATCCCAGCGATCCCAGAAGCCGCTGTAGCCGAGCCGAAAGTGCTCGGCGTCGACACCCGCGCGCGCGAGCGCCCGCACCGCATCCGGGTAGATGTCCACGCGGCTCCCGCCGCGGCGGCATGCGCCCGCGTGAGATCGAACCAGTGCGTGCCGGGCTGCTCGGTGCAGAACGCGATCGTCCGGCCCAGTTGCGCACGCGTGGGCTGCAGCTCATCGCGAACGCACTCGTAGTACTCGTGCGGGATCAGGACGTAGACGTACGAGCTGCCCTCGGGAAGCGCGTCGAACGCCAGCTCCGTCGGCATGCCTGCCGCCTCGACCTCGTGCGCGACGGCAGCGAGGAGCTCGTTCATGAACGCGTTGCCCCGCCGCGCTCCGACGAAGCAGAGCGTCGTCGTCACGAGCGCGAGAGAAGTCGCCTGAGCGGCCCGCAGCGGCTTCGTCACCCGCCAGCTCAGCGTGCGTTGGATCTCGCCCACCATCTCGGACCGGGCGCGAAGCTCGCGCTGGAGGCCGGTGAGCTCCTTCTCCTTCTCGAGCAGGTGTCCCTCGAGCTTCTCCACCTGCTCGCTCAGGTGCCTCTCGCGCCCCTCGCGACGTCGAGCTGCCTGAGGACCGCATCCGCCGCCGCGGACGCGGTGTCGAGCGCCGGATCGATCTGCGTCTCGGCCTCGGTCTGCTGCTCGCGAATCGACATGGAGAGCCGTCCAGTCTACGTCTCGTGAAGCTTCGTCAGGCGCCTGCCGAGTCACATCGGCGAGAGCCGCTGTAGCCTCCGGTCGCAGACGCCCGCAATGAGCACATCTCTCGATCCAGAGCAGGTCTGCGCAATCCTCGTAACGAGAGGAGACGTAGACCTCGCGCCTATCCTGGTGACGCTGCCCTACCCAGAGGTTGTCGTCTACGACAACTCGAAGCGCCCCGATGACTGGAAGGTGTACGGTCGCTACGTCGCGATCGGCGAGACACAGAAGCCGGTCATCTACTTCCAGGACGACGACTGCCTCGTCACCTGCCACCGGGCGCTCCTCGCGGCCTACGAACCGAGCGTCGTGGTCGGAAACATGCTCGACCATCACCCGCCTCGGCTGGCGACGTATCACGACACGACCCTCCTGGGTTGGGGCGCTCTCTTCGACCGCGACCTCCCCTTCAAGGCGTTCGAGCAGTACGGGCGCTTCCACCCGCTCGACTGGGACTTCAAGACGGGTCTCGGCGCTGAGACGGTGTTTCCGATGCTGTCGCGGACGAAGACGATCATCGAGGGGATCGAGTGGCTCGACCAGGATGGACCGGTGTTTCAGCGCTCGAATCGCATGTGGAAGAAGGAGGGCTTCTACGCCGAGCGCGAGTTCTGGCTCGAGCGAGCCCGGCAGGTGCGCGACAGAGTCAGCGCCGGCGAGTGAACGAATGTGAGCTGATCTCGCGCACGAGATCGAACGCCCCGGGGACGTAGGCGCGGTCGTCCGCCAGGAAAGCGACGTGGGAGCCCGAGGCGAGCTCCATACCTCGCGCCCTGGCCGCATGACCGGCCTTGAGACGTTCCCCGCCGCCACGCTCCACGCGGGTCACGACTGTCTTGTGGTGTGAGACGACCTGCGGATCACAGCCTTCGCCGACGACGATGATCTCGTCCGCGTCCCGAGCGGAGTCCACGGCCGCCTGGAGCGTGTCGCGGCCGGTCGTGGAGATGACGACGCTGGTACGTGCGAGAGCGAGGCAACGCTCGGTGATGGCCTGGCGCTCGGCGTAATGGCTCGCTTGTCGGTGCATCCGGTCGGGGGCGGCAGAATAGTGGAGGTTCTCCCTCCCGAAGTCCACGCGGCGAAACGGTGCGAGCGAGGTAAAGACGACATCGCAGCAGCGGTAGAACTCGTCCGAGTTGGTGGGATGAGCTGCGCCGTAGCGCCGGAACGCCTTTTCCGGGTCCTGGCGGGAAGATCGCGCCCCACCCGACGAGCGAGGAGTCAGGGTAGGGGACAGGATGCGCCGCGTCCATGTTGCACAGCCGCTCGCCGTCACGGTACTCGGCCATCAGCCGCTCCACGTCGATGACCGCGTCGTCGTCTTGGATGTAGATACGGTCGCCCTTTGCCTCGGAGATCCCTGCATAGCGGCCGATACGGACAGGTCTTCGCGCTCCAGGTTGTTCCAGACAATCACGTCGTCGAAGGGCAACGAGTCGAGAATCGGGGAGAGGTCGACGTTTCCCCTCGTGACGATGACGGCTGAGATCATTCCCTTCATCGATCAGACAGCACAGGGCGAGCGCGGTCGACACGATACTCTCCCCGAGAGCATGCGCGTGGTCGCCCTCCTCGCCACGCACAACGCGGAACGCTTCATGGAGGGCTGCATCGAGCATCTCGTTCGGCACGGTGTCGAGACGTACCTCATCGACAATGAGTCGACGGACGCGACGGTTGCCATCGCCGAGGGATTCCGGGGACGCGGCCTCGCCGGGCTCGAGAGCCTGCCCAGGCAAGACGCATTTGCGTTGCGTCCCCTGCTCGCGCGGAAAGAGGAGCTGGCGAGGACGCTCGATGCCGACTGGTTCATCCATCTCGACGCAGACGAGACGCGCCTTCCGCCCCGGTCCTCGGTGACGCTCGCCGGGGCGATAGCCGAGGTCGACGCGCTCGGCTACAACGCGGTCAACTTCCAGGAGTACACCTTCGTCCCGACTCGAGAAGCCCCAGATCACGACCATCCCCGATTCAGGGAGACGATGCGCCACTACTACCCCTATCTTCCGGAGTATCCGAATCGCCTGAACGCCTGGAAGCGCCAGGATGCCCCGGTCGACCTGACGAGTCGCGCCGGACACCGAATCGACTTCGAGGGGCTGTCGCCATATCCGGAATCCTTCGCGATGCGGCACTATCTCTATCTCAGCGTCTCGCACGCGGTCTCGAAATACGTCCAACGAGTGTTTGACCCTGCTGCAGTGGAGTCGGGTTGGCACCGGCGGCGGGCGGCACTCTCGGTAGACAGCGTTGCTCTCCTCTCGCAGGCCGAGCTCCGCGAAGCTGGCTCTGACGACGACCTCGATCCGTCGGATCCATGGCTCGAGCATCCGCTTTTCGGAAGTTCGGGCCTCCCGCATTGAGCGATCGCGCCTCACGGCTCCCGCTTCCGCAATGGTTCCTCGACTCGGGTCCCGCAGTCATCGGTGGAACCGGTGGCTCGGGAACGCGTGTCGTGGCCCGCATCCTGAGGCAGGCAGGGCTCTTCACCGGGACCGAGCTGAACGAGTCCGAGGACGCCTGGAAGCTCGGCGACTACTCGGACCGCTGGATCAACGTGTACTTCTCCCACGGCGACGGTCGCGCTGCCCGTGCGCGTGGAGCGAACGCGATGCTCGCTGACCTCGCCGCGCTCGTGCTGCGAGCACTGCGCACGACTCGACGCGGGCCGACCCTGGGGCTGGAAGGAGCCTCGCAGCATCTACCTCCTGCCGTTCTTCCATCGCCATCTCCCCGCGCTCAGATTCCTGCACGTCGTCCGCGACGGCCGCGACATGGCGCTCTCGACGAACCAGAACCAGCTGCGCAAGCATGGTGACGCCGCCCCGATCCCGTCCGACCTGCCCGCGGCCGCTCGCTCGCTCGCCCTCTGGAGCTGGATCAACCTCGCCGCGGCGCGCTATGGCGAGGAACGGCTCGGTGATCGCTACCTGCGGATCAGATTCGAGGACCTCTGCGCGCGACCGGTGGCAGTCGCGGCCGAGATCCTCGAGTTCTTCGGGCTCGACGCGGATCCCGCGGCCCGCCCTGGACGAGGTGACGGCCCCACCGTCGCTCGGACGCTGGCGTGACGAGGATCCCGAGACGATCGCGGCGCTCGAGCGCATCGGCGGCCACGCTCTCGTCGAGCTCGGCTACGAACGTCGCGGGTTGCAGTAGAGTCAGCGCGATGAGCCGCGGGGTCTTCGTCCTCGGGATGCACCGCAGCGGAACCTCCGCCGCGACCCGGCTCGTCAACCTCCTGGGCATTCCGACCTGCGTCGAGGAGGACCTGCTTCCCGGAACGGACGACAACCCGCGCGGCTACTGGGAGAGCGCTTCGCTGACCGCGTTCAACGACCGGATCCTCGAAGCGTTCGAGTCCGACTGGAGCTGCCCCCCGAGGCTCGACCCGGGCTGGGAGGCCGATCCCGTGCTCGCGGAGCTGCGCTCCGAGGCCCCTGAGCTCTTCTCTCGCGTGTTTCCGCTCGAGCCCTGGGTCTGGAAGGACCCGCGCAACTGCATCACCTTCCCCTTCTGGACGAGCGGCCTCGACGTCGAGCCGGTCGTCGTGCTGGTGCACCGAAACCCGCTCGAGATCGCCGCCTCGCTCGGCGCGCGCGACGACCTCGGAAAGCTGTACTCCCTCGCGCTCTGGGAGCGGTACCTGCAGTCGTGTCTGACCGCCGCCACGGGGCTGACCACTCTGGTCACGACCTACGACGAGATCCTCGACGACCCGAACGCGTGGTGCGAAGGCGTCCGCAACTTCCTTGACGGCGTGGACGTCGGGACGCACGAGCTCGAGCCGAATGCACTCGACTACGTCGACGCGAACCTTCGGCACACGACGCTCACGCACCAGCACGCCGTTTCCGACCCGGCGCTGTCGAACGGGCAGCGCGAGCTGCTCGAGATCCTCGAGAGCCTTCGCGGAGCCCATGACGCGCTCGCCCTCCCCGTTCTCCCGGACGAGACCCCTACGACCGAGGCTCTCCTCGCCGAGCGTCGACGCCTGCACCCACGCGAACGAGAGCACCGCGAGCTCGGCGAGTATTCACGCTCGCTGGGTGAGCGGTTCGTCGAGCTGCAGCGCTACTCGGAGGGGCTGGGGACGCAGTTCACCGAGCTGCAGCGAAACTCGGAGGAGCTCTGGGCGCAGTTCCAGGAGCTGCAGCGCTACTCCGACGATCTCGGCCAACGCTTCCTCGCGCTCGAGGCGTATGCGCGCGAGCTCCAGGCGCGCTCGCCGAGCGGCTGAGAGCGTCCTGCTCCGTAGGGCGAGGCATGCCTCGCCGCTACGACCTCAGGATTTCGTGGACAGCTGTTCCGTGAGCGCGGCGCGCTCGCGCTCGAGCCACGCCGCCGATTCCTGCGCCTTCTGCGACTCGTGGTGCAGCTGCCGGATGTTGTGGCGAAGCGCCTCGATCTCGCGCGCATCGCCGGGATCGATCCGCTCGAGCTCCTCGGCGGTGATCTCGACCGGCCGTTTCCTGGCCAGAAGCACACCCTGACCCCTCCACTTCGGCGTGGCGGCAAAGCCTTCCTCGCGGAGCGTGAGTATCTCGAACCCCCGGCCCCAGTGCTCCTCGACCCACCAGCTGGAGAGAAAGACCGCAGGGCCGCCCTGATCCCAGGAGCGTCCGTGATGGAGCACGTTCATTCCGATTCGGTCGGCTGTCGGCCACGTGCTGCCCGCGCCCGACGCGCGGATCGGGCGTCGCGTCCGTCCACTCCTCCGACAGGGCAGGGCCGAGAATCGTCGCGATGAGCAGGCCGTCCTCGCGAAGCAGCCGGTGCAGCTCGACCAGCCAGGCTGCCCAGTGATCCGAGATGTGCGTGAAGACCGAAATCGCCCAGATCAGGTCGAGCGACTCGGTTTCGAGCGGCAGCGGAGGCTCCTCCCCGTTGACGAAGACATGGAGAGGTGGGCTCAGGTTGGCCTCGAGCCAGGCGATGCTCGGAGCATCGATGTCGCAGCCGTGGAAGGAGCCGTTCTCGGCTTCCTCGAGGAAGTGCCGAAGCGTCCGCCCGGCCCCGCAGCCGAAGTCGAGCACGCGCTTTCCGTCGAACGACCAGCCTTCGGGGAGCACGCCGAGGATCTCGGCGCGGACGCTCCGGCCGATCTCCTCGTACAGCGCGAAGTCGGCGCCGTGGAGCTCCCCCACCCGGGTCGCGAGCTCGATCGGCGGATAGGGCGTCTGCATCATCCCGCTCAGAGCTCCTTCGTCGTCCAGTCGAGCAGCGGCCGCACGACCCCGCGCCACTGGCCGGTGAACATCCCGCGGGACGAGTCGCCTTCGAGCGGATCCTGCACGTGGAACGAGACCGCCTCGTGGATCGACACGTGATGGTGGAGCTTCGGCGAGTCGATCGAGCAGAGTGCGGCGTCCACGGTGATGAGCCCTTCGTTCAGGAAGTTCCCGGGTATCCACGCGGTGGAGACGTACTCGCCGGGCCGCGAGGGCTCCTTCGAGCGCGGCCCCACGTCCATCGCGTTGAACGCGATCTGGCCGCCGGCGACGACCTTGATCTTGGGCAGGATCGGCGGGCCGTCGCGGAGGACGCTGTAGGCCATCTCGATGCCGACCGGCTCGCGCACGTCCGCGTAGTCGGCCGTCTCGCCGTCGGCGTGCACCGCGCGAACCGAGTGCAGGCTGACGAGGTCGTCTCCTGGCTCCTCCTCGGCGACCCACGTCTGGCTGGAGCTCGTTCCGGTCGCGGACTGGAGATAGTGAGCGACGACCTCCGCGCTCTCTCCGTCGCGAACGATGCGGCCTTCGTCCATCAGGAGCACGCGGTCGCAGAGCTGCGCGACGGACTGCACCTGGTGCGAGACGAAGACGACCGTCCGGCCGGTCGTGTTGATGTCCTCCATCCGCCCGAGGCAGCGCGCCTGGAACTCGGCGTCGCCGACGCTCAGCACCTCGTCGACCAGCATGATCTCCGGCTCGAAGTGCGCCGCGACCGAGAAGGCGAGGCGGACGTGCATCCCGCTCGAGTAGCGCTTCACCGGAGTGTCGAGGAACTTCTCGACGCCGGAGAACTCGGCGATCTCGGGCATCTTGGCCTGGATCTCGCGGCGCTTCATGCCGAGGATCGCGCCGTTCAGGAACACGTTCTCGCGCCCCGTCAGCTCGGGGTGGAAGCCGGTTCCCACCTCGAGCAGGCTGCCGACGCGTCCTCGGATCTCGGCCCGGCCCTCGGTCGGGGTCGTGATCCGCGTCAGGATCTTGAGGAGCGTCGACTTCCCCGCCCCGTTGCGGCCGATCAGCCCGAGGGCCTTGCCCTCCTCGAGCTGGAACGAGACGTCGCGCAGCGCCCAGATCTCCTCGTAGCCGCGGCGATGCTCCTGCCCCGTGAGTCGCTTGGCCGTGTGGGACATCGACTCGCGAAGCGTCCCGTACGCGGCCTGGAGCTCTCCGATCCGGTAGCGCTTGGAGAGAGCGTCGACTTCGATCGCGATCGCCATCAGGCCACCTAGATCGTGTCCGCGAAGCGCGGCTCGGAGGAGCGGAAGATCGCGAGTCCACCGAAGAAGATCGACGAGCGCCACGGCGACCCCGACTGCCGTCTGGCCGAGGTCGGGCGTGCTCGCGTCGAGCATCGCCCAGCGCCAGTTGGCGATCACCGCGGTCATCGGGTTGAACGCGAGGATCCACTGCCACTTCGTCCGGGATCTCCTCGACCGCGTACATGACGCCGGAGAGCAGCGGCAGCACCTGCAGGAAGACGGGGATCATGTAGCGGACGTCGCGGTACCTGACGTTGAGCGCCGAGAGCAGGAAGCCGGCGCCGAGGGCGGTGATCAGGGCGAGCGCCATGGCGAGGGGCGCGACCAGGAGCTCCGGGCCGCCCGGCCAGGTCCCGTAGAGCCACATCAGGAAGATCAGCACGGGCAGGCCGACGATGAAGTCGATCATCGGGACGATGACCGCGGCCAGCGGCAGGAGCGCGCGTGGGAAGTACACCTTCGTGACGAGCTGGAGGTTCGCCGCGAGGCTCAGGCTCGAACCGGTGAGCGACGACGCGAAGTACTGCATCGGCAGCACGCCGGCGATCACGAGGCTCGGATACGGCACCTCCCCGGCCGGGAAGTTCGCGAACTTGCCGAAGACGATGATGTAGACGGTGGCGGTGAAGACGGGGACGAGAATCGCCCACGCCACGCCGAGGAACGTCTGCTTGTAGCGGACGACGACGTCGCGCCAGACGAGCGTCTGCAGGAGCTCGCGGTAGTGCCAGAGCTCGCTGATGTCGAGGTGCGGCATCCGCGAGGCGGGCTTGATGACGAAGGTTCGCTCCGATCGCGCCGTCCGGCTCGACGGACGGTCGCGCGAGCGCTGGCGGCGTGCCGGGTGCCTCGATCTTGCTCGTGCTCACCCGGCGATGCTAGCCAGTGACGTGGACCGCGCGCGTCAACCGGTCGGAGCCGGCTGCAGGAGGAAGCCCGGCTGCTGGTCAGCGAGACGAAGCCGATCGAGCTCGGCAAGGGACACCGGTGTCGGTTTCGTGGCGCGGTACAGAACCAGCGTGTACGTCGGAGTCCGCTCCTCGGTGACCATCCCGAAGCCGGCCGGCGGAGACGGGGGCCCGGAGTCAAGCGCCGGCGGCTTCACACGCCCTCCGATGGAGAACCCCTCCTCCGTCGCGAGACCGATCGCAGCGATCTCCTGGACTCGGACAACGTCACCGGAAGGCTCTTCGAGACGGGGCAGGTACGGCTCCCAGAGCTGGCGGCTCAGGAACGGCGTCACGACGATCGCGCGAGCCCCACTCGGCGAGCCGAGACGCTCGCCCGCCGAGCGCCAGTCTGTCCGCCCGTATCGCTCGTCGAAGGAAACCGAGAGCGTGATCGCCAGCAGCAGCACGCAAAGTGCGGCGCCGGCCGAGAGACCGAACCGGGAAGCGGCGTACCCGGTCGCGACGCAGATCGGCGGCGGGAACGATCGCCAGGATCGTGTTTCGGACGATCACGTAGTCGGCGCCCACGAGCGCGAGCGCCACCGGAGCGCCGATCGCGACGATCGCCAGGCCGCCAGGCACGAGGGCGCGACCCCTCAGCTCGCGCGGCGCACGAGTCAGAAGCAAGACGAGCCCGATAGCGAGCAGCGCGGCCGCGAGGACGCTGCCCGCGATCTCCGCCGGGAAGCTGTAGCCGACGGCGAGACCCTTCGGAACGCCGGCGACTCTCGAGGCGAGCGAGGCGTCCGTCACCGCCTCTCCCGCTCCACGCTGGTCGAGGAGGAGCGGCAGCTGGGCGAGACCGACAGCCGCGGGAAGCACGACCGCGAGGGCCGCCAATCGGCGCGACCCGGACCGGACGAGGAGCCAAACCGCCTCGGGCAGGACGAGGAAGAACGCGAAGTAGTGCGTCGCGAGCGCGAGCGAGGCCGCAAGCGCCCAGCCCACGAGGTCCCACCCGTCGCCTCCACGGAGGACACGCCCGAAGAAGAGCACCGTGCACGCCGCGAGGAGCGCAAACAGGCTGTACGCGCGCGCCTCCTGCGCGTACCAGACGAGGAACGGGTTGACGCTGACGAGAGCGGCTGCGATGACGCCGACGCGGCGCGAGACGAGAGCGCGCCTGCGCCGTACGCTACGGGGACGATCGCCGCGCCCACGAGCGCGGAAAGGGAGCGCAGCCCGACCTCTCCGAAGCCGGCGAGGCGCGCCCAGGGCCACGCGAGAACGTAGTAGAGATAGGGCGTCGCCTCACTGTCCGGAATCGCCGCGAGCATGTCGCCGAAGGGCTGGCGAAGGAGCGACACCGTGACGAGCTCGTCGAGCCAGAAGCTCTGGCGATCGAGTGCGGCGAAGCGCACGAGGGCGCCCAGAGTTGTCAGCCCGGAGACGATCCAGGCCGCGTTGCGTGTCGGTCCCATGGTGCGTCTCGCGAAGTGGTGTCAGTGCCCGACGGCGACCTGCTCGGCGATGGCGGGGCGTTCCACGTCCAACTCGCGTTCGAGCTCGCGAAGCCCCACGACCGCCTCGAGCGCGCCGCTTCGCTCCGTCTCCTGCAGGAGCCGCCAGTTGGGCCTCTGCGTATCCACGAGCGACGGATGCCAGAGATGGAGCACGGTCCCCGAGCTGCCCATGTGCCCGCAGCGAAGGCCGACGCGCCGCAGGCGGATCGCGAGATCCACGTCCTCTTCGCCCCAGCCCTCGTAGCGCATGTCGTAGCCGTTCACTCGCTCGAAGTCCTTGACCGCGAGGAACACCGGGGAGTAAGCGTTCTTCTCCGGGATGAACTCGGGAACGCCAAGGCGCCCCACCCTCCGGCGGTCGCGGGCCGTCAGCAACGCGATCCGGCTGCAGTGCCGGCGTTCAGGCAGCCAGCGAGCGAGCGACCAGCGATGGATGGGAAGGTCGTGTTCGAGCACCCGGCCGGTGAAGGCGTGCGAGAGGTGGAGCCGCCTTCCGACCGCAAACCACCCCGGTCGCGCGGCCGCGCGCGCGGCCCGCACGAAGTCACGGCGGGGTACGCAATCCCCGTCCAGGAACGCGATTAGGCCGGAGTCGCGCGCGAGCGCCCCGAGATTTCGAGCCCGGGCCGCGCGAAAGCCTTCGTCTGCGTGCCAGATGTGCGTGAGCCGCTGTCCGAAACGCCGTTGCCAGCCTCGGACGAGGACGGCCGTATCGGGCCCGGAGCCGTCGTCCGCGACCACGATGTCGAAGTTCGCGTCCGACTGCTCGGAGAGCGCACGCAGAACGACGTCGAGAGCCTCGGGCCACTCGTACGTGCTGACGACGACGGTCAGCCGACCCTGGGCCCCTCGGCCATGCCCGTTTGAGCCCTGGCTCACGAGAAAGATGCTAGACGACGCGCGCGCTGGAGAGCGGGGGATTCTGCTTGGGAAGCGAATCCCCCATGAGGGCGCCGAGCGCCGTGACGATGAACACGGGATACAGCGGGAGCGCGAACTCGGGCGCAACGCCCTGGGACGCCGCATGGACGAGGAGCACGAGTCCGGCCGACATCCAGAGCGCGACGATGAGCCGCCAGTCTCGCGGCCGCCGGAAGACGAGCCCGACGAGCCCGAGAGCGATCCAGAAGGGAGGCCGCGGAAAGCGCGGCGTGACACGGTTCAGAAGCTCCGTGACGATGTCGACGCCCTCGCGGGCGGGGAGATCGGCGTCCCAGGCGCGAACCTGGCTCACGACCTCCCGATAGCGCGCTTGCCGTTCCGTGTCGTCCCAGACCGCCGAGGGATCGTCGAGCGTGCACGAGTCGATGTAGTCGGATGCGCACCAGACGAAGCCGTAGGGCACGGCTTCCACCAGCACGTGCGCCTGCGGGTTCGGAAGCGTCACCCCGTCGACCTCGAAGGTCGGCGGCGGCGCCTCCGGTGCGGTTTGCTCCCGCGGCCGGATGTCCTCTCGCAGCGGAGCCTGGATCAGGAACTCCCAGAACGCATCTGCGACGCCGCGCGCGTACGTGCCGGGCTGTTGGCGGATCGCTTCCAGCGCGGAGTCGAACAGAACGTCGTAGTTCTCGTCCTTCCCGTACACACGGTCGGAGAGGGCGATCAGCCGAACGGTCTCGTAGTTCGACCCGTTCTCCAGGTACGCGGCGAGCGGCACGTCCAGGCTCGGCGTGCGGCTCCTTGGCCGCCAGAACCTCGTCCTCGATCAGCCGGCCAAGCCGCTGCGACGCGTCGCCGTTCTCGGGCGAGATGGTCTTGTCGGCCAGGAAGACGCGCAAGAACGGCACCCACGCGCGTCCGCCGCGAGCGACCGTCGCGTCGTCGTAGCGAACCCCGTTGTGCAGCGACCAGGCACCGAGGAGGCCGACGACCGCAGCCGCCGAGGCCGCCGACCACGCGAGCCGCTTCTTCCATGTCGTCGGGACGAGGAGCGGGAGCAGGACGATCGGCAGCAAGACCTGGTTCGCGGGCCGGATCAGGACGAGGATCCCGATTCCCGCGCCGAGCGCAGCGAATCTCCAGCCGGAGGGCCGGCGGAGGGTGCGTGCCAGTCCCAGAGCCCAGAGGGCGAGACCGGTGGCGAAGATCGCGTCGCTCGACGCCTGGTGGTAGAGGGTGGCGTAGGCCGGGTAGACGAGCAGGAGAAGTGCGCTCAGAAGCGCCGGCACACGGCCGAAGGAGAGCGCCGTCGCGCTCCAGGCGACGATCGAGACCGCGTAGAGAACGCCGAGGACGATCTCGAGCAGGACCGTGCCTCCGAGGTCCAGAGGCACGCCGAGCACGAGTGGAGTCAGGGGGGTTCGGAAGAGCTGAAGGAACTCCAGCGGCGGGTCCGAGTCGAACAGCTGCAGGTAATACGCGAGGTAGTCCCACGAGTCGCGTCCCTTGGCGAGCGGCCAGCCGAGCGCGGCGAACCAGTAGCCCACCAGGGCGAGAAGAAAGAGGGCGGCTGCCGCCTTCCGCGTGGGGACGAACGCCACCAGTCGATCCCACGCACGCCTCACGAGCGCAGGCCTCGCCTGACGACGCGGCCGACCCTCGTCAGGGCCCCGCGCTCGAGCAGCCCCACGCGCGACTCCAGATCCTCGATCCTCGCTCCGAGCGCGAGCGCGAAGTCGGACTCGTCGAGCGCGCTCGACTCGGCCGCGTACTGGGCCGCCGCTGTCGGATCCAGCCGACCGAAGCCGCGACACGTGCCTTGTAACAGACTGTTACTAGGTGTTCCTGACGCCGTAAGGCTCGGCGCTGGCGCCGAAGCCGAGCCGACGCAGTCGGTCGCGAAGTCGCGTGTCGCGCGCGAGCGATCCATCTTCGAGTCCCCGCGCCAGCGCCTCGTCGTCCACGACGAGCGGCTCGTAGAACTGCTCGAGCCGCCCGGCGCGATACGCCGAATGAGCTGCGGCCATGTGGTTCGGGATCCCCTTCTCGGCGTTCTTCTCGAGCGCGACGAACTGGGTCACGTACTTGCGTACGGAGTGCTCGAGCGAGCGCACCGGGAAGTGGAGGATCTCGAGTGGATACCACCCGCGCAGGGGCAGGAGTCCCTCGCCGAAGGCTTCGTGGTTCCCGCGCCCGACGCGCACGTCGGCGGCGGCGCGGTGGGCCGACTTGGAGTGCGTGCTCAGCGGATGATGGTGGAAGGCGGGCGTGCACAGGCGCACAGTCATTCGCTCGAAGAACGAGCGGCCGTCCTCCGGGCGAGGAACGAAGTTCCGCCAGGCTCCGCGCACGACGCCATAGCGCGCAGGGACGGCTGCGAGGACTTCCCCGAGCCCGCCTCCCTGCGGCCACCAGAACTCGTCGGCGTCCGTGTTCAGCACCCACTCCGCACCGAAGTCGGTTGCAGCCAGACGCGCCATGCGCGTCACCCATTCGCTCTGGCGGAGGTCCTCTCCCGACTCGCGGATGAGGTGGAGCCGGCCCTCGCGTTGGTAGCGCTCGAGGATCTCGGTCGTGCCGTCCTGGGAGCGGTTGTCGGTCGCGATGACGAAGTCCACGCCGGCGTCGAGGTGGAACGCGATCTGCTCGTCCACGATGTCCGCCTCGTCGCGAACCAGCAGCGTCATGACGACCCTCATTGCCGAGACCCTAGGGTTCGATCCAGGCGACACGCTCGCCGAAGACGAGGGAGTACGGCCCGCGGCGGAGGCCTCGCCTCATGCCGAGCAGGGGGAGCTGCGTCCGGTACTCGCGAACCGCTCTCCACTTCGCCAGCCGGTCTTTCGCGCTCGCCGACACTTCGCCGAACACGGGCCGCGCGCCGAGTGCCTCCTCTGCCCACGCTGGGACTGTGGGGTCCTCGTCCGTCCTCCGGCCGTAGGGCTGCTCCACGTAGAGCCCCAGGCGGCGGCAGCCCAAGGGCGCACCCACAAGGGCACGCCCGAGCCATTCGTGGTCGGGGTGGCTGAGCGGAAATCCCGGGAGAAGCAAGGCGTCCGCTCCTGCCGCCGCGGCCGAGATTGCCTCGCGCACGGCGATCTCGTCCCCGTGCCGCTCGTAGTCGACGCTCCCGAAAGGCAGCCAGCTCGGGCTTGCACCGAGGATCGCGCACGCGGCGACGTCCTCGGCGCGCCGACCCGCGGCCGCTGCCCCTTCCGTGGCGAAGCCGGCGCGAGCATCCCAGCCGCCGGCCGGGGCATTCGAGCCCGGGTCGAGCGCGAACACGGTGAGGAGCTCGACGCGGGCCCCTCGCCGCGCCCACGAGGCGATCGCAGCGCCCAGAGAAAGCACCGCGTCGTCCGAGTGCGGCGAGACGACGACGACGCGCTCTCCAGGAAGGTCGTTCGGCACGAGGGCACTATGATCGCGCCCTTGGCCGGACAAGAGAGCTGGCGTGCGTTCGTCCCCGCCGGCATGCGGCGCCGGCTTCGTCCGCTACGGCGCGCCTATGTCGACTGGCGAAAGCGGCGGCCGCCGGATCTCGGCGACCTGCGACGCGTCACGCCGATCGACCCCAACTGGGGCTTCGAGCGCGGAACGCCGATCGACCGCGTGTACGTCGAGAGCTTCGTCGGCGGTCATGCGGCGGACATCCGCGGACGTGTGCTGGAGATCGCCGCCCCGGACTACACGACCCGTTTCGGGCGAGGCGTGGAGAAGGTGGACATCCTCATGGCGACCGAGGGCAACCCCAAGGCGACGATCGTCGGAGATCTGACGAATGCGCCGCAGATCCCGGACGACTCCTTCGACTGCGCGATCGTCACCCAGACGCTGCAGTTCGTCTACGACGTGCGCGCCGCACTCGCGACGCTGCATCGAATTCTCGCCCCGGACGGAGTTCTGCTCGCGACCGTGCCCGGGCTGACGAAGATCTCCCCGCCCGAGGACGAGGAGTGGGGCGAGTGGTGGCACTACACGTCGCGGTCGGCGCTCAGGCTCGCCGAGGAGGCGTTCGGCGAGGGCAAGGTCGAGGTGCGTGCGTACGGGAACGTGCTCTCCGCGGCGGGGTTCCTCTACGGGCTGGCCGCCGCCGATCTCCGGCCGGACGAGCTCGAGGCCCACGACCGGCTGTACGAGGTGATCGTGGGCGTGCGCGCGGTCAAGCGTCGCGTCTGAGCGCGCGCTTGGCCGTTCCGGAGAGCTTTCGGTAGACGCGTGTCGGCAGCCGCAGCTCCAGGGTCTGCAAGCGGCGCTCGAGGGTGTCCAGCCGCCGCTGGAGCCGGACGACGTCGGCCTCGCCGAGCACGGCGGCCTCCACCGCGTACTCCGCGTCTTCGACCAGCGATGGAATTGGGAAGTCGAGCGGCTCGGCCGCGGACGGGAGCAGGTACTCCGCGTCGGCGCCCTCCTCCGCACGCAGACGGCGCAAGGCATCCCGCAGCCTCGTGTCCTCGACGAGCCTCCCCTGCTCCAGCCCCCGCTCGAGCTCGTCTCGGGAGAGCACCAGGGCGTCGTAGTACTCGACGATCGTCCCGCTCTTCAGCGCCGCGAACATGTTCGCGTGGTAGGCCGTGGGCGCGCGTGCCACGTACTTCTCGAAGGCGGTGCCCTGGAGGGTCGCCTTCCGCTCGCACTGCGCGTGCGACCGAAGCGGGAAGTGGAAGACCTCGATCGGATACCAGCCCCTGAGCGGAGCGAACGGGCTGTCGACGAGCGCGTGGTTCCCGCGCGTGACCTGGATCTCCGGATGCGCGCGGTGGACGACCTTGCGGATCGGCTTGAAGAGCGATGCCGGATCGTTGATCGGCGCCAGCGCCGAGAAGCGCACGGTCATCCGCTCCGCGAAGCTCCCGGTCGCCCCCGTCCGGGGGCGGCCCGAACGTTCGCAGGAACGCGCCGACGGTCCCGTAGCGCTCGGGAACCGCGTCCAGCACGTCGCGGAGCGATGCCCCTCGCGGCCACCAGAACTCGTCGGCGTCGGAGTTGATCA
This sequence comes from uncultured Actinomycetes bacterium, assembly GCA_963850485.1. Classification (GTDB taxonomy): domain Bacteria; phylum Actinomycetota; class Thermoleophilia; order Gaiellales; family Gaiellaceae; genus GMQP-bins7. Next base: position 169,742 of record CAWKLR010000010.1, on the reverse strand, counting down.
CCCAGTCCGCCCCGAAGTCGGTCGCAGCCAGACGCGCCATGCGCGTCACCCATTCGTTCTGGCGCAGATCCTCGCCGGGCTCTCGGAGCAGATGCACGTGACCCTCGCGCGCGTAGCGCTCGAGCACCTCCGTCGTCCCGTCCTCCGAGCGGTTGTCCGTGGCGACGACGAAGTCGGCGCCGGCGTTCAGGTGGAAGGCGAGCCACGCCTCGATCACGTCCGCCTCGTCGCGGGCGAGCAGCGTCATGACGAGCTTCATCGCGGCGCCAGTCTATGGCGCACGCGGGAAACCGGGCCCCGCTCGAGCGCCACCAGCCGCTCCTCGAACGCGTCGATGCGCCGCTCTGCTCGGACGACGCCGTCGATGTCGACGAGCGCCGCCGCCTCGCCCGCGTACATCGCGTCCTCGCGAACGTCAGGGTGGGGGAACGAGAGCAAGCTCCGCCCGCTCGAGTCGGGAAGCCGAAACGCGCCGTCGTCGGCTCGAAGTTCCCTGAGTGCGTCCCTGAGCCGCGTGTCGACAGCGAGGCTTCCGTCGTCGACACCCCGTTCGAGCGCCTCCTCGCTCACCGCGAAGGACGCGTAGTAGTCCTCCAACCGGTCGGCGCCCAGCGCGTCATCGAGCAGGAACTGATGCAGGGTCGGCTCGTATCCGTCGGTCCGCAGCCAGGCGCCTCGGCCCTTGCGCTCGAGCTGGGAGACAGAGCGGAACGAGAAGTGCAGAACCTCGATCGGGTGCCAGGCACGGATCGGATCCAGGCCCGCGCCGAGCGCATTGTGGTTTCCCGCCTCGACGATCACGTTCGGATCGGCGCGGTGGGCGACCTTCTGATGCGCGTGGAAGATGGTCGCCTTGTCGCCGGGGAAGGCGGGCCGCCGCAGGCGTACGGTCATCCGCTCGGCGAAGAAGTCCCCGTCCTCGGGCCTCGGCAGAAAGTGCCGCCAACACCCTCGAACGACGCCGTAGCGCCCTGGCACGGTCTCGAGCACCTCCTCGAGAGAGCCGCCACGGGGCCACCAGAACTCGTCCGCGTCGGTGTTCAGGACCCAGTCGGCGCCGAAGTCCGTCGCGGCAAGCCTCGCCATGCGCGTGACCCACTCGCTCTGGCGCATCTCGTCGCCCGGCTCCCTGATCAGATGAAGGACGCCGGCGCGCTCGTACCGTTCGAGGATCTCCGTCGTTCCGTCCCGCGAGCGGTTGTCGGTGGCGATGACGAAGTCGACCCCGGCATGCAGGTGAAACGCGATCTGTGCGTCGACGATGTCCGCCTCGTCGCGCACGAGGAGCGTCATGACGAGCTTCATGCAGCGCGCAGCCAGCCGGGCGAGCGCTGCCACGGCCGCCAGGTCGCGAGCGTCTTCTGGACGTCGGACCAGCCGCCGAACCCGCGCTCCTCCAGCTCCGCGTGGACACGGTGGACGTCCGCTCGGAAGTCGTAGCCCTCCCCGCGCTCACCCATGTGCCGCACGCGGACGGCATCCACGATCCCGAGCTCGCAGCCCTCGCGATGGAGCTCGTGCCATTCCAGCTCGAGCCCCCAGCCCATTCCGCGCTCCGCGGGGAACGGCACGATGCGATCACGCCACCCGGGTCCGACCGCGAAGAGCGGGCCGATCTCGACGAACGACGTCTTGCGCGCGACCGACAGGCGGCGGACAGCGGTGATGCCGTGGTCGAGCTCCTTGTCGGAGCGAGCGGGTTGCGCGAGATCGAGCCTCGCCCTCGCGCACAGGGACACGAGCGCGTGAACGTCTCCCCGGTCGAACACGACGTCGTCGTCGGAGACGACGAGCCAGCCGTCCGAGCTCCCCGACCGGAGGAGGACCTCGTTCAGGAGGGGAAGCCGCGCTCCGCCCCCCGAGCCTACGGTTACGTTCGCCAGGTCGTCGACGATCTCGTCCAACGCCCACCAGGCGACGGTCCAGCCGCGCTCGAGCGCGGGCCCGCAGACGTCGCGAACATAACGGGCATTCCGTGCTCGATACACGCCGACGAGCGAGGCCGGGTGTTCGGACGACGGCATCGCCGAAGGCTACTTCGCGGCGGGCTCGACGCTGGACGACCTCACGAGCAGGAGGTCGCAGCGCTCGGCAGGGACTGCGTCGATCGGCACCGGCGGCTGGATCCGGGCCGGGAAGTAGCCGTCGAGGCTGTACTCGTTGACGAGTCGGTACGGCGTGAGGCCGTGGCGCCGGCACAGGCCCTCGACGAAGGGCGCCGGGGGGTCGAGGCTCCACTCCGGGCTCAGCTCGACGATCACGGCAATGGGGGCGCCGACGGCGAGGATCCGCTCGACGCCGCGCAGCGCCTCCACCTCGTAGCCCTCGACGTCGACCTTGATCATCCGCACACGCGCGAACTCGTCCGGTGGGACGCGTGAGTCCGCGGCGCAGATCTCCACCTCGACCGGCGTGTACTCGTCGGCCGTGCCGGCATGTGGAGACTCGAGCAGACGCGGGCTCAGGCTGGAGTTTCCGGAGCTGCCCTCGGCCAGCTCGTACAGCGTCCCCGTGCTCCCGTGCGCTCCCGCCGCGACGTTCAGCGGCATCACGTTCGTCACGCCGTTGCGCACGAGGTTCTGCTCCAACGCGCGAAAGGCGCCAGGGGAGGGCTCGAAGGCGTAGACCTTCCCGCCGGGCCCGACCAGCTTCGACGCGAGCAGCGTGTAGTAGCCGATGTGAGCGCCGATGTCGACGCAGACGTCACCCGGGCCGAGCCGCGCACGGAATGCCTCGGTGACGTGCGGCTCCCACACCCCTGACGCCGTCAGGACACGGCCGACCACGTCACCGGTATCCACGACGAGCTTTCCGCCCACCGAGGAGATCTCGAGCTGCGGGCGCAGGTGGTCGAGGACCGGCCACGAGAACGTGCGGTAGAGCTTGGCGCGCGCTGACCGCGAGGGCACGAGCCGCGGGAGACGGACGACACGCTCGGCGAGGCCGGGACGGCTGCGAAGTCGGTCGACGAGCCCGTCGCGCAGCCGCGCCGAGACGCTCGCAACTCGCGCTCTCACAGGGCTCCCACGATCGCTTCGGCCACACGCTCTCCGGCACGGCCGTCCACCTCGCCGACCACCTCGCGGACGGCGCGGCGCCGCTGGTCGGCGAGCTCAGCCGGTGCCTCGAGAGCGCGCTCGATACCCGCCACCACCTCGTCGAAGCTCTCAGCCGTGTGGAAAGCGCCGGAGGCGGCGAGATCCCGGTAGTGCTCCCCGATCACGTTCTTCGCGGCCCACGACTCGCCGGGCGGCGCGCCTTCGTCATAGAGGACGCACACGGCGGGGCGGTCGTTGACGAGCGCGTCGAGCAGGATCGTCCCCGCGTTGCAGACGACGACGTCGCCGTGCTGGAGCAGGGTCGCGAGCTCCTCCAGATCGGTGTAGCTCGGCTCCTGCACGAAGACGCCATCCCGGCCGAGCGCGGCGTCGAACCGCTCGCGCCATTCCTTGTCGCGCGGATGAGGCCGGAAGAGGAGCTGAAAGCGCTCTCGTGCGTTTTCTTCCCACCACGAGAGGATGCGCTCGACGAAGCGTCCCTCGTACGGGGCGTTGGTCGGCGTGTTCCCCATGACGAGCACGAGCGGAAGGCTCGGGTCGAGGCCGTAGCGCCGCACGAGCGCTTCGTAGTCGGCGTGTGGGCGCGCGCGCTGGAAGATGTCGGTCTGCGGCCAGCCGGTCACCCGGACACGCTCGGAGTCGATGTCGTGGTAGCGGCGCAGATCGTCCTCCATGACCCGGTTCTGGACGATGTACAGGTCGCAGTGGGGCGAGATGACCCCTTTGCCGACCGTGTGATCCCAGCTGGCCACGTGAGCGATCACGGGCAGTCCGAGACGCCTGGCGACGACGAGAAACGGAACGGCGTTCCTCGGCTGGACGTTCGAGAGGACGAGCGCCGAGCACTCGCGCTCCATCGCCTCGAGGAGCTTGCGAGGCACGTGCCTGCGCGCACTGAAATGCCACCGCTGCATGGCGCGCTCGAGGAACGCGAAGCGGGGCAGCGGTCCCTCGCGGTCGGAGTCGAGCATCCAATTCGGGTGGCCGGGCGCCATGCGCTCCTGGTGGAACCCGTGCCGGTGGTTGAGCCGGATCGCGAGCGGGTGGTACCCGATCCGGCGGTCGAGCCACGCGTCGAGCCTGCCCCCCATGCCAAGTCCTGCGTCCGCCGCGAGCTCGTCGCCGAAGAGCACCGGAATGTCACCGAGTCGCGCGCTCCACTCGGCTGCCTCTTCTCGCGAGACCAGAAAAACGACGGCAAGCCGCCCGCCCAGGCGATCGCGGAGCAGGTCGACGATCCCGGCGTCGAAGAACATGCGGATCGAGAGCTGGTCGGGGAGAACGAGCCAGGTTCGCTTCATGTGCGAACGCCGAGCTGTGCTGCGATGCGCCCGGCAAGCGAGGCGCCGTCGAGCCGGTGGAAGCGAAGCACCTCCTCGGGCGTTCCGCACGCGGGCCAACCCTCCACGCCGTAGACCGTGACCTCGCGTGCCCCGAGCACCCGGCGCAGCGCGTCGCCGAGTGCGCCGACGGGAGCGTGATCCTCGAGGACCAGCACGTCTCGGTACGGAGCGATCTCGACCGACACCCAGTCCGGGTCGACGCGGTTGAGCCAGGGCATGTCGACGACGCGGAGATCGACCCCCTCGCCGGAGAGAAGCTCGGCGGCGACCAGCGCCTCGTGGAGCAGCACCGGGCCGTAGGCGAGCAGCACGGCGTCCTCACCGTCGCGCAGCACCGTCCCCCAGCCCACCGTCGGCTCGTATCCGGCCGGCAGCTCGATTCGGCGCGGCGACGGACCGATCGCAAGCCGGATCGCGACGTCGTCCTCCGCCTCCTCGACCGCCCAGCGCAGCAACGCGCGCGTCTCCTCGGAGTTCCCCGGCTGCACGACCGTCATGTTCGGCAGCGCACCGAGCAGCGAGACGTCGCGCAGGCTCTGGTGCGACTTTCCCGGGCCCGCGGGGATGAGGCCGGCGTAGTGGAGCGCGTACACGACCTTCGAGCCCTCACTCGCCTGGTTGTAGATCTGCTCGTTGGCGCGGGAGGCGAGGAAGGACGCGAACGAGTTCACCACCGGGAGGAAGCCGTGGCGCGCGAGCCCGGCCGCCGTCGAGACCATGTCCTGCTCCGCGATCCCGCACTCGACGAAGCGATCCGGGAACGCGAGCTCGAAACCGCGAATCCGGCAGTCGGACGCGAGATCGGCATCGAGCACGACGAGGCGGTCGTTCGTCTCGGCGAGCTCGACGAGCGCGTCTCCGTAGGCCTCCACGACGTATTCACTCGTCGTCTTCTGGAGAGGTGCGCCGGCTCCGCTCTCGGGCTCGCCCTCGAGCGAGTACCCGTCGTCGTCGCGAGTCTCCTTCACGGGCACGAGCTCGAGCGGGTCGAGCCCGAGCTCCTCGAGCGCCGCCCCGATGCTCGCGACGAGCTCGTCGCGAGCGCGCTCGAAGTCGTCGTCGCTGGGAGCACCAGCGTGCCACCGGTAGGTGCCCCCTCCCTCGGCGAGTGCAGCCGACCGTTCCATGAACGAGACGCCCTTGCCCTTGATCGTCCGTGCGATGAGCGCGTTCGGGCGCTCGTCCATCGCACCGAACGACGCGAAAGCTTCGCGGAGCTCCGCGTGGTCGTGACCGTCGCACGTACGGACGTCCCACCCGAACGCACGCAGCTTCTCCTCGAGATCGCCGAGCGAGACGATCTCCTCGGTGAGCTTGTCCGACTGCAGCTCGTTGCGATCGACGACGACCCACAGCGTCCCCAGCGCTTCGTGGGCTGCGGCCTGCATCGCCTCCCAGTTCTGGCCCTCCTGGAGCTCGCCGTCTCCGGTCATCACCACGACCCTGCCGCCCAGGCCGAGGCTCCACTTCGCCCACGCGATCCCGCGCCCCTTGGAGATGCCCATGCCGAGGGAGCCGGAGTTCGCCTCGATCCCGGGCGTGCCGACGTCGGGATGCCCGTCCAGACCGCCGAGCCGGCGCAGCCGCAGCAGCTGCTCCTGCGGGAGGACGCCGAGGCCGTACAGCGCCGCATAGAGGCCGGGGACGTCGTGTCCCTTCGAGGAGAAGAAGACGTCTCGCTCGGGATGGTCGAAGCCGAGCTCGGCGACGTTCAGCTCCTCGTACAGCAGATGGACGAAGATGTCGAGCGCGCTGAAGCTCGAGCCGAGGTGTCCGGACCCTGCACGCTTGATCGCGACGAGCGCATTCAGGCGGCACATGTCCGCGAGCAGCGCGAGGCGGGCGTCCGGGTCCGCGTCGGTCACTGCGCGAACGCGATCGAGCTCGGATCTGGGAATGAGGGCCAGCTCAGGCATGTGCGGCACGAGAGTATTCGCTCAGGCCCGCTCGTCTCCCTAGTAGGCCGACCGCGGCGAGCAGGACGAAGGCGGGCGTCACCGGCACCGAGTACTCGGCGACGGCGTACACGGCGAGGGAGGTGGAGAGGAGAATCAGCAGGGCCCCGCCCGCGAGCGTCAGCGGGACGGCGAGCCCGCGCGGTCGGCGGACGAGCACGGCCAGCAGCCCGACGAGGAGCCAGACCACCGGCCGCGGGAACCAGCGCGAGGTGCTGTTCAGCCGGTCGACCCACTCCGAGTGAACCGACCGGTCGGGAAAGCTGTCGTTGAGATCGTCGACGCGGCGGTCGATTTCGGCCGCACGTGCGGCGTCAGCCGGTCTCGAGAAGACGACCTGATGCTCGGTCGGCGAGGTCCAGACCTCGCGGATCCGGCCGTCAGGCGTCGAGATGTAGCCCGACTGGCGCGCGGCCGGGATGGGCTCGCCTTCTCCGGGAACCGGGAGTTGGCGGTCTGCGACGGGCACTCGGGTGCTCGGGGCCGCCTCCGTATCCGTCACGGATGCATAGAGCGGCCAGACGAGCAGATTCTTGAGGTCACCAGCGACCCCGCGCGCGTACGCGCCCGGATGTGCGAGCACTGCCTCCCGCCCGACGCGCGACAGGTGCCGGTAGTCGTCGTCCCAGCCCCACACGCGATCGGAGAGACCGGTCAGGTCCTCGTGCATGCGCGCGCTCCGTGACGAGAAGAACCGCTCGAGGTCGATCTCGTAGGACAGGTAGGGCTCGCGCGGAAGCAGGTTGCGTGCGACCGCACGCTCGAGCTCGCGTGTCGCAGGACCGTTCTCCGGCCGCACGATGTCGTCGGCCACGAACGCGCGGAAGAGCGGAAGCGTCGCGCCTCCCCCACGCGCCAGGGTGAAGTCGTCGGCGCGGACGGCGTTGTGCGCCGCCCAGGCGAGCAGCGGGACGACGGCAGCCAGCACGAACGCGGCCGAGCCCTGGAGGCGCATGCGCCACGTCGTGCCGGCGAGCAGCGGAACGAGCGCGAACAGGAGCAGCACCTGCGCGACCGGGCGGACGAAGATCAGACCCGACACACCCGCGCCGAGCGCAACCGCGCGAGCGGCGCTAGGCCGCTCGACTGCACGAGCGAGCAGCCAGGCGACGAGCGCGAAAGCCGCCGCGAACACGGCGTCGCTCGAGAGCTGGTGAAAGAGCACCACGTAGCCGGGGTAGAAGAGCAGCGCTGCCGCGGTCGCGATCGCGGCGGGTGCGCCGAAGCGTCTGGCGACCGCGCACCAGGCGAGGATCGAGAGCGCGTAGAGGAGCGCTGCGCCCGCCTCCGCCACGAACGCTCCGGCGTCGAGCAGCCCGCCCACGACGAGCGGTGTTCCCGGAGTCCGTGCGGCGAGCGCGTACGGGTAGACGACGTGGTCGCCGAAGAGCTGGGCGTAGATGACGAGATAGCGCCCGAGATCGCGCCCCGGTGCGAGCGGAAGCACGACCGAGACCGCCGCATAGACGGCAAGCGCGGCAGCGAGGAGCGCCGGAGCGGCTCGACGGCCGTCGGCAAACCGCTCGAGAGCACGCCAGGGTCGCACGAGCGCGGCGGGGAAAGGCGGCACCGCGCCAGGGTAGAGCAGCGACTGGCCACCGGCCCCACCCTTCGCGGGCCCTGCGGACGCGGATCGCGGGAGCTGCGGGACGGCAAGAAGCGACAAGTGCGCGTGCTACGGTCGGCCGCGCTCCACGCCATGCCCTCCGAGCCCGAGATCACCGTTGTCATCCCCTGCCTGAACGAGGAAGAGGCCGTCGGGAACGTCGTCGACCAGGCCCTCGAAGGCATTCGCCGCTCGGGTCGCAGCGGTGAGGTCCTCGTCGTGGACAACGGCTCGGAGGACCGCTCGGCCGAGGTCGCCGAGGCCCACGGGGCACGAGTGGTCAACGAGCTTCGCCGCGGCTACGGCAGCGCGTACCTGACCGGCCTCGAGCACGCGCGGGGCGCGTACATCGTCATGGGCGACGCCGACGAGACGTACCCGCTGCAGGAGCTCGGCGCCGTTCGTCGAGCGGCTCGAGCAAGGGGACGACCTCGTGATGGGCTCCCGCTTCAAGGGAACGATCCACGGTGACGCGATGCCGTTCCTGAACCGCTTCGTCGGAAACCCGATCCTCACCGGGATGCTCAACCTCTTCTTCGGCGTCAAGGTCTCGGACGCCCACTGCGGGATGCGGGCGATCCGAAAGGACGCTGCGACGAAGCTCGACCTCCATTCGACCGGGATGGAGTTCGCCTCGGAGATGGTCTTCAAGGCGTATCGCCGCGGCCTGACGGTCAGCGAGATCCCGATCGACTACTACCCGCGGATCGGGGAGTCCAAGCTGAACCGCTTCTCGGATGCCTGGCGCCACGTGCGCTTCATGCTCCTGTACAGCCCGAGCTGGCTCTATCTCGTCCCCGGCAGCATCCTGATCCTGCTCGGGCTCGCGGGCATGCTCGTGCTCGCGAGCGGGCCCGTCGACGTCTTCGGCCGAACCTGGCAGATCCACACGATGCTCGGGTTCGTCGCCGTGACGCTGATCGGGGCTCAGGTGATCCAGCTCGGCGTCTTCGCGAGAACCTACGCGCGTGTCCGGATCGGCGAGCACGACCCGCTCCTGGAACGCCTGGGACGAGGCGTTCGTCTCGAGCACGGCCTGCTCGCGGGAGGAGCGCTCGTCTTCCTCGCAGTCGCGGGCCTCGCCGCGATCGGCACCGAGTGGGCCGTGGAGGGCTTCGGCGATCTCGGCCGAGCCTACGAGACTGCGCTTCTCGCCACGACGCTCGGGCTAGCGCAGGTCATCCAGCTCGGTGTTCTGCGCGCACCTACGCGCGCGTCCGTATCGGGGAGCATGATCCGCTGCTCGAGCGCCTCGGGGGTCGGCTCCGCCTCGAGCACGGGTTGCTCGCCGGCGGAGGGCTCGTCCTTCTCGCCGTCGCCGGTCTCATGGCCGTGGGCGCCGAGTGGGCCGTCGACGGCTTCGGCACGCTGGGTCGAGCCTACGAGACCGCGCTGCTCGCGACGATGCTGGGCCTGGGCATCCAGGTCGTGTTCGGCGCGTTCTTCCTCGCCCTGCTCGCGATGCCCCTGCGGAGATCGACGAGCGAGCCATGAGCTTTGTCCATAGGCGCGCGCGCGCTGCGCCGCTCGTCCTCGCGACCGGATATGCGCTGCTCCTGCTGTCGTGGGCTGTCGCAAATCCTCCGTTCGCAGCGCCGGACGAGCCGGCTCATTACCTTCGAGCCATCGCCGTCGGCGGGGGGTCGCTCGCGGGCACGCCGCTCGTCGACGTGCCGTCGGGCCTCTGGGCAGAGGAGAAACTCGCCTGTAACGCATTCCTGAAACGAGCCTCGGCCGCCTGTCTCGATCGGATCGAGCCGTCCGACCGGCGACTGCTGGTCAAGTCCGGTGCCGGCGTGTATCCACCAATCGCGTACGTGCTGCCGGGAGTGGCCGCGCGCCTCGCCTCGAGCCCCACCGACGCCGCTCGAGTTGCCCGGCTCGTGACGGTCGCGGTCTCGAGCGCTCTTTTGCTGATGGCCGCGCTGCTGCTCTGGGAACCCACGATGGGCCGTGTCTCGTTGCTCGGAATGGTCGTCGCGACGACGCCGATGGTTCTCTTCGTCGGCTCGATCGTGAACAGCAGCGCCCTCGAGACCACTGCCGGGTTCGCGTTCGCCGCCGCGCTCCTCCGACTGAGCCGTCCTAGCTCGCCCGAGCTCTGGGTATGGCTAGCAGTTGCGACAAGCGGAGCGTTGCTCGCGCTGAGTCGAAGCACCGGCATTCTCTGGCTCGTCCTCGACGTCGCGCTGTTCGTGGCGCTCGTCGGCGCGGCCGGGGTTGGCAGGCTCGCTCGGGGCAATGCAAAGCCACTCTTCGCAACGACGGCGATGCTGATCGTGGCAATCGGCGGGAACCGCGCCTGGGAGGCGCGCTACGGCACCGAGGTGACGCAATCGGGACCGCTTGCCTTCGCCTGGAGAGACAAGGCCGGAGAGGCATTCTCGGAGTTCGGCCGTCTCGGGCGCGAATGGATCGGAACGTTCGGCTGGCTCGATACGACGATCCCGCCCTGGGCCTCCGTGGCATGGCTCGCGATTGGCGTCGCCCTGATCCTCGGCGCTCTCGCGGTCGGCAGCATGCGCGAGCGAATCACGCTGGTCGCAGCTCTTGTCATCGCTGTCGGCGCCGCCGTACTGTTGTCGTCGACGCTTAGGGCCGGGGAGCTCGGTGGCGATGTCCAAGCTCGCCACCTGCTTCCATTTCTCGTCGTGATCCCGCTGCTCGCAGGCGAGATCGTCGCTCGGACCCCGGCCCGAAGCCGCCACGCACGTCCTGCTTTCGCTGCGATCGTCATCGTCACCGCCGGGCTCCATGCGGTGGCCTGGTACCGCAACGCACGGCGACATGCCACGGGCACCGATGAGTCGATCTTCTTCTTCCCGGCGGCAGAGTGGGCGCCCCCGCTCGGATGGACGTTCTGGTTCGCAGTGACGATCGCCGGAGCGTTGCTGACCATCGCGTTCGCGAGCGTCGGCCCGGTCAAAGGATTGCTGCCCGCCGCGGTCGCGACCCGAGCCACCCCGGCCCGCCATCGGTGATCAGCGTCGTCATTCCTGTCAAGGACGGTGGCCGAGACCTCGTCCGCTGCCTCCAGGCGATCGCGATTCAACAGGTCGACCAGGAGGTCGAGGTCCTCGTCGTGGACTCGGGCTCTGCTGACGGCAGTCCAGAGACGGCACACCGATTAGGCGCACGCGTCCACGAGATTCCGCCCGAGGATTTCAACCACGGTGCCACGCGCAACCTGGGCGCTCGACTCGCGAAAGGAAGCATCCTCGTCTTCACGACCCAGGATGCGTACGCAGAGAACGCCGACTGGCTGACGAAGCTCGTGGCTCCTCTCGGCGACGATCCGAGGATTGCAGGCGTTTACGGACGCCAAATCCCCCACGACGGTGCAAGCCCTCCCGAGCACTACTTCCTCGACTTCCTGTACGGGGCCGAGCCACGGATTCAGGAGCTCGAGCCACCGGAGGAGCTGACGTTCAAGGCGACGCTCTTCTCCAACGTCAACTCCGCGATCCCGCGACCGGTGTGGGAGGAACATCCCTTCCCGGAGGACGTGACTATGAGCGAAGACCAGGCCTGGTCGCGGAAGCTGCTGCTCAACGGACGGACGATCGTGTACGAGCCGACGGCAACCGTACGCCACTCGCATGCGTATTCGGTCGCACGCGCATTCCGTCGCTTCTTCGATTCGGGCGCTTCCGCCGAGCACTCCTATGACGATGGCTCGCCGGCCTCTCGGCGAGCGCTCCGCAGTGCTGCGAGTGAGTACGCACGAGGCGAGCTGGCATGGCTCTGGGGTACCGGGCAGCGTCGTTGGATCCCCTACGCGGCGTTGTACGAGACCGCGAAGTTTGCCGGACTCCAGCTCGGCATCAGGCATCGCTACCTGCCGCTCAGCCTCAAGCGGCGTCTTAGCGGGATGCCGCAGTTCTGGGAGCGCGTGTAGCGCTCAAGCGGGCCAGGGATGCGCCCGGAGCACGTCCTCCCGCACCTCGAGGCCCCACCCCGGCCCCGCCGGCACGCGCAGCTCGCCGTCCGCGATCTCGGGAACGGCAGTGACGAGCTCGTCCCGCCAAGGCACGTCGTCGACGTCGAGCTCGAGGATGCGTGCGTTCGGGATGGCCGCACACCACTGCGCGGCGATGAAGGTGGCGAAGTGCGAGTAGTAGTTGTGCGGGGCGCAGTTGACCTCGAAGGTCTCCGCGAGGTCGGCGATCTTCTTGGCCTGGTGGAAGCCGTTCCAGATGACGTCCACGGAGGCGACGTCCATTCCCGCCGCCTCGAGGAAGGGCCGGAAGCCGCGACTCCCGTACAGATTCTCGCCGGAGCAGATCGGCATCGGCGCCACGTGGCGCACGTGGGCCAGCGCTGCCGGATCGAAGAGATCGATCTCGAGCCAGAGGAGGTCGAACGGCTCGAGCGCGCGGGCCACGCGAACGGCGCCCTCCGGCTCCAGGTTGAAGTTGAGGTCGACGATGGGACGCGCTGCATCCCCGGTTCCCTCCTGGAACGCCTCGAGGAGGCGCACCAGCGTGTCCGCGATCTCCTCGGCACGGAGCGTCCCTCCGCCCTCGCCGAAGCCCGGCATCAGCACCTGGGGCTCCTCGCCGGGAACGACGACGTTGGTCTTGAACGCCCGGTATCCGCGCTCCACGACCTCGCGCCCGAGCGCCGCCACGTCATCGTACGAAGCGAGCTTCGGCGTGCTCGTAACCTCCCAGGCACGGGCCCTGGTCGTCCCGCAGTGCGACCAGTAGAGCGGAATCGTCTCGCGCGTCGGCCCGCCGAAGAGCTCGTACACCGGAACCCCGAGCGCCTTCGCCTTGAGGTCGAGCAGGGCGTTCTCGACCCCCGCGATCGCCTTCGCGACGACGGATCCGGGACTCTGCCGCGTGTGCCGGTAGAGATCCCAGTAGAGCCGCTCGCCCGCGCGGGCGTCGCGCCCGACCACGACCGGCGCGAGATCCTCGACGATCCCCGCCAGGCCGCGCGGTGAGCCGTGCGAGTCGGTGATCTCCGCCCACCCGACGAGCCCGTCCTCGGTGGTCGCCTTGAGGAAGATCCAGGGCCGCCAGCCGGCGTCGCAGAAGAGCGTCTCGAGGCTCGCGACTCTCATCCCGCGGGAGAATACGGCGCGCGCCCGACCGCAGGCACCGACGCCGCTCCAGACGCGAGCAGCCGCTCTGCGCGCTCCCAGTCCTCCTCGTCGTCCACGTTGAAGCCCTCGTGCCCCTCCGTGAAGAACGGCGAGACGACCCGGCCCTCCCGCGTCCCCGTCTCGGCGACGACGCGGGTCCACGCGATCTCGAGAGCGCTCGACTGGACATAGACCGTGGGTAGAGCCTGGTACTGGCCGGCGTGCCAGGCTTGCTCCAGATGCGACTGGTCGAGAAGCGGCGACATCGTCCGGCCGTCCTCCGCCAGCAGCCACATCTTCCCGGGATGCTGCTTCACGCGCTCGACCGCGCGCAGCGAGTCGGCCTCGAGCGTCGTCAGGAGCTGCTCGAGGCCGCGACGGACGACGGCGGGGCCTCGGAAAGGGTTGGTCGCGCGGACGATTGCGAACAGGTCGTAGTGCTCGCCCAGACGCTCGAGCGTGAAGGTGAGCCACTCGATGTCGGGCGATGTCGCGGTCGCGTACTCGGCTGGGCGCAGAAACGGGACCTCGGCGCCGTACCAGCGGGCGATCTCGGCGATCTCCTCGGAGTCCGTCGAGACGACCACGCGTACGAAGACCTCGCTCTGGAGAGCGGTCTCGATTGCATAGGCAAGCAGCGGATGTCCTGCCAGCGGGCGCACGTTCTTCCCCGGAACCCGCTCGGAGCCCGCTCTGGCCGGGACGAACGCGACCGCGACCGGCGCCTCCGCCGAGGTCACAACGCGTCGGCTTCGGCGGCGAGCCGGGCGAGCACCGGGCACGGGACCCCGAGTCGCTCGCCTGCGCGGACGACACTCCCTGCGATCGCGTCGAGCTCGTGCCGCTTGCCGGCCAGGACGTCGCGTGCCGCGGAGGTCGTGAGGTGCGGGTCCATCTCCACGATCCGCGTCCACTGAGCGGAGGGCATCATCTTGACGCCGTCCGCGGTCGCAACCGCACACGCCTCCGTGAGCGCCTGTTCCATGCGCGGACGCCACTCGGGGTCCGTGCGGAGCTCGCCGATGGTCCTCCGGGTGAGAGCGGTGGCGCTCGACACGACCGCGGCCCGCGCGGCCTTTCGCCAGAGCACGCGCTTCTCGTCGTCCTCGATCTCGACGTGCATGCCCGCCGCGCGGAGGATCTCGGCGGCCCGCTCGAGCTCGTCGTTCGAGAGGTCGTCCGAGGCCATCGTCACGACACCGGACGGCGTGCCCTGGACGATCTGCATGCGCCCGACCCGATAGGCCTCGAACTGGGAGAGGCTGGCAGCCGCCACCCGGCGTCCGAGCCGCGCGCGGATCGGTGCAAGATGCTCTAGGCCGTTCAGGAGCGGAAGCACGACGCCGTGCTCGACGGCTTCAGGCTCGATGCGCTCGAGCGCCTCGACGAGATACGGCGCCTTCACGGCCACGATCAGCAGAGACACGGGCTCGACGAGCTGCTCGACCATCACCGGCCGCACGTTCACAGGCTTGGAGCCGTTCGATTCCAGCGTGATCCCGGAGAGCGCCATGAGGCCGACGATCTCCGGGGTACCCACGCAGATCGTGCGGTGGTGCGCTTCGGAGAGCCGGACTGCGAACGTTCCTCCGACCGCACCGGGGCCGAGGATGGCAACGGTTCTGGTCATGCGAGCGCTGGATCGGCGATCAGGTTCACGATCTTCCAGTCGGAATACACGTCCAGCGCCTCGATCCCTGCCTCGCGCCAACCGGTTCCCGAGTCCTTGACGCCGCCGAAGCCCATGTGCGGCTCCGACCCGTGCGTCCCGCCGTTCACGACGACCACCCCGGCCTGGACCCTCTCCGCGAAGCGCATCGCTCGGTGCACGCTCGCGGTGTGCACGGCTGCCGTCAGCCCGTAGAGCGAGTCGTTCACGAGGGCGATCGCGTCATCGAGGCTCGAGACGCGGTAGAGAAGGGTGACCGGCCCGAAAAGCTCGGTGCGCGAGATCTCGTCGTCCGCCGAGAGGCCCTCGAGAATGGTCGGAGCGAGGTGGAATCCCGACCCTCCGCCCCGCTCGCCGCCGGCCAGCACGGTCGCCCCGCGTGCCGCGGCTCCGGCGACGGCTTCCAGCATGCGCTCGAGCGCGGCCTCGCTGATCACGGGCTGGGGCTCGAGCCCGGCCGCTCCTACGAGCAACTCCTCCCGGAAGCCGTCGTACACGTCGTCGAAGACGACGATCCGGCTGGCGGCGGCACATCGCTGGCCCGCGTTCGAGAACGCCGAGGCGAGCGCCCAGCTGACGGCGTTCGGCAGATCCGCGTCGTCGCAGACCACGAGCGCGTTCTTCCCCCCGAGCTCGAGGCACACCTTCGCGAGTCGCCGCCCCGCCGTCTCGTTGATCCAGCGGCCCGTCGCAGCCGATCCGGTGAAGCTGACGAGGTCGACGTCCTCGTGCTCGACGAGCGCCGCTCCCGCCTCGGCGCCGAGCCCCTGGACGACGTTCAGCACTCCCGGCGGAACCCCCGCCTCGAGCGCAAGCTCGGCGAAGAAGAGCGCGGACGCGGGAACCTCCTCGGAAGGCTTCACCACCGCCGCATTGCCGCAGAGCAGCGCGGGAAAGGCCTTCCAGGCGATATTCGGGAGCGGGGTGTTGAAGCTCGAGATCAGACCGGCAACGCCGAGCGGCTGGCGGACGGTCAGCACCGTGCGGTGCTTCATCGACGCGGTCAGCGTGCGACCGTACGAACGCCTCCCCTCGCCGGCGACGAAGTGTCCCATCTCGACGGCTGCATCCGTCTCTCCGAGCGCGAGCTCGAGCGGCTTGCCGGTCTCGGCGGCGACGATCTCCGACGCTTCGTCGCGCCGGTCGTGGAGGAGCAGCGCCAGCGCGCGCAAGATCTCGCCACGCTCGACCGGCGTGCGCTCCGCCCACGCCGGCTGCGCCGCTCTCGCCGCGGCCACGGCTCGATCGACGTCGTCTGCGTCCGAGTGCGCCAGCCGGCACAGCAGCGAGCCATCGGTCGGGCGAAGCTTGTCGAGCCAGCGCTCGGAGCGAGCCGCCACCCGCTCGCCCGCGATCAGATTCGGAACCTCGTCGAGAGTCAACGCCGGCGAGCGTACCGCGGCGCCCCTGTGGATGAACTGACACACACTTGGCGCACCTTCAGCCGTCCGCTCCGGACATGCCCAGGGTCAGACCCTGGTTGCACGTGCCACATTCACCAGGCCGACCAGCCTCCGTCGACGACCACGTTCGAGCCGGTGACGTACGACGACGCGTCGGAGGCGAGGAAGACAAGAGCGCCGAGTGCCTCGCCCGCGTCGAGCATGCGGCCCATGGGGACGCGCGCGGAGTAGGCCTCGACGAACTCGCGCGGCTGGTCGTTCGCCACCCCCGCGAGGGTCAAGGTGTTCACGCGCACGCCTGCGCCTGCCCAGTACGTCGCGAGGTAGCGCGTGAGGTTGAGGACTGCGGACTTGGACACCGAGTAGGCGACCGGCTTGACGAAGGTCTCGCCGCGCTCGCGGCGGAAGGCGTACAGGTCCTGGACGGGCGAGAGGAGCCCGTAGATCGAAGAGACGTTGACGATCGAGCCGCGCCCCTCGCGCGCCATCGCACCCCCGATCACCTGGCAGCAGAGGAACGCGCCCTTCACGTTGACGTCGAGAACCGCGTCGAACGACGCCTCGGGGTACGTCTCGAACGGGCCCACCTCCTCGGCGGGCGCGTCGGGAGGCGAGTCGAGCCCGGCGTTGTTGACGAGCAGGTGCGGTGTGCCCCACTCCGCCTCGATCTGCCGCAGTGCATTTGCGAGCGCCCCGCGATCGGTGACGTCGCAATCGTAGGAACGGATGCCGTCCGGTGTGTCTCCCGACGCGACGTCGAGGCTCGCGACGCGCATCCCGCGCGCGGCCAGCCCAGCGGTGTAGACCGTTCCGAGCTGGCCCGCGCCTCCGGTGACGACGGCAACGCGGCCCGAGAGATCGAAGAGCGGGTCGGGTCTCACGCCTGGCGCGAGCCGCGCGCGGCGAGCTCTTCCGCGAGCTCGACGTCCTCGAGCGCGACGGTCTGCTCGACGGAGAGCCCACGCACGAGCCGCTTTCCGAGCAAGCGATCGAGCTCGTAGGGCGGCAGGCCGCCGTCGGCAGGCGAACGGGCAACGAGATCTCCGGCGGCGACGCGGTGCCCGGCGGGCAGGTCTCGGGCAGCGACGAGCTTCTTTCCCATCTTCTCGAGCGGCCGCTCCTCGCTCGGCAGGGGGCGCTTCACTCCGTCCCCCAGCGCCTCGGGCACCCGGTGCAGGTCGCGCACGAGGCGGCGCATGCCCTCCGGCATCAGGGAATAGGCATGGTCGGATCCCTTCCACGCGTGGTTCAGCGTGAAGTGCTTCTCGATCACCCGCGCGCCGAGCATGTACGCGACGAGCGCCATGGCAATCCCGTTCTGGTGGTCGGAAAGGCCCACGACGAGGTCCGGGAAGCGCTCGCGGTACGTCTCGATCACGCGCAGCTGGAGCTCGTCGGTCTCGCACGGGTACGCCGCGGTGCACTGCATGAGGCAGACGTGCGGGTTGACAGGAAGCACGGTGTCGAGCGCTCGCTCGACGTCCTCGATCGTTCCTCCGCCGGTCGAGAGGAAGATCGGCTTCCCGAGACCGGCCACATGCCGGAGCAACGGTGTGTTCACGAGGTCGGCCGAGGCGATCTTGAACGCTGGCACGTCGAGCTCGGCGAGGAGGTCGGCGCTCGGCTCGTCGAAGACGGTGCCGAAGAGCACGACGCCCTCCTCGCGCGAGAACTCGCGGAGCTCGAGCCACGCCGCGGCATCCAGCTCGAGCGCCTCGCGGTGCTCGCCGTACGTCGCCCCGAAGGAGTGCTCGTTGTCGTAGGGCGAGTCGTACAGGGCACGGGTGTAGAGCGACCGGTTCTCGCGCTTCTGAAGCTTGACTGCGTCGACCCCGCACTCCTTCGCGGCATGGATCAACGCCTTCGCCTTCTCGACGTCTCCCTGGTGGTTGTGCCCGACCTCGGCGACGACGTAGACGGGCTCGTCGTCGGCGATTCGCCGACCGTTCACATGGAGCTCGGGCATGGCCGAGATGCTACTGCGCGTCCCGGTAGGCGGCGATCGTCGCCTGCGTTGCCGCCTCCCACGAGAAGTCCACCCGCGCCTTCGTCCGTGCCGCCGCCCCCAGGCGTTCGCGGAGCGCTGAATCCCCGAGCAGACGCTCGATGGCGCTTCGCAGAGCCGCTGGATCCCGTGGGGGGACGAGCAACCCTGTGACCCCGTCCTCGACCGCGTCCGTCAAGCCCCCGACGGCCGCGGCCACGACCGGTCGTCCATGTGCCATCGCCTCGCGGGCGACCACGCCGTAGCCCTCACGGCGCGAGGGGCAGGCGACGACGGCCGCACGCTGAAAGTGGCCGCGCAGCGCGCTCGGCTCGACGAAACCGATCGCCTCGGGAACACGATCTCGGAGAGGTCCGTCTCCGACGATCACGCGCGGGAGACCTTCCGTCGCCTCCAGCAGCTCGTGGATTCCCTTCTCTTCCGAGAGCCGGCCGACGTACAGGACGTGCGGTGGATCCTCTGACGACACGACGTTATCCGGGATCTCGACGCCGCTCGGCACGATCCGGACGTCCTCGGCGCCGAGCTCTCGCGCGGCGTCCGCGAGTGCCGTCGACGGGCACAGCACGAGCCGCGCCCGCCGCAGCAGCCAGCGGGACCCCCAACGCGCACGTCGCGCCAGCTCGACGTCGGTGCCCCAGAGCTGCACCACGAACGGCTTGCGCGTCGCGAGGGCGGGCAAAGCGGAGGGCAGCCAGTGCGCGTGGACGACGTCGACTCCATGGGCAGCGCGCCGAGCCGCACGGACGTAGAAGAGGAGAAAGAGCGGGAGCACGATCGCCAGCCACGGCCTCCGCCGAAGATTGCCCGCGATCCCGTCTCCGTACGCGAGCCCGAAGTGCGGGAACGAGTCGGGCGAGACGACGACGACCTCGAGGCCGGCGCTCCGCAGGTTCGCGACGGCATCGCGCACGAACACGCCGGCCACGTCGTCCGCGCTGCGCGGATACGACGTCGTGAGAACGAGAATCCTCAAGGAGCCCGCACGGCTCGCCCGAACACGACGGGCAGCGCGACCGCGAGCGCCGCGAACACGTAGAAGTAGTAGAAGGTCATCGTCAGGTAGAAGAGATTGGCAACGAGCGTCGCGACGAGGGCCGCGGTCATTCCCCAGGCCAGAGGACGCGCTCGCGCCGCGAGCGGATCGCCTACCGCGGCGAGTGCGCGCCCGAGTCGCCGCGCCGCTCCCAGCCGCCGGAAGATCCAGACGACGAACACCGCGAAGAGCGCGGCGCCGAGAACCCCTGTCTCGACGAGCGTTGCGACGTAGAACGAATGCGGACCGAAGTCGGGCCGGCCGGTGACGAACTCGTAGTAGACCGCGAAGTTGTTGAGGCCGAGCCCCAGCACCGGGTTCGTCGAGAGCACGTCCGGAACGAAGCCGTAGACCTCGAAGTGCGGAGACGCCGCTGCAGAGCTCGTGTTCGTGCGCGCGCGGAGCACGGTCAGGAAGAAGTCCAGGCGCGCGAGGATCACAGCACCGACGAGCACAACGACTGCTCCGAGAGGAATCAGGAAGGCCGGTCGGCGGAAGTGTCGCCGGTATGGGAGCGCGAGGACGAGCGCGCCACAGGCGAGCCCGAGGAGCCCGCTCCGGGAAAGGGTCGCCAGCTCGACGACGAGCAGGAAGACCAGCAGAACCGCGAGAGGCGTACGCAGGCGGTGGCCGCGCTCGAGCCGGAGGTACAGGGGAGTGAGCACGAGGAGCGGGATGACGAGCTCGATCCCGAGGTGGTTCGGATCCCCGGTCAGCGCGTTCGGGCGAAACACCTCCTGCGTGCCTCCGACTGCCCCGAACACGTTGATCCCGGTCTGGCGCGAGGTGATCGGCTCGATCAGGGCAGCGTCGAGGTTGGCGCCGACGATCTCGGCGAGCCCGAGCTGGATCACGCCGTAGAGAGCGTTCAGCGCGATCCCCCCGCAGAACGCCGCCAGAGCGAGCCAGTAGAAGCGCAGCGAGCGTCGCGCGAGGAGAGCGACTCCCGTGACCAGGAATCCGAAGTGGAGCACGAACTTGACCATGCCCTTCGCCCACTGCGCGAGGGCCTGGGCGGTGTCGAGCGCGTAGAAGCCCGCGAGGTAGACGAGCGCGAACGCGAGCAGGAATCCGAGCGCGACGACCGCGGTACGTGTCAGCCGCGTGTCTCCCCGCTCGAGCCGGTCCCAGCAGAAGACGACGAGGAAGACCGAGGTGAGGACGTCGGACAGCGTCAGCGAGCCGGCGAGCTGCCACTGCAGCTTGTGGAACGTGACGGTGAGCACGGCGGCCAGGAAGAGACCGTCGAGCACGGGCTGCGCGAGCACGCGCTCGCGCGCCGCCACGCGGGTGGCGGTGGCGGCGTGAGCACTCATCGCTTCGTCTTCCGTGACATCTCAGTCTTCGACCTCGACGCGCGCCTCGAAGCCGGCGGCGCGCACCTGCTCGGCGAGGCTCTCGCCCTGCTCGAGCGAGTCTATGGAGTCGTAGAAGACCTTCCACTGCCCGCAGCCGTCGAGCTCGAGCTCAGCCCCCGTGAACCCGATTGCCACGACGCGATCGAGCAGTGCCTGCGCGGCCTCACGGGAAGGAAGTCGCGCATAGACGACGTCGAAGCTCGCGTCGTCGTCCGTCGCGAGCCGGCCGCACTCCTCTTCGGACGGGAACCGGGGAGAGCCGCCCGCGAGCGTGACGAGCGGATATCCGAGCAGCGGGACGAGCACGATCGCCACGGCAACTCCGACGCGAACCGTCATGCCGGCTCGGTCTCGTCGTTCGTCACGGCCGACCATGCAGCCGCCAGAAGAAGCGGGGTCGCAGTGACGCAGAGCAGCGCCGCCGCACCCATGTAGCGCACGATCGGGTTGGCGCCCAGATCCTGGCTGATCTCGAGCTCGGGAATCGCCCAGGTGATCCACGCTCCGCCCAGGGTCACGAGGAGCACGAGCGCTCCGAAGAACACCGCGAGCACGTGCGCTTTCGCGAACGCGGCGAGGACGAGCGCGCCGATTGCCACGGGAACGATCACGCTCCAGTACCCACCCGCGAAGAGCACGTCCAACGCCAGCCGGAGCGAGGGCCACACGCGCTCGGTGTTCTCCGTGGGAGAACCCCCACCGCCGGCCCCGGCCCCCTCTCCGGCGATTCCGTGCGCGACGTACCAGATCCGCCAGGGAACCGCTATCGCGACGACGACCGCACATGCGACTGCCAACGGCTTCCAGATCGAGCGCCGGAGGGGAAGCGAGCCGAGGAGCGTGGCGACCACGAGAAACGCAGCGAGGAGCAACCCTTCACGTTTCGTGAGCACCATCCCACAGAGGAGAACGGTCGCGACGACGAGCCTCCAGCGCTCGCCGTCGAGCAGCCACAGGACGAGCAGGACCGCGGCGACGGCGAAGAAGAAGTCGAGCAGGAGATCCGCTTCGGGAACCGTGAACCGCGGGCCCAGGCGAGGCGCGGCCAGCAGGACCAGCACGGAGGGCCAGAGGATCCAGGCAGGGGCTCGCTCGGACAGGAGGCCCGCGAGCGCCCACAGGAATCCAGCGCCCAGAAACCAGTACTGGAGATGCAGCGTGTTCACGTCGACTGACCCCATCGCATGGAAAGCGGCCGCGTCGAGTATCGGGACGAGCGGCGGATACGACGATCCCGGCAAAGACGTGAAGAACCCTTCGTCGAGCCCTCCGAAGAAGTAGATCGCCTTCCCCTTCGGAACCCAGAACGCCCAGGCGTCCCAGTTGTACAAGCCCGAGAGCCGCGCCCGGCGAAAGAGCGCCTCGACGAAGAGCACGGTAAGTGCGATTCCGATGGCGGCGACGACTGGCACACGAGCGCGTCCGAGCGGCAGGAAGGCGGGTCGTTGCCGGCCGAGCCGGCGGCCACCGACGAAGCCCGAGAGAGACGAACACCGCTCCAGTCAGAAGGATGAGCCAGCCCGAGAACGGGACGCCGACCACGAGCAGGAGCGTCCAGACGACACCGACCGCGGCGACGCCCGTGAGATAGGCGAGGCCACCGAGCCGGGCGAGCTCGAGCCAGGTTCGCCAGCCACGGGCCAGCCAGAGCACCGAAGCGCCGCAGACGAGGACGAGGAGATTGAAGGCAACAAGCCCGGAGATCGCGCGGACCGTCACGTCTCGACCCTGAGGATCGAGATGCCCTCGCCGTTCGTCCAGACCTCCGTCGCTTCCTCGCCGTAGGCCGTGACATCGCACCCGTAGCAGATGACCCAGGGAGCTCCTTCGGCCGGCCGGCGCGGCATGAGGAAGTACTCGAAGTAGTTCGAGACGTACGGAACGGTCAGCACACTCTCCGCCTCGAAGGCGTCGCTCACGGCCACGTGGTAGGTCGCGTCGGCCGGAATCCGCGCACGGGCCTCGTACACCGCTCGCTGGTCGTCGACGACGCCGTTCCCGCCGGCGACCTCACGGTCCGAGAAGGAGAGATTGTCGTTCACGGTCGCCTCGTCGCCGAGATCGGCGATGACTCCGGGGTAGGCGAGGACAGCCGCGACGGCAGTCACCACTACGAGAAATACGACCCCCACCCGGATCGCGCCCGCAGGCCATTCGATCCACCAGGAGAGCTCTCGCTTCACGGCACCTTGCGCACAAGCCTACGAGGGAAGTCGGTCGTCCTCCTCATACGATCGCCCGCAGCAGATCGGCGGTGTCCTCGGCGCGGCTGCCGCGAGAGAGGCGCTCGCGATCGTCGCCCGAGAGGGCGACCGAAGGCAGGCCGCCGCCGACGAACCGTGCATGGAGCTCGCGGAGCGCCGCACCGATTCCGTCCACGTCGTCAGGTGCGACCACGACTCCCGCTCCGGTCTCCGAGATGAGCTCGGCGGCCGCGCCGTCAGGAGGCACGACCGCGAGTATCGGCCTGCCGGCGGCGAGGTACTCGAAGACCTTTCCGGACAGCACTCCCTTGCCTCTTCCGTCAGCGTTCGGGATGAGCAGCAGCAGCGCCTCGGAGTCGCGCTGGAGCCGGAGCGACTCGGCGCGGGGCGCGTAGGGGATCAGCTCGAGCCGGTCGCCCAGTTCAAGCCCCGCCGCCCAGTCTCGATCGGAACTACGGAAGTCGCCGACGAAGCGCGCGATCGCGTCGACGCCCGAGTCCTTCAGAGCCTGCAGGAAGGGCCGCGGGTCACGCTTCCCGAAGAAGCTACCGGCGTGAGTGATCCGGAACCGCGGCGCGGGACGGTACTCGAGCCCGGCGAAGTCGTCGAAGTCGCATCCGTTCGAGATGGTGCGGACGATGCCGCGGGGCTCGAGCCCTCGCACCTCTTCGGCGATGGCCTCCGAGACGCAGGAGATCGCATCGGCTTGACGGGCGACGAGGCGGGCCAGCTGCTCGTTCGCGGCCTGGCGCGCGCGAGTGGCAGTGGTGTCGGCGCGCCGGTGCTGGTTCGCGACGAGCGGATCGCGGAGGTCCGCGAGCCAGCTGACACCGGTCGCCTGCTTGACCGCGGCGCCGACGAGATGGATCGAGCCGGGCGGAGACGTCGTCAGGACCGCATCGATCCCCTCGCGGCGCACGATCCGGATGGCTGCGGGGATCGCGGTGAGATTCCAGGTCACGCTCGCATCGGGCAGGAGCAGCCGGCGAGCGGTGACCTGCGCCTGCAGGAGCAGGCGCCCGAGCCCCTCGGAGACGGCGAGCTCCTCGGTCGGCTTCCTCGCCCGCGGCCCGACGTAGCGGACGCGGTGGATCCAGGCCTGCGTCGGCACGCGCAGGTCGGGATCCCTGTGCACCCACTTCGGGTCGTCGGGAGCGAGGACATGGGTCTCGATCCCGAGAGCGGGCAGATATTGCGCGAGCTTCAGCGGCCGCTGCACGCCGCCGCCGCCCGCGGGCGGGAAGTAGAGCGTGACGAGGAGCACCTTCACGGAAGCGAAAGCGTAGAGGGCGAGCGCGCACGCGCCGGGTCAGGCTTCAGCCCGACCCCGGTCTCAGGTGCTCATCGACGCGAATGTCTCCGCAGCGGCAGCGATCGTCGCGTCGATCTCGTCGTCGCCGTGCGCGGTCGAGAGGAACCAGGCCTCGTACTGCGAGGGCGCCAGGTAGACGCCGCGATCGAGCATCGCGCGGTGAAACGCGGCGAAGCGCTTCATGTCGGCCAGCTTGGCGTCCTCCCAGCTCCTGATCGGCGTATCCGCGAAGAACAGCCCGCACATCGTCCCCACCTGGGCGGGCTGCGCCGCGACTCCGGCCTCGGCCGCCGCGTCGACGAGGCCCGCCATAGCCGCTCGCCCGCGCGCACGATCCGCTCCCACACACCCTGCTCAGCGATCGCCCGCAACGTCTCGATTCCGGCGGTCATCGCCAGCGGGTTGCCCGACAGCGTTCCCGCCTGGTAGACGGGTCCCGCGGGCGCCACCAGCTCCATGATCTCGCGCCGCCCGCCGTAGGCGCCGACGGGAAGCCCGCCGCCGATGACCTTGCCGAGCGTGGTCAGGTCCGGCGTCACGCCGTACAGCGTCTGCGCGCCGCCCGGATGGACGCGGAAGCCGGTCATCACCTCGTCGAAGACGAGGAGCGCGCCCTCGCTCTCGGTCAACGCGCGCAGGCCCTGCAGGAAACCCTCAGCGGGAGCCACGAGGCCCATGTTCCCCGCGACCGGCTCGACGATGACCGCCGCGATCCCGCCCGGGTGCTCGGCGAACAGTCGCTCTACGGCCTCGAGGTCGTTGTACGGCGCAGTCAGCGTGTCTCGCGACGGCGCCCGGAGTCACGCCTGGCGAGTCCGGAAGTCCGAGGGTGGCTACCCCCGAGCCTGCCTGCACGAGCAACAGATCGGCGTGGCCGTGGTAGCAGCCGGTGAACTTGACGATCTTCGAGCGCTCGGTGAAGGCGCGCGCGACCCGGAGCGCGCTCATCGTCGCCTCGGTGCCGGAGCTGACGAAGCGCACGAGCTCGATGCTCGGCAGCGCGTCGCGGACGAGCCGCGCGAGCTCGAGCTCGAGCGGGCTCGGCGCGCCGTAGCTCGTCCCACGGCGGATCGCCTCCTCGAGCGCTGCAACCACACGAGGATGCGCGTGACCGAGTATCAGCGGCCCCCAGGAGAGGACGTAGTCGACATAGCGGTTGCCGTCCACGTCGACGAGGTACGCGCCCTCGCCGCGCTCGATGAAGACCGGGTCGCCGCCGACCGCGCGGAACGCGCGCACCGGCGACGAGACGCCACCCGGCATCAGCTCGAGAGCCTCGGCGAAGAGCCGCTCTGAGGTCTCGCGCGTCATCCGGGAACGCTCGCGACCGTTCGCGCGAGCGAGCGAGCCGCCTCCTCGCCCGAGTGAATGCAATCGGGAATCCCGACACCACGGTAGGCGGCACCCGCGAGCGCGAGACCAGGGTGTCGCTCGAGCGCCGCGTCGATTCGCTCGAGTCGCTCGGGGTGGCCGAGGACGTACTGCGGCATAGCGCGAGGCCAGCGGTGGATGCGCGTCAGTAGCGGTTCCGCCTCGATCCCGAGCAGAGTGAGCTCCGCGCGGGCAAGATCGACGACTCGGTCGTCCGAGCCGCGTCGGGATCCGACGTAGATACACCCGGATCAGCGCATGCCCCTCGGGTGCCCGACCCTCCCACTTGCTGGAAGACCACGTGCACGCGAGCACGTCGGAGCCTTCCACGGCAGGCACGAGGTACCCGTATCCGTCGAGCGGATGCGGGACGTCCTCCAGGCGATAGGCAAGCGTCACGAGAGCGGAGGACGCGTAAGGGATTCCGGCGATGCAGGTGAGAGAGCTCGGAATCCAGGTCGGCGAGGAGTCGCGCCGCGGCGGATGCGGGTGCCGCGATGACCACCCCGTCCGCTTGGACGATGCTCCCAGCATCGACCGCGTACCGTCCCGGCATCGCTCGTACCGAGTTCGCCTTCCATGAGTACACCGTCGTGTGCTGGAGGCTCGCGGCGAGCGCATCGGCAAGCGTCTGGATGCCGGACCGGAGCGAGACGAACGGCGGATACCGGGACTCGGGCGGCGACTGTGCGCCAAGGCCGCGGAGCACGCTCCCGTGCTCCAGCTCCAGCGACCGGAGCTGCGGAAACGTCGCCTGCAACGAGAGCAGCTCGCCGTCGCCGCCGTAGATGCCTGCCATGAGCGGCTCGACGAGCCGCTCGTACGCCTCTCGCCCGAGCCGACGCGAAAAGAACGAGGCAATCGACTCGTCGCCACCTGGCGGCGCGGGCGGGAGGTCCACCTCGGCGGCCAGCCGGTGCCTGCCCTCGTCGGAAAGGAGTGGAGAGTCCGCAAGCGATTCGAGATCGGTCGGGACCATCCCGCTCAGGCCCTCCGGAAGCGCGTGCAGCTCTCGGCCGATCCGGACGAACGAGCGGGCGTTCTCCGGCCGCCTCCCGACGAGCTCGCCGTCGAGGCCGAGCTCCTCGCAAAGGCCGATGGCGCGCTCCTTGCGCGAGAGGAAGCTGTCCGCCGCACCCTCGATGAGAAAGCCGTCCACGCGCTCCGTGAGGAGCTTCCCGCCGAGCCTCCGGGTCCCCTCGATGAGGACCACTTCGATGCGCGCGAACAGTGATTCGAGCGTCCGGGCCGCGGCCAGGCCCGCGATCCCTCCCCCCACGACCACGACCTTCATGCCGCCCGGCCCCGCACGAGCTCCGCGAGCGCCCTGATGAACACCGGGTCGTCGTTCAGCGCGGGAGGGCGCTCGAGCCGCATGCCGAGCTCGTCGGCGACCTCGCGGGCCCGGACGTCGATGTCGAACAGGATCTCGACGTGATCGGAGACGAATCCCATTGGGACGACGACGACATCTCGAATGCCGCGCGCAGGCAGCTCGGCGAGATGCTCTCGCAGGTCGGGCCCTGCCCACGGCTCGGGCGTTCGCCCGGCGGACTGGTAGCTCCAGGACCAGCGCTCGCTGGGAGATCCCCGCGCGCTCGGCCACGAGACGCGCGGTCTCGAGGCACTGCGCGCCGTACGGGTCGCCGTTCGCGAGAACGCGCTCGGGGAGGCTGTGCGCGGTGAAGACGACGTGCACGTGGTCGCGCTCGTCCTCCGGCCAGCGGGAGAGACCCTCGGCCACTCGCGACGCGAAGGCCTCGATCAGGCCGGGAGCGTCGTGGTAGCTCGGCACGTGCTCGAACTCGATCCGACCGCGATAGAGCTCGAGCCCGTCCGCGACCCGCTGCTGGTACTTCGCGACCGAAAGCGCGCTGAACTGCGGGGCGAGCACGATCCCGACCGCGCGTGTGACGCCGTCCTCGATCATCTGGCCGACGACGTCCTCGATCCACGGCGTCCAGTGACGCATGCCGAGGTAGCAGCGGAACGCGTCGCCGAGCTCCTCCTGGAGCGCGTCGACCTGCCTGCGCGTCACTTCGTAGAGCGGCGAGCGTCCACCGATTGCCCGGTAGTTCTCCGTGATCTCGTCGAGGACCCGGCGCGGGGTCGGGCGCCCGGCGCGGATGTCCGCGAGATAGCCGGGAATCTCCTCGAGCGACTCCGGCGCGCCGTACGCCATGACGAGCACCGCGCGTCCTCATCTCGACGTCTCGCTCGCGCACGTGCTCGACGAGGCGGCGCACGTTGTCCACGGGAGTCTGGGGCACGACCCCGTGGCCGACGTTGAAGACGTGTCCCGGACGCCCGGCGGCGCGGTCGAGGACGTCGTCGATGCGCACTCGGAGCTCGCGCCACGGGGCCAGGAGCGACGCGGGGTCGAGGTTGCCCTGCACCGGCCGGTCGGGGCCGAGCAGCGCCCATGCCTCGTCGAGCGGAAGCTGCCAGTCGAGCCCGATGACGTCTCCCCCACAGGCTGCCGCGTCCGCGAGATACGCGCTCACGCCGAGGGAGAAGTTGACGACGGGAACGCCCGCGCCCGGCGACAGCCGCGTACAGATCGCGGTTCACCGGTGCGACGTAGCGGAGGTAGTCCTCGCGCCCGAGCGCCCGCCCGGCCCAGGAGTCGAACACCTGCAGCGCCTGTGCGCCGGCGCGCGCCTGCGCCAGCAGATAGTCCGCCTGCACGGTCGCGAGCTTCGTCAGCAGCCGTCGCCACGCGGCGGGCTCGGAGAGCATGAAGGCCTTCGTCTTCGAGAAGTCCTTCGACGTGCCGCCCTCGATCGCGTAGCTCGCCAGCGTGAAGGGCGCGCCGGCGAATCCGATCACCGGGATGTCGCGCATCTCGAGCTCGCGACGGACGAGCGCGATCGCGCCGAGCGTCCCCGACATCGTCTCCTCCGCGGGCGGCGTGCCGAGCAGGTCGACGTCCCGCACGCTCGAGATGGGATTCCCGATCCTCGGCCCGTCGCCCTTCACGAAATCGAGGTCGAGCCCCATGCCGACTAGCGGCGGCAGGATGTCGGAGAAGACGATCGCCGCATCGACGCCGAACGCGTCGACCGGCATGAGCGTCACCTGCGCGGCGAGCTCGGGCGTCCGAATCACCTCGAGCATCGAGTGCCGCTCGCGCAGCGCGCGGTACTCGGGCATGTACCGGCCGGCTTGGCGCAGCAGCCAGACGGGCGTTCGGTCTGCGGGCAGCCCGCGGCACGCGCGGAGGAACGGCGACGTCGGCTCGGCCGTGTCGCGCCGCACTGTCTCGCCTACGCCGTCCATTTCTGCCCCGCCATCCTGCGCTGGCGAGCCTGGAGTCTCAGATACGGCGTCCACCGCCCTGTCGGAAGGACTCGCCATCAGGAAGAGACTAGACGCGTCCTCGTACTCGCCCCCGAATTCACATTCCGCGGGTGCCCGCGAGGATCCTCGGCATGGTTCGAAGCACATCCCCGTCGCCCTCGCAGGGCTCGTCTGTGCGGTTCGCCGCTGGCTGCGGTGGCAACTCCAAGCCCAATGTGGCGAGGCCGCAGCAGGTCAAGGGCAACCCGGAGCAGTTCGTGATGCAGGCCGGCGAGGAGCCCGGGTTCAACCCCATCGAGTCGCCCCGCGTCGACTCAGGTGCGGAGTCGTTGGGGCTGACGGCCGCAGGCACAGCGCGGCTTCGGCAAAGCGGCTTCTTGCTCGGCAACGAGGGCGAGGGCTCCTTCGTCGAACTGCTCTCGGCCGGCGCGATGGCGATCTACGTGCGCACTAACGGCGAGTGCCCAGCATGAACCCTTGACCGACGCCCACGGCGCGTGTCCGATGCGCCTGTCGTCGGCGCGCTCCCTACCGCGCCGCGTAGTCGAGCTCGAGGAACTCGCGCACTTCGGAGAGCCAGCGCTCCTGCACGAAGCGGACGTGATCGGGGTGCTCGTTGTAGCGCTCGTAGGCGGGTCGATCTGCGAACTCCATGCAAATCCCGAAGCGGTAGCCGTTCTTGGGGCTGACCTCGGCCAGCAGTTCGAATACCTCGACGCCGGGAATGGTCGCCAGGTGCTCCGCCGCCTCGAGGAAGTCGCGCTCTTCCACCGATCCCTCGCCATGAATGAGGGAGAACACGACCGTATGCCGGATGCGCTCGGTGACCACCGAGGGAGACTACTTCCCTCCCTTGGGGCTCGCTGTCCAAACCGAGAGAGGGGGTCTCGAAACGATGACCAGCTCTAGCGAGACGACGGCGGGGAGGACCATGCCTTCCTGCCGACGAAGAACGGGCCCAGCCGCTCGAGGTGGAGCGAGGTCTGCCGCGTCTTCCGCATCCGCTGGACGATGATCGAGAGCGGGTGCAGATCCGGGCCCAGGAGTCCGACGACGAAGTCGTTGTCGAGCTTGTCCAGCCCGTGGCACGCCAGCCTGATGTCGTATCCGAGCCCCGCCCGGCCGAAGGCCATTCCGATCCCGCCGTGCTCCATGAGGATCGTGTTCTGCTCCTTCCGCGTGAGCTGCTCGAAGGATCCGGCTCGGCGAAGCGGGTACCAGATCGCCCATCTGAGGTCGGGGTCGAGCACGCGGCGGCGCGGGCGCTCGACGAGCGTCTCGTCGAGGTCCTGCTCGTGGCCGATCGCGTACGTCCGGCCCAACATCGTGAGCTCGGGCTTCGGCTCGAGCTCGGCGAACGGCGACGCCTGCAGGAATCCGCGCAGCTCGGAGACGAACGCGTCCGGCGACTCGCTCAGCGTGAGCAGGGCGACGCCGGTCGGGTCGTTGGCGTCCTCGTAGAGCACCCCCTCGACCCCGGCGTCCTCCAGCGCCGCGATCAGTGCCGCTGTATCTCGCGCCTCGCCGAAGGCCTGGAGCTGCATGAAGAGCCTTCGGTCGAGCGAAGTCGCCTCGCCGTCGGCGGTCCGACCGTGCTCCCTGACGTCTACATCGTCGGAAGACTCCTCGGCACGCTCGTCGACCCGCGCCCGCGAGGTCGAGCTCACTGGATCCAACGAGCCGCGTCCTTCGCGTGGTACGTGACCACGAGGTCCGCCCCGGCACGGCGGATCCCGGTGAGGATCTCGAGCGCGACCGCACGCTCGTCGAGCCATTCGTTCGCTGCCGCCGCCTTCACCATCGCGTACTCCCCGCTGACGTTGTAGGCCGCGAGGGGAAGCTCCGGGAAGTGCTCGTGCACGGCGCGCACCACGTCGAGGTACCCGAGCGCGGGCTTGACGACCAGACCGTCCGCTCCCTGCTCGACATCCAGCGCGGCCTCGCGCAGCGCCTCGCGCGCGTTACCGGGATCCATCTGGTGGCTCCGGCGATCGCCGAAGGCCGGAGCACCCTCCGCCGCATCGCGAAACGGGCTGTAGAAGGCAGAGGCGTACTTGACGGCATAGGAGAGGACTGCGACGCGCTCGAGCCCCGCGCCGTCGAGGGTCGTCCGGATCGCGCCGACCATGCCGTCGATCATCCCGCTCGGAGCGACGATGTCGGCACCGGCCTCGCCGTGCGAGACGGCGATGCGTCCGAGGAGGTCGAGCGTCTCGTCGTTCAGGAGATAGCCGTCCGCGTCCAGGAGACCGCAGTGGCCGTGATCCGTGTACTCGCAGAGGCAGACGTCGGTGATCACGACGAGCTCCGGAGTCGCGTCCTTCAGTGCGCCGATCGCGTGCTGGACGACCCCGTCGTCCGCGAAGCTCTCGAGCCCCATCGCGTCCTTGGAGGAAGGGATCCCGAAGAGCAGAACGGCCTTGATCCCGAGCGCCGCGAGCTCCGTGGCCTCCCGCCCGAGCAGGTCGACCGAAAGCTGGTCGACTCCCGGCATCGATGCCACCGGCTTCCGCACGTCCTCACCGGGGACGACGAAGAAGGGATAGATGAAATCGTCGGGCGCGAGCGTCGTCTCGCGTACGAGGTCTCGCAGCGCGGCAGTTCGGCGTAGCCGCCGAGGGCGATGAGCCCCGGCTTCGAGTCGGAGCGCGTCGAGCGGGCTGGTTTCGGCGAACTCGGTCATGTGCTCTCCGCGAAGTGAGACGTGAGAGCGTCAATGATGCCCTCGGAAGTCGCCTCCTCGGCGACCGGACCGACCGGCAACCCTACCTCTCGTGCCGCCTGGGCCGTCTTCGGGCCGATGCAGACGATGACGACACCCTGGAAGAGGGCCCCAGCGGGCAGGGCGGCGAGGCTGCGCGCGGCGGATCCGCTGGCGACGACGATGGCGTCGACACTGCGACCGAGCTCACTCAGCTCGTCGGGAGACGGCTCGATCGCGACCGTGCGGTAGGCCGGGACGGCGTCCACCAACGCTCCCCGGGAGCGAAGCTCGACCGCGAGGCTCGGTGAAGCGATGTCTGCCTGCGGAACGAGGATGCGCGCGCCCTGGAGGGGGCCGAGGCCGGCAGCGATCTCCTCCGCCGCGAAACGATCCGGGACGAACGCCGCTTCGACTCCGAGCGTGCGGATCGCCTCGGCGGTCGCCGGGCCGACGGCAGCGACCCGGGAGGTTGCGGGCAACGACTTCCCGCCGAGCCGCTCTCGGACTCCGGCCACACCGTTCACGCTCGTGAACACGACCCAGCGGTAGCTCTCGAGGCGCGCGAGCGCTGCGTCGAGCGGTCGCGCGTCCTCGATCGGCGCGATCTCCACCAGCGGAATCGCGAGCACCGTGGCGCCGAGTCGCTCGAGCGCCTCCGCCAGCGGGCCGATCTGGTCTCGCGGACGGGTGACGACGATGCGCCGGCCGACCAGCGGCTGCATTCCCCGGATCGCCTGCAGGATGTCGCCTGCACCCGCCGCGAGCGCCTCCCGCGCAAGGCGCTCCCCCACCTCTTCGGGATCTCCTTCACCGGCCACCCGTACGACCTGCCGACCATCGGGGCTGGCGACGAGCGCCACCAGGCGCACGCCCGCCTCACCCGCCTCACCTTGTAACAGTCTGTTACTTGGCTCCAGCTCGATCGTCTGGGCGTGCGCGCCGACCGGCGCGGTGCAACCGGCGCCGAGGGTCCGGAGAAACACACGCTCCGCTGTCGTCTCCGCGCGGGCGCCGGGATCGTCGATCGCCGCCAGGAGAGCCAGGATGCGCTCATCGTCCTCGCGGCATTGCACTCCGAGAGCGCCCTGGCCCGGCGCGGGGAGCATCGTGTCCACCTCCAGCCATTCCGTCACCGCGCCCTCGATCCCGAGTCGAAGAACGCCGGCTGCAGCAAGGATCACCGCGTCGAACTCCCCGTCTTGCACCTTTCGAACGCGCGTGTCGACATTGCCGCGAATCGACCGGACGTCGAGATCGTGGCGGAGGCCGAGGAGCTGCGCTGCACGGCGCAGGCTGCTCGTCCCCACGACCGCGCCAGGCGGAAGCTCTCCCAGGCTGAGGCCGTCGCGCGCGACGACGCAGTCCCTGACGTCCTCGCGCTGACAAACGGCGCCGAGGGAAATGCCCGGCGTCTCCTCCGTCGGCAAGTCCTTCAGCGAGTGGACGGCGAGGTCGATCGCACCCGCCCGAAGCGCCTGTTCGAGCTCTGCCGTGAACAGGCCCTTGCCGCCGA
This sequence comes from uncultured Actinomycetes bacterium, assembly GCA_963850485.1. GTDB lineage: Bacteria > Actinomycetota > Thermoleophilia > Gaiellales > Gaiellaceae > GMQP-bins7. The sequence goes on along the minus strand of CAWKLR010000010.1, from coordinate 136,815 downwards.
TGGCTGGTAGAGGCACGCCGCTGGCCTGCGTCCGGTCACCGCGCGTTGCGACCGGCTTCGTCCTGCAGGAGATCTCCGGCCACGCCTGCCGGAGGGATTCGGCGACGCGTTCGGTCTGCGCGCGTGCGAGCGACGACGCTCTCGTGCCGAGCACCACTGCGGCGAGGGGAGGCGCCGCGGTCTCGGGGATCACGGATCGTGCGGTGCGGGCGGCCCGAACAGCTCGCGTATCGACGCGGCGACCTCGTCCATGTCCTCGGAGGCCGCGTGCTGGCGCAGCCGAACGGTGGGCTCGTGCAGGAGCTTCTTGACCAACGCGCGAGAGAGGTGCTCGATTCGCTCCGCGATCTCCGGATCGAGATCGCCGAGATGCCGCAGTGCACGGTCGACCTCCTCCCGTCGAATCGCCTCCGCGCGCCGCCGAAAGGACGCTACGAGCGGCTCCACCTCGAGCTCGCGGTAACGGCGGCCGAAGCTCTCGACCTCGTCCTCCACGATCGCCTCCACGCTCGGAACCTCTGCCAGGCGCGACCCGATGGCACCGTCGAGACCCGCGCGAAGGTCGTCGACGTCGAAGAGCCGGACGCCGGGAACAACGCCTGCGCTGCGCTCGACGTCGGCAGGAACCGCCAGATCCACGAGGACGAGCGAGCGGTCAGCCCGGCGCGACATCGCCTCCTCGACGGTCTCGGCGGTCACGACCGGGCTCTCGGAGGACGTCGCCGTAACGGCCACATCCGCCCACGTGAGCGCCTCCACGAGCTGGTCGAGCCCGTATGCATCGGCCCCGAACAGCGTCGCCGCCTCGCGAGCCCGCTGGTGCGTGCGGTTGGCCAACGCGATCTGGGTGACTCCGCGTCCGCGGGCCGCCTTCAAGGACTGCACGGCGATACGGCCCGCTCCGACGACCAGCACGCGGCGGTCGCGGAGATCGCCGAGCGTCCCCTCGGCGAGTGCCAGCGCCATCGAGCTCGCCGTGGCGGGGTTGGCTCCGATGCCGGTCTCGGCGCGTGCGCGACGGCCCGCCGCGAGAGCCGTGCGGAAGAGCAGCGAGAGCACCGGCCCGGTCGTTCCTGCTGTGCGAGCCTGGGCGAACGCATCACCGACCTGCCCGAGGATCTCGGATTCGCCGAGCACGAGCGAGTCGAGGCCGGCGGCGACGCGCGAGAGATGGCGCGCGACGTCCTCGCCCGCGTGGACGTACAGGTGGTCGGTGAGCAGGCGCGCGGTCGACCCCGTGTGTCCCTGCGAGAACGCCGATCAGCTCCTCGCGCGCCTCCTCGACCCCGCCTGAGAGGTACGCGTAGAGCTCGACCCTGTAGCAGGTGGTGAGAGAAACGTGCTCCTCTACCCCGGGACAGCGCTCCGCGCCGAGACCGAGCGTGCCCACGCGCTCCCGGAGCTCGACGGGTGCGGTGCGATGGCTGAGCCCGAGACAGACGAGACGGTCCACAGTCGGCTCCCACTCTACTCGTGCGCAGGACCGGACTCCGCGAGTGCGGACTTCCGGTCGCGCAGAAAATCCCTGAAGGCGTCCGCTTCGCGCCCGCTGCTCTGGCTCGCAGAGAATGTGACCATGCACGCGCTCGGCATCGACGTCGGCGGGACGTTCACCGACGCCGTGCTCGTCTCGGAGGGTGAGGTGCGGACCGCGAAGGTGCGGACGCGAGAACACCAGGAGCAGTCGGTGCTGGCTGCTGCTCGAGCGGTCGGAGCGAAGCACGTGGATCGCTTCACGCACGGCACGACGATCGCGACGAACGCGCTCCTCGAGCGGCGTGGCGCGCGGACGGCGTTCGTCGGCACGGCCGGCTTCGAGCACGTCCTTCATCTGCGACGTCAGACCCGCGCCCATCTCTACCGGCCGTGTGCCGAGCATCCGGAGCCGCTCGTTCCGCTCGAGCGCTCGGTCGGCGTGCGCGGGCGCATCGGGCGGGACGGCGAGCTGGAGCCGCTCGATCTGGCAACGCTTCCCGAGCTCGACGCAGAGGCGATCGCCGTCTGCCTCCTCTTCGCGTTCAGGGACAGCCGCCACGAGGAGGCGGTGACGACCGAGCTGCGGCGTCGCTATCCGCATGCCCACGTCGTCGCCTCCCACGAGGTCGCGCCCGAGTTCCGCGAGTACGAGCGGGCGTCGACCGCGGCGGTGGACGCGTATCTCGGTCCCGTCCTGGCCGGATATCTGCACGCCCTTTCGGATGCCTGCACCGAAGCGGGCCTCTTGCCGCCGCTCGTCATGCGCTCCTCCGGCGGTCTTGCGACGCTCGAGGAAGCCGCGCAGCACGCGGCTTTCGCCCTGCTCTCGGGACCAGCCGCGGGCGTGGTCGGGGCTTCGCGAATCGCTTCGCTCGCCGGATTCCCGAACGCTCTCACGTTCGACATGGGCGGGACGTCCACCGACGTCTGCGCGATCACGGACGGCGAGCCGCGGCGCGAGCACGAGCGAGAGGTGGGCGGATTTCCCGTCCGGCTCCCGACGCTCGCGGTGCACACGGTGGGAGCGGGAGGCGGCTCGATCGTGCGGCTGGACTCGGGCGGCGCGCTGCGAGTCGGCCCGGAGAGCGCGGGATCGACACCCGGCCCCGCCTGCTACGGGCTCGGCGGAGAGGATCCCACCGTGACCGATGCGAACCTCCTGCTCGGTCGCCTGCCCGCGACGTTGCCCGGCAGCCTCGTGCTCGACGCCGACGCGGCTTCGCTTGCGCTCGGGGAGCTGGATCCGGCCGCAGTCGTCGAGGTCGTCGACGCCGAGATGGTGCGAGCGCTGCGGGTCGTCTCCGTCGAGCAGGGGCTGGATCCGAGCGACTTCGCGCTCGTGGCGTTCGGAGGAGCCGGGCCGCTCCATGCCTGTTCCCTCGCTGAGGAGCTGAGGATGGACACGGTCCTCGTCCCGGCCGCAGCCGGGGTCCTCTCTGCCCTCGGCCTGGTCGCCGCGGACGAGCGGGTCGACTCCGTGCGCTCGTACGTCGAGTCGCTCGCAGAGGCAGGACCGCTTCCGGACGAGGGCGAGGCGGACCTTCGCTACGCGGGTCAGTCGTTCGAGCTCACAGTTCCCCTCGGCCCTCGGCTCCCCGAGCGCTTCCATGAGGCGCACGAGCGGCACTACGGGTACGCCGATCACGCCAGGTCGCTCGAGCTCGTGGCGGTGCGTACCGCGGAAATCCGCGCCGCACCGCCAGTTGAGATCGGCGGGCCGAGGCGCACCGCGCGCGGTCCGCAGGTCCTCGAGCTCGAGGGCTCCACTGCCTGGGTTCCCGAGGGCTGGTCGGGCGATACCGACCCGTACGGGACGCTCGTCCTGCGGCGGACGATGTGATTCCGGTCGAGTTGCAGGTGATCGGCAGCGGCCTCCGCGCGATCGCCGAGGAGATGGGCGCAGTGCTCGTCCGCTCCGCGTTCTCCGCCAACATCAAGGAGCGCCGCGACTGCTCGACCGCGCTCTTCGACGAGGAAGGGCGCATGGTCACGCAGGCCGAGCACATCCCGGTTCACCTCGGCGCGATGCCGGAGGCCGTCGCCGCGGTTCGCGAGCAGGATCCCGCGCCGAAGGAGCCCTGGATCCTCAACGACCCGTACTCGGGTGGAACACACCTTCCGGACCTCACGATCGTCACCAGGACGGCGCTCGGGTATGCGGTCTCCCGCGCGCACCACGCCGACGTCGGGGGCGCGGAGCCCGGCAGTCTTCCGTCCGCGTCGAAGACGCTCGCGGAGGAAGGCGTGGTGATCCCTCCGACGCGACTCGACGCAACCACCCTCGAGCGACTCGTCTCCCGCATGCGGAACCCCGACGAGCGCCGTGGCGATCTTCGTGCTCAGCTCGCGGCGCACACGCTCGCAGACCGCAGAGTCGACGAGCTCTGCGCTCGACGAGGACGAACTCGCGTCTCAGCCGCGATGGACGAGCTTCTCGCGTACTCCGAGCGGGTCGTCTCGCGGGCGATCGGCGATCTCCCCGACGGGAGATTCGAGGGAGCCGACGCACTCGAGACGCCGGAAGGGCTGCTCGAGCTTCGCGCCGCCGTGACGATCGCGGGAAACTCGATCGACATCGACTTCGACGGAACCGCGGATCAACATCGCGGCAACCTCAACTGCCCTCTCGCCGTCACCCGTTCGGCGTGCTTCTACGTCGTCCGCTGCCTGACCGCGCCCGACCTGCCCGCGTCGGGAGGAGCGTTCACCCCGGTCACGGTTCGCGCCCCGGTGGGCTGCCTCGTCAATGCGCGGCCTCCGGCCGCGGTCGCCGCGGGCAACACGGAGACGTCGAGCCGGATCGTGGACGTGGTCTTCGCCGCGCTCGCGCACGCGATCCCCGTACCAGCTCAGGGACAGGGGACGATGAACAACGTCGTCTTCGGAAACGATCGCTTCACCTATTACGAGACCAGCGGGGGTGGGCAGGGCGCGTGCCCGGGTGCTCGCGGCCCCTCGGCCGTCCACGTGGCAATGTCGAACACGCTCAACACGCCGGTGGAGGCCCTCGAGCTCTCGTATCCCCTCCGCGTCGAGCGCTACGAGCTCAGGCGCGGCTCGGGCGGCGCCGGCCGCTTTCCGGGCGGAGACGGCGTCATCCGCGAGCTGCGTGCGCTCGAAGCCTGCCGTCTCTCACTCCTGACCCAGCGGCGCCGACTCGCGCCGCGCGGCGCTGCCGGAGGCGCGGACGGCCTTCCGGGCAGAAATCTCCTGAACGGGCAGGAGCTGCCGGCGTTCGCGACGATCGAGCTCGAGTCCGGCGACCTGCTCCGGATCGAGACGCCGGGCGGCGGGGGCTACGGGAGGCGGTAGAGCACGAAGCGGACGTCGCCATAGAGCTCTGGCAGCTCGAAGTCGCGGGGTCCGCGCGCCCGATCGACGACGAGGTACTCCGCCCCGTAGCGGCGGGGAATGGCCAGGTCGCCGGTTCGCAGAAACTCACGGGCGTCGCGCGCCCGCTCGAACGGCCGGTTCACCATCGTGTCGGCGACGTGGCCGGGCGGCGCGACCGCGATGTACACGGGGGCGAAGGCGGCGATCCGGAAGCTCGTCTCCTGATCGGAGTACACGACGGAGCCCTCGGGCACTATTTCCCGCACCGCCTCGACGAGCCCCTCGGAGAGCAGGCCGAGCGGAGGCGTCGGCCGCGGGTCCCACTTGGCGAGCCCGACGGCGACGACGGGAAGCAGGAACAGCGCTGCGGCGAGCCCGGCTGCATCCTCGACGGGCGGGCGGCCGCGGCGCGCGAAGCCGTAGGCCAGCGCGGCGAGACCGCCTACGACCGCAACCCATACGACCCAGGACGGCCCGGGATCATCGAAGGCGTAGTCGAAGTCTCCCGGATAGGCGTACTGGAGGACGGCGCCGGCGACCAGCGCGATCGGTGGCAGCCACGGCCACAGCACCCGCGAGAGCACGCCGAGGCCACCCGCGAACGCGAAGGCGAACGGAAGGAAGCCGGCTGCCCGCCGGGCCTGCGAGATCGAGACCAGATCGGCAAGGGTGGTGAAGAGCAGCGGAACGAGCATGAACGCGAACACCGCCAGCGATCCACCGACGACGAACGCCGACCAGCGTCTGCGGGCGGCGAAGGCGGCGAGCGGAATCAGCAGAAGCGCGGCAATCGCAACCGGTCCGCTCCGCGTGAATACCTCCGCGGCGAGGCTGTAGCTGGTCTCCGAGCGAATGTCGAGCTGGCCCGGGTACTGCTCGAATGCGCGCCGGACTTCGTCGCGGTCGGGAGAGACCGAGCCCGTGTCGGCGACGATCGGGATCAGCCAGAGCATGAAGAACGCGGCCGGCAGCGCGAGCGCTGCCAGCGCTGCGCCTCCGGGCCTGAGGTCCTGCCTCGTCCAGAGCGCACGGACGAGAAGGAATCCGACGAACGGGATCCAGAGAAAGATGGCGTATGTCGGATGGACGACCGCGAGCACGAGACCGGCGGCTGCGGTGGAGGCGAGAAGCGCCCGGGAAGGCAGCCGTAACGCCGAGAGCGCGAGCGCGAGCGCGGCAGGCACGAGGAGCTGGCGAGAGGACGTCGCGGGAAGCGAGAGAAACGCGTAGGCGCCGCCCGAGCCGGGTGCGAAGCAGATCATCCCGGCCTGCGCTCCCGCGACCGCACCGGCCGCCCAGACGCTTCGAAAGAGCGCCCAGCCCGCCTCGTACGCGATCGCGATCGCGAGCACGGCGAGGATCGAGGGGAGGTGGAGCACCACGAGCTCGAGCTCCGCCCCCGAAAGACGGGAGACGAGTGCGAGGAACCCGTGCCAGAGCGGGAAGGCGTAGCCGGGGTGCAGGCTGGCGTCCGCGAACTCGCCGACCGCATTCAGCGAAAGCTCGTCGAGCTCGAGGATCTTCCGTGCTCGCGCGAGATGGAAGAGGCCGTCACCCTGAACGGATCCCGCTACCGACCACAGGACGATCCCGAGGGCGCCACCTGCGCCGGCCGCCGCCCAGCGCCAGGGAATCCGCTCGGCAGTCACATTCCTCCGGACGTACCAGACCACCCCCGCCGTGAGGCCGGCCGCGGCGAGCAGTGCGATCGCGAGCGTGAGAGAGGATCCGACCGCAAAGGAGACTCCGAGCGCGCCGAAGACGAGCGTCAGCGACCAGGCGAGAGTGGCCGAGACGCTACGGACGCCAAGAGCGCGGGCGAGCGCCCAACCCGGAGCCAGGACGAGCGCGGTCGCGAAGAGCAGCCGGACATAGAGCTCGATGTTGGTCACGAGCCGGCCCCCGGCTCGTGAGCAACGTGGGGAAGGGTGTGGGGAACCGGGAGGTTCCCCACGTTTTCGAGGAAGAAGGGGGCCCACGGGGGAAACATGGTTTCCCTCGTGACCGTGAGCTGAAGGCGAACGGTGTTGGTCAATCCAGGAGCTCCGGCACATCTCCTGAGGCGAGCCACGACGCGGCAGTGCGATACGCGTCGCCTCGTTCGCCTCGGAAGAGCACCGCCCGCAGCCGTAGCGCGACGACGAGAAGACGCCTCGCCCACTCCGCCTGGCGGGCTCCTCGATGCTTCCGAAAGAAACGCAGATGCCCCCGCAGGTTCTCTCGAAAGAGACGACCCGCGTGCGAGGCGCCGCGTACGTGGACGCACTCGGCGTCGGGCAGGAAGACGACGTCCCAGCCCGCCCGCCGGGCGCGGAAATGCCAGTCGGTCTCCTCGCTGAAGAGGAAGAAGCTCTCGTCCGCGGACCCGAACTCGGCGAGCGCGGCGCGTCGGACGAGCATGCACGCACCCATCACGGATTCGACGCTCCGCACCTCGTCGTGGTCGAAGCCCCCGGCGTAGAACGCGTTCAGGAGCCGCGAGCGAGGCGCGAGCTTGCGCAGGCCGAGATACTCGGTCGCGAGGCGCCAGAGCGTGGGGAAGCCCCGAACCGACCGTTGCAAGGTCCCGTCCGGGTTCGAGAGGCGCGGCGCGACGAACGCAGCGGTGGGGCGAGAGTCCGCGCTGTCGATCAGGGTGCGGAGCGCGTCACCGACGAGCCAGGCATCGGCGTTCAGCAAGAGCACGTAGCGGCTGTCCGACCCCCGGAGACCGGTGTTCCACCCCGCGGCGAGGCCGAGGTTCTCGGACTCGACGACCTCGACCTCGGGATAGCGCTCTCGCACGAACGCCACCGTGCCGTCGCTCGATCCGTTGTCGACGACGATCGTCGGGACGTCGCGCACGCTTTCGAGGCACTGCTCGACCCACGGCAGCGCGTCGTACGTGACGACCACCACCGAGACCTCAGCCATGCTCGACTCTCGGTGTGGAGTTCGTCCCGCCGTGGAGTCCCTCCCAGAGAAGGATCAGGGCTCCGGGGAGCGCCATGATCAGCGTGACCAGGAAGAAGAGGAACCCGGCCGCGAACGCCTGCTCGGCCCCCACACCGAGGCTGCCGAGGAAGCTGACGAAGAACGCCTCCCGCACGGCGATGCCGTTCAGGGTGAAGGGCACGAGCAACACGAGGAAGAGAAGCGGGCCCATGACGTAGTAGACGAGCACCTCGAGCTCGATGCCGACGGCCTTGGCGGCGGCCCAGATGGCGAGCACCCGCACCGTCTGGACGGCGAACGTGACGAGGAACACCCCGAGCAACAGCCTCGGCCGGCCGCGGTAGTGGTGGACGCTCTCGTAGAACGCACGCAGCATTCGGTCGAGGCGGACCCGCTCGAGCCAGGGCTCGGTGAGGCGAAGAAGCGGACGCGCCGAGCGAGCGAAGAACAGGAACGCGAGCACGATCGTCCCGAATACGAAGATGCCCTCGATCCAGAGGTACGCGCTCACGTCGAAGCGCCCGATCGAGAGGAGGAAGGCAATCGCTCCGAGCAGAACGGTCGCAGCGCCGCCGAGGCCCCGCTCCAGCACGACGGTTCCGCTGGCGACGGCTGTCTGGCCCGCGTGGCGACGAGCGGTCTCGACGATGCGCACCGCGTCGCCGCCGAGCGAGGTCGGCAGGATCTGCCCGGCGGTGTAGGCGACGAAGTAGGCGCGGGTGAGCCAGGGGAGGCCCTCGTCGATCCCCTGCGCCCGCAGGAGCCACCCCCAGCGCGCGGCCAGGACCGGCACCGTCAGGACCATGATCGCGGCCGAGACTGCGAACCACGCGAGGTCGGTCTCGCCGAGCACGTCCAGCGTCGCCTCGAGGTCGATCTTCCAGACGAGGTAGGCGACCGCGAGCGCGGTGAGCACGAGCGTTCCTGCAATCCGTACGCGGCGACTCATTCGGCCTCCACACGGGCGAGGACGTCCAGGGTCAGGAGCTCGAAGGCGATGTTCGCGGCCGCGACGGCGGTCGGCTGGCCGGGGCCGTCGTAGGGCGGGCTCACCTCGACGACGTCGTAGCCCGAGAAGCGGAGCCCGCGAAGAGCCCGAACGAAGCCGAGGGCCTCACGGGTCGACAGACCGCCCGCCTCCGGCGTTCCCGTGCCAGGTGCAAACGCCGGGTCGAGCACGTCGATGTCGAAGGAGAGAAAGAGCGGACCGCCGCCGACTCGATCGCGCACCCGCGCTCCGTACTCCTCGGGCTCGAGGCGTGCCAGCTCGTCGCAGGGGATGACCTCGAAGCCGAGGTCGGACGGCATCGCGACGTCCTCCGGGTCCGTACAGGGAGCCGCGCATGCCGGCGAGGAGCGAGCGCGCCGGATCGAGCAAGCCCTCCTCCAGCGCCCTGCGGAAGGGCGAGCCGTGGTAGTAGCGCTCGCCGACGTAGACGTCCCACACGTCCGCATGTGCGTCGAGGAGAACGAGGCCGAGCGGCCCGTGCACCGCCGCGTGCGCGCGCAGCTCGCCGAGCACGACGAGATGGTCGCCGCCCAGGCAGAGGGTTCTGGCACCGGACCGGACGATCGGCTCGAGATGCTCTGCTATCTGGGAGACCGTTCTCTGGGCGTTGCCGGGCGTCACCGTCACGTCGCCGAGATCGGCGACGGAGAGGTGACCGAAGACCTGCGCTTCCTGCGCAGGGTTGTACGGGCGCAGAGCGATCGAGGCGGAGCGGATCGCCTCGGGCCCGAAACGGGCGCCCGGGCGATTCGTCGTCGCGGTGTCGAACGGGATGCCGAGAACCGCGACGTCGACGTCCTCGGGGCTCTCGACGAGCGGGCAGCGCGCGAAGGTCTTCACGCCCGCGTACCGCGGAGTCAGAAGCGCGTCGGGAGGCCCGTAGCGGGGAACGTCCTCTCTCGGCACCGCGCGACGGTACCAGCGGCCGTTTCGCGCTGGCGTCAGCCGCGCAGCACGCCCCGCCCCGACCAGTCCGTGGCGGACATGTACCAAGGTCTGACCCTGGGACATGTCCTGTGGACGGATTGGCGCTGACTTGTTGCTAGTTCGGGCTCGGCTCCAGCGGGGCCCGGGAGGCCGCCGGCGGCTGTGACGGCCCCTCGACCTCGAGTCGCGGCAGCCACTCGAGCCAGCGCGGGAAGTACCAGTTCCAGTTCCCGAGCAGGCTCATCACGCTCGGAAGGAGCACGGAGCGGATGATGGTCGCGTCGATCAGGAGCGCGACCGCCACCCCGAAGCCCATCTGCTGGAACATGACCAGATCGCCGCGCGCGAACCCGGAGAAGACCGCGACGATGATCAGCGCCGCCCCGGTGATGATCCGCGCGGTGGAGCCGACCCCGAAGATGATCGCGTCGGTCGTGTCCCCGCGCTCGCGGAAGCGCTCCTGGATCCGGGAGAGCAGGAACACCTGGTAGTCCATCGAGAGCCCGAAGAGGACGGAGAAGAGGAAGAGCGGGACCCAGGCCTCGATCGTGTCGACCTCCTGGAATCCGAGGAGCTCGGCCCCCACGCCGTACTGGAAGACGAGGACGAGCAGCCCGTACGCGGCCGCCACGGACAGAAGATTCAGCGCCACCGCCGTCCCGGCGACCACGACCGAGCGGAAGACGACGGTGAGGAGCAGGAACGTCAGCACCAGCACGAGCCCGATCACGAGCGGCGCGGGATCGATCACCGAGGCGAAGTAGTCGATGTTCTCGGAGGTCGTCCCGCCGACGAGCACCTCCGCGTCCGTTCCGTCGAACGTCTTCGGCACGAGCTCGGAGCGGAGCTCGCGAACGGCTGCGACCGCCTCCGAGCTCGACGGGTCGCCCGCGACCGGAACCGAAAGGACCGCGACCTCGCCGTCCTCGGAGAGGCGAATGTCACCGCTGCCGAACCGAGCGTCGGCGGCGAGCGTCGAGCGCAGCCCGGCGAGCGCCTGCGAGACCTCGGCCCGCGAGGCACCGCCCGAGACCACGATCTCGACCGGGTCGGTCGTCGCCTCGGCGAAGTCGCTCTCGAGCGCGAGAAAGCCCTGCTTCGAGACGAAGCGATCCGGCAGCGCGGAGACGCCGCTCGTCCCGATGTTGATGGCGAGGATCGGCAACGCGAGAGCGACGAGCAGCCCGGTCGAGAGCACGAGGCTCAGGACGGGGCGTCGCAGAACGCCCCGCACGATCGCACCCCAGAAGCGCCCTTCGGTGCCCGCCGACTCGAGCGTGCGCCGTCCGATGATCGGAATCCGCAGCGCGTTCACACGATCGCCGAGCAACCCGAGGAGCGCCGGCAAGAGAGTGGTCGCGGCGACCACCGACACGATGCCGACGAGGATCGCCCCCGCGGCGAGGCTCCTCATGATCGAGCTCGGCACCAGGAGCATCCCGAACATCGCGACCACGAACGCTGTCCCGCTGAAGACCACCGCCCGGCTCGCCGTCGCGCCCGACGCCGCGATCGCATCCAGCTTCTCGAGGTCGCGCGCACGTTCCTCGCGATACCGGGAGACGACGAAGAGCGAGTAGTCGATCCCGAGCGCCAGGCCCATGCCGGTGAGCATGTTCACGATGAAGATCGAAAGGTCGAACGGCTGCGCCAGGAGCGCGGTCAGCCCCAACGCGATCACGATCGAGACGATCGCCATCAGCAAGGGAATGAGCCCGGCCACGACCGCCCCGAACACGAGCAGGAGGATGATCAGCGCCGCCGGCAGGCCGAACTGGAGCTCGCCCTTCTCGAGATCCTCCTGCGAGAGCAGGTTGAAGTCGTAGTCGAGCGTCTGGTCTCCCGTCACGGAGACCGCAAAGGCGGCGTCCTCGTCGGCACGCTCGACGATCTCGATCACCGTCTCTGCCACGTCCTCGTCCGGGATCGCGAGCGGAACGATGGTCGCGTGGCGGTCGTCGGAGACGAGCGAGGGGTCGCCGTCCAGGTACGTACGTGGGCGGGCGAGCCCCGGCACGTCGTTCTCGTCCACGAGCGACCGCACGAACGACTCGAACTCCGGCGCGTCGACCGTGTGCTGCTCCGAGCGGATGACCACGATGTCGCTCGACGGCATCCGCTCGGGATCGGGCGGGAACGACTCGACCTGCGCGGCGATCGCTCGCTCCGACTCCGGATTGTTCGTCGGCGCGTCGTCGGTGGTCAAGCTGTCGCCGAGGAGCGCGACGATGGCGACGATCGCGGCAGCGAACACCGCAATCCAGGCGAGGATCGTCCGCCACGGGTGGCGGGCGCTCGCGGTGGCCAGCGTCTGAGTGGACATCTTCATGCCGCTTCCGCCTGTGCGACGAGCCCCGTCCGGATCGTGCGCGTGCCGGGTTTCATCGTGTCCTCCCTGCGGTGAGCTTCTGGCGACGGTGTAGTGAGTGCTTACTCATGGATATGCGAAAAAAATGAGACCTACTTCGCGTCCTCGCAGCCCTCCGCGAGGCGCGCGACCCACGAGTGGCGCGGGTCGTCGCCGATCGAGTACTGCATCGCCGCGAGCACGTTCATGAGCATCCCCGTGGCGAAGAACATCGCGATGGTCTGGCGATCGGCGCCCGAGACGGTCTCCACGTAGTCGACGAGCCGGCCGAAGCCGCGAGCGGTGCTCTCACGGACGTCGTCCTCCTCCACGGAGGCGGCGTACGACTGCAGCTGCCCTTGCAACATGCTGCGGTCGCTCTCGATCAGACCCCTGTAGGCATCACCTATCGCCCGGAGCGCCTCCTCCCCGGAACTTTCCGGAAGCCGCCTCACGGAAGACGTCGAGCGTCTCCGCGAAGCAGGCGTCGTTGACCGCGAGGAAGAGCTCCTTCTTCGAGCCGAAGAGCCTGAAGAGGTACGGCTGCGAGATTCCGGCCAGCCGCGCGATCGTGTCCGTCGAGGCCCCGTGCAAGCCGTGGCGCGCGAACTCGCCGCGCGCGGCCTCGAGCACGGCGACGCGTCGTTGCTCCGCCGTCTGTCTCAGCGTCTTCACCATGCGAGGAAGTGATTATTCACTCACAAACACACGCTTGTCAAGTCTGAACCGTGACGTGGGCTCTCTCGTTGCGTTACCCCGCTCCCGAGCAGATGATGACCGTGTGCCGCGCGCTCTTCCTTCCGGAACCGTCACCTTCCTCTTCACCGACGTCGAGGGCTCGACCAAGCTCCTGCACGAGCTGGGAGCGGACGAGTACGCAGGAGCGCTCGCTGCGCATCGACGGGTCCTACGCGACGCCTTCCACGCGAACGGCGGCGTCGAGGTGGATACGCAGGGGGACGCGTTCTTCGTGGCATTCCCGACAGCAGCGGGTGCGCTTGCGGCAGCGACAGACGCGCTGCGAGGGCTCGCCTCGGGCCCACTTCGCGTCCGCATGGGAGTCCACACCGGCACGCCGGTCGTGGCAGAGGAAGGCTACGTGGGGGTGGACGTTCACCGGGCGGCGCGCATCGCCGCATGCGGCCACGGTGGACAGGTGCTGGTCTCGGCTTCCACTGCCGTCCTCTTGGGCCTCGACGGATTACGCGACCTCGGCGAGCACCGGCTGAAGGACCTGTCTGCGCCCGAGCGCATCTACCAGCTGGGAGACCAGGACTTCCCGCCACTCGAGAGCCTGCATCAGACCAACCTGCCGATTCCGTCCACGCCGTTCCTCGGCCGCGAGCAAGAGCTGCGCCAGGTGCTCGAGCTCCTGTCACGCGATGACGTTCGCCTGCTCACCCTCACCGGACCAGGCGGCACCGGGAAGACGCGGCTCGCCGCACAGGCGGCCGGGAGCTCTTCGGCCCACTATCCGCACGGAGTCTGGTGGATTCCGCTCGCCCCGCTACGCGACCCGGAGCTCGTGCTCGCGACGGCCGGGCATGCCCTCGGCTCCAAGAACGGCCTCGCCGAGCACATCGGAGACAAGCGGCTGCTGCTCCTCTTCGACAACTTCGAGCACGTGCTGAGGGCGGCTCCCGAGCTTTCGTCGCTCCTTGGCGCGTGCCCCAACGTGCGCGTGCTCGCCACGAGTCGCGAGCCGCTGCACGTCACGGCCGAGCAGGAGTACCCGGTGCCGCCCTTCGTGCACGAAGAGGGCGTCGGCTTCTTTCTCTCGAGGGCACGCGCCGTCGAGCCGACCTTCCAGGTCGACGATGCCGTCCCTGAAATCTGTCGCCGCCTGGACGACCTTCCTCTCGCGCTGGAGCTGGCCGCCGCGCGCGTGAAAGCACTGTCCTCGGCGCAGATCCTCGAACGGCTCGACCAGCGCCTGCCGCTCCTGACGGGTGGCGCCAGAGACCTGCCCGAGCGCCAGCGCACCCTCCGCGCAACGATCGAATGGAGCTACGAGCTGCTGACGCCTCGGGAGCAGCGACTGTTCGCTCGCCTTGCCGTCTTCCGCGGCGGCTGCACGCTCGGGGCCGCCGAAGACGTTGCGGACGCCGAGCTCGACACCATTCAGTCCCTCGTCGACAAGAGCCTCGTCCGCCACACGGGCGAGCGGTTCTGGATGTTGGAGACCACCCGCGACTATGCGTTGGAGCGCCTCGACGAGTCGGGCGATCTCGACGAGCTCGAACGGCGCCACGCGGAACACTTCCTCGCACTCGCCGAGGAGGCTGAGCCGAACCTGCGCTGGAGCGGGAGACCCGGTGAGTGGCTCGACCGCTTGGACGAGGAGCGCGACAACCTGCGGGCCGCCCTCGACCGGCTCGGCGCAGCAGGCGAGAGCCAGCTCCACTTGCAGCTGGCGGGCGCGCTGTCGCGGTTCTGGGTCATGAGAAGCCACCTTGCAGAAGGCGGGCGCCGTCTCGAGAGCGCGCTCGCGATGGACGAGCGTCCAACGGCCGCCCGTGCGAGAGCTCTCGGCGGTGCAGCCGTGATTGCGCTCGGTGACGATGTTCCCACCGCGAGGGTGCACGCGGAGGAGGCGCTCACGATCCATCGCAGGCTCGGGGATGAGTGGGGGATTGCATATTCCGGGTCTGTCCTCGCAGAGATCCTCGGCGAGGAAGGCGATCTCGCACGAGCCCAGGAGCTCTTCAGCGAGAGTCGAACGCGATTCAGCGAGCTGGGCGACGAGCACCACACCTTCCTCGCGACCGATGGGCTTGCGGGCGTCTACGAAGACCTAGGCGACGTCGAGCACGCCCGACTGCTGCACGAGGACAACCTTCGTTCGGCGCGTTCGCAGTCAAATCGCCGCGTTGTGGCGCGGTCGCTCGGCCAGCTTGCCGCGTATGCCCATGACGAGGGTCGCTTCGAGGAGGCCATCGCGATGCTGAAAGAGTCCCTCGACATCCTCCACGACCTCGGTGATCGCCTCGGGATCGCGGACGACTTCGCCCGCCTCGCGCGGACCCTCGCCTTCGCAGGAAAAGTGGAGACGGCTATCCGGCTCGTCCCCTGCTCGGAGGCGCTGTACGAGGAAACCGGCCGGAGTGTGGCGTCGTGGACCGCGAAGAGAAACGAAGAGACGATCAGCACCGTCCGCTCTCAGCTCGACGACGCAGCCTTTGCCGAGGCTTGGGAGGAAGGCCGGGCGCTGACGCTCGGCCAGGCTGTGGCGCTCGCGCTCGAATCCTGAGAGCGCGAGCGTCCAGCGGCCGTGACTGGCCTACTCAGCCGGTTGCCGACTCGGCAATCTCAGCCTTGACCTCCTCGCTGCAACGCAGGTCTATCCACGGGACGAGGCCCAACGTGATCTCGATGTTCACGTCCGAGATGGCGTCCGCAATGCTCGGCTCCTGCAAGGCCTCCAGCCCCGGCTCGAGGCCGAGCTCGGACAGCAACGAGACGTACGTCTCGAACCCCTCGGCGATTCCCTCGAGACTGTCCCGAGGCTCGCCATCAGCAGCGAAGGAGTCGCCCGGCTCCGCCGGCGCCTTGCTCGCGAGCGCCGAGGCCGCAGCGGCGAGCTCTTCGAGATCGTCGACGGAGTCCCCGCCATTCGCGATGTCGGCGTCCCTGGCGAGCGTGAAGAAGTCGACCAGGTCCTCGCACGTCTCGATCGACACCCTGGCCGACTCCCCGGTCGCGTCGGTTTCGGTGGTATCGCCGAAGATGTCGGTCGTGTCGGTGGTGTCGCCGAACAGGTCCGTCTCGGTCGTGGTGTCCAGGCAAAGACGTCATCGACAAGCTCTCCGTGATCTCGGCCTGACTCGGGTCGTCGTCGCCGGTGAGCGAGAGGGCGCGGCAACCGCGCCTCCCGCGACGAGCAACGCAGCTACCGCTCCCACAGCGACCCAGCGCAGGCGCCGCTTGCTCGTTGACGAGGTGACGGGGCGGAGGCTCGACGGGTGCGGCTGCTGATCCGGCGGGACCAGCGGAGCGCCGCAGCTCGCACAGAACCGCGCACCCTCCCGCACCTCGTTGCCGCAATTCGCGCAGGTCTGCATGTTCCCGCTACTCATGACGGAGTCCCTTCATTTGCCAGATTTCGACAGCTCGTCCGGCCCGACGCCTAGCCGGTCCGAGTCGCCGTCCAGGGTTGGTCGTTCGACGTGCACGGCGGCTGGGCGTGTCGGTGAACACGATGTCCTGGCGGTATACCCCGGCCGCAGTCGCCGCCCCGGCGGCGTTGGTTCCCTGGAAGTGACCCGGTGACGGAGTAGGTGGCTTCGCATTAGCCCCGCCGAGCACGGCGCTCTGAGAGGTCGTTGCGGTGAACGAGCGGTCCCGCTTGATCGTCGCCTTCAGGATCTTGAAGGGACCAGTATTGATAGCGCCGCCGCCGCCCTGCACAGTTGACTGTGAGGTCTCCTGACGACCGAAGTTCAACACGCTCCCAGCGCCAGCCGGGACAAGGAACGTAGACGCCGTAGCCGGCCCGGTAGGTGCCGGGCTCTATGGACTTCGTCGAGGCGGTTGAGATCGAGCCGCCGTCCAGGGTTGGTTCGTTCGACGTGCACTTGCGGTTGGGCGTGTCGGCGAACACGATGTCCTACGCGGTACACGCCGGCCGCAGTCGCCGCCCCAGTCGCAGACCTCCCCTGGAAGCGCCCGGTGACGAAGTACGTGACCTTCGCATTCGCTCCGCCGAGCACGGCGCTCTGAGAGGTCGTCGACGGTGAACGTGCCGTCCCGCTTGATCGTCGCCTTCAGGATCTTGAAGTGAACCAGTACTGATAGCGCCGCCGCCGCCCGCACAGGCAACGTAGGTCTTCGACGTGAAGTTCAACACGCTCCCGGCGCCAGCCGGCACAACGAACGTGACGCCGATGCCGGTGTAGGTGCCGGGCTCGATGGAACTCTTGGAAGGCGGTTGTGTCTTCGGCCCGACGAACTGTGCCGCGACTGCGGCCAACGCCGACGCCTTCACCCTGCATGCACCAGTACCGGTGCAATCGCCGCCCCAGCGAAGAAACCGAGACCCTGCCTTCGCCTTCTGGGTGAGAAGTACGCGCGGCCCGCAGCGAACGTCGCTGAGCACTTCCCAGGACAGGAGATGCCCGCGGGCTTGCTCGTAACGCGGCCGGGGCCCACGATGGCGACAGCCAACGTCGGCTTGGTCGCAGCTGCGCTTGTCGCGATCGTTCCGCCTCCCGAGCCTCCGAACGCGCCCGTCGCAGCAACCACGGCCGCGACGCTCGCCACACCTATACCCAGCCGAAGTCTCATCCTAGAACCGCCTCCCTTTGAAGTTCATTGCACGACGGGATGACACGATCCGTCTCCCTCATTGCGCTAGCGGGGCACCTCCACCACGATCGTCGGGTGGAACAGTCCGGCCCAGAACGTCCCCGACGAAGCTAGAGAGGCGTCCTGCCGAACTCGAAGCCGTCGTGCGTCGAATCCCCGCGAGGCGACGGCTGACGGGAGCCTGCAGTCGAGCTTCCTCGGCGCAGGGCGTGGCCCGCTCCAGCTCATGGCTCCTGAGCAGATCGGCGCATCGTCGTAGAACGCCGCCCAGGTCACGCTCGATCCGCGCTGCGACGGCGATGAGAACTCGTCGATGACCGCCTGCGCGGAGAACCGAACGAGCCTCGAGCCGGCCGGGAACGACGGTCCGGAGAAGCGGTACTCGCCGCTCGCACGGCTGGGATCTCCGTCCGCGTCGTCGCCGCACTGGATGAAGCCGCTCCGGTACACGACACCCGACACGCGCAGTGACGCACCCGCGTACGGCCCGAAGCACCGCCCCTCGCCCAGAGGATCATTCGGCCTGATGCCTACGAGCAACGGCACGAGGTCGAGCACGCGGCGCGTCACCGTCGAGCTCGGCGGCTTCGCCGCCGGCACCAGCCTCAGGAGGCGGACGTGGTCGGAGCTGTCGAGCGAGATCCCCGACATGGCCGGCTCGGCGGTGGCGAGGCCCGCGTAGGCGATGTGCGCCTGCCCGGCTCGTGCGATCGCTTCCCGCGCCTCGGCGCTGGTGAAGGTCCGCGGCCGACGAGGGAAGCGGGAAATCGCGTCGGTGTAGGCGAGGTGGGCAGCAAGGGCGCTGCGCAACAGAGAGAGCGTTTCGGCCTCTTTGCTGCCCGCAGGGGCGTAGCCGTCCAGGAAGACTTGTGTTCCCTCCACGCTGGCTCCGAGCGCGGCGGCAGCCTGCCGCAGCGCGGCGAACGACTCCACGCGGGCATCGAGCCGACGAACCCGAGCACTCAGCGCGCCCTGATAGCCGACGAGCGCCACGAAGCGTGGGTGCATGGTGTCCAGCAGCGTCGGGCTCGACGCCGCGGGCGGGGATTCAACGGAAGTCGTAGGCAGCGGTTGCTCCTCGGTGGGTGTTGCCTGCGCGGTGTCGTCACCACCCGTGAGCGTGAGCACGCCAGCGACCGCGCCGCCTGCGACGAGCAACCCGGCTGCCACCCCAGCAGCTACCCAGCCTAAGCGACGCTTTCTCCTCGGCTGAGGAGTTGGAGGCGGCGCAGCAGTCATGGGCTCGTCCGCGGCCGTCGTCGGCGAAGGTGTCTCGGGTGCGAGCGCGGCCCCGAGAGTCGGCGCAAACGCCGAGCCGCACGTACCACAGAACCGCGCGCCCTCGGGTTCCTCGCTGCCGCACGTGGCGCAGGTCAGCATCGCTCCGCGACTCGCGGCTGCGTCGACGCGGTACGGATCCGCTGCGACGAACGGCGCGCCGCAGTTGCCGCAGAACTGTGAGCCCGCCGGCTCGTCGTTGCCGCAGGCCGCGCACGTCAGCATCCGCTCGGTACCGCCCGGATACCAACATCGCAGTGAAGTCTTGCGTCAGTCAGCGTGACCGCAATTCGTGCAGAAGCTCCCGCCACCGGTGCGTTCCGCCCCGCAGTTCTCGCAGAAGCGCGCGGGCGCTACAGGAGACGCCGGCTCGGATGTGGGTGAGCTCTCAGCGGCAGGGGTCGTTTCCGTGACGGGGCCGACTACGGTCGCCGGGTTGGCCGGTTCCGGTCCGATCTCCGGCTGCGACGTGGTGAACGGGGCAACGTTCTCGTCGCTCGCCGTGGCAGGATGCTCGTCGTCTCGCATTCCCCATGCCGTCCCGCCCCACCAGCGCTTGTGACCGGGACGCTCGGAGTCGTCGTACCAACCCTCCGGCGGCAGCGCCGCGGTCGACGCGGCAGGTACGGCAATAGCGGTAGCCTCCGCTGCCGCGAGCTCCTCCACCTGCGCGCTTCCTGGATCCGTCGTTCCTCCGCCCGGAAGCGCGGGCGCGAGTCCCGCAGTGTTCGCCCGGATCGCGGTCAGCGAGCTGTTCATCCGGAAGACGACGATCAACAGCTCGCAGAGGATGCGCCAGTAGAGCAGCCCGAAGACGAGTATGAGGAGACCCGCAGGCGCCTGGTCGTTGGCGATTGCACCAATGCCAGCGATAACGATGCCGATCAGGCCGAGCACGAACACGACCTGGATGACGGACCCGGTGATCATCGTCCGGAATGCAAAGAAGTCACGCATCGATCTCCTTTCCCAATCGTTGGAATCTTCTCGTGTTCGCTCGCGCGATCCCCCTCCCCGCCGCGACGGTCACACCCAGCCAGAGTCCGCTCCGCACGCTAGAACCTCCGCCAGTGTTCGCGGCTCAGGAAGAAGCCTCGGCCGCTCTTGTTGCGGCACGTCAGCCCGGTGAGCGCTGACGCGCAGCGGATGCCCCCACCGCTCCACGTTTCGCCGTAGCCGAGCACGCTTGCCCGGCTCTCCCCGACCAGCGCGCTCGGGTCGCTCGCGCATGGCGGCGCGCCCACAGGGCCCCTCGCGTCGAGGATGAGCCGGTCGCTCGCGTAGCTTCCGATATCGCACGCCCGTCGGGGAAGTGCAGGCTTGAGGCCGCTCTTGATCGCACAGGCGACCACCGCTCCGAACGCAACGCTCGGACCGACGAGGTACTGACAGACGATGTTGCCGGACGGCGTCTTGAAGAACCCGCTCTTCTCGGCCCGCGGCGGGCTTGCGGGCTTGCCCTCGCTCCAGGGACCGGCGACGAAGCGCGAGCCGTTCCAGTGCCAGATGCGCGACTTCGTCCCACCGCTCGGGCAGCAGCGCGAGTCGCCCGGAAGAAGGATCGACACCGTCTGCCGGAGGTCGGGCCCGGCCGGCGTGATCGATCCACCTGCGGACCGCCTCATGAGGAACTGCCACGTGCGTCCGGTCCAGCGGAAGACCGCCCAGTCGAGCGGCCCCGTGGGCCCGAGGAACGTGACGACCATCGTCCGGCTGTCTGGGCCGGTGAAGGCACCGCAAAATGCCTTGTAGCTCATCTGGCCGGAGGGGTCGCCCATGCCCTGCCGTTCAACGAGAAGACGTGCGGTCGTCTTGGTGCAGCGAGCGGAGACCGCCACCGGGGAAGCGGGCCCTTTCCAGACCTTGCGCACGCGTTGGTTGTATTTGTCGATGATGTAGAGGTTCCCTTGCCCGTCCACCGCCACCCCTGCCGGGTAATACAGCCGCGCCGAGGTCCCAGGGCCGCCGTCCCCGGAAAAGCCCCGTACGCCCGTACCGGCGATCGTCGTGATCGTCCCGCCGGGGCTCACCCTGCGCACGCGGTTGTGCCGCTCGTCGGTGATGTAGACGTTCCCCTGCCCGTCCACCGCCACCCATGCCGGGTCGGACAGCCGTGCCGAGGTCGCAGGGCCGCCGTCCCCGGAGGAGCCCGCTCTACCTGTACCGGCGATCGTCGTGATCGTGCCGCCGGGGCTCACCTTGCGAATTCGCGAGTCGTCGGTGATGTAGACGCTTCCCTTCCCGTCCACCGCGATTCCAAGAGGACGAATCTGCGCCAAGGTGGCCGGGCCGCCGTCCCCGGAGTAGCCCGCTGTACCTGTACCGGCGATCGTCGTGATCGTCCCGCCGGGGTTCACCTTGCGCACACGGGACCCGTCCGAGATGTAGACGTTGCCCTTCCTGTCCACCGCCACCCCCCTCGGACTCGACAGCTGTGCTGCGGTCGCCGGGCCGCCGTCGCCGGAAAAGCCCACTACGCCCGCGCCAGCAAACGTCGTGATCGTCCCGCGGGGGCTGACCTTGCGCACGACGGGGTGAACCTCATCATCCTCGCCGCCGTCGATGATGTAGACGTTCCCCTGCCGGTCCGCAGCCACCGCATACGTGTAGTACAGCCGCGCAGAGGTGGCCGGGCCGCCGTCCCCGGACGAGCCGTATCTGCCGTTGCCGGCGAACGTCGTGATCGTCCCGCCGGGGCTCACCTTGCGAATACGCAAGTTAGAAAGGTCGGCGATGTAGACGTTTCCCTTCCCGTCCACCGCCACCCCTCTCGGGTAGTTCATCCGCGCCGAGGTCGCCGGGCCGCCGTCGCCGGAAAAGCCCCGTACGCCCGAGCCGGCGATCGTCGTGATCGTCCCGCCGCTCGAGGCGCCGGACGCGCCACCCGCCGAAAACGACCCAACTGCGACGACTGCCGCGAGCAAGAGACTCGCCCCCAGGATCCCCTGCACGATCCACCTCCTCATCGCTCAGAACCTCCGCCAGCGTTCGCGGCTCAGGAAGAAGCCGTGGCCGCTCTTGTTCCGACAGGTCAGACCGGTGATCGCCGACGAACAGCGGATGCCGCCGCCGCTCCACGTCTTGCCGTAGGCGAGCACCCGCGCCCGGCTCTCTCCGACCAACGCGCCGGGGTCGCCTGCACGGCGGTCACGTCAGCACGATGCCGGTCGCCGTTCTGTGTCCATCCCGATCGACGGACTGCGTAGCCGCCGTGCTGACACGCGACGTCCGTCGGCGGCGCCGGTCTTGAGCGCCGCTCTTGATAGACCCGCAGTCCGATCGAACGTGCGCGCTGCACCTGTCGCGCTGGCGGCCGGGCCGGCGCGCGGCAGCGAATGCCGATACGGCGTCTTAAGCCGCCGCCGTCGGCGCCGCCGGCGAGTGTCAGCCCGGTGGCTTCGCGGTCGACTCGGGTGAACACCACGTCGACCGGCTTACTGCTCAACTTGATCGCCGTGCCGGTTCCAAGCGTGCCTCGGTAATTGGAGCCCCAGCACACCGCCTTTCCCTGTGTCTTCCGCGCGCAGACGGAGAGAGTGCCCGCGGTGATCGCTGAGACGCCTCTTCGCAGCCCGACGACGTCGACCGGAGTACGGCTGTCTGTCCGCGAACCGTTTCCGAGCTCCCCGCTGGAGTTCGTGCCCCAGCACTTGACACCGCCGCCATTCGTCAGCGCGCATGTGAACCTCCCGCCCGCGGCGACCGTCTTGACTCCGCTCGTCAGGTCTCGGACATCGACGGGCGTGAGGCTGTCGGTCTGCGATCCGTTGCCCAGCTGGCCGTAGCTGTTCGAGCCCCAGCACTTGACCCCGCCTTGGCTCGTCAGCGCACACGAGTGGTTGTCGGTGCCTACGGTCGCGGAGCCACCAACTGAGACGGAGGTAACGCCGCTTCCGAGCCCCGAGATAACGGCAGGACGGTATCCCCAGCACGTAGCCCCGCCCCCGGTCGTCACTGCGCACGAGTACCGCCCGCCTGCGGCGATCGCGCTCACGCCGCTTACGCCAGCGACATCGACCGGTCTACTGCTCTCGTCGCCCGAGCGTCCGAGCTGACCGCCGTCATTCGCGCCCCAGCACTTGACCCCGCCCGTGGTCATGAGTGCGCAGGTGTAGAAGCCGCCGGCGGCAATGGCACGGACGCCCCGAGCGAGACCGATGACGTCGACCGGTCTGCTGCTCCTCGTTATCACGCAACCAGAGGCTTGCGTCGGGCACGTGCGCGCGCCGTTGCCGAGTTGGCCGCTCGCGTTGTAGCCCCAGCACTTGACGCCGCCTCGCGCCGTGAGCGCGCAGGTGTGGTAGCCACCGGCGGCGACCGCCGCGACACCGCTGCCGAGGCCAATGACGTCGACAGGAATGCCGCTGGCCCGCCGCACACATGGGCGGCGGCTGTCGCAATTCGTCCTAACGCCGTCCCCGAGCTGCCCGTACCAGTTCGAGCCCCAGCACTTGACACCGCCCCCGCTCATGACGGCGCACGTGTGATCGCCGCTTGCTGAGATCTGAACGACCGACGGAGCGGTGGGTGCCCCGCTCGCAACCAGAGTGACCGAGAACGCGACGAGCGCGACCCCGAGAGAGGCGATCAGGCGCAGCCGTCCGAAGCTCATGATCCGACTCGCTTGATGCCGTCTCGACTGATGAGGAAGCCCTTACCGGGCGAGCTCGGTTTTCCCGTGCCCGCGATGGTCGTGATCGTCCCTCCACTCGAGGTACCGAACGGGCCCGTCGCCGCAACCGCCGCCATGCCCAGACCGAGCCAAAGCCGCATCCGCATTTTCGCCTGTCCTCCCTCGATTCGTGCCTGCCGAACGGGACCTACGTCAAACGGAAGCCGTTCCGCCCAGTGGCTGAGGGGGGACGCGGGGCCAGCCCACCCCCGCCGACGTCCGCGGATCGTTCGTTGCGACCCGCACGAGTGAACTTAATCGGGCTACGCGAACTTTGCAATAGCCGACACGACGTGATCGACCTCGTCCTCGGTCGTCGTCGTCGCGAAGGGCAGCGCGAGCGCGCGCTCGAACGCGCGGTCGGCTCCCGGGAACGGCCCTTGCACGGCGTACGGGTCGAGCCGGTGGAGCGCCCAGGTCCCGATCTGCGCCTCGATCCCCTCCTCGCGCAGCCCCGCCAGCGCCTCGTCGCGCCGGTCGAGCTGGACGACGTAGGCCTGCCAGCCGTGCCGATCCCCTTCGGCCGCGCCCGGAGTGAGAAGGAGAGACTCGAGCCGTTCCGTGTACCAGCCGGCGACGCGCTCCCTCGCCGCGAGCAGCTCTTCGAGTCGCGCGAGCTGCGGGATCCCGATTGCGCAGAGCAGGTCCGGGATCCGGTAGTTGAAGCCAGGGGACGGCATGTCGCCGAGCGTCGCCCACCCGTGATGGCGAAACCGCCGGACTGCGTCGTCCAGTCCTGCCTCGTCGGTCGTTACGGCCCCACCCTCGCCGGTCGTCACGATCTTCCGCGGGTGGAACGAAAGGCAGGCGGCGACGCCGAGCGCGCCGCACGGAGTCCCGCGATAGCGGGCTCCCAACGCGCCGGCCGCGTCCTCGAGGAGCACGACCTCCTGGGGCACCGAGGTCTGCAGCGCCTCCCACTCGACCGGGCGACCGAAGAGGTGAACGGCCATGACCGCCCGCGTGCGCGGTGTGACGGCTGCGGCGACGGCGGCCGGATCGACGAGGAACGTATCCGGATCGACGTCCACGAGCACCGCCCGCGCGCCGCAGAGCTCGACGACGTTCGCGGTTGCGGGAAACGTGTACGCGGGGACGATGACCTCGTCGCCGGGGCCGATCTCCAGCGCCAGCAGGGCAAGGTGGAGCGCGGCGGTGCCCGACGACACGACTGCGGCGTGCGCAGTCCCCACGGCCTCCGCGAGCGCGCTCTCGAACTCGGCCACCTTCGCGCCCATCGTCAGCTGACCGCTCTCGATCACTTCCGCCACCGCAGCCAGCTCTGCAGGCCCGACGTCGGGCCGCGCGAGCCTGATCGGATCCGTCACGCGGTCGGAGCTCCGAGCTTCTCCCGATACCACGCGATCGTCCGCTCGAGCCCCTCGTCGAGGTCGACCTTGGCCTCGAACCCGAGCAACGTCCGGGCCTTGTCGATGTTGGGGATCCGAAGCTCGACGTCCATGTAGTGGAGGGGCTGGAACGTGATCTCTCCGGGGCTCTCCGTCAGGCGTTTGATGCGCTGCGCGAGATCGTGGATCGTGACCGCGGAGCGCGCGTTGCCGATGTTGAAGCTCTCGCCCACCGCGCTCGGATGCTCGAGCGCGAGCAGCGCGCCGTCGACCATGTCGTCCACGTAGCACCAGGCTCGAATCTGCGACCCGTCCCCGTGAATCGTGAGGTCGCGCCCGGCGAGCGCCGCCTCGATGAACGCGCGGATCGCGCCGCCGCCGATCTGCCCCGGCCCGAACACGTTGAAGGGGCGCACCGAGGTCGTGGGAAGCCCGAACTCGGCGTGGTAGGCGTGCGCCATGTGCTCGCCGGCGAGCTTCGAGACCGCGTACGTCCAGCGCGCCTCGCCCACGGAGCCGATCGTCGTCACGTGCGCCTCCTGGACGTTGAACGCGTGCTGGCCGAAGACCTCGCTCGTCGAGAAGTCGACCAGACGCTCCACCGTGTCTCCGACTGCGAGCGCTGCTTCGAGCACGTTGTAGGTGCCGATGACGTTGACGCGCATCGTCCGCACCGGGCTCTCGAGAACGGTGTCGACCCCGGCGATCCCCGCACAGTGGACGATGTGCGTGGCGTCGGTGAAGAGCTCTCGAAGACGCTCGGCGTCGAGGACGTCCCCCTGCGCGAAGTGGAAGTTCGGGTGATCGGCGAGGCTCGTCCCGCCGAGCGAGTCGCGGTGGAGGTTGTCGACGGCGACGATCTCGTTCTCGTCCACCAGGCGGCGCGCGAGCGTGGTGCCGATGAAGCCTGCCCCGCCGGTGATGACGATCCGTTTGCCGGTCAGGGACACGCGGCGAGTCTAGTGGCGGGTGTATGCATCCCGTTAGGGAGGGATTTCCGGACTACGACGGCGGGTACCCTCGATTCGTGCGCATCGTTGCCATCTTGTGTCTGGTGGGTGCTGCGCTCGGCGTCTCGGCATCCGGCTCCGCCGGCACCGCCGCGGAGACGACGCTCAAGGTGACGTACTGGGAAAACCCGGCCAGATCGTCCACCCGCGACGTATGGACGCTCCGCTGCGCCCCGGCCGGCGGAACGCTGCCGCGGCCCGCGGTGGCGTGTCGCCGTCTCGGAGCGATCGGGGCGAAGCTCTTCGCGCCTGTGCCGAGAGACGCGGTCTGCACCGAGATCTACGGCGGCCGGCAGGTAGCGCATGTCATCGGAATGGTGGACGGAGAGCGTGTGTGGGCGAAGTTCAGCCGAGCGAACGGATGCCAGATCAGCCGCTGGGATCGACTTTCACCCTGGCTTCTCCCGGCGGTTCGCACTCACGGGTAGCGACGCGCACCGCTGGTGACTGTCACCAGAGGTGACAGTCACACTGCTCTCGGCGTCTAGCATCGTCCGCCGTGAAGTCCGTCCTCTTCGTCGGCGCAGGGCGCCACCAGCGCCGAGCCATCGAGCATGCGCGCGGACGCGACCTTCGCGTCGTCGCGGTCGACCGCAACGCCGCAGCACCCGGGCTTGCCTCGGCGCAGGTCGCCGAGGTCGTCGACTTCACCGACGTCGCCGCTGTTACGGAGGTCGGACGGCGGCATCGGGTCGACGGCGTGCTCACGGTCTCGGCCGACCGCGCCGTGCCCGTCGTTGCCGCGGTGGCGGACGAGCTGGGGCTCCCGGGAATCGGAGTCGACACCGCGCACCGGATGACCCACAAGCTCGAGATGCGCCGCGTGCTCGCCGAGGCGGGGGTCCCGCAGCCTTCGTACGCAGCGCTCCGTTCGTCCGGGGACGCCGCACGGGCACTCGAGATGTCCGGCCTCCCGGCCGTTCTCAAGCCCGTCGACTCCGGTGGGCAGCGCGCGGTCTTTCGGGTCGACAGCCCGGAAGATCTCGAGCGAGATCTCGCTGAAGCGTTGCTCGAGTCGCCGACGCACGAAGCCCTGGTCGAGGCGTTCGTGGACGGCATCGAGATGAACGGGATCGTCATCGCGCGCGGAGGCGAGGCGACGCTGCTGACGCTCTCCGACCGCCTTCGCCCGCCGGGAATCGGCTTCGGAGTCGGCTGGATGCACGTGTACCCCCCGTCGATTCCCGCCGACCAGCTCGCGCGAGCCGAGCGGATCGCGGTCGATGCGGTGCGGGCGCTCGGGCTGCAGGACGGCATCGCCTTTCCGCAGCTCATCGCCGCGCCTGACGGCCGGGTCGTCGTCGTCGAGGTGGCGGCACGCATTCCCGGCGGCCAGATGGCCGACCTCGTCCGCCATGCGGTGGGAGTCGATCTCGTCGAGATCGCGCTTCGCCAGGCACTCGGCGAGGAGGTCGGAGACGAGCTGGCGCTCCCGCAGTTCTCGCAGCCTCTCGCGATCCGCTTCTTCACCGCCGAGCCGGGGCCTCTGCGTACCGGACAAGTCCTCTCGATCGGGAGCCTCGACCCGGTCCGCGAAGCCGAAGGAGTCGTTCAGGCGGACACCTATCTCGAGGTGGGCGAGACGATCCGGCCGGTGCGGCGGGACGGCGACCGGCGCGGCTACGTGATCGCGGTCGGCGAGACTCCGGAGGAGGCAATCCGACGTGCCGACCGGGCAGCGACGCTGCTGACCGTCGAGGTGGCGAGATGACCGATCCGAGGACGCACGTCGTCGAGCGCGGATACGACGCGATCGCCGACCGCTTCCTCGAATGGCGAGATCGGATCGTCGACGATCCGCGGCAGGCGTGGAGTGATTCGCTGACATCGCAGCTCGCGGACGGAGCCCGAGTTCTCGACCTCGGCTGCGGCGCAGGAGTGCCGGACGCGCTCCGCCTCGCGGAGCGCTTTCGCGTCACCGGTGTCGACATCTCCGAGGAGCAGGTCGCGCGCGCGAGAGAGAACGTTCCCGGCGCGGACTTCATCCGAGCGGACTTCACGACCCTCGAGCTCGAGCCGGCCCAGTTCGACGCGGTCACGGCGTTCTACTCGTTCAACCATGTGCCGCGCGACCTCCTGGCCGGCCTTCTCGAGAACATCCGCTCGTGGCTCGTGCCGGGCGGGCTCCTCCTCGCCGCGTTCGGCACCAGCGACACCGAGTCGTGGACGGGAGACTGGCTCGGGACGCCGATGTTCTTCTCCAGCTTTCCACCCGACACGACCCGTCGGCTGTTGTCCGACGCCGGCTTCGACCTGCTCCGGGACGAGCTCGTGCCGATGCGCGAGCCCGAGGGTGAGGTCGCGTTCCACTGGGTGCTCGCACGGCGATGAGCTGCTCGTTCGACCTGGAGCACTATCGGGAGATCCTCGAAGCGGCGAAGGCCGGCGGCTATCGGTTTGCGCTCTTCGGAGAGGGGCCGGAGCCCGGTGACCTCTTCCTCCGCCACGACATCGACCTCTCGCTCGAGGCTGCGATCGACGATGGCGGAGCTCGAAGCCGAGCACGGGGTACGAGCCACGTACCTGCTCATGACCGAGTCCGTCTTCTACAACCTCGCGTCGTCCGAAGGGCGTGAGGGCGATCGCGCGCCTCCGCGAGCTCGGGCATGCCGTCGGGCTCCATGCCGTGCACCCGAACGTCGATCTCGACGAGCGCTTCGACCCGGTCGTCTCCTGGCACAACCCGAGGCCCGAGTTCACGTCCGACGAGATTCCCGGCGTCGTCGAACGCCTACGGGAAGCGCTACTTCGCGCCCGCGACCTACCGCTCCGACTCGAACCAGCACTGGCGATCGGGCTGTCCCCACGAGGAGCTGCGCTCGGGCGCGTTCCCGTGGCTCCAGATCCTCGTCCATCCTGCGATCTGGGTCTATCCGGGCGAGACGATGGGTCAGACGATGCGGGCGATGCTCGAAGCCGACCGGGCGCGCCGGCTCGTCCAGCTCGCCGAAGACGAAGTCGACCTTGACTGAGGTCCTCAGTGTCGTCCACTGTCCCGTCAACACCGCGGGCGTACCGTGGGCGAACGTCCAGGCCCTTCGCGGTCGCGGAGTCGACGCGAAGCTCGTCGTCTTCAACCGGTACAAGCTCCACCCGGAAGCCGATCGCTCGCTCGAGCGAAGCGGCGGCTTCGTCCGGCGGCAGGCCACTCAGTGGCGTGCCCTCCTCCGGCTCCTCCCGACCACCGACGTCTTCCACTTCTACTTCGGCCTCACGTTGGTACCGCAGTCGGTGCAGTTCCCGATCCTGCGTGCGCTCCGGAAGAAGTCGGTCATGCACTACCTCGGGTCCGACATTCGGGGCAAGAGCCCGGCCGAGCTCGCCTTCGGCAGGAAGGCCGGCGCTCAGCTCGTCGGCTCCTACGACGCGCTTCGCTGGGTGCCCGAGGCGGAGGTGATCCCGCCGGGCATCGACCTCACAGCGATCGAGCCCGCGTTTCCGGCGACGGACCGAGCGCGACCGGTGATCCTCCATGCTCCTTCGTCACGTCGCCGCAAGGGAACCGAGGACGTGCTCGCGGCGTGCGAGGGACTCGATGCCGACCTCGTCCTCGTCGAAGGGCTCCGCCACGACGAGGCCTTCGAGCGCTACCGAGAGGCCGACATCGTCGTCGACCAGCTGAACGCCGGCTGGTACGGCCTGTTCGCGATCGAGTGCATGGCGCTCGGAAAGCCGGTCGTGACCTTCCTGCACGAGGAGGCGGTCGCACGCAGCGAGGAAGCGTTCGACACGCGCGTCCCGATCGTGAACGCGAGCAAGGAGAGCCTTCGACAGCGGCTCGAGCCTCTGGTGGCCGACGCGGCAGAGCGACGCCGGATCGGAGAGGCGTCCCGCGCGTACGTCGAGCACGTTCACGACCTCGAGCGGGTCACCGACCGCCTGCTCGCGCTCTACGCTCGCCTCTGACATGGCTCTAGGAGCGGAGCTCAGGCGGCTCGGCAAGCACTCGGCGATCTACGGGCTCGGCGGGCTCGTGTCCCGGATCCTCGCGGTCCTCCTGCTGCCTCTGTACACGCGCTACCTCTCTCCGTCCGACTACGGGAAGGTCGAGACGCTCATCGCGCTCTCGACGGTCATCGGAATCGTCCTGCGCATGGGGATCCACGCGGCGTTCTTCCGCTTCTACTTCGACTCGCCAGAGCCCGAGCACCGGCGCCTCGTGCTCCGCACGTCCTTCTGGTTCACGATGGCCATGGCCACGGCGGGCCTCGTGGCCGGCCTCTTACTGTCGGGAGCGATATCCGATCTCCTCTTCGGCTCGCCGGACGACTCCGAGCTCGTCATGGCGTCCTTCGTCGGCCTTTGGGCGGGGATGAACTACGAGCAGGTCACCTCCCTCTTCCGCGTGGAGGAGCGTTCGGTCGCCTTCGTCACGGCCAGCCTCGCGAACATCCTGCTCACGATCGGGACGACGCTTGCTCCTCGTGGTCGCCCTCGACCAGGGCCCGATCGGCGTCATCGTCGGGAATTTCACGGGCACGCTGCTCGTGTACGCGGCGCTGATCGGATATCGGCGCGAGCAGCTCGGGCTCCAGTTCGACCGAACGCTCCTGCGGGAGATGAACCGCTTCGGAGTGCCGCTCATCCCGACGGCGCTGTTTCTCTGGGTCACGAACTTCAGCGATCGGCTGTTTCTCGTCCGGCTCGCGGACACGACCGAGGTCGGCCTCTACTCCGTCGGCGTCCGGATCGCGTCGGCGATGGTGCTCCTCCTGACGGCGTTCCGGCTCGCGTGGCCGGCGTTCGCGTACTCGATCGAGGACGAGCGCGAGGCCAAGCGCACGTACGCCTTCGTCCTCACGTACCTCGTCCTCCTCACGACCTGGGTCGCGACCGGTCTCGCGCTCCTCTCGCCGTGGATCGTCGGCTGGATCGCCGCGCCCGCGTTCGCGGAGTCGTCGAGCGTGGTCGGGCCCTTGGCCTTCGCGGCCGTCGCGTTCGGCGCGTACATCGTCGTCGCGATCGGCGTGGGTCGCGCACGGCGCACCCAGTTCAACTGGGTCGTGACCGGCGCCGCCGCGCTGGTGAACATCGCGCTGAACCTGGCCCTGATCCCCAGCTACGGGATGATGGGCGCGGCCGTCGCGACGATCGCCGCCTTCGCGACCATGTTCGCGGGCATGGCCTGGTGGGCGCAGCGCATCTACCCGGTGCCGTACCAGTGGCGGCGCGTGCTGACCGCGGCCGCTGTCGGCGTCGCACTCGTGATCGTGGGCAAGCTGCTCGACGCGAACCTGGCGATCGCGCTTGCGCTCTCGATCGCATACCCGCTCGCGCTTGCGCTCGTCGGCTTCTACCTCCCCTCCGAGCGGCGTGCGATCGGCGCCCGGCTACGGCCGGCGCGTTAGAGACGCGATCGCCCGAACCGCCGCGTCCACGTGCTCGGGCGTGTTCACGATCCCCGGCCCGAGCCGGACGTAGCGCAGCGCGTACGGCGTGACGCTCGCGACGATGCGGCGCGACGCGAGGTGCGCGACGACCTCGGCGGGATCGCGGCCGGCGACCTCGAAGCAGACGAGCCCGGTCGAGAGACCGGGCGACTGCGGCGTCCGCAGTCGGACACCGCGTACCTCGGCGAGCCTCGCCTTCAGACGTGACGCGAGACCGCGTATCCGCGCCTCGACGCGCTCGCGGCCGATGGCCTGATGCAGGGCGAAGGCCTCGGGAAGCGCCCAGCGGTGCTCGAAGGAGTGGAATCCGCCGGGCGTGAGGGTCGGCCCATCGGGAATGCCGCTCGGCACGCCTCCCGCGACCCAGGCGCCGTAGCTGGAGCCGTCGAAGGACGGGATCGTCGGTCGCATGAGCTCTCGCACGCGCTCGTTCGCCCACAACACTCCGGTCCCTCGAGGACCGTAGAGCCACTTGTGGCAGCCGGAGACGAAGGCGTCGCACGCGAGGTCACGGACGGTTGCGGCATTCGCGCCGAAGCCGTGCACGCCGTCGACGCAGACGAGCACGCGTTCTGGAAGAGCCTGCGCGATCGTACGCACCGGCAGCCGGACACCCGTGCTCGAGTGGACCCACGTCAACGCAACCATCCGCGTCCGTCCCGTGACCGCCCGCAGCACGCGGCTCACGATCTCGTCCTCCGACACTTGCCGCGAGTCGCCGTAGAGCGCGATGCGCCGGACGCGCGCGCCCGAGAGCCGGAGCGACTCGTGGGTCGCGTAGAAGTCGTGCTCCGTGGTGAGCACCTCGTCCTCCGGGCGCAGCGCGAGACGCGTGTAGAGGAGGCCGAGCCCCATCGTCGTCGAGTCCGTGAGCGCCACTTCGGATGCCGGCGCGCCCAGGAAGCGACCCGCCGCCTCCCGCGCCGCAGCGCTCAGTGCGTCACCGGGACCGTGCAGGTACTCGACGGGGTTCGCGTCGAGCCGTTGCCGGTGAGCGGTGATCGCGTCGCGTACCGCCCGCGGATGAGTGGCAAGCAGGAAGGAGGTGAGATGGATCCGGCCGGGCTGAAGCTCGAACTGCGAGCGGACCGAGCCCCAGTCGCGGAGATCGGGCGCCGCGTCGCTTGCCTC
This sequence comes from uncultured Actinomycetes bacterium, assembly GCA_963850485.1. Lineage (GTDB taxonomy): Bacteria > Actinomycetota > Thermoleophilia > Gaiellales > Gaiellaceae > GMQP-bins7. The sequence goes on along the minus strand of CAWKLR010000010.1, from coordinate 104,655 downwards.
GGCCAGCTCCGGCCGGCCGACGGCGAGCGCGCCCGCCGCGAGGCCCGCCCGCGCCAGGAGCCCGCGGCGCGTCAATTCGGACATGCCCGGAAGCTAGACGATCAGCGCGGGAGAACGACGACCGGGCGGCTGAAGCCGTCGCTCCAGCCCTGGCTGCCGCGGACCACCGCGCGCACGTGCGCCCTTCGCTCCGGGACGTAGCGAATCGCTGCGCGAGACGACGCGTCGAGTCGCCCGCGCGCGACCGTGACGAAGGCGAACCGCTCCCGTTCGTACATCTGGATCGCCACTCGGCTGCCGGCTCGCGCCGGACGGGCGGAGACGACGAGCCCGTCTCCTCGACGGGCGATCTGCACGTGCGGCGCCACCCGGACCCGAACAGTCGGGCTCGAGGCGGACTCGGCACGGACGCGGTAGCCCCTCGGTTCGGGCGCTCTGACGGTGAACCCGAACGCACCGTCGGTCCCAGGGGTTGCCCGCGCGACGACCTCGCGCGGCCTGGGTGACACCCGCTCGAGGACGACCTCGGTGACGCCCGCGGGCGCGACACCTTCGAGCCGGGCTCTCCTGCCCGCCGGGAGAGGCTCCTCGGGCCCGCTGAGCACCACTCGAAACACCTGCACAGTGCCCCGCATGAACCGATGGATCGTGCAGTGGTAGACGAAGATCCCCTGCTCCGCGAACGTCGCCGGGAAGGTCCCGCCCGGACGCACGAAACCAGAGTCGAACTCGCCTTCGTCCTCGGTGACCGTGTGCGTCGTGGTGTCGACGTTGCGCCAGGTCACCGTCGTCCCGACGAGGACCTGCAAGTCGCGAGGCGCGAACAGCTTCGCCGGCATCGACACCTGTGCGGTCTGCGCCGGCGCCGCCCCGGCCGCGCCCACGAGCACCGACCGCCCCGAGCGACCGCGAGCGCAAGCGCAGCTCTCACTTCGTGACCCGGTAGATCCCGATCATCCCGGTCATCATGTGATCCTCCACGTGGCAGTGGAAGAGCCATGTGCCCGCCACGTCCTCACGCCAGCGGACGGCGAAGCTCTCCGCCGGGCCGATCGTGCGGGTGTCCTCCGTGCCTACCGGGATCTGCCAGCGGTGGCCGTGCACATGGAAGGTGTGGTGGAGGTCGCCGATGGCCAACACGTCCCACTGGACGACTTCGCCGACCTTCGCCCGGAAGACCGGGGTGTTCCCGACGAACGCGCGCCCGTTCACCGTCCTGAAGTCGAGGTGCTCCCCGAAGTACACGACGAACTCGCGGTCCGGAGGCTCCTCGTCCCGGCCGAGAATCGAGAGCGCGCCATAGAGGCCGCCCGCGATCGAGTCGGACATCGACGGGGAGTGGTCGTGATACGGCCAGACGCCCGCCGACTCCTCGACGGCCTCGAGCCGGTAAGTCCAGGTGTCGCCCGGCTTGACGTTCCCGCCCGGGCCGGAGAAGCCGGGAATGTACGCGCCATCCGAGCCGAACTCGTAGCGCACGCCGTGGAAGTGCATCGAGTGCGGCCGCTCGAACTCATTGTCGAGGTTCTTGAAGTGGATGATGATCCTGTCCCCGACGCGCGCCTTGATCAGCGGGCCGGGGATCCCGTCGTTGTCCGCGCTCGGCCCGGGCTGATCGGTCATCGGCTTGCCCCACTCGCGCGTGAACCGCTTGTAGACGATCGCCTTGAACGTCGTCTCGGAACGCGCAAAGTGCTCGTGCTCGATCGCGTTTCGCCCGTTGGGGACGACGTTCCACGTGACGGGAACCGCGGCGATCCAGTACTCGCGGGTAGTCCCCTCCGTGCCGCTGGCGGAGGCGGGCAGCCACACCAAGCCGCCGACGAGGATCAGGAGCGCACCGAGTGCTCCCGATCCTGCGACGACGAGCCGCCTCACCTCGTGACGCGGATGTCCGCGGCCATGTCAGGGCCGTGGAGCTGGCAGATGAAGTGGTACTTCCCTGGAGTCGTGAACCTCACTCGAGCCACGGCCGGCGGCGGGCCGCCCGGTATCGCGTCAGCCAGCGGCGTCGCGTAGAACCCGTTGCCATGCATCGCCTTGCCGTCGTACGGCGTTCCCGGCGGATCGCTCCCAAAGACGAAGAACGGCGTGACCTGGTTCTTCGACTTCGGGCCCATGGGGAAGAAGTCCGTCTGCTTGAAGAGCTTGTCGAGGTACTTGAGTGGCCCGAACGCGGCATTGTGGACCTCGGTCGGAGCCTTCACACGGAACGTCACCGTCGTGCCGGCCTTGACTGTCGTCAGGTTCGGGATGAAGTCGAGCACCGTCGTCCGGCCGCCAGGCTGCCTGGCGTTCTCGACGCCCATGTAGATCGTGTTCTTCGGCGGCTTCTGCGCGACGAGACTGTCGGCTACCGCCCACGCGGCATCGAGCTCCTTTTGGGCACGCGCCGTGACTTCCTCTGCGGTCGGCACGGTGGCGCCCTTCCGTTTGACGACGACGTTCATCGCCATGTCCGGTGGGTGGATCAGGCAGACCATCTTGAACTTGCCCACCTGCGGGAACGTGTACGTCGCCGTGACGGGCTTCGTCGGGTTCTGCGCCACGATCACGCCCGAGCTCGCGAACTTGCGCCGAGTGATCGTCTTCGGACCTGCGGGGACGAACAGCCCCAAGCCGTACTCGAACTTCTGCTGCCCGTCGAAGAAGAAGGGCTCACCGGTCGAATCTGCGATCCCCTCGTACACCGCACCCTTCGGGGTCAGCAGAAACGGTGGGAACGGCTTTCCGCCGGTGTATGACGCGGTGTGAAAACCAACGGAGCTGAACGTCACCTTGTCGCCCGCGTTGATCGTCAGCGTCCCGGGAAAGAACTGATTCAGGAACGTCTGTTTCGGCGTGCCCGCCGGCGCCTTCTGCTGTTCCCCGACCAGCACGGTCCACGACGCCGCCTGGTCGGTGCCGCCCAGCGCGAGCTGCCCCGCGACGAGCGCGCCTAGTCCTACGAGAACTGCCACCGCTCTCACCATGTACTTCCTCCTCCTGGGACGCCGCAACCCGCGTTGCGACACTACGACTCGCCTCGCGCACAGTCAAGGAGCGCCTGAAGCCCCTGGCCGTGCGCGCTTGTCTTGCCCGGATGGTCTCAATCCTCCCTTCCGGTTCCCTTAAGGCGTGGGGCCCGATCCGAGGCGAGCGCAGCCTTCAGGACCCGAACGAGGTCCTCGGCTGTTCGAAACTGAACGCTGTCGCTCGAGCCGGCGTGCTCCACGCTGCCGCGAAAGTCGCCTTTCGAGACCTCATCCGTGAGCTCCGGCGAGGGTGTCCAGATCCGGACGATGAACGTTTCCACCGCTCCAGTCTCGCGGGCAGGACTTCAGCTTCCCTTAAGAGCTGGGAAACGCGGCGGGAACCGCTCCGAGCTCCTCCATGCGGGCGACATACGTTCGGTAGGCGCGGCGTGCCTCGCCCCGTCGCCCGCTGCGCTCGAAGGTGGAGACGAGCGCCAGGTGGGCGTGCTCGTCGTAGTGATCGTGGCCGAGAACCCGCAGGAGGTAGCGAAGCGCGAGCTCCTCGCGTCCCGCCGCCGAAGCGTCTTCTGCGAGGGCGCGCGCGGTCGAGATGTACGCCGCTCTCGCTTCCTCCCGTATCGAGACAGCCCAGTCGCCGTACGGATCGCCCTCGAGAACGTCGCCCGCGTAGAGACCCTCAGCCTGGGCAAGCCACTCGGTCGCTTCTTCCGTCTCCCCTGCCGCACGAAGCGCGAGGCCGTTCTCGGCCTCGTGGAGGAAGACCTCGACGTCGACCAGTACCGAATCCAGATCGAGCGACATGCTCTCGCGATCAGCGCGCACGAAGTGCTCCGCGGCGAACCGCTTCTCGGGATCGAGCACCGACCGCAGCGTGCTGAGGGCGACCGAGAGGCGGTTGCCGAGCTTGGCGGGGTCATCACCCGGCCAGAGGCATTCCATGAGGGCCTCACGCGGGGTCGCGCGCCCGCGGCGGCAGATCAGAGTCTTGAGAAGCTCGCGTGGCTTCCGGGTTTGCCACGCCGATCGCGGGACGGGCGCTCCGTCCCGGAGAAGAGAGAATCCTCCCAGCACCTGAACCGCGATCGGAACGGGGGTCGCGCTCGCCACTGTCCGCAGCAGTCCGGCGGGCGCGCTCGGGCTGACGCGGACTCCGAGCGCGCGGAGCTTCCGTTCGGCGCGCTGGCGAGCCGCGCGCGCCTCCGCTCCCGTCGACAGCGCCGCAATCGCCAGCTCGCACTCGGCGATCCGGACCCGGCTCTCGAGATCGCGCCAGATCGCGAGTGCGTCCTCCAGGCGTCCCCGGCCGCTCGCCGGCTCTTCGCTCGAGAAGACCTCGAGCTCGAGCGCCTCAGCGAGCCCATAGCGATCGCCGAGCATGCGCGCTCGGCGGCCCGCCTCCGCCGCAGCCTCGACCGCTCTCTCGCGCTGTCCGAGGGCGAGCGCGACCCATCCGAGCGCATTGAGCGACGGGGCGGGGCTCGGCGCCGGCTCGCGTAGTGCCCACTCGGCGTAGTGCAACGCTGCGGTGCCGTCGTCGTCGACCAGGACCCTCGCCATCCCCGACAGGCAGACCGCCAGCCCGTCGGCGTCGATTTGCTGCATGGGCGGAATCGCCTCCTCGTACGCCGCTCGTGCGAGCGAGTCGTTGCCTCGCTCTCGATGAACCTCGCCGAGCCCCGCGAGGCCCCAGGCGCCTTCCCGGTCACCCGTTCGGCGGGCGTCCTCGACGAGCGCGCCGAAGTCCGCGGCCGCCTCGTCGAGCAGGCCCAGGTGCAAATGCGTGTTCGCGCGGTTCGTGAGCGTCCGGTTCCCGACGACGAAACCGGGGATGTCGGCGAGCCGCAACGTCTCCTCGAGCACGACGAGCGCTTCCCGGTACGCGCCCCGCTCGGTGAGGCCGGCGGCGATGTTGGTGCGAACGCGACTCAGCAGCACGAGGTCTCCACACCTCTCGGCGGCGGCGAGCCCTGCTGCGTTGTGCGCGTCCCCGTCCGCCGCCCGACCCTCGCGTCCGGCGACGACGCTGACAGCGATGTGGGCAGCGGCAAGCGCCCGGTCGTCTCCGCATCTGCGAGCCAGTTCGAGCGCGGCGTCTGCGAGCGTGCGCGCTTCGGAAATCCGGTAGTGGATCCCATGTGTCGACGCGGACCACGCCAGAAGGAGGGCGTCGTCGGAAGTGTCCCCTCGTTCCGAGCCGGCCCGGCCGTAGCTCTCGAGTGCGAGCGAGAGGTTCCCGCTGACGTGATGGGCCATGCCCAGGCGCCAGGCGAGGCCTACATCGACAACGCCCGACTTGACCGCGGCCCGCTCGAACGCCTCGATCGCACTGTCACCGTCCCGGTGTACGACGAGCGCCTCTCCGAGGAGCTGCTCGATCGCGGCCGTACGCACGTCGGAGGGAAGCCCGCTGGCGAGGCGGATGACCGTGTCGGTGCCTCCCGAGCCGAGAAGCTCCGCCCCGCGCGACTCGAGCAGCCGCGCCATCTCCTGCTCGTGCGCCCCGGCAGCAAGCAGAACCAGGGCGTCCTCGATTCGACCTCGACTTTCGAGCCAGGACGCGGCGCGACGTCGGAGCGCATCCTCCTCCGAGTCGACCAGCGGCCAGGCCGAGCGCGCGAAGCCGCGAATGAGCCCGTGCAGCCTGAACTCCCCTTCCTGCTCGCGGACGAAAAGACCACGCTTCACCAACCGCCCGATCGTCTGCTCCGGCTCCGCCAGGCCGAGCGCCTGACAGAGCTCGGAGGTGAAGCTCTCGAAAGGGGTGACCGTCCGTACGAGCTCGCGAACGGCGGGCGACTCTCGTTCGAAGACCTCGCTCGCAAGGTACGAGAAGAGCGGACCGCCCGTGTGGCGCAGACGGCCGAGGGCGCTCTTTCTCTCGGCGGGCGGGATCGCGGCCAGCGCCTCGAGCGCAAGGCGAACGGCCGCCGGCCAGCCGCCTGTCTCGGCGTGGATGGCCTCCGCGATCGCACCGCCCTCGTCCAGAACGATGAGGCTCAGCGTCTCTACCTCGTCCGGTGTGAACGCGAGATCGGACGCGTCGAGCTCGAGCACCTGCCCCTGCGCGCGGAGCCGGTCGACCCGCAAGTCGAGTGTCTCGCGCGAGAGCAGCACGAGGCGAAGCCCAGGCGGCCCCTGCCGGCAGAGGCTCTCGACCAGGCGCAGGGAAGCGGGAGACGACACCAGCTCCTGGGCGTCGTCGAGGATCAGGACGAGGTCGTGGTCGAGGGCGGGCTCGAGCGCGTCGCTCAGGAGCGAAGCCAGCGTTTCGGCCTGCACGAGCTGGTCGTCCGCCGCGGTCAGAGGCCCAACGAGCTCCGCGGAGTCGGTGACGAAAGGACGTAACGCCTCGGCAATTCCCGCGGCGAACGAGGACAGGCGGCGATCGCCAGCCGTCGCCGTGTACCAGGTCGAGACGACGTCCTCCGTCCACCCGGAGACGAGCGTCGACTTCCCGTACCCGGCACCGGCGGTGACGAGCGTCAGGCGCTTGCCGAACGCCTCGTCGAGGCGCCCCTCGAGGAGAGGTCGCCGGAGAACGAGTGACGTCGCCGCAGTGGTTCCCGCCGGCACGCGGCGAATGATGACGCCCTGGACGAGGGCGAGGCAAGCCTCAAGCCCTCCTACGCGACGATGCGATACACCTGGAAGCACTCCGCGTACTCGCGGTTCACGTTCACGCCGTGGACGCGGGCGAGGTTCCAGACGTACTCGGGATCGGCGTAGCGCCGGTGCTGCTGCGACGCATAGCGAGCGAGGGCGGCCACCTTGCGCTCGATGTGGCGCTTCTCGAGCGCGACGTACGCGCCGTAGGAGAAGTCGAAGTTGTTCCAGGGCACCTCGTAGCCGAGGATCGTCGTCCGCTTGAAGGCGCGCAGGCCCTCCTGGGCGACCGTCTGGTGATCCTGGTGGACGTCGTGATGCGAGGGCTGAAAGACGATCTCGGGCTTCCACTCCTCCCAGAGCGCGACGAGCAGTTCGAGGATGTCCTGGCGACGCTCGGGGAAGGTGCGCACGTCGAAGTCGTGGACGGTCAGGCACTCCTCGGGGATCCCGATCTCGGCTGTCGCCTCCCGAACCTCCCGAGCGAGCGTGTCCGGCTCGAAGCCCGCCGGCAGCGAGCGAGTGGCGATCGAGAAGGCGATGTACCGCACCTCGCAACCTCCCTCGACGAGCCTCGCCATCGTGCCGCCGCAGCCGAGCTCGCCGTCGTCGGTGTGCGGTGCGAGAACCAGCGCGCGTTTCAGAGTTTCTAACACGATGGTCGCCCGTCGCGAGGCGGATGCTGGACGTCGCGAGGCAAGGACGCAGGGCGCGTCCATATCAAGTTGATATGGACGCAACCGAGGACGCAGCATCGCGGCGTCCAGCACCGCCTCGCGACATGGCCGTTCATCGTGTTAGGAACTCTCAGACCGTCGAGCACCGCGCTATTCAATAGCAACGCGTAAGTTTCGGCGCGGTGGATGCCGCCCAACTCGCCGCGGTCGCCGGGGCACTTGGCGCCGTTCTCGTGCTCGTCCCGCGCGACCGCTTCTCGCCGCTTGCCGGCTTCGTGCTGCTCGGCCTCGGAACGGCCGGTCTCGCGCGCTTCCTCGTCGGTGACGACGACCTCGAGCTGCTCTTCACCGAGCGCGAGGGGATCGCACTCGTCGTCGTCGGAGTCCTGGCGATCGCCCTCGGGGCGATTCCGCTCGTGCGCTATCCCGAGATCGTCCCGGTGGCGCTGCTGGCGGTTGCCCCTTTCCGGATTCCCGTCGAGCTCGGCGACGAGGAGGCATTCCTCCTGCTCCCGCTCTACCTGGTGCTCGCGGCGTCGGTGCTCGCATTGGCGTACCGGACGATTCGTGGTGAACGGCCGGCTCCGCCACCCTTCCTGCTCGCGCTCCCACTCGCGGCACTCGTCGCCTTCTCCGCGACCTCGTTCCTCTGGACGCGGGACGAGCGCGCCGGGGCGATCTTCCTCGCGTTCTTCGTGTTCCCGTTCACCGCCGGGCTCGCGGTGGTCGCGCGCGCGGCGCTCGCATCCTGGCTCCCGCGGGCGCTCGTCCTGACGCTCGTCGCGCTCGGGTCGCTCTTCGCCGCGATCGGAATCTGGCAGGCCCAGACGAGGACGCTCTTCTTCGCGCGCGACGTCGAGGTCGCGAACGCCTATACGACCTTCTTTCGCGTCACCTCGCTCTTCAAGGATCCCAGCCTGTACGGCCGCTACCTGATCGTGCCGATCGTGGCGCTCCTCGTCGTCGTCCTGCTGCGCCGTGGTCGCGCGATCGACTGGGTCGCGGCGACGATCGCCGGCGCGTTCCTCTTCTGGGGCCTCTTCTACTCGTACTCGCAGTCGAGCTTCGTGGCGCTCTTCGTCGTCACGTTCGCGGTCGCGCTCGTAGGTTTGGGTCGACGGCTCCGAATCCTCCTCGTCGCCTGTGCGCTCGTCGCCACCCTGGCCGCAGCCGCGGTCGCAGCGGATGCCGTGAACGGACGCTCCGCGAGGGACGTGACGAGCGGCCGCTCGCGACTCGTGAACGTGACCCTCGACGCTTTTCAGGCCCGTCCGGTCGCCGGAGTCGGGATCGGTGGCCAACCGCGCGCCAGCGCGGAGGAATCGGGCAAGGGCTCACCGAGCCGGAATGCCTCGCACACGACGCCGCTCACGGTGCTCGCGGAGCTGGGCGTTCTCGGCTTCGGGCTCTATCTCTGGGTTCTGACCGCCGCAGCCTGGGCGCTCTGGCTCCTCACGAAGACGAATCGGATCTTCGGCATGGGGCTCGCGGCGGTGCTCCTCGTCCTCGTAGTCCATTCGTTGCTGTACGCGGGATTTTTCGAGGACCCGCTGACGTGGGGAGTTTTGGGCCTCGTGCTGGCGGGTATCGCGATACCTCGGGACGCGCCTCCGCTGCTGGCACACTGACTTGCGGCCGGGACGCGCGGCCTCCCGTATGCCAAGAGCTCTCAAGTGGATCCTCCTCGTTCTCTCGGTGCTCGTGATGGCGCTGGGCGGGGTTCTGATCGCGATCGGGCTGACGAATGACCCGCCACGCGGCGCGCTCGATACCGAGCTCGACGACGTCACCGTCTCCTTCCCGACCTTTACGCTCCCAACGACGCCGGAGCCTCCTCCGAAGCCGGAGCCGGCCGACGACACGCGCTGCTGGCGTACCTTCGGCGCCGATCCGCAGCGTTCGCTCGCGCGGCCCGACGCTCCCCTCGGTCTGCCGGCCCGAAAGCCGCTCTGGTCGCGTGGACTGCGGAGCTACATCGAGTTCCCGCCGACGTACTGCGAAGGTGACCTCTACGTCAACACCTTCGAAGGTGCGACGTACGCGCTGGACGCGGAGTCGGGCAAGGTGCAATGGCGACGCCGGGTCGGCGGAACGCTGCCCTCGAGCCCGGCGATCGACGGTCCCCGGGTCATCGTCAGCTCCCAGGCGGGCACCGTCACGGCGCTCGACCGCGAGAAAGGGCGCGTGCTCTGGCAGATACGTACCGGAGGAAAGGTCGAGTCCTCGCCGGTCGCGGTGGACGGTCTCGTCTACTTCGGATCGCACGACGGGCGCCTGTTCGCGGTTCGCTCGTCGAACGGACAGGTGCGCTGGGCCTACCGCACCGGCGGACGCATCAACGCGAGCCCGGCGGTCTTCGGCGGACGGGTGTGCGTCACGACGTACGCCGGCTCGTTCGTGTGCCTCGACCGCAGGACCGGGCAGGAGCTCTGGACGACCTACGTCAAGCGAGATGCCTTCCGCTACGAGAGCTTCTACGCCAGCCCGTCGTCCGACGGACAGCGCATCTACTCGGTCGCGCGCTCGGGCAAGGTGATCGCGCTCGACGCCGAGACCGGGAGCACCGTCTGGACCGGTCGCGTAGGAGGACTCGGCTACACCACACCCGCCGTCTCCGAAGGACGCGTCTTCGTCGGCGGGTTCGACGGACGCATCCGCGCGCTTCGAGCTACCAGCGGAGCCGAGCTCTGGAGCACCCAGCTCGAGGGCCGGATCCTGGGAGCGCCGGTCCTGATCGGCGAGAACGTGTTCGTCTCGACACTCGAGAAGCGGACGTACGCCGTGCGCGCCTCCGACGGCAGGATCGTGTGGCGTCTACCGCTCGGCAAGTACTCCCCGGGAATCGCGACGGAGCGGACCTACTTCTTCTCGCTGAACGGAAGGCTCCTCGCTATCCGCGGACGCGACGTTCAGCGGGCCTCCTGACCGGAGGGTGCCGACGGCGCCAAACCGGTGAGCGTTGCGTCGCGGAGACGCCGGCGTTCCAGGCAGCGAGCGTGAGGCGGTAACGGGCAAGGGTCAGGGTCTCGCGCACCGCTGACGGAGCCGATGGCTGCGAGAGCTCGTAGCCGAGCGCGGAGAGCAACGCGCCGGAGATCGCCTCGAACGAGCCGACGTCCTCGGCCCCCATCTGCGTCCGCCAGTCGCGAACACCCGAGCGCGGAGGCTCGAGAAGCCGCTGCTGGTGCGGCTTCTCGGACACGTCGACGGCGCCGGCGTACTCGAGCATGGACTTCTCGTACGGAAGGTGAGCGAACTCGCAGATCCGCTTCACCACGGCCTCCATCCCGGCGACCAGATCCTCGTACCGAACCTCCAGGTACCGGGACGGCCCGATCCGTCGTCCCAGCTCGCGCGCCGCCTCGACCTCGGTCCGCCACAGGCAGGCGAACTCGGCGACCGTGTCCGGATGAGCCCAGGTCCGGGTGAACGTGCCCTCCGGCATGCGTAGGAAGGAGAGCGCGGCGTCTCGCCCGTCGCGGATCAGATGGACGTACTGCGCATCGGGGAAGAGTCGCTCGAGCAGCGGCAGGTGACGCATGTACATCGGCGTCTTGTCGCCCCAGCGCGGCTTGTCCCGCCTCGCGGCGTAGGTCTCGTAGATGGCGGCGATCGCGGCACCCGTGCGCAGGTGGGGGCGCAGGCGGGCTGCGATGTCGTCGAGCGGCAGATCCCATGCCACGAGCGTCGGCAGTCGGCTCAGATCGTCGAGGAAGCGGTCGAGATCGACGTCGTCGCGATGCCGCCGCGCAAGGAGCGGGATGAAGAAGGACTCATCCGGGATCGCGATGCCCGGCGAGCGATCGAGAACGACGCGGAGCAGGGTCGTTCCCGAGCGGCTGACGCCGAGGACGAAGAGCGGGGACGTCAAGGCTCGACGGGCTCGGTCACCACGACCTCGGCGCTGTCGGCGAAGCGTCCACGTAGCGAGACGATGACCCTGTAGGTGCCCGGAGTCTCGGGCGCCCGCAAGACGAGAACGCGTTTACGACGAACGCCACGCTCTCCGGCAAAGAGCCATCGGTAGGAGACGGCATCGGTCAGGACTCGAACCGAGAAGCGGCGTCCAGCGGGAACCTCGATGCGCTCGCGTACGAGCTCGATGTAGCGCACGACCACGGGGACGTTCCTCCGCGAGCTCGAGCGGTTGCCGGCCCGGTCGAACGCTCGCAGCCGGATCTCGTACGTGCCAGGTCTCACCGGCCGGCCGTTCACTCGCCCGAACCAGACGAGTTGACCCTCCGTCGAGCGGAACTTGGAGAGAACGCGACGTCTCCCGTCCACGAGCATCATCGCCCGCGACAGCTCGTTGGACTCGTACCTGGCGGTAACGCGGTCGCGGCGCCCGTCCCCGTCCGGCGAGAACACCTGCGGACGCGCGCTCAGAAGCCGGATCCGCGGGGCCGTAGTGTCGACGCGGATCGGGTTCGGGAGCACGATCGTGCGGCCGCGCTCCTCGAGCTCGACCCGCGGCCGGTAGATGCCCTCGTCGACGATCTGCTCGAGATCGTTGCGACCGTCCCACGTATACGCGACGCGGCCCTTGAGCTCTTCGCGGTCGCGCACGAGCCGGCGCACGCGCACGCCGTCGCCGTCCAGCATGTCGACCGTGACCGTTCCCCTCCTGCGCAGAACGAACGAGATGACGGCGACGTTGCGCGCGCACTCGCAGACGGGCGAGAAGACTCGATCGACCTGCGTCCCCGTGATCGGGCTTCGTTCGAGCTTCACGCGCTCGGTGAACGCGAACGCCGCGGCGGTCGCGCCCAGCAGGGCGAGGACGATCAGCAGCTGCGGCAGCCGCGCCAAGATTCGTTACGGCGATTCCAGGCTGCGCATCAGAACGAACGCGGCCGCGAAGCGGACGCCTTCAGGGATTTCGCGCGCTTGGAAAAGCCGCATCAGCGGGTTTCCAAGCTGCGCACCAGCACGAACGGCTCCGCGAGCTCGAAGCCCGAGCACGTGCCGTGGTACTCAGCGGTCGCTCGGATCGCCCGCTCGCTGCGCGGATGCGGATACTCGCGGCGCTCTGTCTCGTAGTGGGCGAAGGCAGCGATCTTCCGCTCCAGGGTTGCGGTGATGTCGACGTACCAGTTCGGCATGAACCAGTTGACCGCGGCCGGTGTCCACTCGGTGCTCGAGGTCGGCGCGTAGGTGAGCAGGCGGCGCACGGGCTGGCCCGGGATGGGACGGGTCGCGACGGCGACCGAGTCGAAGAGCACTCGGTGGTCGTGATTCACATCGGGCTGCACGGTGTAGACGACCTCCGGCGCGAACTCGTGGACGTGACCCTCGATGACGCGATTCACCTCGACGTGCGCAAGCGTGTCGAGCCGCATGTCCGGAAGATCGAGGTGCACATAGCCCTCGACTCCGAGCTCGGAGGCGGCGCGAAGCGCTTCGGCCTCCTTGCGGGTGCGTGTGGCCGCGTCGTCCGGGTACTGCGTGGAGCTCCCGTCAGTCACGACGAGCACGCGCACCTCGTCGCCCGCACTCGTGTGGACGGCGATGGTGCCGCCCATGCCGAGCACCTCGTCGTCCGGGTGCGCGGCGACGACCAGAACCCGCGTCATCCGAGCTGCACTCCTACGGCGAGCTCCGCCGCGCGCGTCTCCACCTCTTCGAGCAGGAGCGCGCCTTCGCCGCACGCGACGACCGGCCCTTCCGGCCGGCTCGCCACGATCGTCCCGGCCGGCGCCGCCGCCTCCAGCTCCACCGGGCGCGCCCGCCAGACGACGACCTTCTCGTCGCCGAGGAAGGTGAAGGCGCCGGGATAGGGACGCGTCTGGGCGCGAACCCAGTCGTAGAGGTGCGGAGCGCGCGTCTCCCAGTCGATGATGCCGTCCGCCGGCCTGCGCCTCGGCCACGAGCTGGCACGCGAGGGATCCTGCGGCGAGCGCGGCGCGGTTCGAGTCAAGAGCTGCGGCACGAACTCGCGGATCAGCTCGACATGTGCATCCGAGACCCGCTCGAACAGCGTTTCCGCGGTCTCGTGGGGTCCGATGTCGACGACGACCTGTCCCACGATCGCGCCGGAGTCGGCGGTCTCGTCCACGATCTCGAACAGCGTGACACCCGTCCGCGCGAGCCCGGAGAGGATCGCCCACGGGATCGCGGCCCGGCCACGATGGCGCGGCAGGAGCGTCGGATGCATGCCGAACACACCCTCGCTCGCAAGCACGAGAAAGGGCTCGCGCACGAGCTGCGACCACCCGACGACGAAGACGAGCTCGGGGTCGAGCGAGCCGACTGCCTCGAGCGTCTCCTCGCCGTTGATGTCCGTGGTCTCGATCAACGTCGCGCCACGAGACTCGGCAACCTCGTCGAACGCACACTGGCCGGAGCGGTTCGGATCGATCGGGTCCCGTCAAGCGTGACGACTCCGACGATCTCGGCTCCTGCTGCAGCCGGCGGCCTCGAGGCACGCCCGGCCGATCGTGTCGAAGCTCACCCAGACCGTGCGCACGAAGCGCGATGCTATCGAGCTATTCCACGGCGGACGGCGTACCCGTGTCTCGACCGCGCTGGATGCGGATCCAGCTGTGCCGCGCCAGGAAGACGAGGAGCGCGACAAGTCCCGCCGAGAGCGCGACGATGACGATCACTCCGGAGCCAGGAACGTCGAGCAGCTTGATCCCCGCCAGGCCGAGAACTCCTGCCAGGAGGAGTCGGAGGAACTGCTCGGGAATGGCCAGCGTCAGGCGTCCGCCGATCAGCACACCCGGGATCGACCCGAGCAGGAGCCAGAAGAGCAGTCCGAAGTCGACGTTCCCGGCCGCCCAGTGCGCGGCGCCTGCCACGTAGAGGAGCACGGCTGCGTGGAAGATGTCCGTGCCGACCACCTTGTGGGCCCTGAGCGGGAAGATGACGAGCAGGGTGAGACCGAAGAAGACGCCGCTTCCGACCGAGGTGAGGCCGACGATGAAGCCTCCCAGGACGCCGATGAGGACGGCGGCGACTCGGTCGCGGTTCGTGAGCTTCCAGTCGGGATCGCCGGGCGCCCCGGAGTGGACGACGCTCTTGGCCACGAGCCCGACCGCTCCGAAGAGCAAGGCGGCGCCGAGAACTTGCCCCAGCACCGACTCCACGTCGTCGCCGTAGCGCTCCGTGAGCTGCACGTTGACCCAGACGCCGAGCAGGGACATGGGCGCCGACCCGATGAGCATCCAGCCGGCGAGCCTCGCCCGAACGTTCCCCATCCTCCGGTGCTGCACGGCGCTGACGGACTTGAACGCGGCGCCGTGGGCGATGTCGGTGCCGATCGCCGTGGACGGGGAAATGCCGAACAGGAAGACCAGGATCGGCGTCATCAGCGAGCCGCCACCCATCCCCGTCATGCCGACAAGGAGGCCGGTCAGAAGACCGACGACCGTGAACTTCCAGTCCACCGGTCACCTGGGGTCAGGCTTCAGCCTGACCCCGTACTTGGGTCGCGCTCTGAACCTCACACCGAGGTCAGGCTGAAGCCTGACCCCCTCGATACGCGTTGATCAGGACCTGGGCGACGTCCGGCCGCGTGAACTCGACGGGCGGGATCTCCCCTGCCTCGAGCATCTCCCGCACCTTCGTCCCCGACAGGAAGACGCGGTCCTCGGGCCCGTGCGGGCACGACTTCGTGCTCGCCATCGACCCGCAGACGTTGCACCAGAACGTGTGCTCGAAGAACATCGGCTCGATGTCGAGCTCGTGCGGCTCGAACTCGTCGAAGATGAGCTGCGCGTCGTAGGTGCCGTAGTAGTCGCCCACACCGGCGTGGTCGCGGCCGACGATGAAGTGCGAGCAGCCGTAGTTCTTGCGGCAGATCGCGTGCCAGATCGCCTCGCGTGGCCCCGCGTAGCGCATCGCGGCGGGAAACGCCGAGAGGAGCACCCGGTCTTCCGGGTAGTAGCCGTCGAGCAGCGTCTCGTAGCACTCGACCCGCACGTCCACGGGAACGTCGTCCGACTTCGTGTCACCGACGAGCGGGTGCACGAGCAGGCCGTCGACCGTCTCGAGCGCGACCTTGGTCAGGTACTCGTGGGCGCGGTGGATCGGGTTGCGCGTCTGGAAGCCGACGACTCGCTTCCAGCCCCGCTCGGCGAAGATCCGCCGGGTCTCCGCGGGATCGCGCGCCAGCTCCGGGAACTCGGGCTGCGAGCGCTCGAAGACGGTCACGCGGCCCGCGAGATACAGCGGCTTCTGCGCATACAGCCGGGCGACGCCCGGATGCGCGTCGTCCGTCGTCCGGAAGCAGAGCTCCGCCTCGCGCTCCTTGTCGTACTCGTACACCTCTTGCACTTCGAGCACGGCCACCGGAGTGCCCTGCCTCGTCGGTCAGCGCCACGCGCTCCCCGCTCGGGAGCGGCGTCCACGGCGAGACAGACGGGCAACGCCCAGGGAACGCCGTTCGAGAGGTGCATCTCCTCGATGACCCGCTCGTAGTCGGCCTTCCCCATGAAGCCTTCGAGCGGGGAAAGCGCGCCCGACGCGAGCATGTCCAGGTCCGACAGCTCGCGCGAGGTGAGCGTGACCTGCTCGAGCCCGTCGAGATCGCCCGGGCGATCACCGGTCCGGTCGACGAGCGCGCCGCCGTGCGGCGCGATCAGGCGCTCGGTTGCGGCGACAGTCACGCCGTCACCTTGGCCGGCACGAGCCCGAGCTCTTCGAGCTTCTCGATCACGAACGCGGCCGACTCCTCGGGCTCGATCCCCTCCGTGTCGACGACGATCTCCGGAGACGTCGGCGCCTCGTACGGGTCGTCGACGCCGGTGAAGCCCTTGATCTCACCGGCGAACGCCTTCGCGTACAGGCCGTTCACGTCGCGGCGGGCGCACTCGTCCAGGGAGGTCTTGACGTGGATCTCGACGAACGGGCCGTGCTCCTCGACGAGCGCGCGGGCATTGTTCCGCGCCTGCTCGTAGGGGGAGATCGCAGCGACGATGACCGCGCCGCCGTGGCGCGTGATGCGCGACGCGACCCAGCCGAGGCGCTCGACATGCGCGTCGCGATCCTCCTTCGAGAAGCCGAGGCCCTTCGAGAGGTGCGTGCGTACCGTGTCTCCGTCGAGGTACTCGACGACCAGCCCGCGCCTGTCCATCTCCGGGCCGACGTGATGCGCGATCGTCGTCTTCCCCGAGCCCGAGAGGCCGGTGAACCACAGGGTGAAGCCTCCGCCTCGATCGGTCTCCGACTCGGGATGCTCGTGCGCATGGATGTGCTGACTCATGCTGTTTTCTCCAATCTCGCGTTTTCGTGGATGCCGCACTCCAGCTTGTCGGAGCCGGCCCAGCGGCCTGCGCGCTCCTCCTCGTCCGGGCGCGTCGGCCGCGTGCAGGGAATGCAGCCGATCGAACGGTACCCCGCGTCGTGCAGCGGGTTGTAGGGGATGTCGTTCTCATTGACGTAGGACCAGATCCGCTGCTCGTCCCAGTCGGCGAGCGGGTGGATCTTGAAGACCTGGTAGCGCTCGGACCACTGCACCTTCGGGGTTTCCGCGCGGCTCGGCGACTGGTCGCGCCGGATCCCCGAGATCCAGGCGTCGTAGGGCGCGAGCGCGTTCACGAGCGGCTCCACCTTGCGGATGTGGCAGCAGCGATCGGGATCTCGCTCCCACAGGTTCGGCCCGTCGGCGCGGTGCTGCTCGGCGATCGTCGGGATCTCGGGCTGGATCAGCTTCAGCTGATAGCGCTCGACGAGCTGGTCACGGGTCTCGTACGACTCGCGAAAGAAGAGGTGCGTGTCGAGCTCGACCGTGTCCATGCGCAGGCCGAGCTCCGCGACCATGTGCACGAGCACGGAGGACTGCTTCTGCCAGGAGCAGGTAAGGCAGACCCGCGGCCAGAAGAACTGGTGCGTCCAGGAGATGACCTCCTCGGCCGACATGGCCTCGAAGTCGAGGTCAGGGAGTCGCGGCGGGCTCGGCAGCGGCTGAATCGCCAAGCAAGACCTCCTTCAGGGTGTCGGCGCGCAGCCCGAGCCGAAGCGTCTCGAGCGCGATGACCTCGTCGGGCGGGATGTTGCCGAGGTTCACCTCGGGGCCGAAGTGCCGAACGAACCAGGCCTGCGAGGCCTTCGTCGGCGTCTCCCAGATCAGGTCGTGGAAGCTGATCGAGTGCTCGATCTCGTCGACCAGGCCCGTCCGCAGCTCTCCGGTCGGGCGGTAGATGCCTGCAGTGCCTGCTTCACGCCCCTCGGCGATCACCTTCCACGCACCGGCATCGAGCTCCTCGCGCATCCACTGCACCCACAGGTACGGAGCGATGTTCACCTCGGAGTCCTTCGAGCCGACCTCGGAGAGGACGACGAAGTCGCGCGCGAAGTCCGCGATGAGCTCGAGCTTCTGCTCGCGGGGGATGTCGAGCGTCCCGTCCGAGATCTCGACGTGCGAGAAGCGGTAGTGCTCGAGCCAGCGCTTGAAGTCGTCCATCTTGTCCTTGCCGTACACGGCCTCGAAGAGCGTCCCGCCGCAGACGACCGGGGTGGAGAAAGAGCGATAGAGGGCGACCTTCTTCTCCAGGTTGTTGGTCACGTAGCTCGTGCCCCAGCCGAGCTTGACGATGTCGACGTACTCGCCCGCGGTGTCGAAGAGTCCCTCGATCTCGCGCAGGTTCAGCCCCTTGTCCATCACATGCGTCAGCCCGCGCTCGCGTGGCTTGCCTTCACGCGCGGGGATCTCGAGGAACGAGTTGCCGTCATAGTCGTGCATAGATCTCCTCCAGCTTCTTGCGGGCGCGCTCCTGCACGTCGCGGTAGAGGGAGCCTCCGTGGGCGTCGATGCCGACGGTCAGCGGGCCGAAGTCCTTCACCCGAAACTTCCAGAGGCACTCGGGCATGAGCTCTTCCCAGGCGACCTCCTCGATCTCCTCGATCTGCGTGGTCTCGAGCGCCGCGGCACCGCCGACGATTGCGAAGTAGACCATGCCCAGGCGCTGCATCGGCTCGATCGCCTCGTCCGGGAACCCGCCCTTGCCGCAGATCGCACGCACGCCGTACTGCTCGCCGAGCGGCTCGGTGAAGCGCACCATGCGCGCGCTCGTCGTCGTCCCGATGCAGATCTTCTCGTAGCGACCGGGGCCGAGCTTGCGGACGCCCGGGGCGGTGTGGAGGAGGAACGCGCCGGAAAGATCCATCGGCGGCTCGACTCCCTGGTCGAAGATCCGGACCTGCGTGCGGTCGCGGATGCCGATGATGTGGCCCTGGACGACGACTTCGTCGCCGGCGCGGAGCTTGAGGATCTCAGCGGGATCGGTGATCGGGAACGTGACCTCGTGCGTTGCCATCAGCTGTGGACTCCTTGGCACGAACTTGTCACAGGTTCAGTGCCAGGCACTGTAAAGATCGCTGCAAAACCGGGAAAAACGGCCATCAGGCGTCCCGCTCGTAGTCGATCGTGCCGTCGGCCGCGATGTGCGCCGAGGCGCGGCGCGCGGCCCAGCACTGGTAGTTGACGGCCACGGGGTTGAGCGTCATGTGCGTGTCCGCGTGCTCGACGTGGACGGACAGCACGGTCACGTCGCCGCCAAGGCCCATCGGCCCGATGCCGGTCTCGTTCAGGAGCCCGTACAGGTCGTCCTCGAGCTCGGCGACGAGCGGGTCCTCGTTTCGCGTGCCGACCGGCCGCGCGATCGCCTCCTTCGCCAGGTGCATCGCGTAGTCGGCCGAGCCGCCGATCCCGACCCCGACGATCCCGGGAGGACACGGCTTTCCGCCTGCGCCGACGATCGAGTCGAGAACGAACTCCTTGATCCCGCGAACCCCGTCCGCGGGGACGCACATCTTCAAGAAGCTCATGTTCTCGGAGCCCGAGCCCTTGGGGACGCACTTCACGTCGAGACCGTCCCAGTCCGGGATGAAATCCCAATGCACGATCGGTACGCGGTGACCGACGTTCTGGCCCGTGTTCTCGCGCGTCAGCGTGTGGACGGTGTTCGAGCGCAGCGGATGCTCGATGGTCGCGCGCTCCGTGCCCTCCTTGAGCGCCGCGTAGATCCGCGCCGGATGCAACGGGAAGTGCTCCCCGACGCGGCAGTAGTAGACCGCGATCCCCGTGTCCTGGCAGACGAGGTTCTTCTCCTCCTCCGCAACGTTCACGTTCCGGAGGATCGTCTGCAGGACCCGCTGACCCGGGACCGAGGTCTCCGTCTCGGCGGCCGCGGCGAGCGCGTCGCGCAGATCCTGGGGAATGTCCTTCAGAGACCACACGTAGAGATGTGCGGCCGCGTTCTCGACTGCGCCGTCGAGATCGGTAGTCGCCGTGACGCTCATGCGAAAGCCCCCTGGGCAGCGGCTTTCCCCGCGCGCCGCCCGAAGACGGTGCACTCGAGGAGCGAATTTCCCATCATGCGGTTCCTCCCATGCGTCCCGCCTGCGATCTCGCCGCAGGCGAACACGCCCTCGAGCGCCGTCTTGGCGTGCTCGTCTATCACGAGCCCTCCGTTCTGGTAGTGGAGAACGGGATACGTGTAGATCTTCTCCGCGAGCGGGTCGATGCCCGCTCCGCGATAGCGCCGGAGCATGTAGGGGAGCGAGATCTCCGCGTCCTCGCGCGAAATCCGCGTCGTATCGAGCCAGACAGCCGGGCGGCCGTCCGGAGTCACGACGCCCTTTCCTTTGTCGACCTCGTCGAAGATGGCCTGCGAGACCGCGTCACGGGCGCCGAGTGAGTCCGTGAACTCGTCGCCGTCGGCGTTCAGGAGCACCGCGCCGTACGCACGGGTCGTCTCCGGGATCGAGTACCCCTGCATCGTGCTCGGCCACGCGCCGCCGTTCGGGTGGTACTGGAGCGCGTCGAGATCCCGCGTTTCTGCGCCCACCTCGACTGCGATCCGTGTGACCTCACCGGTCGCGTTGGGGTGGTTCGTCGAGAGCTCGCCGCGCGTCTCGGCCTCGAGGTAGCAGCGACCTCCCGCCGCGAGCACCACCGATGACGCGTCGACGTCGACCACGCCGTCGTCCTTCGTCTCGAAGGTCGCGGTCCAGCCGCCCTCGCCTGGACGAAGAGCGACGAGAGCGTGGTGAGGCAGCTCGGTTCCCTCGCCTGCCTCGTACGCCTCGCGCAGAGCCTTCGTGATCGCGTGGCCGGTTCGGTCGCCGACCTGCAGGAGACGCTGCCGCGTCGCTCCGCCACAGCGTGCCAGCCGATACCCGCCGGCGCCGGTATGGCCTTGGCCATTCCGGCCATTGGACGTCTCCCGGGTGAACTCGACGCCCAGCTCTTCGAGCCAGTGGATCGCCGACGGAGCCTCGCCGGTCAAGACCTCGACGAGCCGCGGGTCGGCCGTCTCGTGCGAGCTGCGCATCACGTCCTCGGCATGGATCTCCGGCGAGTCGTCCTCACCGAAGGCAGCCTGGATCCCGCCCTGCGCCTTGGCGGAGTTGCATGCCTGCAGCGTGGTCTTCGTCGACAGCGCGACGCGCGCGCCGGCTCGGTCAGCCGAGACGGCGGCCGCGAGCCCGGAGGCGCCGCTGCCGATGACGAGCACGTCGAAGGAGTCGCGCCTTGGCACAACGCTGCATGCTAGCGAAACTTCCTTATACCTGTCATTATCGAGTGTTATTCTCAAGAGCCTCCACGGCGAGGGCTGTAAACTCGCCCGATCGTATGGGCACGCTCGCCGACATCGTCACCCCGACCTTCATCACCGTCGCCCCCGAGGACACGCTCGGCGAGGTGGCCGAGCGCATGACGAGCCAGAACACCGGCGCGGTCGTCGTCAAGGACTTCGGCCGGATGATCGGCATCCTCACCGAGCGCGACATGCTCCGGGCCATGGCCGCGCGCGTGCACACGAGCGACGCTCGCGTGCGCCAGTGGATGACCGCCGATCCGATGACCGCGACAGCGGACATGACGCTCGACGACGCGGCCCAGGTCATGCTCGACAACGGGTTCCGTCATCTCCCCGTAGTCGAAGGTTCGAACGTGCTCGGCGTCGTCAGCCTGCGCCGGGTGATGGGCGGGCGGCGGCAGCCGGCTCCCGAAGCGGCCTAGGCCGCTCAGCTACACGCTGAGGCGATCCCCTTCACCACGACCGTGGCCGCGAGCTTCTGGCCGACGTGGACCCGCCGGAGCTGCTTCACGAGCCTCGTGTTCTTCTTGATCTCCCCTAGGGCTTCTTGCTCCGTTTCCGTCGGCTGGGTGCGGGCGAAGAGGCAGGAGAAAGGGCTCTTCTTGCCTCCGATCCAGCCCACGGCGTAGAGGTACTTCAGCACTGGCTTGGAGTACGGGGCGTTCTTGTAGGCCGCGCGAGCACCGCCCGCTGGCACCTTCTGTGCACCGGCTGCCGCGTTCAACGTGGAGATGGCCGCCCCGCTCGACGTCGGGAGCACCGACAGCTTCTGGCCGAACGCACCCGTGAGCGAGGCGGTGAGCACCGCCATCGCAGCGACCAGGCTTGCGTACTCGACGAGCACGTCTACATCGTCCGTGCGAACGAGACCCGAGTCAACCCGGGAGGATCACGAGACGCGCGCTTTCGCGAACTCCACGAACTCCTCTGCTACCCGCGTGCGCGCCCTCCCGGTCGCAGAGGCAAGCGAAATCACCCGGGTGGCATCGAGGCCCTCGACTCGAGCCTCGGCGAGGCGGCCGTCAGCCAGCTCGGGCTCGATGGCCGTTCGCGAGATGAACGTCACGCCGAAACCCGCCTCCACGGCGCGGCGCACGGACTCCTGGAGGCCGAGCTCGAGCCGGACGTCGAGATCGCGCAGGCGAACTCCGAGCCGACGCAGAGCGTCCTCCAGGATCTGTCGCACCCCCGCGCCCTCCTGCATGAGGATCAGCGTCTCCTCGCGCAGCTCGTCGAGAGTCACAGTCCGTCCTGCGAAGCGATGGCCGGGCGGACACGCGAGGATCACCTGGTCGGAGAAGAACGGCTCGAAGCGGACTCCCCGATGTCGTCGCGAAGCGCCGACGATTCCCAGCTCGAGCTCGCGGTCGGCGACCCGCTGCACGACGGTCTGGGTGTCGGACACCGTGAGAAATACGCGCACGTCAGGATGCTCGCGCTGGAACTCGCCGAGGAGGACGGGCACGACGATCGCGGCAGGTCCGGTGGAGGCGCCAAGGACGAGATCGCCCGCGACCTCACCCTCGGCCGCCGCTGCGAGCTCCGAGACGAGCTGATCCTCGAGCGCCAGCATGCGCTGAGCCCCGCGATACAGGCGCCAGCCGGCTTCGGTCGGCTCCACGCGCCGTCCGGAGCGATCGAGGAGCTTCGTGCCCACGCGCTTCTCGAGCGCACGTATCTGCAGCGAAACCGCCGGCTGTGTGACGCCGAGTCGCTCCGCCGCCTGAGAGAAGCTCCGCCGCTCGACGACCGCACAGAACGCCGCAAGCTGACGCGTGTCCATAAGGAAAGCTTATCCGAGAGCTCAATAGAGCCCGCGCTCGGCGAGCCAGTGCTCGAGCAGCGGATCCGTGAGCTCGGGGCCGTGCGGCGTTCGGTGCGCTTCCGCTTTTCCCACGAGACCGGCCAGCGCGCGGTCGACGCTGCCCTTCTTGAGCCCGAGGACGCGCAGCGTGTCCTCCGCATAGAGATTCTGGGCTCGAGTTGCGAGCGCCAGCGAGACTCGCTGCTCGTTGACCGCGAGCGACTCCCAGCGTGCCCGCAGCGCGGTCTCGGCATGCGCGAGCGCACGCTCGCGTGCATCGACGAACGCCGCCTCGTCGGCGATCGACTGGCGCGGCACGAGCTCCCAGAGGTGGTGCGCGACGAGCATCGTGC
Source organism: uncultured Actinomycetes bacterium (assembly GCA_963850485.1). GTDB lineage: Bacteria > Actinomycetota > Thermoleophilia > Gaiellales > Gaiellaceae > GMQP-bins7. The sequence goes on along the minus strand of CAWKLR010000010.1, from coordinate 81,696 downwards.
GCTGCGGGTGTCCGCGCGTGAACGCGAGCAGAGGGTCGAGGGCGTTGCCGATGTCGCGCTCGGTTCGCCGGAACCGCTCCTCGAGGTACATCGCCGTCGGCTCCAGCCGCAGCGGGCCGAGCTCGACGGAGACGGCGTGCTCGAGCAAGGGTCGCGACGGGTCCTGGAACAGCCGCTCCATCAGCGTCGGTGCGGAGCCCGAGAACGCGTACGAGGCGACCGACGTCTGGTGCTGAAGCACGCTGCGCAGGATTCCGTCCGCACCGTCGACGCGAAGCAGATCCTGGAACTCGTCGAACGCGACCAGGCTGCGAGCGCCGGTTCGGTCGTGGAGCTTCGCCGGGAGGTCGAGCAGCCGAAGAAGCACGCTCTCGACGTCCACCCGCGGGTTCGACTGCAACGTGGCCGTGAAGCCGCCCGCGCCGAGCGACAGGCCGACCTGCCACGCGCGGAAGAGCGAGTCGACGGTGCGCCTCAGCGTTCCCTTCAGCTCGCGGTCGTACGCACGCTCGATGCGGACGACGACGCTCGAGAGCGATAGGACGCCCTCCAGGTCGACCAGGGCCGTCGCCCATCCGTCGGCCGACGCGTGCGAGAGCACGCGGCGAAGCAGGCTCGTCTTTCCGTAGCGTCGGGGCGCCACCAGCCGCGACGAGTGACCTCCTGCCGCCAGTGCGAGCAGCCGCAGGGCCGTGTCCTCTCGATCGATCATCTCCTCGGCGAGCAACTCGCCGGCGATGCGAAAGGGATTCGCCTCGATCATCGGCATCGCTCGAGTCTGCACGAGCTATGAGCTCTTGTCTACACCAAGTAGTCGAATAGGACTGCTAGTTGTAGACCGACCACACGTCTCGGAGAGCTGGCGAGCGTCTAGGGTCAGGCCCGTGCGCGTCTGGATCGACGTCTCGAACTCCCCCCAGGTGCCGTTCTTTCGTCCTCTGATCGCCACTCTCGAGAGCCGCGGGCACGACGTCGACGTGACCACCCGGGACTACGCGCAGACGATCGAGCTCCTTCGCCTGCACGGAATCCGGCACGAGGTCATCGGGCCGCCCCACGGCGGCGCGGGCGCCTGGGGCAAGGCGCGCGCGATGGCCGCGCGGGTTCCCGCTCTCCGCCGCTGGGGGGGAAAGCGTCGCTTCGAGCTCGCGTTGTCGCACGCGTCGCACGAGCTCCCGCTCGCGGCGCGCTCGCTCGGGATCCCGGCGGCATACGCCTTCGACTACGAGTACGCACGCGTCCAGCACGGCCTCGGTTGCAGAGCGGCGACGCGTGTCGTCGTACCCGATGCGATTCCACACGCGCGGCTCGATCGGCTCGGCGCACGAGCACGCAAGGTGCGTCGCTATCCAGGCGTGAAGGAGGAGTACTACCTCGCGGGGTTCGAGCCCGACCCGCACGTCCTCGACCGACTCGGCCTCGACCCGGAGCGCGTGCTCGTCGTCGTGCGCACCCCGCCGGACGTGTCGCTCTACCACCGCCACGCGAACCCCCTCTTCCGGGATGTGCTCCACCGTCTCGGCTCGGATCCGGCCGTACAGGCCGTAGTCCTCCCGCGTACGGCCGAGCAACGCGCGTCGATCGCGGAGCTCGGCCTGGCGTCTCTGGTCCTGCCCGAGCAGGCCGTCGACGCTCAGAGCCTCGTCGCACACGCCGACCTGGTCGTCTCGGCAGGAGGAACCATGAATCGTGAAGCCGTCGCCCTCGGCGTCCCCGTCTACACGACGTTTGCAGGCCGGCCCGGTGCGGTAGACGAGATGCTGATCACCGAAGGGAGGCTCGGAGTCCTGAGCGCGGCGGATGCATTGCCAGTGCGCAAGCGCGGTGAACGGCGTCAACAGGTCCATCGCGATCCCGCGCTTCTGCTCGACCTCATGCTCACCGCCTTGTGACGCGCGCGCTTGGCATGGGACGCAGAGCCCCGTTTAGGGTTCCGGTTGCAACGACCTAGGGAGGGGAAATGAGAAGACTTCGATTCACGCTGGCGATGGGCGCGCTCGCGCTCGTGGCCGTGTTCGCGACGACTGCCGCTGCGGGGAACGGCGGATTCACGACCGAGGTGGACGAGATGCTCGACGGCCGAGGTGGGTGGACCACCGAGGCGATCATCTCCGTCGGCGACACTCTCGGAAGCGGCTACACGTTCGAGGCGCTCCCGGACGGGATCGCAATCGAGAGGATCAACGGCCAGGGTACGGCCGACATCCTCGTGAACCACGAGACGTCGCTCGTGCCGTTTCCGGCCACGCGGCAGGATCACATCAACTCGACCGTGAGCAAGCTGCGCCTGAACCAGAACAGCGCCGGCGTGCTCCGAGGCGAGTACGTGATTCCGCAGAGCGCCGGGTACCAGCGCTTCTGCTCGAACTTCCTCGTCGGGGCGGAGCACGGCTTCGAGCGTGAGCTGCTGCTCACGAACGAGGAGGCTCGTGACATCGTCCTCCGCGCCACGGACTCCTGGGAGCCGGGGCTGACGCTCGCGACGCCCAATACCGAGCAGGCAGGCGTCGTCGTCGCCTACGACGTGAGGAGCGGCGCGTACAAGTCGATCTACGGCATGGGACGGCACAACCACGAGAACTCGGTCGGCATCCCCGGCTACGGGTACCCGGTCGTGCTCTCCGGTGACGACACCTTCGACGCCCCGGCGTCGCAGCTCTACATGTACAAGGCGGCGAGCGGCCAGGACGTATGGAACGACAACGGCAAGCTCTACGCCTTCGTCGCCAACGACCCGGCGATCAACGACTACGGCGACGTCACCGAGGCGATGGCTGCGATCCCAGGTCGCTTCATCGAGGTGCCCCGGGAGATCGCCACCGGCAAGGACGCCGACGACGGCAGCGAAGTGACATCAGCGGACTTCGGCTATCCGCTGCCCTCCGCCTCCCCGACCACGACCCCGCCGTATCCGAAGCCTGCGACGGCAGCCATGCCCGACGGCCCGCAGTGGGTGCTCGAGCACTGGAGCAACGAGCACAACGTGTTCCAGTTCATCCGTGTCGAGGACATCGCCTACGACCGACGACCCGGAATGTCGAAGGTCGTCTACCTCGCGGACACCGGGGAGCCGCGCGCGAAGCCGTCGGCGATCGCCGGTTGGACGCGGCTCGAGCGGAGCGCCACGGGTGGAGGCCCGCACATGAACGGGCGCATCTTCAAGCTCACGCTCGGGTCGAATCCGCTCGAAGGAGCAACGCTCGACATCCTTCCGGGCGCGAACTTCGACGCGCTCGGCTACAACAGCACGGCCGCCGTTCATCAGCCGGACAACATCGAGACGACGGTCGAAGGTCTTTACATCCAGGAGGACACCGGCTCCCACAATGCGCAGTCGGCCGCGTTCCCGGACGCAACCAACGCCCGGATCTGGCGATATCCCTTCTCCACGGGCATCGAGCAGGTCGTCGCCGAGGTGAACCAGGCGATTCCGGGCGCTCCGACCCCGTTGAATCGCGGCACCTGGGAGTCGAGCGGAATCGTCGACGCTTCGGCGGTGTTCGGCCCTGGCGCGTTCCTCGTGGACGTCCAGGCCCACACCTGGGATACGGAGATTCCCGGTGGCAACGATCTGCCGGCGATCCAGAAGCGCGAGAACGGACAGCTGCTGCTGCTACGAGCGCCGGGCTCGTAAGCCAGCAGCTAGACCGATTCGGAGGCGGGCGCCGTCGTAACGGCGCCCGCTCCGTCTCCGGAGACGAGCGCACGGCGCGGTGCGCCGACGAGCGCGTTCAGGCGTCCGACGAGCTCGAGCGTCTCGCCTTCCTCGACGAGGCCTTCGAGCGCGTCGAGCTCCTCCTCGAGCCAGGCGGCGTCGATCGGGGGCCTCGTCACGAGCAGGATCGCCTCATGGCTCGAAGGCGTGACGGTCTCGGCTGTAGACCAGAGCTCCTCGTGCAGCTTCTCGCCGGGCCGCGCGCCGACGAGCTCGACCACGATGTCGCGACCCGGCTCCTTCCCCGACAGCCGGATCATCGTGTCCGCGAGGTCGACGATCTTCACGGGCTCGCCCATGTCGAGCACGTACACCTGGCCGCGCCCGCCGATCGCCCCGGCCTGGATCACGAGCTGGACCGCCTCCGGGATCGTCATGAAATAGCGGGTCATCTCCGGATGCGTCACCGTGACGGGGCCGCCGCGCGCAATCTGCTTTCGAAAGATCGGGATGAGGCTGCCCGACGATCCGAGCACGTTGCCGAAGCGGACGCCGCAGAAGCGCGTCGACGTGTCCTCGCGCTGTCCCCAACCCTCGACGATCCACTCGCAGAGCGCCTTCGTCTGGCCCATCACGCCTTTCGGATTCACAGCCTTGTCCGTCGACACGAGAACAAAGCGCTTCGCGCCGAACTCGACGGCGATGTCCGCCACCGTCCGGGTCATCAGCGTGTTGTTCCGGATGGCCTCGACGGGGTTCGCCTCGACGAGCGCCACGTGCTTGTACGCGGCCGCGTGGAAGACGACCGCGGGTCGGTACTTCTCGAAGACCTGCCGGATCTTCGTCGCGTTGCCGGCGTCCGCGAGAACGGCGGCGGTCGCGCGGAAGCCGCGCTCGTCGACGAGCTCCCGCTCTATCTCGAACAATCCGGACTCGGAGTTGTCGACGAGCACGAGCCGGGTCGGTCCGATCCGAGCGATCTGCCGGCAGAGCTCCGAGCCGATCGAGCCGCCGGCGCCGGTGACGAGCACGACCTCACCCGTGAGGTAGTCCGCGATCGAGTCGATGTCGACCTCGACCGGCTCGCGGCCGAGCAGGTCCTCGACCTCGACCGGGCGGATCTGCCCGGTCAGGTTGAGGTCGCCCGTGATCAGCTCCGGCAGCCCGGGAAGCGTGTTGACCGGCACGTTCTCCTTGCGCGCGATCTCGACGATGCGCTCCCGCACCTCGCCGGAAGCGGACGGAATCGCGATGAGAAGCTCGTCCGGGCGGCGGTCACGGAGCAGCTGCGGGAGCTCGGCGGTCGTGCCGAGCACGCGAATGCCGTGCAACCGCAGGTTCTTCTTGCGCGGATCGTCGTCGACCAGACCGATCGGCGTGTAGCCGAGCGCAGGATTCTTCAGCATCTCGCGCAGGATCAGCTGCGAGGCGTCACCGGCTCCGACGAGCATGACCTCCTTGCCGCGCGCCACGAGAGTCCCGGCCGACGGCCGCTCGATCAAGGTGCGTGCAAGCAGTCGTGCTCCTGCGACGAACGCGAGCAGCACGAGGAGGTCGACGAACCAGATCCCTCGCGGAACGCTCGCGGGGTGGAAGTCGAGCAGCGTGAAGACGAGGAAGGCTGCTACAGAAGCCGCAGCGACGCCGCGGACGACCCCCCACATGTCCTGCGTCGAGACATAACGCCACCAGCGGTTGTAGAAGCCGAATGCGAAGAACACCGGCAGCTTGATCGCGAGGATCAGCGCGAAGACGTCCCAGTCGAGATAGCGGTCGTAATAGACGGGTCCGGTGTCGCCGTCGAAGCGCACGTACCAGGCGACCGTCCAGGCGGCCACGACGAGGACCGCGTCGGCGGCGACCTGCCAGAGCCTGTGCCGGTTGACCGGAGAGCGCATTCCCGAGACCTAGGCGGGGACGCCCAGCGTGGCGCGCACGGTCTCGACGACGCGCTCCTGTTGCTCCGCCGTGATCCCGGCCCACAGCGGCACCGAGAAGTTCTCCTTCGCCGCGCGCTCGGTCTCGGGAAGGTCGCCCTCCGAGTAGCCGAGATAGCGAAGCGCCGGCTGGAGGTGGAGCGGCGGCAGGTAGTACTCGGCGCTCCCTATCTGGGCTTCCGTGAGCGCCGCGCGGATCTCGTCCCGCTGAGGCGACCGCGACACGAAGAGGTGGTACACGTGGCCTGGCTCGTCCGCCGGAACCTCGCACGCCTCCCCGAGGCCGAGGGCCCGGTAGCGCTCGGCGGCCTCCCGGCGCAACACGGTCCAGCGGTCCAGCTCACGCAGGAAGATGCGAAGCGCCGCCGCCTGGATCTCGTCCAGCCTCGAGTTCGTCCCGATGTACTCGAAGATCCGTTTCGCCTTCGAGCCGTGGAAGCGCAGCATGCGGACGCGTTCCGCGAGCTCCGCGTCGTTGGTCGCGACCAGGCCTCCGTCGCCGAGTCCGAAGAGGTTCTTGGTGGGGTAGAAGCTGAAGGTGGAGGCGACTCCGGCTCCGGCGATCTCGGACGAGCCGAAGGCCTGCGCGGCGTCTTCGATCAGAGGGAGCCCGAGCTCGGCGAGCTGGTCGAGCGGCGCGGGCCTCCCGAACAGATGCACCGGCATGATCGCCTTCGTGCGGGCCGTGACACGTTCCGCGACCCGCTCGGGATCGAGGTTGAGCGTATGCGGGTCGATGTCGGCAAAGACGGGAGTCGCACCGACACGGGCGATCGCCTCGGCGGTGGCATAGAACGTGAACGCCGGGCAGATCACCTCGTCGCCCGTGCCGATCTCGAGCGCGTTCAGGACGAGGACGATCGCGTCCGTACCGTTACCGACCCCGATCGTCTCGCGCACACCGAGGTACCGCGCGGCCTCCTCCTCGAACGCGCTGACGTTCGGCCCGAAGACGAACTGGCCGCTCTCCAGAACGTCGTCGAACGCCTGCTTGATCTGCGGTAGCAACGGCGCGTACTGCGCCTTCACGTCGATGAGGGGGATCTGCTGCGTCACGCGCGCGAGTGTAGCTCGGAGGAGTCCGACTCCCCTTCTCTTCCTCAGCCGCCCGGAGTTTCCTCGGCGGGACGCGCACGCCGGCGTCGGCGCACGTAGACGACGAGCCAGATGGCGATCGCCACGATCGCCGCCGCAACGAGGTACTCGAGGTAACGGAACGCGTGGTGGAAGTCCTCCCAGCTCTCACCGGCGGCCCAGCCTGCTCCCGCGAACGCAAAGCACCAGATCGCAGACCCCGCCAGGGTGAGCAGCGTGTACCGGACGAACGGAGTCTCCATGACTCCCGCCGGGATCGAGACGAACGAGCGTATGACGGGCGTCAGTCTTCCGAGGAAGACCGCCCAGTCCTCCCAGCGCTCGAACCACCGCTCCGCGCGGTCGAGCTTCCTCTCGTCCAGGTGGAGCCAACGCCCGTGGCGCTCCAGGTACGGTCGTCCTCCGTAGAGCCCGATCGCCCAGCCTCCGATGGCGCCGATCGTGTAGCCGATCGTGCCCGCGAGCGCTATGGCGACGTAGGCCGGAAATCCCTCGTCGATCGTGCGTCCGAAGAGCACGACCTCCTGGTCGGCGAAGGCACCGGCGGCGACCGCGCCCCCGTAGACCATGACCACCTCGCTCGCCGCCGGCAGCACGGCGTCGATGAGCATCAGGAAGAACACGGCATACAGCCCGTAGTCGCCGATCGTGGAGGTGATCGCCTCCGTGATCTCGCTCAGGATGGAGGCGACGAGCACCGCGGGAGTGTAGAGAGACGGGAGGTCAGGCTAAAGCCTGACCCCGGCCTCTGGTGAGTGTGCGGTCCGGGGTCTGGCTTCAGCCAGACCCCTGTTCGAGACTACTTCGGCCGGCGATTCGGCGCACCGTGAGCGGTTGCTCGAGGGTGACGGTCCCGAGATCGTTCTCCGCCGTGACGCGAACGAGGTAGCGACCGCCGGCAGCGAGCTTCCCGTTTGCCTGCCGGCCGTTCCAGATGACCGCCTGCTCGCCCGGCTCGAAGCGACGAAGCGCGGTGACGCGGATGAGCACGCCCTCGATCGTCTCCACGGTGACCTTGACCCTCGCCGCCCGCGTCTGCGTCCAGAAGACGGTGGCGTTGGCGCCGCGCGGCGGCAAGGCCAACCGCACCGGCTCCAGCTTCGGGTAGCCGAGGGTGGAGTTCACGGCGAAGCGCCGAACCGCCGACGAGGTGAGGCCCTGGTCGTCGACGGAGCTCACGCTGAGCGTCCAGCGGCCCTCGGCCGGCGGAAGTGGCTCCGGCTCCGGCGGAGGCGGAAGGCTCGGATCGGGCGGAGGCGCGGGGGCCGGGGCCGGAGGGAACGGAACCTGGTAGGTGCCCGGTGCGCGTGCGGCGGTCTCGGAGAGCGCGACCGTACCGTCCGGCGCAGTGAGCGTGACGGTGACGTTCGACGGTCGTACGACCTTGAACGAGAGCGTCTGTTCCTCTGCCACGCCGTCCCCGTTCGGGGAGACCACCGGAACGAGGGGCGGCTGCGCGTAGACGCCGTAGTAGAAGAGCATCAGCGCATTCGAGATCGGTCGCTCGGTCTTGTCCGAAGGCCGGTTCAGGATCTTGCCGTCGAAGGCGAGGGTCGTCGAGCCGCCGCCGTCGAGCTGCATCCCCCGTACCGCGCCGAGCCGGACGAGGGTCTGGGCCATCTCGAACGTCGTCATGCCGACCGAGTACCCGGACTGCCGGCCGTCGACTGCGACGAGGAGAATGCGACCGTCTGCCGTCTGACCGACCGCGCTGCGTGGATGTCTCGGTGCGAGAAGCGAGGTCTCGAAGGCCTCGTTCGCGCGATACACCGGCCGACCGCTGCGGACGAGGACAGGTCCCCCGCCGATCGCGTCGCCGACCGTGTCCCACCCCGGCTGGAGAATGAGCCGGAGCGCCACCGTGGTGCCGACCGGCGCCTCGGCCTGCAACTTCGTGGCCGCGATCCCGCGGGCGACGAGCACGGCCGTGCCCGGCGAGATCCCCATCGACCCGTTCTGCGAAGTGCTCGCGACCGTGGAAGTGATGTCGGTGTTGGGAGTCGAGGCGGGAAAGCCGGAGAGAAGCACCGAGTACGACCCCGAGATACGCGGGGTGGACGTCCCGTAGTCGGAGGTGAAGAGCGCGATCCCGTTCTTTCCCGGCGCCTTGTTGAACTCGTTCAGCGAGCGACGCTGGCCGCCTCCGCGCCAGGTTCCGAAGAACTTGATCCGCCTCACGTCGAGGGTCCCGTCGAGCGTGACTCCCGCACTCGAGCGCTGGCCGTTGGGAGGGCTGACGAGGACGCCGTCTCGCATGAGGATGCCGCTCGGCCGTCCGTCGGCCCAGGCGAAGAGATCGCCGTTGACCCCGACGACCGTGCCTTGACCCGCGATCCTGCGCTGCATCGCCGAGAGCGTCTCGCGCTTGACGACGGACTCGTTCGAGAGAACCGGGCGGAGCCGGTAGAGGCCGACAGGCTTCGGGCCACGAACGACGTGGAGCGCGACCGGGCCGTGCGGGGTGAACTGCACCCCGTGCTCGTAGGTCGTTCCCGGGAAGAGCTGAGCCGGCTGCGCCGACGCGGGGGCGACGAGCAGGGCCGCCGCGAGAGCGGCGACCGCGGAGGACACCAGGAGGCGAAGCACGGCGCGGTCGAGGGTACCTCAACTCAAAGCCGCGATTTGCAGGCTCTTACAGGACCCGAACAGCCGATCGCTAGCGGTAGGCGGCGACGATCGTCGAGCGACGCTCGGCCGGCAGGAGTCGCTCGACGGTCTCGAGAAGCGGCGCCGCACCCGGCACGCGTGCTCCGTACCGGTGGAGGGTGCCGACGTATTCGACCGAGACGGCCTCGAAGCCGGCTGCAGTCGTAGCCTGTGCGAGCCGCTTCGGAGTGTTCGCGAGGTACTGCGTCGGGTAGACGTCGCGCTCGGCTGCGCCCGCTCCACGTCGCTTGATCGTCAGCCGCAGGCGCTCCGGCAGCCGGTCCGCGGCCGCCATCAGCGGGCTCCCGCGGTTGCTCGTCAGCAGGACGAGGCTCCCGCCAGGGCGCAGGACGCGACGCCATTCGGCGAATGCCCGATCCGGAGACGCGAGATGCTCGACCACGAAGTTGGCGTAGACGAGATCGAAGCTCGCGTCGTCGAACGGCAACGAGTCGTCGAGGTCGGCCGGGAGGAACTCGTCGAGGTATGGATTCGCACGCCCTGCCTCTTCGTCCGCATCGACCCCGACGAGCCGAGCGATGCGGTCGCGATAGTTGCGCAGCCGGGTCGTGCGGCCGCAGCCCGCGTCGAGCGCGACGGCGCCGGGGCGGAGCGCGGCATCGAGAAGGCGGCGCTCTACCGCTGTGTGGTCAGTCTCCATCACCGGAGGCTGTAGGGGCCGGGCATGCCCGGCCCCTACGACGAAGACCTTGACCTCGCGGTACAGCGTGTCGCGCTGTACCGGGATCTTCCCGAGCGAGCGGATCAGGTGCACGAGCTCGTCGGTGGTCGTGCGGTACGTGGTGCCGGCCGCCGAGACGACGTTCTCCTCGATCATCACGGAGCCCATGTCGTCCGCGCCGAATCCGAGCGCGACCTGGCCGATCTTCAAGCCCTGCGTCACCCAGGACGACTGGATGTGCGGCACGTTGTCGAGGTAGATGCGAGAGACCGCCTGCGTGAGCAGGTAGTCGAACGAGGTCGGCCGGTCGTCGTCCGACACGACGTCGTCGAGGCGGTTGCCGTCGCGCTGGAACGTCCACGAGATGAACGCCCTGAAGCCGCGCGTCTCGTCCTGCAGCTCGCGGACGCGGCGCATGTGCTCGACTCGCTCCTCGAGCGTCTCGACGTGCCCGTACATCATCGTCGCCGTCGTCGACATCCCGAGCCGATGCGCCTGGCGCATGACGTCGAGCCACTCGTCCGACTTCGTCTTCTTCGGGGCGATGATGGCGCGAACCCGGTCAACCAGGATCTCGGCCCCACCGCCGGGGACGGAGTCGAGCCCTGCGTCCCGCAAGCGTGTGAGCGTCTCGGCGATCGTGAGCTTGGAACGTCTCGCGATGTGCTGGATCTCGGGCGGGGAGAGCGCGTGCAAATGGATCCCGTAGCGCGCTTTGATCGAGCGGAAGAGATCCTCGTAGTAGTCGATCCCGAGGTCCGGATGATGGCCACCCTGCATGAGGAGACCGGTGCCGCCGATCGCGAGCGTCTCCTCGATCTTCTTGTAGATCACGGGCTTGGGCAGGAGATACGACTCGCGCTGATCGCCCGGGCGCCGGTAGAACGCGCAGAAGTCGCAGTCGGTGACGCAGACGTTGGTGTAGTTCAGGTTCCGGTCGACGATGAACGTCACCTTCGTCGGGTCGTTCAGCCGGTTGCGGATCTCGTTCGCGACCCGTCCCACCGCCACGAGGTCGCGCGAGCGAAGCAGCACGATCGCCTCCTCGTCCGAGATCCGCTCCCCGTCGAGCGCCTTCTCGAGGATCTCCCCAAGTAACAGACTGTTACTTGGCGTCGTCGTGACCGTCACGCGGGAACCTCCTCGCGCACGAAGCGAAGCTCGGGAACGTGCGCGAGCTCGCCGGCATCCCGGGCCATCTCGAGGAAGGTGAAGAGACCCGCGCGTTCGCGAGGACCGAAGCTGTAGCGGAGCTTCTCGAAGTAGCGGGCCATGAATCCCGGCGGATAGCCGTACGTCTCGCTCGACTGCTGCGCGAGGCGCTCGGGCTCCGAGCGCGCGAGCCGCACGGAGGCGACCAGTGCGTGCTCGAGATCGGTGAGCCCGTCTGCGAGCGGCTCGGGCGCGGCCCAGACCGCGAAGACCATGGGCAGGCCCGTCCGCTCGAGCCAGAGGCGCCCTAGGTCGAAGTGCGGCGTCGGATCCTCGAACGCGCTCCTCAGCGCGGCGTCGCCGATCAACAGCGTCGCGTCCGCGTCCATACCCAGGGGCAGGATCTCCGCTTTCGGGAGCAGGATGCGGACGAGGACGACCGAGGTTGCGCTCTCCGGTGTCACCGCTACCGATCGGACCTGACCGAAGGGCAGGCGGGTCACCAGCTGGATCGAGTCGATCGCGCCCTCGGAGGAGACGCAGAGCCGCGGAAGGATCCGCAGCCGGTCGTGGTTTCGCGCGTACTCGATGGAGGGGATCGGTGCGATGTCGATCTCCCCGTCGAGCAGCATCCGGTTGAGCTCGGTGGGGACGCCGACGACCTCCTCGATCTCGGCCTCGAGACCGTAGAAGACGGGAGCCATGTTCACGTAGCTGATGCGGCCGAGGCGGATCATCGACGTCCCCTCAGGCGCCGCACGAGCCAGGTCGCCGCGGCGAGAGCGACGAGCCCTCCCCACACGACGAGTGCGACCGGCGAGACGTCCACGGTCGTGTCGTCCGAGCCGAAGTAGCCGCCGGCGGTGAAGAGCGCCGAGGCGATGAGGATCAGGGCAGCGAGGACGCCGAGCGCGTAGACGACCCAGACCCAGATCGGCGTGCCGGCGCGCACGGCCGGCTGCGCGCGGTCGGATCGACTGCCGACTCATCGTTCCTCTCTGAGAGCTGCACCGACGAGGGCGACGAGTGCCGGGGTGAGGAACATCCCGATCGAGAAGCCGGTCACCACGCACCAGATGCCCATCGCCACCGCCGCCGCGAGACGCACGCCGTTCCGCGGCACGAGAACCGGTACGAGTGCGATCACCGCGGGAGCGACGACGAGCGGCCAGAGGACGCCGCCCGGGTCACTGTCCGTCTCGAGGATGAACCAGGTGGAGACGCCGACCCCGATCCCGGCAAGCCAGAGCGCGGCGAGGCTCCAGCGGCCGGGCTTCGGAACGGAAAGGCTGCGGTCGGCGCGCGCGTGGGCGCCCGCACCTCTCACGACGATCTCCACTGGAAGAACGTGACGAGGTTGCCGTCGAGATCGAGCGTCGCGAACTCGCGGTACCGAACGCACGACTCTCCGCGGCCACGTCGCGGATGGGCATCGCCGGAATCGTCTGGTTCATGGTCACCATCGACGCAGCTCCCGATAGAGCGTGTCCCGCTGCACCGGGACCCGCCCCGCCTCGCGTACGAAGCGAACGAGCTCCTCGACCTTCTGCTCGGTCTCGGTGACCGCTCCCGCAGCGTGGAAGATCTCCTCGCGCACGACCGTCCCCTGCACGTCGTTGGCGCCGAAGTGGAGGGCGACCGCCGCGAGCGGCATGCCCATCATGATCCAGTAGGCCTTGATGTTCGGGACGTTGTCGAGCATGAGCCGCGCGACGGCGAGCATCTTCAGGTCGTCGGAGCCAGTCGTATGTCTCCAGCCGCGCCGCTCGAAGACCGTGTTCTCGGGGTGGAACGCAAGCGGGATGAACGCGAGGAAGCCGCCGGTCTTGTCCTGCTGGTCGCGGAGGCGAATGAAGTGGTCGATCCGCTCCTCGTAGGTCTCGACGTGCCCGTAGAGCATCGTGCAGTGCGTCGGAATGCCGAGCTGAGTGCGCCGTGTCGTGCACGTGGAACCAGATGTCCGGATGCTCCTTGCCGGGAGCGACGAGGCGGCGCACACGATCGGCGAACACCTCCGCTCCGCCGCCGGGCAGCGAGCCGAGGCCCGCGTCCTTGAGCTCGCGCAGGACCTCCTCGTGCGTGAGACCCGAGAGCGTGGTCATGTGGTGGATCTCGGAGGCCGTGTAGCACTTGAGGTGCACGTCGGGAAGCGCTTCGTGCAGCGAAGCGATGGTGCCTCGATAGAACTCGAAGTCGACGTGCGGGTTCTCGCCGTTGACCATGTGGATCTCGGTGAAGCCGGTGGCCTCGCGCTGGTGGAGAACGTCCGCGACGAGCTCCTCGGCCGTGATCGTGTAGGCCTGAGCCTGCTTCTGCGTGGCGGCGAAGGCGCAGAACTTGCACTTCACCCGACAGACGTTCGTCTGGTTCAGATACAGGTTCTGGACGAAGTAGACCTCGTCGGTTCCTCCGCGGCCGCGGCGCGCCAGGTCGGCGAGCTCACCGAGAGCGAGCAGGTCGTCCGACTCGAGGAGGGCGAGCCCGTCCTCGAACCCGAGCCGCTCCCCCGCCTCCACCTTCTCGCGGATCGGCTCCAGCGTGCTGAGTTCGACGACGGCCATGCCTTGCTTTTCACCGCTCCCGGTCGATGACGATGTGCGTGAGTGCCTCCAGATCGGGCTCGTCGCGCAGGAACTCCCTCGCCTTCCTAGCGTAGTCCAAGGCCATGGCCCTGGACTCCTCGAGCGCGCTCGTCTCGGCGACGCGAACCAGCGCGCCCTCGAGCGGGCCGCCTTCGAGCGCGCGGCGTACGACCTCGTCCTCGCGCGCGGCCAGGATGAGCGGCAGCGTCGGCACACCCTCCCGAAGATCCGCGCCCGGGATCTTCCCGGTCTCGATCGTGTCGCCGACACAGTCGAGGATGTCGTCGGCGATCTGGAAGGCGATGCCGAGCGCGAGCCCGAACTCCCCGAGCCGCGCATCGCGGGAGCCCAGGAGACACGACGCCTCGAAGAGCTTTCCGGTCTTCAGCGAGATCCGCTCGAGGTAGGCGTCGATCGGCGTGGAGGGATCGTGCGCCTGCTGCTTCTGCATCGCCTCCCCGCCCGCGATCGCCAGGCACGCGCGGGCCAGGATGTCGACGCCCTCCAGATCGCCGGCGCCCGCCAGCTCGGCGAAGGCGCGCGAGAAGAGATAGTCGCCCCCGGCCCGCGCCGCCAGCTCCCCGTGCTCGTGCCACGCTGAGGAGTGGCCCCGACGCAGCTCGGCGCCGTCGATCACGTCGTCGTGGACGAGCGTCGCCACGTGGGCGAGCTCCACCGCGACACCGCAGCAGAGTGCGCGTTCCCGCTGCGGCGACGTCAGGTGGACGAGCAGCGGCCGAAGCCGCTTGCCGCCCGAGGCGACCGCGGTTCGGCCGACCATCGCCACCAGCCCCGGGTAGCGGTCGACCGCGAGCTCGAGTCGCTGCTCGAGCTCCTCGAGATACGGCTTTGCCTCCTGGAGAAGCGCCTGCGTGCTCACAGCCGCACCGCCGTGTGCAGGGCGACGCTGCCGCCGCCGAGCAGCCGGTAGCGCACGTCCTCGAAGCCTGCGGACACGAAGAGCCGAGCGAGATCCCCGGGTCCAGGGAAGCGGCGAACGCTCGCGGGAAGGTAGGTGTAGGCCTTCCCGCCAGGGAGCACCTTGCCGGCGAACGGCACGAGCACGTCGAACCAGAGCCGGAAGAACGGGCGCAAGACTCCCCGCGGGCGCGTGATCTCGAGCACGGCGACCCTGCCTCCCGGTCGAAGGACGCGATGGAGCTCGCGCAGGCCGCCCTCGAGATCGTCGAGGTTGCGCACGCCGAAGCCGACGGTCACCACGTCGAAGTCCCCGTCCGGAAAGGGCAGAGCGAGCGCGTCCCCCTGAACCCATTCGATGGTTCCCGACTTGCGCCGCGCACGCTCGAGCATTTGCGTGGAGAAGTCGAGGCCGACCACCTTCCCGCCGCGACGCTCGCCTTCGATCGCGAGGTCGCCGGTGCCACAGCAGGCATCGAGCACCCGATCGCCCGGCCACACGACCTGGCGCGCCGCGAGGCGGCGCCAGCGCCGGTCGAGCCCTGCGGTCATCGCCCGATTCATCACGTCGTAGACCGGGGCGATGCGGTCGAACATCCCGCGCACCTCGTCGGAAGGGAGCCGTCCGGTCTCGTGGGTCAAGAGGAAGACGACTCTCCCCAGCGCTTCGCGAGCACGTTGTCGATCCCGAGCTGGTCCAGGCAGCGCGCGACGAGAAAGTCGACGAGATCGTCGATCGTCTCGGGAGCGTGGTAGAAGCCCGGCGCGGCGAAGAGGATGACCGCCCCGGCCTCGTTCAGGGTCGCGAGCCCGCGGAGATGGATCGAGGACAGCGGCGTCTCGCGCGGGACCAGTACGAGCTTTCGCCGCTCCTTGAGAGCGACCGAAGCGGCTCGGTGGATGAGGTTCTGCATCGCGCCCGAGGAGAGCGTTCCCACGGTGGCCATGGAGCACGGGCAGATCACGTACCCGTCGACCTTTGCCGAGCCACTCGCAAAGGGGCTCTTGAAATCGGCGTCGCCGTAGACGGTCACGTTCGATCCCGCGTCTCCGACGAAGCGCTCGAGCACCTCCTCCCGCCGGATCGAAGGATCGCCGTACAGCTCGGTGGCGATGACCTCGATCCCGGAGCGAGAGGCCGAGAGCCCGACCTCGCAGTCAGCGGAGACCAGAGCGCGTAGCAAGCGCTCGGCGTACGGAGCGCCGGAGGCGCCGGTCACGCCGAGGAAAATGCGCACTGTTCAAGGGTATCCGGGCGCTGCGGGACGAGGGCGAGGCATGCCTCGCCCTACGGCGATTCGGACTCGCCGCCCTTCGACGCCTCGAGGAACGCACCGAGCGCGGCGAGGTTCTCCTCGCCGAGGTACGAGTACGAACCCATCACGTTGTTCCCGAACCGCGACGGGTTGGCGAGGTACTGCACGAAGTACTCGGCGTCGTTGGTCTGCCCGATCTCCGAGAGATCGGGGGCGCCGAGCGCGCCCGCGCCGAAGCCGAGATAGATGTGGCACTGCAGACAGCCGGCCTGGGCGAAGAGCGTTGCACCGGCCTCCGCCTGCTCGTTTCCTGTGAAGCCCTGCTGTTCTGCCCACTCGGCGGGAACGCCGTCGGCGATGAGCGTCGAGCCGAGCGACTCCTCCGCGGTTGCTCCCTTGTACGTCAGCACGCCCATCGAGAGGACGGTAAGGAGGGCTGCGACCATGGCCACCGGGCGCCGGGACGGACGCCGCTCGCGCCGCCGATCGTAGAACGGGAGGCCGAGGAGGAGCACGAGGAGGACCGTCGGGATACCGACCGTCGCGATGACCACCGTCTCCGGCCACTCGAAGATCCGCAGGAGGTAGAAGAGGAAGTAGAAGTACCAGTCCGGCCGAGGGATGAAGTCCGTCGTCCCGGGCTCGGCGGGAGCTGCGTACAGCGGTCCGAGGATTCCCGGCTCGAGACCCTCGCCTTCCGGCGAGTCGCCGGCCCCGTAGTACCAGATGACCGCAAGGCCGATGATCACGCCGACCACGACGAAGCCCATGACCGTGTCGTGCAGCATCGCCCGCGGGAAGAACGCCTTGCCCTCTTTCTTGACGTCGTCCTTGTAACGCGCGAACCACTCGCGGTTCTGCTCGCCGAGTCCCTTCGCCATTACTTGCGCCCACTTCCCGGTCGCACGAGCCCTGCGCGGGCGCCGGTCGCCTTACGCACCGGGCGCTCGCGACCGGCGGCCTCCCGCGACCACGGCGGGGACGTGATCCCGAGCCGCGCGACGAGGTAGAGGTGGATGCCGATCAGAGCGATCAGCGCACCGGGGATCAGGAGCATGTGCAGCGCGTACCACTTGGCGAGCGTGTCGGACCCGATCTCCGGGCCCCCCGCCAGAAACTGTGAGAGCCACGGGCCGGCGAAGGGCGCAGTTCCGTTCAGGTTGATGCCCACCACGGTCGCCCAGTACGCCGTCTGGTCCCAGGGCAGCAGGTAGCCGGTGAAGCCCATCAGCATCCCCATGACGAGGATCAGGACGCCCGTGATCCACTGGAGCTCGCGCGGGTACTTGTACGCCCCGAACAGGAAGACGCGGCCCATGTGCATGAAGAGGAGGATCACGAAGACGCTCGCACCCCAGCGGTGCATCCCGCGCACGAGCCAGCCGAGCGTCAAGTCGTTCGTGATGTGCTCGATCGACGTGTAGGCGAGCGGCTTGCCCGTAGTCGGATCGATCTCGGAGGCGGGCTTGTAGTACATCGCCAGGATCGCTCCGGTCAGCGCCTGGACGGCGAATGCGATCAGCGTGCCAAAACCGAGCGTCTGCGCCCAGCTGATGTCCCGAGGGACGTTGCGGAAGAGGAACCACTTGGTCCCGCGAACGGCGCCGGTGCGCTCGTCGACCCAGTCGAGCGGGGCGAGCACCGCCAGGTCGACGACGGTCTGCTTCGTCGTTTTGCGCTTGTACGCCACTAACCCGTCACCTGGCTGGGCACGATCGGATAGAGCCACGCCTCGAGCCCGTCGACGTGGGTTCCGGGCACCGACCACGGATACCGGGAGATGGTCGCGTTCGCACCCGTCCCCGAGACGTTTCCGACCGCGAAAAGATCGCCGAGGACGAGATTGCCGTTGCGGATCGAGAACGCGTAGCGGTCGAGTGAGCGAACGGGCGGCCCGGCGGTTCGATTCCCCTCCGAGTTGTACTGGCCGCCGTGGCACGGGCAGCCGAAGGACTGGGCGAGCACGGGCCTGAGCTCGACGTCCTTGACCTTCCTGATCGCGTCCTCGTCGATCGGCCCGTTCGGCTGGACGGGGCAGCCGAGGTGCACGCAGCGGCTGTAGAGAATCGTGAAGCTGGGCTCGCCCGCGTCCGTGTCCTCGTTTCTGCGGACGAATGCTGTCCGCCGCGAGACCTCGCCCTGCTCCGGCTTCGACAGGTACGTCGCGATCACGTACTCGCCTTCGGGGAAGTTGTCGATCGGACCGAGGTCGACTTCGTCCTCGTCCACGTTCGTGAATGAGGGGAGCACCATGAAGCCGAGCACGGGAAGCGTGAGAACGGCGCCCATGCCGGCCGAGAGCCCGATCAGCGACGCCTCCAGGAAGCGCGAGCGCGTGTATGCGGGAAGCGGCTCCTCGGGACCTGCGAGCTCGGGCGCTGCCTGAGCAGCGACCGCCGCCCGCGACTCGGGCGCGATCGCCGGCACATCGCCGCGCACGTCACGCGTGACGTCTAGCGCCCACAGGACGCCGAAGACGACCGCGAGGATCGCGCCGATCGCAGCGACGATCCAGCTGATGACGAGGCCGAGCAGGAGGCAGGCCACCCCGATCGCGAACCCGATCGGCCAGAGGCTGGGCCCGGGAACGTGTGGGGTGTCGGGACCGTTAGTGCTCAACGCAGACCAGGTCTGGATTCAATCTCTCAGCCGTCGCCGCTGTCAACGACGTATCGGCTGACGCATGGATTCTTACTCGTCGCGGCGGCGTGCGTCAGGAGAGGCGATTCCGTACTCCCCCCAGCGTTGCGAAACCTTCTCCTGGATGTCCTCTGACATGAGGATCTCCTCGGGCCAGACGCGAGCGTCCTCTTCCGGAAGCTTGTGCGTGGCGTCGATGCCGAGCTTCCCGCCGTAGAACTGCCGCCCGGGCGCATGGTCGAGGTGATCCAGCGGTCCCTCGGAGATGAGCACATCGCGCTTCGGGTCGACGTTCGCCGTCACGCGGAAGAAGACGTCGGCGTAGTCGTGCACGTTCACGTGCTCGTCCACGACCACGATCGACTTCGTCAGCGAGAGCATCCCGAGGCCCCAGAGCGCATGCATGACCTTCTGCGCGTGGCCGGGGAACGTCTTCCGGATCGACACGATCGCGCAGTTGTGGAACGCGCCGGCGACCGGGAGGTCGTAGTCGACGAGCTCGGGCAAGGTCATCTTGACCGCGGGCAGGAAGATCCGCTCGGTCGCCTTCCCGAGCCACGCGTCCTCCGCCGGGCGGCTTGCCGACGACGATCGAGGCGTAGATGGCATCGCGGCGCATCGTCATCGCCGAGATCCGGAAGATCGGGAACTCCTCCGCGTGCGAGTAGTACCCGGTGTGGTCGCCGAACGGCCCCTCGACGCCGACGTCGTCACGCGACACGGTCCCCTCGAGCACGATCTCGGCGTTTGCAGGCACCTCGAGGTCGATCGTCTTGCAGCGCACCAGCTCGACCGGATCCCCGCGGAGGAAGCCCGCGAGCATGAGCTCGTCGAGGTGGTGCGGAAGCGGCGCGCTGGCGGAGTAGGCGGTGACGGGGTCGAGCCCGATCGCGACCGCGACCGGGATTCGCCCGTCCTCGGCCGCGAGCAGGTCGGCGCGGCCGTCCTTGTGCATCTGCCAGTGCATGAAGGTCGAGCTCCTGTCGATGACCTGCATGCGATACATGCCGACGTTGCGGACTCCCGTGTTCGGGTCCTTCGTGATGACCGCGGGGAGCGTGATGAACGGCGCGGGATCGCCCGGCCAGCAGCGCTGGATCGGCAGCAGCCCGAGGTCGACGTCGTCGCCCTCGAGGACGATCTCCTGGCACGCGCCCTTCGAGACCGTCTTCGGCATGGAGTCGGCGACCGACTTGAGCTTGAGCAGGCCCTTCACCTTCTCCACGACCCCCTGCGGCGGCTGCATGTCGAGCACGTCGCCGAGCTTGGCCGCCGCGTCGTCGAGCTTCTCGACGCCGAGAGCGAGGCACATGCGCCGCTCGCTGCCGAACTGGTTGATCAGGAGCGGATACTTCGACCCTTTCGGGTTCTCGAACAGGAGCGCCGGCCCGCCCGACTTGACGACGCGGTCGACGATCTCGGTGATCTCGAGGTCGGGGTCGACCTCGGCGGAGATGCGCCGAAGCTCGCCCTCGCGCTCGAGGAGCGCGATCCACTCGCGGAGATCTCGAGGCGGTCCCAAACCGTATTCAGTCTATGGACGCGAGGGCTTGCCGAATGGCGTTGTCGTGGGTAAGCGACCGCCCTTCCGCCGTACGGCGCTCGAACTCTGAGTCACCGAGGACTGCAACGAGCTCCTCGCGTAGTGCCCACCACCATGTGAGCGTCGGTGGGTGTTCGTATCCTTGCTGCTCGTCGATCACCTCAACGACGCCGAAGAACACAGCGCTCTCGTGTGATCGTCCTGTCCGGGCAGTTAGCAACGCGACCGCGAACACGAGGTCGCCCTCCGTCACAGTCAGACTCAGCCGAGACGCAATGTCGAAGCCCTCTGCAAGAAGCTCCGCAGCACCGATGAAGTCGCCTGATTCGATGGCTGTCATCGCAAGCTCCTTGACGGCAAACGCAACATCGATTTCGCTTTCCCGTCTCCGGCTCATCTCGAGCGCCTCCTCGAGGAGCTCGCGCGATCTCGCATAGTCGCCCTGATCTCGCTCGAATCGACCGAAGTTCGCGAGCGCAGCGGTGAAACCGGCATCACCATCGGAGTCGCGACGTAGCGCGACTGCGGCGCCGTACCAGTGACGAGCCGCCTCGCCGTCACCCGCGAGAAAGTGCCCGGTCGCAAGCATGTTCATGGCAGCCGCCTGCTGATCGTGATCGCCGGTGGCTCGAGCTAGCTCAAGGCGTTCCTGCGAGGCGGCAATCATGGCCTGGGTGTCGTTCTGGCCGAGAGCAACGCCTGTGCGCGCCCTCAGCGCTCTTTTCTTGAGGTCGACCGGGACCTCATCCATCCACGCCGCATTGAGTCCCTGCTCATGCTCGAGCGTCCTTCCGGTCTCGATCCAGAAGTACGAAGTGTTCGCCACGATCTCGAATGCAACCCGCCTGTCGTTCGCAATCCCCCACGAGACCGCTGTCCGGAGGTTGTCAATCTCGGCTTCCAGCCGCTGGAACCACTCTGCGCCCGCCGGCCCCATCAGGTTGGGTTCACATTCGTCTGACAGCTCCTGAACCCACCGCGCGTGACTCCGCCAGACCCGCGCTCCCTCGGCAAGCATCTCGCCAGCAAACTCCCGAATCGTCTCGAGCATCCAGAAGCGCTCGTCGCTGAAGCGAAGGAGGCTCTTGTCGACGAGCGAGTGCAGGGTGTCGAGGTCCGCGTCGCACACCTCCTCGGCGGCCCCGAGCGTGCAGCCGCCTTGGAAGACGCTGAGGCGGGCGAAGAGCTCTTGCTCCTCGGGAGAGAGGAGGTCGTACGACCACTCGATCGTGGCTCTGAGCGTCTGCTGGCGCGGATCGGCATCGCGGGTGCCCCTGAGCAGATCGAGGCGCTGGGAGAGGCGCTCGAGGAGCTGCTGCGGGCTGAGGATCGCCATCCGTGCCGCCGCAAGCTCGATTGCCAGCGGGAGGCCTTCCAGGCGCGCGCACAGATCGGCGATCGCGGAGGAGGGCTCGACCCGGGCGCGCTCGCAGAAAAGGGCGATGCCCTCGTCCTCGGCGAGCGGAGGAAGGAGGTACGGGTGCTCACCGGAGATGCGCAGCAGCTCGCGCGAGGTGACGAGGAGCGTGAGCCCGGATGCGCGCTCGAGGAGCTGCGCGAGCTCGGGTGCGGCAGCGAGCACGTGCTCGAGGTTGTCGAGGAGCAGGAGCAGCTTCTTTTCTTCGAGGAAGGATGCAAGCGCCTCGAGTGCGCTCTCTGCGGGCTGCTCGCGCACCGACAGCGACTGGCAGATCGTGGCAAGGACGAGCGAGGGGTCGCGCAGGGAGGAGAGAAAGCAGGCGAAGACTCCCGCCGAGTAGTCGCTGAAGCGCTCCTCGCGGGCTCTGCGCGCGAGCTCCAAGGCAAAGCGCGTCTTTCCCTGGCCGCCCGGTCCCGAGATCGTGAGCAGTCGGGTCTCCTGCAGCAAGAGGTCTGCCTCGTACAGCTCGGCCTCTCGGCCCAGGAAGCGCGAGGCAGGGGTCGGCAGGTTCGTGTTGGCGATCGTCTTGAGCGGCGGGAAGGCGCCGTCTCCCGAGCTGGTAGATCGAGACCGGCTCTGCGATGTCCTTCAGGCGGTGGTCGCCGAGGTCGGTGAGCTCGTGATCGACGAGGGCGGCAGTTGCCTGAGAGCAGATCACCTGGCCTCCGTGAGCTGCTGCGGCGACGCGGGCGGCGAAGTGGATGTCGTCTCCGACGTAACCCTCCGCCGTCACAAGCGGCGTCCCGGTGTGCAGGCCGATCCGGACCTGGATCGGGCCGGAGGCGAGCGCCTCGGTCATCTCGCCCGCAGCCGAGAGCGCGCCGGGCGCGGTCGGGAAGGCGAAGAAGAAGGCGTCTCCCTGCGTGTCGACCTCGACGCCACCCTCGGCTGCGCAGGCCTCGCGGATCAGCGCGACGGTGCTCGGCGAGCGCATCGGCGTAGTCCTCGCGCACCGAGCTCGTGCAGCAGCTTGCGTCGAGCCCTCGACGTCGGTGAAGAGGAAGGTGACGGTGCCGCTCGGGAGGTCGTCGCGCAAGCGCGAAGCATTACGCGCTGGCCGCGTGCTGACTAGCTGTGTCGGCGATGACGGCGGCGGGCGAACCACTCGTTCAGGTCGCCGAGGAGGATCACCGCGAGGAAGACGAGGCCGACGACGAGCATCGAGAGGATGATGTTCAGGCCCTCTTCGGCTGCGTCGGCGAGCACCGGTGCGAAGAGCGCCGCTCATCGCGGCGCGACTCTAGCCGACCAACACAGCGTGTGCGGCGAGCGCGCGCTCGACCGGTTCGGCCCCGGCAGACGCGCGGGCGGCCTCGTCGAGCAGCGCCGCATTCGCCTCGAGCCTGAGCGCGTCGCGAGCGGCGTCGAGGCCGCCGGCCCCGAGGTGAGCGGCGGTCGCCGCCCAGGCGACCCCGTCGCCGTTCCTGCCCTCCGCACGAGCTTGACCGCACAGCGAGATGAGCTCCGACAGATCGAGGACGGCGGCCACATTCCCCGTCGCCGCTACGCGGACGAGCCCGTGCGCGTAGAGGTAGTCGCCGAGGAGCAGCGCGGTGTCCGTGGCGGTCGGGGCGAACAGCCGCGACCGGCCGTAGTGCACGAGATATCCCTCGTAGATCGTCTCCAGCCCGAGCCCGAGCTCCGGTGGCGCCAGCGGCGAGAACACCGGCTCGAGGCGGCGCTCCTCGACCGGCAGCAGCGCGTCAGCCCAGAGCGGGCTCTCGGCGGCTGCGTCGGCGGCGATCGCTTCCCACATCCCTTGACCCTAGCCCGACCGGCTCGCGGCACGCGGCGGCTCCGCCTGGGGAGGTTCCAGCTGCACCTCTACGGGGATGTCGGACACGCCGTCGTCCCAGCGCTCGAGACGGACCCGGGGCCGGAAGAAGCCCCATATCGCACGCAGCCCGGCCATCGTGGGCAAGGCGACGAGGACGCCGGCGATCCCGTACAGCTCGCCCCCGGCCAGCAGTCCGAAGATCACGAGCAGCGGATGCAGGCGAAGCGCGCTCGCCATGACGTTCGGGACCACGATGTGCCCCTCCACCTGATAGATGAAGAGGAAGAGCAGGCCGACCCAGATCACCCCGACCGGGTCGACGAAGAGCGCGTAGATCACCGGCGGCACCGCGGAGAGCCACGGCCCGATATAGGGGATCACCTCGATGAACGCCGTCCAGAGCCCGAAGAGGAGCGCGTACTCGTCCGCACCCTCGACGAGCCCCGTCTTGCCGAGGACCCACATCCCGACTCCCGCGCTCGTGCCGATGACGGTCGAGAGGATGGCCTGGCCTTTCACGTAGCCCCAGAGCGCCGATTCGATCTGGTTCGTCAGCGGCGGGCCGCCGTACGGCGGGAAGCGCCGGTCGATCGAGCGTTCGAGCCGGGGCATGTCGAGGAGCATGTAGATCGAGATGACGACGATGAGGATCGCGGAGAAGAGCAGCAGCACCACGGAGATCGCAGCGCCCTGGGCGAACTCGATTCCGTCCTGGACGTATCCCGAGATCTCACCGGTCCCGAGCGAGTCGATCCACTCGTTGATCTGCTCGCGGACCTGGATGCTTTCCAGGCCATGGTCGTCGAGCCAGGCCTGCAGCCCGTCGATGTCCACCTCCGCTGCGGTCAGGCCGGTCGCGGAATCGACGTCGGTCACGTAGTCGTCCATGCGCTCGGCCGCATTGCGCGCCTGGTCGAACGCGACCACGCCGATCGCGATCAGGAGCGCTACGACGGTCGCCGCGAAGATCGCGTACACGATCAGCACCGAGAGCGTGCGCGGAACCTTGAGCCGGCTCAGGTCACGCACCAGCGGGTTCAGCATGAACGCGATGACCGAGGCGGTGAGGAACAGGAAGAGGACGTGGCCGAGCGTGCGCGCCAGGAGGAAGGCGAGCACCAAGAGCACGGGCAGGCCGACGAGCTGGATCCAGCGCGGAATCTGGATCGTCGTCGGGCCGGGAGCGGCCATCGAGCGGATCGTATCGCCGGGGCTGGAGAGCGCCTGCGCCAACCTCAACCTTCACCCTTGCTACGGTCCGGGAAATGACGACTCCGCGCTCACGGCATGCGGCCAGGCTGCGTGCCAACAGGCGACGGGCTCAAGCGAGAGCACGGTGGTTCGCGGTCTCGATGGTGGTCGGCGTGGTCGCCGTCGCGACGCTGCTCCTGACGGCGTTCGACAACAGCGGCGTGCCGAGCTCCGCAGGAGCTCCCGTGCCGGCTCCGCTGCCCGTGACCTCGGCTCCGCCCGAGCCGCAGGTGCTCGCCACCGTCGGCAACCTGCGCGTGCAATCGCCTGTCGCACAGGGCGGTGTGACGGCAGTCGGGTTCCACGGGTCGGACGAGGGCGCGCTCGAGCTCCATCCCGTGGGACCGCAGGCGAACGAGGGGTTGCTCGCACGGCTCTGGCGCAAGATCACCGGCTACTCCCGGGAGGGGCTGCCCTGGTATCAGCTCGAGGGTGGCGCGCTGCGGACGCTCGACGTGGGAGCAGTCGCGGGAACCGATGTCTACTCGCCCGTGGACGGCACCGTGATCGCGATTCGAGACCAGCTCGTCTCGGGCCGCAAGGTCGGGGCCGAGATCGAGCTGAGACCGACGTCCGCGCCGTCACTCGTCGTCTCGCTCCAGAACGTGCGTCCCGACACAGGACTGACGGTGGGAGCAAACGTCGCCGCCGGCTCTTCGAAGCTGGGGCGGGTCACCGACATCAGCAGGCTCGAGCGGCAGGCTCTCGAGCGCTTCGCCGCGGACGGCGGCAACAACGTCGCGATCCAGGTGTACCTCTCGGCGACGCTCGGCGTCCCATAGAAATAAAGTCCCGGCCCTGCGCATCCTGTTCATCGCCGACGTCGTGGGTGCTCCCGGCCGGAATGCGCTCGAAGCGCTGCTGCCGGGGCTGCGCAGCGACCTCGAGATCGACGTCTGCGTCGTGAACGGCGAGAACGCGGCTGACGGGATCGGGATCACGCCTCGCCTTGCAGACCGGTTGCTCGCCGCAGGCGCCGATGCGATCACGCTCGGAAACCATGCCTTCCGGCGCTCCGAGATCGGCCCCTACATCGAGGGATCGGAGCGGATGATCCGACCCGCGAATGCGTCGAAGAACACGCCGGGGCGGGGCCTGACGGTCGTGCCCACGAGGAACGGGGCCCGTCTCGCGGTGATCAACCTCCTCGGGTCACTGTTCCTCGATCCCGCGACCTCGATGTTCGAGATCGTCGACGAGCTCGTCGACGATGCGGTCGCAAAGACGCCGCTCGTACTTGTCGACGTGCATGCCGAGGCGACGAGCGAGAAGGTCGCGCTCGGGCGCTGGCTCGACGGCCGGGTGACCGCGGTCATCGGGACCCACACGCACGTCCAGACCTCGGATGCGCGCGTCCTCGCGAACGGCACCGCCTTCATCACCGACGCGGGCATGACCGGCCCGCACGACTCGGTGATCGGGGTCGAGGCCGAGCTCGCGATCCGGCGTATGCGCACCGGGCTCCCGGTGCGCTTCGAGACGGCTCAGGGAGACGTGCGGATCGAAGGCGCCGTGATCGACTGCGACTCCGAGTCGGGCAAGGCGTCGGCGATCGAAGCGCTCCGCGTCCCGTTCGGCTGATCCACCGGCTCGCGCGGCAGCAGGAGCCAGAGCAGGACGAAGGGCAGGAACCAGGGCAGATAGAGGTAGAACCAGTGGGTCAGCGAGAGCTGGAACGCGACCAGGATCGACGCCGTCAGCGCGGCGAGCTCGATCGGGCCCTTCTCCCGCGGCACGAACGCGAGCACGACCGCCAGGGCCACGGCGAACACGGCGACGGCCGGTTGCAGGAACCCGAGGTCGGGGATTCCCTCCGCGTGGTACTGGCCCCAGCCCCAGAGCGAGAACGGGGAGTCGCGTCCGGCCTGGAAGCCGACGGTGCGGCTCCAGAACGTGCGAATCGCCTCCCGAAGATCCGGCTCGAGTAGCAGGATGACGAACGAGACGAGGGTCGCGAGCGCGAATGCGAGGGCGAAGCGCACGAGCCGACGCAGCTCGAGGGTCGGGTAGCTGGCCCAGAGCGGCGCGAGGAGCAGCCCACCGAACTTCGTCCACCCTGCCAGCGCGACCGCCGTCCCGCGCGCCCATGTCGAGGAGGCGAGCCAGAAGCCGAAGACGAGGAACGCGGGCATGATCGTGTCGTTCGTGTTCGCGTTCAAGGTGTACGCCGTGAACGGGTAGGCGCACCAGGCGAACGCCAGCATGGCGGCCAGCCGCGTTCCCCCGAAGCGGAGGCCTATGAGCCCGAGCCCGAGGATGGCCAGCAGGTCGAACAGGATCGACGTCGCGTGCGCTCCCGGAAGCGAATCCCACTTTCCGCTCCACGCGAAGACGAGCGTGGCCGGAACATAGGCGACGTACGCGACCGGCCCGTACGTGTCTCCACGCTCGATGGCGGCCTCGCAGCGCCCGTTCGTCTGGATCCGCTCGCGAACGTCGCCGTCCGCGTCCTTCGGCCCGCACTCCTCGAGATCCCCTCGCTGCGGCATGTTCCCGTACGGCGCCTCGCCGTCCAGAATGCGGGTTGCGCCCACGACCCCCGCGAGCCCTACGTCGATCACTCCCCGTGGCGCCTCGACGTTCAAGCCGACCCGGAATCCGAGGAGGAAGATGGCCGCCGCCGCGAAGACCCAGGTCGGCCATACGGGCCGGAGCTCGCCCTGCCGTTTGCGGATTCCCACCCAGGCGCTCCGTCCGAGCAGATAGCCGAGCACCGGGTAGACGAGCGGAACGCTCGTGAAGATATCTCCGCGTCCGAAGAAGGCGAGCGAGACGGAGAACGAGAGGAGGACGAGCAGGTCGACGTTTCGCAGGGAGAACGGCCGCCGCAGGTCGGCGAGCCCGACGAAGAAGACGAGGCAGAAAGCGAGCCAGACGTAGGGCTTCAGAAGCGTCTTGCCGCCGAACGACCCCTCTCCCCCTCGCGCCATCCCCCAGGCGACCTGTGGGCCGGTTCGCACGTCGCTGGCGGTCTCCGTGGTGTCGTGGACGACCGCCTGCGCGATCTGGCCCGCCTCGCCGGACCAGACCTTGACGAGCCAGGTTCTGGTCTCGTCACGGAAGGTCGCGGAGGTCGTCGGATCCGGCGGGTAGCGCTCGAGCCAGCCCGCGACCCTGGACTGGGCGAGCGCGATCGCGACGGCACGCTCCTCGCTCAATCGCGCAGTCTCCTGGCGGGGCGCGGCCGCAACGGGAGATGCAAGGACCCCGCCGACCAGGGCGGCGACCGCCGCGGCGAGAAAGACTCTCAGCGGGTGCGAGTAGGCCCGAACGACCAGAGCTTATTGCCGACGAAGTTGATCGGCGTGACCAGCACGATCGCGATCGCCTGAGCCACGATCTCCGGCAGACCGATCTCGACGAGCATGTAGAGCACCAGGAGATTCGCGACGAGGGCAAGCGTGGAGACGACGAAGAAGCGCATGCCCTGGTAGGCAACGCTTCCCCGCTGCTCTCGGAATGTCCAGAGGCGGTTCCAGGTGTAGTTGTTCGTCACTGCGACGAGGAACGATCCGACGGCCGCCGGGATGTAGTGGACGCCGAGAACCAGCACGAGCAGCGAGAACACCCAGAGATTGACCAGATATCCCGTCGCGCCGACGAAGCAGAACTTGACGAGCTGCTCCCAGTTCCCACGGCGGCCCAGCGCCGCGCGCACGCGATCGCGCCGAAGCCCTACCCGAACGTCCGCGGCCGAGGTCTCCACGACTGTCCCAGAGTAGCCTGGGGAGCGCTCGCGTCGACCCCCCATTGGGCTAGGAGCCGCCAGCCGAAAACCCCTCTACGCCGAGGAGCGGCACGAACCTGCACGAGACGCTCCGGCGCTCGCGGTGGCCGTCCTCGGTGCGTTCGACGAGTACGAGCCGCTGCCCGAAGCGGCCACCCCGCGGGACCGCGAGTCGTCCGTCTTCGGTCAGCTGTCCCACCAGCGCGGGAGGAACGGCCGGCGCGGCCGCGGCGACCGCGATGCCGTGGAAGGGTGCCTGTCGAGGAGCTCCGAGCGAGCCGTCCCCGACGAGGACCTCGACCTCGGCGTATCCCGCCTGAACGAGGGCCGACTCCGCACGCTCGGCCAGCGCGGGGATCCGTTCGATGGTCACGACGTGACCCGCCAGCTCGGCGAGCACGGCCGCTTGGTAGCCGGACCCGGTGCCGACGTCGAGCACGCGCTCGTCGCCGGTGAGCTCCAGCAACTGGCAGATCGTCGCGACCATGAAGGGCTGCGAGATCGTCTGCCCACTTCCGATCGGAAGCGCATTGTCCTCGTAGGCGAGATGACGAAGCTCCTCGGGAACGAAACGCTCGCGCGGGACCCGAGCCATCGCGTCGAGCACCCGTTCGTCGAAGCTCCCACGACGGCGCAGCTGGTGCTCGACCATCCGAGCACGCGCTTCCGCCGCAGAGCTTGTCAGGGGCAGCGCTCGCCCTGCTCCGTTCATTTGGCGAGCGTCCGCAAGCCCGCGTACCGAGCTGCCTGTCTCCCCCGCATGCGCGCCGCCATGAGCGGCAGAGCGACCGTCACGACATATCCGACGAGAGGGATGAGGGCGAGCAGGCAGACGAAGAGCCCGATCATCGTCACGTACGCGGCGATTCCCATGCGAGTCGCGCCGCGCCGCATCGCGCCGTGCACGACGGCGGCCGCGGAGAGAGCCCCGATGAGCCCTGCGATGCCACCCGCGACCGTCTCGGGGAGGTCCCCGATCACGACGAAGCCGAAGGCCGCACCGGCAGCAGCGCCCACGACGGCTGCGACTCCCGCGCCCACTGCGTTCACCCCGAGGAGCCCGGAGAGGATGACCCCGAATCCGAGCCCGAGCCCGAGCGCGAGCCCGATCGTGTACCAGAGGCCCATCGCCGTCCAGTGTAGTGCGGCTCGAAAACCGAACCGCGCGGCTCCGCGTACTCCCTAGCTGCAAGCCCACGAGAGGGGAGGTTCAGGTATGCGTAAGCGCACGACGCTGGCGGTAATGCTGCTTGGCGCGATCGCAGTGCTGGCCATTGGTTCGTATGCGACCGCGGACAGCGGGAAGAAGAAGGTCGACACAGGTCCGATGAGTGGGTATCTCGAAGGTGCACCCGCTGGTCCGGTCTCGAGCGGAGCCAACGGCTCGTTCGACGGCCGGATCGAGGACGACCAGTCTCGATTACACCCTGCGGTACTCGGGTCTCGAGGGTGCGTGACGCAGGCCCACATCCACTTCGGTCAACGCAGCGTCAACGGGGGCATCTCCGCTTGGCTCTGCGGCACCGACGGGCTGCCCGGCCCTGCGGAAACGCCGCGCTGCCCCGGGGCCCGAGCAGGAGAGATCTCCAACACGATCGTGGCTGCAGACGTCATCGGCCCGGCCGGTCAGGGGATCGCTCCGATGGAGTTCGCCGAGCTCGTCGCGGCGATCCGAGCGGGACGTGCCTACGCGAACGTTCACTCGCACCAAGTCCGGCAGCGGCGAGGTGCGCGGGCAGATCAACGACTCGGACCAGCGGGACGACTGATCGAACAGTGGTCGAGCCCTTCGGGGTGCGACCAATTTCGTCTGTGGCCGGGGGGTCGGGCGGGTTCGGGGGCGCCCGACCCCCCTTGTGCTCGGGGGAGATAGCGGGATACTCAGGTAGGTGCGCCGTCGCCTCGCCTGGCTCCTTTCCGCAGTCGCGATTGCCGTCTGCCTCACGTCCGTCACCGCGGGCGCGTCGATCACGGCCGGACGTCCGGCAGGGTCACCCGATCTCGCCGCAATGGCGCTCGCGGTCTCCGATCTTCCGTCCGGTGCGCGCATCGACAGGCAGGGGTACGTCCGCGATCCGGACTTTCAGGCGACCTACGAGCGGGAGTTCTCCCTGCCCGGCTCGCGCTTGGGCCGGACACGGCTCCTACTCGTCTTCAACGACCTGAGCGTCGACAGCACGGACACTGCCGCTCGGGCGACGTTTCAGACCCTGCGTGTGCTCGTCGGACGGAAAGCCTTTCGGGATGCACTGGCGCGCGAGATCGCCAGTAGCGCGGACACGCCGATCCGCGCAGTGACGGTCGGCCGCCCGCGGACCGTACGAGCCGGCGACGGAGCGGTAGCGCTTCCCATCACCGTCAAGGTGGAGGGGGTTGCAATCAAGGTCGGGCTCACGTTCATGCAGGTCGACCGCGTGCTCGGCACCATTACCCACTTCGGCTTACCGGGCCAGAGGATCTACAACGCGGATGGAGACCGTCTCGCTCGCGCCAGCGCCGCCCGCATCACGGCGGGGCTGATCCCCGTGCTCAAGGCGCCGCCGCTCTTGTCCGGAACGCCACAGCCTGGTCAGGCCCTGTCCGCCACCCGCGGCACCTGGACGGGTGATCAGCTCGCGTTCGCCTACCAGTGGGAGCGTTGCGACTCCGCCGGCGCCGGGTGCGCCCCGCTCGCGGGAGCGACCGCGCCGACGTACTCCCTCTCCGCCGGCGACCTGGCCTCGACTATGCGCGTGACCGTGACCGGGCGGAACCGCCTCGGCTCGGTCGCCACGAGCTCCAGCTCGACAGCGGTCGTGGCAGGCCCGCCCGGTTCTCCGACGTCGACGGCGACGCCCTTGATCTCGGGGATCGCGCAGGCGGGTGCGACGGTGACCGTCGACACGGGCGGGTGGGCCGGAAGCCCGACCTCGTTCGCGTATCAGTGGCGGCGCTGCAGCGGTTCGGGGAGCGCCTGCGTGGACATAGTGGGGGCAACGTCTTCGACCTATACGGTCGTGGCGGCCGACTCACGTTCGACGCTGCGCGCGCTGGTCGTCGCGAGCAACGCCTCGGGCTCGGGCGGAGCGATCTCCGCGCCGACCGCAGTCGTTCCCTAGAGAGGCTCTTGGCCGGCCTCGAGCCGAGCGATCACCGCAAGTCCGAACGCGGCCGCCCGCGCGCCGTCGACGACCCGATGGTCGAACGAGATCGCGATCGTTCCCATGCGACGCACGACGACCGCACCCTCGTGCACGACCGGTCGTTCCCCGATGCGCCCGATGCTGAGGATCGCGACCTCGGGATGGTTGACGATCGGAGTCTGGAAGAGGCCCGCTAGCTTCCCCGCGCTGGTCACGGTGAAGGTCGAGCCGCGCACCTCGTCCGGCTTCAACGTTCCCGTCCGCGCACCTTCGGCGAGCCGGCGGATCTCCACGTCGAGCTCGTCGATCGAGCGCGTGTCCGCGCCGCGCACGACGGGAACGACGAGGCCCTGCTCGGTCTGTACCGCCACACCGATGTCATAACGGTCGAGGTAGACGATCGCCTCGTCCTCGAGCCGTGCGTTGAGCTCGGGAAACTCGGCCAGCGACCTCGCCACGGCTTTCACCACGGTCGCGAGCAGCCGCTCGCGCTCGACCCGCTCGAAGTCGCATTCTTCGACCCAGGTGACCGCCGGGATCTCCCGGTGCGCCCGGGCCATGTGCGTGGCGATGAGCCTGCGCACGCCGCGCAGCGGCTCGCGTCGACCTTCGCTCGCGTCCGCCCCACCGGCCGCAGCGCGCACGTCGTCCTCGGTGATGCGCCCACCGGGGCCCGTCGCCGAGACCGCTTCCAGGTCGACGCCGAGCTCCGCGGCGACCTTCCGCACCAGCGGAGTGGCCTGAACGCGCTCCGACCCCGACGCACGAGTCGTCGCGCCGCCTTGTAACAGACTGTTACTTGGGGCGGGTGCGGACGCCGGCGCCGCCTCGAAGGTCTCCCCCGGCTCCCCGATCACCACGAGCACGGTGCCCACCGGCGCGACCTCGCCCTCGGCCACCCTGATCTCGAGGACGGTTCCGGCGTAAGGAGACGGAATCTCGACCGTTGCCTTGTCCGTCTGGATCTCCACGAGCGGCTCGTCCTCGTCCACGGCCTGTCCCTCGATCACGAGCCAGCGCGCGACCTCGCCCTCCGTCAGGCCCTCGCCGAGATCGGGCAGCTTGAATGCGTTCGCCATCGCTCCCGCGATTCTCGTCTATCGAGCCAGGCGCGCGCGCCGGCGCTGCAGGAGCATGATCAACGCGGCGCATGCCGAGAGAGCGATCAAGAGCGGGGGTGCGAGGAAGCCGACTGCCGTCGAGAAGTGCACGCCGGTGCACTCGTCCCCACAGTCGAAGAAACCGTCGGCGTCTCGATAGTCGGACGAGATCGCCGCGAAGTCGAGCACCCACACGCCGGCGGCGACGACGAAGAGGACGGCCGCAGCCGTCCCCAGGCGACCCCACGCCCAGGCAGCCGCCAGCAGGCCGCAGACGAGCAGGATGAGTGCCCCGAGTGCCAGGTATACGAGCCAGGGGTCTCTCACAGGACGCGCTCGCCTCCGGCGCCGAACGCCTGCACCGGTGTCGACGAGGCGAGCGAGCCCGCAAACCCGTCTCGGAAGAGGCTGAAGACGATGACATCACGCGGCACACCATCCTCGTCGGGCGGGAGCCGGCGTCGCAATATCCCTTCCTCGACGAAGCCGAGCTTGCGAGGGATCGACAGGCTCGCCTTGTTCGCCGGATCGACCCGGATCTCGACTCGGTCCACCTCGCAGAGCTCGAAGGCGACGCGCGTCAAAGCGGCACTCGACTCGGTCGCGAAGCCCCGACCGACGTGGCTCGACCTGATCCAGTAGCCGATCTCGAGCGCCTCGGCGCCCCGCCGCGTGTGCAACCCGGTTCCGCCGACGACCTGGCGCTCGTCGATGTCGAAGATCCCCATGATGAAGTCCGTGCCCAGGTCGAACGCTCCGCGGAACCTGCGGAGCAGCGCGACCTTCTCGGAGAGCTCCTGCGGCTCCGCGCGCGCCCACGGCATCCACGGTCGGAGCTCGTCGAGGCTCGCGTCGATGGCTTCCTTGAGGTGCGACGCGTCCCGAGGCTCCCAGCAGCGAATCACGAGCCGCTCGGACACGATCCGGTACGGCGGGTCGATCACGAAGCTGGCGTTGCCCTCACGACAGCCGACACTAGCGAGGGGTTCCGATCCAGGCATCGCCGGGCGCGATGAGCACGCGCAGTCCGCCGTCTACCCGCCACAACGAGACCGCTTGCTCGTTGCCGGCCAGCTCGGGAGCGACGGCGGCCGGGACGTAGCCGAGCTGAAGCGTTCGCTCCTCGTTGAAGATCGCGACCGCGTTCGAATCGTGCGGATTGTCGGGCTCGGGCACGAGCGCCAGCCGGCGGCCAGGGTCGAAGGACGGATCGTCGAGCGCCTCGGCCCTGTAGGAGACACCGGCGACGGGCACGACGCGGATCCGAGGATCCTCCCAGCGCACTGGAGACTCGGTCTCGGCGTCGCGGAGGTGGTAGCCGAGCTCGCCGCGCTCGAGCCACAAGCGGAGCCGGTCCGCCACGGCTAGGCCGCTAGCAGGCGCCGCACGGCATCTCGAACGCGCTCGACCGACGGCATGTAGGCGTCCTCGATCTGCCAGTAGGGATACGGCACGTCGTAGCCCGTCACCCGCAGCACCGGCCCGCGCAGGTCGAAGATCGCCTTCTCGGCCAGTACCGCCGCGACCTCCGCGGCGAACCCGCACACGCGGGGCGCCTCCTGCACGACGACCGCACGCCCCGTCTTGCCGACGGAGGCGAGCAGCGCCTCCTCGTCGAGCGGCTTCAGGCTCCTGAGGTCGAGTACCTCGCAGGACGCCTCGCCCTCGAGCGCGTCAGCGGCTCGCTCGGCGAGCGGGACCATCGCGCCGTAGGCGATCAGCGTGACATCGGAGCCCTCGCGAGCTACGCGCGCCTTGCCCAGCGGTACGACGTGCTCGCCCTCCGGCACCTCCCCTCGCGCTGTGCGATAGATCAGCTTCGGCTCGAGGATCACGACCGGGTCGGGGTCGCGAATCGCGGCGGCGAGCAAGCCCTTCGCATCCGCAGGGGTGGACGGGATCGCAACCTTCACGCCGGGTGTGTGCACGTAGTAGGTCTCGGGAGAGTCGTCGTGGAGCTCGGGAGCGCGCACCCCGCCCCCGTACGGCATGCGGACGACCAGCGGGAAGGACATCTTCCCGCGGGTGCGCCAGCGGTATCTCCCGACGTGGTTGATCAGCTGGTCGAGCGCCGGGTAGCTGAAGGCGTCGTACTGCATCTCGCACACCGGTCGCCAGCCGGCCATGCAGAGCCCGACCGCGGTGCCGAGGATTCCGGCTTCCGCCAGCGGGGTGTCCACGCAGCGATCCGGGCCGAACCGCTCCTGGAGCCCTGCGGTCGCCCTGAAGACCCCACCGAGTCGACCGACGTCCTCACCCATGACGAGGACGGACGGGTCCCGCTCGAGCTCGACGTGGAGCGCGTCGTTGACCGCCTCCACCAGGAAGCGCTCACTCACCGAGAACCCTCCGGAGCTCGGTGAGATCGTCCGCGAGCGACGGCGGGGGATTCGCGTAGGCGTGCTCGAAGACGAGGCCGGCGTCCGCCGGCGGCTCGGCCTCCGCCTCGGCGATTCCCGTGCGCATGAGCTCGAGCGCTTCCTGCTTGATCTCCGCCGCACGCGCCTCGGTGAGGGCTCCGGTGCGAAGCAGATACCGCTCGTAGCGGCCGACACACTCGTTCTCCTTCTCCTCCTCGACCCGTTCTGCGTCGATGTAGATCGACGGGTCGTCCGCCGTCGCGTGAGGCGCCGCCCGATATGTGACCGCTTCTATGAAGGTCGGTCCCTCGCCCGCCCGCGCCCGCGCCACCGCCTCGCGCGTGGCCTCGTACACGGCGAGAACGTCACCGCCGTCGACCCGGATTCCCGGCATCCCGTAGCCGATGGCCTTGTCGGCAAGCGTAGGGGCGGCGGTCTGCGCGGAGAGCGGAGTCGAGATCGCCCACTGGTTGTTGTTGCAGAAGAGGACGACCGGCGCCTTCATCACCCCGGCGAAGGTCGCACCCTCGTGGAACGACCCTTCCGAGGTGGCCCCGTCACCGAAGAAGGTGAGGGCGACGCGATCTTCGCCCTTCAGGGCGGAGCCCCACGCGAACCCCACCGCATGCGGAATCTGCGTGGCGATCGGGACGCAGATCGACGCCACGTTGAACTCCGCCGGATTCCACCAACCGGCCGGGTGACCCCTCCACCAGGAGAGGACGGTCGAGACCGGCATCCCGCGCAGGAGCCCGATGGCGGACTCCCGGTACGCCGGGAAGATCCAGTCGCGATCCTCGAGCGCGAAGACGCCGCCGGCCTGCATCGCCTCGTGGTTCCAGAAGATCGCGTACGTCCCGATCCGACCCTGGCGGTGATACACGACCGAGCGCTCGTCGTACGTACGGAGCAACACGAGATTGCGGTAGAGCGCGAGCAGCTGATCGGCGTCGAGCCCGTCGACCTCGCCGTCGGGGAGCGTCTCACCGTCGCCGATGACGCGGCGCAAGCCTCCCTCCGCCGGCAGCACCTGGCTCATTCGGGTCTCAGTGTATTTGGAACCGGGTTCGCGGACGGCTTCAGCGGAGCGCGAGCGCCTTGGCGAGCACCGGATCGCGCCCGGCGAAGTGGTCTTCGGCGCCGATCTGCACCGGGACGTCCGGCTCGATCGCGACCCGCTCGTCGGGACGGCCGAGAACCTCGACGTACTGTGGTGGCACGTAGACCGTCCAGCCGAGCGCCTCGAGCTCGACCTGCTCGGAGTCGCCGTAGTTGTGCGGGCTGCCGCCGGCTGCCTCGCCGACGATGCGCGCGCGGGTGAAGGCGTCGACCTCGGCGACGAAGTTGCCGCCGGCCGAGAACGTCACGCGTCCGGTCAGGAGCACGAGCCGGCCACGCCGGTTCACGGCCCGGCTGCGCAGGGCGTCGATGAGAGGGGAGTACGACGTGTTGTCGCCGCCGCCGTTCAGTCGCACGTCGACGATGACGCGCCGCACCTTGGGATTTCGAGCTCGCTCGAGCAGGTTCGCCGCGAACCTGTTCGTCGGCTCCGTTGCATGCGAGTAGACGGCGTAGACGGCCCGGCCGCGATCGAGCTTGGCGAACCACTGCGTCCGCTGCTGGTTTCGGAGCCAGAGCGGGGTGCCAGCGGCCGGCGGCGCAGGCGGGGCCCAGACGTCCTCGATGAGATTCCAGTACGCGGGTCCGGCGAGCGTGGCGAGTGTCACATCGACGCGCTCGCCGTTCCGACGCTCGACCGTGAACTGCACCCTGGAGGCGTCGGGCGCGATACCGAGCCCGTGCAGGATCTCGCCCGTGATCATGAACTCCGGCAGGCGCAGGATCAGGCTCGACTCGTTGTCGCGGGTGACGAGCGGCCGGACGCGTGCGGCAACCTCGTCGACCGGCGTGTTCTCGATCGCGAGCAGGCGAGCGCCGACGAGCTCCGGTTGCTCGGGCGACGCGAGGACGAACATGCCTTCGGGGAAGACCCAGATCCGGATCGGCAGCAGGTGCAGCGGACGTGCGTGGGTTACGAGCGGAAAGAGACCCATGTGCCCGTCGCGCTCCCCGGTCATCGCGACGATTCGCAGGAGCTCGACGAGCAGCTGATCTCGTTCGAGCTCGGGCAGCCGCGCGACGACGTCGTCGACTGCGCCGCGAAATTGCGCACGCGAGATCGAATGGAAGAGATTCGGATGAATCCGCTCCATCTCGGCCGCGAGCTTGCGCACGTCGGCGGCTAGCGCGGGGTCAGCCGTCGGCTGCGCGGCGCCCGAGGTGCAGGCGACGCCGACGACGAGGACGGCCACGGCCGCGAGTGCACGTCTCATTCCGCTTCGGCTCTGAGCTCGGCGACGACCCAGTCGGCCCACGCGAGCGATTGCTCGGCGCGCTCGATCCCGAGACGCAGGAGGAAGTAGTGGAAGAAGTCGTTGCCCGAGCGCGAGTTCGTGGGCTCGATCGCGCGCAGCTCGTCGAGACGCGCTTCCGTCTCGAGCTTGAACTGCTCGACCTGCTCGATCAGGACGTCGGGCGTCGTGAGCCCGCCGACGAAGAGCTTCAGGTAGAAGCGATCGACGGCGCCGGGTTCCAGGGTCTCGAGCCAGGCATCGAGCGCCTCCCGCCCCGCGGGGGTGATCCGATAGAGCTGCTTGTCGGGCCGCGAAGACTGGACGACCGCGCGAGCCTCGGCGAGACCTTCTCGCGCCAGGCGCGGAAGCACCGCGTAGAGCTGGCTCTTCGCCGGCGCCCAGACGTGACCGATGGCCTTGGACATCAGCTTGAGGAGGTCGTAGCCCGACTGCTCGCCTTCGAGCGCGAGCAGCGACAGAACAGCCGCCTCGGTCGTCGTCAGCGTGCGCGTCGTGCTCGACGTCCTGATCATGGTCCGGAGTGTATTAGTCCACTATCGGACTAGTTCTAAGTTGTTCCTGAGACTACGGGCGCGAGCACGGTCACGGCATCGCGCTCGGCCTCGAAGACGACGTGCTCGACGTCGCCCAGGTCCTCCCCGTCGGCTTGCAGCGGAAGGGGGCGATCGCACACGATCTCGATCCGGTCGACATCGTGCAGGTAGACGAGATCGCGAGCCGTGGCGCGGTCGCTCCGACCGACCGCATAGCGAGCGATCCGCGGAATGTCGCGCGCTCGCACCGAGATCGGCGCGGCGAGGTCGAGGCCGCCCTCGAAGGTCGCGGTCGGAGACGCGTGCAGCGCAACGGGTCCCGCATAGCTGTAGGAGGGACCATTGGAGACCAGGGCGAAAGCCGCTCGTCCGTGTCCTGTCACCTCGAGCGCCGGATCGAGCCGGTAGCGATGGCGGGCGAAGGTGCGAAATCCCGTCCACGCAAAGACGACGTTTCCAGGGCGCCGACCGTCCGAACGTCGGCCGAGCTCGTCGACCGCGCGCACGATCTCGGCGTCGAGGCCGACGCCGCACGCGAAGCCGAAACGCCGACCGTTCACCCGTCCAAGCCCGATCCGGCGCGATCGCACGCTCTCCGCCAGGCGGCGAGCCGCGGCAGCCGAGCCGCGTGGGAGACCGAGCGCGCGAGGCAGGACGCTGGTTCCTCCGCCAGGGATGAGGCCCAGCGGCGTCGTGGCGTCGATGCCGTTCAGCACCTCGTTGAAGGTGCCGTCACCGCCGAAGACGTAGAGCGTCTCGACCTGGCCGGCCGCCTCGCGCGCGATTTCGGTCGCCTCTCCGCGGGCGCTCGTCAAGCGAAGCTCCGTGTCCGCCGGCAGCGCTGCGCGCACGCCGGCGAGCCGATCCTCGTCGACGCCCGAGGCCCAGGGGTTCGCGATGAGGAGCCTGGCCATCGTCTTTACAGTGCCTGGCACTGCAAGGGCGTCAATTGCGTGCCAATGCGTTCACAGGCTCACCGGCTTACGCGGACGTGGCGTAGCCGCGGATGCCGTCGACGAGAATCGCCGTGAACCGATCGGCGAGCGCGTCCGTGTCGCGGTCCGGCGCCAGCCACGTATAGGCCCAGTTCGCGGCCGAGAGGACGAGCAGGGCAGCGGCGCCTGCATCGAGATCGGTCCGTAACCCACCCGACTCGAGACCCTCCTGGAAGAGCGCGCGCCACCGTTCCTCGTAGCGTCGCCGCTCGACGAGGATCTCCTCGCGGTCGGCATCCTCGAGGTACCGCCATTCGCGGGTGAACACGGTGGCGACGTCGAGCTGCTCCGAGACGACACGGAGATGGCCGCGCAGGGCTTGCCGAACCCGCTCGGCCGCCGGCGCACGCTCGGGAACGTCGTCCAGAGCAGCATGGAACGCGCGGGCTCCTTCCCGCATGGTGTCGAGGAGGAGCTGTTGCTTCGACCCGGTCAGCGAGTAGAGAGACCCCTTCTGAACGCCGAGGGCTTCGGCCAGGTCACCCATGGACGTGCCGTGGAAGCCGCGCTCGGCGAAGAGCCTCGCAGCCTCGCGGGTGAGCTGATCCCTACGGGTGGGCATCTATACTCCATGCTAACGACCGTTCGGTAGGAGGCCAACCGTGGACGAGCAACCGATGGATATGCGGACGCAAGAGTTCCTCGAGTACGTCCAGGCGGGCGGGCAGGTCGAGACCGGCGACTGGATGCCGGACGAGTACCGCTCGAAGCTCGTCAAGTTCATCGAGATGCACGGCAACTCGGAGCTCATGGGCGTGCTCCCCGAGCGCGACTGGATTCTCCGCGCGCCGACGCTGCAGCGAAAGCTCGCGCTCACCGCGAAGATCCAGGACGAGGTCGGGCATGCGCAGCTCATCTACCGCGTAGTCGAGGATCTCGGCAAGCCGCGCAGCGCCAGCCTCGACGATCTGGTGTCGGGGAAGGCGAAGTTCCACAACGTCTTCCACTACCCGACGAAGACCTGGGGCGACGTGGGCGTGATCGCGTGGCTGGTCGACGCGGCCGCGATCGTCTCCCAGAAGGCGCTTCTCAAGTGCTCGTACGCACCGTATGCGCGGATCATGAAGAAGATCTGCTGGGAGGAGTCGTTCCACATCCTCCACGGGCGCGACGTGATTCTCGCCATGGTGACGGGGACGCCGGAGCAGTTCGAGCTCGTCCAGGAGGCCGTCGACCGCTGGTGGGAGCCGCTGATGCATTTCCACGGCAACCCGATCCCCGCCGAGGAGGACCCCATGTTCGTCTGGCGGATCAAGAGCCAGGCCAACGAGGACGCGCGTCAGGAGTTCCTCGACGGGTACGTGCCGCAGATCCGCGAGCTCGGCCTGGAAATTCCGGACAGTGCTCTCGCGAAGGACGAGGAGACGGGTGTCTGGAGCTACACCGAGCCCGACTGGGAGAAGCTTCGTTCGGTCGTCACGGGCCACGGGCCAGCTTCCGAGGAGCGCCTCTCCTTCCGGCGGCTCTCCCGCGAGGATGTGGCCTGGGTCGAGCGGGTGGTGCTCGCGGAGGCAGCGTAGTTCGCAATGGTGTTCGAGGTCTTCAGGCAGGAACGAAAAGGGCAACCCCTGCAGCACGCGGGCACGGTGGACGCGCCGGACGAGCGCTTCGCCGAGATCTACGCGCGCGAGCAGTACGGGCGGCGACAGGAGTCCGTCGCTCTCTGGCTCGTGCCGCGCGAGGCGGTGAGCGAGATCGAGGGGTTCCCGGACGAGTTCGAGATGAAGTACCGCCGCGTGGACGGCTACTCGATCAAGGCGCGGCTGCGCGAAGCCCGTGAGCGGGCAGGGACGCTCGAAGCAGCGCCAGGAGCGGCCGCGGAATGAGCAAGCGCACGGACCTTCTCCTCGCGATTGCCGACGACGAGCTCTTCCTCGGCTGGCGCAACTCCGAGTGGACCGGGATCGCGCCGTTTCTGGAGGAGGACGTCGCGTTCTCCTCGATCGCCCAGAACGAGATCGGCCATGCGCGCGCGCTGTACGAGCTGGCCGCTGCCGAGCTCGGGACGACCGCCGACGAGCTCGCCTTCGATCGCACGCCGGACGAGTACCGGTGCGCGCCTCTCGTGCAGCTTCGCCGGCTCGAGTGGGCGAGGACGATCGCCCGGCACTGGCTCTACGAGACCGCCGACGAGATCCGCCTGGCGGCACTCAAGGCCTCAGACGACCCTGACATCGCCGGCATCGCAGCGAAGATGGATCGCGAGGAGGCGTACCACCGCATGCACGCCGAGATGTGGGTGGATCGTCTCCTCTCGACCGATGAAGGACGCACGCGGCTGGACGAGGCGCTCGACGAGCTCTGGCCTTATGCGCTCGGTGTCCTCGACGACGAGCTGCGCCCCGAGCTTCGACGCCGGGCCGAGGGGCGTCTGGGCCGCGAGCTGCCGGACGTCGAGCCCGTCTCGCGCGGTGTTCACGAGGCCGAGTTGGCAGCTCTTTGGGAAGAGATGACGGTGGTTCGCCGCTCGGCGCCGGCGGGAACCCAGTGGTGACGGTCGACGACGTGTGGGCGGCGCTCGCCGAGATTCCGGATCCCGAGATTCCGGTGATCTCGCTGGTCGACCTGGGGGTCATCAAGGGCGTCGAGGTCGACGACGGCAACGTGCGCATCGAGTTCACGCCGACGTTCCTGGGCTGTCCTGCGCTCGAACCGATGCAACGGGCGATGGAGGCGAAGGTGGACGAGCTCGGCGCAAAGGCAGAGGTGCGGGTCGTCCTCGACGATTCCTGGTCGACCGACAAGATCACGCCGGTCGGCAGAGAGAAGCTCCGCGTTGCGGGTCTTGCGCCGCCGGCGCCCCGCGAGGCCGGGAAGCTGACCCTGGTCGAGCTCCAGCGCGGCGGGTTCCGCTGCCCCTACTGCGGCTCGACGGAGACTCGGCTCGAGAACCTCTTCGGCCCGACGCCGTGCCGTTCGATCCGCTACTGCGACGGCTGTCGACAGCCCTTCGAGCAGTTCAAGACGATCTGAAGATCGCACCGTAGCGCTACTGTTGTCGCGGATGGCGATCGAGATCCTGTACTGCCCGACCTGAAGCGGCTACGACAAACGGGCCGCGAGTCTCGCGGCCGAGATCGGGGCCAAAACCGGGATCGACGCACGGGCGACACCCGGCAGGAAGTCGCAGTTCGACGTCCTCGCCGACGGAGAGTTGATCTTCTCGAAGCAGAGCGAAGGCCGCTTTCCCGAGCACGACGAGATCCTGGCTCAGCTCGCCTAGCGGCCTCAGTCGTCGTTCTCATCGTCGCCGCAATCCTTGGCGGCTTGCCGCTGCAGGCGGTCGATCTCGCGGCGCTTCCCCTGGATATTCTCGGACCGCTCGAGCAGTGAGAGCACACCATCGCACTCGCCGAGCGCGAACCGCGTGAAGGCGAGGTTGTAGCTCGCGTACGCCTCGCCGAGCGAGTCCGAGCCGGCGAGAGCGGCAACCGCTTGCTCGAGGAGCGGCAACGCGCTCGTGTAGTCGCCGTCCTGCATGAGGGCAAAGCCCTGGTTGTTCAGAGCGACTCCATCTGCCTCGGGCGGAGGCGGCTCCGAAGTCGTGGTCGGTTGCGAGGTCTCGGTTGCGGTCGTCGTCTCCGTGATCGTGGTCGGAGGCGTCGTCTCGGTCAGCGTGGAGGCGGGAGGTCGAGTCGTTTGCTCCGCGCGCTCGCCGGAGTCGAGCGTCGAGCCGAGGAGCGCGGCCAGGCCGAGCCCCACCAGAGCCAGAACGACGGCTCCGACGACGAGGCTTCTCGTTCGCCGGGTCCTCCGACGGTGGACGGTGCGGGACGGCATCGCTGCG
Source organism: uncultured Actinomycetes bacterium (assembly GCA_963850485.1). GTDB lineage: Bacteria > Actinomycetota > Thermoleophilia > Gaiellales > Gaiellaceae > GMQP-bins7. Next base: position 39,143 of record CAWKLR010000010.1, on the reverse strand, counting down.
GGAACAGCCCACGTCGGGCGTTCAGCTGGAAACACGCGCGTGATCGCTTCTGCGTTTCTGAACGTGCTGCGGAGTTCTGAGACCAGCTCGCCGCAGGTCCCCGGCCGGTCCGCGGGATCCTTCGCGAGCGCACGTGCCAGAACTTCGTCCACCCCGTCGGGGAGGCCCGGCTCGATCTGCTCGGCGCTCGGTACCGGCGCGGTCACGTGCGCGAGCGCCTCGGTCGCCGCCGTCTCGCCCTCGAACGGGCGCCGGTCGGTCAGAAGCTCGAACGCCACCACCCCCAAGCCGTAGCGGTCGCTCGCCGCCGTCGCAGACTCCCCGCGAGCCTGCTCGGGAGAGAGGTAACCGGCCGTGCCGAGGACGGTGCCGGGAAGCGTGAGGGTGTCGAAGCCCGACGTGGATGCGATGCCGAAGTCCGAGACGACGATGGTTCCGTCGCGGTCGAGCAGGAGGTTCGCGGGCTTGACGTCGCGGTGGACGATGCCCTCGGCATGCGCCCGATCGAGCGCCTGTCCCGCCTGGTCCAGCCACTCGAGCGCAAGCGTCGGTGCTACTCGGCCCTGGCGCAGGCGGTCGAAGACGGAGCCCCCCTCGAGGTACTCCATGACGATGTACGGCTGTGTGCCGTGCTCGCCGACGTCGAAGACCGTTATGACGTGCGGAGTGCCCGAAAGCCGGGCCGCAGACAGCGCCTCTCGCCGGAAACGTGCATGCGCGTCCTCGTCTCGGGCGTGCCGCTCCGAGAGCAGCTTGACGGCCACCTTCCGCTCGAGGACGGAGTCGGTCGCGCGGTACACCTCCCCCATTCCGCCGCGTGCAATCAGCGTTGCGGACGTGTACCGCTTCGGTAGTGCCTGGCTAGCGGAGCTGATCCTTTCCTTCTACCCGACCCGGGCCAAAAGCATGCGCGCCAGGTCAGCGCAGCAGGAACCCCTCGCCGAGGGGATCGTCTTCGTCCAGCGTGAAGACGTGCTCTCCCGTTCGGTACGCGCTGCCCTCGACCTCGGTCACGACCGCCGGCGTCCCTGCCACCTCCGCGTCGCCGACGACCCGCGCCGACGAACTCGGAGCCGACGATGCTCCGATGCCGTAGCTCCTCGCCGCGGGGCAGCCGCCCCGACCGATCGAGCAGGGCGAGCCGCGCGGTCGTGCCGCTCCCGCAAGGCGAGCGGTCGACCTCGCCGTCCGCGAACACGGTCACGTTGCGCTGGGTCAGCGGATTCCCGGCTTCCTCCTGCCAGAAGGTGACGCCGTACACGTCGCGGAGCTCGGGCTCGAGCGGATGGACGATCTCGTGCTCGGCCTCGAGCGCGCGCTTGACCTCCCGGCCGAGCTCGATGAGTCGCGGCAGCTCGCGCGTCTCCACCTTCTCCTCGAGCGAGGCATAGAAGGCGCCGCCGTACGCGACGTCCACCGTGTGCCCGCCGGCGTTCGCTCGTTCGGCCCAGACGAAGGCAGGGACGTTTCGGAAGCGAACGGAGCGCACGCGGCCGTTCTCGACCTCGGCCCAGGTCTCGAGCCGCCCGGACGGCACGTCCACGACGACATGGTTCTCTCCTTCCGCGCGCTCCACGATTCCCTCGTCGAGCGCCCACGTCACGAGCGCGATCGTGCCGTGCCCGCACGCCGTCGAGTAGCCCGCGTTGTGGAAGAACACGACGCCGAGATCCGCGTCGTCGTCGTTCGGCTCCACGACGAAGCAGCCGTACATGTCCGCGTGGCCCCGCGGCTCGAACACGAGCAGGCGGCGGATGTGGTCGAGACGCGCAAGAGCGTCTCGGCGCTTATCGAGGATCGTGGCTCCACGCGGGCTTTCCGCGCCGCCGGTGACGATCCGAAATGGCTCGCCGCCGGTGTGGTAGTCGACGGCCTCGATCCGCACCCTGTCGATCCTGTCGGTGCTAACGGCCGCGGAACGAGGGCGAGCGCTTGTCGAGAAACGCCTGCACGCCCTCCCCGAAGTCCTCGGTCTGCGTGGCCGCCTGCTGAAGCTCGGCCTCGAGCTCGAGCTGCTCCTCGAGCGACGCCGTGTACGCGTGCTCGAAGAGCTGCTTCGTCATCGCGACTCCGCGCGTCGGAAGGTCTGCGTACCACGCAGCGAGCTCCTCGACCCGTGGCGCGAAGTCGTCTGCCGCCGCCACCTCGGAGACCAGGCCCCACGCGAGCGCTTGGTCGGCGTCCAGACGCCGGTTCGAGACCATCCACTCGAACGCCCGCGCGAAGCCGAGCAGCCGATGGACGAACCAGGAGCCGCCGGCATCCGGGATCAGGCCGATCCCGATGAACCCCGGGACGAAGGTCGCCGTGTCGGAGGCGATGCGAACGTCGCACGCGCAGGCGAGCGAGAGCCCGGCGCCGGCGACGGGACCGTTGATCGCTGCGAGCACGGGCTTCTCGAGCGCGCGGATCGCGCGGATGTTCGGGTGGTACGTCCCCTCGAGCGCCTCTCGGATGCCGCCTGGGAGCTCCGAGAACTCCTTCAGATCCTGGCCGGAGCAGAAGCCGCGGCCCGCACCGGTGATAACGACTGCGCGCACCTCCGGGTCGGCCGCTTCGGCGAGCGCCTCGCGCAGCGCGGCGTGGAGCGCGCGGTTGAAGGCGTTGAAGACCTCCGGCCGGTTGAGCGTGATCGTGAGCACTGCGCCCGCCCGAGCGGTGAGCACTTCGGACACGGGGGGCAGACTAGATGCTTGGCCGGGAGTTGGCGCGCAGCCAGGCGTCGCGATTCACGTCTGCTCGCGGTCCAGGAACGCGCGCACCGCATCCTGCGCCTCGTCGCCCAGCATCGACATCGCGAGCCAGTCGCGCGCGTGGCCGACGGTCTGGTGCCAGGCCAGGTCGCGCCAGACGTTCAGCTGCTGCTTCGCGTAACGCGTGGTCTGGGGGAGCTTCGCCGCGAGCTTCTCGACCCATTCGTCCACGGCCGCGTCGAGCTCGGCCTCGGGAACGACCTTGTTCACGAGCCCCCACTCCTCGGCCTGCGCCGCGGGGATCTCGTCGCAGAGGAAGATGATCTCACGCGCACGCCGGTCACCGACCATCAGCTGGAGCCACTGCGTGGCGCCTCCCGCCGGCACCGACCCGTGCTGCAGGCCGACGTGCCGGATGAAGGCGGTGTCGACCATGACGGAGAGGTCGCACGCCATCTGCAGCTCGTTCCCGCCGCCCACCGCAATGCCGTTGATGCGCGCGATCGTCGGCTTGCCGATCTCGCGCAGCCGGTCGTGCATGTCCTTGAACGCGCCGAACCACTTCCAGTACTCGCTGGAGTTTCCGAGCAGATCCTCGCCCCAGGAGCGCAGATCGGCACCGACGCAGAACGCACGGCCGGTGCCGGTGACGACGACCGCTCGGATGTCGTCGTCCCACGACGCGTCCTCGCACGCCCGCCCGATCTCACGGAGCATCTGGAAGTCGAAGGCGTTGAGGACGTCCGGTCGATCGAGCCGGATCGTGGCGCGCGGCGGCGCCTTTTCGTAGACGATCGTCTCGAGCCCGAGCTCCCCGGGATCGCGCGGCCGCGGATGCGTCGGCTCGGTCACTCCTCGGCGATCTCGGCGAAGTGGACTGTGAATGGCACGCCCATGGACATCGCGTCGGCACCCGACGCGGCGAACTCCGGCGAGTTCGCCGCCTGCTTGAACGATTCCATGTCGTCCCACTCGAACTCCGCGTACTGCCGAAACTTCGGCTCCCCGAACGGCGACCCGAAGATCTTCCCTTGACGGAACGCCTTGCACGACACCTTCGAAGCGAATTCGTCGATGTGCCGACGATAGTGCTCTGCATCAGGTGCGGAGTCGAACAGCACGAATGCGCGGACCATCTCTCTCCCTTCGTGGCGGACGCGGGCAGCGTATAGCGTCCGCGCCGTGAGCTCGACCGGGGTCGCCGCCTTGCTCGCGCTCGCCGCGGGCTTCGGCGGAGCGGTGCAGATCGCCGTCCAGGGCAGGCTCGGCGACCGCGTCGGGAGCGTCGAGGCGGTCGCGACAGCCTCGCTCATAGGAGCTCTCGTCGCGCTCACCGTGCTGCTCGTCGTACGACGCTCTCTCGGAGGAGTCGCCGACGCGTTCGGCTCGCCGAAGTGGATGCTGCTGGGCGGCGTCATGAGCGCGCTCATCATCCTCGCGATCACGGTCGCGGGGCCGCGCATCGGCATCGTCGCTACGAGTGCGGTGCTGATCGCCGCGCAGTTCACGCTCGCGACCGTGATCGATCGCAATGGCTGGTTCGGCGTCGAGCGCATCGCGATCAGCTGGCCGCGGCTCGCAGGGCTCGCGCTTCTGTTCGTCGGCGCAGCGCTGACCCTGCGCAGATGAGCGTGCTCGAGGGCCTCGAGCCGGCGGGAGTCTGGGGGCGCTTCTCCGAGCTGACGCGGATCGCGCGCCCGCCGAAGGATGAGGCCGCAGTTCGGGAGCACGTGCTCGCCTGGGCGCGCGAGCACGGCTTCGAGGCGGCGGTCGACGAGGAGGGCAACGTCGTGGTGCGAGTGCCCGCCTCCGATGGACGTGACGCCGCGCCTACCGTTGTGCTCCAGGCGCACCTGGACATGGTGTGCGAGCGGGATCCGGACAGCCCCTACGACCCCCGCGAGGGACGGATCAACGTCGTTCTCGCCGGAGACTGGGTCGCGGCCGAGGGTACGACTCTTGGTGCGGACAACGGAATCGGCGTCGCGGCTGCGATGGCGGTCGCTGAGGACCCGGCCATCGCGCACGGGCCGCTCGAGCTGCTCTTCACCGTATCCGAGGAACAGGGCCTCGACGGGGCGAAGAACCTCGACGCGTCGCTCGTCTCAGGACGACTCCTACTCAATCTGGACGGGACGAGCGACAAGGCCATCACGATCGGCTGCGCAGGCAGCTGGCACACGTTCACGCGCCTCCGGCTCGACCTCGAGGCGGTCCCGCGGATCACGCCGTGCGGGAGGTCGTCGTGTCGGGCGCGCGAGGCGGTCACTCGGGCGGAGATATCGCCCGCGGACGGGTCAACGCGATCAAGGCCCTCGGTCGCGCTCTCAGCGCGGGGTTCCGCGTGGCACCGTTCCGCCTCGCGCTCCTCGAAGGCGGCGTGAGTCGCAACGCCCTCCCCCGCGAAGCGCGCGCCGTGATCTCACTCTCGAGCGGCGCGGAGGTGACTTTTCGCGGCGCTGTGGAACGAGAGCTCGGCTCGGTTCGCGAGCAGTACGCCGGCTTCGATGATGCGCTGTCAGTTGCCGTGACCGATTCGAGAGCAGCCACCACGGCCGACGAATCCACAACCTCCCGCGTGCTCGACCTGCTCATGACGACTCCGAGCGGGGTCGTCGCCATGAACCCGAATCTCGCAGGCACGGTCGAGACGAGCACGAGCCTCAACGTCGCAGAAACCGAGGACAGCGTGGTCACGCTCGCCTCGATGACACGGAGCGCGAACATGCCCGGGCTCGAGGAGGTGGTCGCCGGAATCGAGGCCACCGCGCGACTCGCAGGTGCTGAGGTCGAGATCCTCAAGTCGTATCCGCCGTGGCGGCCGGATCTCGATTCCACGCTGCTCGAGCGCGCGCGGGCGACCTTCGAGCGTCTGTTCGGCGTAGCGCCGGCGCTCGAAGTGGTTCACGGCGGCCTCGAGTGCGCGGTGATCGGAGGCAAGCTCCCCGGTGTCGAGATGATCTCCCTCGGCCCCGAGATCGTCGGGCCGCACGCCCCCGGGGAGCGGCTCAGCATCCCGGCGACGCAGCGCTTCTACCGTCTCCTCGGCGCGCTCCTCGACGACCTGTCGCGCTAGCTCGGCCAGCGACAACGGCCGGCGAGCGCCTCGATGTCACGCAGCGTCACCCGTCCGCGCTCGAGCGCGAGGGTGCCACGCTTCTCCTCCTCCCGCAGAACCCGGTTCACGGTCGCTCGCGAGGTCCCCGCAATCGCAGCGAGATCCTCCTGCGTCAGCGGTACGACTGGCTCGTCGTCGCCGCCGCCGTACGTCTCGGCGAGCTCGCAGAGCCGTCGGCGTACGCGAGTGTCCGCGTCGACGTGGTGCGCCTCGACGATCCGGTCACTCGTCCGGCGAACCTGCTCCGCGAGCAGCCGCAGGAGCACGTCCTTCACCCCCGGGTGGCTTCGTTGAAGCCGCGCGAAGTCGTCGCGAAAGACCGACCGGGTCTCCCCGGCCTCGAGCGCCGACACCGTCGCCGAGCGACGTTCGCCCGGCAGGAGAAGCGCGAGCTCACCGAACGCCTGTCCCGGCCCGAGCACGTCGAGCAGGACGCTGTCTCCGACCTGGGACGCGACGCGCGCCGCGAAGCGACCCCGGACGATCAAGTGCAGCGACTCGGCAGGATCGTCACGATGGAAGACGATCTCGCCCTTGTCGAACGTCCGCCGGCGTGCGATCGAGAGCAGCTCCCGCACGTCGTCGGGGGGAAGGTCGGCGAGCAACGGCCAGTCCACCGCTCCAGTGTCTGACACGAACGTGACATTCGCAACGTCGACTCGGATACTTCGGCCATGACCGATGCGCCGTTTCCAGCGGACGAGGTGCGCCCGGTCACCGTGCTGTTCGCGGACATCGTCGGGTCGACCGCCCTCGGGGAGCGACTCGCGCCGGACGAGGTCAAGGCGCTGGTCGGCGAATGCGTGACGATGATGAGCCGCGCCGTCGAGGAGTACGGCGGGATGGTGCAGGCCTACGAGGGAGACGGGATCTGCGCGTACTTCGGCGTGCCGGCTGCGCACGAAGACGATCCGGAACGCGCCGCCCGGACGGGCCTGCGCATCCTCGAGGTCGTCGCCGAGTACGCGCGGGACGTCGAGGCAGCCTGGGGGCTCGCCGTCTTCGCCGTCAGGGTGGCGATCAACAGCGGGCAGGCGGCCGTGGGGCTCGTCGGTGCGGCGGAGCCAGGAGCCGTCGCCCTCGGAGATGCGACCAACGTCGCGGCACGTATCCAGTCCCTCGCCGAGCCGGGCACGATCGTGGTCGGAGAGGGAACCGCCCGTCGCCTCGAGCACCGCTTCGTCTTCGAGCCGCTCGGCGACTTCGAGGTGAAAGGTCGCGCGGCTCCGGTCTCGGTCTCCCGGCTCGTCGGTCCGAGGGCGCGAGAGCCCGTTGCCGGAGCAACGCCGGTCGTCGGGCGCGACGGCGAAATGGCTCAGCTCATGGGCGCGCTCGGAGACCTCGTCGCGGGCCGCGGCCGGATCGTGCTGCTCGTGGGCGCGCCGGGGATGGGCAAGACGCGGCTGCTAGCCGAGCTCCGCGGGCTCGCCGAAGACCGGGTCGCGTGGCTCGAAGGTCACTGTCTCTCGTACGGCGGCCTCGCCGCGTGGCCGTTCGTGGAAGCACTGCTCGGCTGGCTCGGGGCCGACGTCGGCGAGGCAGAGATCGCCGTCCGGACGAAGGCTCGGGCGAAGCTCGGTGCGCTGCTCGGCCGCGAGCTCGACGACGTGCTTCCCAGCCTCGGCCGGCTCCTACGCCTTCGAATCGACACGACGGAGGACGCAGGCAGCGCCGAGCGGATCCGGGCGGCGTACGTTCGCTGGCTGGAGGCGGTCGCGCGGCAGCAGCCGGTCGTCGTCGCGCTCGAGGACGTGCACTGGGCCGACACCCAGACGCGGGAGCTCGCAGAAGCGGTCCTCGACCTCGCCGAACGGGCGCCGATCGCACTGGTGCTGACCGAGGAGATCGCCCCTGGCTCCGAAGGAGCCGCGCTCCGACTGCGCGCACTCGGCGAGCACGGCCATCGAACCACGCAGATCGCGCTCGGTCCGTTGTCGGACGACGCAGCCGACGAGCTGCTGACAGGCGTTCTCGGAGCCGAGGTCGACGCTGTCACCCGGATGGGACTCGTACGGGAGGCGGAGGGGAACCCCCTCTACCTCGAGGAGCTCTCGCGGGCGTTGCTCGAGGGCGGCCTGGAGCCGCGCGGGAGGACGTGGACGATCACCGTGCGCGCGGACCTCCTCCCGCCCGCGCTCGAGAATCTCCTCGTCGCCCGGATCGACCGCTTGCCGCCGGCGGCGCGCGAGGTTGCATCGGTGGCCGCGGCGATCGGTCGTACGTTCCCGGTGCCAGCACTCGAGGAGGTCGTCGGTGCCGAGGTCGGCGAGAGCCTCACCACACTCCTCCGCACGGAGATCGTGCGGGAGGCTCGCAGGTATCCGATCTTCGAGTGCTCGTTCACTCACGGCCTCTTGCACAACGCTGCGCTGTCGACGGTCACGCCGACGCGAAAGCGAGAGCTCTACGCGCGCGTGGCGTCGGCGTTCGAGTCGCTCTACGCCGAGTCGCTGGACGATCACCTGGAGCGGCTAGCGCACTACCACGCGCAGGCTGGGAATCTCCCGAAAGCGTTCGAATATGCCGAGCGCGCTCGCGGCAGCTCAGGCTAGCGCTCGAGCCACCAGTTCTCTGCGTTCCAGAGCGGGTTGGTGGTGGAGTGGACGAACCCGCGGACCGTCGTTCGGTGGGCCGCCGGCAGCGGAATCTGGAAGAGCGGGATCGCAGGGACGTCCTTCGCCATCTGCCTGTCGGCTCGGTTCAGGACGCGCCCCTGCTGGCCCGCGTCGAGGATCCGGTTGGCCTGGTCGAGATCACGCGTCACGAGCCGCTGGCAGTAGCCGGAGTAGTTGGCGGCGCCTCCGCAGCCGAAGATGGCCGTCGAGCCCGGTCGCGCTCGGGTCGAACTGCCAGGCGAAGAGGGCAACGTCGAAGTCGCCCTGTCGGCAGGATCTGGCCGAGGAAGACGGGAGGCGGGGCGAAGGTGGGCACGACCTCGATGCCCACACCCCTCAGCTGCGCCTGGACAAGCGAGATCAGCTGCGCGCGCGAGGCGGAATCCCCGCGCTCGTCACGAAGCGCAGCGAGAGCCGCTGCCCGGCACAGGAGTAGATGCCGTCGGCGCCTCTCCGGCAGCCGGCCTGCTCGAGCAACCGGCGCGCTTCGGCAGGCCGCCGCCGGTATCCGCCCCAGTTCGGCCGGTAGCGGGGGCTCGGTCTCACGAGCAGGAGGCTGTCGGAGCGGATGGTTCGGCGCGATGGAGCCGAGCACGCTGCCGCACGATCGCCGCGCGATCTATCGCCGTAGGCAAGCGCTCGCCGGACGAGCTTGTTCTTGAGCGCGGGATGGCCCCCCGGCCCGACTCTGATCGCGAAGTGCTCGAACCTCGGCTGGGCTCGGCGACGACCCGGAGGCCGGGCCTGCGGAGAGCCGCGAGGTCGGGAAGGAAGAAGTCCCAGGCGACGTCCAGCTCGTCCCGGCGGAACCACTCGACGGGATCGTCGCTCCCGAGCTGAACCCGGATGACGATCCGGTCCAGGTAGGCGGGATGCGGTCCCCAGTAGCGCGGGTTCCGGACGAGCGTGAGCTGCTCGGCCACGCTCCCAGCGCCGGACGAGGAAGGGTCCGCTGCCGATCGGCCTGCCGGTCTTCGGGTTGACGATTCCGTCGGTCCAGACGCTTCCGAGCTTCTCCCCTGCGAGCGCGTGCCGCGGCAGGATGTTCCCGAAGAGTGCGCGCCAGCCTGCGAAGCGCCTGCGCAAGACGACTCGAACGTCTTCGCGTCGAGCGCGCGGACGCTCCGGACCTGCTCGACGACCGCTGCTCCTCTCGGTCAGCTCACCTTGTGCGCGATCCTCGCCCGGAGAGTGAAGACGAAGTCGCTGCGCGGTAATCGGCACGCCGTCGCTCCACCTCGCCCGAGGATGGATGCGGTAGGTGAGCGTGAATGGCGGCTTCTTCGTGAAGGTGACACTCGAGACGAGCCTCGGCCGCCACGTGAAGTCGGGACCGACGTAGAACGGCGGCTCGAGAACCTTCTCGCGCGAGGACGAAGAGCGAACCGCCCGCGTAGCACCGCGCGAGCAGCACGTTGAGGCAGGCGGGCTCGCCGAGCACCCCGAAGACGACCGTTCCGCCGCGCTCTCGGCGTCTGCGCGCCGGAGCCGCCCGCGCCCGAGACGGCGAGGAGCGAGACGGCGACTGCCGCTGCTAGCGCTCCGAGCCACCAGTTCTCCGCGTTCCAGAGCACGTTGAAGGGGGCAGCGACGACATTCCGGATCTCGGTACGGAACGCCGTTAGGAAAGGGATCTGGTACAGCGGAATGAACGGCACGTCCTTCGCCATCTGCCGGTCTGCTCGATTGAGGACGCGGCTTCGCTGCTCGGCGTCGAGGATCCGTCCAGCCTGGTCGAGGTCCCTGGTGACCAGGCGCTGGCAGTAGCCGTAGTAGTTCTGGTCGCCGCCGCAGCCGAAGAGATCCTTCCCCGCGAGGGCGTCGCTAGAGCCGAACCACGAGAACAGGGCACCGTCGAAGCCGCCGCTCGGGATGATCTGCTCGAAGAACGGCCCGAACGGAGCGAACTGCAGCTCGATCTCGACGCCTGCACGCCGAAGCTGGGACTGGATCAGCTCGAGGCCACGCTGACGCAGCGGAGCACCGGCGAGCGTCCAGAAGCGAAGCGAGAGACGCGTGCCGTCGCAGACGTAGATACCATCGGGGCCACGCCTGCAGCCCGCCTGCTCGAGCAGCCGCCGGGACAGCGCGGGACGGTAGCGGTAGCCCTTCCAATTGGGCCTGTAGGAACGACTGGTGTTCAGGTGAGCGGCGCTGTCGAGCGGCGCATACTTCGGGTCGATCTCACCGAAGAGCTGCCTGGCGATGGCGACCCGGTCGATGCCGTACGCGAGCGCGCGACGCACGAGCTTCTTTCGAAGTGCGGGGTGGCCACCCGGCCCGAGGCGGAGGGCAAGGTGGTCCCAGCCCACTGACGGCGCCGCGACGACCCTGACTCCCGGAATCCGGCGGAGGCCCGGGACGATCGAGGCGTTCCCGCAGGTGGGCGAAGTCTACGGTGCCCTGCCGGAGCGCATCGAGCACCTCGGTCGGTTGCCCACAATCGCTACAGAATCGGAGCACGATCCGGTCGAGATAGGAGACGTGCGGTCCCCAGTAGCGGGGATTACGGACCAGCGTGAGCTGCTTGCCGCGCTCCCAGCGCTCGACGAGGAAGGGGCCGCTCCCGATCGGCTCTGCCGGTCTTGGGATTGTCGATTCGGTCCTTCCACACCGCCCGCAGGTCTTCGCCGCGCAGCGCATGCTGCGGAAGGATTCTCCCGAAGAGCTCTCGCCACCCCGCGAAGCGGGTTCGCAGCACGACCCTGACCGTCTTCGCGTCGAGCGCCCGGACGCTGCGAACCTCCGTGCGGTTCGGTTCCTCCGGGATCCCGTACTTCCGGATCGCTTGGTGGGTGAACACGAAGTCCCGCGCCGTGATGGGTGTGCCGTCGCTCCAGCGCGCTTCGGGGCGAATGCGGTAGGTGAGCGTGAACGGCGGCTTCGTCGTGAACGTGACGCCACTCACCAGCTTCGGCCGTGCCGTGAAGTCGGGTGCAACGGCGAACGGCGATCCGAGTACGGACTCGATGATCCAGAAATGCACAAAGCCTCCGCATGCCAAAGCGACTGGATTCAGGCAGGTCGGCTCCTGCACCGGCCCGACGACAACCGTGCCGCCGCGCTTCGGCGTCTGCGCATCCGCGCCGCCCGCTCCCGAGACGGCGAGGAGCGAGACGGCGATCGCCGCCTGAGGCTAGCGCTCGAGCCACCAGTTCTCCGCGTTCCAGACAGGATTGAAGGGCGACTGGGCGACGTTCCGAACGGTGTCTTGAACGCGAGCACGAACGGGATCTGGTAGAGCGGGATCACCGGCACGTCCTTCGCCATCTGCCGGTCGGCGCGTTCAGGACGCTGCGCCGGCGATCCTCGTCGAGGATCCGGTCGGCCTGATCGAGGTCGCGCGTCACCAGGCGCTGGCAGTAGCCGCTGAAGTTCTGCGCGCCGCCGCAGCCGTAGACGTCCTTTCCGATCGGATTCGGAGCGCGAACAAACCCGAAGAGAGCGACGTCGAAGTCGCCGCTCCGGAGAATCTGGTTGAACGCCGCGCCGGTAACGAACGTGGGTACCGCCTCGACGCCGATCTGGCGAAGCTGAGCCTGCACCACGGACGTCGCGCTCGGCCCGTGACGCCCGCGAACGTCAAGAAGCGAAGCGAGAGCCGCTGCCGGCGCAGGAGTAGATTCTGTCGTGGCCCCGCCGGCAGCCCGCCTGCTCGAGCAGGCGGCGTGCCGAGGCGGGGCGGTAGCGATACTCCGTCCAGTTCGGCCGGTACGTACGGGCCCTGTTGAGGAACACCACGCTCTGGCGGTCGCCGGTTCGGGTCGATCTCGCCGCGGACGCTCCCTGACGAGCGCGACCCGATCGATGCCGTAGGCGAGCGCGCGGCGAACGAGCTTGCTCCCGAGAGCCGGGTGCCCGCCCGGGCCGACACGAAGTTGACCCTGCTATCCGGCGAGGGCGTCGGGAGCACTTTCACGCCCGGGTCCGCCGGAGCGGGGCGACGCTATCGGCGAGTCCCCTGCGCTACGTCCAGCTCGCCGCTTCGAGAACCTCGGCCGGGGTCGAGCTCTCGACCTGGCAGCGGACGACCAGCCGGTCGAGATACGCGACGTGCTGGCCCCAGTAGCGAGGATTTCGGCGCAGCGTGAGCTGCTTCCCGCGCTCCCAGCGCTCGACGAGGAAGGGACCGTTTCCGATGGGAACCCCGTCTTCGGATTGTCCATCCGGTCGCCCCAGATCTTCGTGAGATCCTCCCCCGCGAGCGCGTGCCGCGGAAGGACGAAAGCGAAGAGGGTGCGCCATTCGGCGACACGGGATCGGAGGACGACTCGGACGGTTTTCGCGCCGACGGGGCGCACCGAGAGAACTTGCTGGTGGATCGTCGCTCGATGCCCCGGCGGGCGCTTGCGGCACCCGGCGCGATGTGTGAAGACGTAGTCCTGAGCAGTGACCGGTACCCCGTCGCTCCACCGCGCTTCGGGGCGGATCTTGTACGTGAGCGTGAACGGCGCCTTCGTCGTGAACGCGACTCGCGAGACGAGAATCGGCTTGTGCGTGAAGTCCGGTGCGGTGGTGAAGGACGGTGCGAGGACCTTCTCGGTTATCCAGAAGAAGGTGTTGTTCACACATCCACCTACGAGCGGATTCAGACATGCCGGCTCCTGGAGGGGCCCGGCGACGACGGTGCCCCCGGCGCGCGGCGTCTGCTCGGAGGCGCCCGCCGCGGGCGACGCCGCGATGGCGGCGAGTACGAGCACGGCAACGATCCAGCGACTCATGACGCCTCTCTCCTCTAGACCTGCTCCTGCTCAGCCATCTTCCGCCCCGGCTTCTGTCTGCGCAGCGCGGACTGTCACCCAGACGGCGCCCTCTCCGGCGGCGACCCGCTGCGGTTCGTTCCCGAGCTCTGTCGTCGCGGTCACGTCGCCCGACTCGGGGTCGATTCGGGTCAGCGTCTGGTCCAGGCTCGACACGACCCAGACGCCGTCTTCGCCGAAGGCGACGTCGACGGGCCCGTCACCGACCGAGATCTGCGTGAGCGTGGGCGTCTGGCCACGCCCGGGGATCGCGATGCGCGTCACAGTGTCGTCCTCGAAGTTCGCAACCCAGAGTGAGTCTCCGCCAACGGCAATGGCAGAGGGCGCGTTCCCGACGGTGATGTCGCGCTGGCGCTGGATCGTCGCGGTGTCGACCTCGATCACGGAGTTGGCGGCGCGGTTCACGATCCAGAGCGAGCCGAGCCCGAAGGCGATGTCGGAGAACTCGGGGAGCACCGCGTTCGGCGACGTCAGCAGGCCGGCCTCCAGGCCCACCCTCCGTGCGGTGCCCGTGCGGATATCGATGCGACCCAGGTCCGCGGCTTGGCAGGCAAACCACACAGCCCCGTCGCCTGCTGCGAGGCTCGCCCGGGGCGCGCCGCACGGGACACCGGGGCCGAGCGCCGGAATCGGAGTCGCAGCTTGATCCTGCGCCGGGTCGATGCGCGTGAGCTCGGCCAGCGCCCCCAAAGCGACCCAGATGGTTCCGCTTGCGACCACGACGTCGCTCGGGTAGTCGCCGACGTCGATGGTTCGTCCTCGCTCGCGCGTCACCGGGTCGATCCGGGACACCGTCTCGTCCTCGACGTTCGCGACCCAGACCGCACCCTCACCCACGGTGACCGACTCGGGGTCGATGCCGACGGGGACCTCGGCAACGAGCTTGTTCGAGGCCGGATCGACGACTCCGACGGAGTTGGGTGAGACCGCGGAGAGGCCGCCGCCCGAGTCGCGGAGGAGGACGAACGCCAATGCCACCGCAACGGCAACGGCGAGTGCGGCAGCGACCGGAAGCGCCCACCGGCGCGTGCTGGCCGGCGGAGGGGCGGTCTCGACGAGACCGAGCGCCGAGTGGGCGGACGCGACAAGCTCGCCGGCTGTCTCGTAACGCCGCTCGGGCTCCTTGGCGAGGGCGCGACCGAGGACGCCGTCGATCGCCTTCGGAAGCTCGGGTCGAACCTCGCTCGCGTGCTTCGGTTGGTCATGCACATGCGCCCAGAGCAGAGCGACGTCGGTCGCTCGGGGGAAAGGCGGCTGCCCGGTCAGGCACTCGTAGAGGACGCAGCCGAGCGAGTAGAGGTCGGCCTGCGCTTCCACGTCGCCTCCGGTGATCTGCTCGGGGGCGACGTACTCGAGCGTGCCGACGACGTCTCCTGGCGCCGAGATGCCGCTCAGAGAGCCCGTGCGCTTGGTGAGCCCGAAGTCCGCCAGATAGCAATGCTCCTTGCCTCCGGCCACGGCGACGAGGACGTTCGAAGGCTTGACGTCCCGGTGGACGAGCCCCTTCTCGTGCGCAGCGTCGAGAGCCTCTGCGACCTGCTCGAGCAGGTCGATCGCGCGGCGCGGGAGCGAGCGCGCCGCCTCCCTGAAGAGCCTCGCGAGATCGGTCCCTTCGACGTAGCGCATCGCGAGGAAGAGCGCGCCGTCCTCGTCCCCCGCCTTGAAGATCGGGACGATGTGGGGGTGGTCGAGGGAGGCGGCGATCCTCGACTCGCGCAGGAACCGCTCGCGGAAGCGACTGTCGCTCGCCGAGCTCGGGCGCGATCACCTTGAGCGCGACCTTGCGCCCGAGCGTCAGCTCCTCGGCGCGGTAAACCGCACCCATGCCTCCGCGGCCGATGAGGGCCTCGATCTGGTAGCCGGCGAGCTCGCTCCCGACCACCGCGTCGGCGCTCCGTCCCACGCTCACCCGGCAAGTGTGTGTCAGATACGTGACATTTGCAACGTCACGCGCGTGAACGACGGGCGGGAGGGACGCTCCTAGGGTTGCTGCAAACCCAATGAGAGGAGCTGGTATCATGAAGTACGCACTGCTCTGCGTCACCGGCATCTTCCTCGCTCGTGGCCTCGGTCGCGGTCGCACAGAACGCCCCCTGGGCCTGGACGGGGTCGAAGGCGGAGACCATGGTGAAACGAGATGCAACCGTCCGGCTCCCCCAGCAGGAGCGGGCGGCGTTGGAGAGCGAGCTGCGAGCCGCGATCGCCCAGTACCTCGCGCTCGAGCAAGCGGCAGCGTTTCAGGAAGGGAACTACGGAAACCTCGCGGGCAAGATCCACAACCTCCGCTACCGCTCGTCGACCGCGCTGAAGCAGGTTCAACGGGGGCTCGACATCAATGCGGCCGCGTGCGCGGGGACCGGAAGGACTCGTGGCCTCAACCTCAACCTCTTCAGCCGCTTTCGCTGCTCGGCGACGTCCAAGGAGCTCGTGATCCCGATGGCGTCGGTCGTCTGGGAAGGCGACCAGATCACCGCGGTCATCGAGAGCGAGTCGCGCATCGAGGGCCCGTACCGAGCGCAACTCGACATCCAGGTGACCGGACGATCGAGGCTCTCGTTCCGGCAGCTCGGGGTCGAATGAGTATCGCCT
The DNA here is from genome assembly GCA_963850485.1 of uncultured Actinomycetes bacterium. Taxonomy (GTDB): domain Bacteria; phylum Actinomycetota; class Thermoleophilia; order Gaiellales; family Gaiellaceae; genus GMQP-bins7. The sequence goes on along the minus strand of CAWKLR010000010.1, from coordinate 23,368 downwards.
TCTTGACACTCGCAGCGTCGAGCAGGCGAACGACACGCCGACGTTCGGCTCATACGCTGGGCCTATGACGGATCAAGCGAGAAGGGAGCACACGATGAAGCGCACCGCAGTCATCCTCGGCATCGCAGCGGCGATGGGCGTAGTCCCGTCGGTCGCCTCGGCCGGCAGCACGGCGCAGCAGAAGCCGCAGTTCAAGCCTCAGGTCGTCGTGCAGATCCTGAAGCCGCAGCCGGTGTCGACGGCGCGCCACACCGTGGCACGGGTGAGCTCGCAGAGGTTCAGCCCGCAGAGGATCTCCCTCACCCACATCTCGTCTCGCTGATCCGCCGAAGATCCCTCCGTGGGGAAGGTGAAAGGGGCCGTCGCACCGGCCCCTTTCTCTGTGCTTCAAATTTCAGAGACCGACGATGTCGTCAGGGCGCACCGGTACGCGCGTGAGGTCGCGGCCGGTCGCATCACGGAGCGCCGCGACGATGGCCGCTGTCGAGACGACCGTGGGCGGCTCGCCGACGCCCTTGACCCCGTACGGAGCCGAGGGTTCCGGCTCCTCGACGAGCTCGGAGACGACAGGCGGCATGTCGAGGAAGGTGGGAATCAGGTAGTCCGTGAAGTTCGGGTTCAGGATCACGCCGTCGCGGGTCTGGATCTCCTCCATCAACGCAAGGCCGAGACCCTGCGCGGTGCCGCCCTCGATCTGACCCTCGACCGCCTGGGGATTCAGGGCGTTGCCCACGTCCTGCGCGGTTCCGATCCACACGACCCGCGTGAGCCCGAGGTCGACGTCCACTTCCACGACGACACGCATCGCCGCGACCGCGAAGGCGACATGGGAGCGCTCGCCGAGCACCTGACCAGTCTCGGAGTCGAGCGGCGACGTCTCGGGATGGCGGTAGACGCGCTCCACGTCGACCTCGCCTCCCGTTCGTTCTCGTTCTTCGAGCGCCGCCTGGCATGCGAGCTGCACGGCGCCGGCGGCCATCCAGGTCATCCGCGACGCAGACGACGAGCCCGCCGAGCCCACGCTCGCCGTCGAACCCATCTCCAGCGCGACGTCCTCGGTCCCGAGCTCCAGCCGCGCGACCTGGAGGATCACCTCCGAGACACCCTGTCCGACCTCCGCCGCCGCGCAGTAGACGTGCGCACCTCCGTCCTCGCGCAAACGGACGCGGGCGGCGCAGTAGTCGTCGAACCCCTCGGAGTAGCAGACGTTCTTGAACCCGACCGCGAACCCGATCCCCGCGCTGAACACCTTCTCCCCGAGTGGTGTTGCCGGCGCCGCCGGGCAGGCGAATCGCCTCCCGCGGAAGGTCCTCCGGCTCGGGAATCGGTAGTGCCGCGGCGCGTCGAATCACGTCCTTCGTCGGCAGCGAGCCCGTGAGCACCTGGCCGGTGGGCAGCACGCCTCCGGGCTCGAGCGCGTTCAGAAGCCGGAGCTCGATCGGATCGATCTCGAGCGCGGCGGCGAGCTTGTCCATCTGCGCCTCGGCTGCGAAGCACGCCTGCACCGCGCCGAACCCCCGCATCGCGCCGCAGGGCGGGTTGTTCGTGTACACGCAGAGGCCGTCGATGAGCAGGTTGTCCACGGCGTACGGGCCGACGGCGAACGAGCACGCATTCGAGATGACGGCGGTCGAGCTCGAGGCGTAGGCGCCACCGTCCAGGAGAATCCGCATGCGCACGGCGACCAGCTGTCCCGCAGAGGTCGCCCGGTGCTCGGCCCAGATGCGCGCAGGATGGCGATGGATGTGCCCGACGAAGGACTCCTCGCGGTTGTAGACCATCTTCACGGGTCGACTCGTTCGGAGAGCGAGCAGCGCGGCGTGAGCCTGGATGGAGAGATCCTCCCGCCCGCCGAACGCGCCGCCGACACCCGCGAGGTGGATTCGCACCTGCTCCGGCTGCAACCCGAGGCAGGGTGCGATCTGGTCGCGGTCGACGTGGAGCCACTGCGTCGCGACGTGGATGTCGACGCCCCCTTCGCCGTCAGGGATCGCGATACCGGACTCCGGGCCGAGAAAGGCCTGATCCTGCTGGCCGATCTCGTAGTAGCCCGAGACCGTGACGTCGCCTGTGGCGTCGGGATCGCCGCGCCGGATCGTCAGCGCGCGGACGACGTTCGGCTGAGGGTGCTCGCTGTCGCCGTGACGCTCGACCGGCCAGTCGACGTGCAGCGGCTCCAGCTCGGTCGCCCGCTCCGGGTCGACCACCAGCTCGAGCGGCTCGTACTCGACGCGCACCGCGGCGGCCGCCCGGCGTGCCTGCTCGGGCTCCTCGGCGGCGACGATCGCGACCGCCTCGCCGAAGTAGCGCACCCGGTCGATCGCGAGCACCGGCTGATCCGGGAATTCCAGGCCGTACAGCTTCTTGCCCGGCACGTCCTCGTGCGTGAGGACGGCATGCACTCCTGGCATCCCGAGCGCTTCGGAGACGTCGATCTCGAGGATGCGCGCGTGCGCGTGCGGGCTGCGGACGGTGTGCCCCCAGAGCATGTCGGCGGCCTGGAGGTCGCTCGAATATGCGAACTCGCCGGTCACCTTCGGAGTCGCGTCTCTCGACGCGGCTTCGCGGCAGTCGCATGCCCGCGCTCGAGCGTCGTCCGCACCACGGTGCTCATCGGCTTGCCGCCAGATGCACCGCGTCGAGGATCTTCTGGTACCCGGTGCAGCGGCAGAGATTCCCCGAAAGCGCCTCGCGGATCTCGGCGTCCGAGGGATCGGGAATGCGCCGGAGGAGATCGTCGGCTGCGACCACGAGGCCAGGGGTGCAGAAGCCGCATTGCACGGCGCCGGCCTCGACGAATGCCGCCTGCACCCGGTTCGGCGTCCCGTTCTCCGCCAGACCCTCGACGGTCACGACCTCGTGGCCGTCCGCCTGCGCGGCGAGCACCAGGCACGAGCAGACGAGCGCCCCGTCCAAGAGCACCGAGCACGAGCCGCACTCGCCCTGCTCGCACGCGTTCTTCGACCCGGGCAGGCCGAGCCGGTCGCGCAGAGTGGTGAGCAGGCTCTCGCCCGCCCAGACGTCCGCCTCGACGCGCTCGCCGTTGGCCGTGAACGAGATCTTCACGCGAATTCCCTCACGGGCGTGGGGTCAGGCTTCAGCCTGACCCCAGTCACGCCAGGCACCGTTCGAGGGCGCGGGATGTCAACACGCGGAGGGCGTGGCGGCGATAGGCGGCCGTGCCTCGAACGTCGTCGATCGGGCTCGCCGCGGCCGCAACCTGGTCGGGAAAGTCACTTGCGTCGTCCAGCGGAGCCGTGACCAGTTCGACGACCGGGCTCGACGAACCGTACGCGGCGCGCAGCTCCCCGCGCTCGCGGTCGGCGACGAGCGCGAGCGAGCACACCGCGATGACCATCGCATTCCGCGGGCCTACCTTCATGAACGTCTGCCGCTGACCGCTCGGGCGAACGAGCACCGCGACGATCAGCTCGTCCGGCTCCAGCGCATTCCGCTTGACCCCGACGCAGGAAGCGCGCGAGCGGGAGCGTCCGTGCACCACGAACGCTCGCCAGCTCGACCTCCGCCCCTTCGACGAGCAGAGGAGGAAGCGCATCTCCAGCGGGCGAGGCGGTACCGAGGTTGCCACCGATCGTGCCGCGGTTCCGAATCTGCGGCGAGCCGACCGTGCGCGACGCCTCGGCCAGCGCGGGCAGCTCGCTCGCGAAGGGCTCCAGCATCGCCTCCGTATACGTCAACCCGGCGCCGAGCCTCAGCGTACCGTTGTCGCGACCGAAGCCTCGGAGCTCCGCTGACTTCGTTCAGGTTCAAGATCGTGTCGGGCCTGGCTCGATCGAAGTTGAGCGCGACCAGCACGTCCGTTCCGCCTTGAATCGGAACGGCGCTCGGATGCGCCGCCTTCATCCGCAATGCCTCGTCGAGCGAGGTGGGAGTCAGGACGTCCACGGCAGCGTGGTTCTACCTTTCTTCCCTCACGTAGGGAATCCCGAGCGCCGCGGGAGCTCCGAGGCGCCGCTTGGCAAATCCGGCCGACACGATGACGAGAACGACGATCGTCATCACGTACGGCAGCGCGTAGAGGAACTCGGGGGTGACCTCCACGTCGCGAGCCTGCAGCGCGAACGGGAGAGCGGAAAGACCCCCGAACAGGTACGCCCCAACGAGGCAGAGCTCGGGCCGCCAGAAGGCGAAGATCACGAGCGCGATCGCGATCCAGCCCGCGCCGCCGACAAGCGTGTCGCCGGACGTCCATCCGGGCGTGATGGAGAGGCTGAAGCAGGCACCGGCGACACCCGAGAAGGCGCCCCCGACCATCACGTGCACATAGCGGTACAGGGTCACGTTGACGCCCATCGCGTCGGCGGAAGCGGGCGCCTCGCCGACCGCGCGGACGTTGAGACCGAAGCGTGTCCGACCGAGGTAGAGGGCGACGATGAGCGTGAGGATCCACGAGGCGTACACGAGCGCCGACTGGTCGAAGAGAACCGGGCCCAGCACGGGCAGGTCTCCGAGTCCGAGCACGTCGAGGTCGCCGAACTGGTGGACGGCGGGGAGGTCGGCGAGGCCGAGCTCCGTACCGACGTACGCGGACAGGCCGAGCCCTCCGGCGAAGATCGTGAGGGCGAGCCCCGAGACGATCTGATTGGCGCGAAGCGTGATCACCAGGAACGCGTGGATCGCTGCCAGCGCCGCCCCCGCGAGCGCCGAGCCGACGACGGCCAGGAACAGCACCGAGTGCCCGGAGCCGTCGACCCGCTGCGTGACCCAGAAGCCGACCGCTGCCCCGAAGAGCATCATCCCCTGGACTCCGAGGTTGAGGACGCCCGAGCGCTCCGCAAGGAGCTCGCCGAGCGCCGCATACAGGAGCGGCGTGCCGTAGAGCACCGCCTGCGCGAGCACGATCACGAGCAGGCTGTCGTTGACGCTCACAGCCCTGCCTCCGCGATGGGCTTCCCGGCCCGAGTTCGAGTGACGCGCACCCGGTAGCGCAGGAGCAGCTCGCCGCCGAGCGCGCAGAAGAGGATGATTCCCTGCATCACGCCCACGAGGCCGGACGGAAAATCCGGTCCCTGCAGCGTGTAGCCGGCGTTCAGGAGCCCGCCGATGAGCACGGCGACGAGGCACACGGCGAACGGGTTGTAGCGCGCGAGCGCAGCCACGACGATGCCCGTGTAGCCGAACGCCGCAGCCTGGAGCCCCGTCGGGCTCCCGTCGAGTGTGTGCGTGAAGTCGCCGATCTGACTGGCGCCGCCGATGCCCGCGATCGCGCCGGAGACGGCCATGACCGCGAGGATCTTCCGGCGCGTCCGCATGCCCGCGTACCGCGCGGCGCGCGGCGAGTCGGCGATGACCCCGACCTCGAACCCGAACCGCATTCGCGAGTAGAGCACCCACAGCCGCGAGCGCCGCCAGGATCCCGAGGAGGAATCCGAGCGGGACGACCACCGACGAGCCGAAGGTCGGCCAGTTCGACGCCTCGGGCATGGGCTTCCCCTGCGGGAATGCGCGCGCCTGAAGCGTCGACGTGTCGCGCCAGTACGACGAGCTGTCGAAGATCAGGTACGTGAGGAGAAGGCCCGCGACGTAGTTGAGCATCAGCGACGTGATGATCTCGTTCGTCCGCGCGAAGGCGCGGAGGACGCCGGGGATCAACGCCCAGAGCGCCCCGAGCGCTGCTGCCGCAACGCACATGGCGATGACGAAGAGCGGCGTCGACGTGGCGTCTTGGTCGCCGAGCCGGAGCGCGATCCACGACGCCCCCACCGCGCCGAGGTACAGCTGCCCCTCGGCGCCGATGTTGAAGAGCTGCATGCGGAAGGCGGCCGCCGCGGCCAGGCCCGTGAACAGGATCGGCGTCGCCGAGATCAGCGTGGCCGACATCGCGCCGCTACCCGTGAACCCGGCCTCGACGATCTTCCGATACGTCTCCCACGGGTCGCGCCCCGTGAGCGCGAGGACGATTCCCATGATCGCGAACGCGACGACGAGCGAGCCGATCGGCACCGCGACGGAGAGCCACCACGGCTGCGCGAGGCGGCGCTCGACCTTCACTCGCCTGCTCCTCCCGCCATGAGCAGCCCGATCTCCTCGATGGACGCCGCCCCGGCGTGGAGCTCGCCTGCGATCTCGCCCTCGTACACGACGAGAATCCGGTCGGCGAGGGCGCGGATCTCGTCGAGGTCTTCGCTCATCACGAGGACCCCGACACCTCTCGCAGCGGCGTCGCGGAGGTACGAGTGCACCGTCTCGATCGAGCCGACGTCGAGACCGCGCGTCGGCTGCGCGACGACGAGGACGAGCGGATCGTCCTCGAACTCCCGGCCGAGGATGAGCTTCTGGAGGTTGCCGCCCGAGAGGTTGCGAACCGGGGTCTCGGTGCCAGGGGTCTTCACGTCGTAGCGCCGGACGATCCGGACGGCGACCTCGCGCATCCGCCGGAGGGCGAGGAGCGGTCCGTGCGAGAGCGAACGGCGCCGGTACGTCTTCATGACGACGTTGCTGGTGACGCTCAGGCTCGGGGCGAGGCCGGTGCCGAGCCGATCCTCGGGAACGTGCGCGACGCCCGCGAGGATCGCCTCGCGCGGATCGCCTCCTCGCAGGAGCCGACCGCCGACGCGAACGCTCCCCGCTTCGATGTCTCGCATCCCGGACAGCGCCTCTGCGAGCTCCCGCTGGCCGTTGCCCGCGACCCCGGCGATGCCGACGATCTCGCCTTCGCGGATCGCGAACGTGACGTCGCGCACGGCGGTCTCGCCACGATCGCCCGCGACCGTCAACCCGTCCACTTCGAGCGCCTGGACGTCGGCCAACGTCCTCGCGCGCTCGAGCGGTCGCGCGATCTCGATCTCGCGTCCGACCATCAGCGACGCGAGAGAACGCGCCGTGGAGTCTGAGGCAGCGACCGTCGCCACCGTCCTGCCGCCGCGCAGCACGGTCACCCGGTCGGCGACGGCCTTCACCTCGTGGAGCTTGTGCGAGATGAAGATGACGGTCTTTCCCTCGTCCGCCATCGCGCGCAGAGTTGCGAAGAGCCCCTCGGCCTCCTGCGGCGTGAGCACGGCGGTGGGCTCGTCCATGATCAGAATCCGGGCCTCGCGATAGAGCGCCTTCAGGATCTCGACCCGCTGTTGCTCGCCGATCGAGAGCTGCCAGATCTTCGCCTTCGGATTCACGGCCAGGCCGTAGCGCCGGCTGAGCTCGTCCACGCGCCGTTCGGTCGCCGCCGGGCGCAGGATGGCGCGACCCCCCTCGCCGCGGTGGTCGCCGAGGACGACGTTCTCCGCGACGGAGAAGGGCTCGACGAGCCGGAAGTGCTGATGCACCATGCCGATCCCGGCCTCGATCGCATCGCGCGGCGAATGGAATCGAACCGTCTCTCCGTAGAGCTCGATCTCGCCCGCATCCGGGCGATAGAGGCCGGTCAGGATGTTCGACAGCGTCGTCTTGCCGGCGCCGTTCTCGCCGAGGAGCGCGTGCACCTCGCCCGCCGCAGCCTCGAAGGTCACGCCGTCGTTCGCGACGACACCGGGGAACAGCTTGGTGATCCCCACCATGCGAACGGCGGCAGGAGGAGAGGCGCCAGCCGGAGAGGCACCAGCCGAACCGGCGCCTCTCCGGCCTTCTGAGGATGTGGGGGCCTGCCCCACGGGGTTAGCCCGGAGGCGCGACCGACGAGACCTTCCCGATCACACCCTTCGAGAGCCACTGCATCGAGTACAGATCGGGGAGCACCTTCAGGGTCTTCCCCTTCGGCACCATCAGCTTGCCCTTCTGGTCGTACAGCGGGCCAGTGAAGACGTGGAACTTGCCCGCCACGATGGCCTTCCGCTTCGCCGCGATGGCCGCCCTCGTCTTCGCCGTGACCTTCGGGCCGTACGGAGCGAGGCCCGTGAAGCCGTCCTTGATCGTGCCGTAGTAGAAGCCCGGCTTCCAGGTTCCGTTGATCGCGGCCCTGACGCGCTTCACGTAGTACGGGCCCCAGTTGTAGGTCGCCGCCGTCAGCCACTGCGTCGGGGCCGACTTGCGCGCGTCCGAGTCGTAGCCGACCCACGGGACCTTCTTCGACTCCGCGACGACGCCTGCCGCGGGGCTGTCCACGTTCTGGCCGAGCACGTCGACCCCCGCCGCGATCAGGTTCTTCGCGGCAGCCGTCTCCTTCGGAGGCGAGTACCACGCGTTCGTCCAGAGCAGCCTCACCTTCGCCTGCGGGTTCATGACCTGCGCCCCGAGCGCGAATGCGTTGATGTGCCGCACGACCTCGGGAATCCCGAACGGGACGATGTAGCCGATCTGTCCGTTCTTGGTCGCAGCACCCGCGGCCATGCCCGAGAGATAGATCGTGTCCTCGCCGGCACCGAAGTACTCCGACTGGTTCTTCTTGATCTGCAGACCCGTCGCCTGCTCGAACTTGACATCGGGATACTTGCTGTAGAGCTGGCCGTTGACGCCGTTCTCGAACATGCCGAACGAGCAGCCGAAGATCATGTCGTAGCCTTCGCGAACGAGGCCGGCGACGACCTGCGGCACCTGCGCGTTCGAGAAGATGTTCTCCTTGTAGGTCGTCTCGACTTTGTTCCCGAGCGCCTTCTCGATGGCGAGGCGTCCCCGGTCGTGGGACTGCGACCAGCCAGCGTCGTTGTGCGGCCCCGGATAGATGAACGCCACCTTGAATGGATCCTGCTCGGACCTTGCTGCGCTGCCGCCCGCGAGCGCAAGCGCCGTCATCGCGAGCGCGAGCACGAGCCCGCCCAGCACGAACTTTCTCCTCATCTGCTCCTCCTGTCGACCTGCCCGACTGACCAGGCGACTATACGACAGGGCGACACGCATTACGCTGCCTTCGATGGAGAGGCTGCAGCGCCGTCTGGCCGTCGCGCGCGGTGACGAGCCGGCCGATCTCGTCGTTCGAGGAGGACGTGTTCTCTCGGTCTTCACGAAGGAGTGGCTGGAGGTCCGACATCGCCGTGGCCGACGGGTTCGTCGCGGGTCTGGGCGACTACGACGGAGACGAGATCGTCGATGTGTCGAACAGGTACGTCGTCCCGGGGTTCATCGACGCGCACATGCATCTCGAGTCGACGAAGCTCCTACCCGACGAGTTCGCGCGACTGGTGCTCCCGCTCGGCACCACCGCAGTCGTCGCCGACCCGCACGAGCTCGCAAACGTGCTCGGCACCGACGGCGTCCACTGGCTGCTCGACGCCTGCGAGGGACTCGCGCTCGACTTCTTCTTCATGGCGTCCTCCTGCATCCCGGCCTCTCGGTTCGAGTCGCCGCGGCGCCCGCTTCTGCCGGGAGATCTCGAGAGCCTTCTCAGACGCCGGCGGGTGATCGGGCTGGCCGAGATGATGAACTTCCCCGGCGTCATCGCCGGGGACGAGAGCGAGCTGGTGAAGCTCGAGCTCGCCGGAGCTGCGCACGTCGACGGCCACGCGCCGGGAGTCCTCGGGAAGGCGCTGAACGCCTACGCGGCGGCAGGGATTCGCTCGGATCACGAGGCGCTGACGGCGGATGAAGGGCGAGAACGCCTGCGGGCGGGGATGTGGCTCCTGATCCGCGAGGCGTCCATGGCGAGGAACTTGCAGGCGCTGCTGCCGCTCGTCGCGGAGCTCGGCACCGGCTCGATCGCCTTCTGCACCGACGACCGTGATCCCGAGGACATCTTCGAGAACGGCCACCTGAACGGCATGGTGCGCGAGGCCGTCGCGGCCGGAATCCGGCCGGAGGATGCAATCGTTCTGGCGTCCTACAACCCCGCGACGTGGCATCGCCTCTGGCAGCTCGGCGCGATCGCACCCGGATATCAGGCCGACCTGCTCGTCCTGCCCGATCTCGTGGACTTCCAGCCGGACATCGTGCTGAAGCGAGGACGCACGGTCGACGAGATCGTGCGGCCGGAGGTTCCGGAATGGGTCAAGCACTCGGTCCGGATCAGCCCGGTCATGGCCGCCGACTTTCGCATTCCCTGGGAGGGCGGCCGCGCGCGTGTGATCGGTCTGATCGAGGATCAGGTCGTGACGGAGTCGCTCGAGGACGAGCCGACTACTGTCGACGGCTCGGCAGTGGCCGACCCGGGGCGGGATCTGGTGAAGATCGCGGTGATCGAGCGCCACCTCGGCACGGGCAGGACCGGCCTCGGCTTCGTGCGCGGGTCGGGGCTTGCTCGGGGAGCGCTGGCATCGACGGTTGCCCACGACGCGCACAACATCGTGGTCGTCGGGGTTTCGGACGAGGACATGGCTTTCGCGGTGACGCGGCTCGCCGAGCTCGGCGGAGGTGTCGTCGCGGTCGAGGACGGCGCGGTGCACGCGGAGTTGCCCCTGCCGGTCGCGGGCCTCCTCGCGGACGCTCCCCTCGAGGAGGTCATCTCGCGCAGTCTCGCGTGCAACGACGCCGCACGTGCGCTCGGTTGGAGCGGTGCGACCCCGTTCCTCACGCTGTCCTTCCTCGGTCTTTCGGTCATCCCGCACCTGAAGATCACGGACCGGGGGCTCGTCGACGTCGACCGCTTCGAGATCGTTCCGCTCCAGGTGTGACGACGCTCTACGCCAACGGGCTGGATCGTCACCTGCGACGACGCGGGGGCCGAGTACGCCTCCGGCTGGGTGTTGGTGGCGGACGGTTTCATAACCGCGGTCGGAGAGGGCCCGGAGCCGGAGGCCGACTCCCGCGAGGAGCTCGGCGGCGCCGTCGTGACGCCCGGGCTCGTCAACACGCACCACCACCTGTACCAGACCCTCACCCGCGCGCGGGCGCAGCAGGCGGACCTCTTCAGCTGGCTGCGTGAGCTCTACCCGGTGTGGGCGAGGATCGACGCCGAGGCCGAGTACGCGGCCGCACGCACCGGACTCGCCGAGCTCGCGCTCTCCGGCTGTACGACCGTGTTCGACCACCACTACGTCTTCCCGCGCGGGCAGGAGGGCCTGGTCGAGGCGGAGGTACAGGCGGCGCGCGAGCTCGGCGTCCGCATCGTCGCGTCCCGCGGTTCGATGGACCTCGGCGCCTCGGACGGCGGCCTCCCTCCCGATGAGCTCGTGGAAGAGCTGGACGCGGTGCTCACAGACACGGAGCGGCTCGTCGGCGCGCTCCACGAGCCGGGGCCGGGAGCCCGCGTGCAGATCGCCGTCGCCCCGTGCTCCCCGTTCTCGGTCACGAAGCGGCTCATGCAGGAGTCGGCGTCCCTCGCGCGGCGCCTCGGCCTCCCTCTGCACACGCACCTGGCCGAGACGATGGAGGAGGGCGCGTATTGCCTGGAGCTCTACGGCTGCACACCCGTCGAGTACCTGACCGACCTCGGCTGGCTCGGCCCGGACGTGTGGTGCGCGCACTGCGTCCACCTCTCCGCCGACGACGTGGCCGACTTCGCGGCCTCGAACACGGGGATCGCACACTGCCCCACGTCGAACCTCCGTCTGGGAGCGGGCGTCGCCCCCGTCCGCGAGCTCCTGGACGAAGGCGTTCGCGTCGGGCTCGGCGTCGACGGCTCCGCGTCGAACGAGCGGAGCGACCTGTTCATGGAGGTCAAGCAGGCGCTGCTCGTCGCGCGCGGTCGTGGCGGGCCGTCGGCGATGACCGCGCGGGAAGCGCTTCGCCTCGGGACCCGAGGCGGCGCCGCGCTGCTGGGACGCGACGACATCGGATCGCTCGAGCCGGGCAAGTGCGCCGACCTGGCGATCTGGCGAACGGACGCACTCGAGCTCGGGGGCGCCGAGGATCCCGTCGCTGGTCTCGTCTTCTCGGCGCCGCATCGCGTCGACCGGCTGGTGGTCGGCGGAGAGGACGTCGTGCGAGGCGGCACCCTCGTTCGGGCCGACGAGGCGGACATCGCGCGCGAACAGCGGGCGCAGGCGCGAAGATTCGCGGCGTGAGCGTCTCCGTCTCGACCCATGTCCTGGACACGGCCGAAGGGAAACCCGCACAAGGTGTCCGAGTCGAGCTCCGGCGGGGCGAGAGCGTGCTCGCGGTCGGAGACACGGATCACGACGGACGCATCGCGAAGTTGGCGGACAACATGCCGTCCGGCACCTATTCCCTCGTCTTCCATCCGCCGTCTCCGTTCTTCACCCGTGTCGAGCTGCAAGTCGAGCTCGCCGACGGTCACTACCACCTCCCGCTCCTCATCTCTCCGTTCGGATGCGTGACCTACCGCGGCAGCTGACCGTCGACGAGCTCGCTGAGCTGTTCGAAGGCAGGACACGGCTCGTCGAGCGCCTGGCCGAGACCGAGAACCCGCTCGAGCGAGCCGACGACGTCATCGCGACGCTGAGCGAGGCGGAGAAGATCGAGGCCTTGAGTGCGCACCCGGCGATCGGGGCCAAGGGACTGTCGACCCGCTCCGCCGCCGAGCAGGGAGCCGATGCCGATCCGGCGGTGCTCACCGAGCTCGCGTACCAGAACCAGGTCTACGAGGAGAAGTTCGGCTTCCGCTTCGTCGTGTTCGTCGCCGGGCGGCCGAAGCGCGAGATCCTGGCGGTTCTCGCGGAGCGGATCGGCAACGCGCGCGAGGAGGAGCTCGACACGGGTCTGCGAGAGCTCGTCGCGATCGCGAGGGACCGGTGGACCCGTACCTGAGGGACGTCCTCGACGTCCTCCTGCGCATGCTGCACGTCACCGCGGGGATCGCGTGGATCGGCGCCTCCTTCTACTTCGTCCGCCTCGACCTGGCGTTGCGGCCGCCGAAGAGTGCGAAGGACGCGGACGCGGGTGTCGCCGGCGAGTTCTGGGGAGTCCACGGCGGCGGCCTCTACCACTCGCAGAAGTACCGCCTCGCGCCCGCCGAGATGCCAGAGCCGCTGCACTGGTTCAAGTGGGAGGCGTACACGACCTGGCTCTCCGGCTTTGCGCTCATGGTCGTCCTCTACTACTTCGACGCGGGCGTGCGGCTGGTCGATCCGACGGTCGCCGACCTTTCGGACTGGTCTGCCATCGCGCTCTCGGTCGGCGGCCTCGCGCTGGCGTGGCTCGTCTACGACGGGCTCTGCCGGACCGTGGGCCAGCGGAGCCAGCTCGCCCTCGCGATCGTCGGCGTCGCTCTCGTAGCGCTCGCGGCGTGGGGCGCGGGCGAGCTCTTCGCCGCACGAGCCGCCTACCTCCAGGTCGGGGCGATGCTCGGGACGATCATGGCCGCGAACGTCCTCCTCGTGATCATTCCCGCGCACCGGAAGCTCGTGGCCGCGATGGCCGACCGGCGCGAGCCGGACCCCGTTCCGCTGCTGGAGGCGAAGAACCGCTCGGTGCACAACAACTACCTCACGCTGCCGGTGCTCTTCACGATGCTCGCCGGGCACTTCGCGTTCACGTTCGGGGCGGACGAGGCCTGGCTCGTCCTCGTGCTCATCGCGGTCGTGACCGCAGCAGTGCGGCACTTCTTCAACCTCTGGCACACCGGACGCCGGGCATGGTGGATCCTCGGCGCCGCTGCGGCAGCGGTGGTTGCGCTCGCGCTCTGGCTCCAGCCCGACGAGGTCTCACCGGCGCAGGCGGGCCCGGTGCCGTTCGGCCAGGTGCAGGCGGTGATCGACGAGCGGTGCACTTCTTGCCACTCGGGCGTATCAGCGCCGCTCGGCGTCCGCCTCGAGACCGAGGCCGAGATCACCGCCCGCGCGGATGACATCGAACGCCAGGCTGTGCAGACGCGCGCGATGCCTCCCGGGAACTCGACCGGGATGACCGAGGACGAGCGCGAGCTCCTCGCCGCATGGGTCGCCGGGCAGGGATAGGGTCGGGGCCATGCTCGAGATCACCGCCGGAGGATTCTCGTTCGGCGCGCGCTTCGAGGAAGAAGCCGCACCCGAGACGGTCGCCGCGTTTCGGAACATGCTGCCGCTCGACTCGCAGATCATCCATGTCCGCTGGTCGGGCGAGGGCGGCTGGATACCGATGGGCGACCTCGACGTTGGCATCGGCCCTGAGAACGCCACGCGGTACCCGAGCCCGGGCGAGCTGATCTTCTACCCCGGCGGGGTCAGCGAGACCGAGCTCCTGCTCGCCTACGGCTACGTGGCCTTCGCGAGCAAGGCGGGCGCGCTCGCGGGCAACCACTTCGCAACCATCGTCGAGGGCGGCGAGAACCTACGCGAGCTCGGGCGGCGGATGCTCTGGGACGGCGCCCAGGAGATCGCCTTCACGGACGCGTGAATGGCGACGATCCGCTACCTCGTACACGACATCGACTCCGCGATCGAGTTCTACGTCGACCGGCTCGGGTTCACGCTTGCGGAGCAGATGGGACCGGCGTTCGCGATCCTCACCCGCGGCGATCTCTCGCTCTGGGTGAGCGGCGCCGCGTCGTCCGCAGCGCGACCGATGCCTGACGGCCGGCAGCCCGAGCCAGGCGGTTGGAACCGGCTCGTGATCGAGGTCGACGCGATCGATGTCGCCATCGAGGAGCTGCGCAGGTCGGGCGCGACCTTCCGAAACGACGTCGTCACCGGCCCAGGCGGAAAGCAGATCCTCGTCGAGGATCCATCGGGTAATCCGGTCGAGCTCTTCGAGCCCGCCTGAGCCGGGATCGAGCCACCAGGACGCCTTGTAACAGACTGTTACTTGGCGCTCTCGGCGTCACGAGCGAGCCGTTCGACGGCCGCGGTGAGAACGTCGATCGCGAGCGCGATGTCCTCGTCGGACGACAGCTCGTCCGGAGAGTGGCTGATCCCGCCGTTCAGGCTTCGGACGAAGAGCATCGCGCTCGGCACGCCCGCGGCCGCGAAGATGCCCGCGTCGTGGCCTGCGCCCGAGGGTAGCTCGATCGCCGGTAGGCCACGGCTCTCCAGCTCGTCGAGCAGCACTCGCCGTGGCCCTTCCCCCATGGCCGCCGGGGGAGTTCGGTGCGCGGGCTCGAAGCCGACCGCCTCGATCAGCTGGTCGAGCCGTTTCGCATCGGGCGCTCGCGCGTCGACCGAGATCCGCACGCGTTCGGGGATGACGTTGCTCCCACCGGGCTCGACCGTCAGCTGACCGACCGTTGCGACTGCTCCGTCGATCTGCGAAGCCGCTTCCCGAACGCGGAGAATCGCCTCGGCTCCGGCGACGAGCGCATCGTCGCGCGCTTCCATGGGCGTCGTCCCCGCATGGCCCGCCCGACCCTCGAAGACGAGCTCGCCGCGCGCGTAGCCGACGATGCTCGTCACGACGCCGAGAGGCGCTCCCGTCCCTTCGAGAACCGGCCCCTGCTCGATGTGCAGCTCGAGAAAGACCGTCGGCAGCGACACGCCACCCGAGCACAGAGCGCGGCTCCCGATGCAGCCGACCTCCTCCCCACGAAAGGCAACCACGGCCCCATGCCCGGCGCGCTCGACCGCCTCCAGCCCGCCGACCACGCCGAGCGGACCGTCGAAGCGACCCCCATGCGGCACCGAGTCGAGGTGCGATCCCACCCAGATGTCGTCACGCGGCCCCGAGCGTCCGAGGAGGTTGCCGTGCGTATCGACCTCGACCGCGAGACCCGCCTCGCGCATCCACCCTGCGACGAGCTCGTGCGCCTTGTCCTCGGCAGCGCTCAGATGCGGACGGTTGGCGCCCGGGCCGCCGCCGATCGCGTAGAGCTCGTCGAGGCGTTCGAGCACCCTCATCTGGCCGCAGTATGTCGGCGCTCGCTCAGCGACCCGAGCAGCCACCAGCCGGCGAGCGGGATGAGCGCGGCGACCACGAATGCGAACGGCCACGACCCCGCCGACACCGTCAGCGCGAAGAGGAGCGGCGCCGCCACGCCGATCGCCGCGAGCACGGTCTGCTGGACGCCGATCGTGGCTCCACTCCGCAGAGCACCTGCGAGCTCCGCAGCCGCCGTGAACGAGAGCCCGTTCCACGCCATCGTCAGCCCACCCGCGAGGACGAGAACGGGCACCAGAAGCCACGTTGGGCCACCGGCAAGAGCAGCCGTGAGTGTCATCACGCCGCCGATCGCAAGACCGACGCGGCGCAGCGGCAGGATGCGGGCGCCCATGAGGTCCGACCAGCGTCCGCCCCCGATCCGAAATGCCCCGCCGAGTACCTGCGTTCCTGCGAACACCAGTCCCGCCTCCTGCGCCGAGAGGCCGTGCTCGTCGACGAGAAAGAGGACGCCGAAGCCGAGAACCGCGATCTGCGCGTACAGGTATAGGCCGCTTCCGAGCGACAGCCGCCAGAGCCTTCGGTCCGCCAGCGTCGCTCGAACCGAGGACGCCTCGATCCCGTCGGAGGCGTCGCGCCCGCGCAGGACGACGGCGCCGACGAGCGCGCCGAACGCACTCAGCGCCGCCAGGAAGAGAAAGGCCGCACCCGTACCGGCAGCGTCGGCGATGGGCGGCAACGACAGCGCCGCGATGAGCCCTCCCAGCGGAATCGCCGTCTGCCTGACTCCGAGCGCGAAGCCGCGCTCCCCCGCGTCGAACCAGTGCATGACGGCACGGCCACTCGCCGAGTTGACCGCCCCGCCGGCGGCGCCGACGAGCCCCAGCGCGAGAACCAGCTCCTCGTAGCTCGATGCGAGTGCCGCGCCCACGAGACAGACGGCGCAGCCGAGCAGGCCGGTGGTGAGCACGAGGCGCTCGCCGAAGCGATCGGCGGCGAGACCCCATGGGAAGAGCGTCAACGTCGTCCCGACCCACGACGCGGCGAGCACCACGCCGATCTGTCCGAGCGAAAGATCGAACTCCTCCCGTAGCTGGGGCACGATGACCGGAAGGCCGATCCCGAACACGGCGGAGCTCGTCGCTGCCGCCGTGCCCGCTGCGAGGACGGCCCAGCGATACCGCATCGGCTCAGGAGTAGAGATCGCCGCCCAGGTACTTCAGGCCGGAGTCGACGAGCGGCGTAGCCACCCGCTTGCCTTTCCCGAGCTCACGGGCGAGCTCGAGCGCGACCGTGAGGTTGGCGCCCGTCGACGGGCCCGACCAGAGGCCCTCCTCCCTCGTAGCTCGGCGCGCCATCGCGAAGGCATCCGCGGTCGCCACCGTCCGCACCTCGTCGAAATCGTCCCGCTCGAGCAACGGCGGCCAGAATCCCGAGCCTCCGCCCTCGATCCGGTGCGTGCCCGGCTCGCCTCCCGAGAGCACCGGCGACTCGGCGGGCTCGATCGCGACGCGGTGGAGCTCCGGAAGCGTGCGCCTGAGCTCGCGGGTCACACCGACGAAGCAGCCAGATGTCCCCAGGTACGAACAGAACGCGTCGATCCGCCCGTCGAGCTGTTCGAGAAGCTCGCGCCCGAGACTCGCGTAGCCGTCGAGCATGTCCCGGTTGCGGAACTGGTCGGTTGCGAAGCCTCCGGTCTCCTCGACGATCGCCTGTGAGCGCTCGATCATCCGCGGGATGAGGTCGGGGGTGATCCCCTCCGGGCTCGAGATGATCTCGACGTCCGCTCCGAACGCCCGCATGGTCACGATCTTCTCGTGCGCGAACGCGTCCGAGGACACGATCCGGAGCGGGTAGCCCTTCAGCGAGCACACGTACGCAAGTGACGAGCCCGTGCTCCCGCCCGTGTACTCGACCACCGTCTGCCCCGGCTGCAAGCGCCCGTCTCGCTCGGCGCCCTCGATCATCGCGAGCGCCATGCGGTCCTTGTAGGAGCCGGTGGGGTTGGCGGACTCGAGCTTGACCCAGACCTCGGCCATCCCGGGCTCGACCAGCCGCTCGAGCCGGACGACCGGCGTCGAGCCGATCGTCCCGAGCACCCCGGTCGACATGGTCTTAGAGACCGAACGGGTTGATCGGGCGCGCGCCCGTGGAGACGACGACGCTCTTCGTCTCGAGGTAGAGCTCCAGCGACTCGAGCCCGAGCTCGCGGCCGAAGCCGGACTGCTTGTAGCCCCCGAAGGGGATTCCGGGGAAGGCCGTGTACGGCATGTTGATCCCGACCGTGCCCGACTTGATGCGGGCCGCGATCCGGTGCCCGCGGGCCGGATCGCCGGTCCAGACGGTTGCCATCAGGCCGTAGCGCACGTCGTTGGCGATCCGGATCGCATCCTTCTCGTCCTCGAACGCGGTGACAGTCACCACCGGGCCGAAGACCTCCTCCTGGGCGATCTCGAGCTCGTTCGATGCGGCGACGACGGTGGGTGGGTAGAACGCGCCTGCGCCCTCGGGGACCGCACCGCCGGTCACGACTTCGGCGCCCTCTCCGGCTCCGCGCTCGACGAAGCCGTGAACGCGCTCGCGATGACCGGTGGAGATGAGCGAGCCCATCTGGGTCTCCTTGTCGAGCGGGTCGCCGACGCGGATGGAGCCCGCGAGCTCGGCCAGCTTGGAGACGACCTCGTCGTAGATCGAGCTTTCGACGAGCAACCGCGAGCGCGCCTCGCAGCTCTGGCCCGCTGCGTAGTAGATCGCCCAGGCGGAGCTCGGGATCGCGCTCGCGAGGTCGGCGTCGGCAAAGACGAGGTTCGGGCTCTTGCCGCCGAGCTCGAGCGTGATCCGCTTCACCGGGTCGGAGGCGAGGCGCATGATCTCGCCGCCCGTCCTCGTCGAGCCGGTGAAGGCGATCTTGTCGACACCGGGATGGCGAACGAGGTACGCGCCCGTTGTCGGTCCGTCACCGGGCACGACGTTGACGGCGCCGGCCGGAAAACCGACCTCGGTCGCGAGCTCGGCCAGGCGAATGGCCGTCAACGGCGTCTGCGGGTCGGGCTTCAGCACGACGGAGCAGCCGGCCGCGAGTGCCGGAGCGAGCTTCCAGGTCGACATCATCAGCGGGTAGTTCCAGGGGACGATCTGTCCGACGACACCCACGGGCTCCTTCAGCGAGTAGAAGAGGAGCGAGCCGCCGATCGGGTTCGCACGGCCGCCGATCGTCGCGATCGCGGAGGCGTAGTAGCGGAAGTTCTCGACGGCCTGGTGCAGCTCTGCTTTGACCGAGGAGATCGCCTTGCCCACGTTTCGCGACTCGAGCTCGGCGAGCTCGGCACGGTTGGCGGCGATCGCGTCCGCGAGCGCGTGCAGGAGACGGGCTCGCTCCGTGCCTGGAGTCTTCCCCCAGTCTCCGTCGAGCGCGCTGCGCGCAGCCTCGACCGCGCGGTCGACATCGGCCTCGCCCGCCATCGCCGCACGGGCGAGCAGCTCGCCCGTCGCGGGCTCGGTGAGGTCTCGGATCTCGCCCGAAGCGGGCTCGACGAGCTCGCCGCCGATGAAGAGCCCGTACTCGCGGTCGGTCGCGACTGCCATCGCGGGGACGATACCTCCGGGGTTACGGGTTAGGGGTCAGGCTTAAGCCCGACCCCGGTCTGAGGTCTTCGGCCACCTGAGCACCCGGTTCAGGCTGAAGCCTGACCCCCGCCCGCGGTGTTTGGGTTCGCGATGGGAATGATCAGCGACGGGTCGATCCACGGCCCGCCGGCCCGAGCCGCGAGGTCGGCGAACGTCACGCCTCCGAGGAGGGAGATCGTCGCGTCCCGGACCTCCTCCCAGACGTCGCGGAGAGTGCAGCCGACCATCATCGGGCAGGGCTCGGGGTTGTGGCGCGTGGCGCAGCTGATCGGGGCCAGAGGTCCCTGGAACAGACGAACCACCCGCTCCAGCGTGATCTCCTCCGGAGCTTTGTTGAGCCGGTAGCCGCCTGACGGCCCGCGCTCCGAGCGGACGATCCCCGCGGTCCGCATCGTCGGCATCACCTGCTCCAGGACCGACTGGGGCACCGCAGTCCTCCGAGCGAGTGCCTCGAGCTTGAGCGGACCACCGCCCTCGAGCGCGAGGGTCAGGATCGCCCGCGTCGCATAGTCGGTTCTCCGAGATACCCACACAGGATGAGCCTCCTTGGTCGTTGTCGCTTGACGGGGCAGAGTATTCGAACTATCTTCTCCGCCGTTGTAAGTGTTGTTGACAATGTTTGTAGATAAACAAGGGAGAGTCCGATGCGTACCAAGATCCTGGTCGTCGCGGCCGTGCTCGGGCTCGGTGCGGCGGCGCTCGCTGCCACGGCGGGTGCCGATCCCGCCCGTACCACCGACGCCGAGCTGAACCTCGTCGCGTACACGACCCCCCGCGAGGCCTACGCGAAGCTCATCCCGATGTTTCAGAAGACGCCACAGGGCGCGGACGTGGACTTCAAGCAGTCCTACGGTGCGTCTGGCGAACAGGCCCGCGCGGTCAAGGCCGGCCTGAACGCCGACATCGTCGCACTCTCCCTCGCCCCGGACGTCGACTCGCTCGTGCCCGATCTCGTCGACCCGAAGTGGAAGAGGCAGTCCTTCAAGGGCATGGTGACCAACTCCGTCGTCGTCTTCGTCGTGCGCGATGGCAACCCGAAGAAGATCAAGAGCTGGAACGACCTCCTCCGGCCGGACGTCGACGTGGTCACCCCGAACCCGTTCACCTCGGGCGGTGCCCGCTGGAACATCATGGCCGCGTACGGGGCGTGGCGGAAGGCCGGCAAGACCGACAAGCAGGCGCAGGCGAACCTGCTCAAGCTCTTCAGGAACGTCGTCGTCCAGGACGCGAGCGCGCGAGCGTCGCTCAGCACCTTCAACAGCGGCAAGGGCGACGTCCTGCTCGCGTACGAGAACGAGGCGTACTTCTCGCGCATGCAGGGCCTCGACCTGCAGTTCGTCATCCCGAAGGCGACGATCCTGATCGAGAACCCCATCGCGGTCCTCAAGGAGAGCGCGGAGAAGGAAAAGGCCAACCTGTTCCTGCGCTTCCTGCGGACCCCTGCCGCGCAACAGGTCTTCGCCGACTACGGCTACCGGCCGGTCGTGAAGAAGGTCGAAGACCGGAACCGGAAGAAGTTCCCCGTTCGCCCGGGTCTCTTCACGATCGACCAGCTCGGCCTGGGAGGTTGGGAGAAGGTGCAGAAGCGCTTCTTCGATCCGACGAACAGCATCATGGCCCGCATCCAGCGGGAGATCGGCGGCAGCACTGGTTGAGGTCGCCGTCAGCAGGCCGGCGCGCACACGCGCCTCGAGGGACAGGGCTGCAACGGCCCTGTCCCTCGGCTTTGTGACCACCTTTCTCACCGTCTTCGTCGGGCTCCCGCTGGCCGCGCTCATGTGGGAGGCGACGAGCGAGGGACGCGTGTCCTTCTGGGATGCCGTCTCCAGCCCGGAGGCGGTCGCGGCGTTGAAATTGACCCTGGGCGCCTCGCTCGCTGTCTCGCTCCTGAACGCCGTGCTCGGCACCGTCACCGCGTGGGTGCTCGTGCGAGACGACTTTCGCGGGAAGACTGCCGTCAACGCCATCATCGACCTCCCGTTCGCGCTCCCGACGATCGTGGCCGGGCTCACGCTGCTCGCGCTGTACGGCCCGACGTCACCGGTGGGCATCGATGTCGCGTTCACGAAGACCGCGATCGTCCTCGCGCTGATGTTCGTGACCCTTCCCTTCGTCGTCCGGACGGTGCAGCCCGTTCTCCAGGAGCTCGACCGCGAGCTGGAGGAAGCGTCGCACTCGCTCGGCGCATCCCACGCGACGACCTTCCGGCGAATCATCCTGCCGAACATCGTTCCCGGCATCCTCTCGGGCGTCGCTCTCGCGTTCGCGAAAGCCGTCGGCGAGTTCGGCTCGCTCGTGATCATCACCGGGAACATCCCGTTCCAGACCGAGGTCTCGTCCGTGCACATCTTCGGCAGGATCGAGAGCGGCGACTCGGTCGGCGCGGCGGCCGTCGCAGTGGTGCTGCTCGCGATCTCGTTCCTGACCCTGCTCTCGATCGGCGTCATCCGGCACTTCGCGACGAGGCATGACCGATGCGTAGGGTCGTCTCGCGGCTCGGCCTCCGCTTCGTCGCGCTCTTCTATCTCGCGGTGATCCTCGTCGGCCCGCTCGCGATCGTCTTCTGGCGCACGTTCGAGGACGGCTTCGCACCGGCCTGGGACGCGCTGACGACGCCCGAGACGATCAACGCCTTCAAGCTGACGTTGATCATCACGGCCATCGCAGTCCCGGTGAACACGGTGTTCGGGATCGTCTGCGCCCTCGCGATCGTGCGCAAGAAGTTCCGCGGCAAGGGCCTGCTGAACGCCTTCATCGACCTCCCCCTGGCCCTCTCCCCGGTCGTCGTCGGGCTCGCGCTCTTCCTGCTCTACGGGCGGGAAGGCTGGTTCGGAAGCTGGTTCTCGGATCACGGCATCGAGATCCTGTTCGCGCTTCCCGCGATGGTGATCGCGACGATCTTCGTATCGCTTCCCTTCGTCGCCCGCGAGGTGGTGCCGACGCTCCGCGAGATCGGCGACGAGCAGGAGCAGGCCGCGCGCACGCTGGGGGCGAACGGGTGGCAGACGTTCTGGCGCATCACACTGCCCTCGATCCGGTGGGCCGTGATCTACGGCGTCATCCTGACCACGGCCCGCTGCCTCGGCGAGTACGGAGCCGTTGCCGTCGTCTCGGGCCGCCTCCAGGGGCAGACGGAGACCGCAACCCTCCGGGTTCAGGAGCGCTACGAAGCGTTCGATCTGGCCGGCGCCTACGCGATCTCGATCGTCCTGGCTCTGGTCGCCGTGCTCGTCCTCGTCGCCATGACCGTGATCCGCCCTCGAGAGGAGACTGCCTAGCAATGTCCATCCTGGTACGCAACGTCTCGAAGAGCTTCGGCGACTTCGTCGCGGTCGACGACGTCTCGCTCGAGGTCGAGAGCGGCTCCTTGACCGCCCTCCTCGGGCCGAGTGGGTCGGGCAAGTCGACCCTCCTGCGCATCATCGCCGGGCTGGAGACCCCCGACGCCGGCGAGATCCTGCTCGCGGAGAAGGACGCCACCGCGCTCGCGCCGCAGAAGCGGAACGTCGGGTTCGTCTTCCAGCACTACGCGGCCTTCAAGCACATGACCGTGCGGGACAACATCGCGTTCGGGCTCAAGGTGCGCAAGCGGCCGAAGGCCGAGATCCGGGAGCGCGTGGACGAGCTCCTGCACCTGGTGCAGCTCCAGGGCTTCGGCCATCGCTATCCGGCGCAGCTATCCGGCGGACAGCGCCAGCGGATGGGGCTCGCGCGCGCACTCGCGCCCGAACCGCAGGTGCTCCTCCTCGACGAGCCCTTCGGAGCCCTCGACGCGCGCGTCCGCGCCGAGCTGCGCGAGTGGCTGCGCCAGCTCCACGACGTCGTGCACGTGACGACCGTCTTCGTGACGCACGATCAGGAAGAGGCCATGGAGATCTCGGATCAGATCGCGGTCATGAACCACGGACGGCTCGAGCAGGTCGGAGGACCGCGCGAGCTCTACGACGAGCCCGC
Organism: uncultured Actinomycetes bacterium; assembly: GCA_963850485.1. Lineage (GTDB taxonomy): Bacteria > Actinomycetota > Thermoleophilia > Gaiellales > Gaiellaceae > GMQP-bins7. The sequence continues at coordinate 277 of CAWKLR010000010.1, read as the reverse complement.
GAGCGAGTTCGTCATGACCTTCGTCGGCGACGCCAACCTGGTCGGAGATGTGCTCGTCCGGCCCCATGACCTCGAGCTTCTCGCCGAGCCGGCGGAGGGCGCGATCGAGGCGATGATCGTGCGGGTCACCATCCTCGGCCGTGACGCGAAGGTCGAGCTGCACGGAACGAGCGGCGCCGAGATCGTCGCGCTCCTGACACGCGACGTCTTCGACGAGTCCGGCTACTGGCGCGGCCAGACCGTGTGGGTACGCCCGCAGCGCGAGCGCGTCTTCGCT
>CAWKLR010000009.1:0-128535 GCA_963850485.1 uncultured Actinomycetes bacterium | reverse complement strand
AGTACACGATCGTCGTCTCGGCGCCCGCCCAGGAGGCAGCGCCGATCAAGTGGATGGCCCCGTTCGCCGGGTGCGCCATGGGCGAGTACTTCCTCTACCAGGGCAAGCACGCGCTGCTCATCTACGACGACCTCTCGAAGCACGCGGATTCCTATCGACAGCTCAGTCTCCTGCTCCGAAGGCCGCCGGGCCGCGAGGCCTTCCCCGGTGACGTCTTCTACCTCCACTCGCGACTCCTGGAGCGCGCCTGCAAGCTCTCGGACGACCTCGGCGGCGGGTCGCTGACCGCGCTTCCCATCATCGAGACCCAGGCGGGCGACGTCGCGGCGTACATCCCCACGAACGTGATCTCGATCACGGACGGGCAGATCTACCTCGAGTCGAGCCTGTTCTTCTCGGGCGTCCGTCCTGCGATCAACGTCGGCGTCTCGGTCTCCCGCGTGGGCGGCAATGCGCAGCGCAGGTCGATGCGCAAGGTGGCGGGACGACTCCGCCTCGATCTCTCGCAGTACCGCGAGCTGGAGGCGTTCGCACAGTTCGGCTCGGAGCTCGACCAGGCGACGCAGCAGGCCCTCGGCCGCGGCGAGCGGATGGTCGCGACCCTGAACCAGCCGCAGTACCAGCCCTGGCCGCTCGAGGAGCAGGTCGTCGCGATCTACGCCGGGGTGAACGGCTACCTGGACACGATCCCCGTGCCGCAGGTCCCCCGTTTCCACGACGAGCTCCGCGAGCACCTGCGCACCGAGGGCTCCGTGCTCGAGTCCATCCGCGAGAGCGGGGACGTGCCCGAGGAGGCCGAGGAGAAGCTGAAGGCCGAGCTCGACAAGTTCCTGAAGACGTTCAACATCGAGGAAGAGAAAGGCATCGCCGGGTAGCCCGGCCTCGTGGCCACCGTCCAGGACATCAAGCGGCGGATCCAGTCCGTCCGCAACACGCGCAAGATCACGCGCGCGATGGAGCTCGTCGCGGCGGCCAAGCTGCGGCGCGCCGAGCAGCGGATCCGGGCGCTCCGCCCGTACGCGGAGACGATGAACGAGCTCATCGCGGGTGTGGGCAGGGCCTCCGCCTCGGTGCGGCTCCCGCTCCTCGAGCAGCGGGAGCAGGTCGAGACCGTCGCGATCGTGCCGCTGACCGGGGATCGCGGGCTGGCAGGCGCCTTCAACGCGCAGATCCTCCGCCGGGCGTTCGCGCTCGAGCGCTCGCTCCAGGCAGAAGGGAAGAACGTGCGCTGGGTCGCCGTCGGCAAGCGAGGGCGCTCGACGCTCCTCTTCCGCCGCCGCGAGCTTGCGGCTGCGTACATGGGTTTCACCGACCGGCCGGCCTACGAGGACGCGCAGGCGATCGCACACCGTCTGTCCGAGCTCTTCGTCGAGGGCGAGGTCGACCGCGTGACGCTGGTCTACAACACCTACGTCTCCGCGCTGACGCAGCGGGTCACCGAGCAGGACGTGCTGCCGATCTCCCCCGACATCCTGGAGACGGACGAGGAGGAGCGCGCGGCGGACACGCTCCGCGGCGACTTCATCTTCGAGCCGGAGCCCGAGGAGATCATGCAGCGGCTGCTCCCGGTCTACGTCGAGACGCAGATCTATCGCGCGCTCCTCGAGTCGACCGCCTCCGAGCAAGGCGCACGGATGACCGCGATGCGGAACGCCTCGAAGAACGCGGCCGACCTGATCGACACGCTCACGCTGCGCATGAACCGCGCGCGCCAGGCCGAGATCACGCAGGAGATCCTCGAAGTGGTCGCAGGCGCCGAAGCCTTGACGTAGGGGCCGGGCATGCCCGGCCCCTACAACCTCCCGGGCCCAGACCTAAGAGCGTCCTAAGAACGCTCTAACAACCCTGCCTCGGCATGCGTAGAACCACATGCGATGGCGATTCAGTCCCCAGATAGCATCACGCCGGTGGAATCGGCGGTAGCGGGGCCAGACAGCGAGGCACAGCGCTTCGAGCGCGCGAGCGCGATCGCCGAGCGCTTCGTCGACAACATCGAGACGGTCGTCTACGGGAAGCGCGACGAGATCAAGCTCGTCCTGACGGCGCTCACCTGTGGGGGCCACGTCCTGCTCGAGGACGTTCCCGGCACGGCGAAGACCGTGCTCGCGCGCGCGATCGCAGGAACCATCGAGGGGGCGACGCCTTCGCGGATCCAGTGCACTCCCGACCTCCAGCCGACGGACGTGACCGGGCTCTCGATCTTCGACCAGAGGACGCGAGACTTCGAGTTCCGCCCCGGGCCGGTGTTCGCCAATGTCGTGCTCGTCGACGAGATCAACCGCGCGACGCCGAAGACCCAGTCCGCGCTGCTCGAGGCCATGGCCGAGCAGCAGGTCACGGTCGACGGAGTCACGCGCGAGCTGCCCACGCCGTTCCTGCTCATCGCGACCGAGAACCCGATCGAATACGAAGGCACGTTCCCGCTGCCCGAGGCGCAGCTCGACCGCTTCTTCCTGCGGACGGCGCTCGGCTATCCCGACGTGGAGGACGAGCTGAAGATCCTGGAGCAGCAGCGCTTCGCTCATCCCCTGGACGAGCTGCAGCCGGCCGTGACGCTCGACGATGTCCACGATCTGCGTTCCTCGACCCAGCACGTCTACGTCGACGACGTGCTCCACCGTTGGGTCGTGGACCTCGTACGCGCCACGCGCGAGCAGGAGGCGGTCGTCATCGGCAGCTCGGTGCGCGGGAGCCTCGCTCTCGAGCGCGCAGCCCGCGCGTGGGCGCTGCTCGACGGACGGGCGTACGTGATTCCCGAGGACATCGAGCTCCTGTTCGTGCCGGTGCTCGTCCATCGCGTCGTCTTCAGCCCCGGATTCGTCGCGCGCGCTCGCGCCACCGGCTGGAACCAGGCGATCGAGGACTTCCGCGCGAGCTGCCTGGAGCTCGCGCCGCGCCCGGGCTCCGAGGAAGATCCCTTCTTCGAGAAGCCGAGCCAGGTGGGGACGGGGTCAGACCCCACCGGGTCCGACTCCAGCCGGTAGCGGCCGCGTGGCGAGCTCCCGGCTCACGTTCCCGCTCGTTCCGCGACGGCGGGTCATCGGTCTCTCCTTCGGCACGATGCGAAGCCTCCGTCGCGGCTCCGGCACCGACGTCGCCGGCTCGCGACCGTACCGCCCCGGCGACGACATGGACGCGATCGACTGGGCGGCGTCGGCCCGCCTGTCGACCGCCAAGGGCAGCGACGAGTTCGTCGTGCGCGAGCGCTTCGCCGAGGAGGCCCCGAAGGTCATGATCGTCTGCGATCGCCGCCCGGAGATGTCGTTCTTCGCGCCGTCGCTCCCCTGGCTCGACAAGCCGCAGGCGATGCGACAGGCGGTGGAGCTCATCCTCGCCAGCGCCGGCGCGGCGGGAGGCTTCGTCGGATACCTCGACTACGCGGACGGCAACCCCCACTGGCGGCAGCCGAAGGGGGAGCGGAAGCTGATCGAGCTGCGCGACGATCGGCTCTGGTCGTCCGAGTACGCGGGCCCGCCGGACTGGCTCGAGCGCTCGTTCGAGCACATGGCCGCGCACACGCGCGCCGTGACGCCCGGCACGTTCGTCTTCCTACTCTCGGACTTCCTGCCGCCGCCTCCGAGGGAGCTCTGGCTCGCGGCCCTCGAGCACCGCTGGGATCTCGTCCCGGTGGTGATACAGGACCCGACCTGGGAGCAGAGCTTTCCCGACGTGAGCGGGCTGGTCGTGCCGCTCCGCGATCCGCGTAGCGGTCGAATAGTGCCCGTGCGGCTGTCGAGGAAGGACGTGCGTGAGCGGAAGGCCGCGAACGAAGCCCGCGCGCGCGAGGTCTTCGAGACGTTCCGACTGCTCGACGTCGACCCGATCCTCGTCACCTCCAGCGAGCGCGGAGACGTCCTGGAGCCGTTCCTCGTCTGGACGAGCCTGCGCCGGACGCGGCGGGTCATCGGAGCCTGATGGCCCGGCGTCTTGCACTCGTCACGCTCGTCGCCGCCGGTGTCGCGCTGGCGCTCGTCGCGCTGCTCGTCATCCGGAGTGGGGAGGACGCGAGCCCGGAGCCGGCGGCCGTCGAGGAGCCCGCCGACATCGAGGCCAAGGCAACGCTCTCGCCTGCCGTGGCGCTCTTCGGCGACACCGTGCTCGCACACGTGGATGTCGTGCTCGACGAGACCCGGGTCGACCCCGAGTCCGTCCGCGTCGCCGCCAGCTTCGCGCCTTTCGCAATCGTCGGCCCGCCGAGACGGCTTCGCCGTGACGCCGGAGACACTGTCCATCTGCGGCGGACCTTCGCCCTGCGCTGCCTGTCGGCCACGTGTGTCCCCTCTGGCGAGTCTGCCCGCTACGAGTTCCCTCCCGCGCGGATCAGGTTCACCGCGGCCGGTGAGGGGGCCCCGGACACGAGCGCCGACGTCGTCACGACGCCGATGCCGTTCGTCCGCGTCTACTCGCGCTTCACGGCCATCGGGGCAGGAACCGACCGAGGATCTGCGCCCTGGGAGGCCGACCTCCTCTCGCTGCCGGCAGCGTCGTACAGGATTGCCCCGGGGCTCCTCATCGCCTTGCTCCTCGCCGGCGCAACGCTCGCCGCGCTGGCCGGTGTGTTCCTCGGATATCTGGCCTGGCCCCCGCGCGTGCCCGAGCCGGAGCCCGAGCTCGAGCCGGAGCTCCCGCCCGCGCCGCCCCTGAGCCCGCTCGAGCAGGCGCTCATCCTGCTCGAGCAGTCGATCCGGGTCGACGGTGCGGCCGATCAGCGCCGCGCGCTCGAGCTCGTCGCCGAGGAGCTCGAGCTCGCGGACTGGGGCGACCGGGACCTCGCTCGAACCGCCAGAGCCCTTGCCTGGTCCGAGGGGGTTCCTCCGGCGAACGAGACGACCCAGCTCGCTGCGCGGGTTCGCACCGCCCTGCCGCTCGAGGAGGAGGTAGCGGTGGAGATGAACGGGAACGGCAATGTGGGCTAGGCTCCGCCGCCGCAGCGTGGTGGACACGCACGATGCGAATGCGTTTCCCGCTGCCGCGTGGCGCGCGCGGATCCTGCGCGTCGCCCTGGGCAGCGCGGCCGTGGCGCTCGTCATCGCCTCGGCGGCTTCCGCACGGGAGCTGGAGACGCGCGAGCCTGGCCTGATACCGAGTGGGACGACGGGTGTCGTCGTCGTCGACCTCTCGCTCTCCATCGCGGACGAGGACTACGAGGCGGTGAGACGCGCATTCCGCCGGCTCGTCGCCGAGAACGCGAGCATCGGCCTCGTCGTCTTCTCGGATGTCGCGTACGAGCTGCTTCCGCCCGGCACGCCCGCATCCGAGCTCCGGCCGATGCTGAGGCTGCTCGTGGCGCCGAGGCTCGGGCCGCCGGTGAACCCGTGGACGCAGGCGTTCCGCGCCGGCACCAAGATCTCGTCCTCGCTCGAGCTCGCGCGCCGCATGCTCGAACGTGACGGCGTGCGCTCGGGCGCGATCCTGCTCGTCAGCGACCTCGAGACCGCACCGGACGACGTGCCCGCGCTGGCACGCACGGTCGAGAGCCTGCGACGGAGCTCGATCGAGCTGCGCGTGCTCGGCCTCGCCCCCTCTACCGACGCTCAGCTGATCTTCCAGGGGCTCCTGCAGGAGGATGCGTTCGCGGCCCCGGACGCAGGAGCCGAGGACGGTGAGGTAGCGGGCGATGCTCGGGTCCCGGCTCCGAGGACGCTGCTGCTCCTGGGTGTGTGCTTCTTCCTGGCGCTCACGGCGCACGAGCTCTTCGCCGGAACGCTCGCGATCACCCGCGACCGGAGCCCGGCGTGAGCGTCGCTCGGAGAGTCGCGCTCGTCGCGGGAGCGCTCCTTTCGGTTGCGCTCGCCGTGCTGCTCTCTCTACTCGCGATCGACGTCTCACGATGGAATGACGCCTTTGCGGCAGGCGATGTGCGCTACCGGAGCACGCCAGCGGACGAGCGACTGTGGCAGCCGAGTGAGCTAGCACCTGCCGATCTCGGACGCAGGGCGTTGGCGGTGCAGGACGACGTGGAGTTCCGGCAAGCGGTGCGCGCGCTTCGCACCGCCGATCTCGAGGATCCCGTGATCTCCGATCCCGAAGTTGCGATTCGCCGCAACGAGGCGCAGGCCCGGCTGGAAGCCGTCGTCGTGCGCGATAGCGACAACGCGAGACGGTCGCGAGCCGCAGGGTTGCTCGGGGTGCTCGGGCTCGCCCGCTTCGTCTACGAGACCCAGGAGCGCGAGGCACTCCTCTCGGCCACGATCGCCAACCTCACCCTCGCGATCGCGCTCGATCCTACGAACGACGAGGCGAAGTACAACCTCGAGCTCGCCTACCAGCGAGGGCGTGGTCTCGAGCTGAGCGAGGCGTCGGCGGGATCGAACGCGGCCCCTGGCGGACAGGGGTCGAAGGGCGCGGGCGCCGGCCAGCCCGGCAGCGGCTACTAGCATGACCGTGCACCTCCTCACGCCGGGTGGTCTTCTCCTCGCCATCGGGGTGCTCGTTCCCCTCGTCGCGCTCTTCCTCGTGCGCAGGCGTGCCGGAGGAGTACGAGAGGTGCTCGGCCTCGCGGACCCACGCACGCGCGGACTCGTTGCCGCAATCCTGGCAGTCGTCGCGACGGGAGTGTTCCTCGGGCTTGCTGCGGCACAGCCCGTGATCGAGCGGACGACTGCGCTCGAGACGCGAACCGACGCCGAGGCGATCGTCGTCCTCGACGTCTCCCGCTCGATGCTCGCCCGGCGGGATCCCGGGTCGCCGGAACGGCTCGAGCGCGCGAAAGCCGCCGCCAGGACGCTCCGAGCAGCGCTCCCGGAGGTGCGCTTCGGCATTGCCTCGCTCACGGATCGAACGCTTCCCCATCTCTTTCCGAGCATCGACCAGGAGGTGTTCGAGTCGACGCTCACGCGTTCGCTCGGGATCGAGCAGCCTCCCCCTCGGTCGTCGCTGGCGACGAATGCGACGAGCCTCGACGCGCTCGCCACGATTCGAACCCAGCGCTACTTCGCGCCGAAGTCGAGCAAGCGGCTTCTCATCGTCTTGACCGACGGCGAGTCGCAGCCCGTCTCCGCGGCACGTCTCGCCTCGATTCTGCGCAGACCGCCGGTGACCGACGTCTTGCTCATGCACTTCTGGCACGCGGACGAGCGTGTCTTCTCCGGCGACTCGCCGGAGCCGCAGTACCGGCCCGATCCGGCGTCTGCCGTCGTCCTCGACGGCCTCGCCACCTCGGTGTCCGGGAACGTCTACTCCGAGAGCGAGATCGGCGCCGCGACCGCGAAGGCGCGCGAGCTCATCGGCAGCGGTCCGACCGTGGTTCGGGGCGAGGAGAGCGGACAGGTACCGCTCGCGCCGTACCTCGCCGCGTTCGCGCTCGCGCCGCTCGCGCTCCTGCTCTGGCGGCGCGAGCGCTAGCCCTCAGGCTTGGGCCTCCACGGGGTCGTCCGGGATCCACGGCGCAACCGCCTCCGGAAAACCGTTCTCGTCCATGTACGAGATCGCGCGGCTCGCGAGCCAGACGAGCGCCTCCGGGCTCGCCGCGGCGAGGATGACGCGAACGGCTTCGTCGCCGTGCTGAGGACCTCCGTAACGGCCTGCTCTCGCGCGCCGGAGCCGGCAGAGCGTTGCGGCCGCACGGTCGATGTCACTTCCCGGGAGGTCGTACCACTCGACGCCTGTCGCTTCCTCGAGAAGCGGGCGAACGGCGTCCCACAATTCCGCCGCATCGCCGGCTGCGAGCGGGACCGGGGCGTCACGAGGATCATCAGCACGGGGAATGCGCACGTTCACTCCTTCTTCTAACTTCATTCGACCCAGAACGTCACACAGTATGATCATGCACCCGATCGCGGCGTTCAGCGTGGTGTTAGTCGCGGCGTCGCGACGCGTGGATGACAGAACACAATCCCACACGGAGGGAGTACATGCGTAAGCGTTCGCTGCTGCTCTTGACGGGTCTTATCGCACTCGTCGGGAGCCTCGTCATCGGCCCGGCCGCGACGGCGACCACAGAAGGTGCCTCAGCTGGCACGCGTGGTCATCGTTCACGACCAGGAGCCGGGCATCCTCAACACTTCCTCTCGGAGGGGAACGGCTACACGGTTTCGCTCGTGCATGAACACGATCCTCGCCGCCGGCCTGATCTACGACGACAAGGTCAAGCTCAATCCGTACCTCCTCGAGAGCCTTCCGAAGCTCCTGCAGAAGCGAGCCGCTTGACGGCCACCATGAAGTACAAGAAGACCGCGAACTGGAGTGACGGCAAGCCCGTCACCGGCGCGGACTTCCTCGCCACGTACCGGACGATCATGAACCCGAACTGGGACATCGTCGTCCCGCGAAGGCTGGGAGGACATCGCGAAGGTTCAGGTGAAGGGCAAGTGCGTCACCGTCACCTTCAAGCCCAAGCGGGCCTTATGCGGCGTGGGACGTGCTGCATGGGCAACAGCGTCGATGCCCGCGCACAAGGTCGCAGGCCAGGACTTCAACAAGCTCTGGTCGGACTCGCTCGACATCTCGAGCGGTCCCTTCAAGTTCCAGAGCTGGCAGAAGGGCACGCAGCTCTCGATCGTGAAGAACGCGGCGTTCAAGGCAGGCCCGGCAGCCAAGCTCGACCGGATCGTCTTCCGCTACATCGCGGGCGCTTCGCAGTTCCAGGCGCTCAAGAGCGGTGAGGGCGACGTCGTCGAGCCGCAGCCGCAGATCCAGATCGTCGACTTCTACAAGGACTCGAAGTTCAAGGTGCAGGTCGGTCCCGGCTACCAGTGGGAGCACCTCGACTTCCAGCAGGGCGCCAAGGCTCATCCGGCGCTGAAGAAGAAGTTCGTCCGGCAGGCGATCATCCAGGGCATCAACCGGTCGCAGATCCGCGAGGTGCTCTACGTGAAGACCGGCCTGGTTGCCGAACCTGAAGCTGATCCCCGTGCTTCAGAGCAACATCTACAAGCCGTTCGAGCCGCAGTACGAGACGCCGTACTCGCGGTGGAAGTTCAGCCAGAAGAACGTCATCGCCCTGCTGAAGAAGAACGGCTGCACGGGCGGTCCTGACGCGGCGAGTGCAGGGAACTCGAAGATCTTCAGCTGTCCTGGCGTGGGCCAGCTGAGCTTCCAGTTCACGACGACGTCCGGCAACCCGCTTCGGGCCCTGACGTTCGAGATCATCCAGAGGCAGTTGAAGAGCGTCGGCATCGAGTTCACGCCGCGCTTCATCTCGCCTGCCGTGCTCTTCGGTGGTGGAACGCTCACCAACGGTGACTGGCAGGCCGTGATGTTCACGTTCCTCAGCGGCCCGACGAGCACCGGCCACTTCGTCGAGCATCGGCGGTTGCGGAGGCGACCAGAACTACGGGAACTCCTGCAACAAGAAGGCAACCGCACTGCTGAAGAAGGCGAAGTTCACGGCCGATGCGGCGGCACGCAACGAAGCTGCTCAACGACGCCGAGGTGATCCTGGCGGAGGAGGTCTTCTCGATCCCGCTGTTCTCACGCCCGGCGTACCTGTTGAACTCGAACAGGGTCAAGAACGCGATCAAGAACCCGACGCAGCAGGGCTCGACCTGGAACGCCGAGACCTGGAGCGTCACTTCGTAGTACCTGAATCACTCGACATGCAAGGCCTCGGCCTTGCATGAAGCCCAAGTCCCGCCCCGGCCACTAGGCCGGGGCGGGACTTCGTTCTAAGATCAGGAGCGTAGAACCGTGCTTACCTACGTCATCCGCAGACTGCTTCTACAGCGTCCTCGTCCTCTTCGCGGCGAGCATCCTCGTCTTCTGGGGCATGAGCATGGTGACGAGCCCGCATCGGCTTCCTGAGCATGCAGCCCGGACATCTCCGAGCAGACGATCCAGAACATCAAGGAGCGCAAGCACCTGAACGACCCGATCTACGAGCGCTACGGCTACTGGGTCAAGGACATGTTCACGAACAAGTTCGGGACCGAGACGGTCTCCGACCTGCCGATCTGGCCGGACCTGCAGCGCGCGATGGGCCACACGCTTCAGCTCATCATCGCGGCCGAGCTCCTGGCGATCCTCATCGCCGTCTTCATCGGGGTGTACTCCGCCTTACGGCAGTACAGCGTCTTCGACTACACCGCGACGACCTTCAGCTTCGTGGGCCTGGCGATGCCTGTCTTCTGGCTCGCGCTCATGCTGCAGGTGCTGTTCGTGAACATCTATCTCTGGTTCGACGTGCGCATCTTCTACGTCGCGAGCCTGAACTCGGTCGATCCGGGGAGCGGCATCCACTTCGTGCTCGACCGCGCACAGCACCTGGCGCTGCCGATCATCGTCCTCGCGGTCGCGAGCATCGCGCAATACTCTCGCTTCATGCGCGCCTCGATGCTCGAAGTCGTCAACTCCGACTACGTCCGCACCGCGCGCGCGAAGGGGCTCGACGAGCGAAAGGTGACGATGAAGCACGCCTTCCGGAATGCGCTCATTCCCATGGTCACGCTCATCGCGCTGAACTTCGGCGCGCTGCTCGGCGGCGCCGTCGTCACCGAGACGGTGTTCGCGCTCGACGGCATGGGCCTCTACTTCATCACCAAGCTCAACGCCGGCGACCCGTATCCCGTGATGGCCTTTCTCATGGTGACCGCGGTCTTCGTCGTCATCTTCAACCTCATCGCCGACCTGGCCTACGGTTGGCTCGACCCACGTGTCCGCCTTGAGTGAGCGATCCGCACCCGTTCCCGATCCGTTCACCCCTGCCGTAGCGGCGGGGGGAGCGGTCTCGGGCGACGTCGAGCTCTCCCACGAGTCCGGCCTCGAGCTCAAGGCGCGGAGCCAGTGGACGTACGCGCGGATCCGCTTCTTCCGTCACAAGCTGGCGGTTGCGAGCCTGATCATCCTGATCTTCGTGACGCTCGTCGCGGTGTTCGCGGACCAGATCGCGCCGTACGGCTACGACGAGTTCGACTTCGAGAACATCGTCATAGGACCTACGCTCGACGGGTGGCATCTCTTCGGTACCGACCAGCTCGGCCGCGACTACCTGAGCCGGGTCATCTACGGGCTTCAGACCTCGCTCTGGGTCGCGTTCCTGGTCGCATCCATCGCGACCGTGCTGGGAACGATCGTCGGCGCTATCGCCGGCTACTACGGCGGGGTCGTCGACAACGTGCTCATGCGGCTCGTCGACCTGATCCTCGTCGTTCCGTTCCTGGCAGTGCTGCTCGTGCTCTCCGCATACCTCGGCCAGGGCAAGCCGTGGCGCGTCGGGGTCATCGTCGCCCTGCTGATCTGGGTCGGTCTCGCGCGCATCGTTCGCGGCACCTTCCTTTCCCTGCGTGAGAAGGAGTTCGTCGAGGCGGCCAAAGCCGCGGGGGCGGGAGACCTGCGCATCATGTTCCGGCACATGCTCCCGAGCACCGTCGGGCCGATCGTCGTCACGATGACGCTCTTGATCGCGGCCGCCATCCTCCTCGAGGCTGCGCTCTCGTTCCTCGGCTTCGGGGTTCAGCCACCGACGCCGGCGCTCGGGAAGCTCATCGGCGAGGGCGCCAGCGAGGGCTTCTCCTCCTGGTGGCTCGTGACCTTCCCGGGCATCGTGATCGTGGCCATCGCGCTCGCCGTCAACTTCATCGGCGACGGCCTGCGCGACGCGCTCGACCCGCAGCAGCGTACTCGTGCCTGACCCCGTCCTCTCCATCGACGAGCTGACGGTCGAGTTCGAGACGGAGGACGGGATCGTCCACGCCGTCACCGACGTCACCTACGACCTCTTCCCCGGCGAGACGCTCGGCATCGTCGGCGAGTCCGGCTCGGGGAAGAGCGTCTCGGTGATGACCATGCTCGGCCTGATCCCGCAGCCGCCCGGTCGTGTCGTTCGTGGCGAGGCGCGCTACGGGGAGCGAGATCTCCTGACGCTGCCGAAGAAGGAGCTCCGCGACATCCGCGGGGGTGAGATCGCAATGATCTTCCAGGATCCGATGACCTCGCTGAACCCGGTGTTCACGATCGGAGACCAGATCTCGGAGGCTATCGAGACGCACAATCCGGGCATCGGCGACAAGGCAGCGAGCAAGCGGACCGTCGAGCTTCTCGAGCTAGTGGGCGTGCCGTTCGCGGAACGGCGCGTCAACCAGTACCCGCACGAGTTCTCGGGCGGCATGCGACAGCGCGCGATGATCGCGATGGCGATCGCCAACGAGCCGAGGGTCCTCATCGCCGACGAGCCGACGACGGCGCTCGACGTCACCATCCAGGCGCAGATCGTCGAGGTGATGAAGGCGGCGCAGGACGAGACGCGTGCGGCGACGATCCTGATCACGCACGACCTCGGGCTCATCGCCGAGCTCGCCGATCGCGTCGTCGTGATGTACGCAGGCCGCGTTGTCGAGCTCGCCGACGTCTTCGAGATCTTCAACAGCCCGAGGCACCCGTACACGGTCGGGCTCATGAACTCGCTCGCGCGAATCGATGCCGATCTCGAGTGGCTCGATCCGATCCCCGGCCAGCCTCCGAGCATGATCTCGCCTCCGCCTGGTTGCGCATTTCACCCCAGGTGCGTCCACTCGCAGGGTCGTGCGATCTGCCGGACCGATATTCCGGCGCTCAGACCCTTCGGCGAGGGCGGCATCCACGTCTCGGCATGTCACTTCGCCGAAGAGCTCGCCGCGAAGCAGGTCGTCGGCGCCCTCGTAGAGGACCCGTCGCATGAGCGAGACGCTGGCGCTCACTCCCGAGGAGCGCGCGGAGACGGGAGACCAGCGGCGGAGACGAGCTTCTCCGCGTCGAGGGCCTCGTCAAGCACTTCCCGATCAAGGCCGGGATCTTCAAGCACACGGTCGGGCAGGTGGAGGCGGTCTCCGGTGTCGACCTCTCCGTTCGAAGCGGTGAGACGCTCGGCATCGTCGGCGAGTCCGGATGCGGCAAGACGACGCTCGGCCGGACGATCATCAAGCTGATCGAGCCCACCGACGGACGGATCATCTTCGACGGTCGCGACATCACCACTCTCAAGCGCAAGGCAATGCGACCGGTGCGGAGGGATATCCAGATCGTCTTCCAGGATCCGTACGCGTCCCTCAATCCGCGAATGACCGTTCGCGACATCGTCGGGGAGCCACTCCGCATCCACGGCCTCTACCGGCGAGGCGAGGGTCGCGCGCCGGGTGGAGGAGCTTCTGCGCACTGTCGGGCTCAGCCCCGAGCACGCGAACCGCTTTCCGCACGAGTTCTCCGGGGGCCAGCGCCAGCGGATCGGCGTCGCTCGCGCGCTTGCCCTGAACCCGAAGCTGATGATCCTGGACGAGCCGGTGTCTGCGCTCGACGTCTCGATTCAGGCGCAGGTCGTCAACCTGCTCGCCCAGCTCCAGAACGAGTTCGGGCTCACGTACCTCTTCATCGCGCACGACCTGTCGATCGTCCGCCACGTCTCGGATCGCGTCGCCGTGATGTACCTGGGCAAGATCGTCGAGGTCGGGACGCGCAAGCAGATCTACGAGACGCCGATGCACCCGTACACGCAGGCGCTCCTCTCCGCGGTCCCGATCGAGTCGCCGAACATGCGCGGCAAGCGCGGGCGGATCGTGCTGACAGGTGACGTGCCGAGCCCTGCCAACCCGCCCTCGGGATGCCGATTTCGCACACGCTGCTGGAAAGCGCAGGACATCTGCGCGACCGAAGAGCCGCCGCTCATCCCGCGCGGAGGTGGGCAGCATCCGGTCGCGTGCCACTTCGCGGAAGTGCTCAATCCCCTCGATCTCGCGGCCCAGGTGGAGATCCACCAGGCGGCACAGAAAGGCGGCCGAAGTCGGAGAGGACGAAGGCGAGCTGGCTGCGGCCGAAGCCGGCCAACAGGCCGGGAGCTAACTCCGTGGCTTCTCCGTCGTCAAACGCAGTGTGAACGCGGTTCGGTCGTCCATCGTCTGTCAGCGCATCCGCGAGCAGGTCTCGCTGCGGCTCGACGGTGAGCTGTCCCAGCTCGAGCTGAGGATGGTCGCTGCGCATCTCGAGCGTTGCGCGGAGTGTCAGGCGTTCGAGGCGTCGGTGCGCGAGTTCACCGAAGAGCTTCGCGCCGCCCCGCTGCAGTCGCCTCGGCTGCCGATCGTCGTGCGGCGGGCACACCGGCGCGTCTCCCTCTCCGCGGCGCAGGTCAGCGTCGCCGCGACACTCGCGGTTGCCGTCCTCGGCGTGCTGAGCCAGGTCGGACTGCCCGGCTCGCCCGACCCGGCGGTCGGCGGACGGCTCTCGACGACGAACCTCTTCAAGACCTCGTGGCAGCCCGAGCGTGAGCTCGCGCAGCTCGACACGAACCTTCCGGGCACCAATCGGCCCCGGCCCCTTCCCCGCGATCTAGCGCCGCAGCCGGAACGCACGGTCGACCTTACCGAGGTGACCGTCACCCCGGAGCTATGAGAACGTGCCGAGCGGCTCGCCGAGCTTGCGCGCACCCGCGACACACGCGACGCGCGCCTCGGAGATGTTCAGCTGCCGCAGCCCGAGCGCTCGAAGCGGCCGTTGGTGACGACGTTTAGCGTGCGGCCGAACCAGCCGTAGCAGCCGTTGCGCGTGGACTTCGGCTGACCGGTGCACGTGCGCAGGAGCCGGATCTGCTCGTAGCGATTGCCGGCGAGCGCCGGGACGTTGACACCCCGCAGGCAGTTCAGGGCATCGTTGCCCGACAGGCGGCCGCAGATGCGAGCGTGGTAGACGGGGTCGCCGCCGCGGGCCAGCAGGAGCGACGCGCCTCCGATGCAGCCCGCGCGCTGCGCGCCCGCGACTCCGCGACACAGACGACGGAGGTCGCCCTCGTCGGCGACGGACGCGGATTGCTTGCGTTCCCAGAAGAAGCGGTACCAGCAGGGCCGCGGGAACGCATAGCTCGCGCAGACCGACCGCGGGTTGGTGTCAGCGCCGCTTCGGCCGCTCGGTGTCCGTCGCCGCCGCTGAGCGAGATCCAGTAGTCGTGGAACGCGCCCTGGGCGCAGTCCGGGGTGAAGCGCGCGCCGAGCGACTTGCAGGCGATGATCGCGCTCGGAAGCTGGCTGTGATAGCCGCGCATGAACGCATGGCCGGAGCCGTGGAAGCACGTGTACTGGCGAAAGCGCGTGGGCAGCTGCAGTGCAGCTCGGGATCACCTTGCGCGGCTCGAGGATGAGCTGGGTTCCGAGATGCATGACCATGCCCATCCCGAATCCGGCGGAGCAGCCGGGATCGTTGGACTTCGGCACGTAACGGAACATGGTCTCGAGCGTCACGCCGTGTCGGCGCGCCCAGGTCCTGCCGACCTCGTGCATGAAGACGTGGCAGTTGCCCGCGAGGAACCCGCCGCCGGTGCGTACCTTCCGGTCGATCCGCGGGAGCTGTTCGCCGGGTCGCCCGACTTCTCGACGTCGGCCAGGAGCCCGCGGATGTAGCACGAGCTTCGCTTCGGGTCCTTCAGGTTCGGCGCACTCGCGCAGGTAGGTGCCCTTGCTGCCGCCGATCGGGAAGTCGGGCGTCGGCACGTGGCTCGAGCCGCCCGCGAAGGCTCCGGTAAGGCCCCACGCGCCTGCGAGAGCGCATGCGACCAGGACGATCGGCGAGATGCGCCTCATCACTCGGAGTACGAGCGCTGTTAGGCGTGCCCGGAAGGCGCTCGGTGTAGCCTCGGATCGCTACGTACGCTGACGGGCGAGGGGCTCGACCTCGATCCCCTGCCGACGGAGCTCGGCCAGAATCGCGTTGATCTCGTCCCAGCTCTCGAAGTTGAGCCCTGCGGCCCCCTGCAGGATGTCCTCGAAGCCCGGGACGCGCGCCTGGTCGGCGGTTCCCTGGATATCGGCGGCGAGCTGCCCGAGCTGATCGACGAGCCGCTCGTGCTGATCCGCGAGGTCGTCCGGGGCACCGAGGTCGTCGAGATCGCCGGCGGTGTCGTCGATCGTGTCCGCCGCCTCGTCCATCCGCGTGAGGAACTCCTCCAGCGTCTGCGCCTTCGGCAGCCTTGCGAGCGCGAACTCGACGCGGTCGCGCGAGTTCACGACCACGACCTGGTACTCGCTCTGTGACGTCGCGCTGTCGTCGCCCCCGAACCCGCACCCGACGGCGGCGATCGCAACGATCGCCGCGACCGCGACGCCACCCACGAGGACCCATGTCCGACCCCTCCGCATGCGCGGCCAGGATAGCCAGATCCGCGTTGCGTCAAGGCTAAGGCTCGAGACCTCCTTCGATAGACTGCGAGCCCGGTTCGCCCTCCGCGCGAGCCTTGCCCTTCGCTCGAGGAGAGTCATGTCCGACAACGGAAAATCGACCGCGAACACCGGCCGGATCATCGAGATCAAGGGCGTCGTCATCGACGCCGTCTTCACCGACAAGCTGCCCTCGATCTACAGCGCCCTCTCCATCGAGGTGCCCGAGCCAGGCGGCTCGACGCGCACGCTGATCGCGGAGGTGCAGCAGCATCTCGGCGACGATCGCATCCGCGCCGTCGCCATGGACTCGACCGACGGTCTCGCGCGCGGCAGCGCGTGCGTCGACACGGATGCGCCGATCTCCGTGCCGGTCGGAGATGCGACCCTCGGACGGCTCTGGAACGTCATCGGGGAGCCGATCGACGAGAAGGGCGACCTGCCCGAAGGCGCCGAGCGCTGGCCGATCCACCGCGACCCGCCCGCGTTCCGGGATCTCACGCCGAAGATGGAGATCTTCGAGACCGGCATCAAGGTCATCGACCTGATCGCGCCGTTCGTCCGCGGAGGGAAGGTCGGCCTGTTCGGCGGCGCAGGCACGGGCAAGACGGTCCTGATCCAGGAGCTGATCCACAACGTCGCGCGCGAGCACGGCGGCGTCTCCGTCTTCGCCGGCGTCGGCGAGCGCACGCGCGAAGGGAACGACCTCCTGATCGAGATGACCGAGTCCGAGGTCATCGACAAGGTCGCCCTCGTCTACGGACAGATGAACGAGCCGCCGGGCGCGCGCCTGCGCGTCGGGCTCTCGGGCCTGACCATGGCCGAGTACTTCCGCGACCAGGGACAGGACGTCCTGCTCTTCATCGACAACATCTTCCGCTTCGTGCAGGCCGGCTCCGAGGTCTCTGCGCTGCTCGGCCGCATGCCGAGCGCCGTCGGCTACCAGCCGACGCTCGCAACCGAGATGGGTCAGCTCCAGGAGCGGATCACGTCGACGACGACTGGCTCGGTGACGTCCGTGCAGGCGATCTACGTGCCCGCAGACGACCTCACGGACCCGGCTCCCGCCGCCACGTTCGCCCACCTCGACTCGACGGCCGTCCTGGATCGGTCGATCGTGGAGAAGGGGATCTACCCGGCCGTCTCCCCGCTCGACTCGACATCGCGGGCGCTACAGCCCGGCGTCGTCTCGGACGAGCACTACGCCACCACGACCGACGTGCTCCAGATCCTGCAGCGCTACAAGGACCTCCAGGACATCATCGCGATCCTGGGCATGGACGAGCTCACGGACGAGGACAAGCTCGTCGTCGGCCGCGCGCGGCGCATCGAGCGCTTCCTCTCGCAGCCGAACTTCGTCGCCGAGCAGTTCACGGGCACACCCGGGAAGTACGTGAAGCTCGAAGACACGATCCGCGGCTTCCGGGCGATCATCGACGGCGAGCACGACGAGCTCGGCGAGGCGGCCTTCTACATGGTCGGCACGATCGAGGACGCCGTCGAGAAGGCGGGCAAGACCGAGGCCGTCGCCGCCTAACGCTCGAGGATGAACACAACAGAAAACGCGGCCGCGAAGCGGACGCCTTCAGGGATTTTCGCGCGTCCGGAATTCGCGCTAGCGGATTCCGGGCTTGCGCCAACAAGCTAATGGCGGAAGCACATCCCAAGTTCGACGTCTCGCTGGTGACGCCGGACGGACCGGCGTTCGACGGCGAGGCGCAGATGATCGTCGTGCCCGGCGCTGCAGGTGAGATCGGAGTGCTCGCAAGGCATGCGCCGCTCGTCGCGACGCTGAAGGCCGGTTCGACGCGCATCCACGTCAGCCCGACCGAGATCCTCCAGTTCGCCACGGGCCCGGGGTTCTTCAAGGTCGAGCTCGATCGCGCCCTCGCGCTCGTCGACGACGCGGTCGACGTGCGCGAGATCGACGATGCGCGCGCGCGGGATCAGCTCGAGGCGGCGAAGGCCGAGCTCGAGAAGGTGGACGCGGGCGAGTCGCAGGCCGATCGCTGGCAGCTCGAGCAGCGCATCGTGCACGCCGAGAACCAGCTCTCGGTCTCGGGCCGCACGACAGGCTGAGCTCCGCCTCCCGATCGTGGGCACTGTCGCGCGGTCGTTTAGATTTCGCTGATGGCGTTCGACGAGCTGATGGGGCTGACGAACCGGTTCCTGTCGAGTGCGCAGGCGCTGGCCGCGATGTCGGCTCACCTCCGACTCGCCGAGCTCGGAGTCGTCGGCGACGCCGCCGTGCGCGTGCAGCTCGACCGCGTGCTCGACGAGCTCGGCGTCCGCGAAGAGCTCGACGACCTCGACGCCGGTGAGCGCGCCGTGCTCCTCTCCTTTGCCCGCTCCTATCTCGGCCAGGCGGTCGATCTGATCGAGGATCCGGCGCGGGCGAGCGGATGGAGCCACAGCGATGCCGTGCTTCTCCAGGCACAGGGCTCGGCGTCGGCGGTCGTCGCAACGCTGATCTCGGAGGCAGGGCTCGGGTCTCCCGGTGCCCGCATCCTCGACGTCGGCGTGGGCGTGGCTGGTCTCGCGACGGCGTTCTGCAAGGTCTTCCCCGACGCCACGGTCGTAGGCATCGACCCGTGGGCGCCCTCGCTCGCGATCGCCCGCGTCAACGTCGCGTCCGCGGGACTGGACTCCCGGGTCACGCTCGTCGAAGCGACGATCGAGGAGTTCGAGGACGCCGAAGGCTTCGACCTCGTCTGGCTGCCGTCGTTCTTCATCCCGGAGAGTGTCCTCGACGTGGCCGTCACTCGAGTCTTCGAGCTCGTGCGAGCCGGGGGTACCGTCGTCGTCGGAGTGGCGATCGCGGACGATACGGATCCGCTGATGGCAGCCGCCGACGATCTGTTCACCGTCCGCTCCGGCGGCTCGGTGCTGGACTCCGTCCAGGCGATTCTCAGGCTCGAGCGAGGGGGCTTCGCAGACGTGCACGAGGTCCCGCGAACCTGGAATCCGCCACTGCGGTTCATCGTCGGCCGCGCGCGCCTAGCTCCGGGTCGTACCCTGCGCCGAATCCGACATTGCGGGTTGTGTCCTACGGCTGATGCGCTAGCCTGAGATCACCCGGAGAGCTTTGATCGGCAGCTTGGCGACCGGGTTACCAAACGCCTAAAGAGCTTCGCGAGCCTTCCGGCTCCCGACCTCTTTAGGCGGGAGCCGTTTTCGTGGAAGACATTCGAGCACACCTCCAGCATCTGCTCGCCGAGCGCATCCTCGTGCTCGACGGCGCGTGGGGCGTGCTCATCCACCGCCGCGGTCTCTCGGAGGCGGAATACCGCGGTGAGCGCTTCCGGGATCACCACAAGGACGTCCAGGGCGACCCTGATCTCCTGAACCTCACCCACC
The DNA here is from genome assembly GCA_963850485.1 of uncultured Actinomycetes bacterium. Taxonomy (GTDB): domain Bacteria; phylum Actinomycetota; class Thermoleophilia; order Gaiellales; family Gaiellaceae; genus GMQP-bins7. The sequence goes on along the minus strand of CAWKLR010000009.1, from coordinate 109,132 downwards.
CGGAGATCGTCACCGAGATCCACGACGCGTACTTCGCCGCGGGCGCCGACATCGCGACCACGAACACCTTCACGGCGACCCGCATCGGGCAGGCGGACTACGACCTCGGGGACGTAGCTGCCGAGATGAGCCTCGAAGGCGCGCGGCTCGCCCGGCAAGCGGCCGACGAGTGGACGAGGCGTACGCCCGAGCGGCCGCGCTTCGTCGCCGGCTCGCTCGGCCCCCTGAACGTCACGCTGTCGCTCTCTCCGCGTGTCGAGGACGCCGCGTACCGAGCGGTGACCTTCGATCAGGTCCGTGAGACGTACGAGGAGCAGGTCGCCGCTCTGCGCGACGGAGGCGTCGACCTGCTCATGGTCGAGACGATCTTCGACACGCTCAACGCCAAGGCGGCGATCGTCGCGGCCCGTCACGTCGCGCCCGAGATCCCGCTCTGGCTCTCGTTCACCGCCGTGGACAGGAGCGGGCGCAACCTGTCCGGCCAGACGTCGGACGCGTTCTGGATTTCGGTCGAGCACGCGGAGCCGCTCATCGTCGGAGTGAACTGCTCGCTCGGCGCGACGGAGATGCGGCCATTCCTCGAGGGGCTCGCCAACGTCGCCTCGACCTACGTCTCCTGCCACCCGAACGCAGGCTTGCCGAACGCGCTCGGGCTCCACGACGAGGAGCCGGGGGATACGAGCCGGTTCCTGCGTGCATTCGCCGAGGACGGTCTCGTCAATCTCGTCGGCGGCTGCTGCGGGACGACGCCGGAGCACACCCGCGAGATCGCGAGAGCGGTCGAAGGGCTTCCGCCCCGCCACGTGCCGGAGCCCTCGCGGCTGCCGCGCTTCTCCGGTCTCGAGCCGTTCATCGTCGGCCCGGACACGGGCTTCGTCATGGTGGGCGAGCGGACGAATGTCACGGGCTCGGCGAAGTTCCGCCGGCTCGTGGAGGCGGACGACTTCCAGGGCGGTGTCGCCGTCGCGCTCGAGCAGGTGCGCGGCGGAGCGAACCTGCTCGACGTGAACATGGACGCCGACCTGCTCGACGCCGAGCAGGCGATGACCACCTTCCTCAACCTGATCGCGACCGAGCCGGAGGCCGCGCGCCTGCCGATCATGGTCGACAGCTCCCGCTTCTCTGCGCTCGAGGCGGGCCTCAAGTGCCTCCAGGGCAAGGGGATCGTCAACTCGATCTCTTTGAAGGAGGGCGAGGAGGTCTTTCTCGAGCAGGCGCGGACGATCCGCCGCTACGGCGCGGGAGTGGTGATCATGGCTTTCGACGAGCGCGGCCAGGCCGAGACCGTCGAGCGGAAGGTCGAGATCCTGGGTCGCGCATACGACCTGCTGGTCGCCGAGGCCGGGTTCCGGCCCGAAGACATCGTCCTCGACCCGAACGTCCTCGCCGTGGCGACGGGGATCGAGGAGCACGCGCGCTTCGCCAAGTCGTTCATCGAGGCCATCCCGCTGCTGCAGGAGCGCTGTCCCGGTGCGCTCGTCTCGGGCGGCATCTCCAACCTCTCCTTCGCCTTCCGGGGGAACGACGCCGTCCGCGAGGCGATGCACGCCGCCTTCCTCTACCACGCGATCCGGGCCGGGCTCGGCATGGGCATCGTCAACGCCGGACAGCTCGCGGTGTACGAGAACATCGAAGCCGATCTCCTGGAGCGTGTCGAGAGCGTGCTCTTCGACCGCCGAGCCGACGCGACGGAGCGACTGGTGGACCGGGCCCGGACGGTGACCGGCGGTGCGACCGAGCGCGAGCTCGATCTCTCCTGGCGCGAGGCGCCGGTGCAGGATCGGCTCGCGCATGCGCTCGTGCACGGAGTCGTCGACTTCATCGAGGAGGACACGGAGGAGGCGAGAGCCGCGGCCGGACGGCCGCTCGACGTCATCGAGGGGCCGCTGATGGAGGGGATGAAGATCGTCGGCGACCTCTTCGGCTCGGGGAAGATGTTCCTGCCGCAGGTGGTCAAGAGCGCGCGGGCGATGAAGCGCGCGGTGGCGTACCTGGAGCCCTTCATGGAGGCGGAGAAGACGAGTGCCACGCGAGCGACCCGAATCGTGCTCGCCACGGTCAAGGGCGACGTGCACGACATCGGCAAGAACATCGTCGGGGTCGTCCTCGGCTGCAACGGTTACGAGGTGATCGATCTCGGCGTCATGGTCTCGGCCGACCGCATCCTCGACACCGCCCTCGAGGAGGACTGCGACATCGTCGGCCTCTCGGGCCTGATCACTCCGTCGCTCGACGAGATGGTCCACGTCGCCAAGGAGATGGAGCGACGTGGGATCGAGCTGCCGCTCCTGATCGGGGGAGCGACGACGTCGAAGCAGCACACGGCTGTTCGGATCGCACCGGAGTACGGGCGCCCGACGCTGCACGTGCTCGACGCCTCGCGGGTGGTCGGAGTGGTCGGGGATCTGCTCGACTCGGAACGGCGCGTGCGGCTCGACGCCGAGAACCGCGCCGATCAGGAGCGCCTGCGCACGCTGCACGCGGACAAGAGCCGCAAGCCCTTGCTTCCGATCGGCCAGGCGCGCGCAAACCGCACGCCGATCGACTGGCACGAGGAGGACCTCGCCGTACCTGCGAATCTCGGCTCGCGGCTCGTCGAGGCCGACATCGCCGTGCTTCGGGAGTACGTCGACTGGACGTTCTTCTTCCACGCCTGGGAGCTCAAGGGGCGGTTTCCCGCGATCCTCGACGACCCCGAGAAGGGCGAGGCGGCACGAGAGCTCTTTGCGGCCGCGAACGTGCTGCTCGACGCCGCCGTCGTCAATGGGTCGCTCCAGGCTCGTGGCGTATACGGCTTCTGGCCGGCAAGCGCCGAGGGGGACGACCTGGTCCTGGACGGCGGCCTGCGCTTCCCGATGCTGCGACAACAGGCCTCGCACGAGGACTCCCGGCCGAACCGCTCACTCGCCGATTTCGTTGCGCCGGCGGAGACGGCCCTCACAGATCACGTGGGTGCGTTTGCCGTGACGATCCACGGGGCGGAGGAGCTGGCGGACCGCTTCGCCGCCGAGCTCGACGACTACCGGTCGATCATGATCCGTGCGCTCGCCGACCGGCTGGCCGAGGCCTTCGCGGAGTGGCTGCACCAGCAGGCGCGCCACGAGTGGTACGCGCCGGGTGAACGGCTTTCCGGGGAGGCGCTGCTCCGCGAGCGGTTCCGCGGCATCCGGCCGGCCTACGGGTATCCGGCCTGTCCCGACCACTCGGAGAAGCGAGCGCTGTTCGCGCTGCTCGACGCCGAACGCGCGGGTATCGAGCTCACCGAGTCGTACGCCATGACTCCGCCGCCGAGCGTGAGCGGCCTCTACTTCGGCCATCCCCAGGCCCGTTACTTCTCGGTCGGGCGCATCGGTCGCGACCAGGTGGAGGACTACGCACGCCGGAAGGGGATCGACCTTGCCGAGGCCGAGCGCTGGCTTCGACCGAACCTGGCCTACGAGCCGGCGGGCTAGCATGGGACGGTTGCGCCGTGTGCTCGCCTGCGTCCTGGTGCTCGCCTCGCTCGTCGTGTCCGCGAGCGCTCTGGCAACGCATCAGGATCCGCAGAAGCGGCTTACAAAGGCCGACAACGCCCGCGCGCGGGCGATGCTCGTGAGGCGTGCGGATCTCCCGGCAGGGTTCCAACCGCAGCTTTCGAGCACCGCAGACCCGCACACCGATTGCGCCTCATCGGTCGGTGAGTCGGACCTCACTCTCACCGGAGATGCCGAAGGCCAGCAACTCGCCCTCGGAGTCGGGTTCGTGAGCTCGGCCGCGCAGGTCTACGAATCGGTCGCCGACGCCTCCGCGTCCTGGCGACGCTCCACCAGCGCGGCCGGAACCAGATGCGCGACCGAGCTCCTCCGACGAGAGTTCGCGAAGCAGGGAGTCGACCTCGTCTCGCTACGCAAGGTCTCCTTCCCGCGCGTCTCCGACCGCTCCGTCGCGTATCGCGTCACGCTGTCGGCGACCACGGCGCAGGGCATGGTGCCGGTGTACGTCGACCTCGTCGCCATGCTGCGCTCGCGAGCGCAGGCGACCGTGGTCGTGGGATCCGCGCTCGTGCCGCCTCAGAAGGCGGAGGAGTTGCGGCTCGCACGCATCGTCGCCGGTCGTATGGCGACCGCGCTCGGCCGCTGAGAGGCCGCAGCCGGGGTTCCTTCGGGACGGGAACTCTTCCGCCACGCCTGCCCCGGACAGGGCCTGAAAGGCCGTAGAGAGAAGCCGAGGCAGGTGCTAGCGTCAACGGCGCCGTGCAGAGCACTCGCCGTCTTGGCCTCCTGCGCCGTTCGCCGTCGTTCGGGCTCCTCTTCCTCGCGACCGCCGGTTCCGGGATCGGGACCTATCTCGCCGCAATCGCGCTGACGCTCGACATCTACGCCCGTACCGACTCGGGCGTGTGGGTTGCAGCGCTCCTCATCGCGGACTTCCTTCCGATCGTCCTCGTCGGTCTCCTCCTGGGGCCGCTGTTCGATCGCCTCTCCCGTCGCCGGCTGATGATCGCATCGGATCTGACGCGCGTCGGCGTGTTCGCGGCGCTCCCCTTCGTCGACAGCCCGATCGCGATCGTGGGCCTGGCCGGGGTCGCCGGGGTCGCGACGGGGTTCTTCCGGCCTGCTGCGTACGCCGGCCTCCCGAACCTCGTGCCGGACGACGAGCTCACGAACGCGAACTCGCTGCTGCAGACCGTCGAGAACGCCGCCTGGATGATCGGCCCGGTTCTCGGCGGGCTGATGGTGAGCGCCTGGAGCCCCTCGGTGCCGTATGCGGTGAACGCCGTCACGTTCCTCGTCTCGGCGCTGCTCGTCGCACGCATCGCCGACTCGCAGCTGCGCTCGCAAGAGTCGCTCACCAGCGGACACTGGCGGGATGTGGCCGACGGCGTTCGCCTCGTGCTCACCGCTCTCCCGCTTCGCACCGTCCTGATCGTGTGGAACATCGTTCTGCTCGGGAGCGCGGCGATCAACGTCGCGGAGGTGTTCTTCGTCCAGGACGTCCTCGGAGCGGGAGCGGTCGGGTTCGGGGTGATCGTCGGCGCGAGCGGCACGGGGCTGGTGATCGGGAGCTTCCTGGCGGCACCGGCGCTCGGCAAGGTCGGGCTGCGCCGTCACTACGCCGGCTCGATCGCGCTGATGGCGTTCGGCTGGGGAGGCGCTGCGCTCAGCCCCGCGATCTGGGTTGCGGTGCCATTCGTGGTTGGAGGTGCGGCCGGGAACGGGGCGGCGATCATCTGCAACCAGATCCTCGTGCAGCGCGGCGCGCCCGACCGGTTCCGAGGGCGAGCGCTCTCGACGATCATGAGCACGAACTACCTGATCCTCGGGCTTGCCATGGGGACCGCGGGTGCTCTCACCGACTGGGTCGGCGCGCGCTGGGTGATGCTCTCCGCCGCGGCGATCTACGTCGTCGGCGCCGCTGCCGCACTCCTCGTGACCCGGTGGCTTCCGGTGCAGAGCGCCGGCGACGATCACGTGCTCGAGGATTACGGCGAGGCGGCCGCGGGCGCGCTCATTCCGCTCGACGGTGTCCGCCGAGAGCTCCCAGCGATCGTGCAGACGCCGGCCCGGCCGCCGCTACGGGAGGGCTCGGCCGCGGCCGGGCTCGAGCGCATCGCCGTCCTGCTCGAGGAGATCGAGGTGCGTCGGGAGCGCGAGGCCGAAGCCGCGCGCCGATCGGTTACCTGACGACGACCGCATACAGTTGCCCATCGTGGCGCGGAAGGAATGGGCTCTCGATGAGCTGACGAGCGGCGTGCGGTCAGGGGAGCGGCGCGCGCTCGCGCGGGCGATCTCCCTGGTCGAGAACGGCGACCCGCTCGCGTATCCGCTCGTTCGCGAGCTCTATCCGGAGACCGGGAAGGCCGTCGTGATCGGAGTCACCGGTCCGCCGGGAGTGGGCAAGTCGTCTCTGATCGCTGCGCTCGTCGAGCATCTGCGCGCGGAGGACCGCACCGTCGGCGTGGTCTCGGTGGATCCCTCCAGCCCCTTCTCGCGCGGAGCGCTCTTGGGCGATCGCATCCGTCTCGCGGACCACTTCCTCGATCCGGGGGTCTTCATCCGCTCCATGGGCACGCGCGGGCACCTCGGCGGGCTTGCCGAGACCACGCTCCAGGCAGTTCTCCTCCTGGACGCCTTCGGGAAGGACGTGATCTTCGTGGAGACCGTCGGTGCCGGGCAGAGCGAGGTCGAGGTGACGGGTATCGCGGACACGGTGCTGCTCGTGCTGATGCCCGGCTCGGGCGACTCCGTCCAGGCGCTGAAGGCGGGGATCATGGAGATCCCGGACGTGATCGCCGTCAACAAGATGGATCACCCGGCGGCGAAGACCATGCTCAACGAGGTTCGCTCGATCGTGGGGCTCGCCGATCCAGCTCAGAGGCCGGCGATCGTCCTGACGGAGGCGCTCCACGGCCAGAACGTGCCCGAGCTCTGGACGAAGCTGGAAGAGCATCGCGCCGCGCTCGAGCGCGAGGGCACGCTCGAGGAGCGCCGCCGGCGGAACCTCTCCCGTGAGGTGTTCGCCGTCGCCTCGAGTCGCGCGAAGTCGCATCTCGCAGCTGCCGTCGCCGACGACCCCGAGCTCCAACGCGTGCTCGCAGCCGTCGAGCGACGCGAGCTCGACCCGCTGAGCGCCGTTCGCGAGATCATGGAGAAGGTGTTCAAGATTGGCTGACGCTCCAACCATCGCCGACATAGAGGCGGCGCGTGCCCGGCTTTCAGGCGTCGCGCGCGAGACGCCGCTGTACCCGTCGGAGACGTTCTCGCGCCTGTCGGGCCGGACGGTGCTCCTCAAGGCCGAGAACCTCCAGCGCACGGGGTCGTTCAAGATCCGCGGCGCGTACAACACGATCGTGTCGCTTTCCGCCGAAGAGCGCTCGGCGGGCGTCGTAGCGGCCAGTGCAGGCAACCACGGGCAGGCCGTCGCGTGGGCTGCGCGGGAGGCCGGGATCGCGGCCACGATCTTCATGCCCGAGGACGCGCCGATGGCGAAGGTCGAGGCGACGCGCGCATACGGCGGCCAGGTCGAGCTTGCGGGGTCGGGCTTCGAAGCGGCGGTGACGGCGGCACAAGAGCACGTCGATCACGCCGGGGCGACATTGGTGCACGCGTTCGAGGACGCGCGGGTGATCGCCGGCCAGGGAACGATCGGGCTGGAGCTCGCGGAGCAAGCCCGTGATGCGGCGACCGTCCTGATCCCGGTCGGCGGCGGCGGCCTCGCGGCCGGGATCTCGCTCGCGCTCCGAGAGCGACGACCGGGACAGCGGATCGTCGGCGTGGTCTGTCAGCCGGGTCTCACGATCGCGGACGGGATCTCGGTCAAGTCACGGGGCGAGCTGCCGGGCGCGATCCTCGACCGCACGCTCGACGACGTCGTCGAGGTCACGGACGAGGAGATCTCGGACGCGCTCGTCCTCTGCCTCGAGCGCAAGAAGCTGCTCGTGGAAGGGGCCGGCGCGGTCGGGCTCGCAGCGGTGCTGAACGGGCGGGCCGGGGGAGACGACCCGGTCGCGATCGTCCTCTCCGGAGGAAACATCGACGCGACGACGCTCATCTCCGTGATGCGACTCGGCCTGACCCGTTCGGGCCGCTACCTCGCCATGCGCATGCTCATCCCCGACCGGCCGGGTGAGCTCGGCAACGTCCTCGATCTCGTCGCGCGCGCTCGCGGGAACCTCGTCTCGGTCGACCACCATCGCGAGGGAACGACGCGAACGGCGCTGCAGACGGAGGTCGAGCTCGTCGTCTCGACGCGGGACGAGGCCCACTGCGGGGAGATTCTCTCGGCCCTTCGCAAAGCCGGTTACACCGTCGAGCGCCTCGGCCCTCCTTCCTGAATGACGAGTCTGTCGGAGGCGTCCGGGGCGCGCTCCGTCCTCAGCTGTGGGCACGTCGGCGCACACTCGGCGACCTTTCGTTGCGCGACTTGATGCGAAGTCCATGTCCGCGCGGACACGGCCCAGGGGTCAGACCCTTGTGACGACTTCAACTACCGCAGCGGCGGAACTCGACCGTCGGCTTGCCGGCCTCTCGCCACGCGTCGATCCCGCCGTCGAAGACAGGACGTGCGTCGTAGCCCCGAGCGGCGAGGATGCTCGCTGCGATCGAGGCCCGAGGCCCGGACTCGCAGATCGTGACGAGCGGTCGGTCGGTCGGGAGCTCGACGGCGCCGAGCGCGAGGAGACGGTAGGGGATGTTGCGGCTGCCGGCGATGTAGCCCGAATCGCGCTCGTCCTTCTCGCGGACGTCGATCAGCTCGGCCCCCGTCTCGAGGATCTCGTCGAGCTCCTCGACCCTTACGAGCTCGAGATCCTCCGAGCCGCCACCGAGGACGTACCCCGCGATGTCGAGGATGCCGACCGAGCGTAGGCTCTCGCATCGCCTGCGCGGACTCGGCTTCGTCGGCCGCAACAACGACCAGTGGCTGCTGCGAGTCGAGCACGAATGCGGCTTTCGTCGAGAACCGCGTGCCCGAGACCGGGACGCTGACCGCGCCGGGATGATGCCCCTCGGCGAACGCCTCGATCGGCCGGACATCGACGATCTGGACGTCGGAGGGAGGCAGAGGGAGCTCGGGCGGATCGGGCTGCGCGCTGACGAACGGCCCTCGGTTGAGCCCCACGATCCGCTCCATGTTCGGCGGCCGCGGGGCCGAGATGCCGGACGACTCCGCGACGAACGCCGCGACATCGTCGCTTGCCAACGCGTGATTGAAGCGCCGCTCGAAGCCGATCGTCGTGGACGCCTTCGAGCTCATTGCCTTGCCGCAGAGCGAGCCCGCGACATGGCCGGGATAGACCTCGACTCCGTCGCCGAGCTCAACCAGACGTCTGAGTGAGTGGAAGAGGCCCTCCGCTCCCTCGCGCGCGTCGACAGCGAGATCCGGACGGGCGGCATCGCCGACGAACAACGAGTCTCCCGTCAGGACGAGCCACGGCTCGGGCGCACGTGAGCCGTCGACGACGGCGAAGCAGCAGTGCTCGGGCCGGTGGCCTGGAGTGTGAATGCACCTGAGCACGACGTCGCCGAGCGAGATCTCGGCGCCGTCCTCGAGAGCGTCGTGGGCGTAGTCGGCCTCGGCGGCGGAATGAACGCTGACGGGGAGCTCGTGCTCGAGCGCGAGGCGACCGTGGCCCGAGACGTGGTCGGCGTGCGTGTGCGTCTCCACGACTCGAACGAGCCGAACCCCGCGCTGCTCGGCTTCCTCGAGATACTGCTCGATCGCAAAGGCCGGATCGACGACGACTGCCTGGTGCGTGCTCTCGTCGGCGACGAGGTACGAGGCGCATCCGAGCGCCTCGTCGACGAACTGCGTGAAGATCACAGTGCGGCGACGGTACCACCGCCGACCGCTATTTCTCTTGAAGTGAGCGGCGCCGTTTCCACCATGCCAAGCCAGCGATGGTGAGAACGACGAGAGAGCCAATCCAGCGCGAGCCCGGGAATGTAGAGAGGGTCGAGCGACGACTCGCCGACCATGTTTTCCGGAATCACAGTAAGCGGAATCGGCCACGGGAGGCTCCCTCCGTTCGGATAGAGCTGCTCCGCGTCGAGCTGAACTGGCCCCACCGGCGTCGAGGGGTCGACTGCGAGCTCGACCTCGAACGTGGTTCCCGTGTTGGCCGCGAGCGGCCCGCCGGTCCAGGTTGCGGTCTCGTTCTCGACGATTGCCTCCCACTCGTCGGCCACGTCCCCCAGACCGATGCGAACGCCGCTCGGCGCCGAAACCGTCAGCCCCGTCATCGGCCGGTCGAGATCGTTGTGGACGGTCAGGATCAAGGTCTGGGTGTCGCCGACGACGAGCAGGCCGGGCGTCACTCCGATGTGCGCGAAGGCCGAGCTTGCGAAGGCGAAGAGGCACACGAGGCAAACGCCGATGACGAGCCCGGGCCGCACCGTTCCATGATGCCCGGCAGCCGCGGCTGGTGGAGCCGAGCCGGTTCCTACAGGCCCAGCAGTCGCGCGATCACCATGCGCTGCACGTCGTTCGTGCCCTCGCCGATCTCGAGGATCTTCTGGTCGCGATAGAAGCGCGAGATCGCTGCCTCTTCCATGTATCCGAACCCGCCGTGCATCTGCAGCGCGGCATCGACCACGCGGTTCGAGAGCTCCCCGGTGTAGAGCTTCGCCATCGCCGCCTCGCGCGCGAACTCGCGCCCCTGGTCCTTCAGCCAGGCCGCCTTCAGAACGAGCGCCCTCCCGGCCTCGATCTCCGTAGCCATGTCCGCGAGCGTGAATCGGACCGCCTGGAAGCTCGAGATCGGCTTTCCGAACTGCTCACGCTCCTTCGCGTAGGCATACGCGAGGTCGTACGCGCCCTGCGCCAGGCCGACGCCCATCGCCGCGACCGAGATCCGTCCTCCGTCCAGGATCTCGAGGAACTGCTTGAACCCGGCGCCGCGCTCGCCGAGGAGGTTTCCCTCCGGAACGGCGCAGTCCTCGAAGGACAGCTCGCGCGTATCGGACGCCCGCCAGCCGAGCTTCTTCATCGGCCCGGAGATCGTGTAGCCCGCAGTCCCGTTCTCGACCACGACGTTCGAGATCTCGTCCTCGCCGGTACGGGCGGTGATCGTCACGCCCCACGTGATGTCGGTTCCGGCATTGGTGATGTAGAGCTTCGAGCCGTTGATCACCCAGGATCCGTCGCGGACCTCGGCCGTGGTGCGCGTGTTCCCCGCGTCCGAGCCTGCGCCCGGCTCGGTCAGCCCGAACGCGGCGAGCTTCTTGCCGGCAGCGAGCTCCGGCAGCCAACGCCCCTTCTGCTCCTCGCTCCCGTAGAGGAGGATCGGCATGGTGCCGAGTGACGTGTGCGCGGCGACCGTGATCGCGACGGACGAGTCGACGCGGGTCAGCTCCTCGATTGCGATCGCGTACGAGACCGTGTCCCCGCCGGCGCCACCGTACTCCTCCGGGATCGGAAGGCCCATGAGCCCGAGGTCGGCAAGCTCCGAGACGAGCTCGTACGGGAACCGCGATTCGAGGTCGAGCTCAGCGGCGACCGGTTGGACGCGCTCCCGCGCGAATGTACGAACCGTGTCGCGGATCAGCTCCTGCTCGGGTGTGAGGTCGAAGTCCATGGGCGCGCGGATCGTATCCGCGAATCCAGGATCGATCGTCTAGGCTCACGCGGTCCACGAGCAGGGAGGCGAGTCGAGACGATGGGGAGCGTGCAGGAGTTCTTCGAAGGTTTGCCCGGCCGGGTCGATCCCGAGCGGATCGCAGGGATGAACAACACCTATCTCTTCGAGGTCGAAGGCGCCGGAACGTGGAAGGTGTCGGTCGCAGACGGAGCGATCTCCGTCACCGAGGGCGGTGACGACGCCGACGCCACGTTCTCCGCGAGCGAGGAGAACTTCGAGAAGATCGTCTCCGGCGAGCAGAACCCGACCACCGCGTACATGACCGGCAAGCTCAAGATCAAGGGTGACATGGGCGCGGCGATGAAGCTCCAGAAGATCTTCTAATTGCGCAGATCGAAATCCGCTAGCGCGGATTTCGATCGCGAAGATCCCTGAAGGCGGTCGCTTCGCGACCGCACCGTTGTCTTGGCAAGTCTCCTTCCGCGGCACGCAGCCCGACCTGGCGCGTTAGGCTCGCACGCGTGTTCCTGCTCGTCCGCCTGCTCGTTCTCTGGGGCATCAACATCCTCGCCCTCATCGTCGTCGACTGGCTGTTCGACGGCGTCCAGATCGGGCGCTGGTGGCCGCTGCTCCTCGGGGCGTTCGTGCTGATGGTCGGGAACGCGATCTTGAAGCCGATCCTCGCGATCGTGACGCTACCGCTCGTGATCATCACGCTCGGGCTCTCCTACTTCGCGATCAACGTGCTCATGCTCGCGCTGGCGGAGTGGGTGGCGCCCGACTTCTCGATCGACGGGTTCTGGACCTATGTCGGAGCAACGATCGTGGTCTGGCTGGTGAACGTCGTCGTCGGAGCGGTGCTGAACCGCGTTCAGGACTAGCGGGAGGGCTGAGGGACTTCGATGTCGTGGTTCGAGCTTCTGTTGTTCGTGCACGTCTCGATGGCCGTGATCTGGGTCGGCGGCGGGCTGATGATGCAGTTCTTCGGCCTGCGCGCGATGATGTCCGGCGACCCGTCGCGGTTGGCGACCCTCGGCGAGGACATCGAGTGGATCGCGAACCGCGTGTTCATCCCCGGCTCACTGCTGGCGTTCGTGAGCGGAATCCTGCTGGTCGTCGAGTCGGACTTCTACGGCTTCGGCGATGACTGGATCGTGATCGGGCTGGCCCTCTACGCGACGACCTTCCTCGCCGGCTTGCTCTTCATGGGGCCCGAGTCGGCTCGGGTCGGGAAGCTCGCGGAGGCCGGTTCGCCCGATGTGGGGCCACGCACGGCGCGGCTCGTCATGCTGGGTCGACTCGACCTCGTCCTGCTCTTTCTCCTGATCTACGACATGACGGTGAAACCGGACTTCGGCGATGCGGGATCGATCGTGATCGGCGTCGCACTCGCGGCGGTTGCCGCGGGGCTCGTCTACTGGCGCTACCGCGTCAGCGTCGCGGCCGTGCCGCCCACCCGCCCCGCGAGCGGCTGAGCCTCTAGGACTCGAGCTCCACGAGCAGCGCGCCGCCCGCGACCCGGTCTCCCGCAGCGACATGCACCGCGGTGACGGTGCCGCCGAACGGCGAGGAGACCGGGATCTCCATCTTCATCGCCTCGAGGACGACTAGCGGCCGGCGGGCCTGAATCTCGTCGCCCGGCTCCACTTCGACGCGGATCACGGTGCCGGGCATGGGGGCCGTGACTCCGCTCTCCCCGGACGCAGGACCGGGCGCGGCGCGTGTCGCCTCGACGCTCGGCGGGGCGGCGGGCGGCGGGGGCGGCAGGTTCAGCCTCCAGGGGTGATTCCACGGGCTCGGCGTGACGAGGAGTGGGGCCGGGGAGAGGGGTGGATGCTCGGTCAGGAACGCCGTGGTTGCCTCGCCCGCACGCACGATCGGATGCGCGACGAGCCAGCGCAGGAAGGGCAAGTTGGTGGTCACGCCTGTGACCTCGGAATCGGCGAGTGCGCCGGCGAGGATCTCGAGCGCCTCCTCCCGGTTTCGCCCCCGCGCGATGAGCTTCGCGATCATCGGGTCGTAGGAGAGCCCGACCTCGTCACCCTCGACGACGCCCGCGTCGACCCGAACTCCGACTGGTAAGGAGAGTCGCTCGACGCGACCCGTCTGAGGCAGAAACGTGCGGGGATCCTCGGCGTAGACGCGTACCTCGACGGCGTGCCCGTCCACCTTGTAACAGTCTGTTGCAAGGGGTTCTCCCGCCGCGATGCGCAGCTGCTCGGCGACGAGGTCGGCTCCTGTCACCGCCTCGCTCACCGGGTGCTCCACCTGGATCCGCCCGTTCAGCTCGAGGAAGAAGAACTCGTCGCCGTCGACGACGAACTCGACCGTTCCCGCGCTTCGGTAGCCGATCGCCCGGCCGAAGGCCACCGCGGCCTCCGACATCGCGTCTCGCAACCCGGGGTCGAGATGTGGCGCCGGAGCTTCCTCGAGCACCTTCTGGTGACGACGCTGAATCGAGCAGTCGCGTTCGCCGAGCGCAACGACACGTCCGTGCGCGTCGGCGAGGAGCTGCACCTCGATGTGCCGCGGCCGCTCGAGATAGCGTTCGCAGTAGAGGGTCCCGTCGCCGAAAGCAGCGACCGCCTCGCGCTCCGCGGCCGCGAGCGCGTCCTCCAGCTCGGCCGGATCGCGCACGACCCGCATACCGCGGCCACCGCCGCCCGCCGACGCCTTGACGACCAGAGGGAAGCCGATCTTCTCGGCCGCCCCCTCGGGAAGCGTCGGGACGCCGGCTTCACGCGCTATTCGCTTGGCCGTGAGCTTGTCTCCACCCAGTCGCAACGCATCTGCGGGTGGCCCGACCCACGTCAGTCCGGCGGAGTCGACCGCCTCCGCGAACGACGCGCGCTCGGCGAGAAAGCCGTAGCCCGGATGGATCGCATCGGCGCCCGTCTGCTTCGCCGCACGGATGTGCTCCTCGGAATCGAGGTAGCCGGAGATCTCGACCAGCTCGTCCGCCGAACGGGCGTGGAGCGAGCCCACATCGTCGGACGCCGCGACCGCCACGGTGGCGATGTCGAGCTCACGGCAGGTGCGGAAGATGCGAACGGCGATCTCGCCGCGGTTCGCGACGAGCAGCTTCTGGATCGGCACGAGGCGGAGCTTAGGGACTAAGCTCGAGCTCGATGCCCGAGGTGCATGCAGGCAGGCTCTTCGACCACGTTCACCTGCGCGTTCGGGATCTCGAAGCGAGCAAGCGCTTCTATGCCGGTGCGCTGGCAGCGCTCGGCCTCGAGCTCTCGGGCCAAGGTGACGGCTGGTTCTCGGCCGACGAGCTGTTCGTCTCGAACGACGGTCCGCCCACGGCCGATCTCCACTTCGCGTTCCAGGCTCCCGATCGCGAGACCGTAGACCGCTTTCACGAGGCTGCGCTCGCGGCAGGCGGGCGGGACAACGGCGCACCCGGAGAGCGGTCGTACCACCCCGGCTACTACGCCGCGTTCGTCCTCGATCCGGACGGGAACAACGTCGAAGCCGTGTTCCACGGTCCCGTCGAGCGCTCGGCCGCGTCGGTCGTGTTCTCCTGGGAGGAGTAGTCGACTACGCCGCGCGCCAGGGTGGGCGGCTCTTGTCCAGGAAGGCCCGTAACCCCGCTTGACCCTCGTCGCTCGTCCGGCGCTTCGCGGCGACATGCGCCGTCGCGATCCCAGCGGGTCGCTCCCGGACGAGTCGCTTCGCCTCTCGCACGGCGTCCGGTCCTCCTTCGAGCAGCGCCTCCACGATGGTCGACACAGCCTCGTCCGCGTCCTCCGAGACCTCGTGGACGAGCCCGATCCGGAGCGCGACCTCGGCGCCGAAGCGCTCTCCCGTGAGGAAGTAGCGCCGGGCGGCAGAACCGATCTTGGGAAGGACGAACGGGGAGATGACGGCGGGGATGATCCCGAGTCGAACCTCGGTGAAGCCGAACACCGCGTCCGGACGAGCGACCGCGATGTCGGCGCACGCGACGAGCCCCGAGCCGCCCCCGAGCGCGTACCCCTGTACGAGACAGACCACGGGCGCCGGGCAGGTGTCGATCGCCTCCAGCATCCGGAAGAGGCGCATCGCGTCCTCGACGTTCTCGTCGTAGGAGAGATCGATCGAGGAGCGCTGCCACTCGACGTCGGCGCCGGCGCAGAAGCTGGGGCCCTCACCGGCGAGCACGACGGCGCGTGCGTCTCCGACGTCCGCGAACGCTTCCGTAAGGTCGGCGATGAGCGCCGCGTCGAAGGCGTTCCTCCGGTCGGGCCGGGCGAGCGTGACGCGCAGCACGTGTTCGTCGCGTTCGACTCGAAGAGCGCCCATCGCGGAAACCATATGGTTTCGGCGTGGCCGTGAAGCGCTTCACGGTGGAGCTCGAGCGTGTGGGGAAGACCGCCACCATGTTCCGCGTGCCCTTCGACCTGAAGGAGTCATTCGGGCGCGCCCGGCCCCCGGTCAGGGTCACGATCCGCGGCCACACCTGGCGGACGACGCCCGGCGTTTACGACGGAGTCGGGATGATCGTCGTCAACCGCAGCGTCAAGGTGGCCACCGGGGTCGACGCTCCGGATCGCGTGCGGGTCACGATGGAGCTCGACACGGAGCCCCGCACGGTGGCCGTGCCCGCCGATCTTCGGGCCGCGCTCGCAGCCGCTCCGGAAGCGAAGGCGGCGTTCGCGGGCATGTCGTTCACTCATCGCCGTGAGTACGTCGAATGGGTCGAGGACGCGAAACGGCCCGGGACGCGTGTGCGGCGCATCGCGGCGACGGTGGAGCGCGTTCGCGCCGGCGAGCCGCACCGCTGATGGCGCTCGCGGGGGCTCTTGCCGCGTCCATCACGCCGCTCCGAGCTTCCGGAAGCGAGCTGGACGACGCAGCGTTCGAACCTCTCGTCGACTTCTTCGTCGAGGCCGGGCTCGACGGCATCCTTGCGCTCGGTACCGCAGGCGAAGGGATCCTGCTCGAGGAGCGCGAGCGCCGTATCGCCGCCGATCTCTTCCTCCAAGCCGCCTCGAACCGGCTGCAGGTGGCCGTCCAGTGCGGCGCACAGACGACCGTCGAGACGGTCGCGCTCGCCGCGCACGCGGCAGAGGTCGGCGCGGACGCGGTCGTCGTCATCGGCCCGCCGTACTTTCCACTCGACGAGCGCGCCCAGTACGCGCACTTTCTCGCGGCGGCGCACGGCGTGTGCGCCGCTCCCGTTCTACGTCTACGAGTTCGAGTCGACGACTGGGTATGCCGTCGTCCCGGCCGTGCTCGAACGGCTGCGCAGCGACGCCCCGAATCTCGTCGGGTTGAAGGTGTCGGACACGCCGTTCGAGCGCTTCTCGCGCTATTTGCTCCCCGATCTCGACATCTTCGTCGGGCCGGAAGCCCTGATCCACGAAGGTCTCGCTGCGGGCGCAGTCGGTGCGGTCTCTGCTCTGGCCTCTGCGTTTCCTCGCGACGTCGCAGCCGTCGTTCGGAACCCGAGCTCGGAGGGAGCTGCGCGGCTGGCCGAGCTGCGCCGATTCGTCGAGCGCTTTCCCCGTCAGGCCGCGCTCAAGCGCCTGCTCGGCGCTCCAGGGCGTCCCGGTCGGTGAGGACGTCCGGGCGCCGCTTCGCGGGCTCACGAACGAGGAGCGCGACGAGCTGGACTCCTGGCACGAGACGTTGACGAGCCAACGACGGGGTCAGGCTGAAGCCTGATCCCAGATCGGCAGCACTGCGCCACCCCGGGGTCAGGCTTCAGCCTGACCCCGGGCTTCGGGTTCTCATAGGTCCAGGACGTCGAACTCGTCTGCGATTTCGGGCTCGCTGCCAATCAGCTGACGCGCTTGCGTGACCGCCTCGGGCAGCTCGTCGCCAAAGACGACGAGGCCGAACCGCTCACCCGCCTCGTTCCAGAGCCACGCGCTCGGAGGCTCGAGCTCGGCGAGCGAGTCGCGAAGCTCCTCGATCGTCGTCTTCGAGTCGAAGAGGCTCCAGATCAGGATTCGAGCGAGCATGGGGACTCGACGCCCGTCAGGCGCCGGTGACCGCCCAGGTTCCGAAGCTGTAGAAACCACCGGCGGCGGTGGAGTTGATGAAAATGGTCGCTCCGGAGCGATTGACCTCGTTCACCGAGCCACCGGCCGTGTTCAGGCGTTCGGTCTCGTACACGCAGAGATTGCCGGCGGTCGCCTGCGGGAAGGTCGCGTTACCGGGGCACTGAGTTGGTGCCGCTGTCCCCTGGCGGACGAAGAAGATCGCCGGTGCCGCCGCGAGCGCGTAGACGAACGACACGCTCGTGTTCGCGAGCCCAGCTGCTCCCGCCGCGGTGCCGCCCATGTTGTAGGCGCCACGGATCGTTCGTCCGGAAGGCAGCGCGTCCGGGAACGGACCTGCGGGTCCCGCCGCTCCAGGTGCGCCGGGAGTGCCCGCCGGCCCCGGCCGGCCCAGCCGGAATCTGCCCCACCGCGAAGTCCACTGCAAGCAGCGAGCGGTTTCGCACCTTGGGGCTCGTGATGGCGTTGTTCCGGACCTTCACGGTTGCGACCGCGTTGTCTCTCAGCTGGGCCGTCCCGACGCTGTTGCGCGGGACGAGCTGCGACACCGCGGCCACGCTCGTTCCTCCGAGCGCCAGGAGCAGCGCGAGGCAGGCCACGACCAGGGCCGGCGACGGTCGATGTGTCAATCGAATCACCGTTTCCTCCTTCGGGTTGGCTGACTACATGCGGAAGATGCCGAAGGTCGTCTCCGGCACCGGTGCATTCGCGGCGGCCGCAAGCCCGAGTGCGAGTACCCGACGCGTGTCGAGTGGGTCGATGATCCCATCGTCCCATAGCCGGGCGGTCGAGTAGTAAGGGTTTCCCTCGGCCTCGTAAGTGGAGCGGATCTCGTCCGGATCGGTGTCGCCGACCATGGAGAGCACCGTCGCCGCCTGCTCGCCCCCCATCACGGATATGCGTGCGTTCGGCCACATCCAGAGCTGGCGTGGCTCGTACGCGCGGCCGCACATCGCGTAGTTGCCGGCTCCGAAGGAGCCTCCGACCACCACGGTGAACTTCGGGACGTCCGCGCACGCCACCGCCATGACGAGCTTCGCCCCATCACGCGCGATCCCGCCCTCCTCGTACTCCTTGCCGACCATGAAGCCGGTGATGTTCTGCAGGAAGACGAGCGGGATTCTGCGCTTGCAGGCGAGCTCGATGAAGTGCGCTCCCTTCTGCGAGGACTCCGCGAAGAGCACACCCTGGTTGGCAAGGATTGCGACCGGGAACCCTTCGATCCGCGCGAAGCCGCAGACGAGTGTCGCGCCGTACAGCTCCTTGAACTCGTGGAAGCGGGATCCGTCGACGACGCGGGCGATCACCTCGCGCACGTCGAGCTCGTGGCGGAAGTCCTCGGGCACTAGCCCGTACAGGTCCGCCGGGTCGATCGCAGGTGGCTCCGGGGTCGCGAGCTCCCACGGGCTTGAGAGCGGGGGATCGAGATGACGGACGATCTGACGGCAGATCGCGAGCGCGTGCTCGTCCGAGGTCGCGTAGTGGTCTGCGACTCCCGAGCGACGGGTGTGGACGTCGGCGCCGCCGAGCTCCTCCGCGGTCACGTCCTGTCCTGTCGCTGCCTTCACGAGTGGCGGGCCGCCGATGAAGATCGTCCCGGTTCCGCGGACGATCACGGTCTCGTCCGACATCGCCGGCACGTACGCGCCCCCGGCGGTGCAGGAGCCCATGACCGACGCGATCTGCGGAATTCCGAGCGCGGACAATGCGCGCCTGGTTGAAGAAGATGCGCCCGAAATGCTCACGGTCGGGGAACACCTCGGCCTGAAGCGGGAGGAAGGCGCCACCCGAGTCGACCAGATAGAGGCAGGGCAAGCCGGTTCTGGCGCGCGACCTCCTGCGCGCGCAGATGCTTCTTCACGGTCAGTGGGTAGTAGGAGCCGCCCTTGACCGTCGCGTCGTTCGCGACGATGACGCACTGGCGACCTTCGACGACCCCGATTCCCGTGACGATACCCGCCGACGGCGCGTCTCCGTCGTAGAGCTCCCAGGCGGCGAGCGCGTTCAGCTCGAGGAAGGCGCTGCCCGGAATCCGACAGCCGATCGATCCGCTCGCGAGCCGTGAGCTTCCCTCGTGAGCGATGGCGCTCGACCGCCTTCTCCCCGCCGCCCTGGGCGACGAGCGCAGTTCGCTCGCGGACCTCCGAGACGAGCGCCTCCATCCGCTCCCGACGCGCGCGAAACGAGTCGGCCGCGCGATCCACCTGCGTCGAGAGCACCGCCATCGGCGGCTGAGCCTACCGCTTGCCCCCTTCGGCGGCGTCCGCGACACTTCCCGCAACCGCCGCCGACGAGAGGGAGAGCATGAGCGACACGGTGAAGTACGTCCTCGACGAGACCCGCCTGCCGGAGGCCTGGTACAACCTCGCCGCCGACCTCCCGGAGCCGCCTCCGCCGGTGCTCCATCCTGGCACCGGACAGCCGGTCGGGCCCGACGACCTCGCGCCGCTCTTCCCGCTGGAGATCATCAAGCAGGAGGTCGCGACCGACCGCTTCCTCACGATCCCGGAAGAGGTGCGAGCGGTGTATCGCCAGTGGCGCCCGACGCCTCTCTATCGCGCGCGCCGACTGGAAAAGGCGCTCGAGACCCCGGCGCGCATCTACTACAAGTACGAGGGCGTCTCGCCCGCGGGGTCGCACAAGCCGAACACCGCAGTGCCGCAGGCGTTCTACTCGAAGCAGGAGGGCATCTCGCGCCTGACGACCGAGACCGGGGCCGGCCAGTGGGGCTCGGCACTTGCATTCGCGGGTGCTGTCTTCGGCCTCGAGGTCGAGATCTACATGGTCAGGGTCTCGTACGACCAGAAGCCGTACCGGCGCGGGCTGATCGAGACGTACGGCGCGCGTGTGGTGGCGAGTCCCTCCAACGAGACGAACGCGGGACGCACGATCCTCGCTGAAGACCCCGACTCGACGGGCAGCCTCGGCATGGCGATCTCCGAGGCGGTCGAGGCCGCGGCGACGCGCGAGGACACGAAGTACTCCCTCGGCTCGGTCCTGAACCACGTCCTCATGCACCAGACCGTCATCGGAGAGGAGGCGAGCGCCCAGATGGAGCTCGCCGAGGACTATCCGGACGTCGTGATCGGCTGCACGGGAGGGGGGTCGAACTTCTCGGGGCTCTCCTTCCCGTTCATCGGGCGCGCGCTTCGAGAAGACAGCCGGATTCGTGTCATCGCCGTGGAGCCGACCGCGTGCCCGAGCCTGACGAAGGGTCTCTATGCGTTCGACTTCGGGGACACGGGGCACCTGACGCCGCTCGTGAAGATGCACACGCTCGGTTCGACGTTCGTGCCGCCGCCGTTCCACTCCGGCGGGCTCCGCTATCACGGCATGGCGCCTCTGGTGAGCCATCTCAAGGAGCTGGGATTGATCGAGGCGCGCGCGTACACCCAGACCGAGGTCTTCGCGGCGGGAGTCGAGTTCGCGCGCGTGGAGGGGATCCTCCCGGCGCCGGAGGCGAATCACGCGGTGAAGGCGGCGATGGACGAGGCGATCCGCTGCCGCGAGGAGGGCAACTCGCAGTCGATCCTCTTCAATCTCTGCGGCCACGGCCACTTCGACATGCAGGCGTACATCGACTACGCGCCGGCAAGCTCGTCGACCACGAGTATTCGGAGGACGAGGTCGCGATGGCGCTCGCCGGCCTGCCGGCCGTCGCGGTCTAGTGGACGCCGTCGGGCAGCGGGAGCTCGCGGTCTCGACCTTCAACCGCGTGTGGGAACTCCTCGAGCTTCCCGAGCGCACTCCCGAGGAAATCGGCGAGATGATCCACGCGGCGCACGTGTCCTGCTACGTGTGGAGCCGGATCGGCACGCCCGCGAACGTCGCCCGCGGCGAGTGGCAGTGCGCTCGGGTCTACGCGACCCTCGGCCGCGCCGAGCCCGCGCTCTGGCATGCGAAGCGCTGCCTCGCACTCAACGAGGCCGGGGGCGAGGGCTTCGAGGACTGGGATCTGCCGAGCGCGCAGCAGGGGATGGCGCATGCGCACCTCGCGGCGGGGGAGAGGGAGGAGGCGCAGCGCTGGGCCGAGCTCGCCCGCGCAGAGCTTGCGGGTGTAGAGGATTCGGAGGACCGGGAGCTCATCGAGAGTCAGATCAGCGAGCTCGGCCTCTAGGAGCGCTCGCGCACTCAGGTGGGTCGATCGAGGCGGGCGATACGAGACTGCTCCAGCCGGTCCCTCGCCACGGCCTCGGCGGCGGCTCCGGCCGTCGGTCCGGCGACCGCCGCGAGGAACGTCGGGGCGTCGATCGCGAAGCCGTCGACACGCGTGCGAGCCACGACGGTCGCGGTCCGCGGCACCCGGCGCAGGAGCGCGATCTCACCGACGCCGTCACCGGGCTTGCAGACGCGAAGGATGCGGTCGTCGTCGCTCACCTCGACCTCGCCTGCGGCGATGAGAAGGTAGTGGTCGCCCGGCTCGCCCTTCCGCATCACCAACTCGCCCGGCTCGAACGACTTCGGCACGAAGTTCTCTGCGAGGCGGTCGAGTGCGGTCAGCGGCAACGGCACGAACAGCGGGTTGCGCCGGAGAAGGGCGAGGTGCTCCTCGGCGGAAGCGGCAGTGCGCCCTCCGCGGACGACGGGTCGCCAGGTCAGGAGCGCGATCAGCGGAAGGATGGCGCCGGCGACGACGAAGCCCATTCTCACTCCTACGAGGGCGACGAGCAGGGGCGCGGCGAGGCTTCCCAGGAGGAGCCCGATCCCGAACAGCCCTTCCATGGCGGCGAACATCACGACGCGATCTTCGTTTCGCACGCCCCGTTGAACCAACGTGAAGCCGGTGATGTCGAGCACGGCGTTGCTCACACCGACGACGAAAAGCGCTGCCAGCGCGAGGCCAGCCACGGGAATCGCGCCGATGAGGATCAGCGGCAGTCCCCAGCAGGCGAGCGCGATCATGCACGCCTGCGCCAGGTGCTTTCCGCCACCGAGTCCGAGCGCACCGAGCGCACCGAGCAGGCCGCCGAGGCCGATCGCCGCGTTGAGGAGACCGACACCGGTGTCGCCCATGTCCAGCAGCTCGATCGAAGCGACCACGATGAGGGTGATCAGCATCCCGCGGACGAAGACCTGGACGACGAAGTTGCCGATGAGCAGGGCCGCGTGCGGATACCGCCGCAGTACCCGCGGAGCGTCCGCGAGTCGAAAGCGAGACGCGTGATCGGCGCCGAATCCGCCACGGGCGTCTTCCGCGCGTTCGAAGCTGATGCCCGTCGCCGCAGCAGCGGCCCCGGCAAAGGCAGCGGCGATGAACAGGCTGGCCGCGGTGGAGCCGGTTGCGGCGACGAGCAGTCCGGCCAGGAGAGGACCGAGGAACGTTCCGATGCCTTCGCCGGTGCTCGAGGCCACGTTCGCCGCCACCAGCTCGCGTGGCGTGCGCGCGAACGCGGGGAGGAGCGCGGTCTGGATCGGCCGAACCAACGACCCTGCGCCGGCGACGACCGCCGCGAGCGCATAGGTCGCCTCGACGGGCACCTCGGTGGCGACGACCAACGCGGTCGCGGCAGCCCCCGCCGCCCGCACGAGGTTGATCGCGGTGAGCATCCGATCACCGCGATACCGCTCCACCAGTGTCGCCGCGAACGGGGCGGCGATGATGGCAGGTACGACTCGGACGGCGCCGAGGATCCCGGCCGCGAGCGTTCCTCCGGCATCGTAGGCGACGACGAGCAGGACGACCAGGAGAGCCCAATCGGCCGCAGTTCCCGCCGTCCAAGCGATCTCGATCCTGCGAATCGACCGGTTTCCGAGGACTTCTCGGACCGCGACGGCCGCCGACGAGGCTGCAACCAGGCTCACTGAGGCGATCATCTCCTTTCCGCCGCGTTCGCACATGACGCCGGCTGGGGTAGGAGGAGCTGCGATCGACGATCCAAAGCAGCTCGAACGCATCCACGGTCTTGTGACTCCACCCGCTTGGGCCGAAACACCCCCTGCAGCCGGCGAGAGCGAGCGCTGCTGCGCATGCTTCGTTCCGCGTCGCGATGAGGTTCCTGCGGACCGGCGGGTTTCGACCCACGGAGCCGGGGTACCTCGAACCCGTCACGCAAACGAGGAGGACTCATGCAGCAAGTCGAACAGGACAGGCTTCGCGACAAGCTCGCGGATTACGTGGAGGACACCCATGCGCTCGAGTCGAGCGTCGTGGACAACCTGGACACGATGATCGGCACGATCGACGATCCGAAGCTGAAGGAGGTACTGCAGCGGAACCGCCAAGTGAGCCGTCAGCACGTCGAACGTCTGAAGCAGCGGCTCGAGCACCTCGATCGGGGAACGCCGGTCCGCAAGCGGATCGAGGGAATGGCGCTGGCGCTGATGAAAGGCGTGAGCGACGTCCTTCGCACCGACACGGCCGGCAAGGTGGGCCGCGATGCGTACCTGCTCGCGCAGACGCAGGTCGCCGCGTACGAGCTGCTCAGCCGACTCGCCGACAGCGCGGGAGACACGCAGACGGCCGAGCTCGCGCGTGACCACCTCGCAGAAGACAAGAGCTGTGCGGACGACGTGGCTGCGAACTGGGACGGGTTCTTCGAGCTGACCCTCACCAGCTGGCGCGACCGCGCGCCCGAAACGGCGACGGCGACGGTCTGACCCAACCCACGCTGAAGCGGGAGTCGGGCTCTCGCACGAGCTCGACTCCCGCTCGACGCCCGGGTTTCTTGCCCTTGCGGCGCACGATCAACATTTCGAGGGCTCTGCGCAAGCGAGTTCCCGGTCGACTCTCAGGTATCGAATGAGCGCCCATTACCCGAGCTGGTTCGCAGCTGTCGCAGCCTCCGTGACGATGCTCTTCCTCGGCATGCGCACGCGGATGCTCGCGCGACCGGAGCCGAAGGCTCGGTGCGCGGCGTGCCGCCGGCTCTTCCGGCGAAGCAGGGGCTGCCCCTGCAGCTCTACGAACTAGCGACGAAACGCTGAATCGCCGCAGCGGGCGGGTCCCCCACCACCCGCTGCAGCTCTTGGCGCTCCGTCTCCCCGGAGCAATCCAGGCGGTCCATGACCGCCGTACCTGCATGTTTCGGTTCCCGTCCTCGCTGCATTGCCAAACCCCGTTGGCACGGTTTGGTGACAGAGCGAGCGGGTACGGGAAGAGAGAACCCTCGAGGCTCGCACCGAAGCGCGCGCGCCGCGCTAGCTGCGAAGCGGTCGTTGCCGGCCGGCGCACGATCCGGCCGGCGACGCTCCTCGGACAAACGCGTGCGCGGCTCGGGTTGCGCGGGCCAGGTTACGCCGTCACCTCGAGTCAGAGCGCGAAGACGACGAAATCCTCGCCGGTCACCTGAATGGCGACGTTGTGCACGGGCACCTCGCCGATGGCTCCGTGCGCTGTTCCGTGATGGGCGTGCCCGTGCACGACGAGATCGGGTCGGTGCGCTCCGATCGGCCCCGCCAGGCGCCCGGAGCCGAGGAACGCCCAGATCGTCTCCGGCTCTCCGACCAGCGTGTCGGAAACCGGGGCGTAGTGGAGGAGGACGATGGTCTTGTGGCAGCCGGCGATCTCCTCGAGCCCGCGCTCGAGCGCTTCCACCTCGAGCGTCGTCTCCCCGTAGACCTGACGCAGCGTCGGCTCGCCGAAGTCCGCGATCTCGGCGCCGGGGAAGCCGCCGACGAAGCCCTTCGTCCCGGCGATCCCGATCTCCACATCGCCGATCTCGAGAATGACATGGCTTCGCTCGAGGACGATGACGCCCGCGGACTCGAGAACTGCCCTGATCTCGTCGCTATGGCCCGAATGGTGGTCGTGGTTTCCGAGCACGGCGACGATCGGGATCTCGATCGGCCGGCAGGCGTCCGCGAGCACCTCGGCCTGCTCGGGGAGCCCATGGGTGGTCAGGTCCCCGGCGAGCAGGACGAGATCCACCTCCTGCCCGATCTCTCCGAACGCTCGCTCCAGGCGTTCTCGAAGCGGCTCTCCGGCATGGATGTCGCCGGCCGCAGCCACACGGATGGTTGCCGTCACAGAACTCGTGATACCCGCAGGGGGCGTTCCGCGAACGCCGAAACAGGGTAGGACCGATCGTCTTATGTCCTCGCAGACGAGAGAGACCCAACACGTGCTGATCGCGACGATGAAACAGGCTGCCGCTGCATTGCGCGAAGCGGAGATCGAGTTCATGCTCGGAGGCGGTCTCGCCGCCTGGGCACTCGGTGGTCCGCCCACCGACCACGACGTGGACTTCTACCTCCGCGAGTCGGACGCCGAAGCTGCTCTCGCGGCCGTCGAGGCCACGGGTATGCGCATCGAGCGACCGCCCGAGGAGTGGCTCTTCAAGGCGTACGACGGAGCGACGCTGATCGATCTGATCTTCTGTCCAGCCGGCGGCCCGATCGACGACGAGCACTTCGGCCGCGCGACGAGCATGGAGGTCGGAGCGCAGACTCTCCTCGTCGCCTCGATCGACGACGTCCTCGTCACCAAGCTGCTGGCGCTCTCCGAGCAGGAGCCGAACTTTCAGTCCGTGCTCGAGCTGGCGCGGGCGTTGCGGGAGCAGATCGACTGGGACTTCGTCCGCGCGCGCTCGAATGGCTCGCCGTTCGCCAGGGCGTTCTTCACGCTCGTCGAGGAGCTCGGAATCGTGGAGCCCGACCGCTCGGCCGCCGCGTGACGATCCTGCCCGGAAGCCCCGCCGAGGCACCGGAACAGGAGCTCGCGGTGACGCCCGAGTCGCGGGTCATCACGATCCGCCCGGCGACCGTGCTCGCGGTGCTCGGGATCGCGGTGCTCGTCGGGTTGGTCCTGATTCTCCTCTACCTCGCGTGGCAGGTCCTCACCTGGATCCTCGTTTCCGTCATCCTCGCGTGCGCGCTCAACCCGGCTGTCGAGTCGTTCGAGCGTCGAGGGATGGGCCGCGGAGTGGCTGCCGGCATCGTCTTCACACTTGCGCTGCTCGTGATGACCGGGGTCGGCTTCCTCGTCATCCCCCCGCTGATCACGCAGGTGTCCGAATTCGTCGTCGCGGTCCCGGACTTCATCGACGATCTCACGAGAGGACGCGGACCGCTCGGGTGGCTTCAGGACGACTACCAGATCGTCGACCGCATTCGCGAGGCGATCGACGCGCAGGGTCCCGGCGGGGTTCTCGGCCTGAGCCTGCCGGTGCTCGACCTCGTTCGCAGCGTGATCACCGCGGTCGTCGCGGTGATCACGATCATCTTCCTGACGTTCTTCATGCTGCTCGAGGGTCCACGGACGATCCAGGGCGCGCTCGGCCTGCTGGCTCCACAGACGCGCATCCGCTACGAGCGCGTCGGATACGAGATCTACAAGACGATCAGCGGCTATGTCACCGGGAATCTGCTGATCAGCCTCGTCGCGGGCGTTACCTCCACCGCGGTGCTGTTCGGGGTAGGAAGCGACTTCGCGATCGCCCTGGGGCTCCTGGTGGCGATCCTCGACCTCATACCGCTCGCCGGAGCGACGCTGGCAGCGATCATCGTCTCCACGGTCGTCCTCATCGAGACGAACTGGGTGCGGGGCCTCATCGTCGTGGGGTTCTTCCTCGCGTACCAGCAGTTCGAGAACCACGTACTGCAGCCGCTCGTCTACGGGAGGACGGTGCAGCTCTCGCCCCTTGCGGTCCTGCTCGCCGTGCTCATCGGCGCACAGCTGGCCGGAGTGATCGGCGCGCTGATGGCCATCCCCGTCGCGGGCACGCTGCTCGCGATCGGACGTGAGCTCCTGCACTACCGTCGCGAGGCAGCGATCGAGACGCCGCCGGGAGTCGACCTCAACATCGACAGACCGGTCTTGCCAGCGGAATAACGCACGAGGGCCCGGCCGAAGCCGGGCCCTCGTCGATACTGCGAGTTTCGACGGTCGCTAGCGTGGTCCCTAGACCGTGTCGTCCCAGTCGCGATGCGCCTGACCGCCGGGGCCGTAGTACGAGCCCAGCTGGCCGCGATACGAATCGTCGCTGATCATCGAGTCGTCGAACTCGGGCGAGCTCTTGATCTCGTCCTTCGTCCGGTTGACGAAGATCTTCTCCTCGCTCTCGTCGATGGACTTGACGACGCCGGCGGGAAGCATGACCTTCTTCCCGAAGATCCACGGACCGGTGTCGACGACGACGTAGCTCGAGCCGGTCTCGTAGGTGGCCTCGTCGATCTTGCCGATGCCTCCGTCGAGCGCCTCCACCTCGAAGCCGGTGATGTCGATGTTCGCGATGTTGCTGCCGAGACTCGACGTGTCGCGGTACGTCCAGACGTCGGTGTTCATGACAACCTCCTCATAGGGTCGCTGAAATGGGTTCGTTCGACCCGTACCCACGCTCTCGGAGGGGGAAACCCTCAAGTCGATCCGGCTGCCGCTCGATACTTCGCAGGAGATGGATTGGGACGCTGTCGATGCGGAGCGGCTCTTCGACGCGATTCGCCGGCACGGTCCCCAGTCCGACGCCGAGCGGAGCGTGTGGGCGTTCGAGCGGGCGCTCGGCGCTGCGCGCATCGACGGATCGCTGCTCCGTCATCTGCTCGTCGCCTGCGTCTGCCTCGTCGCACACGAGGAGGGCGAGACTCCCCGCACGGTTCTCGAGCGGGTGTTCCGTCGAGCCGTCAGCGACCGCGAATGGCGCGAGGAGTACGCCCCACTCTTCGATTGACTGGTTTTCCGCCACGGGGCGCCGGGTAGGCAGCTCCTGTGGACGATCCGACACGTACCCCCGACGCCGAGGGGTTGGATGCCCGCTCCGAGGAGCAGGAGGTCGCATCCGGCCGAACGGCAGCGACACCGTTCTTCGCCCTGGGGAGCGTTGCCTTCGTGATCGCCTGCGTCGTTGCGGTGCTCGTTGCCGTAGTCGTCGTTGCGATGTATCTCGCCTGACGCGTTTCTGCGATCCTCGTAATCGGGTAAAAGCGCTGGAATGTCCGCGCTTTTGTTCACCCGAGATCAGGTCGACGAGGTCGCGGATTGGCCCAGCCGGGTTGGCCGCGTTGGGCGTAACTCGATCCTCTGGATCGATCTGGATACGCCCGATCCGGAGAGGTTGCGGCATCTCGCCGAGAGTCTCGAGCTGCGGCACGAGACTCGAGAGCGGTTGGAGGACGGCGTCGATCGGCCGTTCTTCGGCGAGTGCGAGTCGTACCTTCACGTCGTCGCGTTCGCTCCGTCTCGGAACGGCGACGTCACCGAGCTCGTGAAAGTTGGCTGCCTCGTGGCAGACCGATGGGTCGTCACGGTGCACGATCAGCCGCTAGACGTGCTCGATGACTTTCGCGAGCGCGCCGGAGGGTTCCGGTGACATCGGAAGCCTCGATGGCCCGGAGTTCCTCGCCGACCTCCTGGAATGGGTCTTGAACGGGTACCTCGACGCGTTCGAGGCGATCGAGCTCCAGCTCGAGGAGTTCGACACGCGAGTCATGAGTGGGGAGTTCGAGGAGCCGGAGGACGAGCTGGAGCGGCTCGTCGAGCTGCGCCGAGATGTCGGCGCCCTACGCCGAGCTCTCGTATCGCACCGGATGGTGTTTCTCGCGCTGACGCGGCCGGAGATCGATGCGGTCACGAGCTCCAAGCACACAGAGCGGTTCCGGGAGCTGCAGGGTCGTCTCGAGGAGGTGGTGCAGGCCGCACGGGACAGCCGCGACTCCGTCGTCGGGTCGTTCGACGTGCTCGTCGCGCGCACGGGCCAGCGCACGAACGAGATCATGAAGGTACTCACGCTCGGCACCGTGCTGCTTCTCCCGGGCGCACTCATCGCCGGGATCATGGGCATGAACTTCAAGCTCGGGATCTTCGAGGAGAATGCGTTCTTCTGGGTCGTTCTCGCGGCTGATCGCTGGCGCTCGCGCGCGTGACGCTCGCGCCGCGAAGAAGCGCCGTTGGATCTAGCCGCTGGCGGCCCTACTCGAGCAGCCCCGCGCGTTCCCGCTCGAGGAGGACTCGCCCGACTTCCTGGGCGCGCCTCGCTGCCTCGAGATCGCCCTCCTGCGCCGAGACGATCGATCCCTTCATGAGGATGTGCCAGCGCCGGGCGAAGCTTTCGGGGTCGGCGATCCCCGCGTCTCGAGCAAGCGTCGCGAGGAACTCGCGGATCGCCGCGAGGTGCTCGACCGTGGCTCGTCGAACCGGGCTCGTGCGGTCGTCGATCTCCAGCAGGACGTTGATGAAGGAGCAGCCCTCCATGTCCTCTCGCTGGAACCAGTCGTGGAAGACGTCGAAGATCGCGAGCAGACGCTCGTCGGGAGACGCGGCCCGCCGCTCGACCTCGCCCTGCAGCCAGTCCTTCGTCCAACGCTCCTCGCGCAGTCCGCAGAAACTCGACAACCAGCTCGTCCTTGGACTCGAAGTGCCGGTAGAGCGTTCGCTTGGCGACCCCTGCGTGCTCGACGACCGCGTTGATGCCAACCGTTTGCGTCCCGTGCCGGGAGAAGAGCTCGTAGGCCGCACCCAAGATTCGCTCCCGGGTCGAGCCGGAGATCGGGTTGCCGAGGGTGGAAGCCGACTCGCTCATGGGCGTAACCTTCCGGTTCGGGTGCGCGGGAAGATACCACTCGGTCTCCCGGGAAGACAGTTCAGTCTCCATCGCGTGCGACCGAAGCTCGAATGACGGCGACGAGCGAGCGGCGAATGGCGTACGCAACGGGCTGCTTCTGCGCTACGCCTTCGCAGTCGCCGGGTCGGGCCTGGGAGTCGCCGCTGTCGGCCGCGCTCACGCCTGACGAAGCTCCTATCTACGCGCTCCTCGTCGGCGTGGTCGCGATCGCGATCTGGTACGGCGGTCTCGGTCCGGGACTCACCGCCGTCGCGGTGGGGTGGGGCCTCGAGCTGCTCGTCCTCTACGAGGACGACGGTGTTCAAGGGCTCGAGATGACGCGCTGGGCCGTCACGTTGGCGATAGCGCTCAGCGTGATCTGGGTGAGCGTCGTGCTTCGGCTCAGGAGCGAGCGCGCGACATCCGCCGCGTCCGAGGTCGAGGCGTCGTTCCACGACATGGCACGTTTGCAGGAGCTCTCCGCGACCCTCTCGGCCGCGGTCACGCCGTCCGACGTCGCGCAGGCCCTCGTTGCAAGGACCCCCTCGATGATCGGAGCTCGTGGCGCCGCGCTCGGGCTGATCGAAGGTCCGGACCTCGTCATCGTGGATCCTCGAGTTGCAGGCTCGACGCACGAGCCGGGGTTCCGTCTTCCGCTCTCCACGCGGGCGCCGATCGCCCAGGCGGCCAGCGAAGGAAGGACGATCCGGGTCGACGATCGCAGGTCGTTCGAACGCGACTTTCCGGACGGAGCGGCGCTGACCCTGTACGCGCATCGCGCGATCGCAGTGCCGCTCTTGGTTGCCGGGGAACCGGTGGGTGCCTTGAGCCTGCTCTTCGACGAGAGCGGAACGGCGCGTCCTGATGCGGAGGAGATCGCGGTACTGGCTGCGGGCCTCGGCGGTCAGGCACTCGAGCGTGCGCGTTTGTACGAGCGGGAGCGCGAATCCCGCGCTGGGCTCGACCGAATCTTGCGGGTTGCTCCGAGCTTTCTCGCGGACAACGTCGAGAGCGCGACGGCGGCGATCTGCGCCGAAGCTGCTGCGACGTTCGGCGCGGACACGGCGATCCTCTGGCGTCGTCGCGGTCAGCGTCTCGAGCTCGCGTGCACGGCCCCACCCGAGATCTTGGCATCCGGCCTCGAAGCCTCCCTCGACGACTTCCCCACTCTGCGCGACGCAGTGGAGAACGGCCGGGTGTCGTTCGTAGCCGATGTCCAGGACGAGGCCCGAGGCGAGGGCCTCGAACGGGTACGGGCCCTGGGGCTTCGCTCGTCGTTCCGGGTTCCGATCGCTATCGGAACGGGCGAAGCGGAGCTCATCCTCATCGTCTCGTGGACGAAGGAGATCTCGGAGCCGGATCCGTCGACGGTCGTGCTCCTGCGGCGCTTCGCCGACCAGGCAGGCTTCGCCCTCGAGCAGATCGAGCGTAGGCGCGCTCAAGGCGAAGCGGCAAAGCGTGCCGACGAGACACGACGGTTGCAGGAGGTCACCGCGGCGCTCTCTCTGGCATCGACCTCGACCGAGGTCACCGACGCGTGCCTCACCCACGTTCTCGAAGCGGTCGACGCGGAAGCGGGGTTCGTCGTCCTCTCGCAGCCCGAGGGAGTGACGGTCGACTTCGTATCGAGCTCGGGGTTCTCCGACGACGAGCTTCGACACTGGGGAACGTTCGCTCTGGACTCGAACGTGCCGTTCTCCCGGGCGATAGCGGCGGGGGAGCCCGTGTGGGCTCTCACACGAGCAGAGATGGCGGGCTTCGACGTCGGCGATCTCCAAGATCAGGGATGGGTGTCGATCCCGCTTCGCACGGCGGCCGGCGTGCGGGGCGCCCTCCACGTCACCTTCCGCCGTCCACGGGAGCTCTCGGACGACGAGCGCCGGTGGCTGCAGTCGGTGGTCTCGCAGTGCGCGCAAGCCCTCGAACGAAGTCGACTCTTCGACGCAGAGCTCGTTTTACGTCGCCGCTCCGACCGGCTCCAGCACATGACGGCTGCCCTCTCCAACGCGCTCACGCGTGCGGACGTGGCGAAGGTCGTCGTCGACGAGTTCGGTGTCGGCGCTCGGCGCGTCGGGAGCAGCGCTCGGAATCGTTCTCGAAGAACGCCGCCTCGTGCAGCTCCTGGCCTGGGTGGGGTACTCCGACGAGAGCATCGACTCTCGACGGGAGGTTTCGCTCGACGAGCCGACGCCCGGCAACCGGGCGGTGAAGCGCCGCGTGTCGTCCTTCTACGAGTCGCTCGAGGACGTGCGACTCGCCGTTCCCGAGGTTTCCGAGGTCATGGAGCTCGCCGAGCACGAGTCCTTCCTCTACGTCCCGTTGGTTGCCGGCCGTCGGGCGAACGGCCTCCTGGTCATGTCCTGGGCCGAGAGATACTCACTGTCCTCCGAGGAGCGGCGATTCGTCGAAGCGCTCGCGGGTCAGGCCGCCCAGGCACTCGATCGCGCGAGCGCTTTCGAGTCCGAGCAGTCGATCGCGGAAACCCTCCAGCGAAGTGTCCTCCCAGCCTCGCTGCCTCGGGTCGAGGGCATGCAGCTCGCCGCTCGCTACCTTCCCGGCACGGTTGGAGTCGCGGTCGGCGGCGACTGGTTCGATGCGATTCGGCTCCAGGACGGCCAGCTCGGCCTCGTCGTGGGCGATGTGGTCGGGAAGGGCGTGCAGGCGGCTGCGACCATGGGGCAGCTGCGGAACGGGTTGCGCGCGTTCTCGCTCGACCGCATGAAGCCTTCCTCCACGCTCACGCGACTCAATCGCCTCGCCGAGGAGATCATGGAGACGGCGTTCGCGACGGTGGTCTACGTGGTCATCGACGGGGACGCTCGGGTCTGCCGGTACTCGTCGGCGGGCCACCCACCGCCCCTGGTGCTCTATCCGGATCGCAGGATCGAGTTCCTGGAGGGGGGACGAGGCCTGCCACTGGGTGCCGGGACCGACACGAGATATACGCAGGAGATCGTCGAGCTCCCGGTCGGGACGACGATCGTCCTCTATACGGACGGCCTCGTGGAGCGACGCGGCGAGTCGATCGACGAAGGGCTCGAACGTCTCAGATCGGCCGTCCTTGCCGGCCCACGGGAGCCGGAGCCTCTCGTGGAGTACCTGTTGCAACAGTTGGTCGGTACCGGCGAGCGAGGTGACGACATCGCGCTCCTGGCGGTCCGGCTGCTCGCGGTAGCGCCGCAGCCGTTCCACCTCCGCTTGCCGAGCGACGTCACCTCCCTCGACGTCGTTCGCGACGCGATGCGAAGCTGGCTCGCTGCCGCGCCCGTCAGCGGACCGGACGCCCACGACGTCGTCCTGGCGGTCTGGGAAGCGTGCGCGAATGCGATCGAGCACGCGGTGGACCCTCGTGAGGACTCCTTGGAGGTGTGGGCCGAGCTCACCGATGCTGGGCTGCGCATCGCTGTGGAGGACACGGGAACCTGGGCCCAGCCGGTCGACCGGCCGAACAGGGGGTTCGGGCTCCGGCTCATGGAGGCTGCGATGACGGTCGAGATCGCCCCCGCGAGCACAGGGACGCGAGTGACTCTCGAAAAGTCCCTCGCCGGAGCCGGCGAACCCGC
This sequence comes from uncultured Actinomycetes bacterium, assembly GCA_963850485.1. Taxonomy (GTDB): domain Bacteria; phylum Actinomycetota; class Thermoleophilia; order Gaiellales; family Gaiellaceae; genus GMQP-bins7. Next base: position 76,050 of record CAWKLR010000009.1, on the reverse strand, counting down.
TGGCTAGAGATGTCTTAGAAGATCCAGATCAGCAACAGGATGATGATGATCAACGCGAGCAAGCCGCCACCTATGTACACGGTGCCCTCCTTCGTGGTTTGACTATTGCTGTGAGTACCCCACGGCGGCATCGACTCAAACGTGGCGGTTTGCGAGGCGGTCCTGCGGGTATTGCGGTAGCGACGGGCCCGAGGAGGTCTTGATGCCACCACGTGGAGTGAGGAAGGGAACGAAACGGGCGAGGCAGTACGAGCACATCAAGGAGTCGCTGCGCGACCAGGGGAAGTCTGAAGACACGGCCGAGGAGATCGCGGCGCGGACGGTGAACAAGGAGCGCGCGCGGAGCGGCGAGGCCCGGTCGCCTTCGAAGCTCTCGAAGGAAGACATCTCGTCGGGGCGGCGCGGCGGTCTGCGGAGCGGGCGCAAGGGGCCTCGCGGCCGTACCCGTGACCAGTTGTACGAGGAAGCACGCACTCGCAACATCCGGGGCCGGTCGAAGATGACCAAGGCCGAGCTCGAGCGAGCGATCGCGCGGCGCCGTTGACGCCAGTCCTCGTCGGAGTAGATCGTCGGCTTGCGACCGGCGGACAAGGACTCTTCCCGGCCAACTCGCGCTCCAGCTACCGTCCGCGGTATCTGTCCCCTGGCCTGAAGCGAGCGAATCTTCTGATGGAGCGGAACGACGTCGATGCACTTCTCCGCGCGTATCACCGAAAAGGTGATCTCGCGGCGCGCGATCAGGCTCTGCTCGAGCTCATGCCGTTGGTTCGCGCTCTCGCGAACCGCTACGCGGGCAGGGGGGAGCCTCTGGAGGACCTCGTCCAGGTCGGCTCACTCGGCCTGATCAAGGCCGTCGACCGGTTCGACGTCGATCGTGGCGTGGAGTTCTCGAGCTACGCCGTGCCGACGATCGTCGGCGAGATTCGTCGTCACTTCCGCGACAAGGCCTGGGCGATGCACGTCCCACGCCGCTTGAAGGAACTGAGCGTTCGCCTGTCGCGGGTGCTCGACGAGCTCACGAACGAGCTCGGGCGGTCTCCAACGATCCCGGAGCTCGCGCAGGCGACCGGGGCCGAAGAGGAAGAGGTCATCGACGCGCTCGACTCCGCGCACGCATATTCGACCCGGTCGCTCAATGCGACGTTCGAGGAGGGCGGAGACGACACGCTCGCCGAGAAGCTCGGGGTGGTGGACACGGGCTTCGAGGAGATCGAGGAGGGATCCCTCATCTCCGCGGGTCTCGACGCGCTCGACGAGCGCGAGCGGCGGATCGTCGAGCTCCGATTCTTCGACGAGCTCACGCAGTCCCAGATCGCTGCCGAGGTCGGAATTTCCCAGATGCACGTGTCGAGGCTCCTGCGCCGCGCGCTGGTCGTCATGCGCGGGAGAATCGAGGAAATGGCGCCACGCCATGAGTGAAGCGGTCATTCGGCTCAGCTTCCCGGCGAAGGCGGACTACCTCCTGCTCGCGCGGCTCGCACTGGGCGGTGTCGTCCGCGATCTTTCCATCGGGCCGGAGCTGCTCGCGGATCTCCGACTCGCTGTCACGGAGGCCTGCGGCAACGCCGTACGCCATGCCTACAGCGACGGCGGCGAGGGCATGGTGGAGGTGGCTTTCGTGGTCAACGAGGATCGCCTCGAGATGATCGTCGCGGACTCCGGCGCCGGGCTCGCTCTACCGGTGATCGAGCGGCTTCTGGAGGCCGGGCCAGAGCCGGTCGCGGAGCCGGTGGACGGCGGGATGGGTATCGCCATCATCCGCGCGATCGTCGACGAGCTCGCGGTCGAAAGCGGAGAGGGCGGTCGCGGGACCGTCGTGCGCATGACCAAGTATCTCTCCGAGAGCTCGGATCTCTAGCGCGACGCCTCTTCGACGGACGCTGAGATCGGCAGCGCCTGGTCGAGGGCGGTGATCTCGAAGATCCGCCGCGCAGGTCCGCGCGGCAGAACGATGCGCGTTTCCGCGCCGTGCGTTTCCCTCGTCCGAACGCTGCGGACGAGCACTCCGAGCGCCGTCGAGTCCAGGAACGACACAGATGTCAGGTCCGCGATCACTCGACTTTCGAGACCTGCGTGCTCCAGCGCTGCGGTCAACTCAGGGGCGACGTAGGCATCGAGCTCCCCTGACGCCTCGACGAGGATCGCACGCTCTCCTTTGTCCACGGTGATGCGATGCACGCGGTGAGGTAATCAGGTTCGAAATGCGTCCGGGGTCGCGCGACAGGCGCTGCGCGACCCCGGACCGTTGCTAGCGGCGACTGCTGATGGCGTTCCAGATGAACAGGATCAGCATCGCGCCGACGATGGCTGCGATCCACGTGCTTATGTCGAAGAACTCGTCGATCGGGTCTCCGAACCCGAGCGCCGTTGCGAGAAAGCCGCCCAGTATCGCCCCGATGACGCCGAGCACGGTCGTGAGGATGAGCCCGATTCGCTCGGCGCCGGGCATGATCCTCTTCGCGATCAGGCCGGCGAGGAGCCCGAGGACTATCCAGGCGATGATGCTCATGCGCTGTCAGTACCGGTGCGGTCACGCTCGACGATGGTCGTGTTCTGACCGCCGCTCACGTGCGCCGAAACCACCCCAGCTCGACCAGAAGATGAGCGAGGTGACGAGACCGATGATGCCGACGATGAACAGGATCACGCCGACGAGTTGGATATCGACGCCGGAGACCTCCGCGTTGACAGCCCACGCGAGAACGGCACCGGCGGCGATGAGAAGGATGCTGAGACTGATTCCCATGTCACTCCTTTCGCTGGATGCCGGCCAATCCGCTCCGGCGCCGGTGAAAGTACCCATGGGCCGGGGCACAGAAACCTCCGTTAGCGGGCTTCACGCGGACGAGAGACCGGCCGAAGGTCGTCGACCGATCCGCTGATCGTCGCGACGTCCGAGATTTTGACGATCTCAAACGTTCTCGAGATCGTTGAATCGGGTTCGACGACGAGCTCGAAACGCTCTTTCCCAAGCCCGCGTGCCGTGCGGAAGAGAACGTGCAGGGCCGCGCTGTCGATGAACGTGACTCGCCGCACGTCGAGGACGACACGTGAGCCCTGCACCGAGACCACCGGCTCCAGACGCTCCTCAAGCTCGCCTGCGTTCGTCAGATCGAGCTCGCCTGCGAGGGCGATGATGACGAGCTCGGAATCGCCGTCGGGACGCAGCTCGAAAACGAACGAGGTCACTCCGTCTAGAACACCTGAGACGACGGGCCGCGTCAAGTGATGACCGTCGCCGAGGCCGCGAGCCTGCATTTTCGAGTGCTCGTTTCAGAAGTGACGAGTGATGGGTATGCACGGAACGCGACTATGAGCGACTCTCAGCCGGCTCCTCCAGCGACCGACTTCCGTATCGACGAGACGGAGTGGGTTCACGGGAGTCGAATCGTCATCGTGGCGGTGCACGGCGATACCGACATGCACGTCGCGGACGAGCTCAGAGCGCGGATCGAGGACGCCATAGACGAAGCGCCCGCAGCCCTCGTCATCGACCTCTCCGGAGTGACGTTCCTCGACTCGATGGCCCTCGGAGTCCTACTCGGCGGTCTGAAGCGCGTCGGCGAGGTGGGCGGCCAGCTGCGCGTCGTGACCTCGCGGCCGGAGATTCGGAGAATTTTCGAGGTCACGATGCTGGATCAGCTCTTCGATCTGGACCCGAGCCGCGCCGAAGCGCTCGCTGCGACTACGTCTCGAGCGTGACCGTGGCCAGCTCGACCGTGTCGTGCACCGGCAGCATCATCTCCACCGAGGCGATCTCGAGCACCCGCAGGATTCCCTCGTCGGTGGTGACCAGCGCGACGTCACCCCCCGCCGACTCCGCAGCGCGCGCGGTCTCGATGAGGGCTCTCACGGCGGACGAGTCGAGAAACGTGCATCCTGAAAGGTCGATGACGATGCGCTTGCCGAGATCGGCGCCTTGCAGCACTTCCTCGAGCTGCGGGCACGTGGCCATGTCGAGGTCTCCATGGACTCGCACGATCGCCGCGTCTCCGTTCGCCGATGCTTCGACGTGCACTTCGAGGTCTCCGGCTCTGGCCATAGGCGCGAGTCTAGGCGAACCTCCACGGCGCAGGCGTCACGGATGAACGACCAGATCTCACTCACGATTCCCGCTCGAACGCGTTATGCGGGGGTCGCCACGCTCGTCCTCGGCGGCATCGGCAGTCGTCTCGATCTCTCCTACGAGCGCATGGACGATCTCCAGCTGGCCGTTCTGAGCGTGCTCGAGTCGGGCGCCGAACAGGAGATCACCGTAGAGGTCGAGGCGGCAGCCGAGCGACTGCGTGTCTCACTGGGCCCGCTCACGGAGGGAAGCGGTTCGGATCAGGGCCTGGTTCGCGTGCTCGACCCGCTGGTCGACTCGTTTGAGAGCGTGCAGCGCGACGGCCGTGAGTGGCTCGAGCTGCAGCTCGCGAGATAGCCGAACGAAACCTGCCGGGACTTGCGGGACGAAACCGAGCTCCGCGCGCGGAGCTTCTCGTCAGTGGGGACCGGAGTCAGCTTTCGGAGATCTTCTCGACCATCCGGCCCGTCGACTCGGGCTGAGCCGTACGGGACACGTCGGCCTGGGCCAAGATTCCGACCAGACGACCGTCCTCCACGACCGGAAGTCGGCGTACCTGCTCGTCGGCCATGCGCTGGAGGGCGGTGTCCAGAGATTCGTCCGGCGAGGCGGAAACGGGGTCGTGCGTCGCCACGTCGGCCACGGGAACCTTGTGTGGGTCGAGGTCCTTGGCGAGCACGTTGATCACCAGGTCACGATCGGTGACCATCCCGACGAGCTTCTGCTCCTCGACGACCGGGAGCGAGCCGACGTTCTCCGTGGTCATCGTTCGGGCAGCCTCGACCACCGTCTTGTCTCCTGCGATGGCAGTGGGCGAGGCCGTCATCGCGTCGCGCACCGTCTTGTCGGACACCGCCTTGTCGGACATCTCGATCCTCCTGTTTTCGGGTTCCTCGAATCCGGTGTTCCCGACGGCCGCCCTGGCGAAACGCCGAACCCGTGTCGTTTCGAGAACCGCGAGTGGGGGCACCCCTCGAAGGTGACCGTCCGCCAGACATCCGAAGAGACGGGCCACACGGCTCGTACGGTCGCCCAGCCAATTCCGCTACCGACTCTCCTGTTCTTGCGCAAGCGACAGTCCGGGGCCTCGCGGCGAATGGAGAGTCTCGTCGCCTGGGTCAAGGTGACGCAGAAGCGGCGTCTACGCGTGGTCGACGTCGATGTCGACCGCAATCCCGAGCTCGCGCGTGAGCTCGAGGTGTCCGAGTTCCCTTCACTCGTCCTCATCAAGGACGGTCGCGTCGTCGGCCGCCTGGAGGGCCGGGCGACAGGGAGGCAGATCGCAGAGCTCATCCGGCCGCATCTCGCGGCTTGATACCGGTCCCGAGTAACGGGACCGATCTGGCGGGTCTTCCCGCCGCACACACCCACCAGACTCCCGAAAGGAGTTCACCATGGCAGAGATCACCAGCCCCAAGGAGCTTTTCCTTCACGAGCTCGGAGACATCCTGTACGTCGAGCGAGACCTCGCGGACAAGACGCTCCCCAAGCTGATCGGCGAGGTACAGGATGCGGAGTTCAAGCAGGGCCTCGAGAAGCATCTGGCCGAGACGCGTCAGCATGTGAAGAACGTCGAGCAGGTCTTCCGCTCGCTCGATGAGGAGCCGAAGCCCGAGCCCTGCCTCGGCTTCGAAGGGCTGAAGAAGGAGCACGCGAAGCTCATGGACGAGACCTCGACGTCTCTTGTCGACCTCGTCGACCTGGGCGCGGCAGCGCGCACGGAGAACTACGAGATCGCCGCCTACGAGGCGCTCCGGCGCATGGCCAAGGGGCTCGGCGAGGAGAAAGCCGTACAGCTGCTCGACGAGAACCTGCAGCAGGAGAAGGAGGCGCTGCGCGAGGTCGAGAAGATCGCCACGAGGATCAGCAACGAGTCCGCCAAGGAACTGGCTTCGGCCTAAGCGGCGCGCTCGGATCTCTGACGGGAGGGGCCGCCCGTGATCGGGCGGCCCCCCTCCGTCTCGACTACGCCGCTAACGCGGCTCCTCCGGAAAACGTGGATCGAGCCGACGCAGGGCATCCACGAGGACGGTTGCGACCGCGAGGTTCCGAACCCAGTTGCGATCCGCGGGAATGACATGCCACGGTGCTGCTTGCGTCGAGGTGGCCGTCAGCGCCTCTTCGTAGGCGGCGGTGTAAGCGTCGAACCGGCGGCTCGTCTGCTCGTCTTTCGGGTTGTGCTTCCAGTGCTTCGTCGGATCGGAGAGCCTTTCCGCGAACCGCTCTCGTTGCTCTTCTGCCGACACGTGGAGAAAGCATTTCAGCACGGTCGACCCCTCGTCGGCGAGAAGTTCCTCGAACTCGACGATCCGTCTCGGCCGCTGTCGCCACACCTCCACGGGGGCGAGCCCCAGGACTCCCACGGTGACCACGTCCTCGTAGTGCGAGCGGTTGAAGATTCCGATCATGCCGCGTGCAGGGGTGTGCGCATGGATGCGCCAGAGGAAGTCGTGCGCGAGCTCGACCGGAGTCGGGGCCTTGAACGACGTGACCGAGCAGCCCTGCGGATTGACCCCCTTGAACACCGCGCGAATGGTTCCGTCCTTGCCCGAGGCATCGAGGCCCTGGAGCACCAGGAGTACGCTCCGCCGCTGCTCGGCGTAGAGTCGCTCCTGGAGGGACGAGAGCTCCTCGAGCAAGGCCGTGAGCTGCTCGGCGGCCGCCTCCTTGCCCGGGATGTCGAGGGTGTCGCGAGGATCTCGCCTGTCGAGCCCTGCCGCGGAGCCGGGACTCACCACGAGTGCCGCGAGCACCTCGCCAGACTACTTTTCGCAGGGCGAGCGCGCCGACCCGTGCGAAACCGATGGTTTCGCGTTCGGGAGACCTGTCAAGACCCTCCATGTGGAACCGTTCGAAGCATCTCTGCCTCCTGACCTGGCACGCCTGCGTGGTCTGCGACACGAGCTTGGCGCCTGGCTCGCAGACGTGGGAGTGTCGGATGCGAAGCGGGACGCGGTCGTCCTCGCAATTCACGAAGCCGCCGCAAACGCGATCGAGCACGCAAGCGGGAACGTGACCGTTCGAGGCGCTCGAGGCAGTGACAGGCTTCTTCTCGTCGTGTCGAACACCGGCCGCTGGAGGGATCCGAAGCCGAGCGATTTCGAGCGGGGGCGCGGTCTGACGCTGGTGCGGGCTCTCATGTCAAACGTCGAGATCCACGTCGAGCACGAACGGACGACCGTTCGCATGCGATTGGACGTTTCCGACGACGCCGGGGCTACACTCGAAGTACGAAGGGGCGTAGCTCAATTGGCAGAGCAACGGTCTCCAAAACCGTAGGTTGCAGGTTCGAGTCCTGCCGCCCCTGCTGGCTCAACTAGGCGAAAACTGCCACTTACGGCAACTCCGATCGCCGCACTTTCTACCGCTCTTTTCTACCGATCCGGTCGATCAGCTGCAAACCCGTCAGCCCGCCCGCCTCGAGCTCGGCGATCATCGATGCTCGCGACGCCCGTGATACCGTCGCCCGCGCGGATGGCTGAGGTTGGACTGTTTACTCGCCGTGATCGCGGTACCGATCTTGATCGGCGCGGGGATGTCGTACCTTCGACGGCCATGGTGGTGGGGAGCTATCGCCGCGGTCTGCATCTTCCTGGTCGCGGCACTCGCACCGCCACCTGAGGAAGGCGAGTCGCGTGTGGCACTCGGCCATCTCGGCTTCCTCGTCATCGTCGCGGCCATCGTCGCTTTGCTGGTTTGGATCGGCTCGTGGGTTGACCGGTCGCACTCCGCAGGAAGTCCGCTTGGACGAACTAGTTCAGCCCGCCCGCCTCGAGCTCGCGCTCCGCAGGTAGCTCGCGAGTTCGGGATCGGTCACCGGTCTAGCGGCTCGCGCTTGGCCAGACTCGCCGTGAGCTCCGCGAAGTGCTGGAGCCGCGGCGAGTCCTCCGTGAGATACCGCTCGAGCCAGCGCATCGCCGCCTTCTCGTACTTCGGCGACCCCCGCTCCGCGTAGAGCTTCACAAGCTGAAGCGCATCCGATAGCGGCAGGTTCGGAAGCTTACGCGCCGCGTCCTCGGCCATCCACAGCGCTCGGCGCTCGATCGCTCGACGAAAGCGGACGTGAGCGTGGGGCTGGGCAGTCAAGAACGTATGTTCCCATAGGCGTTGAGTGAAGGGCCGCACAGCGGCGATCTCGTTCAGGGCGGGGGGCGCCGTGGATCGAACAGGGACGCACCGTCGCCTCCGCAGTACGAACTCGCTGCTTCCGCAACGCACGTCCTAGCTTGGGCCGACACGGACTGCTAAGCAACCGCGTGGTTTGACTGGCTACGTGCGATGCCCTGCGAGTGTCCTCCTGTAGTGAGACAGGTTTGTCTCTTCGCGAGGCTGGGCACCTGTCGATCTCACACTCGACGGAAGGAGCGGCGGATGACGACAGAAACGAGCAGCCCCGGCGGGGCGGTCGCGGAAGTCAAGGGGAAGGGCGAGGAGCTTGCCTCCAGCGCCCAGGAACAAATCACGACGAAGGCACGTGAGCTTGGCGGAGAGGCCGACTTTCGGATCCGCGAGCAGCTCGACCAGCGCTCGACGCAGGCGGGCGAGCAGGTGCAGTCGATTGGACAGGTGCTGCAGTCCGGAGCCAATCAGCTCCGAAGCGAAGGAAAGGATCTGCCGGCACAAGTTGTCGAGCAGGTAGCTCGACGTGCGGATGACCTAGGTGGTTACCTGCAGTCGGCACAGGCCGATCGGATCCTCGGAGACCTCGAGAGCTTTGCGCGGCGTAGGCCGTGGGTGACGGCAGGGGTGGGTGTGCTGGCCGGCTTCGTTGCCTCACGATTCGTGAGGGCCTCGGGCGATCGCCGATACGAGGGCGCCCAGGGTAACGGCACGAGCTATTCCTCTCGCCCCGTCCAGCGGAGCCTGCCGAGCGGTGGTGCGTAGATGGCGACGGTCCCGACCAGCAACTTCCGACAGCGCTCCACCGTTCAGCTCGTCAAGGATCTCACGCACCAGGCGAGCACCTTGGTTCACCAAGAGGCGGAGCTCATCAAACTCGAGTTAGTTGAGAACGTCGAGCTGGCGAAGGTCGAAATGGCCGACAAGGGGAAGAAGGCCGGCCTCGCCATGGCCGCTCTAGCTGCCGCCGGACTGGCGGGCCTATTGGCTCTCGGGACGCTCACGGCCTTCCTAATCCTCGTCCTCGACGGGGTCATGCCCAACTGGGCAGCAGCTCTCTGCGTCACGTTGCTGTGGGCTCTTGTAGCGCTTCCTCTCGCGTTGTACGGGCGTAACAAGATCCAGGACGTGGGCACGCCTGTGCCCGAAAGGACACTCGAATCGGTCAAGGAGGATGTCGCATGGCTCAAAGATCAGACGAGCTGAAGACGGAGATAGCAAGAACACGCGAACAGATGGGCGAGACCGCCGACGCGCTTGCCTACAAGGCAGACGTTCCGACCCGGACAAAGGAGTGGGTCGGAGAGAAGAAGGACGCTGTCGTATCCGCTGTCACCGGCGTTACGCACAAGGTCGGTGACGTAACGCCCGAAGGCGAGCAGGTCGCGCAGAGTATGGGTCGCATGAAGCGCGTTGCGGAACGAAACCCGCTCGGTCTCGCGATCGGCGGGGCAGCGGTTGGCTTCATCGCCGGCGTTCTGGTGCCCGCCACGCGAGTGGAGAACGAGCGCATCGGACCAGTCGCCGATGATGTCAAGGCCACGGCGGCGGAGGCCGGACGAGAGGCTCTCGACCGCGGCAAGCAGGTGGTTCAGGAGGCAGGAGAAACAGCGCTCGAAACCGCGAAGGAACGCGGTCGCGAGGAAGGCGAAGAGCTGTCGGCGAGCCTGCAGGCCAAGGTCGGCTCGAGCGACGAAACGACTGTTTCGACCGGGAAGAAATAGCGGTGTATCCAGCTTGGGGTCGGCGCGCCTCGCGTGTCGGCCCCAGGCTTGCCGGCCTTTCAGGTTCTCGAGAGGTCTGACGATCGAACACGTCGAACGCCCGTCGGCCCCTACCGAACGAAAAGCGCGACAACGAATAGAACCGCGAGTACGACCGCCAGGCCCCAAAGCCACGAGGCGCCGGAGCGATGGCGGCGGCTGCGTCCCGGTTCCAGAAGTCTCACCCTCCTGCGATACCCACCTCGTTTCACATCTACGCCATCTCGGGGGCTTGATGTGAATGTTCCCTGGCGAATCTCTGAAGTTGGTGTTTGGCGGAGTAGGCGCCGGGTATACGAAGCGCTCCCCGACCCTGGAGGTACAGATGATCCGCCGCATCGACCGCATCGCCACCGAGTTGCCACCCCCCTCTGAGCCTGACCCCGCGGGAGCAGCGGCGGTCCAGGAGCTCATGGGTGGCCGCTTCGGAGAGATGTCCACGTTCCTGAACTACACGTTCCAGTCCTTCAACTTCCGCAATCGCCAGGGAGCAAGGCCGTTCTACGATCTCGTGGCGAACATCGCAGCAGAGGAGTTCGGTCACGTAGAGCTCGTGGCGGCCGCGATCAACACGATGCTGACGGGAGCAACCCCGACGGCGAACGGCCGGACGCGAGCACCGAAGGCATCGCTGGCAGCGTTGAAGGGCGTCGGCAATCCGCACCACTTCCTGGCCGGTGGTCAGGGAGCGCTACCCCAGAACTCGCAGGGGCGACCCTGGAACGGCGACTACATCTTCTCGTCGGGCGACCTCGTGGAGGACCTGACGCATAACTTCTTCCTGGAGACGGGTGCGCGGAACGGCAAGCTCAAGGTCTGGGAGATGGTCGAGCATCCGGTCGCTCGGGCGCTGACCGGGTACCTGCTCGTTCGAGGAGGGGTTCACCAGGTCGCCTACGCACGGGCGATCGAGCGGTTGACGGGGGCGGACCTGATGAAGCTCTTCCCGACGCCGCGCATTCCGACGGAGAAGATCCCTGAGTGCAAGCCGCACATCCAGCGCGGCGACCATCTCCGCCTCTACCGATTCTCGCCGCAGGACTACCTCGAGCTCAGCGCGGTCTTCAATGGCCCGCATCCCGAGACGGGCGAGGATCTCGTCGTCGTGGACGAGGCTCCGGAGGGAGTGCCGGCCTACGATCTGCCCTCTCAGCCGGCGGTCTTCGCTCCCGACTACGCGCCCGAAGAGATCGCGGAGATCGCGGAGAAGCTGCGGGTGAAGGCCGGACTATCCAAGAGTCCGACCGGCGAGGTGGCTGACGGCAGAAACCCGGCCACCAAGTCGCGTACCAGCAAGCGACGGGCGACCGCGCGCAAGAAGACGCCGGCCAAGAGGTAACGAATGCTCGGAGGAGGCGAGCGGCGGAGTGGAGTACGGATCTACGGCTGTTCGCCTGGCTGTCTCCTGCTGTCGCTCGCCGCCTCCGTTCTGTTGACGGTCCTGGTCAACGTTCTCATCCGTGTTTTCTAGGGCTGAGCACCCGAGTCGGCCAAGCATCAAGTAAGGAGGGAGGTCACTCCGTCGTGGACGAAAATGCGGCGGCGGCGGCTCGCTCGCGGAGCTTTTCCACGACCGCCAGTTGGGCGTTTGCGCGGTCAACGTGCTCGACGAAGTCCATTCCGGCTTTTTGTGCGTCGGTCGTCCTAGCGAGCGCGTTCCAGAGGCCCCTCTTCGCGAGGATTCCGGCTCCCAACGTCTCGAGTTCGATCACCCTGCTGAGCGGGGAGTAGCCGAGTACGCGACCGTTCAGCTTCAGTCGCGCTGCTCGCTCGGCCGCTCGCGCAAGTCCGATCTTCAGGCGGCTCGGCTTCACGTCGAAAGCCCGCAGAACAGCGCCGAGCGTCACTCGGTCATCCGCGATCTCGTCGGCGAGGTGGGTGAGCTCGTCGGCGAACGGCGTCGATGCGTTCTCCCGCGCCATTCGCCGAGCGAGGTTCAAGCCGGCTGCGGCTGCTGCATGGTGATCCTGCACATAAACGCGAAGGAGTTTCCCCGCCACTCCACCCGCTGTACCCGCGATCTCTGTTCAGCAATCGTCGCCGCTGTCATGTTGTCGGCCGGACTGGGCAGAGGCTGCCTTTTCGGGAGTCTGCTTGTTGCCGTGTGTCGGTGACGCTCCAGCGTGCAGTGAATGCGGCGGCACAGGTCTTGTCAGCAGCGCACGCTACGAGTTGCCGGTCGGCGAAGCCGACGTCGGACGGCCGAAAGGGGGGCCAGAACGCATCGAAGCGCAGGCTGCCGGGCTCAAGCCATCTGAGCCGGGGTGGCCTTTGGCGTCCACGATTTCCCTCCTTTGGAGACGGATGGGTAGCTGGGCAGGCTGCCTCGTTACCGCGGTCTGCGGGCTCGAGGGCGTCGTGGCGAGAACCACTCGAGCTTCTATCGCCCAAAAACACCGCGGGGTGGCTGAAGATCAAGAATACGGACTACTGGCGGCGTGACTCCGAGCGTGAGGCGGTTCGACGTTCAGTCGAATGCCGCAAGCTCAGCCCTCGGGGGCAAGTCGGAGCGTGAGCACGTCTGATGATCCATTCGCCCGCGACACGACTCGCCAGCGGCTTCCCATGTACGAGACGCACTCGCCGGTCTGCCAGCTGACCATGTCGGCCCTCGGCGAAGGCCACACGTACTCGCGCCGGCCGGGCAGCTCCAGGACAACAACAGTCTGCTCGGATCCGCTTCCCGCGGAAGTGCCAGAGGTGTCCGCCATTTCATGACCCCCGAGGACGAGTGTGTTAGACTGGTGACACGTAATATACGACTTATGGTTCATGTATGTCAAGACCTGAATCTAACAGCTGGCACTTCCTCACGAATCACGCGCAGGTGCTGCTCTGCATCGAGAACAACCCGGACGCACGAATGCGCGATATCGCGGAGACGGTGGGCATCACCGAACGTGCCGCCCAGCGCCTCACCAACGATCTCGTCGAGGCCGGTTACGTGACGCGCGAGCGAATCGGCAGGCGTAACCGCTACCTGATTGATCGCAGGGCGCGCATGCGCCATCCAGCGCAACGCGAACATCCCATCGGCGAGCTCCTCGGCCTGTTGAGCTCCGAGGAGGGGCCGACTCCCTAGAGCGGCGTACTGAGGTCAGTTCTGCGACCCGCCCCGCCTCGAGCTCCCGCTCCTCGCTCCTGAGCCTCGCCGCAATCTCGGGGCTCGTCGCACTTGTCCTAGTGACATCCGAGGGAAGGCAATGGTGGGGTACCTCGATCGGTTTTACTGGGATGGGGACGGGCTATCTGCTGCCGACATCCAAGCGCTCATCCTCCGGCACGAACGCAAGAAGCACGCGATTCTGGAGAGAGCACGGGCGGAGGTGTGCTTGGCGGGCTGACCGTCGAAGCAGATGCCGCACGGCCGAGACGAGAGCCGATCGCGGAGGGCGGTCCGTTCTTTAAGCATCGCCACGACGACCGGTTCGGTAGAAACGTTTCCGGAACCGTCCGGCGGGGCACGGGAAGACCGACGCGAGCTCCGTCGCGAGAGAACCCCTCCCCTCTTCTTCGCTGGGGGGCGCACTTGATGACCGGCGGAGCTCTTGTCCCTCTCAGCCTGGGCTTCCTGGAGCCGTCCTTCCAAGCCACGTCGACTTCGTACGCGGAGGACCGTGCTCGGTCGAGACTTTCGCCCGGTACCCGTCCCTTGAACTCGTAGGACGAGCTAGGCCCCCTCGGGAGGGAACCGGCGCGGGAGCGCATAGGGTCGGGAAGCCGCAGAAGGCCCAGAAACTACCGGTCGGCCGCACTTCGCCTGCCCGCAAACTTTCTACCGAACCTTCTACCGAACTGTGCGCATCTGGCCGTATCCAACGGGATCGAGGGAGAGCGCAACGCCGCGCTGGGACTCGACCGGACGTAACCCGGCTCTTCTCCAAAACCGTAGGTTGCAGGTTCGAGTCCTGCCGCCGCTGCTGGGTGATCTCGGGTCGATCGAGACCGCCCCTAGACTCTCCGCGTGCATCGCCGCGCGCTCGGGCTCCTCTTCGCGGTGCTCGCCGCTGGGCTCCTGGGGGTGGCAGTCTTCTCCGCCCTCGAGGGCGGTCGTGCCTGGGTGATCGCTCTCACCGCGGCTGCTCTCGGCGTCTGGATGGGCGGTCTCAGCGTGCGCGCACTCCGACGCGCCTAGGTGCTTGACCGCGAACTCGTTTGAGGAGTCCGCCTCTCCCCGGCGTATTCTCTCTTGCACGTGGCTGTGGCGGACACGCAAACCCTTTGGCAGGAGTACCGCAGGTCGGGAGACCAGCTCCTTCGCGACCGCCTGATCCTGACCTACGCCCCACTGGTGAAGTTCGTCGCCGGTCGCGTGGGCGCCAGCCTCCCCGCTCACGTGGACGAGCAAGATCTCGTGTCATACGGGCTGCTGGGGCTGATCGGCGCGATCGAGCGATTCGACCCCGGCCGCGAGATCAAGTTCGAGACCTTCGCGATGGCGCGCATCCGCGGCGCGATCATCGACGAGCTCCGCTCGCTCGACTGGGTGCCGCGCTCAGTTCGCACCAGAGCCCGGCAGATCGAGCGTGCGATTGCAACGCTCGAGAAGGAGCTGATGCGAGCTCCGACGGACGAGGAGATCGCGAAGAAGCTCGGAGTGACGAACGACGAGCTCGAAGACAGCCTGCGCGAGATCTCGCGCTCGTCGGTGGCGGCGCTCGACGAGCTCTGGTCACCCTCGGGCAGCGGCGATCAGATCGCGTTGATCGACACGATCGAGGATCAGTCCGGCCCGGACCCGGAGACGTCGCTCGAGCTGACGGAAGTCAGGGAAGCGCTGGCGGAGGCGATCTCGAGCCTGCCGGAGCGCGAGAAGCTCGTGGTCACGCTCTACTACTACGAGGAGCTCACTCTACGAGAGATAGGCGAGGTGCTGGGGGTCACCGAGTCCCGGGTCTCACAGCTGCATACGAAGGCGATCCTGCGTCTGAAGGCGCACCTCTCGGGCGCGCAGCGCGAACCTGCCGAGAAGTAGTGGCGAGGTTTGCCTCGCCCTCCTCTCGCGCGCCCTCGACAGCTCGCGCGCGTCGAGACGTAGGCCGGCCCACAGGTGCGGGCCGGCCGTTGTCGACAGCTAACAGGTGCCCGCGGCGGGCTCGTCGAGCCTGAACGCCGAGCCGGGGGTACCCGGGACGAGGTACGTCGCCCAGAGCTCGACCTCGCTCAGGAGCGATTCGTTGCGCGCGATGTGCACAGTCGCGTCGCCGCGGTCGATGAAGCTGTCCCCCGCGGAGTACACCGTGCCCTGACACCTCTCGTCGCCCGCGTAGATGATGCGGAGAGCTCCACGCTTGATGGTCACGAGCACCGGTCCGGGATGGCTGTGCCAACCCGTGTGCCCGCCGCCCGCGATGACGATCTGCTGCGTGACGACGTCCGCGGAGCCCTTTGTCTTCAGGTGGACGCCTGACTTGGAGTTCACGATCTGACTGTCTTCCAGCGTGCCGCGTGCGTGCACCGGGGCCATGAGAATGCCGCCCGGGGCCGTGGCGAGCGCCCCGCCGACGAGAATCAAGAATCCTGCGCCGACCGCGATGGCTGTCTTCGCACTTTTGGTCATCGTCTTCCTCCCTTGTCGATGTGTGACGACGCGCTACCGCGTCGAGACATAGATGTCGCTCGATCCCTCAGGCCCGGGCGCGCGCCCGAAGAGAAGCTGGCTGCCGTCACGCGAGAACGACGGCCTCGACTCGGCGGCAGCCGTGTTCACCACCGTGCCGATGTTGACGGGAGCCGAGAATGGATCGGACGCGCGCTGCCGCGTCGCGATCCAGACGTCCTGAGCGCCGAGCCCACCGGCGCGGTTCGAGGAGATGACGACCTCGAGCCCGTCTGCCCGTACGTTCGGCTGGATGTCGTTCGCTGTAGCGTCGTTCAGCTCGGCGACGGCCGTTGCCGGACCGAAGCGCGAGCTCGACTCTCTCGTCGAGACGAAGATCTCGCCGAGCACAAGCGGGGAGGCCGAGCTGCGCGAGAAGTAGAGGTGCTTCTTGCCGCGCACCTTGCCGGAGCCGTCGACGTAGGACGGGCCCTGCTCGTCGAGCTCTGAGTTGGGCCCTGCAGGCGCGCACAGGAGCCGCGCCGGCTCCCTCCAGGCACCGTTACCCTGCTCGTGCGTGAAGTAGATGTCTCCCTGGCCGCAGGCGCCGGGAAGCGCTTCGCGGCTGACGAAGAAGAGGCCCTTCTTGCCCACCGGCGTGGGGCAGAAGTCGTCCGCCGCGGAGTTCACGGGCTCGCCCAGGTTCGTCGGCGCGCCCCACGTGCCGGACGCACTCGAACGGGTCGCCCGCCAGATGTCGAGACCGCCCTTGCCGCCCGGGCGATTGGACGCGATGTACAGGCTGAGCCCGTCGGGAGACTGGATCGGGCACCCGTCCAGCGACGGCGTGTTGACCTCCGCGCTGTTGCCTGCCATCTCGTCGAGCTTCTGCGCGGCCGACCAGGCCAACGCCGACCCCGCGAGAGTCAGGACGAGAACGACGACGAACGCGCCGCCGAGCACACGTTTCTTGCTGAGCATCTCGTTCTCCCTTCGATTGATCGCGCCCCAGGGTCGAAGGGGCGGCCTGCAGGAGCCTCGACTCCGACTCGACCCGGCTTGCAGCCCGCTTGCAGGACGCTCGAAAGGCCTTCCACTTCTGTCTGGAAGGTGCTTTGCTACTACCGTGACGAACGGCGTCGTGAGCTTCCAGGTGCTCGGGCCGCTCGAGGTGCACGTCGCGGGGGAGGCGCTCGCGATCGGAGGCGCCAAGCAGCGTGCAGTGCTGGCGGTGTTGCTCCTGCGCGCTGGCGAGGTCGTCTCGGTCGAGCGTCTCGTGGACGAGGTCTGGGGGGACGAGCCGCCGCCGTCCGCGGCGCACTCTCTCGAGTCGTACGTCTCGCGGCTCAGGCAACTCTTCAACGGGCACGGCCCCCGGCTCGTGCGTCGTGGCGCCGGCTACGCGCTCGAGCTCGGTGATGCCGCGACCTTGGATGCCCGCGGCTTCGTCGAGCTGCAGGAACGCGCCTCCCTGGCCGCGGCTGTGGACGACCACGTCGAGGTCGTCGACCTGACGAGCGCTGCGCTCGCGATGTGGCGCGGGCCGGCACTCGCCGACGTGGCGCTGGCGTCGACGGGGCGAGCCGAGGCCGACCGGCTCGAGGAGCTCCGGCTCCGCACGTACGAGCTCCGCTTCGACGCCGAGCTTGCGCTCGGCCGCCACGAGCAGGCGATCGGAGAGCTGCAGAAGCTCGTCGCCCAGAATCCGTACCGGGAGCGCTTCGTCGCGCAGCTCATGCTCGCGCTGTATCGCTCCGGGCGCCATGCGGAGGCGCTCGAGATCTACGAGCAGACGCGCTGGAGGCTCGACTCCGACCTCGGTCTTCAGCCCAGCGTGGAGCTCCAGCAACTTTCTGGTCAGATAGTCCGCCAGGAGCCAGAGCTCCGCAATCCCGTGTCACCGACGATAGGAGCAAAGCAACCCGGGATGACTGAGCGCGGCAGGCGCGTCCCGGTGCTCGCGATCGCGGGAATCGTCTCGGCGCTCGCCGTAACGCTCACCGCGAGCGGCGGAGCGGCGTCGACCGATCGTCCACCACCTGCTGCAAATCGGCTGGCCCTCGTTCTCCCGGGATCGGAGGAGACCATGAGCGGCCCGGCGAGAAATGTCTCGCGCGGCGTCTCACGTGCGGCGCAGCTCCACGAGCTCGATGCGCAGACACTGTTCGTGGATGACGGCGACCCCGTCGCGAGTGCTACACGCGCCGTCCAACGGGTCGAACGGGGCGGCATGGGTCTCGTCGTCGTGCTCGGGGAGGGGCCGACGGCGCGGGCGCTCGCTGCTGCCGCTCCGAAGTACCCGGAGACGCGCTTCGTCTTCGTCGACGCCTCGCTCCGCGCGCTCTCGCTCGAGAAGAAGCCGAACGTCACGGCGTTGCGGTTCGCGGATGAAGACACGACGTACCTCGCGGGCTACTTGAGCGGGATCATCCCGACGAGGAACGAGCTCGTCGTCGGCGATCACTTTGGTCTGGAGAACGGGTCGAAGCCCAAGGTCGACGTCGTGTCGGTCGTAGCCGGGGCGACCTCGGTGCGCACCAAGCGCCTGATAGCGGGGTTCCGGCGTGGCCTGCGCAGGGCGAACAGCCGCGCCGAGGTGCGCGTCGCATACTCCCGCTCCTTCGAGAATCCGGGCGCCTGCGAGCGGATCGCGAACCGGCACATCGACCGAGGCGCCGATCTCGTCCTGGCCGTCGCGGGGCGCTGTGGGCTGGGAGCGCTCGCCGTAGCAAGAACTCGTGGCGTATGGGGTGTCGGCGCGCAAGACGACGGTGTCGACGCCGCCGACGATCACATGCTGGTCGTGACGTACAAGGAGTGGGACCGAGTCGCGTTCCAAGGCGTCGAGGGGCTCGTCCTGGGAACCCTGCCGATGGGAAGGGAATTGGTGCTCGGGCTCGAGGACGAATACGCCGCCGGCTTCGAGACCAGCTACGAGGCGCCCCAGAATCTGGTCTCGCTGACCCTCGAGCGCTGTAGCGAAATCAGCGGCAGCAGGACCCGCGACAACTACTAGTCGTCTTCTTGTTCTCTAAGCTTCGAGGCCGGAAATCGAGCCCGAGGAGGAGCAAGAGCCCATGCCCGAGACCGCCAGGATCCGCAACGTCGCCGTCGTCGGCCACCGTGGGACGGGGAAGACGTCGCTCGTCGAGGCTCTCCTCTTCCAGTCCGGCGCGATCAACCGGCTCGGGACGGTCGAGGCAGGAACGACGATCTCGGATGCAGACGAGGACGAGCACAAGCGGCAGCTCTCGATCGCGTTGTCGCTCACCCATGCGACCTGGCAGGAGCGGAAGCTCAACCTGATCGACATTCCCGGCGACCCGAGCTTCCAGGGGGAGCTGCGGACGGCTGCGCGGGTCGTCGAGGGGATGCTCCTGACCGTTTCCGGCGTGATGGGCGTCGAGGTCGGAACATCGCGAGCGTGGCGACTCGGGGACGAGCTCTCACTTGCGCGCGTCGTCTTCGTGAACATGCTCGACCGCGAGCGCGCCGATTTCTTCCGCACCCTCGAGCAGCTCCGCTCGCAACTCTCCCCGCAGTGCGTCGCCGTGCACATTCCGATCGGCACCGAGCACGAGCTGACCGGGATCGTCGACGTCTTGCACATGTGCGCGTACGCGAGCCCGGAGGGAGCGAAGGAGGGCGAGCCCGGGCCGATCCCCGAAGATATGGCCGAGGTCGCTGCCGAGTATCGCGAGAAGCTGTTGGACGCGGTCGTCGAGACGGACGAGGGACTGATGGAGCGCTACCTCGAGGGACAGGAGCTCGACGCGCACGAGGTTGCGTCGGCCCTGAAAGCCGCCGTCACGAAAGGCGAGGTGTTTCCCGTCGCCTGCGGTGTCGCGACGAAGAACCTCGGCACGCATGCCGTCCTCGATCTCCTCGTCGAGGGCGTTCCGTCTCCGGCGAAGAAAGGCTCCCCGATCGACATCGGCGGTGCATCCGCGGCGATCTTCGTCTTCAAGACCGTCGCCGACCCGTTCGCGGGTCGCATCAATCTGTTCCGCGTGCTGAAAGGGCGGGTGAGCGGCGAGACGACGCTCGTCAACCTGCGTGGCAAGGGAAAGGAGCGGCTGGGGTCGCTCCTCGAGCTGCAGGGGAAGGAGCACAAGCCTGCGCTCGAGTACGTGGAGGGCGACATCGGGGGCGTGGCCAAGCTCAAGGACGCGCAGACGGGCGACCTGCTCGTGGACAAGGAGGTCGCGATCGAGGTCCCGAACTTCGGCTACCCGGAGCCCGTCATGAGCTTCGCGATCACGCCGAAGGCGAAGGGCGACGAGGAGAAGGTCGCGACGTCGATTCGTCGGCTGGCCGAGGAGGATCAGACGCTGCATCTCCGGCGCGACCAGCAGACGGGCGAGGAGATCCTCTCCGGCATGAGTCAGATGCACGTGGAGGTCGCGCTGGAGCGCGCCAAGCGGCGTTTCGGCGTCGACATCGAGCTGCACCCGCCGCGCGTTCCGTACCGGGAGACGATCCGCCGCGAGGCGCGTGCCCACGGCCGCTACAAGAAGCAGACCGGCGGCCGGGGCCAGTTCGGCGACTGCCACATCGTCGTCTCGCCGTTCGACGAGGGCGAGTACGAGTTCGTCGACAAGATCGTGGGTGGCGTCATCCCGCAGAGCTATCGCCCGGCCGTGAACAAGGGGATCCAGGAGGCGATGCACCACGGGGAGCTCGCCGGCGCGCCCGTTCAGGGTGTGCGTGTCCAGCTCGTGGACGGCTCGTACCACACCGTCGACTCCTCCGAGATGGCCTTCAAGATCGCGGGCTCGATGGCATGGAAGGACGCGTACATGAACGCCGATCCGGTGCTCCTCGAGCCGATCATGGAGCTCGAGGTGTCGGTGCCGGACGACGCGGTCGGCGCAGTGAACGGCGACCTCAACTCCAGGCGTGGCCGGCTGCAGGGGATGGAGCCGCTGGGTGGGATGACGGCCATTCGCGCCGAGGTTCCGATGGCCGAGCTTCTGACCTACGCGCAGTCGCTCACCTCGATGACCGGCGGCCGCGGCGACTACTCGATGCACTTCCTCCGTTACGAGGAGGTGCCCGCGCATGTGGCGCAGAAGGTGATCGAGGAGACGAAGCGCGAGCGCGAGTCGGCGGCGACGCATTGAGCAACCGAAAACCGGGGTCAGGCTGAAGCCTGACCCCAATCTGATCTGAGAGGGCCAGGCTTCAGCCTGGCCTCGGTCTCAGGGGTGCGCCTTTCGCCCGAGCTGTGGATTTCCCGGGCACGATGCTAGGGTCCGCGCCATGCGCGTGACCAAATCGACGGTGATCCGCGCCTGCGCCGTCTGCGAGCGGACGTTGCTGCAGGGTGAGTACACGGTCAGGTTCTCGCCGGACGGCGTCGAGTTCGTCGACGTCTGCCCGCTCTGCCACGAAGCCGCGCTCGACTACGGCTGGGTTCGCGAGGGCGGCCCCATGTCGCGTGCGATAGCGCCGCACTCGCGCAGAAAGCGGCCACGCTGGGCACAGCTTCTCGGCGTCCAGGCCAAGGATGCGGAGCCGGTCGTCTCCGAGCCCTTGCTGCGCCGGCTGTCCGACTCGGAGGCCGCCCTCGTCGAGGCGGCGGACCTCTTCAACGCCAGCCTCTTCCGGCGCACGATCGAAGGCGTGGCGCGGGCGCTCGGCGACCCGTTGGTGTCGATCGTGCCGCTCTCCGGGGTCAACAGCGAGCTCGTCCTCACGTTCGCCTGGGAGATCACCTGGTACCAGTACCGGGTGATGCCAGAGGCCGGCCAGCCGATCCGCCTCGCGGATCGTGGCGCCGACATCTCCGAGATCGAGACGGCTTTCACGGACTGGAACGGCCACCTCGACGACAGCGGGCGCGTCGTTCCGAGCGTCGCGCGGTAGCCGTGAGCCGGGGCACGCCCGGCACGCCTAGAATCGGCGCATGGCGACGACACTCAGGCAGTCACAGAACTTCATCGGCGGCGAATGGTTGGATGCCGCATCCGGTGAGACCTTCGAGTCGACGAGCCCGGCCGACGGCGAGCTGATCGGGGTCTTCCCGAAGTCCGGCGCGGACGACGTCGACCGCGCGGTCTCCGCCGCGAAGGACGCGTACGAGGAGTGGCGGCTCGTCCCTGCTCCCAAGCGTGGCGAGATCCTCTTCCGCTTCGCGCAGCTCCTCGCCGAGCGCAAGGACGAGGTGACCGACCTCATGACCCACGAGATGGGAAAGGTCGCGCCCGAGGCCGGCGGCGACGTCCAGGAAGCGATCGACATGAGCTACTACATGGGCGGCGAGGGTCGGCGTCTGTTCGGCCAGACCACGCCGTCCGAGCTCCGCGACAAGTTCAACATGTCGGTGCGCATGCCGATCGGGGTCGTCGGCGCGATCACCCCCTGGAACTTCCCGATCGCGATCCCGTCCTGGAAGATCGCGCCGGCGCTCGTCGCGGGGAACACCGTCGTCTTCAAGCCTGCGACTGACACGCCCGCGCTCGGGCAGCGCTTCGTCGAGCTGCTGGACGAGGCCGGAGTCCCCAAGGGCGTCGTCAACATCGTGCACGGCGGTGGGGGCGCCGTCGGCGATCGGCTGGTACGCCATCCCGATGTGCCGGTGATCACGCTCACGGGCTCGCGCGACACGGGCGTGACCGTCATGCAAAACGGCGCGGAGAACCTCAAGCGGATCCACCTCGAGCTCGGGGGCAAGAACGCGATCATCGTCCTCGACGACGCCGACCTCGACCTGGCCGTGGACGGGATCGTCTGGTCGGCGTTCGGCACCTCCGGTCAGCGCTGCACCGCTGCGAGCCGGGTCATCGTCCACGAGAAGGTGGTCGGCGAGCTTTCGAGCCGGCTGGTGTCTGCGGTCGAGAAGCTCACGCTCGGCCCGGGCTGGGAGGACGAGACGGACGTGGGGCCGGTCATCAATCAGAGCGCGCTCGACAAGATCCACTCGTATACCGAGATCGGGGTCGGCGAGGGCGCGAAGCTCCTCACGGGCGGCGAAATCGCGAGCGAGGGCGACCTCGCCAAGGGCTTCTACTACCGGCCGACGATCTTCGGCGACGTCGAGCCCGGGATGCGGGTCGCGCAGGAGGAGATCTTCGGCCCGACGACCGCGCTCATCCCGGTCAAGGACGCGGACGAGGCGATCCGCGTGTCCAACGGCGTCCAATTCGGTCTCTCGTCCTCGATCTTCACGCAGGACGTCAACCGTGCGTTCCGCGCGATGCGCGATCTGGAGGCCGGGATCACGTACATCAACGCGGGCACGATCGGCGCCGAGGTGCATCTCCCGTTCGGCGGCACGAAGGACACCGGCAACGGCCACCGCGAGGCGGGCCAGGCCGCGCTCGACGTCTACACCGAGTGGAAGTCGGTCTACGTCGACTACTCGGGAACGCTGCAGCGCGCGCAGATCGACAACGCGTGACCGAGAAGGTCAATCTCGCCGAGAAGCTCGCGCTCGTCGACGAGGCGTTTCAGCCCAAGATCGTCGCGCGCTACAACGACGACAAGGTCATGGTCGCGAAGACTCGAGGCGAGTTCGTCTGGCACTCGCATCCGGACACGGACGACTTCTTCCTGGTGCTCGACGGCCGCCTCACGATCCAGCTGCGCGACCGCGAGATCGAGCTCGGACCGGGGGAGCTGTTCGTCGTTCCGCGCGGAGTCGAGCACTGCCCGCGCGCTGATCCCGAAGCCCACATCCTGCTCATCGAGCCGACCGGAACGCCGAATACCGGAGACTCGGCCGAGCGGGAAGCGGCGCCCGAGGAAGAGATCTGAGTCGAGTGAAACTCGTCTGGTTCGTTCCCGCGGAGGCGCTCGACTCCACGCGGTCGGCGGTCTTCGACGCGGGAGGCGGGCGGATCGGTGAGTACGAGCGCTGCTCGTGGTACACGGCGGGAACGGGCACATTCCTTGGCGGGGAGGGAACGGCCCCTGTCATCGGGGAGCGGGGAAGCGAGGAGCACGTCGCAGAGCTTCGGGTCGAGACGGTCGTTCCCGAAGAGAGACTCGAGGCCGCGGTCGCGGCGCTCAAGCTCGCGCATCCGTACGAGGAGCTTGCGTACGACGTGTATCCACTGGTCGACGTGTGAAGGCGAAGCTCTTCACGGACGGCGGTTCGCGTGGAAACCCGGGACCCGCCGCCTACGGCTTCGTGCTCGAGGCCGAAGACGGAACGGTGCTCGACGCGCGCGGCGAAGCGATCGGCGTGGCGACGAACAATGTCGCCGAGTACTCGGCGCTCGTCGCGGGTCTCGAGCGGGCGGCAGAGGTGGGGGTGGACGACCTCGAGGTCGTCTCCGACTCCGAGCTGCTGGTGAAGCAGATGCGCGGCGAGTACAAGGTCAAGAACCGCGCGCTCCAGGAGCTCTTTCTCGACGCTTCGCGACTCGCCCGCCGCATTCACCGCGTGACCTACACATCGGTGCGCCGCGAGCACAACGAGCTCGCCGACAGTCTCGTAAACGAAGCGCTAGACCGCGCCGTGTCCTGATAGGACATCTAGCGCTCCAGCGCGTGGCAATGCAAGATCGGAGCAGTCGGAGGGTGAAACCGCGAGGTGCGGTGCTCGTCTGATACGCGATGCGTCCCGCTTGCCACCGGATCCGTTCGATACCTGCGCCCTCCGACCCTCGCGGGTCGAGCTAGACGTCGCGGTCCGGCACCCGTATGTATCGGCGCCTCGCTCGCTTCGCGACGTACCGCTAGCATTGTGGCGTATCAGACGCGCACTGGGTTTCACCAGCGGCCCGCTTCGGCGGGCCGCTGCTTTTGGGGAGAACACGTCGGTGGCGGCTATAATCGCCCGCTCCGCGGATGTAGCTCAGTTGGTAGAGCATCTGCTTGCCATGCAGAAGGTCGTGGGTTCGAGCCCCATCATCCGCTTCACAAGACCCGCTGGAAACGGCGGGTTTTTCTCTGTCCTATCCAAGGCCCTCGACGCCGGAAGGCGGTGATGGTTAGCGCTTGGCTAGCCAAGCTTCAGCTATCGGGTTGCCAGCGACTTGCTCCGGCCCGCGTCAGTGGCCGCCCCTGACGCAGAATGCCCTCCTCCGGAGCCTCTCGGCCAGCCTCGCCTCGCCGTCGAGCGACTCTTGTCGTGTCGTGTAAGGCCCCCAGTTCCGATAGAGCCGAGGCTTAAGTCGGATGCCGTGCTTGTGTACGGCGGGAGCAGATGTGAATCCGCCCACCAGGTGCTCTTCGAGCCGCTTCTCGGGGGAGTACTTGGTCTCCCCGACATAGACGTGGGGCTTGCCCGAGAATCGCGAGGGGCAGACGGTCAGTTGGCAGACGGATTCTTCGAGCTCGACGACGTAGACGGAGAAGATCGGCACGAGGGGGGCCTCCTGGTTCGGTGATGGGCTGTGTCCTTTTCACCGTAGGGACTCTCAGACGCGACGCCCGCGTGCACGTGTGTGTGACAGCGGCAGTCGAAAACCTGGCTGCTGCCGCAGAGGGGTGGCGGGTGTTTCGGGGCGCAAACCCCCAGCCTGCATACATCAATTTTAGGATTGGTAGAGCTCCAGAATCATGTCGAGAGGCTGGCCAGCGACTCTCAACAGCCGCTCAAGGGCTAGAGAGCGTCGAGCTCGAGACGGCGCACGCCGCGGTTCCCTGCGATATCGGACGCAGTGACGACGATCACGTCCCCGGCTGCACGCCGCGCCCCGGCGAGTCGGAAGAGGTAGCGACCCTTCATGCCCTGTTGCTTTCTGCCGTCGAAGACTGGCCAATTCTGGTGCGTGCCGCGCGCGAACGTGGCCCAGAACCGATCGTTCCTCAGGACGGTCCGGCGGACGTCGCGTGCGACCCGTGGACCCGCGACGACGCGGCCGCTCGCCGACTCCATGCGCCACGTCACGAGGGCGGGCGTCACCGGGAAGCCGCGCCAGCGGCCGGGGACGGGCAGGGAAGGCATGTCGATCGCCTCGGCGACGAAGACGCCACCCACGATCGTGATCGCGAGCACGCGAGGCACCGTCGTGTCTCCGTACGGCGTCAGCCGCCCGGGAGCCAGCGGGTTGACCGCCCGGCCGCGCTCGAGGTGCGTCAGGTGCACGTGCTCGCGCTTCTCCTGCACGAAGCCGAGCAGCGTCCGCCGGGCGACTGCGCGCTGGCCGACGCGCACGGCAGGCTCGATGTGCCAGTACTGGAACTTGCGCCCGTTGCCGCAATCGACGGTCACGCGATCACCGCGAGCCCGCACCACAGTGCCCGAGGAGACGGAGAAGACGGGAGAGCCGTCCGGCGCGGAGATGTCCAGGCCCTGATGGAAGGAGAAGGTGCCGTCGCCCTCGAGCACGGTTCTTTCCGAGCGTCGCCCCGTGAAGACGGTCCGGGGATCGCCGAACCCACCGCGAATCGGGTGTGCGCGGTCGAAGGGCTTCACCGGCCAGCCGTACGCGCCGACGCAGCCAGCTCCCATCTAGTCCGCCCGTGTCGCCGAGTCGTGCACCAGCGCCACCGTAACGCCGATTCCCGGAGCGATCCCGGTGACGGCGGCTTCGCTCCCGACTCGCGCGTCTCCGAGACTTCCGCGCGCCTGTTCTGCCCATCCGGTGTGCACCTGGTGCAGAGGCGCGGGAAACTCGACTGCTACCGCAAGGATGGGGGGTCGCGTTCCTCGGCGCGAGTCCGCCCACAATGCGCGGTCGGTGTGGCGCGTTTTCGCGTCTAGCTAGCTGCATGCACCTTCCTATCCGCGTGCGTGCGTGCGAGTAAGTCTTGAGCCGCTATCGCGTCGACCGGCCGCGAGGTTTCCGGGGCTCCGCCCTCCACGCGGAAGCGTCAGGCAAGATCCCCTAACACTGGACGGGCGGGCCGTGGCCCGACAAGCCATCTTGACACTCCGGGGCGCATCGTCATCTTCCACGGTGCTCGTATACGCGACCATCGACATCCGCTCGAGCCGTGACCACCCACTGGGGGACGCGATCGTAGACGTTCATTCGCCGCGAGGACGCCGAGCGCTTCATCGAGGAGGTGCGCGGCTGAACTAGTGTTTCCTCGACCGCCGAGTAAGCAGGATCACCCCAACTACGACCAGGAGTCCCACTCCGCCGACGATCGCAGCGAGGCCCGGGTTCTGCGAAGGACTTTGTTCGGCGGGTGTCACCGTGATCGGCACGGGCCAGCGGACGACCGCGCCGCTGTCGTAGAGAAGCTCCGTCTCCAGCACAACCCCGCCGGGCTCTGTCGCCGCCTTTAGCGTGACCCCAAACTTCGTCATCGTCGTGAGCGCCGGGATACGCCCGCCGGTCCAGCGCGCGCTCGAGCCGTCGGACTCCTCGCTCCAGCCCTCCACAGGATGGGCGCGCTCGAACTCGACGCCGGCCGGCGCAGTGACGACGAAGCCGGTCATCGGCTCGTTCCTCTCGTTCGGGACATCGAGGATGAGGGACGCGCTGCTTTGGCTTGCGATGAACTGCGGGGTCGGGAAGACGTGGGCGGATGCGGTTGCGGCCAGAGCGAGTGCGCTACAGACCGAGATTGCGAGCGTTGACCATCCACTGCACCTCATTCGAAGCAGCTGTCCACCGTCAATGACCACGCTCTACCCCGTACGGCGCGCCCTCGAGAACGCGCCGGCCGCAGCTCCGGCGCGTTCCCCTTCGTCATGCTTGTCCCCTAGGAGATCGTGAGCGCCACCGGGGGGATCTGCCCGCGGATCTCGCCGGCCGGGTTTGCGGCCGTGTGCACATTCACGTATGCACGACCGGCCTCGAGCGCGGCAACGACTGACGGCTGCAGCACCACCTGCCGTCGCACCCCGCTCCTGCACGGGCCACACAGGGCGAGCACGACCGGTCCAGCCTTGCCGCGCGCACCCAGGTGGATGTGCGCAGCGACAGCGCGTCCGGTCAGCCGTCCGAATGTGAGACGCCAGCTGAGCCGTGTCGCCGCCCCGGACTTCGCGACCGTCCCGGTGAACGATCCCCTGGCACGGTTGACGCCGCCCTTGGGCTTGGGCACCTCCTGACGAGACGTCAGCGTCGTTGCAAGAGCGGCTGTTACGCCGATCTGCCCGCGGATCTCGCCTGGCCCGTTCGTCGCCGTATGAACGTTCACGTACGTGCCCCCGCTCTGAAGAGCCGTGAGCACCGCCGCGGTGGCGTTGGCCGTGCCGCTTGCCGGGCTTTCACACGGACCGCAGAGAGGCACGACGACAGGACCGGGGACACCTGTTTGCCCGGTGTGGATGTGAGCCGCGCCGGCGGGTCCTGTCAGTCCGCCGAACGTCATCTGCCAGCTGAGGGTCGCCCCGGTGTCGGATTGCGTCACCGTGGCAGTGAACGTTCCGCGGGCCGATCCGACTTCGCCCTTCGGTGCGGGAACCTCCTCGGCGGCAGTCATGAGCGTTCCGACCTTGATCGAAGTCGCCTCGGGGCGCGCAGTCGCGCCTCCTGCTGCGAACAGTGCGACGGCGCAGAGCGTCGCGAAACTTGCGGCTACGCCGGGCTTCTTCATGTGACCCTCCCTCTCGAGCCCCGGATAAGGCAAGACTGTGTTCCTAGGTCCTACGGCGTACTCGGGTTGTTGGATTCCCAGCCTCCACTGGCGGGTCGAGGAGCGCGAGCTTGAGGCGGGCGGGCTGAATTAGCCGGAGGCAGCGGGCGCCTGCCACGGTCACTACGAACTAGAACGCGGCGCTCAGCGTCTGCCCCGTTGTCCCCGGCGCAATGCGTCGAGTCGGCGGCGCGCCTGCTTTGTGGGGCGTGTGCCGAGGTCGGCTCCAAGCGGACGGGAAAGCCGACGTTCAGCCGCATGCAGTTCGCGGGCGATAAGTGACTCGGGCGTCTCCTCATACATCGTGCGTGCATCGCTCGCCGGGCCTCGGCGCTCGGCCACCCGGGTTACGACCAGCGTGCGCCGGACTGTCCTGATGGTCACTTCGATCGTGTCCCCCGTCCGAATGACCTTCGAGGGCTTTACACGCTCGCCGTTCACTTGTACCCGCCCCCCAAGGACGGCCCCGGTCGCCGTGCTGCGCGTCTTGAACATGCGTGCTGCCCAGAGCCATTTGTCGATCCGCACCTGATCCACAGCGCCATGATCGCAGTAGCTCCGTCGGATCCCCCGTTCGGGACACAAGTTCCACACTGCAGGCGCGTCTACGTCATTGGGGGAGCACCGTCCCCACTACCGTGCCGGCAGAAGGGGCGAGCGTTCCCCCTACGAGCTGAGTAGCGTCGCGTAGTGATCGTCTACGCCGTGGTCGATGACGCCCTCTCGCCCGACTTCCCGCTCGGCGTCGAGTTGGAGGTGTTCTGCCGTGAGGACGCCGAGCGCTTCATCGATGACGTGCGCGGCGACGAACCTGAGATGGCGGCGAAGCTCAGGATCGAGGAGCGGGAACTCGGGGTGAGCCGGTTGAACTGACACCCCGCATCACTTCACACATCTACTGCGCCGGAACTGGCTCCGCAGGAATGAGAACCGCGCTGAACCGAGCACCCCGCCAGGAGACCGAGTCGACTCCGAGCCTCCTGATCTCGTCGTCACTGCAGCCGAACGCGCGCACGTAGTCCACCACCGCCTGCATCGCGCTGACCGAGTATTGGGTCGACACGATCCGGCGTCCGGAATGAATCTCGTACTTCTTGCTCATTGTCTATCTCCTTCGGGGCCGGCCGGGAGGGGCGACTGTGCCGCCCTCTATCGGCCGCTTCCCCTAGCCGCATGAGGCACCGGAAGGGCGAGACCGCAGCGCCGCGTTGGTCGTCGCCCTGGATTCCCGGCCATCTGTGTTGGAAGACCCGTATGCCCGCGAGGCTAACCCAGCGCTCGGGCGATGGCCCTTGACGAAGGTCTAGACATGTCTAGCGCTCGGTCCGAAGCTTGCGAGCTATCTGCGGATCGAGGAGCGCGAGCTCGAGGCGGGCGGCCTCGGAGCGGTCAGCTACCCGCCCGTGCAGCCGGTCGCGTTCCCCTGTTTCGTGAGGCGGGCGGCGATCGGGGCGACGATGGAGCGGAAGCGTGCCGGGGTTGCGTCGGTTGCGAGCCTGAGTGGCGCTGAGGGTGGCTGCTCAGCAGAAGTAGTCCGCGCCTCGGCTGAGGAGCACCATCGCGACCTGCGGGCCCTGAAAGCCCCGAGCAGTCGCAACGAGCCGGCCGCGTGCGTTGGTGATCCGCCATCGATCCTTCCTGGCGTTCGCTGAGATAGCACGTCCGAGGAACTCTCGACTCGGCAACAGATCCACGATGCTCCAGACGCCAGGACGGACACGCTCAGCAGCGGTGTCTGCCTCGGCTGGCTCGATGTCCTTCGGAGCGTATTGCTCGTGGAAGAACAGCGTCGAACCGCTCCTGGTGACAAAGCCGTTGTTGCAGTCATACGCGCCGGGAACGCACCCAATCCTCTTTGCAGCCGTGGTGTACGCACACGTTGTTGCTCCGCCCTCTGATGGCCCACCGCTCGCGCTTGACGCTAGGAAGAGCGTGCAGAGGATGGTCAGCACTAGCACCTTGGCTTGAGTCATGACTACTGAGCATGACGCCGCTCGACCGAAACGCAAGGGAATCTCGACGCTTGGTCTGCTGATGTCATTCGCGGCTAGCTTCGTGGCTAGCTTTGGCTGTCGGTTCCTGGCAGTT
The DNA here is from genome assembly GCA_963850485.1 of uncultured Actinomycetes bacterium. Lineage (GTDB taxonomy): Bacteria > Actinomycetota > Thermoleophilia > Gaiellales > Gaiellaceae > GMQP-bins7. The sequence continues at coordinate 45,989 of CAWKLR010000009.1, read as the reverse complement.
CCTGTCACGAGGAGCCGGCAAGAGTCCAAGCGCTGGAGCCAATCTGTCGGCTCCTGTCAGCTCGTGTCATCTCGCGCACTGTCCTTGCCATGCAGAAGGTCGTGGGTTCGAGCCCCATCATCCGCTTCGACGAAAGGCCCTGCAAGAGGGGCCTTTCTTGTTTCTCGGGAGGGCGGCGAAAGCGCGACTCGACTCTGCTTCTTAGCCTCCTTGTCAGCTTCGCCTTGATGGGTCGGGTGCGCCAGTGTGCGAACCGTCCCTTGAGCGGTGTCCTAGTCGCGGCTCTCCCCAACTGCCGCGCGCTCGAGGTTCCTTAGAGCGGCCTGAGTGTGTTCCTTCGTGAATGCCAGCGACTCGGCGACGTCCGGGTCGTCGATGTGGTCGAGCGCAGCTTGGGCGGGGTTGAGCCTCGACGCGGCAATCAACGGTCCGACTGCCTCATCGCGGGCCCGCGCGACCTGACCCTGCATCGCGCTGCAGGCGAACCGCACCAGATCATCCGCGTCGCCCGAGAAGACGACGGGCGGGCAGAGCCGGTTCTTCTCCTCGTCGTCGACGCCGGTCGACTCGACGACCGCGATCGTGGCGGCGCACCATGGTATGAGGCCCGTGGTCACGTACTGGATCGTGATGCGGCCCGGCTCGAAGACCGGTCGCGGAACCGTGGGACGCACGCCCGCCGCCGTGCAGTCGACGTAGACCTCGCGCGGGCCGCCGGGGATGTCGCCCGCGTCGGTCGTGACCGTCGTCCGCCCGATGCTCCGCACCCTCGTCCGCACGACGTGCTCGATCGTGCGGAGAGCGTCAATCTCGCGCGAGCTGACGGTGGCGCCGCGATACGCCAGCGGCTCGACCGAGGGATCGATCCGCACGAACACCCCAGCGTCCTCGAGGCGTCGCGCGAAGTCGTGGCCGTCCTTCGCCGCCGCCGCCGTCTCGACCCAGCGCGCCCGGAGCCGCATGATCGAACCGACCAGGTTGAGCGGCTGCATGAAGTTGCGGTCGTACTGCCACGGATCGCGGGCCCGTATCCAGCGGATGCGGTCGGGGTCGACTCCCGCCTCGAGCAGCCACACGCAGGTGTCCATCCCCGTCTTCCCCGCCCCGACCACCGTGAAGCGATCGGCAGGCTCGCCCAGGTCGACGAGGTCGTTGGGCGGGACGAGCGTGACACCCGGCTCGACCGTGAATCCGGGAACGTGACGCGACGGGATCTCGGACTGGACGTAGGTCGCATCGACGACCTTGCGCCGCGGCTTTACAAGGATCTCGGAGCCGTCGAGCAGCGAAACGACGAGGTGGCCGTCCCCGTTAGTGCCGTGGTACTCGCTCGTGCCGACGAACCGCACCCTGCCCGTCGGCAGCAGGTGCTCGTCGAGCACACGTGAGTAGTAGTCGCAGATCTCGGGCCCACTCGCACGCTCGTAGAAGCCGGCGTTCGGTCCGTGCTCGTCGATGCGGTCGTTCCCGAGCGTCCGCGACTCGACGCCGTAGTACGCGGAGGGCTGGTGGAGGCGCACGAACGGGTAGGCGTCCAGCCAGTGGCCCCCCGGCCTGTGACGCCGGTCGACCAGCACGATCTCTGCGTCCGTGTGCGCGACCAACGTGTCGACGAAGGCCATTCCCGACGCACCGGCTCCGACAACGAGGTAGTCGGTCTCGACTTCCCGCATCCCTGCAGGCTACGGCTTCTCGGGCGCTCTCACCGCGGTCGCGAGGTCGGAGGGAGCGTGGTGCAGGCGGGCGCGGGAGTCGACGTCACAGCTCCACGGCGAGCTCGCCCGCGTGCGCCAGTGTGCGGGAATGTCACTTGACCGCGCAGTGGCCAGGTGGACGCCTACCCTGGAGCCCAGGCCGGATCGAGGTCGATTCCTGACGACCTGGTGAGCCGAAGCTTGTTGCGTCCGTTGGCGTCGATCACGTAGACGTCTCCCCGGCCTGTGCGGCCCGTCGTGTAGGCAATCGAGCGCCCGTCGGGCGCCCACGTCAGCGCCCCCCAAGCCGTCTGGGCCGGCGCATCAGGGGTGACCCTGCGGTCGTTCCGTCCATCAGCTCCGATGACGTAGATCCCTTGGCTGTTTTCCCTGCCGTAGAGGATGCTTCGACCGTTGGGAGACCACGCGAACCCGTACTCGTTGTACGCGTGCTTGGTGAGCCGACGGAGACCGCTTCCGTCTGAGTTCACGACGTCGATGTACGCATAGCGATTGGGACTGTCGCCGCAGGCCACGGCGAGCCGCTTGCCGTCTGCCGACCATGCTGGCCCGTCGCAGGAGTTCGAGGCTCGCATTGGGATGCTGGTGCCTGAGCTTCCGTCGGTGCGCAGTGTCTTGATCTCACCATGCAGAGTTACGTAGGCGATCTCATCCCCTAGCGGTGACCAGGAAGCGTCGCGGACCTCGCCCACCTGAAGTCCTTGTGGCGTTCCTCCGTTCGTCGGTACGACGTAGAGCTCGACTCTTCGCTTCCCCGGCCACGGGGGTTTCCTGGCTGGATCCCAGGCGCCCACCGCGAGTGCCTTGCCGTCCGGCGACCACGTGAGGGACACGATGTTGAGAATCGAACGCGAGACGAGCCGCACGCGCCCCGATCCGTCGGGGCGGACAAGCCAGAGCGAGCGTCGATCCAGGTATGCGATGAGGCTCCCGTCGGGCGACCACCTGTATCCATCGACGTAGGAGCCGGGCGCTGTCAGACGTCGCAGACCAGTGCCGTCTGCATGGATGACGAAGAGGCTTACGCCGGCCTTCGGACTGGGACCACCGAGCGGAGTTCGAACGAACGCGATCGTCCCTTCGCGTTTCTGCGCTCCCGTGTGATCGCCACTAGCTCCCAGAAGGACGCTGATCAATACCGCGAAGGCACCGGCAGCCGCGATCCGGCGGGTAGCGCTCATGAGCGTCAACATGACGCCTGGCCTCTCTCTAGACGGCTCGGGGACTGGGAAGACGAGTTCAACACGACGACCTTGCTATCCGTGCAGCGAGAGTCGAAGTGCCGCGGCCCTATAGGCCTCGGGATCGCGCTCGATGTGCGCGTTTGGATGCTGCGCTCGAAGGCTCAGTAGCGCCCGCGTTCGCGCGTTCAGCGGAAGCCTCTCGTAGACGAGGAAGCGTGTCGTGAAGGTTCCGCGCTCGCTGGTCTCGCGGAGCCGGATTGGGTCGTACGTGTCGGCATCGATGAGATAAACGGAGCGGCCCGAGTTCCATTCGAGGCGGATCGCCTGACGGCCCGCGACCGTGATGCGACCACCGACGACCACGTCGTCCCGGTTCAGAAGGTCGAGGATTCGTTGCCTGTGGTACTCGAGCGTTGGCCCTCTGGTAGCCAGGCGGCCGCTGATGCGCCGAGCCTCCTTGGTGCTCACGACCTTGTGTCCGACCCTGTATGTGTACGGCGGTTGATCACTCAGCCCCGTGAGCGAGGTGACGCGAACCGTTCCGGGGCGCGGCCCGGGAGCGAAGAAGGGATACGCGCACTTCTGCAACTGCCTGCGCGTAGCGACGCCCTCAATGGCGCAGAACCTCGGCGCTGAGCGTAGAAATCCAGCGCCCTTCGGCGGGCGAACGTAGATCGTGTTCGTCGCCGGGTCGTAGAGGGACGAGGTGAAAGAGCCGTCGTCGAAACCGCTCGAAGCGGTCTCGCGAGCGATGATCCTGCGCCCCCCGACGATGCGACCACCTTCGCAGCCGGTCACACACCCCGAATTGATTCTTCCGATCCCGCGCCGGGCGTACGGCCTGCGGTTTTGTTCCCATTGCTCGAGGACGGAGGAGTCGAAGCTTCCGTCTCTGTACTCGACGCGATACACGATCTTTGTGTGGAGGATCGAGTCGCCCCCGGGCCTGAGAGCGGCGGCGGCACGTTCGACGATCGACAGCCCCTCGCCTGGGAGCACGCTCAGCACGCCGAACGCGATCGCGCCACCGATCACGGCCGCGAGCACCGCACCCCCCGTGAGTCGGCGAGTTCGCCGATGGCTTCGTGCATGCTCGCGGTCGATCGCCTCCTCGAGTTCGGAGCGGAATCGCGTAAGTGTCTCGGGGAGCGGGCTCATGCGACGTCCTCCCTCGCGGTCGTGAGAGCCAGGCGCCGCAGCGCGCGGGAAACCCGTAGTCGCGCGGCTGCCGGTCGAATCCCGAGCCGCTCGGCCACCTGGTCGTAGGACATGTCGTCGATCACGCGGAGCTCGAGGGCTTCGCGTTCGTGCTCGGGCAGGCGTTCGAGCGCAGCGGCCAGCGCGGCGCGCGGCGACAGCCGCTCCTCGACCGCGGCGTAGCCATCATCGGAGGCCAGATCGAGGGGCAATCCGAGTCGCTCACGCGCGCTGGTGTCCACGCGATCCATGCGTATCGACTCGCGAAGCACGTTGTGCGCGATCCCGAGAAGCCAGGGGAGAGCCGAGCCGCCACGCTCGTCGCGAAAACGCCCCCGATGGATCCAGGCCTGCGCGAACGTCTCTGCGGTCAGATCGCTCGCCGCCCATTCGAGCCGCCTGCGACACCAGGTGTAGACCCGAAGTGCGTGACGCTCATAGAGCTCTCCGAACGCAGCGGGATCCGACGCAGCAGCTCGCATCAGCTCCGCGTCCGACCGCTCGCTCGCGTCGGAGTCCATGTCTGTCAATCGAGGAACCTGGCCAATGTGTATCTCAAGCCGGCGGCATCGAGCTCGGATCTGGCGTGAGCACGGCCGAGTGGGCGGGCGTCGCTTTCACGAGGGACGCCGAGCGGAAGTTCGAAGGCCGCCAAAGACCCGAAAGAGCTCGCGCTCGTCGAGCCCCAGGGTTCACAGCTCAGGCTCGTTACGACTGCTTCCGAGGAGATCGTCGAGGAGACCCGGGCGCTGATCTACCGCTTCCTCGAAGCCATTACAACCGGCTGAGACCCAGGCCGTCTCTAGGAGGACAACGAGCTTCGCGACAACGCCCTCGAGGTCGTGCTCGCAGACGGCCGCATGGAGGGCCCGAAGAGGTGCCTCGTCAGCCCGGGGGGTCGCCGGGGACGGCCTGGTATCGGAGTGCGCTTCCCGGCTGCTAGTACTTCTGCCGGTCTCCCAGCTCGTCGCCGCCGATGTCGTCGGACGCTTCTGTTGTCTTCGTCTTGAACTTGAACTTCGCCTTCGTCTTTTCGGCGTCGTCCTCGCCGGGCTCCTCTGACACGAACTTGTGGGCCTCGACGTCGGGCTCCTCGTCGCGAGCCTTGGTCTTCTCGTCGGACATCTCGTTCCTCCCTCGGGTTCGATGGCGCCTCGCGCGCCGCTCTCCTCTACATGACACGAATCGGTCCCGCAATCTTCCGCCCGGAGTGGTGACGATGCAAGGGAGACCTGAAATGCTCGAGCGGTGGGCCTGCTAACGAGCCTCGCCGAGCCGGTACACCTTTTCAGAAGCGTCTTCGAGAACGCGGACGTACGGCGGCTCGAGCTCTCGTGGGCGGCTTCGAACTTCGCGAGCCGCGCCTCGGCAATCGCCGTCGCCGTGTACGCGTACGAGACGGACGGGGTGGCCGCGGTCGGGATCATCACGTTCCTCCGACTCGCCGTCGCCGGCGCGGCGTCACCCTGGCTCTCGGTCCTCGCCGACCGTCGAGCGCGCCGGCTCGTCCTGATCACGTCGGACCTCGTCCGCTGCCTCCTGCTCGGCGCGATGGCAGGGCTCGTGGTGCTGGATGCAGCGCCGTTCGCCGTCTACACGCTTGCTGTCCTCGTGGCGGTGGCCGAGCCGGTCTTCCGATCGGCGCAGGCGGCATTCACGCCTTCGCTCGTGCGAACGCCCGAAGAGCTCACGGCAGCGAACGTCATCGCAAGCGCGGTGGAGAGCATCGGGCTCTTCGCAGGACCCGCGCTGGGAGCGTTCCTGCTGGTCCTGGCGGGGACCGGGACGGTGTTCGCCAGTACGGGCTTGCTGTTGCTCCTATCGGTCGCGCTGATCGCTCGGATCGGCAATTCAGGCGAGCCCGCACCGGAATCGGGTGCGGCACGTTCGCACACGCTCCTCGCGGGCTGGCGCGCGATCTTCTCCGACCCCGGACTGCGCGTTTTGATCGGGCTCTTCACGGCGCAGACTCTCGTCGCCGGCTTGCTCCAAGTTCTCGTGGTCGTCGTCGCGATCGAGCTTCTCTCGCTCGGAACCGCCGGCGTCGGCTGGCTCAACGGCATGATCGGCGTCGGCGCCACCCTTGGCGTCCTCGCCGTCGCCGGCGTCGCGGGACACAGATCGCTCTCGCGCTACTTCGCCGTCGGACTGCTGCTCTGGGGCGTGCCCCTCCTGCTGATCGCTGCCTGGCCCGGGCCGGTGGCCGCCTTCCTCTTACTCGCGCTCCTCGGCGTGGGAAACACCCTCGTCGACGTGACCGGAATAACGCTGATGCAGAGGACGGCTTCGAACGCCGTCCTCGGACGCGTCTTCGGAGCGTTCGAGGCCCTCGCCCTCCTCGCGATGGGTCTCGGTGCTCTGCTCGCGCCCTTTCTCGTCTCCCTGCTCGGTGCGCGTGGGGCGGTTCTCGTTGCCGGGCTCATCATGCCCGTGACGCTCCTGCCGCTCTGGCGACGCCTGGCCGGGCTCGACGCGAACGCCGTGGTACCGGTCGACCTCATCGAGCTGCTTCGCGGGATCTCGATCTTCGCCCCGCTACCGCCGCCTCAGCTCGAGCGGCTCGCCCAGGTGCTCGTCGAGGTTCGGGTCGAATCCGAAGACGTCGTCTTCGAAGAGGGGGATCTCGGTGACCGCTTCTACGTGATCGCCGAGGGCCGCGCCGACATCGAGATCGGCGGTGAACGCGTCGGCACGGTGGAGCCTGGCGACTTCTTCGGTGAGATCGCCCTCCTTCGTGACGTGCCTCGCACGGCGACGATTCGGGCGATCAGCTCCCTTCGGCTCTACGCTTTGGATCGGGACACGTTCGTCACCACCGTGACCGGTCATCAGGCGAGCGCCGAGGCGGCGGGAAGCATCGTCGCCGCCCGGCTCCCGAGCCCTGTCGCGAACTGAGCGATCGCCGACGCCGCCATTGCTGACCTCCTCGGCGACGAGACCTAGTCGCGGCCTCGAAGCGCGCTGGAAACGGCGGGTTTCGTGGTGCACCGCTGGATGCGCGCCCCGTGCGCAGTCGGTTCTTGACTCAATACGAACAAGGTGAGACGGTGCGCTCGCATGCTCAGACGTCGACCACATGTGCTCGGCACTGTGCTCGCAGCGGCCGCGCTCGCAGCGGTGCTCGCATCGGTCGCTCCCGCCAGACCTGCGGCTGACGACCTCAGCATTCGAATTTTCCTGGCTCGGAGCGACGAGACCCAGATCCTCAATGCCAAGACCGGTCCGAACTTCAAGATCGTCGTGGATCTCGACTCGGTCGGCGGAGTCATTCAAACGATCACTCTCAGGACCGGACTGCCCGATGGTCTGCGCTGGGGACGCAACGCCCCAGAGCCCGACGAGGGCTGCACCGTCAACGTCTCCGTCGTGTGCACACAGAAGCTCACGGCGAACGACGTGGGCACCGTGGGAGGCGAGTGGATCTGGGACGTCGTTGCGGACCGCCCCGGCTCTTACGAGATCACGGCGAGCGTCGAGGGAGAGCAATCCGATCCCGTCCCGTCCAACAACACCTTTACCTCCAAGTTCGAAGTAGTGCGGCCGCCGACAGCTGGTGGCGGATCAGTCGCCGCGGGCGCAGTCAAGCTCACTCCGGTGAAGCCCAAGGCTGGTTCGGCCGTTACCGCGACGGTGCGCGTCACCGCCGCCGGCACTCCGGTCAAGCCCGTTCAGGTCACATGCTCGGGAAGGGTCGGCGGCGCAATTCTCAAGGGCACAGCGCGTGCGGGCTCGGGAACTGCAACGTGTGTCTACCGTCCGCAGAGAACGGCGAAAGGGAAAACCCTCCAGGGCAAGATCTCGTTCACCGCTCGCGAGAAGCGCTTTACCAAGAGCTTCTCGGCGAAGCTGGGATAGCCGACCCTCGATCCAACACCACTGAGGACCGGCTAAGCCGGCCCCCAGTGGTAGGAAATGGCGGTCGAGCTACGCCTTGAAGCCGTTGCTCTGAACGATGACGCGCCCGCTGGTGATCTTGGGCTCGTTGGGAAGCAGCGTCGTGAGGTTCTCGTCACGAATCCACGTGGCGACGATCTTCGTCGACTCGACACCCTGCTCCGGCGTCTCGAAGAGACCGAGCGAGCTGAAGATGCCGTTGTCGGCCTCGATCAGGTAGTAGCCGGCGAAGCCGGGCATCTCGCTGAGCTTGGGGACGAGCGTCTCCTTGACCTTGGTGGTCAGCTCGACGGAACGATTGTGGTCCACACCGTCGTAACGGCGAATGGTCGCATGCATGTGATGCTCCTTGTGCTCATCGTTCAGGGCAGGAGAATCCAAAACGAACTCCCTGCTGCGCTCGGGCCTGGGTGTGACACGCGAGGAAACTGAAAACCTCGGCGACTGCAAAGGCCAACGCGCTTCGACCACCCTACCTGCGATCTCTGCGCGCCGTCGGGCGGCGCCGAATGACGAAGGAGGCCTCGCGGGCCTCCCTCGTCACTTCCCCCTCCACCGCACCCCGCCGCGGGGCGCCTAACTCTGGCCTTACGACTTCGCTTTCGCGTACTTCGAGACGCACTTGCCGTGCGCGTTCCTCTTGTTCTTGTTCGTCCCGTACTTCGCCTCGAACGCTGCGATGCTCGCCGCGGTCGTGCCGCGCTCGGCCTTGCACTTCTTGGAGGCGTTCGTCTCGTTCTTGTTTTCGTCGTCGGCCTCGTCGTCGTCGTCGTCCTTGGACTTCGAGGAGACGCACTTGCCGAACGCGTTCTTCTTGTTCTTGTTCGTGCCGTACTTCTCGTTGAACGCCGTCATGCTGGCGGAGGTCGTGCCGCGCTCTGCCTTGCAGGCTTTCTCGGCCTTCGTGTCCGCGGCCGACTGCGGTTCCTTGTCCTTCCCGGCCGGCGGGGCGGCAAGCGCCGCCGACGCGGCCAGAACGAGCGAGAGCAGAGCAGCGATGGTGAGCAGTCTCTTCATGCGGTCACAAGGTAGACGCGACCGGAGACCCTTTCTTGCGACGAGGAATGTTAGGGATTTGTGAGGAGGCTTGTGCGACGTGATGTCCTCGGACACGGTTCAGACATGGCCGTCACCGAGACGGGTCACGCTGCCTCCCGCGAGATCGACGACCTCTACCGCCGGCACGGGGGCGAGGTCTATCGCTATGCGCTCGCCGTCCTCGGCAACCACGCCGACGCGGAAGACATCACGCAGACCACCTTTCTCAACGCGTACCGCTCGCTCGAGCAGGGGGTGCGGCCGCGCAAGCCGGCGAACTGGCTGCTGACGATCGCCTCGAACGCGATCAAGCAGCGTTTCCGGCAGGACCAGGCGCGCCCGAGACAGGTCGAGCTCGACGACCGGATCGCGGACCGTAGCCCGGAGACGACGGGACCGACGGTGGGAGAGATCCTGACCGCGCTCTCACGAATCCCGCCCCAGCAGCGTCAGGCGATCGTGCTGCGCGAGTTCGAAGGTCGCTCCTACAAGGAGATCGCCGAGATCCTGAACGTCTCGGTCTCGGCGCTCGAGACGCTGCTCTTCCGAGCGCGGAGATCGCTGGCCGAGGAGCTGGAGCACCAGCTGACGTGCACCGAGGCGCAGTTCGCGGTCTCGCAGGCCGCGGATGGACGCCTCGGGCGCAAGGAGCGACGCCGGCTTCGCGTCCATCTCGAAGAGTGTCCCGACTGCGCACAGTTCGCGCAGGCCCAGAAACGGCATCGACGGGCGCTTCGCGGGCTCGTGTTGGTGCCGATACCCGTCTCTCTGACGCTCTTCCGGGGTTTCGAGGGCTCGGCGACCGCAGCGACGCTGCCGGCGGTCGCTTCGGGCACCGCAGTTGCCGTGGGGTCGGGCGGCGCGGCGGGCATGGCCGGCGGAGGCGCCCTCGCCGGAGGCGTGGCGCTCAAGGCTGCGGCGGTCGTCACGGCCGCCGGCGTGGCCGGAGGGGTAGGAGTCGTCGGCGCCACCGAGATCGAGTCCAAGGCCAAGACCAACCCTCCGGCCAAGGTCGAGAAGGCCGGGAAGCGGCTCGGCCAGACGGCTCCTCGCGGGGTCAGCGTTCCGGGACGCGGCGTCGCTCGCGGGAAGGCGACCGCGCCGGGTCAGACGAAGAGCGACAAGCCTCGAACGTCACGACCTGGGAGTTCCCCGAACACCGGCGTGCGGGGCAAGAGCGCCGACGCGAAGGCCAACGCGCCAGGTCAGACGAAGAGCGACAAGCCTCGAACGTCACGACCTGGCAGTTCCCCGAACACCGGCGTGCGGGGCAAGAGCGCCGACGCGAAGGCCAACGCGCCGGGTCAGGGCGGTCGCAGCGCGAAACAGGGGCCGCCGACGAAGAAGGTCAACGGGCAGAAACGCGACCCGAAGCGTGTCGTTCCGCAGCCGAACCGCGTTCGACCGAACCTCGAGGTGGAGAAGAGCCGAGGGAAAGTGGTCGGGCCCCGGAAGGCTCCGCCTAGCCGAAGCGGGAAACGGTGATCGTGACGACGCTCCCCTTCGGCCTGCTCGAGCCTCCGACCGGATCCTGATCGAGCACGATCCCGTCCTCTTCGACGACCTCGGTCGGCTCGTCGACGACCTGAACCTCGAACCCGGCCGCCTCGAGCTCTCGGCGAGCCGACTCCTCGTCCAGCCCGACGACGTCGGGAACGGACAGCTGGGCCGGGCCGGTCGAGATCGAGAGCAACACCGCCTGACCTTCTCGGAGTTTCGTGCCGGGGCCCGGTGACTGCCGAACCACGGTTCCCTTCGGCTGCGTGGATTCGACGGGGCGCTGCGTGACGCGCAGGCCGAGCTCCTGAAGCTGGCTTCGCGCCTCGGCGGCTCTGAGGCCGACGAGCCCTGGTACCTCGATGGTCGCGGGCGCAGGCGGCTGCGGGCGGGCCACCGTGAGCACGACGATCGCTCGCGGGGCGACCTCCTCGTCGGGTTTCGGGCTCTGGCCGACGACGGTTCCCTCCCGCTCGCTCGAGCGCACGCTCCGGCTTCGCGCGCCGAGACCGGCTTGACGCAGGATCGAGATCGCCTCGTTTCTCTGCAACCCTTCGACGTTCGGCACCGTCACCCGTTCCGGGGCAACGGTGAGGACGACGACCGTATCGGGAGAGATCCGCGTACCGGGCGCGGGCGATTGCTCGACCACTTCCCCCGCGGGTGCATCCGTCTGGAGTCTGAAAACGCGTACGACGGACACATTCTTCGGCTCGAGGAGTGCTCGAGCCTCGTCGAACGTCAGGCCGGTGAGCTCGGGAACAGTGCGGGCCGAGGGCGTCGTCTCGGTCGTCTGTGTGCCGGTCGTCTGCGTAGTCGTATCGAGCGAGCTGGTCGTGGGTGCCGCCTCCGACTCGTCGTCGTCTCGACCGGCGAGCCAGATTCCGGCCGGAACGAGCATGACGATGAGCAGGATCCCGAGCAGCGCGAGCAGGAGCCCCGGCCCGAGATCGGGCGGGAAGCGACGCACGGGCCCTTGCGGGACGGTGTCCTGCTGGATGACGATCGTTCCCTCGTCCTCCACCGGTGCCTGGGAGCGGGGCTGAACTCGGTACTGCTCTGCTACCGGCCACTCCTCGTCGGCGATCGTGACCTCGTCAGCGTCGTCGGGCTCGGGTGGATACGGAGGCTGCGTCATGCTCGGGATTGAGGATGCCCGCGGACGCGGGGCCGCGAAACCGCCCTACTGCCGCGTCCTGCACTCCCCCGTCTCGCCTTCGCAGCAGCCGATCTTGAACCTGCAGCGCGGGCACTGGAACGTCCCGTGGCGCCACTCCATCGCCGCACCGCAGCGCAGACAGATCTCGACCTGTGGCGCGGGCGCGGTGCTCATCGGCTCACTGTAGTTCCGCAGGAGGACGGCTACGATGAGCCGCCTGGCGCCGTGGCCGAGTGGTTAGGCAGAGGCCTGCAAAGCCTCGTACAGCGGTTCGAGTCCGCTCGGCGCCTTTGAGCCGGCGGAGTTTGCCGGGACAGCGGGAAGGGCAAGCAATGAGTCATGTCTGACTTTTCGATTGCCAATCTCCGCACCGACGTCGAGGACTCCGCCAAGAAGTTCGGTTTCTCGCCCACGCTCGAGGCGCGGTTCGGGAAGCAGGATCTGGAGTCGCAGCGGCTGAGCGTGAGCTACCAGCGGGTTGCTCCCAACGAAACGTCGCCGTTCGCGCACCGGCACAAGGAGCAGGCCGAGGAGATCTACGTCGTCGTGGAGGGAAGTGGCCGCGTGCATCTCGACGACGAGGTCAGCGACCTGAAGGAGTGGGACGCGGTTCGCGTGGCCGGGCCGGTTGTTCGCTCCTTCGAGGCAGGCTCCGACGGCTTGGCGATTCTTGCCTTCGGAGAGATCACTCCCGCAAACGACGCGGAGATCATTCAACCCGACGACAGCGCGTCCTGATGGAAGAGGGGTCTGGCTGAAGCCAGACCCCTCGAAATTCCGGGTCAGGACTTCTGCAGGTGCGCGTAACCGCGCTCGGGCGAGCTCGCATAGGTCTCGAGCTCGTAGGCGCCGCTCGCTCCGAGCTCGTCGACGGCCCGCACGATCTCCGGAAACTCCGTCGGCGTGTAGTCGTCGCAGACGATCACGTCGCCGGCCTGCTGATGCCGAGCGACGAAAGCCAGCTCCCGGCGCACGGCGTCGAATGTGTGCTCGGCGTCGAGGAATGCGAAATGGATCCGCGCGAGCCCGAGCTGCTCGAGCGCGATCGAGACGTCGCCGCGGAGAAACACGACGTGATCCTCGACGAGCTCGGCCCACGTCTCCAAGAGCTCGAGTCGTGAACGTGGGCCGTCCACGTCCGCGATGCTGTTCCAGTAGATCGGCCGCTCGGCGTGCAGGATGTCTACGGTCAGGATCGTCCCGGCCCGCCCCGCATTCCGGAGCGCCTGCGCCATGCAGATCGCGCTGAATCCGCGCGCGGTACCCGTCTCGAAGATCGTTACGGGTCGATCCGACGGCGTTCGGCGCAGATAGCTCCCGAGTGCCGCATGGAGGAGGTAGCCGTGGCTCCAGTCGAGTTGCTCGTCCTTGGGCACGACCTGGGTGGCGAGAGCCAGCTCGTCCACGAACTCGCGATCGGGCAGGTCGCCGAACCGCTCGGCGAGCGCCGCCAGAAACGCGTCGTTCGGTCGAGCCTGCGACGCGAGCTCGAGAAAGCGCTCGCGCGAGACGCCGCCCGGATCGACCTCGAACGGGTTCTCGTCGTAGCTCGAGTACCAGCCGCGCCATACGTCGACGCGCGGCGGGCGCAGGAGGCGGCGGAGAGAGGACTTCACGCGTCCGGGACGCTACCCCCGCGGCTTTACGAGCGAGAGACGAAGCGCGTGACCGGGGCGGGGCAGCTCCAGTACTCGTAGCCCGACGCGCGCGACTGATACGTGCACTGGTCGCCGATCAAGCTCGGGTAGCCGGTCATGCAGGCCTTCCTTGCACGCATACCAGGCGTTCCCGTCGTCGACCGGCGCACGCACGCTCTCGCACGAGCCGGCGACGCCCCACCGGTGCACGACGTCCTCGCGCTGCGCGAACACCAGCGCTGTGGCGAAGACGACGGCTGCGAGAACGATCTTCACGAGCATGTTGGCCTACCTCTCGGAGACCATTCCGATATCGGCAGCTCGCGCCGTCCGCAGTAGGCTTTCGCTCCATGACCGCTATCCGGATGGACGGAAAGGAGCTTGCCGAGAAGCTTCGTGCGCAGATCGCACCCGAGGTCAAGGCGTTCGGTAGCCCGGTCTGCCTCGCGACGGTGCTGGTCGGAGACGACCCTGCTTCGCACATCTACGTCTCGAAGAAGCACGATGCCTGCGCGGAGGCGGGCATCGAGTCGCGCGACCACCGCTTCCCGGCCGCCACTCCCGAGAGCGAGGTGCTGGAGCTCCTCGACGACCTGAATGCCGACGACGGGGTCGACGGGATCCTCGTGCAGCTTCCGCTTCCGGAGCACATGGACGAGTCGACAGTGACGCTGGCGGTCGACGCGGCGAAGGACGTCGACGGTTTCCATCCGCTGAACGCGGGCCGGCTCTTCCTCGGAGAGCCGGTGCTCGTGCCCGCAACGCCTCTCGGAATCATGGCCCTTCTCGACGAGTACGAGGTCGATCTGAAGGGCAAGGAGGCAGTGGTGATCGGGCGAAGCGAGATCGTCGGGAAGCCGATCGCGATGCTGCTTCTCGCCCAGCACGCGACCGTGACGATCTGTCACTCGCGGACCGTCGAGCTCGCCGAGCACGCGCGCCGAGCCGATGTTCTCGTGGCCGCGGTCGGAAAGCCGGGGCTCGTGACCAAGGACATGGTGAAGCCGGGAGCCGTCGTGATCGACGTGGCCATGAACCGGACGGAGAACGGGCTCGTGGGGGACGTCGAGAAGGACGTGGCCGAGGTCGCCGGTCTTCTCACTCCCGTGCCGGGGTCGGTCGGGCCGATGACGATCGCCATGCTTCTGCGCAACACCCTCACAGCCGCGCAACATCGGCGCGAGGGGGTTGCGGTGCCTGGTCCGTAGGCGCTACGGTTCGCGCGTTCAATCCATCGGCGTCGGCCTTCGGGTCGGCGTCTTCGCTGTAGGAGGACGTACGTGGAGCAGGGCACCGTCAAGTGGTTTTCGAACGAGAAGGGCTACGGCTTCATCGAGCGCGAAGGGGGAGACGACGTCTTCGTCCACTTCTCCGCGATCGCGATGGACGGCTTCAAGACCCTCACCGAAGGCCAACGTGTGGAGTTCGAGGTCGTCCAGGGGCCCAAGGGTGCCCAGGCCGCGAACGTGATGGCAGCCGCAGGCTGACCGGACTCGTATCGAAGGTGCGGCGGGCTCCCGAAAGGGGGCCCGCCTCGTTTGAGAGGAAAGGAGACGGAGTTGGTGTCAGGCTTAAGCCTGACACCAACACAGATCCCGATGGCTATCTCCAGAGAAGACGTGCAGCACGTTGCCGGGCTCGCGTGGCTCGCGCTCTCCCCTGAGGAGATCGAGCGCTTCACGGGCGAGCTCGACAAGATCCTGGACGCGATCGGCATCGTCTCCGAGCTCGATCTCGATGAGGTCCTGCCGACCTCGCATCCGCTCGATCTCGTCAACGTGTGGGACGACGACGTCCCGCGCGACTCGCTCTCGCGCGAGGACGTCCTCGCGAATGCGCCGGACGCAGACGGCGGTCTCTTCAGGGTGCCGACGTGGCGGCAGTAGTCGACACGCTCCGGCTGACGGCCGAGGAGGCGCAAGGCGCCTGCTCGAGCGCGGCGAGGTCTCGGCCGCGGAGCTCCACGCCGCGTATCTGGAGGCGATCGACGAGCGCGACGGCGAGCTGCACTGCTACCTCAGCACCGTCGACGAGCCCGGCGGGCGACGGCGTCCCGATTGCGCTCAAGGACGTCATCTCGACGAAGGGTGTCGAGACGACCGCGGGCTCCAAGATCCTCTCCGGCTACGTGCCCGTGTTCGACGCCACCGTGGCCGGGCGCTGCAAGGACGCGGGTCTGCCGCTCCTCGGAAAGACGAACCTCGACGAGTTCGCGATGGGCTCCTCGACGGAGAACTCGGCGTTCGGCCCGACGCGGAACCCCTGGGATCCGACGCGGGTTCCCGGCGGCTCCGGCGGCGGCTCGGCCGCGGCAGTGAGCGCGGGGCTGGCGCCGTGGGCGCTCGGCTCGGACACGGGTGGATCGATCAAGCAGCCCTCGGCGCTGTGCGGGAACGTCGGCCTGCGTCCGACCTACGGAACCGTCTCTCGATACGGCGTCGTCGCCTTCGCGTCGAGCCTGGACCAGGTCGGGCCGGTGGCGAAGACGGTCCGCGACGTTGCGCTCCTGTACTCGATCATCGCCGGTCGCGACCCGCTCGATTCGACGACCGCGGAGCTGCCCGAGCCCGTGCGACTTCCGGAGGGCGAGTCACTCGCCGGCGTACGCATCGGGGTGCCGACCGAGTTGAACGAGGCCGAGGGCATCGAGCCGGGAGTTTCGGCTGCGGTCGAGCGGGCGATCGCACTCGCCGAGGAGCTCGGCGCCGAGGTGGGCGCCTGCTCGCTTCCGCGCTCCGTGCGGTACGGGATGCCGTGCTACTACCTGATCGCTCCCGCCGAGGCGTCGTCCAACCTCGCGCGCTACGACGGCGTCCGGTACGGGCTGCGGGTCGAGGACGAGAGCTACCAGCAGATGGTCGAGCGGACGCGTGACGAGGGCTTCGGCGACGAGCCGAAGCGGCGGATCATGCTCGGCACGTACGCGCTCTCCGCCGGCTACTACGACGCCTACTACGGGCGGGCGCAGAAGGTGCGGACGCTGATCGGGGAAGAGCATCGCGAGGCGCTCTCGCAGTTCGACGTCCTCGTCTCCCCGACCTCGCCGACGGTCGCGTTCCCGATCGGCGAGCGAGCCGCCGACCCGCTGGCGATGTACCTGAGCGACGTGCTCACCATCCCTTCGAACCTCGCCGGCCTGCCGGGCCTCTCGATCCCGTGCGGTCTCTCGGAGGGCTTGCCGGTCGGCCTTCAGCTGATCGGACCGCAGTTCGGCGAGAACCTCCTCTTCCGCGTAGGTCACGCGCTGGAGCAGGCGCTTGCGTTCGACACCGTGCCGGAGCGCTGGCGATGAATTGGGAGCCGGTGATCGGCCTCGAGGTCCACGTCCACCTGAAGACGCGGACGAAGATGTTCTGCCGCTGCGCGGTCGGGTTCGGCGCGGAGCCGAACACCCAGACCTGCCCGGTGTGCCTTGCCTTTCCCGGCGCACTTCCGGTCGTGAACCGAACCGCGGTCGAATGGACGATCAAGCTGGGCCTCGCCCTCGGCTGCGGGATCGCGGAGCACTCCGTCTTCTCGCGCAAGAACTACTTCTACTTCGACAGCCCGAAGGCATATCAGATATCGCAGTATGACCTACCATTTTGCACTGACGGCAATGTGCTACTTCCAACTGCGGATGGCGATCGCATGATCGGCATCATCCGCGCGCATCTCGAGGAGGACGCGGCGAAGACCGTTCACGTCGGCGGTCGCACCGGCAGAATCCGCGGCGCCGACCACTCGCTCGTCGACTTCAACCGCGGCGGGACGCCACTCGTCGAGATCGTGACCGCACCGGACATCCGCTCGGCCGACGAAGCCAAGCGCTTCCTTCAGCTCCTTCGCCAGACGATCGTGGAGCTCGGGATCTCCGACGCCGAGATGGAGAAGGGGACGCTGCGGGTGGATGCCAACGTCTCCGTTCGGCCCGCCGGATCGGAGGAGCTCCGCACGCGCACCGAGCTCAAGAACATGAACTCCTTCACCTTCATTGCGCGCGGCATCGACGCCGAGATCGCGCGACAGATCGCCGTCTGGGAGTCCGGCGACGAGGTCCGCCAGGAGACGTACGACTTCGAGGCCGCGACCGGAGCGCTGACGCCCCATCGCGCGAAGGAGGAGGCGGACGACTACCGCTACTTCCCTGAGCCGGATCTCGTTCCGATCGAGCCTCCGCCGTCGCTTGTCGAGGAACTGCGCTCCGAGCTCCCGGAGCTTCCGTCGGCGCGGATCGGCCGGCTCGAGGCCGAGCTCGACCTCGATCGCGCCACGGTGCTCGTGACCGGAGGGCTGGACCGGCTCTGGCAGGAGACCGTGTCCTCCGGCGCCGAGAAGCTCGCGGCCGCCAACGTGATCGCGAACAACCTGGTGGGCGCGGGCGTCGATCCCGCCGCGGTGCCGGCGAGAGAGCTGGCCCGGCTCGTCGAGGGGCGCGAGCGCATTCCGCGCACGGCCTTCGACGAGGCGATCTCCAGGCTGACCGAGCCGGGCTTCTCGGCCGATCCGTATCTCGCGCAAGAGGCCGTCGCCGACGAAGCCGAGCTCGAGCCGATCATCGCTCGCGTGCTGGAAGCGAGCCCTGGCCAGGTCGAAGCGTTCCGAAGCGGCAAGGACGGCCTCCTCGGCTTCTTCGTCGGCCAGGTGATGAAGGAGACCGAGGGCAAGGCCAATCCCCGCGTCGTGTCCGAGCTCCTGCGTGCAAGGCTCAAGGCATGACCGTGGTGCGCGTGGAAGAGGAGCACCGCTTCAACGTCTCCGTCGCCGATGGATTCGCGTACATCACCGACCCGGCGAACTGGCCCGCGTACTGGCCGGGCATCGAGCGCGTCGAGCCAGGTTCGCGCTGGAGAGAACCGGGTGACCAGGCGCGGCTCACCGCGAAGCTGCTCGGGCGGAAGGTCGAGCTGCACATGACGCTCACGACGTTCGACCAGAACCGTCTCGTCGAGTACACCAGCGCCCAGTCCGGACTCCCGGATGCGCGCCACGAGCGCCACTTCGACGGCTCCGGCGAGAGTTTCGACTACCGGCTGGTGGTCGAGTACGAGCCGCGCAGCGGGCTTCGAGGTCTCTACGATCGCCTGCTCGTCCGCCGGGGAATCGAGCGCGCACTGCGACAGACCGTTCGGAATCTCGAAGGAGTGCTGGAACCCTCCGAGTAGCCGTCGCGACCTGCACACGCAGCCGCCGCGGAAGGCATCTGTGCAGTGCCCGGTCGCGAGGACGTTCTCGAACGAACCGGACTCGGCCCTCTGCCGAACCAGGGCGTCAAGTTCCCTGCGAAAGGAGAACACATGAGGAGGGGAGTGCTGCTACTTGCGCTCGCCGGGGCCGTCGTCGCTTCCATAGCGGCGGCTGCTTTCGTGGGCTCGGTCGGCCCATCCGGCGCTACCGCCTCGAGCCACAGAGAGGCGCCGCTGATCGGCGACGACCCGGCGGTCGACAACACGGACCTGTATGCGTTCGTGAGCCCGAACAAGCCGGACACGGTGACGATCATCGCGAACTACATCCCGTTCGAGGATCCGGCAGGCGGGCCGAACTACTACCGGTTCGATCCGACAGCCCGGTACGAGATCCACGTCGACAACGACGGGGATGCTCGTCCGGACATCACCTACCGCTTCAGGTTCAAGACGACCGTCTCGAACCCGAACACGTTCCTCTACAACACGGGTCAGGTCACGTTCCAGAACGATCCGGACCTGAACGTCAAGCAGACGTACACGATCGAGAAGATCTCTCGGATCGGCTCGAGCCAGGAGACGACGTCCACCAACCAGGTTCTCCGCGTGGCGCCGGCCAACATCGGCCCGCGCTCGAACCCGGTCTACAACCTGACCAAGGGCGTCACCAACCTCGGAGGCAACAGGCTGGCCTTCGCCGGCCCGCGCGACGACCCGTTCTTCGTCGACCTCGGGTCGATCTTCGACCTCGGGGGCCTGAGGCCGTTCAACCCGTTCCACGCGATCCAGCCGCCGGCGAACGCCGAGGCCGGAGTGGACGGGGTCCTCAACTACAACGTCCACACGATCGCTCTGCAGGTTCCGAAGACCGATCTCGTCCAGGCACCGAACGCGGACGGGACGATCGGAATCTACGCCAGCGCTAGCCGCCAGGCGATGCGCGTTCTGAACGGCAACGGAACGGTCTCGAACTCGGGCGAGTGGGTGCAGGTCTCACGGCTCGGGAACCCGCTGATCAACGAGGTCGTCATCCCGATCGGGCAGAAGGACTACTGGAACGCCTCCGCCCCCAAGGATGACAACCAGTTCCTCGCGCGCTATCGCTCGCCGGAGCTGGCTGGGCTGATCAACGCCCTGTACGGGCCGCCGGTGATGGACACGCTCACGGACAATCGTGACGATCTCGTCGCCGTGCTGCTCACGGGCGTGCCGAGCCTGAACTTCACCGGGGACGTGAAGGCGGATCTCCTGCGGTTGAACACCGCGATTCCGCCCACGGCGAATCCGGACCCGATGGGCGTCCTGGCAGGCGACTTCCAGGGCTTCCCGAACGGTCGTAGGCTCGCCGACGACGTGACGGACATCGAGCTACGCGCGATCGCGTGCGGCTACGGTCCGATCCTCGCCGGTGCGCTCGGGCTCTGCAACTTCCCGCCGAACGACACGGTGTCGGACGGCGTGCAGACCAACGCGGACAACGCGTTCCTGTCCCAGTTCCCGTACGCCGCAATCCCGAACCGCGGCTACGAGCACACGGGACACAAGTAAGGCAGTGCGGAGACTCGGCATGAGACGTTCGACGACATTTCTCGTAGGCGGCGCTGTTGCGGTGGCGCTCGCCCTGGGTGCGCTCGTCGGCGGCGTCTTCGCCGAGTCTCCGTCCGCAGGACCGTCGACCGCCGCTCCCCGGGCGCTTGCAGATCAGGCGCTCGCGGGAGCGGCGGGAGGCATTTCGTCAACCGGTATCGCCGGGCTCGAGGCGCAGGTGCGGTCTCGTCCGGCCGACGCCGATCTTCTGACGCAGCTGGGATTCGCGTATCAGCTCCGCTGGCGCGAGACCGCCGACCCCTCGTATCTACCGCGGTCGGAGGCAGCGCTTCGTCGTGCGCTCCGCGCTCGTGCGAAGGACGCCAACGCGGTGCTCGGGCTCGGCTCGCTCGCACTCATCAGACACGAATTCCGCAAGGCTCTCGCCTACGGACGCGAAGCGCGGTTGCTGCTGCCCGGCTCGGGTCGTCCCTACGGCGTCATCGGCGACGCGCTCGTCGAGCTCGGCCGCTACGACGCCGCCTTCGCCGCCTTCCAGCGGATGGTCACGCTCCGCCCAGGACTGTCCTCGTATGCGCGCGTTTCGTATGCGCGCGAGCTGACCGGCGATCCCGTGGGCGCGCTGGCGGCCATGCGCCTTGCGCTCGACGCCGCGGCGGGTCAGCGGGAGGCGACTGCGTTCACGCTCGTCGAGATCGCGAAGCTCGAGCTCGCACTCGGGCGAAAGCGCGCAGCAATGCGTGACGCGCGTGGCGGCGCTTCGCATTCTTCCGGGGTATCCCGCCGCGCAGCTCGAGATCGCGCAGATCCATGCGGCGGAGGGAAGGTTCGGGCGCGCCCTGGCTGAGGCGCGCGTCGCGGCCGAAGCAGTTCCGACCCAGCAGGCGGTTGCGCTCTACGCCGACCTGCTCGAGCGGACCGGCCGTCGTGCAGAAGCTCGACGCCAGCGGTCGACGATCGCGATCATCGACCGGCTCTTGCAGGCGAACGGCGTGCAGGTCGATCTCGAGGCAGCTGTATATCGGGCGGATCAGGGCTTGCGTCCTCTGCAGACCGTCGAGCTCGCCCGAAAAGCGCGAATGGCCCGTCCGTCGGTCTACGGCGATGACGCGCTGGCCTGGGCGCTCGCACGCGCCGGCCGCTGCCGCGAGGCTCTGACTCTTGCGCGTAGCGCGTTGCGCCTGGACACGAAGGATGCGTTGCTCTACTTCCATCGCGGCTACGCCGAGGGCTGTGCGGGCGATCGCGACGCGATGCGTAGCTGGTACGAGCGCGCGCTCGAGCTCAACCCCGAGTTCTCGATTCGCTGGGCACCCGTCGCCCGCGCCGCGCTCGGCTAGCAGCGCGTCCGTCTACTCTTTCCGCGTGCCGGCACGCCGTCTTGCGAGCACTCTCTGCGCGACCGGCGTGCTCCTCGCCTGTGGTCTTGCGCTCGCGTCCTGCGGCGGCGACGACGAGCCCGACACGACGGAGACGACCACCATCACGCGGCCGACGCTTCCGACGACGACCGAGCCTGCGACCACGACGACCACCACCACGACGGAGCCCGCAGGGCCGACGGTCGTGCGCGTGCGAGTCGTCGGCGGGGCTCCCCAGGGCGGCATCGTGCGCAAGACCGTCGACAAGGGCGACCGTGTTCTGCTCGTGGTCACCTCGGACGTCGCCGATCACGTGCACTTGCACGGCTACGACATCATGCGGGACGTCGCCGCGGGCGGCACGGCGCGGATCCGCTTTCGGGCGACGGTGCCCGGGCGCTTCGAGGTCGAGCTCGAGGATCGAGGAGCGCAGATCGCGGATCTGACCGTTCAACCGTGATGCACGTTGCCCACGGGATCGGGGGCGTTCGCGACCTCCCGGTTCCCGAGTCCTTCTTCTTCACCACCGCGGCAATCGTGCTCGTGGTCTCCTTCGTCCTGCTCGGCGTGCTCTGGCGGCGGCCGCTGCTCGACCGGCACCAGGAAGGACGGCAGCTGCCGCGAGCGTTGCAGGCCGTCCTGCTCTCCCGCTTCCTGCGCATCCTGCTCGGCCTCGCTTCGGTCGCCCTGCTCGTCCTCACGCTGTCGACCGCGCTCCTCGGAACCACGCTCGAGCTCCTGAACTTCGCGCCGACCTTCGTCTACGTGATCTTCTGGCTCGGGCTTACCGCTCCTGTCCGTGCTCTTCGGCGACGTCTGGCGCGTGCTCAGCCCCTGGCGCGCGATTGCGGACGCGACGGTATGGGCGATCGAGAGAACCGGGCGCGTGGCGCAACCGGTCCTCGACGGACCCTGGCGCTACGGCCGCTACCCGGCCGCCATCGCGCTCTTCGCCTTCGTCGCGCTCGAGCTCGCCCACCCGAGACCGGCGTATCCCCGCACGCTCGGGCGTCGCGATCGCGCTGTACAGCTACTGGGCGCTGGCCGGGATGGCCGTGTTCGGCCGAGACGCGTGGACGAAGGGTGGGGAGGGGTTCGCCGTCGCGTTCTCGTTGCTCTCGCGGATCGCGCCCTTCACCGTGCGCGACGGGGCCATCGTCGCCCGCTGGCCGTTCGTGGGGCTCGCCGGGGCAGAGCGGGTGCCGGGCACGCTCGTGTTCGTCGCCGTTCTGCTCGGCTCGACCAGCTTCGACGGCTTCAGCCGCACGACGACCTGGCAGAACCTGCTCGGCGACGTACGCGCCAACGTCGCGGACGAGTCGCAGTGGGTGGTCGATCTGGCGACGACGTTCGTGAGCGTCGTCGGCCTGGCGATCTTCGTGGGTGTCGTGGTCTTCACGTATCTCGTCGCGGTCTCGAGCGCTCGCTTGCTCGTTCATGCGGAGCGCTCACTCGCGCCCGAGTTCGTGCTCCCGCTCGTCCCGATCGCGTTCGCGTACCTCGTGGCCCACTACTTCTCCCTCTTCCTCATCCAGGGTCAGTTCATCTTCACGCTCATGTCCGATCCGTTCGGACGCGGCCGGGACATCTTCGGGACGGTCGACTTCGCGCCGAATCTCGCGGTCGTCTCGCCGGAGACCGTGTGGTACGTCCAGGTCGGGGCACTCGTGGTAGGTCACGTCGCCGGGCTCGCCATCGCCCATGACCGCGCGGTCTCGCTGTTCGAGTCGAGGCGCGACGCTCTCCGCTCGCAGTACCCGATGCTGGGGTTGATGGTCCTGTACACGGTCGGAGGCCTGTGGCTGCTCTCCCAGGGCTAGTCGCACACGGCGGCCTCGCAGGAGCGCTCGTCGAGTCGCTCGTGGTCGTGGCCGTCGTCTCGGTGCTCGTCGCCGTCTGGCTGCGCGAGCGGCGTTCGGGCCACGAGGACGGTCCGGCGCGGTTCAGGGACGACGACTAGAGGGAAGCACGAAACCGGCGTAGAGCAGAACAGCGGCAATCGCGAGGATCGGCGCCAGCGCGCCCACCCCGAGGCCGGCGAGCCCGCTGCCGAGCGCGGCGACTCCCACCCCGGCGAGGATGAGGGCATTCCCGAGTGGTCGGCGCCGGAAGCTCGCCAGCGCGACGACGACGACAGCCGCCGTCCCGAGCGTGTTGCCCGCGATCGCGAGAACCCGCGCGGGCCAGAGCTCGAGCACGTCCTGGGCGTCGGGAACGTCCGTCCCTGCGACCGGGGTCTCGAGCGGAACCGCGAGCGCGACCCCGATCGCGAGGCCCGTGTATACGAGTGCGAGCGGTCGCGGCCCAGCGCCGCCCTACGAGGAGCAGCGAGCCGGCACCGAGCAGCGGCGCTGTCACCAGCGCGCCACCGAGGTAGTAGACGCGGAACGCTGCCTCGCCCCAGCCCGCGGCGGCACCCCAGGCGAGCGCTCCCGCCGCGACGCCGTAGGCGGCGAGTGCGGCGCCCCAGGCGAGGAGCTCCGGGCTGCGCCGGGTGCGAAAGCGGCGGATGAGCTCCGCCGAGAGCCGTACGGCGACGAGCGTCGCGCCGAGTGCCAGAACGGCCTCCATGGTCGGAGGACTGTACTTTCGGCCCGGTACCGCTCCGGTACGCTGCGGCCCGTGCGACGACATGCCGCCGCGGTGCTCGTGCTCATCGCCGGCATGCTCGCGCTGGTGCTCTCACCGCTCGAGGCGGCGCCTCCGAAGCGGGACTTCGCGGCGCCCGGGGCCAGCTGGAGCATCCTTCCGCCCGGAGAGAACGGCAGCCTGACCTTCGACCGGAACACGACCGACCAGGCCAAGCTCTACGACGGGCTCACCCAGCTTCGCGGGGCGGTGACCCAGCGGGACCTCAGGCGCTTCTTCAAGCCTGCTCTGCTCGGGCTCGGATCGGACAAGCCCCGGAAGCGCGAGCGGCCCCGCGCCGGCGTGACGATCGTCCGAGACAGCTTCGGAGTCGCCCACGTCACGGGGAAGACCGAGGCCGATGTCGCATTCGGCGCGGGCTGGGTCACCGCGGCGGATCGCGGGCTTCTCCTCCAGCTCATTCGGGGTCCGGCGCGGGTCGCGGCGCTCGACGTGCCAGGCGTCGACCCACTGGCCCTCGCCCTCTCCGGGCGAACCTTCATCCCGAGCGCGGAGGCCGAGGCCTTCCTCTCGAACCAGCTCGATGCGTTGCGCGCCCAAGGACCGACCGGGCAGCGGCTCCTCGCGATCGTCAACGGATACGCAGCCGGCGTCAACGCGTGGTACCGCGCGAAGGGCATTCCGGCGGCGCCCTTCACGGCGAAGGACGTGGTCGCTTCGGCCGCGCTCATCGCGGCGCGATTCGGCGCGAACGGCGGCCAGGAAGTCGAGAACGCCATGTTCCTGCACGCGCTCGAGGGTCGATTGGGCGAATCTCAGGCGCGGCGCGTCTTTGCCGATCTCCAGGATTCGAACGACGCCGAGGCGCCCGTGTCGATTCCCGGGAACTTCCCCTACGAGTTGCCCGTCGCAGGGAGCTCGTCCGGAAGCGTGGTCGTCGACGACGGAAGCTTCACCGGAGCGCCTTTCGAGCAGCCGCCGTTCGCGTCCAACGCGTTGCTCGTCGCGGCCAAGCGCTCGGAGACGGGAAATCCGCTTTTCGTCGCAGGCCCGCAGGTCGGATACTTCTTCCCGCAGTTCTTCGCCGAGATGGAGCTCCAGGGTGCCGGCTTCGCCACGCGTGGCGCCGTCTTCCCCGGCCTCCCGTTCGTGCTCGTCGGACGCGGGCCGGACTTCGCCTGGAGCGCGACCTCCTCGCAGGCGGACAACGTCGACCTCTTCGTCGAGACGCTGTGCACGGACGACCGCCACTACGTCTACCGCGGCCAGTGCACGGCCATGCGGCGGCTCTTCGCGGGCACGCTCAGGGCGCAGGGCACACCCGACCAGCCGGTGGCGTACTACGAGACCACGCACGGGCCTGTGGTCGGCTATGCGTCCGTCGCGGGGAAGCGCGTGGCGATCTCGGCCCAACGCTCGACGCGCGGTCGCGAGATCCTGAGCTCGAAGTCGTTCTACGAGCTCAACACGGGTCGGGTGACGTCTTCCCGGAGGTTCCTCCAGACGATGAGCGCGGTCGAGTTCAGCTTCAACTGGTTCTACGCGGACGACCGCGACATCGCGTTCTTCTCGAGCGGCCGCCTGCCGCTGCGGGCCCCCGGCACCGACCCGTCGCTCCCGACCGTGGGCACCGGCGAGTACGACTGGCGCGGGTTCCTGCCCTTCGCGGCACACGCGCAGGCGGTCAACCCACCGTCCGGGCTCATCCTCAACTGGAACAACAAGCCGGCCGCGGACGTCGGCTCGGCTGACTCGAACTTCGGTTACGGCTCGGTACAGCGCGTGGAGTTGCTGCGACCAGGTTTGGCGGCACGGCAGAAGCACACGCTCGCCGGGGTCACGGGCGTGATGAACGCGGCGGCGACGCAGGATCTCCGCACGACGGACGTATGGCCGGCGATCAGAGCGGTGCTCCGCACCGGGAACGCTCCGAGCGCGCGGGCGGAGGCGGCGGTGGGGCTCGTGGACGCGTGGCGTGGGGCGGGGTCGACCCGGCTCGACCGCGATCTGGACGGGAAGATCGACGATCCGGGTGCAGCCGTTCTCGATGCCGCGTGGCCGCGGCTCGCCGACGCGGTCATGTCACCCGTGCTCGGGCCGCTCGTCGACCGGCTTGCACGGCTGATGGGACGGAGCGACGACCCCGGCGCCGGTGGCTCAGCGTACATCTCGGGCTGGTACGGCTACGTCGACAAGGACCTGAGGTCGCTCCTCGACCAGCCGGTCAAGGCGCCGTACTCGCGGCGCTACTGCGGCTCGGGGGTGCTCGTAACCTGTCGCGACGCGCTCTGGGGAGCGATCGATGCCGCGGCCGCCGAGCTGGAGAAGACGCAGGGCCCCGCACCCTCTGCATGGCGCGCAGACGCCACGCGCGAGCGCATCCGCTTCACCTCCGGCGTGCTTGCCGACACGATGCGCTGGACGAACCGCCCGACCTTCCAGCAGGTCATCTCGTTCTCGGGGCACAGACCGCGCTGACGCCGCAGGCCGCTCCGCGGCTCCCGGCCCGCGGAGCGGGGTTCTACTTGTCGGCTGGGCGACCGGCTGACGACGCTCGACTGCGCGATCCAGCGGGCTCGCCGCTTGTCCGTATGGAAACTGTGCTGGGGTCAGACTTAAGTCTGACCCCAGCTCGATATTCATCTGCGCGTCGAGCCCGCCGGCTCGCTTGTGAGCGCCGCCCCTGCGACGTCAGCCGGGTCCGGCCTCGCTAGGCTCAGGCCGATGACACGGAAGCGGTATCTGATGGCGCCCGGGCCGACACCCGTTCCGCCCGAGGTGCTCGCCGCCGGCGCGGAGCCCGTCCTCCACCACCGCGGGCCTGACTTTCGCGCCCTGATGACGCGCGTCCTGGGCCGGCTTCGCGAGGTGTGCCGGACGCAGAACGACGTCCTCGTCTTCACCGCGTCCGGGTCCGGTGCGTTCGAGTCCGCGATCGTGAACTTGCTCTCGCCGGGAGAGCGCGTCCTCGCCGTGTCGGCCGGTGAGTTCGGCGAGCGCTGGGCCGCGACGGCCTCTACGTTCGGTGCGGACGTCCACGACCTTCGCTACTCGTGGGGCGAGACGCCGTCTCCCGAGGATCTCCGCAGCCGGGTCGAGGAAACAGGAGCGGAAGTGGTCCTCGTCGTTCATTCCGAAACCTCGACGGGCGTGGTTGCCGACGTGCAGGCGCTCGCTCACGCAGCGCGCGAAGCCGGCGCGCTCACGGTGGTCGATGCGGTTTCGAGCCTCGGCGCGGTCCCGCTCGAGACCGATGCGTGGGGACTCGACGTCGTCGTCGCCGGATCGCAGAAGGCGCTGATGACACCGCCGGGGCTCTCGCTCACCACCGTCTCGGCGGCCGCGTGGGAGCGCTGCGCGCGCACGACCACTCCGCGGGTGTACTTCGACTGGACGAAGCTGCGCGCTTCCCTCGAGACGGGGACGACGCCGTTCACCCCTGCCGTGTCGCTCGTCGTCTCGCTCGACAAGGCCCTCGAGCTGCTGCTCGACGAGGGCCTCGAGGCAGCGTTCGCACGTCACGCAGCGCTCGGACGTGCCTGTCGGGAAGGGGCGAAAGCGATGGGCCTGACGTTGTTCTCGCCCGACGAGGAGCGGTCGGCGATCGTGACGGCGATTCTCGCCCCGGACGGCGTCGATGCCCGCGAGCTCGTCCTCGCCCTCCGTGAGCGCTTCGGGATCACGGTCGCCGGAGGTCACGGAGAGCTCGGGGCGCGGATGTTCCGCATCGGACACATCGGCTATTTCGACGTCTTCGACATCACGACCGCGCTCTCGGCGGTGGAGGTGCTTCTCGTCGAGGAGGGCGCGGACATCGAGCCCGGTGTCGCCGTCAGCCGCGCGCTCGAGGCGTACCGCGAAGCCGTCAGTGTCTGAGAAGCCTCGCGTTCTGATCCGGGAGACCATCGCCGAGTCCGGGCTCGAGCTCCTCCGGAAGCGCTTCGACGTCGTGGAGGATCCGGACTCCGAGCTCAGCTCGATCATCGGCGAGTTCGAGGCGATCGTCGTCCGCTCGGGGACGACCCTCGACGCGGAGCTGATCGAGCGAGCAAGCCGTCTGAAGGTGATCGGGCGCGCCGGTGTGGGGGTGGACAACGTCGACGTGGACGCTGCGACGCGCCGCGGGATCGTGGTCGCGAACGCGCCCGACGCCACCGTGGTCTCGGCGGCCGAGCACACAATCGCGCTCGTGCTCGCCGTTGCGCGCAACGTTCCCCAGGCACACGCCGCGCTGATCGCGGGAAGCTGGGAGCGCGCGCGGTTCGCCGGCATCGAGCTCGCGGGAAAGACCCTCGGCGTCATGGGGCTCGGGCGGATCGGCTGGCAAGTCGCGCGCCGTGCGCTCGGCCTCGGCATGCGCGTCGTCGCCTACGACCCGTACGTGGCGCACGACCGCTTCCGAGAGCTCGGAGTCGAGCCTGCGTCGACGCCGGAGGCGTTGTACGCGGTGGCAGATTTCATCACGCTCCATCTTCCGCTCAACGACCAGACGCGAGGGCTCCTCGGACGCGATGCGTTCGAGCACATGCGCGACGGCGTTCGCGTCGTGAACACCGCCCGCGGCGGGCTGATCGACGAGGATGCGCTCGAAGCCGCGGTCCATTCGGGAAAGGTTGCCGGCGCCGCGCTCGACGTCTTCGCCTCGGAGCCCTATTCCGGGCCGCTGCTCCAGCTCGAACAGGTCGTCGTGACGCCACATCTCGCCGGCTCGACGACCGAAGCGCAGGATCGGGCGGGCTTGATCATCGCCGAGCAGGTGGCGGCGGCGCTCGATGGCGACCTCGTTCGGACGGCCGTCAACATCCCGGTCGTCGAGCAGGCCGACCTCGAGGTGCTGGGTGCGTTCATCCCCCTCGCCGCGAAGCTCGGGCGCCTGGCCGTCGCGCTCCTGGCGGGGCGGCCGACCACGATCGTGGTGGCGGCGCACGGTCCGCTCTCCGAGTACGACACCCGCCTGCTCACGGTCGCCGCCCTGAACGGCGTCTTCCAGGGCCGGGTCGACCAGGCGGTCAACTACGTGAACGCTCCGGTCATCGCCGCGGAGCGGGGAATCGACGTCTCCGAGCAGCGCTTCGCGGCTTCGCAGCACTACACGAACCTGGTGCGGGTGGTCGTCGCGGGAGCGGGCGAGGGGACGACGGAGGAGATCGAGGTCTCGGGGACGACGATCGGCCCAGAGCCTCGTCTGTTCCTCGCAGGTGCGCTCGGATTTGCGATCGACATCGAGCTTGCCCCGCGCATGGCGTTTCTCGTCTACGACGACAAGCCCGGGGTCATCGGAAGGGTCGGGACGATGTTCGGCGAGGCCGGCGTAAACATCGCGAACATGGCCGTCTCGCGCACGAAGGAGGGCGGAAAGGCGTTGATGGCCTTCTCGATCGACAGCGCGCCACCACCGGAACTGCTGGAGCACGTCTCCCGATCGGGTTTCGACGAAGCCCGCTTCATCGTGCTCTCCTAGCTCGGCTCCGGCGGTTAGATTTCCGCCGTGGTAGCCGCCTGGCCGGAGTCCGTGGAGCGGGTTTCGGCATATCTGCGCGAGGCCGGAGCCGAGGTTCGCATCGAGGAGTTCGCCGAGAGCGCAGCGACGGCAGCGGACGCTGCGGAGGCCGTCGGGTGCGCCCTCGATCAGATCGTGAAGTCCTTGGTCTTCATCTGCGGTGACCGTCCGGTCGTCGCGCTCGTACCCGGTGATCGCCGAGGAGATCCCGAGAAAGTCGCCCGGATCGCGGGCTCCGAGTCGGCCCGCGTGGCATCCGCCCAGGAGGTCGAGCAGGCGACGGGGTTCAGTCCGGGCGCAGTCGCGCCATTCCCGCTCCCGAGGGTGGACCTGATCCTCTTGGACCGCACGTTGCTCAGGCATCCGCTGGTCTGGGCAGGAGCAGGGTCTCCGCTGCATCTCGTCGGCCTCGCCCCCGCAGATCTCGGCCGATTGGCTCGCGCCCGCCCCACTGACGTCGTCAAGGACTACGATTTGCCTGGAGATCCGCCTTGAGAAGAGGGAGGCTGGCTTGATGCAAGAGACCGACAAGATCTGGATGAACGGCGACCTCGTCGACTGGGCGGACGCGAAGGTTCACGTCGGCGCCCATGGGCTCCACTACGGATCCGGTGTGTTCGAGGGCATCCGCTGCTACGAGACCGAGAAAGGCCCGGCGGTCTTCCGCCTCCAGGACCATCTGCAGCGTCTCGAGCACTCCGCCAAGGTGCTGTACATGGACCTGCCGTACTCGACGGCGGATCTCCGGAAGGCAACCCACGAGCTCGTCGCGGCGAACGGCCTGCCGACCTGTTACGTGCGGCCGATCGCCTTCTACGGCTACGGAGAGCTGGGGGTCGCGACGACCGGCAATCCCGTGGACGTCGTCATCGTCAGCTTCCCCTGGGGCGCCTATCTCGGGGAGGACGGTCAGCAGGCGGGGATCTCCACGATGATCTCGAGCTGGGAGCGAGTGGGCCCGAACGTGATCCCGCACGTCGCGAAGGCGACCGGGATCTACCTGAACTCCATGCTCGCGACGACCGAGGCACGCCGGGCCGGCTACGACGAGGCGATCATGCTGACCCGCGACGGGTACGTCGCCGACGGCCCGGGCGAGAACATCTTCGTCGTCAAGGACGGGCGCCTCCTGACGCCGCCGCTCTCGATGTCGATTCTTCCGGGGATCACCCGCGACACGATCATCCACCTCGCACGGGCACTCGGCTACACCGTGGAGGAGGCGCTGCTGATCCGCACCGACCTCTACCTGGCCGACGAGGCGTTCATGGTCGGAACTGCGACCGAGGTCGCGCCCATTCGCGCCGTGGACGGTCACGAGATCGGCGTCGGGCCGATCACGCTCGAGCTCCAGAGGACGTACCTCGACGTCGTCAGGGGCAGAGACCAGCGCTGGAGCGACTGGCTCGACGTGGTCGAGACGGCGCGCGCGCCGGCCGAAGTGTGAGAGCCACGAGGCAGATCTCCCTCTCGAAACCCTGGCTCGACGAGCGGGAAGAGGAGCTCGTGCTCGACGTGCTCCGGTCCGGACGGCTGTCGCTCGGCCCCACGATCGACCGCTTCGAGGAGACATTCGCCTCGGCTGTCGGAGCACCGTACGCAGCCGCCGTCTCGAGCGGCACGGCGGGTCTGCACCTCCTCTGCATCACGGCCGGAGTCGGCCCGGGCGACGAGGTCATCACGTCGCCCTACTCGTTCGTCGCGTCCGCGAACTGCGCGATCTACGAGGGAGCGACGCCCGTGTTCGCCGACGTCGATGCGCGCACGTTGAACCTCGATCCGGCGGCCGTCGCCGCTGCGGTGACGGAGCGGACGAGAGCCGTCGTCGCCGTCGACATCTACGGCTACCCCTGCGAGCTCGCCGAGTTGCGCGCGATCTGCGACCGGCACAGGCTCGCGCTCATCCAGGACGCATGCGAGGCGCTGGGAGCGCGTTATCGCGGGGACGTGCTCGGCTCGCACGGGCCACCTGCTGTCTTCGCCTTCTATCCGAACAAGCAGATGACGACGGGAGAAGGGGGCATGGTCACGACCCATTCCGAGGAAGAGTGGCGGCTTCTGCGCAGCCTCCGGAACCAGGGTCGCGCCGACTCGGGCGGCTGGCTCGAGCACGCCCGGCTCGGATTCAACTATCGGATCGACGACATACGCGCGGCGATCGGCCTCGGTCAGCTCGAGAGGCTCGACGAGATTCTCACGCGGAGGGCGTCCGTAGCCCACCGCTACGCCGAGCTCTTGGACGACATCGAGGGGCTTCGAGCTTCCCTGTCCGGACGACGACGAGCACGAACGGTCGTGGTTCGTCTACGTCGTCGCGCTTCCCGTGGGAGCCGACCGCGAGGCGGTGATCGAGTCGCTCGACGCCCGCGGCGTCCAGACCGCCCGCTACCTCCCCTGCATCCACCTCCAGTCGTACATGCAGGAGCGATACGGCTTCCGCGCGGGGCTCTGTCCGGTTGCGGAGGACGCGAGCTCGCGCACGCTCGCGCTTCCGTTCCACGCGCTGCTCGACGAGGACGATCAGGCGCACGTGGCCGAGGCGCTTCGGGCAGCACTCCAGGGCTGATGCCGCGCCCCGGTCAGGGCGAAGCACTGGGCGCATGGGCGCTCCTGGGAACGGCGACGCTCGTCGTCCTCGTCACGTACAGCCGGCTCGACGCCGCCGCGCTCTACAACGTCTCGTACGAGGGACTTGCGGGCGGGATGAGCCGAGCGGTCGTGCTCGTCAACTTTCCCGTAGCGCTCGTTGCGATCGGTCTCACCCTCGTCGCGGTCGCGGCCCTCCCGCGCAGTGCGTGGCTCATCGCAGGACCGGCGATCGCGCTCTCGGCGCTCGTCTCGGTCGCGGTCGACCAGAACGACCTCGACGTTCGCTGGATCAACGCCCTCCCCGCACTCGGTGTGGTGCTGGCGCTCTCGCTGACCGTGGCCGCCACACGTGTCGCCGGCGCGTCGTTCGCGCCGCGTCTCGGGGGCGACCGCCTTCGAGTCGTCGTCGCGGCCGTCGTTCTCGTCCTGTCGCTTCCGTGGATCGCGGCGGATCTCGGCTTCCATCTGCCGGGCGACATCTTTCTCGGCGAAGAGGCGTACACCGAGGGCAACGGCCGCACCTTCGCAGCCGTCCACCTCGGCCACCACCACGGCGGCGACGGCGCCGTGCTCGTTCTCACCGCGCTGCTCCTGTCCCGCGTTCGGTTGCCGGCGGGCATCTTGCGGCTTGTGGTCACGGGCTATCTCGGAGCGCAGCTCGCATACGGCTCGGTCAACCTCGCGCAGGACCTGTGGCACGAACAGGTCGTCAAGCGCGGTTGGACCCACGCCGACATCCCGTCGGCGCTCGTTCCCGGAGCACGGCCGATCTGGCTCGTCATCGTCCTCCTGGCGGTGCTCGCCACGATGCTGCTGCTGCGCGACGACGAGGCCGCAGCTCCCGTCCGGGCACGTGCGTAGACGCACGCCGACATGGCGCGCGCTCGCCGGCGCCCAGGCTCGGCTTCCTCTCGGGCTCGCTGCCGCGTACGACGGGCCCCTGTTCGGCCGCGTCGCTCGCGTGCTCGCCGGGGACGTGCACGAGGAAGACACGTTCGTGGCCGGACTGCCAGCGTTCGTCTACCGGCCGGGAAGGGGATCGGGACCATGGCCGGCGATCGTGCTCTTTCCCGGTGTGACGCGGCGTGGACGCACGCATCCGGCGCTCCGCGCGATCGGGCGCGGCCTCGCGGCGGTCGGCCGCTTGGCGATCCTCGTCGAGCCCGAAGGCCTGCCCGTCGGAGAGCTCACTCCGGCCGCCAGAGTGCAAGCGCGAACTGCGGTCGAGGAAGTGGTCTCGCGTCCCGATGTCGCGGGCGGTCGCGCCGCTCTCGTGGGGATCTCGGGAGGAGCGACCCTTGCATTGCTGTCCGCTGCCGAGCGGAGCCTTGCAGATCGTATTTCGCTCGTCCTCGCTCTTGCGCCGTTGAACGACGTCTCCGAGGCGATCCGCTTCATCACGACTGACGTCCACCTCGACGGCGATGCGCGTGTGCGGTTCGCTCCGGGCGACTTCTTCCGGCTCGTCATCGCCCGCTCCGTGATCTCCTGCCTCGAGCCCGGTGACGACCGGACCGCGCTCCGCTCGCACCTGCTCGCGCTGGAGGACTACGGTCCCGAACCAATTTCGGGCGTGCGTACGTGGCCTCGCGAGAGCCTCGGTGATCCGGCACGTGCCGCCGTCGCGCTCCTCTCGAACCAGGACCCTGACCGTTTCGACGGGCTCTTCGCCGCGCTGCCGGATGCGCTCCGAGCCGGCGTGGAGGCGTTGTCTCCGCTCGCCGTCGCCGGTGAGATCACCGCGCCGGTCGAGCTCGTCGTCGCCCGCGCGGACAAGTACATCCCTCTCGCCGACGCGACATCCTTCGCCGAGGCGTGCTCGGTCGCACGAATCACGATTCTCGAGTCGCTCACGCACGTCGTTCCTACTATCTCGCCGACCGCAGTTCGCGATCTGGCTCGGCTCGACCGCGTTCTCGTCCGCTTGCTTGCAGAGGCTTGACCGGGAATTCACGGCGGGCCGGCGCGTCAATTCCCGGTCAAGCCTCACGCGTCATAATCGGGCGATGTCGACGGCGCGCATGGTCTTCCTCGGCTTTGGCAAGTACGCGCGGGCCGACAAGATCTACGCGCTCGAGCCGATCGTCGGTGACGATCGGGGAGGAGGGAGGCGCACACGGGTCTGGATCGAGGGGGTCCCGGAGGCGGTGGTCGCGTCTCGCACCGAGCGCACGATCCTCCATGACATGGGTCACGAGGCCGGTGACTCGGTGCTCCTGGACCAGGCGCTCGACCTCGCCGAGCGGCTGGCCGCTGCCGCGGAGGAGGGCCGGGTCGACCTCGGCGACCTCGGGCGGCGCGCACGTCGGGTGCTCGCGGCGACGGCCAGGCCTTCGGAGACCGAACAGCTCTTCTGAGATTGGCGCACCCCGCTGCTCGCGACAGCGCGTTCTTCACGCAGGACGTGCGCTGCGTCGCGCGCGGACTGATCGGGGCGACCTTCCTGGTGGACGGGGTCGGCGGTGTCGTGGTCGAGACCGAGGCATACGCGCCGGACGACCCTGCGAGTCACGCGTACCGCGGTCGCACGACGCGGAATGCGGCCATGTTCGGTCCCCCTGGCCGCCTGTACGTGTACCGCTCGTACGGGATCCACTGGTGCGCGAACGTCGTCTGCGCCGACGAGGGAACGGGTGCGGCGGTGCTCCTGCGGGCGCTCGAGCCGGCCTGCGGAATCGAACAGATGCGGGCGCGCCGCGGAGTGGACGAGCTGGCGCTGCTCTGCGCCGGCCCGGGTCGGCTATGTCAGGCGCTCGGCATCGGCGCCGGGCACGACGGCCTGCCGCTCGACCGCTCGCCATTCGAGCTCCAGCTGGGGACTTCGACGCCGGAGATCGTCGTCGGGCGGCGTGTCGGAATCACGCGGGCGACCGAGCTGCCATGGCGTTACGCGCTCAGGAGCTCTCGCTTCGTGAGCCGTCCCCGACCACGAGCCTGATCTTCAGCTTCGGCGCCGCGGCGACGCCCGCAGCGAGGCTCTGGCGGAGGATCATGCCCATCGGCCCGGGCGCGGCGACGACGCGGGGTTCGAGCCGAAGGCGCTGGACCTCGTGACTGGCGCTCGCGAGACTGGAGCCGACGAAGTTCGGGACCAGCCCATGCCGTGCCACCGTCACGGAGAGACGCACCGAATCGCCCGCCGAGAGACCGCCGGCGCGAGGATCCTGATCGACGACCACTCCCGGTCGCCGACCGGCCTTTCCCGGTACGTAGACGAGGGTTGCTTCCAAGGGCTGTGCTTTCAACCGGGCTACGGCGACTGACTCTGCCATCCCTACGACGAGGGGCACCTGCACTTCGTTCGGCTTGCAGTCCGCGGTCGTGCCCGGCAACGCGTCGGAGAAGTAGACGAGCACGCGGGAGCCGCGGCACACGCCGTTGTCGAGCTGCCACTCTCCCTCGCGCTTCACGACCCAGGTCGACACGCCTCCGAGATAGGGCGCGTAGTCGAAGGAGGCCTTCTCGTCCGGGTCCTCGAGGCTCGACACGAACTCCCGCCAGATCTGCGCGGGCAAGGTCCCGCCCGTCACTGGCTCGCCGCCGAACTCGGTGAGCATCGGCCGAAGCCGGTCGGGATACCCGACCCAGACGGCCACCGCGAGCTCGGGCGTGTAGCCGACGAACCAGGCATCGGCGTAGTTGTCGGTCGTCCCCGTCTTGCCGGCGACGCTGCGCCCCGAGATGCTCGCCCGCGTGCCGGTCCCGCTCGAGACGACGTCCCGGAGGATGTCGGTGAGCACCGCAGCCTGGTCGGAATCCATCGCCTGCGCGGAAACGGGAGCGTTCTCCTCGACGTTGTTCGCGCGAACTCGCTCGACGCGCTCGACGACGCGTGGCCGGTCGCCGAAGATCGTGCCGTCGACCCGCCGGCCCTCGTTCGCGATCGTGGCGTACGCGCGCGTCATCTCCAGCGGGTTCACCGCGCCCGAACCGAGCCCGATCGAGAAGTACGCGTCGAGCGGGCTCCTGATGCCGAGCGCGTGCGCGGTCTTCACGATCTCCTTCGGGCCGACGATGTCCGTCAGCTGCGCGTACACCGTGTTGTCGGACGACACCATCGCGCGACCCAGGCTCACCCGCCCGAGGTATGTGTGATCGTAGTTCGTCACCTTCCAGACCCGGTCGCCCGCGTCGATCGAGACCGGGTGGGAGTCGATCTCGGTCAGCGGCGAGATGCCCTCGCGCATTGCCGTTGCGAGCACGATCGGCTTGAAGGCCGAGCCGGGTTGGCGTTCGGCCTGGGCAGCGAGGTTGAACTGGCTCTCCTGGAAGTTCCGGCCGCCGAACATGGCTCTCACGGCGCCGGTCTCCGGCTCGATCGCGACGAGAGCCGCTGCCGGTCCGTCGGGATTGCGCAGGACCTTCTCGATCGCAGCTCGGGCACGCTCCTGGAGCGCGAGATCGATGGTGGACGTCACCCGGAGCCCGCCGCCGAAGACGCGACCGGCGCCGTACTCCTCCACCAGCTGGTCCTGAACGTAGTTGACGAAGTACTCCGCCGGCCCGCGCGTACCCGGAAGACGGACGTCCTCGGGAAGGGGGAGGGGAGCATCGGCTGCATGCCGGTACTCGGCGAGCGTGATCTTCTCCTGCTCGAGCATGAGCGCCGAGGACGTGACGCCGTCGCTCCTTCGCGCTCCGCGGGCTCGTGACCGGGTCGTAGCGCGCCGGATCGGCCGGAATGCCCGCGAGCAGTGCCGCCTCGTGCAGCTCGAGGAATCTCGCGCCCTTTCCGAAGTACGTCCGCGACGCCTGCTGGATGCCGTACGCCCCGTTTCCGAAGTAGATCGTGTTGAGATACGCCGTGAGGATGCGGTCCTTGCTCCAGCGCTGCTCGAGCTGCCAGGCGAGCGCGGCCTCTCGCACCTTGCGCGCGAGCGTCCGCTCGTTACGGATGTACGCGTTCTTGACGAACTGCTGTGTGATGGTGGAACCGCCTTCGACGATCGCCTGCTGGCGTACATCGGCCCAGAGCGCACGGGCGACCCCGCGCAGGTCGATGCCCTTGTGGTCGAAGAAGCGCTGATCCTCGACGGAGACGATTGCCTGTCGCATGATCGGTGCGATGTCCTCGGTCTTCACCAGCACTCGATCCTCGTCACCTCGAAGAACGGCCAGCACCCGCTGGCCGTTCGAGGCGTAGACGACCGTGTTCACGTCCGTTCTCTGCGACGCGGGATCGAGAGACGGGATCTCGCTCGCGACAGCTCGTACGAGGCCGAAGGTGAATGCCAGGAAGGAGAGGACGAACAGCACGCCGAGGAGCGCCGCAAGACGACGCTTGCGAACTCGGCGCCGTCGACGCGGCGTCACCTTCTCTCTCCGAACTCGCAAGCAGAGAAGTGTAGGGGCGGTGCACGAGCTGTGAGGTAAGCCAGGGTTACGGCGACCGCGAAGCCAGGCGTTGGGAGATGTTGTCGCGAGAAGGTGCTACGCGGGCGCGGACGCGACGATCGGAGCGTTCTCGGAGACCTCGACGCCGCCGGCCTCCTCGAGCGTCACCGCCACGACGTCGCCGCTCTCGACGGTGCCGTCGAGACCGACCCAGTCGCGCCCGTCCTGCCCCGGGAAGAGCCCGGCGGGAGAGGCGTTCTCCCCCTCGATGATCCACAGCTCGTAGGTCTTTCCCTGCGGCGCGGGCTCGAGCCCGTCCACGACGAGCACGGCACGACCGTCGTCGTCCACGACGAGGCGTCCTTCCCCGGCTTCGAGGGCAACCGTACGCGCGTCGGGGTCGGCCAGGACGGCCGCAGCCTGTCTCTCTCGCTCGAGCGCAAGGCGCGCGTCGTCGAGGTCGCCCGAGAGCTGCGTCGCCCAGAGCCCCACCGCGAGCGCGACGACAGCGGCAACCGCGGCCACGGCCCCGAGCGCGGGTGCGACCCTTCGTCTCCGGGACTCGAGCGGAACGACGACCTGCCGCTCTGCCCGAGCGGCGGCGAGAATCCGGCCGCGCAGCTCCGGCGCTGGTGCGGGGCCAGCAGCGGCGATCGCCAGCGCCTCCGTCGTCTCCCAGAAGGAGGTCAGCTCCTCGCGGCAGCGCTCACAGTCTGCGAGATGCGTCTCGTACGCCCACCGCTCGTCGGGGTCGAGGACGTCGAGCGCGTAGCCGGCGGTCAGCTCGTGAATTCCGGTTTCCATGACCCTTCCTGAGTGGATTCGTCGAGGAGCTCCCGGAGCCTTGCGAGCCCCGAGAACATCCGGCTCTTGATCGTCCCGAGCGGAACTCCGAGCCGCTGCGCGAGCTCGGACTGCGAGAAGCCGCCGTAGTAGGCGAGCTCGAGCGCTTCCCGCTGCACGTCCGGAAGCTGCTTGAGCGCTGCCTGGACGCGCTCGCGCTCGAAGCGAAGCCAGGCGGCCTCGTCGGTGGGCTCGGACTCCTGGGCGGCGCCGGGCGGCTGCTCTTCGCCGAGAGGCTCGGTGCGGCGCCTCTCTTCCCGGCGGACGAGATCGACAGCGCGACGGTGGACGAGGGTGAGGATCCACGTGCTCGCCTTCGCGCGCTCCGCGCGGAAGGACGCGGCGCTGCGCCAGACGGCGAGAAAGCCTTCCTGCACCGCGTCCTCGGCGAGCCGATCGTCGCGTAGTACGCGAACGGCCAACCCGTACGCGATCCGGCCGATGCGGTCGTACAGCTCGGCCAGGGCATCCTCTTCGCCGCGCGCCACCTGCGCGACCAGGGCCTCGTCGGAAAGGTGGGCGTGCTGCTTGCGCATGAACCAGCTCGGCTCCTCTCTGCGCAGTGCTGGATTCCGCTCGCACGGATTCCGGCTGCCCGAAGAACCGAGAGCGGGAAACGCTAGCACGGAGGCGGATTGCGCACCCATCGGCACTTCTTCGCTCGGAGGTTGCCTTTCGGTTCACGGTTCGCGCCCGCTCGAACCAGCCGTTCCGAGAACGCGAACAACGCCCATTCACCCAGCACGGATTCAGGAAGGAGTGCAGATGCACAGAGGCATCACTGCGGTCGCGTTCGTCGCGCTGCTCGTCGCAGCAGCCGTCGTCGGCGCCGCACGACTCGGTCCGGGTAACGGAACGGCGTCGAGCCACCGGGAAGCTCCGCTGATCGCGGAGGACCCGACCGCCGACAACACGGACCTGTACGCGTTCAGAAGCCCGGACCGGCCGAACACGGTCACGATCGTGTCCAACTGGATCCCGGGCGAGGATCCGGCCGCCGGGCCGAACTACTTCACGTTCTCGCCTTCGGCCCGGTACAACATCTACATCGACCGGAACGGGGATGCCCGGCCGGACATCACGTACCGTTTCCGCTTCTCGCGGACCGCCGGCCCGCTGTTCCTCGGGAACACCGTTCAGCGCTACACGGTGACGCGGAACGGCAAGCTCTACGCTCGCGGAAGCACGCCGCCCAACAACATCGGGCCGCGCGCGACTCCGAACTACCGTCAGCTCGCCGCGAAGGGCGTCGTCTCGATCGGCGGCGCGAGGATCTTCGCCGGCCAGCGCGACGATCCGTTCTTCGGTGACATCGGGTCGATCTTCGACCTGCTCGCGATCCGCAAGGGCACGGGCAACATGGGCGGCGGCAAGGACTTCTTTGCCGGGTACGCCGTCCACTCGATCGCGCTGCAGATCCCCGTGGCGCAGCTCAACGCGAAGAACAGCACGATCGGCGTCTGGTCGTCGACCGATCGCCGCAACGTGACCATCGGCAACAAGGTCAAGAGGGGCTGGACGCAGGTCTCGCGCATCGGCAACCCGCTGGTGAACGAGGTCGTCGTCCCCACGCCGTTCAAGGACCTCTGGAACCGCTCAGCGCCGATCAACGACAAGCAGTTCGCGGGACCGGTGCTGAAGCCGATCCTCGCGAAGCTGATGAACGACCTCTACAAGGTGAACGCGCCCGAGAACAACCGAGACGATCTCGTGGCCGTCTTCGGGACGGGCGTGACCGGCCTGAACTTCACCGGGCCGACCGTGGCCGACATGCTGCGGCTGAACTACTCGCTCCCGGTCACGCCGGCCGGCAGGATGAATCGCCTCGGCGTCATCGGTGGCGACAACGGCGGCTTCCCGAACGGACGCCGCCTCGGCGACGACGTCGTCGATGCCGCCGAGCAGGTCATGGCGGGCTTCCTCAAGGGCAACAAGGTGCCGCTCGGGGACGGCGTCAACGCCGACGACCGCAAGCTGCTTCCCGCGTTCCCGTACGTCGCGGATCCGCAGAGCGGTTTCGAGAACACGAAGGGCAAGTAGAGCCCACACTCCGGGGTCAGACCCCACGGGGTCTGACCCCAACCGGTGTGCCGAACCGCTCTACGATTCGACGCGAATGACTCGCGTGAAGGCACTCGTCGCCGCCTTGCTCGCTGTCGCCGCAGCTGCGCTA
Source organism: uncultured Actinomycetes bacterium (assembly GCA_963850485.1). Lineage (GTDB taxonomy): Bacteria > Actinomycetota > Thermoleophilia > Gaiellales > Gaiellaceae > GMQP-bins7. The sequence goes on along the minus strand of CAWKLR010000009.1, from coordinate 5,563 downwards.
CTGACGCCCGGATCGGCGTCGGCGCACCCACTCGGCAACTTCACCGTCAACCGCTACGCGGGAATCGAGCTCTCGGGCGACACGACCTACGTTCGCTACGCGCTCGACCTCGCGGAGATCCCGACGTACCAGCTCGGCGCAGAGGTCCGTGCTCCCGGTTACCCGTCGCGGCTCGCACGACAGCTCGTGCTCACGCTCGACGGGGAGCGTGCTCCACTCCGCGTGCTCGAGAGCCGTGCCGTCACCCGTCCCGGCGCCGGTGGCCTGAAGACGCTCCGCCTCGACGTGGTCTACGTCGCGCGAGGGGCCGGTCGAGCGCTTACCTTCCGGGATCGCTCGTTCGACGGGCGCATCGGCTGGCGGGAGGTCACGCTTTCCGCACGTGACGGCGCGAGCATCGTGCGCTCGGACGTGCCCGCGGCAAGTGAGAGCTCGGCGCTTCGCACCTACCCCGACGACCTGCTCCGCTCCCCGCTGAACGTATCTGCCGCCGTTGCCAGCGTCGAGCCGGGAGAAGGCTCCGGAGTTCCGCCGACCATCGCAGCCGCCCCTGCGACCGTGCACGATTCAGGAGGCTTCGAGGCCTTGATCGAGCAAGGGGACGTTTCGGTAAGCGTTCTCCTCCTTTCGCTCTTGATCGCCGCTTTCTGGGGCGCCGCACACGCGCTTACACCTGGGCACGGCAAAGCGCTCGTGGCCGCCTATCTGGTCGGCACGAAGGGAACGCCACGCCACGCGGTGTTGCTGGGAGGAACGGTGACGATCGCGCACACCGCCGGCGTGTTCGCGATCGGCATCGTGACGCTCGCCCTCTCGCAGTTCATCCTTCCCGAGCGGCTCTATCCCTGGCTCACGCTTGCCTCCGGACTTCTCGTCGTCGCGGTAGGCGCGTCGGTGCTCAGGCAGCGCCTTCGCTGGCGGCGCCGCCAGGAACACGATCACGATCACCACGATCACGATCACGGTGAACACGGGCACTCGCATGACCACCACGGCCACGGCCACCATCACCACACCGGCGACGAGCTGACGTCCAAAGGCATCCTCGGGGTAGGGATCGCGGCAGGCCTTCTGCCGTGCCCGTCGGCTCTGGTCGTCCTTCTCTCCGCGATCGCTCTCCATCGCGTCGGACTCGGTCTTGCCTTGATCGTCGCGTTCAGCCTGGGCCTGGCAGCGACGATCACCGGGATCGGGCTGGTCGCCGTCTTCGCTCGGCGTGCGTTCGGACGCCTCTCCCTGGACGGGCCTGTCATCCGGGCCTTGCCCGCGGTGAGCGCAGCGCTCATCCTGTTCGTCGGCATCGCGATCACTGCGAAGGCGCTTCCCGGGGTCCTCTAGCACGGGTCCGAACCGGACCTGGCGGTCTGACGAACAAGAAGCATGTTCGGGCTCGACGATTGGATCGCGGGGCTCTCGGAGGGCGCTTCGGTTGCGGTTGTCCTGCTCGTCGGCGTGTTGCTCGGACTACGGCACGCGACCGACCCGGATCACATCGCTGCGATGACGACGCTCGTCGCGTCGGGCAGGGAGCGGGCGGCGAGATCGGCCGCGAGGCTGGGCGCATGGTGGGGAATCGGCCACGGCATCACGCTCGTCGTGTTCGGGGTGCCGATCCTCCTCGCTGAGCGGTATCTCCCCGAGCGAGTGCAGCAGGGCGCGGAAACTGCCGTTGCCGCCCTCATCGTCTTTCTCGGTGTCCGCCTGCTCGTGCGCTGGCGACACGGCTACTTCGATCTGCATGCGCATCCGCATCCCGAGCAGGAGCACCGCCATCCCGTGCGCACTCCGCTCGGCGCGCTCGGGATCGGTCTCGTCCACGGCATGGGGGGAAGCGCGGGTGTGGGCATTCTGCTCCTCGCGGCAATTCCGTCGGAGACGGTCGCGATCGTGTCGCTGCTCTTGCTGGCGGTTTTCACGGCAGTTTCGATGTCCCTCGTGACCGCGGGGTTCGGGCTCACGCTTTCCACGCGCCGGGTCGCATCCGCTGCCCACGCCGTCATTCCCGCGATCGGGGTCGTGAGTCTCGCGTTCGGGATCTGGTACGCAGCTGCGGCCTGGAGCCTCGCGTCCTACCCGTTCTAGATCCGCAGGACGGAATCCGCGAGCGGATTCCGCTCGCGTCCCCAAAGCCGGCGCTGCAAGCGCCGGACACGAAGGCGTAACAAGCGGTTCTGTGTCTGAGGATTAAGACGCGCGCAAGATCGCCGCGCTCGAATACAGGTGTGTCGGGACCCGCCCGACGTACGTCAACCGGAGGTGAGAATGCGCAAGTTCATGGTTGCGGCTTTGGCCGCTTTGGCTCTTCCCGCGCTCGCGCTCGCGTCGTCACAGGCGATGAGCCCGGTCGTGTCGTCCAAGCTCAAAGGGTCGAACGAAGTGCCCGCGAAGGGCGACTTGAACGGCAGCGGCTTCGCTGTCGTCACGTTCAAGGCGGCCAAGGGCATGGCGTGCTGGGAGTTCAAGAACGTCAAAGGCATCGCTGCGCCGAACGCGGCGCACATCCACAAGGGTCGAAGCGGTGTCGCCGGGCCGGTCGTGATCCCGTTCGGCGCTGCCTACAAGGCCAAGGGCTGTGTCAAGGCGACGAAGAGCGTCATCGAGGCCATCGAGACGAACCCGAACCGCTACTACGTGAACATCCACAACGCGAAGTACCCCGGAGGCGCGCTGCGCGGTCAGCTCGTCGCCGGGATGGAAGGCTGAGAGGACGCTCGCAAACGGGGGCCTGGTTTCAGCCGGGCCCCCAAGTCGTGCTCTGCTACCCGAACGTGAACGCGTAGCCCTCGACGCCCGGCGAGTAGCGAAGCTCGAGCAGGCCCCGCTTCAGCTTCGGGAACCGCGCGAGCGTGTACAAGCGGGGGAGGCCCGAGACCGGCACGGACTTCACCGGACGTCCGTCGACGAGCACCCGGACGCGTCCCTCGCCCGCGAGCACGAGGAAGATGTCGTTCGCCTGGAACCGAAGCCTGAGGCGGGCGTCGTCTCCGGCGCGGGCGTGCTCGGCAGTCAGCGTCCAGCGACCCGAGTACGCAAGTTCGTCCTGGGCCAATGCCCGCTTCGGGAAGCTGTAGAGCGCCTCCTTGTCGAAGATCACCGGGCCGCCTGCGTAGCGATCGAGGCGCGCGTAGCCGAGGTACGACTCCGGAGTGGTGATGTCGCTCGGTGTGGCGTCGGTCACGGAGGTGCGCGGGGTCCTTGCCTTTTCGCCCAGCAGACGCCGGATCCAACCTTCCGTCTCGTCGTAGGCGCCCTCGCCGAAGTGCGTGTAGCGCACGCGGCCGGTCTTGTCGATCAGGTACTTCGCGGGCCAGTAGTCGTTCGAGTACGCCCGCCACGTCTGAAAGTCGTTGTCGAGGGCGACCGGATAGCGGATACCGAGGCGCTTCACGGCCGAGCGCACGTTCGAGGGGACGCGTTCGAACGCGAACTCCGGCGCGTGGACGCCTACGATCGTGAGGCCCGCGCGCCGGTATGTCTTGTCCCACGCCTTCAAATGCGGAAGCGTGCGCAGGCAGTTGATGCAGGAGTAGGTCCAGAAGTCCACGATCACGACCTTCCCGCGTAGTGCGGCGATGGAGAGTGCCTTGCTGCCGGGCGTGTTCTGCCAGTCCTTCAGGCCGCGGAACTCGGGGGCGCGGGGGCCGTTCGACACCTGCGTGCTCGCCGCCAGCGCATCTCCCGAGCCGGTCAGATCCCGGAGCTCTTTCTTGACGGATTCGTTCTTCTCGAGCCTCTCCTGGAACGTCGTGCCGTACGCGGGAAGCGCGGTCGTCACCTTCTGGTCGAGCCCGAAGGCGATTGCGAGAGCGCCCACGCCGAGGAGGACACCCGCTGCCGTCCGGGTCGTGGCCGCGTGGGTGCGCAGGAACGCGACACCGGATGTCAGCCGCTGCCCGCCGATGGCGATCGCGAGCATCGGGATCGCCGCACCGATCGCGTATGCGCCCGTCACGAGGATGATGCGCAGCCCGACCTCACCGCTCGCCGAGAGGACGGTGACCGCGGCGAGCACAGGGCCTGCACAGGGCACGAAGACGAGCCCGAGGCTGAGGCCGAGAACGAGGCCGCTTCCGTCGGTCGACGGGCGCCGCCTCGTCAGGAACAGGAGTGGACGCTCGAGCAGCCATGCGACGCGTCGCGAAAGGAGGCTCGCCGCCATCACCAGCATGGCCGCGATCGCCAGGTCGCGCAGGAGATCCTCCGGAAGGCCGAGCGCGCTCAGGAGCGCGCCTCCGGTGAGCGTGAAGATGGTGAACGAGAGGATGAGCCCCGCGATGATCACGTACGGGCGCCGGCGGTCGGTGCTGGACGCGCTCCCGGCGAGGATCAGCGGCAGGACGGGTAGGACGCAAGGGGAGAGCGAGGTGATGACGCCCGCCACGAACGCCACCCCGAGGAGGATCAACACCGCCGAAGAGTAGGAGCCACCGGATTACGTAGGAGTGAATTCGCGGAGCCCGCACGGTGGTTAGGCTCTCGCGAATGGACGAGCTGCTCGACCTCGACGACGCGGAAAGGCTCGCCGAAGCCGTCGTTCCCGCCGACGCCTGGAGCTACATCACCGGGGGCGCAGGGGACGAGCGAACGCTGCGCTGGAACCGCGAGGCGTTCTCGCGCTTCCGCCTGCGACCGAGGGTTCTCATCGACGTGTCGTCCGTCTCGACCGAGACAACGGTTCTCGGATCGCCGGTCTCCATGCCCGTGCTGGTGGCGCCCATGGCCTTCCAGGCGATCGCGCACGAGGACGGCGAGGTCGGGATGGCCCAAGGCGCCGCGGCCGCAGGGACGTTGATGTGCCTGTCGACGGTGGCGACCGCGACTCCGAGCGACGTTGCCGCCGCAGCGCCGGACGCGCCACGCTGGCTGCAGATCTACGTGTTCCGCGACCGCGAGGTCTCGGACGAGGTGATCGCACAGGCATTGGATTCCGGCTTCTCGGCGCTCGTACTGACGGCGGATCTGCCCGTCTACGGCATCAGGCACGGGGAAGCTCGGCTCGGGTTTGCGCCGCCGGAGGAGAACGTTCCAGCCATCGTCTCCGCTCGGGCCCGAGGCGGAGAAGCGGATCGGCATCACGCGCTCGGACTGCTCGAGTCGGGGCTCCAATGGGAATACGTCACCGAGCTCCGCGAGCGCTGGAAGGTCCCGATCATCGTGAAGGGTCTCGTCACGGCCGAGGATGCTCTTCTCGCCTGCCAGCACGGCGCCTCGGCCGTCGTCGTCTCCAATCACGGAGGGCGACAGCTCGACGGCGTCATCGCGTCGCTCGAGGCGCTCCCGGAGGTCGTCGAGGCCGTCGGCGACCGAGCCGAGGTGTACCTCGACGGCGGCGTCCGCCGAGGATCCGACGTCGTCATGGCGCTCGCACTCGGCGCGCGTGCCGTCCTCGTCGGGCGTCCGGCGATGTACGGCCTTGCCTTCGGCGGCGGCAAAGGCGTGCAACAGGTGCTCGAGATCCTGCGCGACGAGGTCGAGAACGCGCTCGCGCTGCTCGGCTGCCGCTCCCCGGCCGAGGTCACCCGCGCGCATGTGACACGTGGCTGAGCGCGTGAGCCTGGCCGAG
>CAWKLR010000008.1:0-22098 GCA_963850485.1 uncultured Actinomycetes bacterium | reverse complement strand
CACCATGATTCGCATCACCGACCCAGCGAAGAGCAAGTCGTTCTACGAGGCGCTCGGCTTCGAGTTCTCCGGACGGGCGTTGGACATCGTCCGCAACAGGCAACTCCAGGCGACGAACTACTTCTTCTGGATCGGCGATCACCAAAGCGTCCTCGAGTTGACCTACAACCCCGACGGCGAACTACGGTTTCGGCACCGCCTACGGACACGTGGCAATCGGCGTCGACGACCTCGACGGCACGCTCGCGACCCTGCAGGAACAGCACGGGATCGACCGGAGCACCTGCCCTACCAGTGCGCGAGGATCGTTCGCGGATCTGCTTCGTTCGCGATCGGGACGACTACCGGATGAAGCCGTCGAGCGCTCCAAGTCGGTCCTCGTGAGCCGGCGTGACGTCGCACTGAACATCGCGCGCCTCGCGTTCGCCGCGACCGCCATCGTCGCGATCACGTAAGAGTTCGCCGCGACCGCGGACAGCAGATTTCTGCAGGACAACTTCTTCAGCTTCTTCACGGTCCAGTCCAATCTGCTGGCGGTCACGACGCTCTTTCTGCTCATCGTCGTCGTCGCGCCGAGCGGACAGCGCTATTCGACGGATGCGAAGCCGCGCCTTTTGTACATGGCCATCACCGGGATCGTCTTCGCGCTTCTGCTCTCGGGACTGCAGGAGGAGCTGCAGACGACGATTCCGTGGTCGACTTCGTCGTCCACAAGCTGATGCCCGTCGTTCTCGTCGTAGACTGGCTCCTCGATCCACCGAGACACCGGCTCCCCCTCGGGCCGTCGCTGCGTGGCTCGCCTATCCCTTCAGCTGGTTTCTGTACACGCTTGCCAGGGGCGCGTCGGTCGACTGGTACCCGTACCCGTTCGTCGATGCGGGAGGGCTCGGTTATGGCGGCGTGCTCTGGCGCGCCTCGGTGCTCCTGGTCGGGTTCGCGCTGGCTGCGTTCGCGCTGCGCGCGGTCGGCAACCGCCTCGGCCGGCCGCGCGGAGCCGGGCTGACGAACGACTCAACCTGAGGCGATGAGCTCCGCCGCACGCTCGGCGATCATCACCGTCGGCCAATTCGTGTGGCCGCTCGGCAGGTGCGGCATCACCGAGGCGTCGACGATGCGGAGGCCTTCGATGCCGCGAACGCGAAGTCGAGGATCGACGACCGTTCTCGGATCCGTTCCCATGCGGCAAGTGGCCACCGGGTGGTAGAGCGTCTGCGAGGTGGCGCGCAGGTGAGCGACGAGGGCCTCGTCCGTGCGCGCTTCCGCGCCCGGTAGAAGCTCCGAAGCGACGTACCCGGCAAGCGGCTCGTGCGAAAGCACGCGACGGGCGAGGCGCAGGCCCTGCAGAAGCGTACGCACGTCCTCACCACCCGGATCGGTGAGGTAGCGGGGATCGATCGCGGGCAGCTCGAGCAGGTCCGAGGAGCGCAGCGTGACCGTGCCGGCGCTCTTCGGCTGCAGGAGGACGACTCCCAGCGTGAGCCCGTCCTCGGTCGGCTGCTTCAGCCCTTCCTCTTCGAAGAGGACGGGAGCGAACAGGAGCTCGAGATCGGGCGTCGCCAGATGGGGACGCGTACGTACGAACGCAGCCGCTTCGCCGACGTTGGACGTGAGAGGGCCACGTCCGAAGAGCGCCCACACGAGGAGATTTCGCACCGACTCCGCCGAGGCGAGCGTGTCCGCGCCTTGGGTGAGCGCGAAGATGCCACCGGCGAGGTGGTCGCGCAGGTTCGCCCCGACCCCGTCGAGCTCGCGCACGACCTCGACTCCGGCGCGTTCGAGTGGCTCGCGGGGGCCGATCCCCGAGAGCTGGAGCAGATGCGGCGTTCCGATCGCCCCACACGAGAGCACGACCTCCCGCTCGGCGAGCGCCTCCTCCTCTGCGCTCGCCTCCGAGGGCAGGCGGTAGGCAACCCCCCGAGCTCGCCCGTGCGCGACCAGAACGCGGGTGACGAGTGCTCCGGTCACCACGGTGAGATTGGGGCGGCGTCTCGCCGGGCGCAGGTACCCCTCCACGACGCTGAAGCGACGTCCTTTCCGCTGCGAGACCGGAACGAAGCCGACGCCCCCGTTGTCGCTGCCGTTCAAATCGCTGTTCAACGGGATTCCCGTGGCGTGTGCGGCGTGCACGAAAGCCTCGGTCAGGACGTGTCGGCCGCGCAAGTCCGAGCGAGGAAAGCTGCCTTCCGCGCTTCGCCGGAACGCCGGTTCGGCGTCTGCCCACGACCACCCTGGGCAGCCGTCGGCTGCCCAGGCGTCGTAGTCGGCCGGATGGCCGCGCAGCACCATCATCGCGTTCATGACCGCAGAGCCGCCGAGGGCGCGACCGCGCGGGAAGACGATCTCTCTGCCGTCGAGCTCGGGCTGAGGAACCGTCGAGTCGCCCCAGTCGATCGCACTCCGATAGAGCTTGGAGAACGCCGCGGGAATCCGCGTCTCGAACTTTCGCGAGCGCGGTCCCGCTTCGATCAAGAGCACGGAGAGATCGGGGTTCTCGGTGAGCCGGGAGGCGAGGACGCACCCTGCGGTACCCGCTCCCACGATCACGATGTCGTGCACCGGCCGAGGATACGGCTCGGCGGTTGGCACGGTTTCGCGACTGAGGCGTTCCCCCTGTGTGACCGCTGTCGCTCTAGGCTCGACTCACATGCCGACCGCGCGGACAAAGGCCTCGACGAAGTTGCAGAAGAACACGGCTCGAGCTGCGACGCCCTGGGGAGCAGCGGACGTCGTCGAGGAGGTGGCCGTGCCTCAGCGGGCGGGCGAGAAGCGCTTCTCCGTGGTCGTCCAGCTGCTGGAGACGCGAGGCGGAGAGCGCCTCATCCGCTTTGCGTACACGACCGAGGGATCGGCGAGACGCGGTCCCGTCACGATGCGGGCGCGCGACCTCGAGCGACTACGGGCGGCGCTCGAACGTGCGCCCGTGCTCGAAGAGGCGTTGGGGCTCTGATCCCGTGGGTCAGGCAGCCGCGAGCACGTGCTCGGTTGCCGCGTCGACCAGTGCTGCGAGCAGAAGCCCTCCGTCAGCGGATCCGAGGAGCGGGTCGACCGCGTGCTCGGGATGGGGCATCAGCCCGAAGACGTTGCCGGCCTCGTTGACGACTCCGGCCACTCGCCCGAGAGAGCCATTCACGTCGTCCGTGTAGCGAAGCACGATCTGTCCGCGTGCAGCCAGCTGTACCAGCTGGCCCTCGTCCGCATGCCACGCGCCCTCGCCGTGCTTCACGGGCAGAACGAGCTCCTGGCCGGCCTCGCAGCGCCGGGTGAAGAGCGTGCCGGCACGCTCGACGCGCACCGTCGCATCGCGGCAGACGAACTCGAGCTGTCGGTTCGGACGCAAGGCTCCAGGGAGGAGCCTGGCCTCGCAGAGGATCTGGAAGCCGTTGCAGATGCCGAGCACCGGCCCTCCCGACGCGGCGAAGCGGCGCACCGCGTCCATCGCAGGGGCAAGGCTCGCGATCGCCCCGCAGCGCAGATAGTCCCCGTAGGAGAACCCGCCGGGAAGCACCACGGCCCCCGTCGCTGCCGGAAGCTCCGCGTCCTCGTGCCAGACGTACTCGATCTCCGCGCCCAACGCCCCGAGCGCCCAGGCCGCATCTCGGTCGTCGTTCGACCCTGGGAAGACGACGACTGCGACGACGGGGCGTTCCATCACTCGCCGTCCAGCCGGATCTCGACACTCTCGATCAGCGGATTCGCGAGGAGCTCGGAGCACATGCGCTCGACTTGCTCTCGCGCGAACGCCGGATCCACTGCCTCGAGCTCGATGTCGACGACACGCCCGACCCGAATGCCACCCACGTCGAATCCGAGCTTCTGGAGCGAGCCTCGAACGGCCTCGCCCTGAGGATCGAGGATTCCGTCCTTCGGCCGCACCAGGACCGTCGCTCTCACCCGAGCACGATCTCCGGGTTGGAGAGGTACGCCTCGAACGAGACTTCGGTGAGCCGCTCGAAAGCCTCGACGTACCGCGCACGGGTTCCGACGACGATGTCCTCGGGAAGCTCGGGCCCCGGATCGGTCTTGTCCCAGCCCGTCTCGGCGCACCAGTCGCGGGCGAACTGCTTGTCGAACGAGGGCTGCGGCTTGCCCGGCTCGTAGCCGGCGAGCGGCCAGAAGCGCGACGAGTCGGGAGTCAGCGCCTCGTCGCCCAGCGTGAGCGTGCCGTCGGCTGCCACACCGAGCTCGAACTTCGTGTCAGCGAGAATGATGCCGCGCTTCTCGGCGTGCTCGGAGGCGAACGCGTACAGCGCGAGCGACGCCGCCTTCGCAGCGCGATACAGGTCAGGCCCGCAGAGCTCGGTCGCCCGCTCCTCGTCGATGTTCTCGTCGTGCCCTTCGCTCGCTTTCGTCGCTGGAGTGAAAATCGGCGCCGGCAGCCGGTCGGAATCGCGCAAGCCCTCTGGGAGAACGTGCCCGCAGACGGCTCCCGTCTCCGTGTAGTCACGCCAGCCCGAGCCGGTGAGATAGCCCCGAACGACGCATTCGATAGGCAGCATCTCGAGCTTTCGGCAGACCATCGACCGTGCGTCATCCCGAAGCTCCAGCAGGTGATTGGGAACGATGTGCCTGGTCCGCGAGAACCAGAACGCGGAAAGGCCGGTGAGAACTCGGCCTTTGTCCGGGATCGGCGTCGGCAGGATGACGTCGAAGGTCGAGATTCTGTCGCTGGCGACGAGCAGCAACCGATCGTCGTCCAGCGCAAAGATCTCGCGCACCTTGCCGCTTGCAACGTGAACCGCCTCAGGCATGGATCTCCTCTCTCCTCGTAGCCTGCAGTCGCTGGAAGATGACATCGGTGTGCTGGGTGAATGCTCCGAGGTCGAAGACCTCGTCGAGATCCACGCGCCCGGCGATCTCGGGGTCGCCGCGGACGAGCGTTCGGAAGTCGAGGCCCTCGTCCCATGCACGCATCGCGTGCTGCTGGACGACCCGATACGCCGTGTCGCGGTCGAGGCCCGATTCGACGAGGGACAGGAGCAGCCGCTGGCTGAAAAAGAGCCCCCCGGTGGCCTCGAGATTCGCGCGCATCCGTTCCGGGCGGACGACGAGCCCTTCGACGAGCCAGGCAAAGCGGTCGAGCATGTAGTCGACTGCGAGAAACGCGTCGGGAAGGACGACGCGCTCCGACGAGGAGTGGGAGATGTCGCGCTCGTGCCAAAGGGCGACGTTCTCGAGCCCGACGAGCGCGTAGCCTCGTAGAAGCCGCGCAAGCCCGCAGATCCGCTCGGCGACGATCGGGTTCCGCTTGTGCGGCATCGCGGAAGAGCCCTTCTGCCCACGCAGAAACGGCTCCTCCACCTCACGTACCTCGGTGCGGGCCAGGTGCCGGATCTCGAGCGCGAAGCGGTCGAGGGACGAGGCGAGCAGCGCAAGCGCCGACAGAAGCTCCGCGTGGCGGTCCCGCTGGAGGATCTGCGTCGAGCTCGGAGCCGGCTCGAGCCCGAGGCTCTCGCACGCAAGTCGCTCCACCTCGGGCGGCGTCGCCGAGTACGTGCCGACCGCGCCGCTGAGCTTCCCGACGCGCATGCCCTCGAGGGCGCTCTCGACGCGCCGCCGGTCGCGCATCAGCTGAAACGCCCATCCCGCAAGCTTCAGGCCGAAGGTCATCGGCTCGGCGTGGACGCCGTGCGTTCTGCCGATCGTCAGGGTGTCGCGATGCTCTTCCGCCCGGTCGACGACCGCCGACAACGCGCGGTCGATGCCGCTGAGCACGAGCCCGCCGGCGTCTCGCACGGTGAGTGCAAGCGCGGTGTCGAGGACGTCGGAGGAGGTGAGCCCGTAGTGGAACCACCGTCCGGCCGGCCCGAGCTCCGAGGCAACGGCATCGACGAACGCGGCGACGTCATGGTTCGTCGTTCGCTCGAGCTCGGCGACCCGTTCAGGGGTCGGCGTCGTCGCGCGCGCGCGGATATCGGGAGCGGTGCCCGGCGGAAGTGTGCCCACCTGCTCCCACGCGTCGAGCGCGGCCAACTCCACCGCGAGCCACCCCTCGAGCTTCACCTGCTCCGACCAGATGCGCGCCATCGCAGGTCGGGAATAGCGGGCGATCACCGGGGCGATTGTAGTGGTCCGTCCGGGGGATGTATCGCTCTCCGACCAACGGCAATGCGGCCCCTGCGCGGCGCAGATGTTCGCCATTCGACACATACCCGTTCCCCACCCGTACGCACTTCCGGGTTAGGCTCGAAGTGGGAGGAGGCCCGGGGTGGCCCCAAGAGAATTTCCGGTCATGCGGGGTGCAGCGAGACGATCTCGCCTTCGGCCGCGGCGAGTGCGATGTCGTCTCTCCGACGCGCCCCCGTGAACGCGACCAGATCGGCGCCGCGATAGGCGGAAGCCCGCGCTTCGGCGACGGTCTCGCCCATCCCGGTCACGCTCAGAATCCGACCGCCGTTCGTCACCAGCCGGTCGCCGTGCAAAGCGGTCCCGGCGTGGAAGACCAGCACGCCCTCGGCTTCCGCGTCTTCGACCCCGGTGATCGCCGAGCCACGATCCGAGCCGGCCGGGTACTTCTTCGCGGCCAGCACCACCGTGACCGCGGCGCGTGGAGACGTCTCGAGCGAAACCCCGGCAAGCTCACCGGCCGCGGCTGCCGCGAGTGCCTCGAGGAGATCTCCCTCCAGGAGCGGTACGACCGACTGCGTCTCGGGATCGCCGAACCGGCAGTTGAACTCGAGCACGCGCGGGCCGTCGGACGTCAGCATCAACCCTGCGAAGAGCAGACCGATGAACGGCCTTCCACGCTTCTGGAGCTCGTCCAGCACGGGGCGATGAACGACCTCGGTCAGCTCCGCCGCCGCATCGCTCCCGAGCCCTGGGACCGGTGCGAACGAGCCCATGCCTCCGGTGTTCGGCCCCTCGTCTCCTTCGAAGGCTCGCTTGAAGTCCTGTGCCGGAACGAGCGGGATCGCGTTGACGCCGTCACAGATCGCAAAGAGCGAGACCTCCGGGCCCTCGAGCAACTCCTCGACGATGAAGCTGCCGCCGAGAGCCGTGACCGCCTTGAGAGCGTCGTCGAGCTCGGCGTCGGATCTGCAGACGAACACGCCCTTTCCGGCCGCGAGGCCGTCGGCTTTCACGACACACGGCGGCCGAGCGACCGCGAGCTGGGCGGCCGTAGCGACCCCGGCGGCCGCCAGCACGTCCTTGGCGAAGGCCTTGGAGCCTTCGATCGCCGCAGCGGCAGCACTCGGCCCGAAGACCGCGATCCCCGCCGGGCGGAGGACGTCGGCAACTCCGCCGACGAGCGGCGCCTCAGGACCGATCACGACGAGGTCGATGTCGAGCGCGTGCGCGAGGGCGAGGAGTCCCTCCGAGTCCTCGGCCCGAATCGGATGGCACTCGGCCAGACGCGCGATGCCCGGGCTCCCCGGCGCTGCATGGAGGTCGGTCAGCGACGGGGCCTGCGCGAGCTTCCAGGCGAGCGCGTGCTCGCGCCCGCCCGAACCGACCAGGAGAGCACGCATCAGGCGAGTCTAGATGCGTGATCGGGAATCGACGCGCAGCCGGGGGCGGTCACGACCAAGCCGGGCGACGCACTCACTCGTCGTGCAGGCTGGTAAGCCTGGACGGCGAGGGAGGGTGGCGATCCGGCGCCGTGTCGTGGCCGTCATCGGCCGCGCCGTGAATTCCCGATCACGCATCTGGGCGTAGGCTTCCGGATGTGGATCACGCCGACTTTCAACGGTGGCTCGACGCCTACGTGGAGGCCTGGAGAACCTACGACGAGGAAGCGATCGGCGGGCTCTTCTCGGACGACGCCCGCTACCGCTACCACCCGTGGGACGAGGGCGACGACGTGGTGGAAGGCCGCGCCGCGATCGTCGCCGGTTGGCTCGAGGATCGTGACGAGCCCGGTTCCTGGACGGCCGAGTACCACCCGTGGGCGATCGACGGAGAGCGGGCGGTGGCGGCTGGTGTCTCGCGCTATCTCGCCGCCGACGGCGAAACGGTGGAGCGCGAGTACCACAACGTCTTCTTCTGCCACTTCGACAGCGACGGCCGCTGCTCCGAGTTCACCGAGTTCTTCATGCGGCACGACACGTCGTAGGAACGTTCAGCCGAGCGCGAGCACGCGTTCCCGGGCGGCACCGGTCCCGACCAGCGTGACAGGAACCTCGAGCGCCCGCTCGACGAACGCCACGTAGTCGCGCGCCGCCGCGGGCAACGTGTCGTCGATCTCGTGCCGCCAGCCGGGAAGCGTCTCGAAGACCGGCCGGCAGTGGTGAAAGTCGCTCTGGTGCGAGGGGAACTCCTCCGTCTCGCTGCCGTCGGGCAACGCGTAGCGAACGCAGACCGGCAGCTCGGCGAACTCCGACAGCACGTCGAGCTTGGTGAGCGCGAGCGCCGTGATGCCGTTCACCCGGACGGCGAAGCGGAGCGCGACGAGATCCAGCCACCCGCAGCGCCGGTCCCGGCCGGTCACGGTGCCGAACTCCTGGCCGATCTCGCGGACGCGCTCGTTCGCGGGCCCTTCGATCTCGCTCGGGAACGGGCCCTCCCCCACCCGGGTCACGTACGCCTTGGCCACGCCGAGGACCTCGTCGATGCGGTTGGGGCCGATGCCGAAGCTGACCGCTGCACCGGCTGCGATCGGGCTCGAGGACGTGACGAACGGGTACGTGCCGTGGTCGAGGTCGAGCAGCGTCCCCTGAGCTCCCTCGAAGAGGACACGTTCTCCGCCCTTGAGCGCCCGGTGCACGAGGAGCGACGTATCCGCGACGTACGGCGCCAGCCTCTCCGCGAAGCGGAGGTGGGTCGCCACGACCTCCTCGACGTCGTGGGGCTCGAGCTCGTACACCCGCTCCAGCCACACGTTCTTCTCCTCCACGGCGAGCTCGAGCTTCTGGCGCAGGATCTTCGGGTCGAGGAGGTCCTGCACGCGGATCCCGATGCGCGTGGCCTTGTCCGCGTAGGCGGGGCCGATCCCGCGGCGCGTCGTCCCGATTTGCAGCCTGCCGAGCCGGCGCTCGCGAGCGCCATCGAGCGCAACGTGCCAGGGCATGACGAGATGCGCATTTCCTGACACGAAGAGCACACCCTCGGTTCGGTGCCCACGTCCCTCGAGGTCGTCGAGCTCCGAGATCAGAACCCCCGGGTCGACCACGCAGCCGGCACCGATCGCACTCGCCTTCCCGGCGATGATCCCGGACGGGATCTGCCGGATCTTGTACGTCTCGCCCGAGACGACGATCGTGTGCCCGGCGTTCGGGCCCCCCTGGTAGCGGCAGACGAGGTCGCACTCTTGCGCCAGCAGGTCGACGATCTTTCCCTTTCCCTCGTCTCCCCACTGCGCGCCGACGATGACCGTGGCAGGCACGTGCCGGAGTGTCGCAGGTGCCGTGGCCGGCTACACGTGGGCCGCCAGCTCGCGCTCTCCCTCGAGCTCCTCCAGAGCTATGGCATCGATCGTCGCGACCGCCGGCAGGCCGTGCCGGACAGCTCGATTCCACACCGCCGCGCGAGCCAGCGATGTCGTCGGCCCGTCCCCCGATTCGACGCACTGCGGCAAAGAGCGGAATCGCTCCGGCCGTCGCCAGCCCGCCCACGACGAATGCCGAGCCGACCGAGCGCGCCTCGCCGAGCGCGCCCAGCCCGACCTGCGCGCCGACCCCGCCTGCGCCCGAGACCATCGAGTCGAAGGAGACGACGGTCGCGCGCTGCTCGGAGGGGACGAGCTGATGGAGGTACGCCTGGCGAACGGGGCTCGTCACCCCGAGGCCCGCCGTGACGAGGAGCAGCGCGGGAAGCGCGACCCAGAACGAGCCGGCGATGCCGAGCACGACTGCTGCCGCCGTCTGCACGACCGCGGCGATCAAGAGCAGCGTCGTCCGCCGCCCGCACCGCCGCGCTGCGATGCTCACGACCTGATTCCCGGCCATCGTCGAAAGGGCGATGGCGGCCGCGACCACGCCGACGACCCACACCGCATCGCTCTCGAGCAGGTCCAGCAGATAGGGCTGAGAGGCATAGAACGCCCAGCTGAGAAAGCCCAGCTGGAGAGCCGCGGCGAGCATGAGGAGTCGGAGGGGCCGCTGCCCCCAGCCGAACGCGACTCCGGCCCGTGCGTTCTTCGCGATCTCCGTAGGCAGCTGGCCCGCCGGGACGGGCCGGGGCGTGAAGCCGACATCGTGCATCACGACGAAGGCCACCGCGAAGACCGCGACGAGCAGAACCGAACGAAGGATGTACGGGATGCTGAGGTCGATCTGCCCCAGGAACCCGCCGCCGATCGTCCCGACGAGCATCGCAGCGCTCGTCACCTGTGAGCCCCGCGCGAACACCCGGTCGAGAATGCCCTGGTAGCCCGTCGCCGCGAGAGCGTCGACGAGCCATGCCTCCATCGCCCCCGAGTAGAAGGTGAACCCGAGCGCCATGACCATGGACGCGAGGGAGAAGGCGAGCACGCCCGCGTCGATCTCCGCAAGCCCGACGTAGGCGAGCGTGGACACACCGAGCACCGACACGCTGAGCAGGAACGACATCCGTCGTCCGAGCGTGTCCGCGACGACTCCCGTCGGGATCTCGAACAGCACC
Source organism: uncultured Actinomycetes bacterium (assembly GCA_963850485.1). Taxonomy (GTDB): domain Bacteria; phylum Actinomycetota; class Thermoleophilia; order Gaiellales; family Gaiellaceae; genus GMQP-bins7. The sequence continues at coordinate 11,562 of CAWKLR010000008.1, read as the reverse complement.
GTTCCGAGCGAAAAGGCGGCGTTGGCGACGAACACCTCGAAGAAGCTCAAGCCCGCGTCGAGCAGGAAGAGCGTGTTGACGCCCCAGATGGCTGCCGCGGAGAGCGTGTACAGGCCGGCCAGCGTGTAGTAGCCCGCGATCGTCCTCGAGCTCGACGGAATGGGCGCGTCGGCGGCGATGCTCACAGCGCCACCCAGCGTAGAGACGAGGGGGCGCTACGCCGCTGCGAGGTTGCCGAACTTCGCGAAGCGACGGCGGAACGAAAGCTTCGCAGTTCCGGTCGGGCCGTTTCGGTTCTTCGAGAGAATCACCTCGGCGACGCCCTGCTGGTCGGACTCCTCGCCCAGGTAGTACTCGTCGCGGTACACGAAGAACACCAGGTCAGCGTCTTGCTCGAGGCTCCCCGATTCTCTGAGATCGGAGAGAACCGGCCGCCGGTCGGTCTTCGGGCGCTGCTCGACGGCGCGCGACAGCTGGGACATCGCGAGGATGGGAACGTCGAGATCGCGCGCGAGCACCTTGAGCGCTCGGGAGATCTGCGAGACCTCTTGGACTCGGTTCTCCGCGGACGCGCCCGACGTCATCAACTGGAGGTAGTCGACGATGATCAGGCCGAGCTTCGGCTCGCGCGCCTTCAGGCGGCGCGCCTTCGAACGCAGCTCCATCATCGTGGTCGAACCGGTGTCGTCGACCCAGATCTGCGCTTTGGTCAAGTTGCTGCACGCGGCGGTCAGACGCGGCCAGTCGTCGGGGGCGAGGTGTCCGCTTCTCAGTCGTTGCGACTCGATCTGACCCTCGCTGCACATCAGACGCTGGGTTACCTCGGCTTTCGACATTTCCAGCGTGAACAACGCCACAGGCGTCTGCTCTCGAACGCCGAGGTTTGCCGCGATGCAGAGACCGAGTGCGGACTTTCCCATCGAAGGCCGCGCGGCGAGGATCACCAGATTGCCAGGCTGGAAGCCCGAGGTAAGCAGATCGAGGTCTCGGAAGCCGCTTGGGGTTCCCGTGACCTCGACCCCCATCTCCACGAGCTGCGAGATCCGCTCGAAGCTTTCCTTGAGGAGCGTCTCGATGTGGGTGAAATCGCTGGTGATCCGCTGCTGGCCGAGCTCGAACACCATCTGCTCCGCGCGGTCGACGAGGTCGGTCACCTCGCCGGGCCGCTCCTGACCCAGGCGCGTGATCTCCTGGCCTGTGCGAACGAGGCCGCGGAGCGTCGCCATCTCCTTGACGATCCGTGCGTAGTGCTCCACGTTCGACGTCGACGGGACGAGCGCGGCAAGCTCGGCCACCTTCGCCTGGCCGCCGATCGCCTCCAGCTCTCCTCGCTCGTCGAGCTCGTTCGAGAGCGTGATTGCGTCGACCGGCTCCCCCTTCGCCCAGAGCGCGAGCGAGGCGCGGAACAGCTTCCCGTGGCTCTCGCGATAGAAGTCCGAGGCGTCGAGGATCTCCGAGACGGTTCCGACAGCGGTCGGCGAGAGCAGCATCGCGCCGAGCACGGACTCCTCGGCCTCGAGATTCTGAGGCGGCACGAGCGCGCTCAGGCGCTCCTGTGTGATGGGTTCGACTCTGGCCATCGGTGGGGCAGTCAATCCGTCGGCGACACGTCCGTCCAGTTCACCCCTGTGACGCGCGGAAGCGCTTCACTGCAGGACGAAGAGAACAGACGTTCCCATGTTATCCCCCGCACCGGACAGCCTTTCGACAGGTCCAACCGAGTTGTCCAGCCGGAAACAGCCGCTCGGAGCGGGAAGTTCCCGCAACGCTCAACAGGCTTGTGGACGGCAGTGTGGGCAAACGCGGCGCGCGGTGCGAGCGGGTGCCTGCCACCGCGGGTGACAGTCGCCGGGCGTTTCGTCTGCGGCTACGCAGGCTCGGTGGAGGGCTCGTCCTGTTCGGCGACGACGGAGTCCACCCCGTCCTGCTCCTCGTCGACCAGCTCGTCCTCGGCCAGCTCGTCCTCGGCCAGCTCCTCCTCCGCGATGACTTCTGCGACGATCGACTCCGCCTCCGAGTGCTCGGCCTCGGCAGCTGCGGCCGCCTCCGCCTCTGCAGCCTCGAGCGCGGCGAGCTCCTCCTCGGGCGGGAGCTCACCGCCCTCCGGGACGACCAGCGTCTTCACCTCGACCTGGACGTCCTCGAAGAGCACGATCGGGATCGCGTAGCGGCCGATCCGCTTGATCGGGTCGATCCCGATCTTCCGCCGATCGACCCGCACCTTGTGCTCGTTCCAGATCCTGTCGGCGATGTCCGTCGGCGTGACCGACCCGAACAGCGAGCCGGTCGGGCCGGACTTGACGTCGAAGCGGAGAACCGCCTTCTCGAGCAGCCCGGCGATCTCCTGGGCCTGCTCGGTGCTCCGGGCCTCGCGCGTGGCACGCTGCGCCTCGACGCGCTCGAGCTCGGTCACGCGAGCCGGCGTCGCCACCTCGGCGAGCTTGCGGGGAAGCAGGTAGTTCCGCGCATACCCGCGGGCCACGTCGACCACGTCGCCGCGCAGCCCGAGCTTCTCGACGTCCTTGAGCAGGATGATCTGCATGGTCAGAAGAACACGGCTACTGGGACACGTAGGGCAAGAGGGCCATCTCTCGCGCCCGTTTCACCGCGCCCGCGACCTGGAGCTGATGACGACGGCAGGCGCCGGTGATGCGCCGCGAGCGGATCTTGCCCTTCTCGGAGATGTAGCGCCGGAGCTGAGCCAGGTTCTTGTAGTCGACCTCGGCCACCTTGTCGCGGCAGAGGTGGCAGCTCTTCCTTCGTCCCGGCGCGGTGGTCGGCCCGGTGCGTCTTCGCTGTTGGGGTTTCTTGCCGGCCATGTCTCTCCTAGAACGGAATGTCGTCGTCGGCGGGCGAGGGCGGGAAGTCCGCCCCTCCGGCGCTCGCGGTCGCTCCCGCGGGCACGTACTGCTGGCCTCCCTGCTCTTGATCGCCACGGCTGTCGAGGAACTGCACGCTCTGCGCTACGACGTCCACCTTCGAGCGCTTGCTGCCGTCCTGTGCCTCCCAGGAGCGCCAGTCCAGCCGGCCGTCGATTCCGATGCGGCGACCCTTCGTCAGGTGCTGCGAGAGCATCTCCGCCTGGTTGCCGTACACCTTGACGTCGAAGAAGTTCGGCTTGTCCACCCAGCTGCCGGCGTCGTCCTGCTGGCGGCCGTTCACGGCGACGCCCATCTCGAGCACAGGAGTGCCCGACGGGAGATGACGAAGCTCGGGGTCGCGCGTCAGACGCCCGACGAGAATCACGCGGTTCAGGTCTCCGGCCATGTCGTTAGTCCTCCTCTTCTTCCTCGATTGGCTCGTCGACGGGCGCGTCGGCTGGTTCGTCGACCGGCCCGGCGACTCGCCCGTCGGCTGGGGATGCGGTCTCTGCATCCTCGCGCGTCGGCGCGCCCACCGCTACCGGCCGCGCGGGACTCCCCTCGATGCGACGTGTCGCCAAGTGGCGCAGTACGCCGTCGTCGATCCGGAGCACGCGCGAGATCTCGTCCAGCGTCCCGGCCTCGCAGGTGAACTGCAGCAGGTGGTAGACACCCTCGCCCTTGTGGGCGATCTCGTATGCCAGCTTGCGCCGACCCCAGACGTCGTGCACGTCCCATGAGCCTCCGGCCTTCTCGACCAGCTCGCGGGTGCGCGTGACGACCTCGCCCTGACGATCCTCCTCCAGGTCCGGGTCGAGCAGCAGCAGAATCTCGTACTCGGTCACAGGTTCCCGTGTCTCCTTCCTTCGGTCTGATCGGCCTCGCCGTCTCTGACACCACCGGGAACGGGTGGGCAGATGCGAGGCAGGAAGCCGCGGGATGGTAGCAGCACGGGCGTCCTCTCCCTCGGGCGCTACCATCGGCCCAGATGCGGAGGCTCCTGACCTGGCTCATCGTCACGATCGGCATCGCCGCACTCGTGCGCCGTCTGAGACGTCGTGGCGATCCGCAGCTCGTCGAGCCCGCACCGACGTCGCCCGGCGACGATCCGGCGGACGAGCTCCGGCGCAAGCTCGCGGAATCTCGGGCAGAGGAGCCGGCAGAGGCGCCGGAACCGCCCGAGGAGACCGTCGAGGACCGCCGGGCCGACGTGCACGAGCAGGGCCGTGCCGCGCTCGACGACATGCACGACTCCGAGAAGGAGTAGCTCACGGTGGCCGACGCCTCCGAGACGACCCGGGTTTCCGTCGAGCCGGAGGGGCGGGAGGCGAACGAGCTCCTGGACGCCGTGCAGGCACTCTCGGCGCAGGTGGGTGGGCTTCAGACCGAGCTGCACGCGCTTCGCTCGCAGGTGCGCCCGCTGCCCGAGCCGGCCGACGCTCCTGGCTGGGGCGAAAGCCCTTCGGCTCGCCGGGAGAGCTCGCCGTGGGTGCGCACGCTCGAGCGGCCGACACCGCGCGGGCCTGCTGTTCCGCGGCTCCTGATCGAGGTCGCTTTTCTCGTTGCCGTTGCGATCGCGGCCGCGATCGCGGAGCTCGAACCGCTCGTCATCGCGCTAGTGATGGCGGCCGCCTGGGTGCTCGTCGCGCTCGCCGAGTGGCTGGCTGCACGCGCCGCCCGGCGGCATGGCTACGTACAGGCGGCGCCGCTGTCCGGTACCGGCGCCTTCTTCGGAGAGGATCCCTCGTGGTTCGGGTCTCCCACCGTCGAGCGCGCCGCGATCGACGCTCCCGAAGACGAGGACACGCAAACCCGCCTGCCGGCGCCCGCCACGGACTGACCTTCGGCTCGGCCCGCTGACGGGGGAGCGTCGCGGCGCGGAAACGACTAGAACCCGAGGTCGTGCTCTTCCCCACCGCCACCTTCGCGATCTTCTTCATGGTGGTGCTCCCGCTCTCGTGGCTCCTGATGCCACACGGAGACCGCTGGCGGGTGTTCATCATCGCTGCGAGCTTCGTGTTCTACGCCGGCTGGGACTGGCGCTTCTCGATCCTGCTCGCGTTCTCGATCCTCTGGAACCAGGTCTTCGCCCTCGCGATCCATGCCCGCCAGGACGCCCGCTCGCGGAAGTGGCTTCTCGTCGGAGCACTCACCGGGAACCTCGCCCTGCTCGGCTACTTCAAGTACTACGACTTCTTCGTCACGTCGACGAACAACCTGTTCGCCTCGCTCGGGATCGACGTCCCGCTCGAGGCGCGCTCGATCATCCTCCCGGTCGGGATCTCGTTCTTCACGTTCATGGCGATCAGCTACGTCGTCGACGTCTATCGCGGCGACTTCGCGCCGACCGGCCTCGGGAAGTTCGCCGCCTACCTGTCGTTCTTCCCGCATCTGGTTGCCGGACCGATCGTCCGCCCGGGAGAGCTGATCCCGCAACTCGACTCGCCTCGGGACCCCCGCTACGTCGACACGTCGCGTGCCTTCTTCCTGATCGGCACAGGGCTCTTCATGAAGGTGGTGATCGCCAACTACCTGGCCTCGAACATCGTCGACGAGGTCTTCGGGGCGCCGAACCAGCACTCCTCGCTCGAGGTCCTGGTCGGGATCTACGCCTACGCGGTCCAGATCTACGCCGACTTCTTCGGATACACGAACATCGCGATCGGCCTGGCGCTCCTGCTCGGGTTCCGCTTCCCGCAGAACTTCGACGCCCCGTATGCCGCGACCTCGATCCAGGACTTCTGGCGCCGCTGGCACATGACCCTCTCCCGCTGGCTCCGCGACTACCTCTACATCCCGCTGGGAGGCAACCGCGGGGGGACGCTCCTCACCTATCGCAACCTGATGCTGACGATGCTGATCGGCGGCCTCTGGCACGGGGCCGGCTGGACGTTCGTGGCCTGGGGGGCGATCCACGGGACCGCGCTCGTCGGCGAGCGCTGGTGGCGCGAACGTCCGGGCTACGTCGAGCGGCCGTCAACGCCCTGGCGTCGCACGTGGCAGCGCTTCCTCACCTTCCAGGTCGTCTGCTTCGCCTGGATCTTCTTCCGCTCGGACTCCTTCTCGGACGCATGGGAGATCATCGTGCGCCTCTTCACCGCGTGGGGTGAGCCGTCCGAGCTCGTCACCGGGGGAGTGCTGCTTGCGATCGCAGTCGGCCTCGGGTCGCAATACCTTCCGCGCAGACTTCCCCTCGTGCTCATGGCACGCTTCTCACGTCTTCCAGTGCCGGCGCAGGCAGTCGTCCTCTCCGTCGTGCTCCTCGCCACCCACGCCATGGGACCGGAGGGTGTGGCCCCGTTCATCTACTTCCAGTTTTGATGCCGACGAGACGACGACATCCCCGCAGACGCGTCGACGAGGAGGGCCGGCGGCTGCACTCGGCGGGCTCCGCCATCGCCGTCTCGCTTCTCGCGCTCCTCGTCGGCGTGCTTCTGAACGCTCAGGGGCTGCGGAAGTCGGCGGAGATCCAACCCGAGGGCTGGAAGCGAGCCGTCGCTCTCGCCGTTGCCGAGCCGCTCGCGACGATCAGCGGAGCGCTCTTCCTCGATCAGCCGCGACGAGGGCTCAAGGCGGTTCTAGGGCGCTCGGAGGACGACGAGATCGACACGGGTATCGCGGTGCCGGAGCCGGTGCGCGACCCGACCCCCGCGGCGCCTGCTCGTGAGAAGTTCACCCCCGCCCGCCCGCTCCGGGTCTGGGTCGCCGGCGACTCCCTCGTCGTCGTCCCGGGCCAGTCGATCCTGCGAGCGGTGGGCGAAAGGCGGGCGATCGAGCCGATCGGCGACGTCGACGGGCATATCGCCAGCGGGCTCGAGCGGCCGGACGTCTTCAACTGGTTCGAGCACGTGTCCGAGGTGATGGAGAAAGAGCGGCCCCGAGGCGTCGTCCTCATGTTCGGCGGCAACGACGACCACGGCTTCATGACCGGTCTTCCGGAAGGTCGCGAGATCGACGCCTTCGGAAGTGACAGCTGGACGGCCGAGTACCGTCGTCGCGTCGCCGGAGTCATGGACACCGTCACGGGAAACGGTGCCTACCTCGTCTGGATCGGCCTCCCCATCACCGACGACCCGGAGCAGACGATCCGCTTCGACACGATCAACGCCGTGGTTCAATCCGAGGCGAGCAAGCGCCAAGGCCGCGTGTCCTATCTCGACACGTACTTCTTCTTCGCCGGAGACGACGGTGGCTACGCCCAGTACGTCGAGAACGACTCCGGGCGACTCGTCAAGATGCGGGCAGAAGACGGCGTGCACTTCGAGCGAGCCGCCGGAGACCTGATCGCGCGAAAGGTGCTCAACCGCCTGAACCAGCGTTTCGACCTGACGAGCTGGCGGAAGACTCGATCGTGAGCGCGCATGCGGGTCGGAAGGAGATTTGGAGACGGACAGAGGGGGTAAACGGCCCGAGTGACCGCGGCCGTGACACCGGATCTCGCGCTCTCGCTTCCGGCTGTTCCGGCAAGCGTGCGGAAGGCGCGCGTTTTGGTCGGGGAGGCCGTGGCCGGGCTCGGCGCAAGCGATCGTGTCGTCGATGACGTTCAACTTTGCGTCAGCGAAGCGGTCTCGAACGTCGTTCGCCACGCATACGGAACCCGGCGAGGCGACGTCGACGTCGTCGTCGAGTGCGACAAAGAGGAACTCAGCGTCGTGGTACGAGACGAAGGCCAGGGTATGAGACGAGCGCGCTCGAAACCCCGCACGCCCGGCGGCTACGGGTTGAAGATCATCGACGCGGTGGCAAAGGGCCTCACGATCACGAGCACACGGCAAGCGGGCACCGAGGTACGCATGAGGTTCTCGCTCATCGGCACCTTCGTGCGCTAGCCCGCCAGCGAACCCCTTCTTCAGCCGGCGAGTCGGCGATACCCTTGCCCGCGGAGCGGCATGGGCCCGGTGGCCCAGCTGGTCTTCAAAACCAGTGCGGTCGTGCAACCCACGGCTCGGTCGGTTCGACTCCGGCGCCGCTCCGCTCGCCCCATGAGCCCGCTCCCCAAGGAAGCCGAGAAGCTGCTCGCCGTCGACCCGGGCCAGTTCGTGGCCGAGCGGGATCGGATCGTCCGCCAGCTCTCGAGCGAAGACCGCCGCGAAGACGCCGACACGGTGGCCGCTCTGCGGAAGCCGACCGCGGTCGTCTTCGCCGTGAATCGCGCGGCGCGCGACCGGCCCAAGGCCGCGGCCGCGGCAGCGGAGGCAGCTCGCAAGGTGAGGGAAACACAGGTCGGCGGCGATCCCGAGTCGTTCAAGAAAGCGACGGCCGAGCTGGAGACGGCGCTCGATCTCCTCGCCGAGGTCGCCGTCGCGCATGTCGCTCCTCGAGGCAAGTCTGCGAGCGATGCCATGCGCCGGCGCGTTCGCGATCTGCTGCGGACCGCGGTCGCCGACGACGATGCACGGGAGGCGCTGGTTCGCGGAGCGCTCACCGAAGAGCTCGAGACGGTGGGGTTCTCGTCGTACGCGGGGATGGCTCCCGCGCCGCCGATGCGGCAGAAGGAGAAGTCCGGGCCTAGCCGAGCCGAGTCGCAGAAGGCGAAGCTGCTCGAACGCAAGCGCGCGCTTCGAGAAGAGCTCGCCCAGGCGGAAGAGCGTCTGCAAGACGCCGAGAAAGCCGCACGAGCCGCCGACCGCGAGGTGAAGGCCGTCGAACGCGCCGTCACCACGATCCAGGCGAAGCTGGATCGCCTCGGCTGAGCTCTGAACGGGCGCTCAGCTACCGCTGTCGTGCCGTCGTCTTGCGGCGCTTCGCGCCCGCACGCGGCTTCGACCGCCCGTTCTTCGTCCCTTTCGCTGCCTCCACGCTCGCCCGGAGGGCTTCGAGGAGATCGGCCGGTGCCTGCTCTTCCTTGCGTTCCGGAGCGTGGACCTCGTCGCCCTTGTGCTTCTGCTTCACGATCTTCAACAGGCGCTTGCGGTACTGGTCCTCGTACCTCGAGTGGTCGAACTTCGACGTGAAGCGGTCGATCAGCGTCTGCGCCATCTCGAGCTCCTTCTTGTCGATCTTCGAGCTCTTCTTCGGCGCAATGCCCTTGACCGGGCGGATCTCGTCGGCGAAGTACATGGCCTCGAGCACGATCAGTCCGTCGCGCACCCGTAGGCAGCCGAGCTGCTGCTTCTGGTGGAACACGTACTCGACGATCGCCGAGAGGCCTGACTCCTCCATGGCCCGCAGCAGAAGGAGATAGACCTTGTCGGCTCCTTCGGCCGGTCCGAGGTAGTAGCTCCGCTGGAAGACGATCGGGTCGATGTCGTCCCGGTCGACGAAGTCGAGCACCTGGATCGTCCGGTAGCCCTCCTCCTCGGCCGCCTCGAAGTCCCCATCCTCGAGGTAGACGAGCTCGCCGTCCGAGACCTCGTACGCCTTGACGATCTCGTCGGCGGGGACTTCCTTGCCCTCCTTCTTGCAGACCTTCTCGTACCCGATCGGCGAGCCGTCCTTCTCGTGCACGAGATGCAGTTCGAGGTCGTTCTCGTCGATCGCGCTGTACATCTTCACCGGGGCGTTGACGAGCCCGAAGGAGATGCTGCCCGACCAGATCGCGCGTGGCATGAGCTCGGGCTACCCGAGGTGCGGCTGCGGCTAAACGGCGTCGCGCCGGTCCTGCCAGGCGCGATAGAGCGCGATCCCCCACCACAACCACGCGATCAAGGCGAAGAAGCCTGCAGCCACGACGATCGCCTGGGCTGTGCCGAACACGAGATCGGTCACCAGATAGATCACGCCCGTGAAGGCGATCGAGATCGCTGCGGACCCGGCGATCGCCTCGCGATTGCCCTTCTTCACCATGTACTCCTTGTCGCCCGCGCGGAACCTGATCCGGTGGTACGCAGCGGGCGCGAGAAAGAAGACGAGCGCGGCTGCGGTGCTGAGGAGAGTCACGTAGTAGACGTTGCGCTGCGTGTCGTTCAGCTCACCGAACTGACTCGTGAAGCGGATGGCTAGTAGGAAACCGAACAGGACCTCGGCTCCGGGAATGAGCGAGCGCAGCTCCTCCAGGAGCTCGCCGTGCTCACGCTCGAGCCGCTCTTTGAGCGCCTCCTCCTTTTCCTCCTTCTCGACGCTCGCCTGCGCCTGCTCGGGATCAGCCATCTGGCACCACGTGATCGGGCCACTCGGTACGCCGTGTCAGGGCGAGGCAGTTCGGCGTGGCCATGCGGTACAGGGGAGGCCCGAAGAACCGCGTATACGCGAACGCGAGATTTCGCGCGCGAAGCCCTTTCGCCTCGTCGAACCCGAAACGCTCGGCTCCCCAGCGCACCGCCTCGTTCGCGAGGCAGGACGTCAGGCGCTCGATTCCGACACCCTGCCGGTGCAACGCCTCGTGCAGGAGAATGGCGTACGCGCCCGCCGTATACACGGTGTGCCGCCCGGAGAGAAACACCCGGACGTTGTCGCAGGTGCCGTCTCGAAGGTGGAGGTCGGCGCCGCCTGCGTAGTAGGCGACGACCCGTCCCGCGGGGATGCCGTAGCGCTCGAGGAAGACCCGCTCGAAGGTCTTCTTGTCCCGATAGCAGCGCACGTACACGCGCTTGACATCCGCCCTCGTGAACGGGCGGCCATCGGAGACGGCGCGGACGAGCGACGCGCGAGCGACGTCGCCGAGCTCGCGGTCGTAGCGAAACGGAGCCGCCGCCTCTGCGGTGCCGGTCACCGCTGCGCCCAGAATCAGCGCCAGCACAGTAACGCGCTTCACCACTACCGCTTCACCACCGAGTGAGCGTAGCCGCCGAGTAGGGTCTCGATCGTGGTGACCTCGATTGCGATCACCCCCGAGGAGCATCGCCACCGTTGCGATGCGCTGCTCGAGCGTCTTCGCGCTCAGGAGCTCGCGGGGATCGTCCTCTTCGATCCCTATTACGTTCTGTACTACGCGGGGTTCGCGTTCGCTCCGACCGAGCGGCCGATCGCGTTCATCCTGAGCAGCGAGGGGGAGCGAGCGCTCGTCGTCCCCCGCCTCGAGGTCGAGCACGCAGAGGCGAAGGCGATGTTCGACCGCGTCGAGCACTATCTCGAGTACCCCGGCGACCCGCGCTCCGAGGACGCCATCGAGACCGCGCTCACCGCCCTCGGCCTGACCGGGAAAATCGGCGCCGACCAGGACGGCTACCCGTGGATCCTCGGCTACCGCGGGCCCACGCTGAGCGAGCTCTCCGGTGCCACCGTCGTCAGGGTCGCGGCCGAGATCGAGGAGCAGATGGCGATCAAGTCCGAGGCCGAGATCGCGCTGATCCGCGAGAGCTGCCGGTGGGGGAACCTCGCGCATCGGCTGCTGCAGCGCTACACGCACCCGGGAGTCACGGAGACCGAGGTGGCACAGCGCGCGTCGAACGAGGCGACCTTCGCGATGCTGGACGCGATCGGCGAGATCTACCGCGCCCAGAGCTTCTTCATGAGCGGCGCGCATGCCGGCTATCGCGGCCAGATCGGGCGCAACTCCGCGATCCCGCACGCTCTCGCCGGGAACATCGTCTTCCGGGAAGGAGACGTTCTCGTGACCGGGGCGAGCGCCCCGTGTGGGGCTATCTCTCGGAGCTCGAGCGAACGATGGTGATCGGCGAGCCGACCTCCGAGCAGGAGCGCATGTTCGGGCACATGAAGGCGGTCCAGGAGGTCGCCTTCGAGGCGATCCGTCCGGGGGCGACGTGCTCCGAGGTAGACATGGCGGTAAGAACGTATTTCGCGCAGCACGACCTGTTCGCGT
>CAWKLR010000007.1:0-18866 GCA_963850485.1 uncultured Actinomycetes bacterium | reverse complement strand
CTTCCTGACGGCCAAGTGGTAGGGACGCTCTCTCGAACACGACGAGAATGGAAAAGCCCCGCTCGAGCGGGGCTTTTCTGTAGCAGGCCTGTAAGCCGGATTCTGTCGAGGATGACCATCTCTCTTTGCGGCGTACCCGGTCCCTCGGCGGGCCGCGTCAACGGGACCTGCTTCGCCTTGCACCGGACGGGGTTTGGCTAGCCGGCAGTGTCGCCACTACCGCTGGTGGGCTCTTACCCCACCGTTTCACCCTTACCGACCGAACCGTGCACACATCGGCCGGCGGTCTCCTTTCTGTTCCACTTTCCGTCGGCTTTCGCCGCCTGGATCGCCCCGAAGAGCTTTCCAGCGTCCTGCCCTTTGGTGTCCGGACTTTCCTCGAGCCGTCTCCGCCTCACGACGGAGCGGCCCGCGGTCACCCGGCCTGCACGACCGATGGTAGCTCGTGGCTCGGGATTTCTCGACCCTCGGCGAGGATCGAGCGACACTCCGGGCACGCCAGCGTGCCGTTGCGCTCGGAGCAGGAACTCCCCGCAAACGAGGCATTCGAGGCTCACTCCGCGCGCGAGCGAGGCGAGTTCCTGGTCGAGCGTCCGGTTCAACGGCGCGACGGTCATGAACGTCCCTCATCCGAGGCTCCTGAAGACGCCGGTCACCTTCCCGAGGATCTGGACGTGCTCCGGGTAGAGAGGCTCGAGCGCGCTGTTCTCGGGCTGCAGGCGAACGCGTCCGTCCCGCTCCCGATGGAACGTCTTGACGGTCGCCTCGTCGGCCGCTTCGTCCTCGCCGACGAGCGCGACGACGATGTCGCCCTGACGGGCGTCGTCCTGACGATGGACGACGACGATGTCGCCGTCGAGGATTCCGGCTTCGACCATCGACTCGCCTTTGACGCGGAGCAGGAAGTCGGCGTTTCGGCCGAGCGGCTCGGGGACGGCAATTCTGTCTTCGATGTCTTCCTCCGCGAGCAGCGGTCCGCCCGCGGCGATGCGGCCCACGAGCGGGAGCAGGTCCGGGGCGGAACGGGACTCGGCGTCGTCCGCGCGATGCCGCCCGACGAGCTCGATGGCGCGCGGCTTGGTCGGGTCACGCCGCAGGAGACCGGCGCGTTCGAGGTTGGCGAGGTGCGCGTGCACGGTGGAGGGGGACGCGAGCCCGACGGCATCGCCGATCTCACGCACCGTGGGCGGGTATCCGTGGCCGTCGACGTACTCGGCGAGGAACTGCCAGATCTCCTGCTGACGTGTCGTGAGCATCGGGGTCTCGAGCATCGGGATCTCTCCTGTCTCGGGGAACGAACGTATGTTCGTCAGGAGAGAGTAGATCCCTGCTCGGACGGCGTCAAGCGAGCTTGCGGGCCACGAAGAACGCGTGCTCGCCGGCGTGCGGGTCGACGATCGTCTTCACTTCGAGGAGCTCGAGCCCAGCCCCGGTGATGAGAGCGCGCCAGACTGCTTCAGGGAACACGCCGCACGTCTGGTGGTCGTACTCGACGCGTAGTTCCTTCGACTCTTCCATCAGCACCACCACGAACTCGACGTCGTAGGTCGTGTCGTCGGGATCCGGGTCGTGGTCCCACTCGAGGTAGCGAAGGCGGCGACCGTCCTCCCCGTCGTGACCGCCGTGCCGCGTCTGGGGAGCGAAGAGCTCCCGCGTCGTGTCGGGCACGAGGATCCCGACGCCTCCCGGTCGCAGGTGAGTGGCCACGGTCTCGAGGACCGCTCGGAGATCGTCCTCTGTCGTGATGTACGCGATCGCGTCGTGCACGAGAACCACATCGAAGGTCGAACCGAGGCGAAGCGTGCGCATGTCGCCCTGCACGTGCTCGCACTCGGGATTGAGCGTCCGTGAGAGCTCGAGCATCTCGTTCGAGATGTCGGTCAGCGTGCACGTGAAGCGTCCCTTGAGATGGGAGGCGTTGTTCCCGCCTCCCGAGCCGAGCTCCAGCAGCGTCCTTGCCTCCCCGTGAACGGTGGCGTCCACGACGCGGGCGATGTGGTCGGCCTCGTCCTCGTAGTCAGAGGGATGGGTGAGGAGGTGGAACCACGGGGCGAGCTCGGAGTAGAGCCGCATGACCACCATTCAAGCCGAAGGGCGGTCCCGGGACCGACCCCCTTCACATGCGCTGGAGAGGACTTGAACCTCCACGGCCTAAGTGGCCACTAGGCCCTCAACCTAGCGCGTCTACCAATTCCGCCACCAGCGCGAGCCGAGGTGATTCTACGCGAGAAGGTGGTACAGAACGATCGTGTTGAGCGTGAACACGCCGGCGACGACCACCGTCAGGCGCGTGAGGTTCCGCTCCACGATGTGCGTTCCGCCCTGCGAGTGCGGCGTGAAGCCCAGCCCGCCCATGCCCGCCTCGCGGCCGGAGTGCATGAGGATGAGCGTGACCATGAACGCGCTCAGGAGCACCTGGATGACGGCGAAGATCTGAAGCCACGGCACGCGCGCCAGGGTAGCACCGGCGATATGGTCGGCTTGTGAGCGACGACGCGCGCGAGCGGATCCAGAAGCTCCTCGTCACCGGCGACAACCGCCTGAAGCAGGGAGTTGCGCCTGAGAAGGTGCGCGAGACGTACGAGCAAGCGCTCTCGCTCGCAACGGAGGCCGGCCTCGAGGACGCGATTCGTCCCCTGGTCGAAGTCAGGCTCGCCGATCTCGAACGGCTCGCTCGAGAATCGCCTCCACCCGCGCCGCCTGCAGCTTGACGTCGTGGTCGCCCGCGGCGTCGCGGGCTGCGAGATTCGGCCGGGGCAGCGCTGCTGCCCGGGAGAGCGCCGAGGTCAGCGCTTGCTCGTCCTCCGGATCGACGAGGACTCCCGATTCCGGCGTCACGAACTCCGGCGGCCCGCCTACGCGCGTCGCCACGACCGACCGCGCGGACGCCATCGCTTCCAGGGTCGCGAGGCCGAAGGGCTCGACGAGACTCGGCTGACACACGACGTCCGAGGCAGCGATCCACGCCGGAACCTCGTCGTGGGCGACCCGTCCCGCGAGCTCGATTCCGGGCCGGCCGGTGAGGGCCGCGCGCAGCTGCCCGTCGCCCACGAACGTGAGGGTTCCTTCGCCGCGCGCTTCGAAGGCACGCGCCAGCCGGAGCACGTTCTTGCGCTCGGAGAGCCCTCCGAGACAGAGAAACCTCGTCCCGTCGCCGATCCAGCCGACGGTGTCGGCGGCCTCGCCTGAGTCACGCGGAGAGAAGCGCTCGAGGTCGACGCCGCAGTCGATCACCTCGGTCTTCTCGCTCGCTTCCGGGACAGCCTCGACGAGCCGGTCGCGCAGCCAGCTTCGAGACTGCGACGACCGCAGACGCTCGGCGAACGACGTGCCGGGTCGCAACCCGGACGAGCGGCATTCTTGCGAGCGTTCTCGACGTCCTGCCCATGTGCGGTGACGACGAGCGGCGCCCGCGACGCGAGCGCCCCGAGAAAGCCTGCCGGGACGAGGAAGTGCGCGTAGACGACGTCTGGCCGGAGCTGCCGCGCGGCGCGCAGCGCGTCGAACGCGAGCCCGAGGTGGCGACCTCTTCCGCCGGCGCGGCGGTCGACGACGGCGCGCTCGAGCTCGTGCCCGCGCGCGACGAGCTCGCGCTCGAGGTTGGCCACGAACACCCCGAGATCGGGATCGTCGGGCCCCGGGTACATCTGCGAGACGAGAAGGATTCGCAGCGGGCTTACCCGCGTGTTACCTGAAGAATCCCGAGGCACATCTCGTCGGTCGTCCCCTCGCCCCAGAGGATGTAGCGGGGGGTCTTGGGGATGCCGTGGCCGCCGCCGTGCATCCGCTTGTGCACGTCGTGGCGGCAGGTGACCCGGACGACGTCGCCGGGGCCGGCTTTCACCTCGCGCGCGAGCGTGTAGGCGTTCTGCCAGTGGAAGTCCCAGCGAGGGATGTCGAGCAGCATCCGCGCTTGCGGTGTACCCGGGTTGAGCTCGACCCGGATCGACGCGCCGAGCAAGTGCATGTGGCCGGCGGCGACATGGATCGTCGTCGGCTGCGTCAGGCGCCTGTCACAGGTGGAAACCGCTCCGCCGCGCGGGTTCGCGGCGCTCCCGCGGCAGAGGATCAGGAGCCCGGCGGGCACGAACGCCGCCTGGGACCCGTACTTGCCCGTGAGATCGAAGAGCGCCTCGTTGCGGTTGCAGAGACGCCCTTGTTCGCCCTGGGCGCAGGGGAGCTCGACCGGTGCGGGAAGGAGCATCGTCTGCAAAGGAGTGAGCTTCGCGGCCGCGGGAGCAACGGTGAGAACCGCGCGCGAGCGATCGGGAGTCCGGCCGTTCAGCAGGTTGTAGTGCACCTGCATCACGATCTGGCTTCCCGCGGGCAGCGGCACGCCCGTCCCCTGCGGAAGGCGGTTGCCGCCCCAACCCGGCGCCCACGCCGCGACCCAGTTCGCGTCGTTCAGCGAATCCTGGATGGAGCCCGAACCGTCGCCCGAGGGAAGCCCCGTTCCCCCGAAGCAGTTCCACCCTGGCCCGGCCGAGCCCGAGTCGAGGCGCCTGGCGTCGGCGACCTGGCCTCGAGCGACCCGGAAGAGGATGACATGGTGGACGATCTTGGTAGCCCCGGGCTCGATCCGCGCCGAAGTGACGAAGGAGTCGCCGGACCGCTTGGGGTCGAGGAGGAAGCAGCGGTAGTCGTCCGTCACTCCTTTCGCAGCGCGGGGCTGGTACGCGGACGGCATGCGGAGCGCGAGAACGGACTCTCCGGGCGCGATCTGGGCGGGCTTGTTCGGGAGTGGTTTCCGCGCCGGGCCGTCGACCTTGCCACCCGCACGAGCCCAGGCCAGGAGCGTCGCGCGTTCCGCTGCGTTGAGTCTCCGCTCCTGCTCGCCGACGTAGCTCGGGGACCTCGCGCCCGGAGGCCAGGGCGGCATGAGGCCGGCCTGGACGGTCGCAGCGATCAGGGTCGAGCGCGACGAGATCTGCTTCGCCGTCTGGAACGGGACGGGTGCGATCCCACCCAGCTGATGGCAGCCGGCGCACTTCTGCTGGATGATCGGGGCCACGTCGCGCGTGAAGCTCGGGGTTGCGAGGGGCGCCGCGCTCGACTCGCCACCGCGTGACCCGGCGAGCGCCGCGAGCGGGATTCCGAGCGCGAGGACGACAGCTGCCGCCGCTGCGAACTGCGTTGCCTTACGCATGCCGACCGTCATATGTACCCCAAAGCCCGCGGAGGACGCCGCAGATCTCGCCGATCGTGCAGCGTGCGCGAAGGGCCTCGCGCATCGGGGGCAGGAGATTCGCGTCCGTCTCGGCGGTTCGTCCCACCTCGGCCAGTGCGCTCGTGGCAGCTTCTGCGTTCCGTTCCGCTCGGATTCGGGCCGTCCGCTCCGTCTGGCGGCGCTCGTTCTCGGGATCGACCTGCAGAAGCTCGACCCGCTCGTCTCCCTCCTCCGTGAAGCGGTTGACGCCGACGACCTCACGTTCGCCGGACTCGACGTCGGCCTGATAGCGGAAGGCCGAGGCTTCGATCTCCGCCTGGACGAATCCCTGCTCGATCGCGGAGACGGCGCCTCCGAGGTCGTCGACCCGCTGCATCAGCTCGCGCGCCTTCTCCTCGAGCTCCTCCGTCAAGGCCTCGATGAAGTAGGCGCCGCCGAGCGGGTCCGCCGTGTCCGTGCCACCGGCTTCGTTCGCCAGGATCTGCTGTGTCCGGAGCGCGATTCGCGCGGCTCGCTCGCTCGGCAGCGCGAGCGCCTCGTCGAACGAGTTCGTGTGGATCGACTGCGCGCCGCCGCACACGGCCGAGAGCGCCTGGATCGCGACGCGCACGATGTTGTTCTCGGGCTGTTGGGCGGTGAGCGTCGAGCCGCCGGTCTGCGCGTGAAAGCGAAGCGCGGTCGCCCGCGGGTTCGTCGCTCCGAAGCGCTCGCGCATGATCTCTGCCCACAGCCGCCGCGCCGCCCGGAACTTCGCCACCTCCTGGAAGAAGTGGTTGTGCGCGTTGAAGAAGAAGGAGAGCCGCTCTCCGAAGGTGTCGGGCGAAAGCCCCGCGGCGATCGCAGCCTCGCAGTAGGCGATGCCGTTCGCGAGCGTGAACGCGAGCTCCTGCGCGGCGCTCGCTCCGGCCTCGCGGATGTGGTACCCGGAGATGGAGATCGTGTTCCAGCTGGGAAGCCGCTCCTCGCAGTACGCGAAGAGGTCCGTGGTCAACCGCATGGAAGGGCGGGGCGGAAAGATGTAGTTGCCCCGGGCGACGTACTCCTTCAGCACGTCGTTCTGCACCGTGCCCTTGAGGCTCTTCCCGTCGACGCCCTGACCCTCTGCCACGAGCTCGTAGAGAAGGAGCAAGAGGGCGGCGGGCGCGTTGATCGTCATCGACGTGGAGACCTCGGCGAGGGGGATTCCCTCGAGCAGCGCCTCCATGTCGGCGATCGAGTCGATCGCCACTCCGGTGCGCCCGACCTCGCCCGCGGACAGTGGGTCGTCCGAGTCGTAGCCGAGCTGCGTCGGCAGGTCGAAGGCGACGGAGAGCCCGGTCTGGCCCCGCTCGAGGAGATAGCGGAAGCGGGCGTTCGTATCCTCGGCGGAGCCGAAGCCCGCGTACTGGCGGATCGTCCACGGACGGCCGCGATACATGGTGGCAGTGGGCCCGCGCGTGAAGGGATGCTCGCCGGGAAGCTCGAGCGGCCCGGGCGGGAGGTCCTCTGCCGTGTAGACGGGCTTCACCTCGATGCCGGAGTCCGTACGGCGATCCTCGGCGGTCGCCATCGATCGAAGGCTAGACGCTGGAGACGAATCGCAGCATCGCGTCGACGGCCTGCTTGCGCGTGAGGCCGTGCCGACGGATCAACGAGTGCCAGGTCTCGAGCTCGAGGGCGTGGCCGATCGCCGCGCGTACCGGCTTTCTGCGCGACCAGCCGGCCGCGAGCTCGTCCCTGAGCGCGAGGAGCGCTCGCTCTCGTCGCTCGACGAGCGCCGCCGTCGTCGCGTGGACTCCTGAATCGCGTTTGAAGCGCTCCAGGTCGTCCCCGACGCGTTCGTACCACTCGTAGACGGCGTCCAGAACCAGCCGCAGGCGGCTCGTCGGATCGACGACGTCGCTCCAGCGAGCGCGGTCCGGGAAGGGATGGTGCGCCGCCCAATGCGCAGAGCACGCATCGAAGAGCTCGCGCTCGTCGCGAAAGTGCGCGTAGACCGTGTGGCGCTGCACGCCGGCGCGCTCGGCGATGGCGGAGACGGTCGTCTGTGCGGGGCCGACGCTCGTATGCAAGCCGACGGTGGCCTCCACGATCCTCATGCGCGTCTCCGCCTGGCGTTCCGCGCGCCGGTTCAGCTGGTACTTGCGAGTCATTGCACAATAGTGTACTCCGAAAGCTTGACAGCGGTGAGCGCCCGTGCACATAATCATCGCACAGCATTGTGCAATGAAAGGAGAGGTGATGTATCAGCTCGATCTCAGCTCGCTCCCGCTGATGGACGTCGAATCCGCGCTGGACCCGACCCGGCGCGTCCGGGTCGGTTTCCCCCATCACAGCCAGGTCGGGAACGCAAGCACTGCGACGGTGTACTTCGAGCTCGAGCCCGGGATGCGCGTCGGGTCCCATCGGGATAGTTCCGAGGAGCTCCTGCTGATCCTGGAAGGGAAGGGTGAGGCGACGATCGGGGAAGAGACGGCCGTCGCGCAGGCCGGCGTCATGCTCACGGTTCCCGCTATGGAGCCCCATGACATCCGCAACGTGGGAGACAGCACACTCCGTGTGCTCGGCTTCTTCTCTGCGCCGACCCTCGTCGCGACGTTCGCTGAGCCGGTCGCACCCGGCGGTCCCCAGGTGTTCGTGATCGGCGCTCCCATCGAGATCGCGGCTCCGCTCGAGGAGCTCGTGCCTGCCTAGTCGCGTCGAGCGGGGAGGAGGGTGTGCGCCGATACCCTCCTTCCCGTGAAGGTACGAGTGCGGCTGTTCGCGGCGCTTCGTGAGCGCGCGGGATCTCGGAGCGTCGAGCTCGAGCTGTCCGACGACGCCGTCGTGGGCGACGTCTGGGGCAAGCTCGCGTTCGGCGACGAGCCGGAAGGTCTCCTCTACGCGGTCAACCGGGACTACGCCGAGAAGAGCGCGAAGCTCTCGCCGGGGGACGAAGTGGCCGTCATACCCCCCGTCTCCGGCGGCGACTTCCTGCTCTCGGAAGACCCGCTCTCGATCGAGGATGTCGTCGCCGAGGTGCGCACCGAAGAGGCAGGCGCGATCGCGACCTTCGTCGGAACGACCCGGGCGCGCTCGCGCGGTCGCCAGGTCCTACATCTCGAGTACGAGGCCTACGAGGGCATGGCCGAGCAGGTCATGTCCGGGCTGGCCGAATCGCTGAAGGGGCGGCACGAGCTCTGCGAGGTCGCGATCCACCATCGCATCGGGCGCGTGGACATCGGCGAGACGAGTGTGATCATCGCCGTCTCGGCCCCGCACCGGGGCGCCGCGCTGACCGCCTGCCACGAGGCGATCGACGAGCTCAAGGTCTCGGTTCCGCTCTGGAAGAAAGAGGTCTACGAGGGCGGCGAAGAGTGGATCGGTCGGGGATCGTGAGGTCGCGCTCGTGACCGTCGAGCCAGATCGCCGCTACGAGCCGGTGGAGGCTCCCGAGCCGCCGTCCCTGCCCAACCCGGAGCTCTCGGAGGACGGAGCGCGGGGATACGAGCCGATGCACCCGCGCGGCGGGTTCGTGAGCCTCCTGCGCAAGCTCGCCGCCCCGATCGTCGGGCTGGCGTTCCTCGTCGTGAAGTTCGGTGGATTTCTCCTCAAGTTCAAGGTGGTGACGACCGGCGCCTCGATGCTCGTCTCGATCGGCGCCTATGCCTGGATCTGGGGCCTGCCGTTCGCGATCGGGTTCGTCGTCTTGATCTTCGTCCACGAGATCGGGCACGTGATCGAGCTGCGTCGGCAGGGCGTGCCGGCGAGCGCTCCGCTCTTCATCCCCTTCCTCGGCGCTGTCATCGGGATGAAGGAGTTGCCGGACGACGCCTGGAAGGAAGCGCGCGTCGCGCTCGCCGGCCCGATTCTCGGTTCCCTGGGCGCCGCGGCATTCTGGATCGCAGGCGAGGCGTCGGGCTCCGAGCTCCTGGTCGCGCTCGGCTTCGTGGGGTTCTTCCTGAACCTGTTCAACCTGATCCCGATCGTCCCGCTCGACGGCGGTCGTGCCGTAGCGGCGCTGCATCCGATCATCTGGTTCGCCGGGCTCCTGATGATGATCGGACTGGTCGTGGTGAGCTTCAACCCGTTGCTCCTGCTCATCGTCGTGATCGGCGGCCTCGACCTCTGGCGACGCTGGAGAGAGCGTGGTCAGGCGGCCGAGTACTACAGGCTGCCCACGTGGCAGAAGGTGACGGTCGGCGTCGTCTACCTCGGCCTCGCCGCGGTGCTCGGTCTCGCCATGTCGGCGAGCTATGTCGAGCAGGACTTCTAGTGCATATCCACGGCGGGGAGCACTAGGACTTGGCGAAGGGCCCCGAGCTCGATCGCCGCGTTCTGCGAGCGAGCCAGGAGACGCTCGCCGGCGACATCTCGCTGATCGCGTCCGAGTTCCTCGCCGGGTTCCAGGCCATCCAGCAGATCGATCGCCCGGCGGTCTCGATCTTCGGGTCGGCGCGCGTCCTCGAGGGCACGCCCACGTATGAGAGGGCGCGCGCTACCGCCCGCGCGTTCGCCGAGTCCGGGTTCGCCGTCGTCACCGGCGGCGGCCCTGGAGTGATGGAGGCCGCCAATCGTGGATGCCAGGAAGGCGGCGGCCTGTCGGTCGGCTTCAACATCGAGCTGCCCCACGAGCAAGGGCTGAACTCGTGGTGCGACATCGGACTGACCTTCGACCACTTCTACGCGCGCAAGGTGATGTTCGTCAAGGCAGCAGAGGGGTTCGTGATCTTCCCCGGCGGCTTCGGCACGCAGGACGAGCTCTGGGAGGCGCTGACGCTGATCCAGACGGGGAAGATCGGCAACTTCCCGGTCGTGCTCTTCGACTCCGACTACTGGGGCGAGCTGCTCGACTGGGTGCGCGAGGAGATGCTCGAGGACAAGCTCATCTCGCCCGAGGACGTCGAGCTGCTGTTTCTCACGGACGATCCGGTCGAGGTCGTGGAGCTCGTCGTCTCGCGTTACGAGCTTCGCCTGGCCGAGGGCTCCACGTGAGCCCCGGCACGGTCGACAGCGCCGTACGCCGGATCAGGGACGAGACCGATCTCGAACCCGCAGTGGGTGTCGTCCTCGGGAGTGGCCTCGGCGGGCTTGCGGACGAGGTGCAGGACGGCATCGAGATCTCCTACGACCAGATTCCCGGTTGGCCGGTGTCCACGGCGGTCGGCCATGCCGGGGTGCTCACGCTCGGGACGATCGAGGGCGTGCCGCTCGCGGTGATGCGCGGACGCGCTCACCTCTACGAGGGCGTCGACGCCGACCGAGCGGTATTCGGCGTGCGGGTGCTGGCGCAGCTCGGTGTTCGCACGCTGGTCGTGACCAACGCCGCGGGTGCGATCAACGAGTCGTATCGCCCGGGAATGCTCGTGCTCATCTCCGACCATGTGAACCTGATGGGAGCCTCGCCGCTCGTCGGGCCGAACGACGACGCGCTCGGTCCGCGTTTCCCGGACATGAGCGATGCGTACGACCCGGAGCTCCGGCGGATCGCTCGTGACGCCGCTGATCGCCTGGGGCTCGAGATCGGCGAGGGCGTGTACGCCGCCTGGCTCGGTCCGCAGTTCGAGACACCCGCGGAGATCCGGTTCATGCGCGCCGTCGGCGGCGACCTCGCGGGCATGTCGACCGTGCCGGAGGTCATCGCGGCACGACACCTGGGGATCCGCTGTCTCGGCATCTCCGTCGTCACCAACATGGCCGCCGGCGTGGTCCAGGGAAAGCTCGGGCACGACGAGGTGCTCGCGGTGGGCGCCGAGGCCCAGCCGCGCTTGACCGCGCTCCTGCGCGACTTCCTGCCCGCGCTTGCGACGTAGGCGGCGCCTCGCCACACTGCGCTCCATGCCGGGCCCGCGCTCGCTCCGCGACCTTCCTTCGGTCGACAGGCTGCTCGCAGACGAGCGGCTAGCCGGCGAGCCGCACGGCCTCCTTCTCGACATCGCCCGCTCGGTACTGGAGCGCGCGCGAGCCGAGATCAGAGCCGGACGAGAGCCCGGCCCCCTCGTCGATGCGGTGCTGAGCGAGCTTGCCGACGCACGCCGGCCTTCGCTGCGGCGTGTGCTGAACGCGACCGGCGTGCTCGTGCACACCAATCTCGGGCGTGCGCCCTTGGCCGAAGCCGCTCTCGCACGGGTGGTGGAAGTGGGGGCCGGCTACTCGAACCTCGAGTACGACCTCGAAGGCGGGAAGCGCGGATCGCGCCAAGACCATCTCGGCTCCCTCCTTCGTCGCCTCACGGGCGCCGAGGCCGCTCTCGTGGTCAACAACAACGCCGCGGCCGTGCTGCTCGCGCTCGCCGCACTCGCCGAAGGCCGAGAAGTGGTGGTCTCGCGAGGCGAATTGATCGAGATCGGGGACGGTTTTCGCATCCCCGAGGTGCTTGCGCGCTCCGGCGCGCGGCTCGTGGAAGTGGGGACGACGAACCGGACGCGTGCCGCCGACTACGAGCGCGCGATCGGGCCCGAGACCGCCGTTCTGCTTCGGGTGCACCAGTCGAACTTCCGAGTCGTGGGCTTTTCCGAGCAACCCGAGCTCGCCGAGCTCGCCGAGGTCTCGCGGCGGCATGGCGTGACCCTCGTCGACGACCTGGGCTCGGGCGCGCTCGGCCGCGTCGGCGGCGAGCCGACGCCGGCCGAGAGCCTCCGCGCCGGTGCCGACCTGGTCTGCTTCTCCGGGGACAAGCTTCTCGGAGGCCCGCAGGCGGGGATCCTGGTCGGGCGGGAGGATCTGGTCGAACGATTGCGGCGTCATCCTCTCCAGCGCGCGCTTCGGGCGGACAAGCTGACGCTCGCCGGGCTCGAAGGCACGCTCTCGCTCGCCCTCTCTCCCGAGACGAGGGATGAGATCCCTGTCCTGCGCATGCTGCACGAGCCCATCGAGCGCGTGCGGGGTCGCGCGGAGCGACTGGCCGACCTCGTCGACGGCGAGGTCGAGGACACCGTCGGGCGCGTCGGGGGTGGCGCGCTCCCGCTCGCGGAGCTGCCGAGCGCCGCCTGCGCCGTCGAGGAGGGGCTCGCCGAGGCACTTCGGCTGGGCAGCCCTCCGGTGATCGCCGTCGTCCGCGACGGTCGCACGCTGCTCGACTGTCGCACTCTCACCGACGCGGAGATCGACGAGGTCGCCGCGGCCGTCTCCGCGGCGCGAGCGCGAGATGCCAAGTAACAGTCTGTTACTTGGCACGAGGTAACCCACCGATGAGCACAAGCGCTCCCGAGTTCGTCCTCTGGAACATGCTTCGGGGCGGGCTCGCCACGAGAGCCCTCGCGCTCGTGGCCGATCTCCGCGTTGCCGAAGCGCTCGCCGACGGCCCGAGGCACGTCGGGGAGGTGGCTCGGCAGGTCGGCGCGGACGCCGATCGACTCCACCGTCTCCTGCGCGCGCTCGCAAGCGACGGCGTGTTCGCCGAGGAAGAGCCGGGAGTGTTTCGTAACAACGAGGCGTCCGAGATTCTCCGCGGCGACGGCTGGGACGACTTCGCCCATCTCTTCGGCGGGATCTGGCTTCGGGCGATCGGTGAGCTCGATGCGACCTCGGGCACGCCTGCTTTCGAGAAGACCCACGGCGCCGAGTTCTGGAGCTGGCTCGCTGAGCATCGCGACGAGCGAGCCGCGTTCGATCGCGCGATGGTGCAGGGCTGGGAGCGCAGGCTGGAACGGCTGGCCACGCTCGAGTGGCGCGACGACGAGCGGGTCGTCGACGTCGGCGGTGGAAACGGCTCCCTCCTCGTAGGGCTGCTACGTCGCAATCCGGGCGTGCGCGGGGTGGTCTTCGACCTTCCTGAGACCAACCGGGACGAAACCGCGCTCGGCGACCGCATCGACTTCGTCGAAGGGGACTTCTTCGAGCGCGTCCCGCCCGGAGACACCTATGTCCTCGCGACGATCCTCCATGACTGGGATGACGAGCGCGCGGCGGCGATCCTCCGCACGATCCGCAGCGCAGCACCTCGCGACGCGCGACTCGTCGTTCTCGAGTCGGTCGTGCCATCGGGCAACGAGCCTCACGGCGCGAAGTGGCTCGACCTGCTGATGCTCACCCTCTTCGACGGCCGCGAGCGTGACGAGGCGCAGTGGCGTGCGCTGCTCGCGTCCGGCGGGTTCGAGCCCGTCAGCATCGCCGATGGCCTGATCGAGGCGCGGTGCCGCTGACGATCGGCACCGCCGGCCACATCGACCACGGGAAGACGTGGCTCGTTCGGGCGCTGACCGGCAAGGACACGGATCGGTTGCCGGAGGAACAGCGGCGCGGCATCTCGATCGACCTCGGCTACGCCCCGCTCGAGCTCGAGGACGGTCGTCGCCTCTCGGTGGTCGACGTGCCGGGTCACGAGCGGTTCGTGCGCACCATGGTGGCCGGGGCGACCGGGATCGATCTGTTCCTCCTCGTTGTCGACGCGGGAGAGGGCCCTCGCCCGCAGACCCACGAGCATCTCGCGATCCTGCGCCTGCTCGGGATCGAGCGCGGCGTCGTGGCCGTGACCAAAGCGGACGCGGTCGACGACGAGGTGCTGGAGCTCGCCGTCGAGATCGCGCAGGAGCTCGTGCCAGGCTCGGAGGTCGTGACCGTCAGCGCCCGGACCGGAGACGGCATCGACGAGTTGCGCGCTGCAATCGCCCGCGCCGCGGACAACGTCGAGCAGGGACGGCCGGACGGACCGGTCCGCTTGTACGTCGACCGCACATTCACGTTGCGCGGCATCGGCACGGTGGCCACCGGCACGCTCTGGTCAGGCACGATCGGCGCCGGAGACGAGCTGACTCTCCAACCCTCCGGCAAGGACGTGCGCGTACGGAGCGTGCAGGTGCACGACCGCGACGTCGATCGAGCGGAGGCGGGGCAGCGGGTTGCAGTCAGCCTGCCCGGAGTCGAGCGCTCGGACGTCCTTCGCGGCGATGCGCTGATCGAGCGCGCCGGCTACCCGGTCTCGTATCGCGTCGACGTCGTGCTCGACGAGCTGGAGCCGATTCGCGACGGCGCTCGCGTCCACGTTCACGTTGGAACAGCCGCATGTTCCCGCCCGCGTGGTCAGGGCGGGTGAGCGCAACGCGCAGCTGCGACTGGCGGCGCCCGTCGTCTCGGCGCGGGGCGATCGGGTGATCCTGCGCGCGGAGACGACGCTCGGCGGCGGCCGTGTGATCGACCCTGCTCCGCCTCGCCACCGCGACGCCGAGCGAATGACGCGCATCGAACGGGGGGAAGCTGCCGCGACCGTGCATGCGCCCGTGCGCGCGGACTCGCTCAGATTCGTACTCGACGGGGATCCGGAGGGCATCGAGCGGGCTGGATCGTGGATCTTCTCGCGTGCCTGGTTCGAGGAGCTCGATCGGGACCTGCGCGCCGCGATCGGGTCCGCCGATCCAATCGATCCCGGCGTCCCCACGCCGGCGGAGCCCTGGGCGACGGATGTTCTTCCTCTGCTCCCGTTCGAGCGCCGTGGCGCGAAGCTCTATCTTCCCGGAGCGGTTCCCTCGATCGGCCCTCGCGAGCAGGATGCGGAGCGGCTCGTGCGCGAGCTGCGCGAGGCGGGCGTGCGCGCCACCAAGGTGGAGGACGACGATCTCACGCGCTTTCTCGAGGCCCGGGGAGAGCTCGTCAGGCTCGGCAAGGAGCACGCGATCGCCGCCGAGTCCTACGATGCGGCGAAACACGCGCTGGTCACGGAGTGCGCTTCGAACGGCGACATCGCGCTGGCGCGCTTCCGTGACATCCTCGGCGTCGGCCGGCGCGATGCCCAGCTTCTCCTCGAGCGATTCGACCAGGACGGGATCACCCGCCGTGTGGGCGACCGCCGCGTGCTGCGCCGATCGGTGCAACAGCCTTGAGGATCTGTCGCGCTGTGGACTCATCGTCACACACTTGGCACGCCTCCACCTGTCTGATGCGGACGTGTCCAGGGTCAGACCCTGGTTACTCACCGCACGTGACGTCGGGCGATCCGCGGTGTGGAGGCCCACTACCCGCACGTCGCTTCATCGTTCAAGCTGAGCGCATGCGCGTGGCGGCCGCACTCACGATCCTCGCTGCGACGCTCGCCGTGCCCGCGTCCGCCGCCAATGTCTCCCCGATCGAGCTCGTGCTCCGCCAGATCGAAGTGCCTCCGCAGTACCAGCTCGACGAGGACAACAGCTTCGCCATTCCGAATGCGTACCTCGCCGCCAAGCCAGAGGGAAGACGGATCGTCGCCCGCTCGGGCCGGCTCGGCGGCTACTACGCGAGATATACGAACTACGGCTCGGCAGCCTCGCCGCGTTGGCGTTACGTCAATTCCGCGGCTGACG
Source organism: uncultured Actinomycetes bacterium (assembly GCA_963850485.1). Taxonomy (GTDB): domain Bacteria; phylum Actinomycetota; class Thermoleophilia; order Gaiellales; family Gaiellaceae; genus GMQP-bins7. The sequence goes on along the minus strand of CAWKLR010000007.1, from coordinate 3,467 downwards.
TGTTTCGCCGACCGGACGGCGCCGCGGTGTACCTGACCTGGTACGAGAAGCAACTGAGGAAGGAGCTGACCGGGCCCATGAAGCGCACTTCGGCGAACATCGGGACGATGGCCCGGGTATACAGCAGCTCCTCCCCGGACGATGGAACCGTGGTCATCTGGCGGTACTCACGCGTCGTCGCGTGGGTGATGTGCCAGGAGATGACAAACCACCGGCGGCTCGCGATCGCGCTCGCCCGAAAACAGCAGCAACGGATCGCGGCAGCGGTTCGCTAGACGGTGCGCTCGTCCATTGCAGTTCTCACGGCCGCCGCGCTGCTCACGGCTCCTGCGTTGGCAGGCGTCGTCGATCCGAAATCTCTCGTCCTTACGGTCGCCGATCTCCCCGCGGGGTATGAGACCGACACGAAAGGGACGTTCGTCTTCACGAACGCGCGCTTTTCGGGCGATGTGCGGGCGAACAAGAAGCTGGCCGCTCGGTCCGGCCGCGTCACCGGATATCTGGCGACCTATGACAAGCGATCCGGCAGGCAGCTGCAGACGATCCAATCTGCGACCCACATGTTCCGCAGTCCGGAGGGAGCGCGACTGGTTCTCGCTCACTTCGACGCAGTGCAGCGGAAGCGCAACGCGAGACGCGGGCCACTCCTCGCCGACGGCCGCGAGCGAACGGCGACCGGCGAGGAGAGCTGGGTGTACTGGTCCGGCTATCCCAGCTACTACGCAATGGTCACGTGGCGGCAATCCCGGTTCCTGGGACTCGTGGCCAGCTGGGGAATCGGGAAGCAGCGCACTCTCGCCCTCGCGCGTGCTCAAGAGCGCCGGATCGCTGCCGCGCTTCGCTAGCTGCTTGATCGAGATTCCCGGCGGGCGGGAGGACGGCTACGACACGGCACCGGTCGGCCGCGAGCACCTGCGCGTCGACTTCGGCTTGTCGAAGCCGTCGGCGCAGGAGAAGCGCCACTTCTCTTCACAACCTTTCGCGTGTGTCTGGCCCATGATGAGTCGCATGCGCTTGTCGCTCGTGGTCCTCCTCCTCCTCCTCCTCCTCCTCCTCCTCCTCCTCCCTCTCGCGGCCGCCTACGGTTCTGCGGCCCAGATCGACCCGAAATACCTCGTGCTCGACCGGGCGGAGATGCCAACTGGCTTCGAGCTCGACAGGGACAAGAGCGGACCACGCACGAACGCGAGCGACGCGAGAGACGATCCCCGGCTGTCACGGCTCCTCGAGCGCTGGGGTCGGGTCGCGAGCTACCAGATGCAGTTCGACCGCGGGGACGCGGTCATTGCCTCGAGGTCCGACGTCTTTCGGAGCCCGGCCGGCCCACGTCTGATGCTGGCGTATCTCGACCAGGAGATGAAGAAATCCGGCACCAAGGGCCTCCGACGCTCACGTGTGCACATCGGGGCCGAGGGTTGGTTGTGGGGTGGCGACTCCAGCGCGTTCAACATGGTCGCCTGGCGCACGGAGCGCGTTTTCGCAGCGGTCGTGGCGCTGGGAGTCGGAAAGGCGCGGGTGCTCGCGCTCGCCCGCGTCCAGCAACGCCGGATCGCCGCCGCTCAGCGCTAGCCTCTAGATCCGGGGCGCCGGGCTCGTCGCTAGCGGGTCTGCGGGAAGCCGAGGTCGACCTTGCTGGTCTTCGGGTCCGGCCACCGGCTCGTGACCGCCTTGGTCCGCGTGTAGAAGTCGATCCCCTCCGGCCCGTAGATGTGGCGGTCGCCGAAGAGCGAGCTCTTCCAGCCCCCGAACGAGTAGTACGCGACCGGCACCGGGATCGGCACGTTGACCCCCACCATGCCCACGTTCACGTCGAACTGGAACTGCCGGGCGACCCCGCCGTCCCGCGTGAAGATCGCTACGCCGTTTCCGTACGGGTTGTCGTTCACCAGGCGAAGGGCGTCGTCGTAGGTCGGCACGCGCACCACCGAGAGCACCGGACCGAAGATCTCGTCACGGTAAGCGTCCATCTCGGGCGTGACGTTGTCGAGTAGGGACACGCCCAGGAAGAACCCGTCTCCGTCCGGAGCGGTCTCCCGTCCGTCGGCGACGATCGTCGCCCCTTGCCGTGGCCCGGACTCGAGATAGGACGCGACCTTGTCGCGGTGCTCACGCGTGACCAGCGGGCCCATCTCGGATTCCGGATCCATGCCGTCGCCGACCTTGACCTTGGGTAGGCGCTCCCGGATCGCGCCGACCAACGGATCGGCCGCATCGCCGACCGCCACCAGCACGGAGATCGCCATGCAGCGCTCGCCCGCGGAGCCGTAGCCCGCGCTGACGGCGGCGTCGGCGGCCATGTCGATGTCGGCGTCCGGCAGAACGATCATGTGGTTCTTGGCGCCCCCGAGCGCCTGCACCCGCTTACCGGCCTTCGTCCCGTTCTCGTACACGTAGCGCGCGATCGGGGTCGAGCCGACGAAGCTGATCGAAGCGATGTCGGGGTGTTCGAGGAGCGCGTCGACCGCGACCTTGTCGCCGTGGACGACGTTGAAGACGCCGTCCGGGAGGCCGGCTTCCTTGAGCAGCTCGGCGGTGAGGACCGACGCGGATGGATCCTTCTCCGACGGCTTCAGGACGAAGGTGTTCCCGCAGGCGATCGCCGGCGCCCACATCCACATGGGAACCATGGCGGGGAAGTTGAAGGGGGTGATGCCCGCGGCGACTCCGAGCGGCTGGCGAATCGAGTACACGTCGACCCCGCTCGACGCCTGCTCGGAGTACGAGCCCTTGAGCAGCGTGGGGATGCCACAGACGTATTCGATCACCTCGATTCCGCGCTGCACCTCGCCGAGCGCGTCCGAGAGCACCTTGCCGTGCTCGGCGGTGAGCAGCTTCGCGAGATCCTCTCGATGCTCGTCGAAGAGGTCGTAGATCCGGAAGAAGAGCTCCGAGCGCTTCGACAGCGACCACGTGCGCCACTCGGTGAAGGCTGATTTCGCCGTGGCGACGGCGCGATCGATCTCCTCGGGGCTCGCGAACGCGACCTCGCCGGATTGCTCGCCCGTCGCCGGGTTGTAGACCGGCCCCTTTCGCCCCGACGAGCCCTGCACGTTCTCGCCGCCGATCCAGTGGCCGATCGTCTTCAGCTCCGTCGTCACCGCTGCGCTCATCGCTTCGCCTCCTCGCGTAGAGCCACAAGCGTATCGCCGCCGGGGTCAGGCTTCAGCCTGACCCCGGTCTCGAGGTTGAGCGCACACCAAACACCGGGGTCAGACTGAAGTCTGACCCCTCAGGCCGGGATGATCAGGCTCGCGAGGTCGCGCGGGTAGTACGTGAGGATCTCGATGCCGTCGTCGGTTACGAGGACGGTGTCCGAGTGGCGAAAGCCGCCCAGGTCGGGCGCGTACAGGCCAGGCTCGACGGTGAACACCATTCCCGGCGCGGATCTCGGTCGAGTCCCCGGAGTCGAGGAAGGGGCCCTCGTGGTAGCGGAGTCCGATCGCATGCCCCGTGTGGTGCCGCCAGTA
>CAWKLR010000006.1:0-26578 GCA_963850485.1 uncultured Actinomycetes bacterium | reverse complement strand
GCATGAACGTCCTCGGCGGAGATCTCGAGCCCTGCTCGTTCGATCCGGTGACGGGGTTCTACCGGGACGGGTACTGCCGCACGGGAAGCGACCCGGGCTTCCACGTGATCTGCGCGGTCATGACCGAGGAGTTCCTCGAGTTCTCGGTGTCACGCGGCAACGACCTCGTCACTCCGCAGCCGCAGTGGATGTTCCCGGGCCTCCGGCCGGGAGACCGCTGGTGCGTCGTCGCGGAGCGCTGGAACGAGGCGCTCGAGGCGGGAGTCGCTCCGCCGGTCGTGCTGGAGGCGACGCACGCCTCCGCGCTCGAGTTCGTCTCGATGGGAGACCTCGAGGCGCACGCGCATCGTGACTGAGGCTCGGGTCAGGCTTGAGCTCCGGCCCCCGACGCTTCCCGCTTCTTTCGCCAGTAGCGAGCCAGGCCGCTGATAGTGGTGCCAGAACGGGGCCGCCTCGTCGTACAGGTCGGTGAGCTCGGGCTCCACCTGCACGACGTCGTAGCGTGCCGCCGCGACGAAGGTCTGCTCGTCCATGCCGTCCTCGACCCGGCTCGCCCAGGTGTGCAGCGTCTCGCGTAGCGCGGCGAGATGCTCCTGCACGTCGTCGAACGTCCCGAAATGAATGAGCGCGAGACGGCCGGGTGTGCGCCGCTCGATCTCGTCGATCGTCCGCTCCCATGCTTCGAGGTCGATCTCGGGCGGTGGGCAGGGCGGCATGACGAACCTCCCAGGAGCGATGCGCACGCCCGCGGCATCGCCCGCATAGAGCGTGCCGTCGGCGTCGAGGTAGGAGACGTGATGCCAGGCATGACCCGGGGTCGGGAAGCATTCGAGCCCGAGGATGCGGTCCCCGACAACGTGGACGTTCCGCTCGGGAATCGGGGCGAGCTCGCCCCACAGCGAGTCGAAGCTCGGCCCGTAGAGCCTGCGGGCGCTCGTTTCGAGCTTCGACGGGTCGACGAGGTGCGGAGCCCCGATCTCCGACACGTGCACCTGCAGCCACGGATGCTGGCGGACGAGCACACCGGCCGCGCCGGCGTGGTCGAGGTGGATATGGGAGAGGAGCAGGTGTCGGAGGTCGGTGAGATCGAGCCCTCGCTCGGCAAGTCCCGCCTTGAGGTGGGGAATGCACGTGGTGGGGCCGCAATCGAAGAGCGCGAGGCCGTCCTGGGTCTCGAGCACGTAGCAGCCGACGATGCGCTCGTCGAGATGGTGAAGATCGATCGGGTCGATTCCGCTCGGCATCAGCCGGCGAGTGCGGCGTCGAGGTCGTCGATCAGGTCGTGCGCGGCCTCGATGCCCACCGAGAGCCGGACGAGGCTCGGCGGCACGGCGAACGGCGCGTCGGCAGTCGACGCGTGCGTCATCCGCGCCGGCTGCTCGATCAGGCTCTCGACTCCGCCGAGGCTCTCCGCCAGCTTCCAGATCTTCGTGCGGGCGACCAATGCGACTGCTTCCTCCTCACTCGCCGCGAGGAACGAGACCATGCCGCCGAAGTTCCGCATCTGCCTCGCGGCGAGCTGATGGCCGGGATGCGTCGGCAATCCCGGATAGAAGACGTGCTCGACGCGGGTCTCCCGCTCGAGGAAGGCGGCGATCGCCGCCGCGTTCTCGCAGTGCTTCTCCATCCTGACGGCGAGGGTCTTCACGCCGCGCAGCACGAGCCAGGAGTCGAACGGGCCGGGCACGGCGCCGAGCGACTTCTGCAGGAAGGCGAGGCGCTCGGAGATCCCGTCGTCGTCGGTCGCCAGGAACCCGCCGACCACATCGGAGTGCCCACCGAGATACTTCGTCGTCGAGTGCAGCACGACGTCCGCGCCGAGCGAGAGCGGTTGCTGCAGATACGGGGTCGCGAAGGTGTTGTCCACGACGACGAGGGCGCCGACCGCATGGGCCGCCTCGGCAGCCGTACGTATGTCGACGAGGTTCAAGAGCGGATTCGTCGGCGACTCGAGCCAGACGAGGCGCGTCTTTTCGTCGAGGTGCTCGCCGAGCCCGCTCGAGATCTCCTGCGCGGACAGGAACGTGAAGCGGTACCCCTTCGGTTCGTACACCTGCGAGAACATCCGGTAGATCCCGCCGTAGACGTCGTTGACGCAGACGACGTGGTCGCCGGGTGAGAGGAGGTGCATGAGCGTGGTTGCCGCTCCGAGCCCCGACGAGAACGCGTGGCCGTGGGCGGCGCCCTCGAGCGAGGCGAGGCACTCCTGGAGCGCCGTCCGCGTGGGGTTCGCGACCCGGGCGTAGTCGTAGCCCTTGTGCACCCCGACGGCGTCCTGCACGTAGGTGGAGGTCTGGTAGATCGGGGTCGTGACCGCTCCCGTGGCGGGATCCGGCTCCTGCCCGACATGGATCGCGCGGGTCTCGAACTCCATCGTTCGATCCTAGTCGCGGGAATCGATTCGCTCGGCGCCCAGGAACGTCGCGAGACTCTCGAGCGCTTCGTCCAGGCGCGAGGTGTCGCCCCACGCGCCGACGACCCGCAGGGTGCCGGTCTTCCGGTCGAACACGGGTTCCACCCGCCCGACCAATCGGTCGCCGACGAGAATCGGGAGCACGTAGTAGCCGTATTCGCGCTTTGCTTTGGGCACGTACATCTCCAGCCGGTAGCGGAAGTCGAACAGCGCCTCGGCGCGGTCACGGTCGTGGATCAGGCGGTCGAACGGGGAGAGGAGCGTCACCCGCTCGGGGACTGGACCGTCTGAGGCGCTCGGGTGCGCCTCCCAGCCAGCTGGCGTCAGCCGCACCCCGAGCGCCCGGAAACGCTTCTCCGCACGACGCAGCTCGGCTTCGCGCAGCGAGACCCTCTCCGTCTCCGGGTACCAGCGCTCGGCGAGATCCCAGAGCCGCTGCCCGCCTCGCCGTCCCACGATGGCGACGACTCCTCGGCCATGGAGGATGTCGAGCATGACACTCGTGTTGCGCTTGCCGTACCACCCGTGCGACTCCCACGTCCGGATCGAGTCGTCATCGAGCTCGCGCGAGAGCAGGGGCCCGCGCCGCTCGAGCTCTTTGAGGACGTAGCGCTTGTAGCGGGCATTCTCCCGCAGGAACTCCGCGCCGCGCCGTTCCCACGTGTACTGACCCGTTCGCCGCCTGCGCATGAGCGCTTGCACGATCGGGAGATCCTCGATCGGCCAGATGTACGCGTTCCACTCGAAGAGCTTCTTCTGCTTCCAGAGCAGCCGGTCGAGCGCGGCGGGGTCGTAGGGCCCGAGCCGGCTCCACGGGACGAGGTACTGCGGCGGTGCGACGCTCGAGATGGGATCGATCTGGAGGAAGCCGAGCCGGCGAACGGTGTCGAGCAGGCTCTTGGCCGAGCCGTCGAGGAGCTGCGCGCGAACCGCGATCCGGCGAGCTTCCTCCAGCGAGACGATTCGCGGCCTCAGTCGGGGATCCTCCCGGCCAGGATCTCCGCCAGGCGCAGCGGATCGATGTTCCCGCCGGAGACGATGCACACGACCCGCCCTTCGCCGGCCGCACCGGCGAGTGCCGCCGCCACTGGCAGCGCCGCTGCGCCCTCCGCCACGATGCGCCCGCGCTCGGCGAGCAGCTTCACGGTGGCGGCGACCGCCTCGAGCGAGATCGGGAATGCGTCCGTCACGAGCGGCCGGGCCAGCTCCCACATGTCCGAAAGGAGCGATCCCGATCCCGCGCCGTCCACGAAGGACTGCGTGAACTCGACCGGGGCGGGGACGCCGTCGTTGGCTATCGCCGCCGTCACCGGGGCTCCGGTCTCCGGCTCGCATACGTAGACCTTCGTATTGGGCGAGACAGCCCTGAGCGCGCTCGCCACGCCCGTGGTCAGCCCGCCGCCGCCCCAGGGGATCAGCACCGCGTCGATGTCCTCCAGCTGCTCGGCGAGCTCGAGGCCGATGGTGCCGTTTCCGGCCATGACCGGCGGGTCGCGAACGGGGTGGACGAAGTAGCCGTCGACGCCCTCCAGCTCGGCGAGCGCCTGCTCGCGGTCGCCGTCCACCGCCGACCACCACGTCTCCCAGGGCACGCGCACCACGCGACCGCCCAGGCGCTCGACGGCTGCGAGCTTTGCCGGCGGACGCGTTGTCGGGGACGACGATCGTGGAAGGAATGCCGAGCGTGCGCGCCATCCACGCCACACCCTGAGCCATGTTGCCCGTGCTCGTGGTCACGACTCCTTCGGCGAGCTCGGCGCGTGGAGCGCCGAGGATCGCGTTCGCGGCGCCGCGCAGCTTGAAGGAGCCGATCGGCTGCAGGCTCTCGAGCTTGAGCCAGATCTCCGCCGGGGCGTCGTCCAGGTGCAGGCGGACGAGCGGCGTCCTGACGACGGTGTTCGCGATCCGGGCTCGCGCCCGCTCGATGTCCTCGAGAGGGATCAGAACTCGACCTCGCTGCCGACGCCCTGCTCCCGCGCCCGGCGAACGACGAGCTCGGCTGCCGCCAGGTCCTCGACCGCGATTCCGAGCGACTTGAAGAGCGTCAGCTCGTCGTCGCGCTCGCGTCCGGGATGCGTCCCGACGAGCACCTCGCCGAGCTCGGCCTTGATGTGATCGGGGCCGATAGCCCCCTCGGCCTGCGCCAGGAGGTAGTCGCCCGACTCGTTCAGGGTCGACTCCCGTCGATCGACGAAGAGCGAGCTCGCCGCCATCGTCTCGGTCTCGAGCTCCCGCGCTTTCGGAATGCTCGAGCCGACGGCATTGACGTGCGCGCCGGTTGCGAGCCAGCGGTGCTCGACGATCGGCTCGCGTGCGCTGGTGGTCGTGCAGACGACGTCGGCGCCGAAGAGCGCCGCATCGGGCGACGGGGATACGGTCGCCTCGACCTCGATCGCGAGCTGCTCGGCGGCGTCGAGGTTCCGCGCCCAGATCCGGATCTCGGGATCGTTCAGGACGGCCCGCATCGCATGAGCGTGCGCCCGAGCCTGGACTCCGGCGCCGAGGATCGCCACACGTTCAGCATCAGGCCGGGCGAGCGCTCGGGTCGCAACTGCCGAGACCGCCGCTGTTCGGATCTCGGTCACCGGCGAGGCGTTCAACACTGCGACGAGCTGCCCGGTGCCGCCGTCGTGGAGCAGAACGGCGCCCTGGTGCGCGTCGAGGCCGCGGGTGGGGTTGTCGGGCGTGACCACGATCTCCTTCAGCGCGTACGCCGGCGACTCGCCGCCGCGGTAGGCGGGCATCAGGCCGAGCAGGCCCGCTGCGTCCGGCGGCCGGGCGACGGAGCGAAGCGGCTGAAAGAGCTCGCCTCGGGCAAGCGACGCGAGAACCTCCTCCATCGCCTCGACGCACGACTCCATGTCGAGCAGACGGCGCACGTCGTGCTCGGACAAGACGAGAACGCTCATTCGAACAAGCCTCGCAGATGGGCGCGTTCCACCGAAGAGAGCTCGAGCGCGGCCGCCTCGCGCACCGGTTCGAGATGCTCGGCCCTCGTCGGGCCTACGACGACGGCCGTCACGTCGGGCTCGCCCATGAGCCATGCGGTCGCCAAGCCCGCCATCGAGATCCCGCGACCCCGCGCCTCCTGCTCGAACGCCTCCAGCGCGTCGTACACGCGAGCGCTCTCGTAGCGCTCGTACGACTCCGGGCGTTGCGTCATCCGCGAGCCCTCGGGATACTCGCCGCCGCGACGGTACTTGCCGGTGAGCCAGCCGCCGGCGAGCGGGCCGTAGGCCTCGAAGCCGAGCCTGTGCTCGCGACAGACGGGAAGCACGCCGTGTTCTTCGTCGAGGTCGAGAAGCGACAGCGAGCTCTGCACCCATTCGTAGCGCGCGAGCCCTTCGCGCCTCGAGATCTCGAGCGCCTCGGACAGCTGCTCGCCGGTGAAGTTGGAGGCCCCGACGGCGCCGACCTTTCCGGCGCGAACCAGCTCGTCGAACGCATACAGCGTCTCCGCCTGGGGCGCGTCCGGGTCGAAGTCATGAGCGAGATAGAGCGCGACCCGCTCGAGCCCGAGCCGCACCAGGCTGACGTCGATCTGGCGGAGGATGCGGTCGCGCGCGAGCCCGTGGTCGGCACCCGCCTCGTTCGGGTTGAAGGTCTTGGTCTCGATCACGATCGTGTCTCGGACCGAGCTGTCCTTCGTCGCCAGCCACTCGCCGATGAAGCTCTCGCTGCGCCCTCCGCCGTACGCGTCAGCGGTGTCGAAGGTGGTGATTCCGAGCTCCCAGGCGGCATCCATGATCCGGAAGGCCTCGTCCTTGCGGATGCCCTGCCCGAAGAACGCAGGCGCCGAGCCGACGCCGCCGAAGTTCCCGCAGCCGAGGATGACGCGCGACACCGCGATCCCGCTCCGCCCGAGCTCTCTGGTCTCCACTCGTCGATCCTACGGCTAGAGGCTTGATGTGGAACTGACGCGCCGCCGGGGGCGGTCACGACCAAGCCGGGCGCCGCACTCACTCGTCGTGCAGGCTAATGAGCCTGGACGGCGAGGGAGGGTGACGATCCGGCGCCGTGTCGTGGCCGTCATCCGGCCCGCCGTGAGTTTCACGTCAAGCCTCTAGTACCTTGTCGTCGTGAGCGAGGGAATCAGCGTCGAGGAGCTCCAGCTCGCCGCCCGCAACCACGGGATGCCGCTCGAGGCGCTCCGCTTCGACGTGACGCCGGTAGGGCTCCACTATCTCCTGATCCATTACGACATTCCGGCGGTCGACCCGGAGACGTGGAGGCTCGAGCTCGACGGTCTGGTGGAGCACCCGCTCTCGCTGTCGCTCTCGGATCTGCGCTCTCGCCCGTCGGTCGAGGTCGTCTCGACGATGGAGTGCGCCGGAAACGGGCGCGTGCACATCGAGCCGCACGTCGTGAGTCAGCCCTGGCTCCTGGAGGCGGTGGGAAATGCGCGCTGGAAGGGAGTCGCGCTCGCATCGCTGCTCGAGGAGGCCGGCTTGCGCGACGACGCCGTCGAGGTGCTCTTCGAAGGGCTCGATCGAGGCGTCGAGGGCGGGGAGGAGCAGTTCTATGCGCGAAGCCTCCCGCTCGCCGAGGCGCGTCGTGACGACGTGCTCCTCGCCTACGAGGTGAACGACGTTCCGCTCCCGCCCCAGCACGGCTTCCCGCTCAGGCTGCTCGTTCCGGGCTGGTACGGGATGACGAGCGTGAAGTGGCTCTCGCGCATCACTGCGCTCGAGACGCCTTTCGAGGGGTACTACCAGCGGCGTAGCTACCGCTTGCGCCAGGAGGAGGACGAGGTGGGCGAGCCCGTCTCCCGGATCCAGGTGCGCGCGCTGATGGTGCCTCCGGGCATTCCCGAGTTCCTGAGCCGTGCCCGCATCGTCTCGGCCGGCGAGTGCGTGCTGGAGGGACGCGCGTGGTCGGGCGAAGCCGAGGTCGAGGCCGTCGAGGTCTCGATCGACCGTGGCGAAACCTGGTCCGATGCAGACCTCACGCCGCGCTCGGGCGGGCGTTGGGCCTGGCGGGGCTGGCGCTTCTCGTGGAACGCGGAGCCGGGCGAGTACGAGCTCTGTTGCAGGGCACGGGACGAGGCGGGGAACGTGCAGCCGCTGGAGCCGCCGTGGAACCTCGGCGGATACGTGAACAACGCCGTGCACCGCGTGGCCGTGACGGTGGTGGAGTAGCGCGTGCGATTGCTGCTGACCGCGGTCGCGGCGCTGCTGCTCGTGGCCGGTTCGGCCGGCGCGGCGACCGAGCTCAGCTCCGCGACAGCCAAGCTGACGCTCGACGGAGGGGCCCTTCGCCCCGAGCTCGCGCTCACCCCTGGCGCTCGCTCGCTCGGCCTGATGAATCGCCGCAGAGCTCCGGCGGACGGCATGCTCTTCGTGTTCCCCGGGCCGACGAGGGGCGGCTTCTGGATGAAGGACACGCTCGTTCCGTTGACGATCGCCTTCTTCAACGCCGACGGTGAGCGCGTTCGCAAGCTCTCGATGACTCCTTGTCGGACCGATCAGTGCCCCATCTATGGCCCCGGGCGAACGTACCGTTTCGCGCTCGAGCTCAGCGCCTCGGATGCTCGCCCGGCCAAGCGGCTCGGGCCCGTGCAGTCGTTGCGCCGGCTCGTGCGGCTGGCGCGGTAGTTTCGCTCGGCCGTCGCAACGGGCAGAATTCTCGGATGGAGCTCCCAAGCCCACCTCGCCTCCGAGGCCTCTTTCATCAGTACGCGTTCTTCGCGGCGGTCGCGGGGGGAGCGACGCTCGTCGCCCTCGCCGAGGGAGCACGCGCGCGCTTCGCGGTGGCCGTCTACGCGGCGGCACTTGCGGCGATGTTCGGTGCGAGCGCGCTGTATCACCGGGTTCCGTGGCGATCCGCTCGCTCCCGGGCCTGGGCGAGGCGCGTCGACCACTCGATGATCTTCCTCTTCATCGCGGGCACCTACACGCCGTTTGCACTGCTCGCGTTCTCCGGTGTCCTCCCCGCGGTGGTGCTCGCGTGCGTGTGGGCCGGAGCGGCGCTCGGAATCCTGCTCAACGTCAGCTGGATCGATGCGCCGAAGTGGGTGGTCGCGCCGGTCTACCTGCTCGTGGGCTGGGTCGGAGTGGTCGCCGCGCCGCAGTTCTTCACGCAGCTCGACATCGCATCTGCTGTGCTCGTAGCGATCGGAGGAGTGCTGTACACGCTCGGCGCCATCGCCTATGCGACGCACTGGCCGGATCCGTTCCCGGCGACCTTCGGCTTCCACGAGGTCTTCCACGTCCTCGTGCTTGCGGCGGCGGTGTCCCAGTTCGTCGCCGTCTCGTTCGTCGTTCTCTGATCGTGTTTCGTTCAGCCATCGTGTTGGCCGCGGTTCTCGTGCTGCTTCCGACCGCGGAGGCTGCACGCACGCCGGTCGTGGTGATCGACGCCGGCCACGACGAGCGCGGGAATTCGGACACCGAGCCCATCGGGCCGGGCTCGAGCACGCGCAAGATCAAGGACGGTGGCGGGACGCGCGGCGTCGTCTCCGGTCTCACCGAGGCAGAGCTGAACATGCGCGTCGCCGCTCGGCTTCGGTCGCTGCTCGAGGGTGCCGGCGTGCGCGTTGTCATGACACGAACGCGGACGTCCGGGACGAGCATGGGCAACATCGCCCGCGCGCGAATCGCCAACCGGGCGAACGCCGGGCTCTTCCTCCGCGTTCACGCGGACGGCTCGACCGATCCGACCGCACGAGGCTCGCACACCCTCTATCCCGCATTCAGGAACGGCTGGACGGACGACGTCTACGTGGCAAGCAAGCGCGCCGCGACCACGGTCCAGGCCGAGCTCGTGCGAGCGCTCGGCTTTCCCGACCGCGGACTGCAGGAGCGGAGTGACTTCACCGGCTTCAACTGGGCCGATGTCCCGGTGATCCTCGTCGAGCTGGGCTTCATGACGAACACGACGGACGACCGGCTGCTCGCGACCGGGGCGTATCAGCAGCGTGCCGCGGTCGGTCTCTGCCGTGGTGCGCTCCGCTTCCTCGGACGTCCTGCGGGGTCGATGCTCCTAGCGGATTCCGGCTAGGGTAGAGGCATGGCTACCAAGAGGCAGCAGACGATGGCGAAGCTGACGCGCGAGCGAAACGTCAAGGAGAAGCGCGAGCGAAAGCTCGAGAAGAAACGGGCGAAGAAGCTGGCGGCGGCCGAGGGTGGCGCGCCGACGGTCGAGTACGACGAGTTCGGCATGCCGATTCCCCAGGCCGACGAGCTCACCAGCACGACCGACGCAGACGCACTTTCGTAGCTCGCTACGCCTTCTCCTCGATCCGCATCAGGCCGAGCTGGACGATCGTCCGGTAGCTCGTGAACGCGTGGTGCCCGGCTTGCAGGAGGTACTGGTCGGAGTCCAGCAAGCGGCGGTAGACGTAGAGCGGCACCCGCACCGAGCGCTCGCAGTCCTCGCCCGTGCACTCGCACGCGAACTCGACGAGTCCCTGTGCGTCCGTCGCCGGCTCGAGCTCGTCCGCCTTCCGACGATTTGCCGTCCTACGGGCCATCCGGTGGGCAACGCCGTCCTCGGCGGCCACCGGTCTCTTGCTCGCGTCACTCACCATGGGGCGCTCCTCCTGATCTGAACGGATAGGGAGGGCGCAGGCGGCGCCGTCGGTATACGTCCCGTGTTCTCGTCAACGAGTGTAGCCGCAGAGATGTTGCTCGAGCTTGGCTCCGGGCCGAAGCCGTAGTACCTTTCTCGAGACGGTGAGAAGGTGAGGCTTCGCCGAGCACCGACGGGAATCCGCTGCGCTGGCATTCCGTACCCCCCGCATGGCCTCGCCCGCTTCGGTCTCGTCCTCGCCCTCGGAGCCGGAGCGTGCGCGACGGTGTTTGCCTCGGCCTCCTTCTCCGCGCGTCCCGATGCTGCGGCGAGCGTCGCTGCCGCGGGGTTCCCCGGCGGCCGCTACTTCAACGTCGCCTGCGGCTTCAGCCATCGCAACAACGACGACCCGATCGTGTTTCCGGGAGCGCCGGGCCGCTCGCACAACCACACGTACATCGGCAACACGAGCGTGGACGCCTCGTCGACGCCTGCGTCGCTCCGCGGCGGGGAGACGACATGTGACGTTGCCGCCGACGCCTCCACGTACTGGACGCCCACGCTGTACGAAGGGACCGAGCCATTGCCTCCGCTGGCCGCGATCCTCTACTACACGAGGCACACGTCGTCTTCGATCGTGTCGTTGCCGGACGGGCTGAAGATGGTCGCCGGGGATCCGAACGCAAAGCGACCCCAGCAGAAGAGCATCGTCTCGTGGAGTTGCGGCGGTGGCGCGGCGAAGCGGTTCGTCGTCGTGCCGCAATGCTCCGAGGAGAGTGCGCTCGTCTTCAACGTGCGCTTCCCGAACTGTTGGAACGGGCGTGGGACCGACAGCGCCGACCACAAGCGACACATGGCGTACTCGGCCGCCGGCGCGTGCCCCGCATCGCACCCCGTGCGGCTGCCGACGATCTCGCTCGTGATGATCTACCAGTCGACCTCACGACACGCTCGCCTCTCGTCCGGCAAGTTCGGCGCGCACGCCGACTTCATGAACGGGTGGGAGGACGACGTGCTGTCGCGGCTCGTCGCTGCGCTGAACTAGTAGGAGGGTTTGGCGGAACGTTGCTCGTCGCAGGGGTGTGCTGCTCGTTCCGAGGCAAGGACGCAGGGAGTGCCGATAGTTGTGACTATCGGCGCGACTGAGGACGCAGCATTCGGGGCGAGCAGCGCGGCCCTGCGGCTCAGACCACGTTTTGCCAAGCCCTCCTAGCTACACGGCGGGCTGCCGACGCGGTCTCGCCTTCTCCGACCGCGACGACGTCTTCCCGCTTCAAGAGCAGGAACAGCAGCACCGCCGCAGCGGCGATGAGCACCGCGCTTCCGAGGAATGCGACGTGGAAGCCGTCGACGAGCGCCTGCGCCTGATCGGCCTCGCTCGGCTGCCCACCGACGCCTGCGAGCGTGTCGTCGGTCGCGCTCACCGCGAGTGTGGAGAGAACGGCCAGCCCGACGGCGCCGCCGATCTGCTGGGACGTGTTGAAGAGCCCTGAGGCGAGGCCGGCATCAGAGTTCGGGATGCCGCTCGTGGCGATCAGCGTGACGGGGACGAATGTGAGCCCCATGCCGATCGAGGCGAGCATGACTCCCGGCAGGAAGTCCGTGACGTATTCGCCGCCGGGCTGCAGGCGGATGAACAACAGCATCCCGGCCACCGCCATTGCCATCCCGATGAGCGGAAGCTCGCGAGCACCCACCTTTGCCACGAGACCTTGCGAGAGGCCGGCGCCGATGATGATCCCCGCGGTGAAGGGCAAGAACGCGAGGCCGGCCTCCAGCGCCGAGTAGCCGAGCACGCGCTGCAGATAGAGGGTGTTGAAGAAGAACATCGCGAAGAGGCCCGCTGCGACGAAGAACATCGCCACGTTCGCGGCGCGTACGGTCGGCACGCGGAAGATGCTCAGTCGCACCAGCGGCTCGACCGAGCGGCGCTCGATGAGCACGAACGCCGCGAGCAACGCGAGCGCGATTCCGCCGACGATCAGCGTCTGCGCCGAGATCCAGCCCTTCTCCTGCGCCTCCACGATCGCGTAGACGAGGACGATGAGACCGGCCGTCACCGTGATTGCGCCGGCGAGGTCGAACGCCTTGTGCGCGCGCTCGTCCTTCGACTCCGGCACGTATTTCAGGGCGGCGACGAACACGGCGATCCCGACCGGGATGTTGACGAAGAAGATCCACGGCCAGGAAAGGGCTTCGACGAGAATCCCGCCGACGACGAGGCCGACAGCACCGCCGCCCACCGCGATCGCCGCCCACACGCTCATCGCCTTCGCGCGCTCCGGGCCCTCGGCGAACGTCGTCGTGATGATCGAGAGCGCCGCGGGAGCGACGAGCGCGGCGCCGAGGCCTTGCAGGCCGCGACAGACGATGAGGACCTCCGAGCTCGGCGCGAGGCCGTTCAGGAGCGAGGCGACTGTGAAGATCACCACGCCGACGAGGAAGATCCGCTTGCGGCCGACGAGGTCCCCGGCGCGCCCGCCGAGCAGCAGGAAGCCGCCGAAGACGAGCGTGTACGCGTTGACGATCCACTGCAGGTCGGCATCCGACATGTCGAGATCCGTCTGGATCGACGGCAGGGCGACGTTCACGATGGTCGCGTCCAGGATGACCATGAACTGCGCCATGCAGACGAGGACGAGCACGAGCCACGGATTCACGTGCCCCTGAGCAGCAGGTGAGCGATTGACGGCGGTGTCGCTCATGAGGCCGTCACACTACTGATCGGTCTCGAGCAGGCATCGGTTCACCCGGTGCCTGCACGTGAGCGCGCGTCATGATCGGCCTCGATGGGACAGGCGCTCGTCTACGGGAGCGTTGCTTCGGCCGCGCTGATCATCGGTGCGGCGATCGGTGTCCGCTGGACGCTTTCCGACCATGTGTACGCCGTGGTCCTGGCATTCGGAGGCGGCGCACTGACGAGCGCGCTCTCGTTCGAGCTGCTCGCTGACGCCGACGAGTACGGCGGAGTGTGGTATGCGGCGTTCGGTCTTCTCGTCGGGTCCGCGACGTTCATCCTGCTCGACAAACAGCTGATGGATCGCATGCGTGGCAGCGCCATCGGCTTCGGGCTCCTTGCCGCCGCGGTGCTCGACGGGATTCCCGAGAGTCTCGCGCTCGGGGTCAGCCTGGTCGAGGGCGGCGGACTTGCGCTGCTCGTCGCCATCTTCATCGCGAACGTCCCGGAGGCCCTGGGCGGCGCGACCCGCATGCGCGCTGACGGCAGGTCCGCGACCTACATCCTCGGGATCTGGACGGTAGCCGCGGTCCTCATCGCGGCGTCGGTGGTCGCGGGGCGGCTGCTCCTGGGCGACGCGCCCGGGAACCTGCTCGCGGTGTTGCTCGGATTTGCGGCGGGCGCCGTGCTCGCCGCCCTCGCGGAGTCCGTTCTGCCCGAAGCGTACGAGCGCGGCGGTCCCTACGTGGCATTCGCGACCGTCGCCGGGTTCCTCGTCTCGTACCTTCTCTCCGAAGCGTGACTGCGCACTGATTGCCTAGCATGGTCGGCGTGGAGAACGCATCGCTCACAGCCGCCCCTCCGGTCGCGGATCGCCTCGAGCAGCATCGTTCCGAGCTGACCGGCTACTCGTACCGGATGCTGGGCTCGGCCTTCGAGGCCGAGGACGCGGTGCAGGAGACGTTCCTGCGCGCATGGAGGAGCTTCGACCGCTTCGAGGGCCGAGCGGCGCTCCGCTCGTGGCTCTACCGCATCGCCACGAACGTCTGCCTCGACATGCTCGACAGCCGCAAGCGGCGCGCGCTCCCGATGGATCTCGGCCCGGCGCGCGAGCCCGTCGCCGAGAACCTGAACACGCTGCCCGAGGTGACCTGGATCGAGCCGATTCCCGACGGCCGCGTCGCTCCGGACGGAGATCCGGCCGAGGTCGCGGTAGCGCGCGAGACGATTCGGCTGGCGTTCGTCGCAGCCCTGCAGCACCTCCCGCCGAAGCAGCGCGCCGTGCTGATTCTCTGCGAGGTGCTGCGCTGGAAGGCGTCGGAGGTCGCGGAGCTCCTGGAGACGAGCGTCGCCTCCGTGAACAGCGCTCTTCAGCGCGCACGGGCGACGCTGGACGCCATCGACATGACGACCGATGCGCCGCTCTCCGTCGACGAGGCGGACTCCGAGTTGCTCGCACGCTACGTTGCGGCATTCGAGCGCTACGACATGGAGGCGCTCACGTCGTTGGTCCACGAGGACGCGACGCAGTCGATGCCGCCGTTCGATCTCTGGCTCGCTGGCCGCGACGACATCTTCAGCTGGTGGGTCGGCCCCGGCGGGGGTTGTCGCAACTCGCGGGTGATTCCCACGGTCTCCGCGAACGGCGCTCCCGCGTTCGGGCAGTACAAGCCGAGCGAGAGCGGCGACGGCTACGAGCCTTGGGCGCTCCAGGTGCTGGAAATCGAGAACGGCAAGATCGTCGAGTTCACGTTCTTCCTGGACACGAAGCGGCTGTTCCCGCTCTTCGGCCTGCCGCTCGAGTTTCCGTCTCCGTAGGGGCCGGGCATGCCCGGCCCCTACGACCCAAGCCAAGCGAGCTGACCGTCAGGCCTGCGCGGAAACGGCGGGCTGCTCCGCCTCGAGCGCAGCCGGATCCATCCAGATGACTTCCCAGAGGTGGCCGTCGGGATCGTTGAAGCTCCGCCCGTACATGAAGCCCATCTCGATCGGCTCGTTCGCGGGCGAGCCACCGGCGGCGAGCGCCTGGTCGGCGAGCTCGTCCACGCCCTCGCGGCTGTCCGCGGACAGGGCCATGATCACTTCCGTCTGCGTGGTCGCGTCGGCGAGGTCCTTCTTGGTGAAGTCCTTGAAGCGAGCCTCGGCGAGGAGCATGACGAAGGCGTCCTCGCTGACGATCATCTGCGTGGCGTTCTCATCCGTGAACCGGGGATCGAACGAGAAGCCGAGCGAGGTGAAGAACTCGACGGATCTGTCGAGATCCTTGACCGGAAGGTTCACGAAGAGCATTCGGGAGCCGTTGCCTGTCATGTTCTGCCTCCTTCGGTTGCGGTTACGGGGTAGACCGGACCCCTTCTTCGAATTCATCGCTCAGCGGTCCGCTTCCGCAAACATCCTCGAGGCCCATGAAGGCGACGAGCTCGAGCAGCTCATCGGACGCATTGCGGAGCTGCACCTTGCACCCCTGGCGCCGGGCGGCGAGCTGGAGTCGGGCGAGAGCGTCCACCGTCACGGCATCGGGTTCGACTCCCGACACGTCGCAGAGCGCGACCTTCCCCTCGCCGGTGCTGAGCAACGCGCACACCCGTGTGCACAACCCGGGAAGGTCAGTGCGCGCGATGGGGCCGCGGATGGCGAATGCGACTAGGTGCGGCCCTGAGCTGGCCATGTGAAAGATGGACCCGCAGGCCAGCCGAAAATCATCGCCGGTCACCGGCAGCTCGCCTGGGAAGCCTTCTCCTCAGCCCCTCGCGAAGCAGTCGAGCTCGTTCGCGAACGGAGCTAGCTGACAGCGCGGCGAAGCTGCTCGTCGAGCGGGACGAGCGGGAGCTGGAACGTCGCGACGGCTTCGTCGGTGGTGACGACGTTGTCGCCGGCTTCGAGCATCTTCAGGAGGTCGCGGGTGAGCGGGATGTTCCCCGGCAGGCGCTCCGTCACGAGCGCATTCAGCCGCATAAAGGCCATCGGCATATGCACGGTCGGCCGCCTGACCCCGAGCGCCTTCTTCAGCCGTTCCCAGAACTCGTTCCAGGACACCTGATCGGGCCCGCCGAGCTCGAAGACGCGGTTCGCGGCCTCGGGCTTGTCGACGCCCGCCGCGAAGTAGGCGGCCAGGTCGTCGATCCAGATCGGCTGGATCCTCTGAGTGCCCTCACCCGTGATCGGCGTCACCGGCGCGCGGGCGAGCTTGCGGAAAGTCGGCAGGATGCCGCCTTCTCCGCTGAAGACGAAGCTCGGCCTGAAGATCACATGCTCCAGGCCGGAAGCCCGGAGGTCCTGATCCTGGGTCCACTTGGCGTTGTAGTAGGGGACGAGGTCCTTCGTCTCCTCGTTGGCCCCAAGCGCGCTCATCAACACGAACCGGCGAACGCCCGCCTCCTTCGCCGCCTCGATCAGCGACCGTGTCCCCTCGATCATGATCCGCTGGAACTCCTCCTTGCGGCCCTGTCGGATCGCGACGAGGTGCACGACCACGTCGCGACCCGCCACGGCCCGTTTCAGGCTCTCCGGATCGGTCACGTCTCCCTGGACCGCCTCCTGGCATCGGATGCGGGCCTTGCTCCACGAGCCGGCCTTGCGCTCGAGCACGCGTACCTCGTGACCCGCGTCGACGATCGCGTTCGCGACGCTCGGCCCGATGAAGCCTGTTGCTCCTGTGACGATGACCTTCACATGGTCTCCCGCTCGCAGTGTTCCAGTTGCGGCTCGGTGATGACTGCTCTTTCTCCGGCTGTTCGGCCAGCAGGTCTAGGCACCAAGAACGGGCTTCAGCGACGCTCGCTCTCTCGCAGGAAGCCGCCGACGACCTCGAGATATCGCTCCGTCTCCTCGAGCACCGGGGTATGCGAGCTCTCCTCGAAGACGACCTCCCGCGCCTGCGGGAGGCCGGAAACGAGGGTGGCGGCGATGCTCTCCGTCGAGAGGTCGTACTGTCCGCGGATGACGAGCGCGGGAAGGTCGACCTCGTGAAGTCGCGCGCGCACGTCCCAGCCCTGCAATGCGCCGGTGAGCGTCCACTCGTTCGGCCCCCACATCGCGTGATAGCTCTCACGACCGCGTTCGGGAAGCATCCGCTCGAGCTCGGGCGGATCTGCGTCGCCGCGGTAGAAGTGGCGCGCGTTGAAGACCGCCTCCGCCCGCTCGTACGCCGGGGTTTCGTAGCTCCCGGAGCGTTCGTGCTCGACGAGCACGGCGAGAACCTCGGCGGGCAGCTCGTCGCGAAGCCGTGCCACCTCGGACTCCCACTCCTCGGCACTCGCGAGCGTCGAAGAGAGGACGAGGGTCGCCAGCCCTCCGAATCCCGAGAGCGCGTGCTCCAGCGCGAGCATCCCGCCCCACGACGTACCGAGCAGATGAACGCGGCCGAGGCCGAGCTCGATGCGCAGCGCCGCCAGCTCTTCGAGGAAGAGATCGAGACTCCATTCGATCTCCACGGGCCGGTCGGAGCGCCCACAGCCAAGCTGGTCGTAGAGGACGACAGCGCGACCCTCCGCTGCCAGCCGCTCGAGAGGTGCGAAGTAGTGGTGCGTCGAGCCGGGCCCGCCATGGAGGCACAGGAGTGGATCGCGTCCCGACCCGAGCTCGCCGACGACCCGGAACCACGTCCGGTGGCCGTTCCATTCGAGCCATCCTTCACGCTCCGTCATCGGGGAATCCTGGCAGCTTCGAGGTGAGAACGCGCTTCTGCGACGAGCTCCCGTTCGGCTTCGGCTGGATCGCCGACGAGCCCCCTCGTCTCGAGCGCGCGTCGCATGCGCTCGTGGACGACGGGCGCATCTGGCTGATCGATCCCGTCCACGATCCGAAGGCCGAAGCACGCATCGACGCTTTCGGACGGGTCGTGGGCGTGATCCAGCTCCTCGACCGGCACGAGCGGGACAGCGCCGCGCTCGCCGCCCGCTACGAGGTTCCGCTGCACGTGGCTCCCCGTGACGGCGTGCCCGGCTCGCCGTTTCGGGTGCTACGCGCCGTCGACCTTCCCACGTGGCGCGAGGCTGCGCTCTGGTGGCCCGAGCGAAGGACGCTCGTCGTCGCGGATGCGCTCGGCACCGCGTCCTACTTTCTCGCCCCCGGCGAGACCCTCGGAGTCCATCCGCTGTTGCGCCTGTTTCCCCCTCGCTCGCTCGGGAAGCTCGCTCCCGAGCACGTCCTCTGCGGCCATGGCGACGGTGTCCACGGGGCGGCGGCGGCTCACGCCTTGAGCGAGGCGCTCCGCAGCGCGCGTCGCGGGATCCCGCGTTGGCTCGTCGGTCTCGTTCGAGGCGACTAGCGAGGACGGGCCAGTGCGCCGAGCACGAAGCCGAATACCGCATGCCGCCACGTTGCCTGCGCGAACGCGCGCGGGTTCGTAAGCAGCGGCGGGATCCCGGGCGTGCCGCGTGCGGGGTGGTAGTGGTCGACGAGATAGCAGAGCGGGTAGAGAGCGACGTGCTCGACGAGCGCCATGCCGAGTGCCAGCCGCCTCGGTCCGACGCCGGGCGCGATCCGACGCGCCTGGCTAAACGCGAGGCCGAAGAGCGCGCCGTTCGTCACGTGCAGTGCCAGCCCGATCGGGCGCCAGCCCGGTCCGACGGGTGAGCGCCTTGCCGACGATGGCGACGTCGGAGTAGTCGCAGCGGAGCACCCGTTGGTCGAGCGGCTCCTGGACGGCCCAGACGGCAGCCGCAATCGCACCTGCGACTGCTGCTCGAGCTCGCTCCCCCACGGACGCAGTCTGCCTGGAGGCACCCGCTCGGCCGATGAGTTCCCCGCGGGTCGGCGGTCTGATAGTCATGACCGACGAAAGGAGCACCGCCTGATGGCCATGGATTCCCGCACCCGCTGGCTTGCGCTGATCGTCCTCTGCCTGGGGGACCTGATGATCGTCCTCGACGTGACGATCGTCGGCGTGGCGCTGCCCTCGATCAAGGAGGACCTCGGGTTCTCGGAGGCGTCGCTCGCGTGGGTCGTCAACGCGTACCTGCTGACCTTCGGCGGTTTTCTCCTCCTCGGAGGGCGGCTGGGCGACCTCTTCGGCCATCGCCGGCTGTTCCTGATCGGCATCGCGATCTTCACGCTGGCATCGCTGGCGTGCGGGCTTGCGGGCTCGCAGGAGATGCTGGTCGCGGCGCGTGCGGTCCAGGGGGTGGGCGGCGCCGTGGTCTCCGCCGTCGCGCTCTCGCTGATGATGACGCTCTTCACCGAGCCCGCCGAGCGCGCCAAGGCGATGGGCATCTTCGGCTTCGTCGCCTCGGGAGGCGGGAGCATCGGCGTCCTCCTCGGGGGCGTTATCACGGACGTGCTCAGCTGGCAGTGGATCTTCCTCGTCAACCTGCCGGTGGGCGTCGCCGTCATGGTGCTGTCGCTTCGCCTCTTGCCGGCCGTTCCCGGGATCAGCGCCGAGGGAGGTCTGGACATCGCCGGCGCGGTGACCGTGACGACCGCGCTCATGCTCGCCGTGTACGCGATCGTGAACGGCAACGGAAACGGCTGGACGTCAGCCCGGACGGTCGGCTTGCTGGGTGCGGCGGCGGTGCTGATGGCGATCTTCATCGGAATCGAGTCGCGCGTCCGCTCGCCGTTGATGCCACTGGGTCTCTTCAAGCTGCGCAACGTGGCCGTGTCGAACGTCGTAGGCGTTCTCTGGGCCGGAGCGATGTTCGCCTGGTTCTTCCTCTCCGCGCTCTACCTCCAGCTTGTGCTCGGGTACAGCCCGCTCGAGGTCGGCCTCGCGTTCCTGCCCGGGAACCTGATCATGGGAGCGCTCTCGGTCGGGCTCTCCGCCAAGCTCGTCATGCGCTTCGGCCTCAGGCTGCCACTTGCGGCCGGTTTGTCGCTTGCAGCGCTCGGGCTCCTGCTCTTCGCACGAGCGCCCGTCGACGGAAGCTTCGTCGTCGACGTGCTCCCGAGCATGATCCTGCTCGGCATCGGCGCCGGCATCGCCTTCAACCCGGTGTTGCTGGCCGCGATGAGCGACGTCGCGCCGAGCGAGGCGGGACTGGCGTCGGGTGTCGTCAACACGTCGTTCATGATGGGCGGGGCTCTGGGGTTGGCGGTGCTGGCCAGCCTGGCCGCTGCGCGGACGGACAGCCTCCTCGCTGCGGGAGAAGATGAGCTCGCGGCGCTGGCAGGCGGTTACCACATCGCCTTTCTCGTCGGCGCGCTCTTCGCCGTTGCCGCAGCCGTGATCGGCGCCGCCCTTCTACGGGAAAGCAGTGCGGCCGTCGCCCACGCCGAGCCGGGAGGCGAGCCTCAGGCCGAAGGCGTGTAGGCGCCGATCGCTACAGCTGCTCGTCGACCATCAATTCGTACGTCCCGACGCTCGTCCGGCGTCCGGCGGAGTCCGGCGGGCTCAGGCTGTCGAGCGCCTCGTGCACCTTCTGCGCAGCCTCGCCGTCGTCCGTGAACATGAGGTCGATGCTGACGCCCGCATCTCGGTCGACGAGCGACATGACTCGACGGACGTTGTCTCGCAGGGTTGCGAAGGTCTCCTCGGGCATCCCTTCGGGCCGTTCCGTCATGCGCACCATCTTCTTGAACTCCTCCATGTCGCTGTCGACTCTGGCGGTGTCCAGTCCTTCGAAACGTGCCATGCGTACGTGCATCTCGTCTCCCTTCGTCTCGAACTGCCGGTAGCGGTGACGCTACCCGATCATCGGACTCCGACCTCGCGCTGAATCGCACGCCCGACTGCTCGCAGCCAGCCGGGTCGGCGGCGTGTTCGAGATTTGTAAAGACACGAGCTCCCGACGAAACGGTGCGTACCCGCGTGCGAATGCCGGAGACACACAACCTGGAGGTTCTCGTGATCCGGATACGTCCACTCCTGGTCGTCGCTGCGCTCCTCTGCGCCGCCGGCCTCGGCAATGCGGCTACTGCCGACGCGGCAGAGCTCCTGTACGGCGTCGACACGCAGAACCGACTCGTCACGTTCAACGGCGACACGCCGACTGCGATCAGCCGCATCGCGTTCACGGGGCTTCCGGCCGGTGAGCAGATCGTGGGGCTCGACGTCAGACCCGCCAACAAGCAGGTCGTTGCGCTCTCGAGCGCGAGCCGTCTCTATCGGATCGATGTCGCAACGGGCGCGGCGACGGCGATCGGAGCCGCCGCGCTCACGCCGGCGCTCTCCGGTGCTTCGTTCGGGTTCGACTTCAACCCGACCGTCGACCGCATCCGCGCCACCTCGGACGTGCGCCAGAACCTGCGCTTGCATCCGGACACCGGAGCGACTGCTTTCGTGGACGGAACGCTGACCTACGCCGCGGGTGATGCCGGCGCCTCGGCGACGCCGCGCATCGTCGGCTCGGCGTACACGAACAGCGTCGCCGGCGCGACGACGACCACTCTGTTCGACATCGATGCGAGCAGGGACTTCCTCACGATCCAGAATCCGCCGAACAACGGCACGCTGGTCAGCGTCGGCGCCCTCGGCGTCGATGCGGGCGACGACGCGGGGTTCGACATCTCGGCCGTCGACGGTGTCGCCTACGCCGCCCTGCAGGTTGCCCCGAGCGTCTCCTCCGGCCTCTACCGGATCGACCTGACCTCGGGCCGCGCGACGCTCGTCGGCAGGATCGGAGGGGGCGCCGCCCTTCGCGCCCTGGCGGCCGCCGGCACTGCGCCCGCGGACACGACCGCCCCGACGCTGGGAGTTGCCGCCACGTACGCGTCGAAGGTCGGCGCACTGCTGCGGAGCGGGGCAACGGTGCGTGCCACCTGCTCGGAGAGCTGCACGATCACGACGCGAATCCTGCGAGGGAACACGCAGGTCGGCGGAGCCAAGGCAGTGACCCGGGACCTCGCCGGCACGACCACGCTTCGCGCCCGGTTCGGCACGGCCGCGAAGAAGCAGCTCGCCGGAAGCCAGCGGCTCACGCTCTTCCTCGTCGTCACCGTTCGAGATGCCTCGGGCAACGAGGCCACGAAGCGGATCATCCTGCGCGCCAGACGGTAGTACCGGCGCAACCTGGTTGTAGGGGCCGGGCATGCCCGGCCCCTACAGGCTCTCAATCGGGAAGAAGCGGCATCGCGATCCCCGGCTCGCGGTCGAGCAGCACCGCTCTGGTCACCGAGCCAGACCCGAACCGGTCGCGCACCTCGTCCAGCGCGAGATCGAGCGCGATGTCGTGCTGCGTCTCGAAGGGCAGCGCGAGTTGAAACGGCGCGTCGTCCTCGAGGCCGGTCAGCGAGAGACCCACGAGCGTAAGACCCTGAGCCTCGATCGTCGGGGTGGCGACTGCGACCAGCCCTCTTGCGGTGTCGAGGATCGTCTGGGTGTGCGCCGTCGCCTGCGGCAGCGTGTGTGAGCGAGTCGCGCGCGAGAAGTCGCCGAAGCGCAGCCGGAGGATGACGGTGCGACACAGGCGGCGGGCCGCGCGCAGCCTGCGAGCGAGGCGGTCGACCAGGGCGATCACGATCGCGTCGATGTCCTCGAGCGATCGCGGTCTGCGACCGAGCGCGCGTTGTCCTCCGATCGAGCGGCGACGACGCCCGACACGGACGGGGCGCGGATCTCGATTGTGCGCAAGGGCATGCAGCTGCCGGCCTGACGCACGCCCGAGCATCGCGACGAGCAGCGGTTCCTCGAGGCCGGCGATCTGGCCGACGGTGGTGATCCCGCGGCTGTGCAGCTTCTCGGCCGTGACGCGACCCACGCCCCACAGCCGCTCCACCGGGAGTGGATGCAGGAAGGTGAGCTCGCCGTCCGGCGGAACGAGCAGAAGACCGTTCGGCTTCGCCACCGCGCTGGCGACCTTCGCGAGGAACTTCGTCCTGGCGATTCCCACGGTGATGGGGAGCCCGACCTCTTCGAGCACCTTTCGACGCAGCTGCGCCGCGATCTCCGTCGGCCGGCCCGCGAGCCGCTGGAGCCCGCGCACGTCGAGGAACGCCTCGTCGATCGAGAGGCCCTCGACGAGCGGCGTCGTGTCCTCGAAGACCTCGAACACCGCCTTGCTCGCCGCCGAGTACGCAGCCATCCGCGGCGGGACGACGATCGCGTGAGGACACAGCCGTAGGGCACGCCGTCCTCCCATCGCCGTCCGGATGCCGAACGCCTTGGCCTCGTAGCTCGCGGCGAGCACCACCCCGCCGCCGACGATCACCGGTCGCCCGCGCAGGCGAGGATCGTCCCGCTGCTCGACCGAGGCGAAGAACGCATCCAGGTCGGCGTGCAGGATCGTGGGCTCGGCGTACACGAACATATGTTCGCATACGCAGGTCGATAGCGTCCGCCTTGGAGAACGTCGAACGAGAGGAGCGGAACGTGGATTGGAAGCTCGAGCTAGTGGCGATTCCCGTCTCGGATGTGGATCGCGCCAAGGCCTTCTACACCGAGCAGGCCGGCTTCAACGCCGACCACGACCATGCGGTCTCGGACGAGATTCGCTTCGTCCAGCTGACGCCCCCGGGCTCTGCCTGCTCGATCGCCCTGGGGAAGGGGATCTCGGACGCGGCTCCGGGTTCCGTCAAGGGCATGCAGATGGTGGTCTCGAACATCGAGGCCGCGCACGACGAGCTCGTCGCGCGCGGAGTCGAGGCGAGCGACGTCCAGGAGTTCCCGTGGGGAAGGTTCGTCTTCTTCAGCGACCCGGACGGCAACGAGTGGGCGGTGCAGCAGCTCGTGCCGCAAGAGGCATCCTGATGGACCTGAAGCTCGAGCTCGTCCTGATCCCCGTCTCGGACGTCGATCGGGCCAAGGCTTTCTACGTCGAGACGGTCGGGTTCGACCTCGACGTCGACCACGAGCCGAACGACGAGTTCCGCGTCGTGCAGATGACGCCGCCGGGCTCCGCGTGCTCGATCACCATCGGGCGCGGAATCACGCATGCTGCGCCGGGCTCGGTGCGCGGAACGCACCTGATCGTTTCCGACATCGAGGCCGCGCGGACCGAGCTCGTCGGGCGCGGCGTGGAGATCGGCGAGATTCGGCACATGACGCCGGACGGCTGGAAGCCTGGCCCGGATCCCGAGCACCGCAAGTACAACTCGTTCGCGGATTTCAGCGATCCGGACGGGAACAGCTGGGTTCTGCAGGAGGTCAGGGTCGACAACCCGGAGGCATGAGCAGGAAGATCGCGAACCGCTCGGTTCCTGCGGCGACCATCATTCCGGAGCTCGCGTACGCGGACGTCGTCGAGGCGTCGAACTGGCTCTGCGAGGCCTTCGGCTTCGCCGTGCGCCTGCGCATCGGCGATCACCGCGCGCAGCTCGTGTACGGCGACGGTGCGATCATCGTGATCGACGGTGGCTCGAAGGAGGTCGCGTCACAGTCCGTGCTCGTCCGGGTCGAAGACGTCGATGCGCACCACGGGCAAGCGCTGGCGGCCGGCGCCCGCATCTCGAGCTCACCGACCGACTACCCGTACGGCGAGCGCCAGTACAACGCAGAGGATCTCGGCGGACACCGCTGGACGTTCTCGCAGTCGATCGCCGACGTCGACCCTGCCGATTGGGGCGGCGTCCTCGTCACCGAGGCCCGCTAGACAGCCAGACCTCGCGCGACCCAGGCGCGCGACGTCAGCACGAACGGTTCCGCGGGGAATCTCTCGCGACAGCGTTCCTGCAGCTCGGCACGTCGTTCGGGGTCGAGGCGGGCGACGTAGTCGCCTGCAGGGCCGACGCCGAGCGTGAACGGATCCCACCAGTCCTCGAAGGTCGGATGCTCGACGTTCACCTCGAGGTGCGACTCCCGAATCTCGCGCAGACCTGCCGCCTCGAACAACTCGGCCAGGTGACCCTTCCGCGCACCGGCCAGCTTCGATTCGTCCACCACGCCGGGGTCGAGCTCGCGCACCGCGTCCCAGTACGGGCTGAGCGGACCTTTCCCGCCGGCGTGATCCCAGACGGACGCTGCCACGACGCCGCCCTTGCGAGTCACGCGTGCCATCTCCGAGAGCCCGGCGATGGGGTCTGCCATGAAGTGAACGACGAGTTGGGCCAGGGCCGCATCGAACTCGTTGTCGGCAAACGGCAACCGCTCGGCCGGCGCACGTTCCACGCGGACACCAGGATGGCGCTCTCTCGCTGCAGTGACGAACGGCTCCGAGGGGTCGACGGCTGCAACGCGGTCTGCGCCGAGCCGTCCGACCAGCTCCGTCGTGAGCGCGCCGGGCCCGCAGCCGACGTCGAGCACGCGCTGGCCGGCGACCACGTCCGCGAAGTCCGCGAACAGGGGCGCGAGGGGAACGGAATACCGGCCCATGAACCGGTCGTAGGAGTCGGCCGCGACCGCAAAGGTCATTGCGGCTACTGCCCGTCGCGACGTTCGATCGTCGCCGGGACCGTCAGCCACGGATGCCGTCGTGAGTCGTAGCCCGATTCCGTCGGCGGCGGGAAGGACGGGTCCGCGAACGAGCCCACCGAGACGACGATCAGGTCCGGCTCGTCCGGCTCCGTGTAGAAGACCTGCGAGCCGCACTCAGGGCAGAAGTGAAAGACATGCTCCTTCCTGTCCGCCTCGTCGGAAACTCGGAGGTAGTCGCTGAAGCGACCGACGACCTGCACCTGATCCGGTGTGAAGGCCGCCTGCATTCCGAAGGCACTTCCCGTCCGCCGTTTGCAGGCAAGGCAGTGACACATGGAAACCACGAAGGGATCGCCTGCCACCTCCAAGCGAAGTTGCCCACAGTGGCAGGCGGCTTCTCGAGTTGCCATCGCCACGAAACCTACCGAAGCGTCGGCTCGGCTCATACCGCGCCCTGCAGGTGGGCGAGACGGCTCGACTCAGCCGAGCCGTTTCCGGACCTCGGCCGCTATCCCCCGCGCACGGGCCGTCCGCGGCAGCCGGATCCGGTCGACCCCGCCGAACCGGCGATAGGCGTCCAGGGCCGCGCAGAACGCCTCGCTGAAGCCGTCGGTCGCCATCGGGTCGAAACCGTCTTCCCACCACAGTCCGACCACGTGAAGGACTCCTGCCTTGCGGTCGATCCGCGGCTCGATCCGGCCGACGAACCGGTCGCCGAAGAGGAGTGGCAGGACGTAGTAGCCCCACCGTCGCTTGGCGGCAGGGACGTAGACCTCCCAGATGTAGTCGAAGCCGTAGAGCGAGCGGAGGAAGTCTCGGTCCCAGGCGAGCGGATCGAGCGGGGCGAGGAAGCTCGCCCCGGGAGCGGTGCCGCCGGGCAGGTCACCGGCGGCTAACTCACGCTCGGCTTGCTCGAGCAGGGGTAGCTCGGCGGTCACGACATGGCGTTCGCCGCGCAGCCCGTCCACCGTTACGGGGACGAGCTCGCCCGCCTCGATCAGCTCCGTGCGCCGCTCCCTGCGGTAGGCGCTTGTTCGTCCCGTCCCGTACCAGATCTCCGCCCCGCCGCCGGTTCCAAGGAGGCCATGGGCGCGGTAGCGCGAGAGGAGCTTGAAGCGGCGTTGTTCGAGCTCTTCGGGCCGTTCGGCCAGGAGGTCGGCCGGGAAGAGCCGCTCGACCAGGTCGTAGATCCGGCGGTTGCCGTCGCGTCGCGCGATCGCGAGGATCCCGGACTGCGCGAGCGCCTCGAGGATCGCTCGCACCTGGTTCGTCGGGCGCCAGTACCAGTCGATCGCGGCGCGGGGCGCGATGTCGGTCGAGGACAGATGCCCGTCCTCCCGGATCCGCTCGAGAAGCTCGGCGACGAGCGGTGCGTGCTCCACGAAGACGCTGGCCTCCTGCACGGCGCGGTTCAGGTCCCAGGTGATCCGATACCAGGGCAGATCGGCCGTCGGGACGAGGCTCAGGCCCTTGTTGTAGGTCTCGTAGAGAACGCGTTCCTCGTAGAGAAGTGCGTCGGTCAGCTCGCGGCGGTAGCCCGGGACGCGGGCGAGGAGGACGAGGTCGTGGTTGCGGCCGGCGACCTCGAGCGGATCGAACTGGATCGAGCCGAACCGCTCGAAGACGGCGAGGATCCCCTCCCGACCCTCCGGAAGGGACCGCGGCGGGGCGAGGTAGTGGCGCAGGGCGAGGAACCGGCGCGCCGTTGCCGGCGTGATCGTGAGGGTCGGGGGCACCGGTCGATGGTAGGTGC
>CAWKLR010000005.1:0-37896 GCA_963850485.1 uncultured Actinomycetes bacterium | reverse complement strand
ACGAACGTCTCGAGCCCGTGGTCATGGCTCGCGAACCGGTACTTGAAGTCCTCGTCGCCTCGGAGGAAGCGGTATTCACGCGTGCCGTCGGCAGCCGCCTCCCGAATCGAGTGCGCGAGGAGGACGAAGCCGAGCCTGTACCGATCCCAGGCGGGATCGGTGTCGCGGCCGGCCTGGTAGTAGGACTCGACTTCGCGAACCGAAATCCGCACCACGCGGCGCGTGCCACCCCGTCGATCTCGAGCAGCCAGAGGCGTAACCATCCTCGCTCGAGCGCCAGCGCCGCAAACTCGCGATGGAAGGCCTCGCCCGAGCTGAAGCCGGATCCCTGCGGCCAGCGAGCGCGGTGCAGCGCGAAGAGCTGGTCGAGATCGCGTTCGAACCGGTCCGGATCCACGGCGAGGCGAAAGTCGACGCGAAGGTCGCCGCCGACGAGCTTCGTTCGCGCGAGCGCACCTGTCCGCGGAGGTTCTTGCTCCACGAGGCGAGCAGCGACTCCCAGCTCATGCCGTGCAGGGCGAGCACCGGGCTCGCCTCCCGCTCGACCACTCGTGCGCCGAGGAGCTCGCTCCAGCCATCCTCTGCCGGCACGGTCTCGCCGACAAGGAGCGCCGCGTCCCACTCCTGCAGCCGTCGCTCGAGTGCGACCGCGACCGCGGCGCGATCGGCGCCGCGGCAGATGGGTCCCAGCGCATCCCCGGAACCGTGGCCGAGGAACCGTACGACCCGGAGGGGCCGACGACCTGCCCAGACGATAGAGCGGAAGCACCGCTACCAGTGCTCCATCCGCATCTCGGCACGCCGTCGCGAGGAGCCGCCGCCCGCCGCCGAAGTGGCGCCACCAGGTCGAGATCCACTCCGGTGTACCGAAGATGTTGTCCGCCTCCACGGCGAGCGCACCCCACTCCTCGTCGTCGACGCCGAGCTCGAGCTCGGTCAAGATCAACTCGTCGGCTCTCCGAGCGACCTCGCCCGTCGTGCTCACGCTGATCGATCCTCGAGCGCGGACTTGTCGATCTTGCCGTTGCTCGTCCGCGGCAGCTCGTCGTGGACGATCAGGTGCCGGGGCACCTTGTAGTCCTCGAGGTGCTCCGAGCAGTAGATGCGGAGGGCGGCGACGTCGAGGACGACGCCGGTCTGGGCGGAGACGTGCGCGTGCACCGCCTGGCCGAGCAGACGGTCGGCGACGCCGATGACGGCGGCCTCGCGGACTCCGGGTGCGGAGTGCAGCACGTCCTCGATCTCCCGAGGCACGACCTTCTCGCCGCCCGACTTGATCAGATCGTCGCGGCGGCCGACGAAGTACAGGTAGCCCTCCTCGTCGGTCCGGAAGAGATCGCCGCTCGCGAGCACGCGCTCCCAGGGCCAGCGTCCCGGGCGCAGGCGCTCCGCGGTCAGCTCCGGATCGTTCCAGTAGCCCTGCATCACGTGCGCGCCGCGAATCATCAGCTCACCGACCTCGCCCGGTCCGAGCACATTTCCGTCCTCGTCCTCGATCCAGGCCTCGGTCCCGGGAATGGGGAATGCCGACGGACGTCGGACGCGCCTCGACCTGCTCGGGCGGGAGGTACGCGACGCGCTTGCACTCCGTGAGGCCGTACATGGAGTAGAGACGGGCATTCGGGAACATGCGCCGGATCGCCTCTACGGTCGGTGCGTGCAGCGCCGCGCCGGTGTTCGTGAGGAAGCGCAGCTCGGGCAGCTCGCGTTCGGCGAGGCCGCGCAGCGACAAGAGCACGTGAAACACCGTCGGGACGCCCGGGAGCCCCGTGATCCGCTCGTCCTCGAGGAGCTGCACGACGCGCCCTGGGAACGCGAAGCCGTGCTCGAGGACGAGGGTCGCTCCCACCCGAACGGCCATCAGCAGCTGGTACAGGCCGTAGTCGAAGGAAAGCGGCACGCACGCAGAGCACGCGGTCGGACTCGTCCATCTGCAGGTACTCGATGATCGAGTCGGCGGCGAAGGTCATATTGCCGTGCGTGAGCGTGACTCCCTTGGGATCGCCCGTCGAACCCGACGTGTAGATCACCGCGGCCAAGTCGACGCTGACCGGAGGAGGCAGATCACCTGCTCCGTCGCGACCCTGACCCTCGACGTCGGTCACGATCGGGATCTCGCCCGCAACCGCCGTCGCCTCCCTCACCACCTCGGCACGCCCGGCGTCACAGATGACGGCGGCCGCCGCCGAGTCCGCGAGCACGTGAGCGAGCTTGTCTCGCTTGATCGTCGGATTGAGCGGCGAGAACGCGGCTCCCGCTCGTAGCACGCCATAGATCGCGATCGTCGCGTCGACGCCGTTCGGCAGCACGCACCGAGACGCGGTCGCCACGCTCGACGCCCGACGCGCGTAGTCCGGTCGCGAGGCCGTCGGCCAGGCGATCGAGCTCGGCGTACGACACCGTCCGCCCGCGGGCGACGATCGCCTCCCGCTCCGGATGACGTGCCGCAGCCGCACGCAGATCCTCTGCGAACGTGCGGCCCCTCAAGCCGGGATTCGCTTCCGCTCGACGTAGCCCGTAATGGCGTCGATCGAGCCGAAGTTCTCCTCTGTTATGTCGACGTCGTCGACCGTCACCCCGTAACGCGACTGGACCTGCTCGACGAGCTCGACGAAACCGAGCGAGTCGACGATCCCGAGCGTGAGGAACTCGTCGTCGTCCTTGAGCTCGATTCCCGGATGTAGGTAGAGGAAGTTCTCTTCGATGTACGCCCGCATCTCCTGGCGGACGTCGTCGGCAACCTCGGTCATGCAGCCTCCTCGGCTCGTGGCTCGCTGGTGCGATCGATTCTGATCCGCGGATCGCCGGTCTCCGGTGGGTAGCCGGCGGCCCCGCGACCGACGAACTCGCGATGCCAGAGCTGCGTCGACAGGATGCCGACGAGCGCCATCGACTCGCGCACGCCGGCGGCGCGACCGGCCCGGCAACGACGCAGCAGCCCGGAGACGCGCTGCTCGTCCCAGATCTCGGTCTCGGCCAGCCCCGCCGGCGACAGCACTTCCGCAACCCACTGGGGAGCCTCCGGGGTAAAGAAGGGCGAGATCTCGGGAGCCCGGTACGGCTGCTTGCCCCGTTCGGCGATCGTCGCTGGAAGCACCTTCGAGGCGATCTCGCGGAGCGCGACCTTCTCGCGCATTCCGTCCAGCTTCCCCGCCTCGGGGAGACGCGCCGAATGCTCGAAGACTCGATGGTCGAGGAAGGGAAAGCGTCCTTCGACCCCGTGCGCCATCGCAACCCGGTCACCTTGCGCAGAAAGCAGGTAGGGCTCGAGAAGTGTCGTCAGCTCGAGCCACGCGGCACGCTCGAGCGGGCTCCAGCGACCGAACGCCCCCGGGAGCTCGGCACGAACACGATCGAGCGCTGTGCTCGCTCCGGTTTCGGCCAGTGACCTCGGGGCGGTAGAACGCCTTGACGGTGGCGGTTGCGTGAGCGCGCGTGAGGTGCGAGCCCAGTAGCTCGTCGTCGGCGCCCGTCTCCAGCAGGAATCGGCGCCAGGCAGGCCCACGCCGAGCAGCCGCAGGACCGAGATACGAGTAGAGCTGGTCGAGCAGCTCCACTGCCCGCTCCGGGTCGCGCCGGTGCAGCTGGCGTAGCACGACCTCCTTGAACAGCTCGTACCCCCAGAAGAGCTCATCGGCACCCTCGCCGGTCGCGACAACGGTGATCTGGTGCTCGCGCACCTGCCGGGCGAGCAGGTAGAGAGGTACAGGGGCGGTGCGCACGAGCGGCATCTCGGCGTGCCGGACGACCTCGGGGAATGCCTCCGCAATGTCCCGGGGCGCCGCCTCGACGACGTGGTGGCGCGTGCCGATCGCGCGCGCGACCTCTTCCTGGTGGACGCGCTCGTCGTAGCGGGGATCCTTGAAGGCGATGGAGAAGGTACGGAGCTCGTGGTCGGTCTCCGCCTGAGCGAGCGCGGTTATCAGGCTCGAATCGAGCCCCCCGGAGAGGTACGTGCCGACAGGGACGTCCGCCCGCAAACGCAGGCGCACGCTGTCGCGCAGGAGCTCCTCTAGATCGCCGTCGGGCTCTTCGTCGCAATCGAACGTCGGGGGTCCACCACGTCCGCTCTTCGACGATCCGACCGCGCTCCCACACGAGGAGCCCACCCGGCCGGACCTGGCTGACACCGCGGAAGGTTGTTCGCGGCGCGCGCGGGCCCCAGAGCGTGAAGACCTCGTCGATGCCGGCGAGATCGGGTGCCGCGCCGACCTCGCCGGAGGCGAAGAGGGCCTTTGCCTCGGAGCCGAACACGAGGGTGCCGTCGCCGAGCAGGGAGTAGTAGAGGGGCCGAACGCCGAAGCGATCGCGGACGAGTGTCAGCCGGCGCCGCGCGGGCTGCCACCAGGCGAACGCGAACTGGCCGTTGAGCCGATCGAGCGCGTCGACGCCGTCCCGCTCCAGCAACCGCAGCACGACCTCGGTGTCGCAGGTCGTGGCGAAGGTCTCACCCCGTGCAGCCAGCGCCGCGCGCAGCTCCGGGTGGTTGTAGACCTCGCCGTTGTAGACGAGGATGCTCCCGTCCCGGGAAGCCTCGAAGGGTTGCCAGCCGCGGGCCAGGTCGAAGATCGCGAGTCGCGCCGACACGAGCCCCGCGCCCGCGTCGAGCGCGAGTCCGAAGCCGTCGGGGCCACGATGGCGAATCGCCCCGGCCATCCGGCGGAGGGTCAGCTCGTCGACCGGCTTCGAGGCGTCCGCGCGGACGATTCCTGCGAGGCCGCACATTCAGCCGGAGGAGTCGACGACGATCGGAGGGGCGTGGAGGTACTGGGTCGCGACGCGCCGTCGCTCGATCTCCCGGTAGGCGATCTCCACGTCTTGGGGCCCGAGGCCCACCCGATCTGACAACTCTTCCGGCTCGATGTCGTGTGCATACCCCCAGAGCAGCAGATCCATGCGCTCGTAGGGAT
Organism: uncultured Actinomycetes bacterium; assembly: GCA_963850485.1. Lineage (GTDB taxonomy): Bacteria > Actinomycetota > Thermoleophilia > Gaiellales > Gaiellaceae > GMQP-bins7. The sequence continues at coordinate 32,986 of CAWKLR010000005.1, read as the reverse complement.
GGCCGAAGTAGAACTCCTCCTGCGTCTGAGGCATGCTGAAAGTCTCGGTCGTGGGAGGCCGCGTGGCAATGGCCTCCGGCAATCCGAGCTCGCGGGCCAGGAGGTACACCTGGCTCTTGTAGAGGCGCGCGATGGGCTTGACGTCGGCCAGCCCGTCGCCGCCCTTGACGAAGAACCCCTGGTCGTACTCGAGCAGGTTCGGTGTGCCGACGACCGCGTAGCCGAGCCGATCGGCCCAGGTGTACTCGAAGACCTTGCGCACGCGCTGCTTCATGTTCGTCGCGGAGATGAGCTCCTGGTAGGCCTCCGGAGGCATACGTCGGGCCTCCTCCGTTCCGTCCGGTCGCTCGACGACGAGCGTGAAGACGATGATCCCGCCGGAGGGAGCGGAGCGGATCGAGCTTGTGCCGCCACTTCGGCTCGTAGTCGGGGAAGACGCGCCGGATCGCCTCGTCGCGGCGCCGGTAGCAGCCCAGCCCCTCGAGCGCCTCGGTGATCGGCTCCTCGACCGTCCTCGCGCCGAGCGCGTTGGCCAGCTCCAGCCCGAGGTCGGAGGACGAGCCTCCGATGTCGCGTTCGGGAAGCCGTAGGCACAGCACGTGCTCCGGGCCGAGGGCCTTGACGCAGATGCCCGCAACCACGCCAGAGTCGACGCCTCCCGAGACCGCGACGACCGCCCCACGCCGGCGCAGGCGGCGGATGGCCGCAGTCGTTTCGGCGACGAGGTGGTCCAGACACCGGGCGGCGTCGAAAGGGACTCCGGCGGGGGCCTCTCGACTGGTCGTCACAGAACTCGCGCCCCTTCCGTCGACTCAGCAGCCGAGCTGCTGGGCGATCACCATCTGCTGCACCTCGTCGGTGCCCTCGCCGATCGTGAGGATCTTCGCATCCCGGTAGAAACGGCAGACCGGGTAGTCCTCGATGAACCCATAACCGCCATGGATCTGCACGGCTTCCTCGGTCGCGCGCACGGCGAGCCTGCCTGCGACGAGCTTGGCCTGCGCAGCAGCGAGCAGGAACAACTCGCCTTGGTCCATCTTCAGCGCCGCGCGGTACGTGAGCAATCGCGCCGCTTCGAGTTGCGCCGAGATGTCCGCGATCTTCATCTGGATGGCCTGGAACTTCGCGATCGGCTGGCCGAAGGCCCGCCGCTGCTTCGCGTAGGACAGCGCCTCGTCGAGCGCTCCCTGCGCCAGCCCCACGCCCATCGCCGCCACGCCGATGCGTCCGCCCTCGAGCGCCTTCATGAACTGCCTGAAGCCTCCCCCGCGCCGTCCGAGAAGGTTCGCCTCGGGCACCCGGCAGTCGGCGAAGGCGAGCGGTCGGGTGTCCGAAGCGCGCCAGCCCATCTTGCGGTACGGCTCGCCGACCTCGTAGCCGGGCGTCCCGTTGGGGACGATGATGTTCGAGATCTCGCGCCTGCCGTCGTTCTCGGCGGTAACGGCCGTGATGATCACGCAGCCCGAGATTTCCGTGCCCGGATTCGTGATGAACACCTTCTCCCCGTTGATCACCCACTCGCCGTCCGCGAGCGCTGCCGTGGTCCGCGTGTTCCCGGCGTCGGAGCCGGCTTCCGGCTCGGTCAGCCCGAAAGCCGCCAGCCGCCTGCCCGAGCAGAGCTGCGGCAGCCATTCGGCCTTCTGCTCGTCCGTCCCCCAGAGATTGATCGGCGCCGTGCCGAGTGACGTGTGGGCCGCAACCGTGATCGCGAGCGCGCAGTCGACCCTGGCGAGCTCCTCGATCGCCAGCACCAGTGACAGCGTGTCGGCGCCGCTCCCGCCGTACTCCTCGGGAAAGGGAATGCCCATGAGCCCGAGCTCGCCGAGCTTCGCGACGGCGTCGTAGGGGAAGGCGCCGGTGCGGTCGAGCTCGCCGGCGACGGGCGCGACCTCTCGCCGGACGAACTCGCGCACGGTCTCCTGCAGCAGCCGCTGCTCGTCTGTGAGCTCGAAGTTCACCGCGAGCTCAAGTCAACCACAGGCCCGCCCGCCTGACCGGGGCGTGGCTGGACGTGGACGCTGACACGTGGCCGAGTGGCTCTGCCGGTGCTCACCTCGAGCCCGTAGCGGCCGACGTGCAACCAGCGGATGCGGCCGGAGCGCACGAAGCCCAGCGCCTCCAGAGCCGCCCGGCCGGGCGTGTTCTCGCGTATCACGTACGCGACGAGCCGGCGATACCCGAGGCGCTTGACGTGTCGAATGAGAGTCACCGCGCGCATGCTGGCGGCGCCTCGGGCTCGGTGCTCAGGGTCGGTGTACGAGTCGTACCCGTACACCTCTCCCGGCCGCAGGGACATGGACTTGCCGATCTCCGACACCCACATCTGGTCGAAGCGGATCCACGCGCAGCCGACGATGCGGTCGCCGTCCCAGGTTGCCCAGCAGACGTGGCCATCGCGCAGGCGCGCGAGTACCCCTTCGGAGTCCTCTTCGGGCCGCAGCGCGACGTACCTGTGGACCTCCGCCGCGGAGAGCTCACGCACCTCGAGCGCCACGCCCGAGCTGACTTCCGGCAGCTCGCGCTCCAGATCGAGCGCGTACAGGACCGCCTCGCAACGCACTCTGGAGAGGGTCTTGTGCGCGACCAGGCGGACGCCACCCTCCCGGTAGGCGACCCAGATTCGGTGCAACAGCTTCCCCTTCACCCGCTCTCATCGTCCACGCGAAAGGGGTGCTCGACAAGCCCTGCGTCGAAACTGCGGCGTTCTCAGATCCCGAAGACCTCGCCCTCGAGCCGCGTCAGCAGCGAAGCGCTCGTCGCCATCACCGCTGCCAGCTCCGGGTCCTTCGCGCGGATCGTCGGCTGGCGCGCGTACCCGAGGACGGCGAACCGCCGCTCGAGCGCAGCCTGCATATGCGGTTCCGCCCGTCCCATGAGCGCCGCGCTTCCGTGCTCCCTCGCGTGCGAGACCAGCTCACCGAGGACGGCGTCGACCTCGCGCTCGGGCGCGCGCGAGGTGCAGCACCCGGCTCGCGCCGCCCTGCCGAAGAAGGTACGCATACCAGCCGATGGGGCGCTCGCCGCGCCGAACGACGCGACGGACGAGCGGCCCTCGAAAAATCTCCACGAGCCGGAAGAGGTGGTCCAGCTGCGCCTCGTCGTGGTCGACCCAGACCCGCCGCTGCTTGTTGAGCGCGGGGACGTGCTCCGCGATGATTGCGGCCGACGCGTCTTCGCCCCGTACGTCCCTCGCCGGCTCGGGATGTGCCTGCTTGAGCAGTCGTCGCCCTACCGCCTGGACGGGTATCGCCCCGACGGGCACGAACGTTCGGCGCGAGACGGCCTCACGTCGAGCGGCGGCGACGGCTATCCCGCTGAGCCAGCGCACCGGCCTCAGAACGAGCATCCAATCGCAGGCGCGCACGAAATCGAGATGGCCGCCCATGATCCGGTACACGGCCGCGACCGCATCGGTCGCACTGTCGGCCCATGTCACGGCTTGCGGCCCCGAGAGGATGCGGCTGAGCAGGAGCGCCCCCACCGCTCCACCTCGGTGGGCGGGATTCACGACCGCGTGCGTGCAGCACGCTCCGCGAATCGGCCGTCCGTCCATTCGCATCCGTCTCGCCTGCACGCCGGTAAAGCCGACGATCTCATCCCCCTCGAGCGCTACGAGCGACGGGAGCTCCTCGTCCGCCCAGGGGTGGTCGAGCATGAGGCCGACGAGCGCCCGCTCGTCCAGCGGCCACCCGTGCATGTGTACCCGCAGGAGTGCGACGACGAGCGGAACGTCGGCGTGCGTGAGAGGCCGGATCTCCGCCATCGGGCCGCCAACGTATCAGCGCTCACCCGGCCGAAACTAGCCCTGAGGCAAGAGACGCGCTGGGCGCATGTCGCACTGGCGACGCCAGCTGGTTCGGGGCGAGGTGCGTCACGCAACTGAGCCGCTCAACCGGGTAGGGTCGAGGCCGATGGCGATCCTCGCGGCAATCGTTTCGGCGCCTACGCTGCCGAAGCGGTCGACGAGCGTCAGGATCTTGATGTTCGACGCAGGCATCTGACTCCGGGTGGCCGGGAGGACGCAGCGCACGACCGGAGGGTTCTTCAGCTCGGCGCGGGCGTTCTCGCTGCTGCCTGGCCGGCACGTCGACGCCGAAGGGCTGGGCGGCTACCACATCGATCTGTCCGTCAAGGCGGACGAAACAGGTTGGCCGCCATCGTGGCTCAGGCCGGACGCCCCCTACGTCGTCCACGCACAGTGGGCGCTCGGAAGCTACGAGCGGTATCTGGAGACGAGTGAGGAGCACTGGCTCGAGTGGGCGCTCGCGGCCGCCCGCGACCTTGCTGGCAGCCAGGAGCGGACGGGACACCTCCAGGGCGGGCTCATGCATCGCGAGCCGTTCCCGCACACGTTCCATCTGGCCCCGCCCTGGCTCTCCGCGATGGCGCAGGGACAGGCGGCGAGCCTTCTCGTGCGGATGCATCGCGAGACCGGCGACGAGAGCCTGGCAGAGGCCGCGCGCCGCGCGCTCTTGCCGCTCGACGTCGGGGTATCCGAGGGCGGCGTCCGCGCGGAGCTCGGCGGCGGCCCTTTCTTCGAGGAATATCCGACGACACCGTCCTCCTACGTCCTGAACGGAGGCATCTTCGCCCTCTGGGGCTGCCACGACGTCGCCGCCGCGCTCGGCGACGGCGCGGCCACGCGCTTGTGGCGTGAGGGGCTGGAGGCGCTTGCGACGGGGATCGATCGCTGGGACACGGGTTTCTGGTCCCGCTACGACCTGTATCCGCACGCCGTCCCGAACATCGCGAGCTCCTCCTACCATGTGCTTCACCTCAGTCAGCTTCAGGCCACGCGCCGCCTGGCAGCCAGGCCCGAGCTCGACCGGGCGATCATGCGCTTCGAGGGGTACCTCGCGTCGCGCAAGGATCGCACCGAGGCCTTCGCGCGCAAGGTGCTCTTTCGCGTGGTCGTTCCCCGTAACCGACTGCTCGCGCACCGACTCCCGTGGACGCGCCCGTCTCGCTGACGCGGCGTCGCTCCCACCGGGGCAGCCCTCACTCAGTCGTCGGTCGTCTGCCGCGCCGCTAGACGCCTCTGCGCGAGCACGCCGACGACCTCCGCAGCCGTGCGGGGAGCCAGAGCCCCCAGCGTGGCGAGATACACGATCGCGCCCAACCCGACCTCGAGAGCGATCAGCGCCAGGCCGATACCGGGAGAACGCTGGCCGGCGTCGAGTACCAGCCGGTCGACTGCGTAGAGGCCCGCCGCCATGACGATGGCGGCAGCCGCCGCGGGCCAGATCTCCCGCAACAGGCCTTGGAGCGGGATGTGAGTCAAGCGCATTATCCAGAGGAGTGCATACGCGGCAGCCGCGATCGCGCTCAACGAGAGCGCCGCCGCGACGCCGACCAACCCGAACTGGACGAGCGCGGCCACTGACGAGACCGCGGCTATCAAGGCGGCGATGTCGAGCCGCATTACCACCTCCGGACGGCCGACTGACTTCGCGACGTGCTCGGCCAGTGAGACGAACGCCCAGCCCGCCGTGTATCCGAACATCCATGTGAGCGCGATGCCTCCCTCTCGCCAGCGTTCGCCGAAGAGCACGACGACCGCGGGCTCGCCGAGCGGGAGGAGGATCAGGCTGACGGGGAACGCGACAACGCTGAGCCACCGGACCGTGCGGAGGAAGGCGCGCTCGAACCGCAACTGGTCGTCTGCGATCCGCGCAAATGCCGGGAAGACGACATACGTCACGCTCGAAACCAGCGCCGCGAGCGGTCGCTGTGCGATCCGGTACGTGTACTGGAATTGACCGAGCGTTGCGGCGCCCAGGAACCGGCCCACGAAGATCGTGGGGGATTCGGACGTGACGGCACGGACCAGGCCGGCGGCAGTGATGTGCTTCCCGTAACCGACCAGTTCCCGCCAGAGGGCGAACGACGCTCGATGCAAATCCGGCCGCCAGCGCACGAGGGCCCAGGCAGCTGCCGCCTGCGTAACCACGCCGGCGTACGTTCCCGCAACGAGCGCCCAGACGCCGAGCCCGCTCGCGGCTCCGAGAATCGCGGTCGCGCCGAACGCCACGACCGACGCCGGCTCCGCGACGAGGCGACGGAGGAACGAGAACCGCCGCTGGAGGAGCGCTTCCGGTACGACCGCGGCCTGCCTGACGAGGACGAACCCGGACAGACGCGGCCGCCACAAGCCCGACGGTGCGGCTGTCGAAGAACAGGCCGATCAGCGGCGACACCGCGAGCCCGGCGACAGCGAAGACGACCCCGGCCGTGATCGTCGCGATCACTGCGGTGGCGGCCGCTTCTTCGACGCGATCCCGGCGCTGGATGAGCGCGGCGAGCATCCCACTTTCTGCAAACAGGGCGCCGACCATGACCAGGGACCCTGCGGCGAATTCACCCATTTCCGTCGGCGTGATGAGACGTGCGAGAAAGAGATACACAGCGATCGTGAAAACCTGGGTCGCGAGGTAGCCCATCCCTGCGATCCCGATCCCGCGTACGACGACGCGGGTGAGGTTCGCCGGCGCGCGCTCGACAATCGGTGCGCTCGGAGAGTCGCCCGGCTCGGTCGAGCCGCCCCCTCCGTCATGCGGGCTCAGGCCCATTGCCGCGCCATCATCCGGTCGCTCTCAAGCCCATCGTCGCAGGGCTCCTATCGGCCGTCGCACGGCGGACGTCTTGAGCAGGACGCGTCCAGGACCGTCCTTCCGCCAGATCCCGACACGCGGGACTCCAAACCGGTCGAAAGGCCGCGCTCTCCCCGGCAGCGCGAAGGCGGCCTCGTATCCGGCGGCACGTGCCGCGGCCCGGACACGCTCGTCGTGGTCTCCGTACGGGTAGGCGACGAAGCGGCACCGGCGGCCCAGCTGGTGCTCGAGCCGCTCTCGTGACTCGCGAAGCTCCCGGTCGAGCTCGCTATCGGCCAGCTGCGTCAGATGCGGGTGCGAAACCGTGTGCGAGCCGATCTCCACGCCGCGGTCCGCGAGCTCGGCGAGGGCGTCCCACTCCAGCGTCCGGACGTCGGCCTCCGTCGTCTCGCCTGCGTCCGCGGGCGCCAGCACTGGAAACGGCAGCCCGCTCTCCGCAAGCGCGGCGCAGGCGAAGACCGTGGCCGGGACGCCGAGCCGGTCGAGAGCGGGAAACGCATCTAAAATGCTGCAGTACGCGTCGTCGAACGTGACGTGCAGCAGGCGGCCGCGCCCGGCGACGACGTCGGCGGCCGTGACGGCACGGTACCGTCTGCGGAGCAGGAGCCGGACCTGTCGCTCGAGCGCCTGCGGCGGGACGGAGAGCCTGTGCTCCCACCGCTCCGAAACCGCGTGGTAGCAGAGGACAACCGGCTCGAACCGCCCGCTCACAGGCGGGATTGTGGCGTGCGTTGCCGGGCAAGTGTTCCTCCTCGTGCATTATTTCGCGTCGTGGCCGGCCCCGGGGACAAGCGCCTTCGCGTCCTCATGCTCGTCGACAACTTGCTGCCGGGCGGCGCCGAACGGGTTGCGGCGACCCTCGCAATCCGCCTCGATCGCTCCCGCTTCCGGCCGACGGTATGCGTCTCGAGGGCGATCGACGGGCCGTCCCCGCTCATCGACGACCTCGGTCGAGCCGACGTTCCGATCCTGCCGCTCACACGGACGTCACGACGCGCGATCGGGGCCTGGTGGCCGCTGATCACATTTCTGCGCCGCGAGCGCGTCGACGTACTGCACGCGCACAAGTTCGGATCGAACGTGTGGGGTGCGGCGCTTGCAACCCTGGCCCGCGTGCCTGTGTTCGTCGCGCACGAGCAGGGATCGACGTTCATGGGGCAGCGGCTCCGGCCGTTCCTCGATCGCGAGCTGATCGCGCGAGCCGCGGACGCGCTGATCGTCGTCTCGCCGGAAGACGAGCGCACGATGGTCGACGTCGCCCGAATCGCGCCCGCGAAGGTTCGGCTCGTGAGAAACGGGATAGTTCCGCCCCTTCCCTCGGGGCGCGATGTTCGCGCCGAGCTCGGAATCCCGCCCGACGCGGAGCTCGTGGGGACCGTCGCCGTGCTCCGCCCGGAGAAAGCAGTGGACGTCCTCATTGACGCGGCAGCGCTTCTTGCACCTGAGTTCCCGCGGCTGCGCGTCCTGATCGCCGGGGGTGGCCCCGAGGAGGATCGGCTGCGAGCGATCGTGCGCGACCGCGGGCTGGAGGACAGGGTCCTCCTGCTCGGTCTGCGCCGCGACGTCGCGGACGTGCTCTCCGCCCTGGACGTCGTCGCGTTCTCATCCGACCGGGAAGGAACGCCGCTCGCGGTCATGGAGGCGATGGCGGCCGCCAAGCCCATCGTGGCAACCCGCGTGGGCGGCATCCCGGATCTCGTCGAGGACGGCGTTCACGGGCTGCTCGTGCCGCGTCGCGACCCACGCGCGCTCGCGGACTCCCTCGCCCGCCTCCTTCGCGACGGACGACTGAGGACGGAGCTCGGGCGGCGAGCCCAGGAGAGACAGCGACGCGAGTTCGACATCGGCGTGACCGTTCGGCATGTCGAGAGCCTCTACGAGGAGCTCATCGCGCTGCGGCGGGCCGAATGAGCGCCCGGTGCCCGCTAGGAGTCAGCGAGCGTGACGGTCATGCTGTCCCCGTAGACGACCGTCCGGCAGGTGCACCGGAAGCGGTAGATCCCCTGCCTCACGAAGTGGCCGACGCCGGGTGGCGCCGTCGCGACGTAGGTCAGCTCGATCTTCCGGCCACCGTTCATCCACAGCTCCACGAAGCCCTCGCTCGGGTCGGCGCTCCATTTGATGTGCAGGCGGAAGCGAAGCCAGCGATCACGCGGCAGCGGGCCGAGATCGAAGGCGCGCTCGTAGCGAAGATCACAGCTGCCGCCGTAGCGAAGGATTTCGCCCCCGCGGACGTTGAAGACGAGGCGTGGAGGCGACGTGAGGCCGTTGACCGAGAGGGCTGCGCCGAAGCATGGCGTATTCGGGTGCCACTGCACCAGGTGGTTGAAGCTCGCATGGCGGGCGAAGGTCGCGCTGGAGGGAACGAACTGGGCCCACCGGTACCAGGTCTCGGAGCCGTAGACGCCGCCACTCGTCTCCACGTTTCCCTGGTGTGCCTCGATGCGTGAGCCGGTGAAGCTCGTCTGTGGCCCCATGACGAACCTGGCCGCGTATTGCCCCTGGGCGACCGGCTTGCGGACGATCCGAGCCGTACCGGGCGACTCGGGCTCTCGCAAGATCCCCTCCCACTGGCTGAAGTCCCCGCTCTCGTAGTCGCCCGTCCACACGACCCTGGTCGCACGCGTACCGGCTTCTCCCCGCCCGCTCCCGTCGCCGGAGCACGCCGAGGACGCCGCGGCAGCCACGACCGCCGCCAGGACGTACGCGAAAGTCCCGATCCTGCGCCGCATCCCCACAATCGCATCGTAGCCCGCTCGGAAGCGAAACCAGCCTCTCGAAGTCTGTTCATTTCCGCAGCACCGAGGCATAGTCAGAGCGTGTTGGGGAAGAACCCTGCGGCAAACCCCCGCGCGAAGGGCCAGCGCGCGCTGCGTGCGATCCTCGTGACGAACGTGTATCCAACGCCTGCGTCGCCGAGCGCGGGAACGTTCGCGGCCGACCAGGTCGCAGGCCTTCGCGCCGCCGGTGTCTCCGTCGAGCTCGTGTACGTGCCGCGACATGAACGTGGCCGGCATGTCTACCGCGGCCTCGGAGGGCGAGTCAGCGAGCTCGTCCGCGCCTCGGATTCGGACGTCGTCCACGTGCTGTACGGCGGCGTAATGGCGGATGTCGTCACGCGCGTCGTTCGCGAGGTGCCCGTGGTGGTGTCGTTCATCGGCACGGATCTGCTGGGCGGGAAGGGCAAAGGGCTCGTGCATACGCTCTCGCGCCGCTACGGAGTGACCGCGTCCCGACGAGCCGCGGTTCGCGCCGCGGGCGTGATCGTCAAGTCCGAGAACCTCCTGGACGCGCTGCCGACGGACGTCGACCGCTCCCGGGCCTGGGTCATCCCGGACGGCGTCGACCTCGCCCGCTTTCGACCACGGGACCAGGGCGAGTGCCAGGCCGAGCTCGGCTGGGATCCTGCACGCCGGCATGTCCTCTTCCCGGGCTCCGCCGCACGACCCGAGAAGCGGTTCACACTCGCGGACGCGAGCGTCGCGCTTCTGCGGAGGACAGGCGTGGAAGTCGAGCTCCACGTACTGGACGGCGTCCGTCACGACGACGTGCCGACGTGGCTGAACGCCGCCGACGTCGTCCTGCTCACCTCCACCCACGAGGGCTCGCCGAACGTGGTGAAAGAGGCGGTGGCGTGCAACGTCTCCGTCGTGTCGGTCGACGTCGGCGACGTTCGGGAGCGCATCGAGGCGATCGAAGGCTGCTACCTCGCGGAGGAGACCCCAGAGGACATCTCGGCCAAACTCGCGTCCGCACTGGAGCGGAAAGCGCGGATTGCCGGGCGAGAGCACGTCGAGGGACTGTCCCGCGCGAGCGCCGCGGCAAGACTGCAGGAGGTCTACGAAGCCGTGAGCGACGTCAGTACGGAGGACGACGATCGAGTCTCCTGACCGGAACAGAGGTCCCGCCGGATCGTCTCCGGCCGTCCTCTCCATCGACGTCGAGGATTGGTTTCACGTCGAGAACCTGAGGCCGTCGATTCCGAGGGCGACCTGGGGCGAGCGACAGTCGCGGGTCGAGCGGAACGTCGACCGGCTGCTCGAGCTGATGCACGAGGCGGGCCCTGTCCAGGCGACGTTCTTCGTCCTCGGCTGGGTCGCGGACCGATGTCCGGCCGTCGTGCGGCGGATCGCCGCCGCCGGTCACGAGGTCGCGTCGCACGGCTATGGCCACGAGCTGCTCCCGTCACTCGCGCCGGATGCGTTCAGGGAGGACGTAAGGCGCTCGAAGAATCTGCTCGAGAACATCGTGTCCGCCCCGGTCCGCGGCTACCGGGCGCCGAGCTTCTCGATCACGGACTGGGCCATTCCAGTCCTCCAGGAAGAGGGGTTCGTCTACGACTCCTCGGTCTTCGCCACCGTCGCGCACGACCGCTACGGACGCCTGGCCGGTGTGCGACCCGACGAGCCTGTCGTGGAGCTCGCGCCCGGGTTCTTCGAGATTGGCGTCTCGTGCCTGACCGTCGGCTCGGTCGGCTTACCCTGGGGCGGCGGCGGGTACTTCCGTCTCATGCCGTACCCGCTCTTCCGCCGCGGCGTCAGTCACATCCGTCGGCGACGCCCATACGTCTTCTACCTGCACCCGTGGGAGATCGATCCCGGCCAGCCGCGTGTCGACGATCTTCCGTTCACGCACCGATTTCGCCACTACGTCGGCCTCGGCCGCTGCGAGGCGCGCTTCGGGGCGCTCCTGCGGGACTTCCGCTGGTCGACGATGTGGGACCTCGTCCGATGGATGCGGGGGCACGCAGCGGCATGACGGCAGCGCCCCCCCGAGTGTCCGTGATCGTCCCTGCGCGGAACGAAGCTCGCGACCATCGTCGCCTGCGTCCGCTCGATCCTCTCGCAGGACATCTCGGGAGAGCCTGGAGGTCATCATCGCCGACGGGCGATCGACGGACGCCACCGCGAGCCTCGCGCGCTCCGCGGGGGCCTTCGTCGTGGACAACCCGCAAGGGATCACCCCCGCCGGCCTGAACGCCGCCCTCGCCGCGGCACACGGCGAGGTGATCGTGCGCTTCGACGGGCACGCCGAAATGCCGCCGGGATACATCGCGGCCTGCCTCCGCGCGCTGGAAGAGGAACCGAATGCGGCGAGCGTCGGCGGCTGGCACAAGATCGAGGGCCGAGGGCCCTGGGGTCGCGCTCTGGCAGCCGCGCTCGCGTCTCCTTTCGGCGTCGGGAACCCCCGCCTCCGGCGCCCGCCCCTGCCCGGCGATGCGCGCATCGACGTGGACGGGTTCTTCTTCGGAGCCTGGCCGGCAGACGTCCTTCGTGCGCACGGCGGCTGGGACGAGCGCTTCGTCCGGAACCAGGACTTCGAGCTCAGCTCGCGCCTTCGCCGCGCCGGCGGACGCGTCGTCTTCGACCCTGCCATCTGGTCGGTGTATCGGCCGCGGGAGTCGCTCCCCGCGATCGCCCGCCAGTACTGGGACTACGGGCGCTTCAAGGCGCTCGCATTCGTGACGGCTCCGTACTGCGATCCGTCCGCGCCACCTCGCTCCCCTCGGGCTCGTTGCCGTCGCGCTCACTGCGCTGACGCCTTCGCGACTCGCCCGGCCCGCGCGCGTCGTCGTCGCGCTCTACGGCGCGTTGCTCGCGGCCGTGACCACTCGTTCGAACGGCGGTTGGAGGACGTTTCCCGTTCTCGCCACCATCCACGCGGCGTGGGGAAGCGGGCTGCTGGTCGGGCTGGCACAAATCGGTGCGCGCAAGCGCCGGCGGGCACGTCGTCGATGAGCGCCGGGGGTTCAAAAAGTGCGAATCCTGGGAATACTGTGACTTCGTGACTGCGGCGAGCGGGCTGGTGGAGGAGCGGCAGGGAACAGCGCGATATCTGCAAGCGCTTGCACAGCACTGGCCGTTCATCATCAGCAGCGTCGCGCTCGCTCTGCTGGCCGCGCTGCTCTACCTCGCGACCGCGGACGACCGCTACGAGGCGCACGCGGACATCCTCGTGACGCCAGTGGCGATCAACGACACGACATTCGTCGGGCTGCCTGTGATCCGCGAGAGCGGGGAAGGCCGCGGCGTCCTGACCACCGCGAGGCTCGTGAAGACGCCACAGGTGGCGGACGCCGCCCGGGACAGGCTGCGGGTCCGCGCCACCCGGGAGGAGCTATTCGGCTCCGTCCACGTCGAGCCGCAGGCGCAGAGCAACATCGTCACGATCACCGCCGAGGGCGACACCGCCGAGCAAGCGGCAGCCCTCGCCAACGCATTCGCGGCCGGGGTCATCTCCGAGCGTACGGGCATCTTCCAGCGCGAGCTCGCTCAGGTCGTCGGCCGCCTCTCTCGCCGCCTCGCAGCCTTGCCGGCGGAGTCCCGCGACGTCGGCGAAGCCCGCGCGGTGGCGGAGCGCCTCGGGACGCTTCGCGGGCTCGTCGGGTCGCGAGACCCGACGCTCCAGATCGCAAGCCTGGCGGTGCCACCCGACCGAGAAGTCCTGGCCGAGGCCGCTGCTTGAGCCTGGCAGTCGCACTCTTCGTCGGCCTGCTGCTGGGGGTCGGCGTCGCGATCGCGCTCGAGCTCGTGAACCCGCTCGTTCTGCGTGACGAGGACGTACTCGAGGAGCGGATCCCGCTCGCTCGCGCGCGTGCCGCAGACGTCGACTTCGCGACCTGCAGGCGCACCTGCAGCGCGGAGGCGACGATCGACGGCGACGTCAGGAACGCGTACCAGCTCGCCCGCGTGAACGTGAGCGCGGCACTCGAGGACGGAGGAGGCACGGGCACGATCCTCGTCACGAGCGCGGCGCGCGGTGAAGGAAAGACCACGGCTGCCGTCAACCTCGCGCTCGTCTACGCGCAAGCGGGCGCGCGGGTCGTGCTCGTGGACGCGGATCTTCGGCGAGCACGGCTGGGGCGCGTGTTCGGCCTGCAGACGAGTCAGCCGGGCCTCCCGCGAGCTCCTGCTCGGGGAGGTTGCTGTGGAGGACACGCTCGACGACCGTGCCCGGGTACGGCGATCGGCTACGAGTCGTGACGGCGCGCCCCGACGACAGCGGGGCCGATCGATCTCCTGCAGTCGAAGCGGGTCGACGCCGTGGTCGAGGAGCTGAGGACGCACGCCGACATCGTCATCTTCGACTCTCCGCCCGTCACCGAGGTCGCCGACGCGCTTCCGCTCGCGGCAGCGGTCGACGCGGTGGTGCTCGTCGTCCGCTACGGGCGGACGCGGCGCGAGAAGCTGGCTCAAGCCCGCCTGCTGCTCGGGCAGCTCGGTGTAGTCCCCGCCGGGATCATCGCAGTGACGCGGCGGCGCGCGAGACTCCGAGTGGGACAGCGGACGGGCACGGCTGGTGCGGATGTCGTCGGGGCCTCGCCCGCCGGAGAGGCCCGTCCACACGCCCGCACGTCGTCCGGTTCGAGCTGAGGCATGGCGGTAGGCGCCGCTGTCAACCGCCGCGGGATGGACGCGCGCTGGTTCGCACTTCCCGTCGCGCTTCTCGCACCGCTGCTCGGAGTGGCCGCGGTGGTCTCGCCGGTTGCGGCGGTGGCCGGAGCGGCGGCCCTGCTGTTCGTCACCGTCACCTTCTACGACCTCGCCGCAGGCGTCGCGCTCTTCGCCACCCTGACGTTTCTGGAGACGCTCCCCGGCGTAGGCGGTGGGCTCGGTGCGGTCAAGGTGGGCGGGTTCGTCCTCGTTCTCGCGGCGTTGCGGAGGAGCGGAGCGCCCTTCCTCCTGAAGGAGCATCCGGCACTCGCGTATGTCGCGACCTTCTTCGCCGGCTGGGCAGTGGCCTCGTCTCTCTGGGCGGAGGACGTTGCTCGCGCCGGAGGCGATGGTCTGAGGCTCGTGCTCAACGTCGCCCTCGTCTTCGTCGTGTTTGCCGCCGTGCGTGATGCGCGCGACGCTCGTTGGATCGTCTGGGGCTATCTCGCCGGAGGCGCCGCAGCCGCGGTCGTCGGATTCGTCGACCCGGCCGCGGGCGTGAGCAACAGGCTTGCCGGAGGCCTCGGGGAGCCGAACTTCCTCGCCGCAGTGCTCATTCCCGCGCTCGTCTTCGCCGTCTTCGCGCTCGGCTCGACCGAGCGTGCGGCTGCCCGGCGCTGGGTGCTGTGGGGATTCGTCCTGCTGTTCACCGTCGCGATCTTCATGACGCAGTCGCGCGGGGGGCTCGTCGCGCTCGCCGTCACGTTCGTCGCCGCGCTGCTCTTCGGGGGCCGGATGCGCCGACACTTCGCGGCCCTCGGTGCGGTAGCCGCCTCGTTCGGTCTCGTCTACTACGCAGCGTTCGCTTCGCCCTGGGCGCTCGAGCGCCTGGCAAATCCGGGCGGAGGGACAGGTCGAGCCGATCTGTGGTCGGTCGCAACCGGCGTCATTGCCGACCACCCGGTGCTCGGCGTCGGCGCAGGGAACTTTCCGATCGTCGCGCCGCAGTATGCGGCGGAGCCGATCAACCTTCCCCTCGCCCGCCTCGTCGTCGACACCCCGAAGGTCGCACACAACACGTACCTGGGAGTCTTCGCCGACCTCGGCATCGTGGGCCTCCTGGCGTTCGTAGTGATCGTGTTGAGCGCGCTGTTCCTGGCGCGGCGCGCGACGAGGTACTTCGCCCGGTCCGGCGAGGTCGAGCTCGAGCTCCTCTGTCGTGCGGTGTTCGTGGGGCTCGTCGGGATGCTCGCCGCCTTCGTGTTCCTCTCAGGTGAGCACGAGAAACACCTTTGGCTCCTGCTCGGACTCGCAGTCGCCCTGTACGGGCTCGCCCGACGACGGCTCCAGCGCACACCAGCCCCTGTGCGCACCGCGCCACGACTTCGCCCCCGTTAGTGGAGGCGGACCGTCCGCTGCGCGTCGCGATGCTCGTCGAGTCGCGGGTGGTGCCTGCCTGGCTCGCCGCACTCGCAGACCGGCTCGCGGGCCGCTCCGGGCTTCGATCTGGACGTCTTCGCCCACCCGACCACGCGAGAGCAGCCGCCGCGGCCGCTCCTGTTCCGGCTCTACGAGCCCCTCGACGCGCGCCTTTTCCGGTGGCAGCTCGACGCGCTCGAGTTGGTGGCGATCGAAGTCGGGGTCCGCCCGGCGGGCTTCGCGGGTCACGACGTGGTTCTCGACTTCACATCGCCGGATCCCCTGGCAGTCTCCGCCGGCGTCCGGTGCGGGGCGTGGACGCTGACGCACGATCCTGCGGAGTGGCTGTCGGACGGTCCTACGTACACGACGCAGATCCACGCGCACTTCGAGGACGGCAGGCGCGCGCTGCTCTACACGTCCTACGGGGCGATCGACCCGGCGTCACCGAGCCGCACCCGCCACCAGGCCCTGTGGAAGGCGCAGGGCGCAGTTGTCAATCTGCTCGAGACGGTGCGGCGGCGCGGGCTCGCCTACGCCGAATCCCGAGCGAGACGCGGTGCCCCAACGAGTCCCAACGCCTCCCCCACCCGCCTCTCGAGCCGTGCCGTCGCCGACCGCGCCGCTCGGTCAGCCCTCGGCGTCGCCTGGCGACTGGCGCGAGGCGCTGTCGGGCGCGAGGAGTGGTTCGTCGCGACCCGCCCTCGGGCGGCCGAGGGTCCCGGCCCGGGGTCGGCGAACGGATTCACGCCCGTCGAGTGGGCGTCGAACTCGGCGATGGCCGACCCGTTCGTCGTCGAAGACGGCGATTTCACGTACGTCTTCTTCGAGGACGAGGGCCCCGCGACCCCGCGGGCGAAGATCTCCTACGTGCGCCTAGGCCCGGATGGAAGGTCGGCCACGGCGCCGCAGACGGCGCTGGAAAGGCCGTACCACCTCTCGTATCCGTTCGTCTTCCGGCATGAGGGCGACGTCTTCATGATCCCCGAGTCGAGCGAGAACCGGACCGTCGAGCTCTATCGCGCTGACCCCTTCCCCTCGAGCTGGGCCCTGGAGCGAGTCCTGCTGCAGGACGTGCGCGCTCTCGACGCGACCCTGCATGCTGGCGACGATCGGCTCTGGCTCTTCGTGAGCGTCGCAGAGGCCGGGGCATCGCCGAACGACGAGCTGCACCTCTACTCGTCCACCACGCTCGCGGGCCCTTGGGAGCCACACCCGGCGAACCCGGTCGTGTCGGACGTCCGCTCCGCTCGTCCTGCGGGGCGGATCTTCCGGCGCGGCGACGACCTGATCCGCCCCTCGCAGGACTGCTCGCGACGGTACGGCTACGCGCTCGTCTTCAATCGCATCGACGTCCTCACGAACGACGAATACGTCGAGACGCCCGTGGGGAGGCTGGAGCCGAACTGGTTCCCGGGCGTCTTCGCCACTCACACGTACACCTTCGGGACGAACGTCGAGGCGATCGACGGCAAGTGGCTCGTCCGCCGGCGCCCGTTTCGGCGCTACTAGCCGATCCGCGCCAATGAGCGCCAGGACCGCCATCGGCCGACACTAGCGACGCCAAATTGGCCTGATTTCACTCCGGCGCGGCCGACAATGCGGCCGCCAGTCGATCGAGGCCGTCCGTCCAGCCAGCGTGGTGGAGGTCGTAGCGGGCCTGCGTAGCGAACGTGCCTTGCTCGAGAATGAACTCGGTCGACCCGCGCGCCGCCTCCCTCAGCGTGATCGCCACGACCGTTTCCCGGTCATCGGGGTCCGGGTCCTCCCAGCGAAAGGTGTAGGCGAGCCGATTTGGTCGGTCGATCTCCACGTACTCCCCGGCGAGGTAGAAGAGCTCGCCCTCGGGCGGCTGCATCGCGAACCGGTAGCGGCCGCCTACGCGCAGGTCGATCTCGAGACTCGGGAGACGTGAAGTCCCTCGGCCCCCACCAGTTCGCCAGGAGCTCGGGCCGCGTACAGGCGTCGAACACGAGTAAACGCGGCGCCTGAAGCCTGCGTTGCAGATGCAGCGTCAGCCCGGCCACCGGTGAAGCCTACGAGGAAGGGACCGAGCCTGGGATCCAGTCCGTGCCGGCGAGCGGAACGCGCGCCATCGCCGCGGCCTCGACGGTGAGCGCGACGAGGTCCTCGGGCTCCAGGTTGTGCACGTGCGACTTGCCGCAGGCGCGCGCGAGCGTCTGCGTCTCGAGCGTGAGCACGCGGAGGAAGTTGGCGATCCGGCGGCCGCCGAGCACGGGGTCGAAGCGCGCGGCGAGCGCGTCGTCCTGGGTCGAGATGCCCGCAGGATCACGCCCTGCCTGGTAGTCGTCGTAGAAGCCTGCCGAGCTGCCGATCTCGCGGTACTCGTCCTCGAGCTCGGGGCTGTTGTCGCCCATTGCGACGAGCGCCGCGGTGCCGATCGAGACCGCGTCTGCGCCCAACGCGAGCGCCTTGGCGACGTCCGCTCCGCTCCGGATCCCTCCCGACACGATGAGCTGCACCTGCCGGTGCATCCCGAGCTCCTGCAGCGCGTCGACCGCGAGCCTGGTCGCGGGCAGCGTCGGGATGCCGACGTGCTCGATGAAGACGTCTTGCGTCGCCGCCGTGCCCCCCTGCATCCCGTCGACGACGATCGCGTCTGCCCCCGCCTTCACCGCGAGCTGGACGTCGTAGTACGTCCGCGACGCGCCGACCTTGACGAAGATCGGCTTCTCCCAGTCCGTGATCTCGCGCAGCTCGCCGATCTTGATCTCGAGATCGTCCGGGCCCGTCCAGTCCGGATGCCGGGAGGCGCTCCTCTGGTCGATGCCCTTCGGCAGGTCGCGCATCTCCGCGACGCGGTCGGAGATCTTGTGGCCGAGGAGCATCCCGCCCCCGCCCGGCTTGGCGCCCTGCCCGACGACGACCTCGATCGCATCCGCGCGGCGCAGATCGTCGGGGTTCATGCCGTAGCGCGAAGGGAGCAGCTGGTAGACGAGGGTCTCGGAGTGCTCGCGCTCCTCGTTCGTCATGCCGCCGTCCCCCGTTGTGGTCGAGGTGCCGGCCTCGCTCGCGCCCCGGCCGAGCGCTTCCTTCGCGGGTGCGGAGAGCGCACCGAAGCTCATGCCGGCGATCGTCACCGGGATCTTCAGCTCGAGGGGCTTCTTCGCGAAGCGCGTTCCGAGGACGACGTCGGTCGCGCAACGCTCGCGGTAGCCCTCGAGCGGATAGCGCGAGATCGACGCACCGAGGAACAGGAGATCGTCGAAGTGCGGCAGGCGTCGCTTTGCACCGAAGCCGCGGATGTCATAGATGCCTTCGCGCGAGGCACGCTGGATCTCGGCGATGACGGAGCGGTCGAAGAGGTACGACTCGCGGAGGTTCCAGGGCCGCTCGGTCTCGGTGGCCATCAGTACGAGCCGGCGTTGTCGATCCGGAAGTTGTAGAGCTGCCGCGCCGAGCCGTAGCGGCGGAAGTCGGCTGGATCGGCGTCGATCTCGGCGGCGTTCAGCAACTGAGCTAGCTGAGCGCGGTGCTCGTCGCGAAGCTCCTTCTCGACGCAGTCGGCGCCGAGGCTCGCGACGCTGCCGCGCACGTACAGCCGCGCCTCGTAGATCGAGTCGCCGAGCGCCTCCCCGGCGTCGCCGCAGACGACGAGCGAGCCCGTCTGCGCCATGAACGCGCTCATGTGCCCGACCGAACCGCCGACGACGATGTCGATCCCCTTCATCGAGATCCCGCAGCGCGCGGCCGCGTCCCCGCGGACGACGAGCAGACCGCCGCGTCCGGTCGCCCCCGCCGATTGGCTCGCGTTGCCGTCGACGACGACGAGGCCCGACATCATGTTCTCCGCGAGACCCGTGCTCGCGTTGCCGTGGACAAGGACGCGAGCCCGCTTGTTCATGCCGGCGCAGTAGTAGCCCACATGCCCCTCGATCTCGACCTCGATCTCCGCGTCCAGGCCGCACGCGACCGCGTGGGCGCCGTTCGGGTTGACGATGCGCCAGGACAGCGGGGCCCGGGGACCCCGCAAGATCGTGGAGGCGCTGGTTGAGCTCGCGGAGAGAAGTCGTCTCGAGGTCGACGAGCTCGACGGCAGCCTGCTGCTCGCGCTCGGCGACCGCCATCACACGAGCTCCTTCTCCCAGACGTACACGACGCCCGGCTCCGGCTCCCACATCCGCGCATCCGCGGATCCGGGCAGGACCGAGATCGCGCGCCACTCCGAGCCCATCGCGACCCACTCGTCGGTCTCGGCGAGCACCGCCGGCTTGCACGCGATCGGGTCGCGCAGGACCGCGAACCCGTCGGCAGTCCCTACGGCGAAGGTGTAGAAGCCGTCGAGGTCGTCGAGGCAGCCCTCGAGCGCCTGCTCTAGCGTCGCAGCCCTCGCGCATGCGCCAGGCGAGATACCCGGCCGCAACCTCGGTGTCGTTCTCGGTCTCGAAGCCGATCCCCTCGCGGCGCAGGTTCTCGCGCAGCCGATTGTGGTTCGAGAGCGACCCGTTGTGAACGAGGCACAGGTCGAGCCCTGTCGAGAACGGGTGAGACCCTTCGGTCGTGACGCGGCTCTCCGTCGCCATGCGCGTGTGGCCGAGCGCGTGCGTCCCCTGGAAATCGGTGAGCCGGAACTCCTCGGCGAAGTCGCGAGGGAGCCCGGTCTCCTTGTAGATCTCGATGACGCTGCCCGCGCTCATGACCCGCAAGTCCGGACGATTCGCCCGCACCCACGCCTTCGGCGTCCGCGGCATCCGTGTCCACGACGAAGACGGCGTGACTCGCGCGGACGCCGGGCTCGGGGGAACCGCCGAACTCGTCGCCGAGCCTGGCTGCCAGCCCCGCCCAGTCCTCGCGCGGATCCGCGGAGAAGAGCGTCAGCTTGCTCGACCCGGAGGGCGCAGGATCGCGATACACCGCGACGCCGGCACTGTCCGGCCCGCGGTCGTTCATCTGCGCGAGCATCGCAGCCAGATGCACGCCGAGGCGCTCCTCGATCTCGGATGACTTCGCGAACAGGCCGACGATCCCGCACATATGTTCAGAAGGTACACATCGAGCATCAGCGGGATAGCGCTAATTCGTGCCGTTCTTGAGGAAATCGGTATGGAGAAACCCTCCATATTGAATCAGAACCGAGTCAGGTACTCCCGGATCTCCCAGGGCGTGACCTGCTCGTGGTAGCGGTTCCATTCCTCGCGCTTCACGCGGATGAAGTAGTCGACGTAGTCCTCGTCTCGCCCGCGCCCGAGCGCCTCTCGCAGACACGTCGTCGTGCTCGAGCTCGTACGTCGCCTGCAGGAGGGTGGCCGGCAACGTCTCGAGCCCTCGTCCCTTCAGCTCGTCGTAGGGGAGCGCATAGAGGTTGTCCGCGTTCGGCTCGCCTGCGTCTAGGCCGCGCTCGATGCCGTCCAGACCGGCCGCAAGTACCGCCGCCGCCGCCAAGATACGGGTTGCACGAGCCGTCGATCGTCCGGTCCTCGATGCGGCCCGGGCCGGGAATCCGCAGCATCTGCGTGCGGTTGTTGTAGCCGTACGTGATCCAGACCGGAGACCAAGTCGCCCCGCTCGTCGTCGTTCCGAGCTTCAGGCGCTTGTACGAGTTGACGGTCGGAGCCGTGACCGCGCTGTAGGCACGCGCATGCGCCTTCAGCCCTCCGATGAAGTGGTAGGCGGTCTCCGAAAGACCGAGGCCGCGCGGGTCCGACTCGTCCATGAAGAGGTTCGTGTCGCCGTCCCAGAGCGACATGTGGAAGTGGCAGCCGTTTCCCGTGAGATTGGAGAAGGGCTTGGGCATGAACGTCGCGATCATCCCGTACTGCTCCGCGAGCGTGTGCACCATGTAGCGGAAGAAGATCCCGCGATCGCAGCTCGTCAGCGCGTTCGCGTAGGTGAAGTTCTGCTCGAACTGGCCGTTCGCGTCCTCGTGGTCGTTCGCATAGTTGCCCCAGCCGAGGTTGTTGCAGTTACGCGAGACCTCCGTGAGGAAGTCGTAGCGCCGGGTCAGCCCGGCCATGTCGTAGCAGGGCTTCTCCAGCGTGTCGTGAGGATCCGCGATCACGATCGAGCCGTCTTCGCTTCTGCTTGACGAGGAAGTACTCGAGCTCGAGCCCCATCTTGAACTCGAAGCCCTTGTCCTCGGCTCGCGCGAGCATCCGGCGGAGGATCGTGCGCGGGCAGTACGCCCAGTCCTCGCCCTCGACGGTGACGTCGCAGGCGAAGCGCGCCAGGTCCTGCTGCCAGGGAACCGGCGTGTAGCTCGCGAGATCGGGGATCGCCGCGATGTCCGGGTCGCTCGGCACCTGCCCGATCTCGCCGGCAGCGAAGCCCGCGAACCCGGCACCGTCGGTCAGCAGGCCGTCGAAGGCCTCCCGCGAGTCGACCGGGACGAGCTTCGCGCTCGGCCGCGCGTACATGTCGACGAACTGCGCGAACACGAACTCGACTCCGCGCGCCTGCATGTCCTGCCAGACGGCGTCCGCGGACATGGCCTCTCCATCCATAGCTGCGCCTCCTGGGACGTGGAGGCATAGGGGTAACACCCGCGTTCGCCCCGATGAAGGTGCGGTTTCTCCACACCTTCGCCGCGCCTATGTGTTGGGTTTCGCTGCCTTCGTCGCCCTCGATCCCAGCGCCTGCTCGAGCTTCACCATCTTCACGGCGATCTCGATCATCAGCCAGTCGTCCTTGCGCAGGTCGAGCCCCGAGAGCTCGGCGATTCGCCGGAGCCGCTGGCGCAGGGTGTTCGGGTGCACGAAGAGCGTCTCCGAGGTCGCGCTGATGTTTCCGTGGCGGCGCAGGAACTCCTCGAGCGTGAGGACGAGCTGGGATCCGCGCTGGGCGTCGTACTCGGCGAGGCGCGAGACCGCATCGACCGTCGCGTCGCGGATGCCGCCGTCGACCGCGACCCGCAGTAGGTACTTGTAGGCCCCGAGGTCTTCGTACGAGAGGACCGGCGGGCTCGCCGCGCAGCACGACCGTGCCGAGCAGCGCCTGCTGCGCCTCGGCGAACCCGTCCGCGAACGTCGCCTCGCCCTCGCAGAGGCTCGAGACGCCGACCGAGGTAGGCTCGGCGAGATCGCCGTGGATCCGGCTGGAGCCGTTCGAGGAACGAGTCGAAGCTGGTCGTCGACAGGTTCACGAGCGCCCGCAGGGAGTGCTCTCGGCGATCGAAGAGCGAGCCGGGAGCGGCAAGCCGGAGCGCGCGCTCGAGGGCGTCGTTCGCAGGCTCGGCGACGAGAACGACGTGCGGCTTGGACAGATCGCAGCCGAGGCGGGTCGGCGCGTCCCTCGAGATCGCCTCGCTGCCGGCCGCCGGCGAGCTCCTCGAAGAAGTCCTTGATCAGGTTCTTCTCCAGTCAGCTGCTCGATGACCTGAACCTTCTTGAGACCGACCGCGACCTGGCTCGCGACGGTGCGGCCGAGCTCGACGCGAACGCTTCCTTCGGCCACCAGCAGCCCGATCAGCTCGTCGTTCGCCACGAGCGGAACCGCGACCCGCGTACTGCGCCCGCCGCGCGCGAGCTCTGGCCCGAGCTCCGCAAGGCCGAGCGTGTCCCGCGCGTTTCCCGGCTCGGGATCGCTGGCGACGCGCTCGAGCTCCTCGCTGCCCGGATCGAGCAGGTAGACGTGGCAGGCGCGCGCGGCCAGGAGCGGTCGCGCGCCGGACACGACGGTCTGCAAGAGCTCCTCGAGCGCGCCCGCTCCCGCGATCGCCTCCGCGAGCTCGGTGAGCTGCTCGAGCTCGGCGACGCGGATTCGGGCCTCCTCGTACAGGCGCGCGTTCTCGATGGCGCTTGCGACGAGCGACGCCGAGGTGACGAGAAAGTCCACCTCGTCGTCCGAGAACTCCCGCGGAGCCTCGGTGTGGGCGGTGATGACGCCGATCACATCGCCCGAGCGGCCGACGACGGGAAGGGCGAGCAGCGACTGGAAGCGCTCCTCCTCGAGCTCCGGGAAGTACTTCGTGCGCGGGTCGGCGAGCGCGTTGTCGCGGATGAACGCCGG
The DNA here is from genome assembly GCA_963850485.1 of uncultured Actinomycetes bacterium. Taxonomy (GTDB): domain Bacteria; phylum Actinomycetota; class Thermoleophilia; order Gaiellales; family Gaiellaceae; genus GMQP-bins7. Next base: position 9,618 of record CAWKLR010000005.1, on the reverse strand, counting down.
CTCGCCGCGCTCCGCAGCCCACCACGCGAGCCCCTCGCCACGCTCCATGACGACCTTGCCCGCCTGCCGCTCGTACGGCGGCGAGGCGGCGCGCAGCACGAGACGCTCGCCGGTCTCGTCGAGCAGGTACGCGAAGCAGGCTTGAACGCCGCTCGCGTCCGACATCAGCCGGACGACGGCCTTCAGCACCTCGGTCAGCTCCAGCGACGAAGCAACCGTCGAGACGATCTGCTGAAGCGTCTTCTCGCCCGTTTGCAGCGCCATTCGCGCGGATCGTACGACGACTGGGGCCGGACGAGTCGCAGCTCCTCGCCGCTACAGGTCAGGCCTGTAAAGATCTCCTAGACTGGGCTCAGGTGGAGGTCGTCACAGGCATCGGCGGGTTCTTCTTCCGCGCGCGAGATCCCGAAGGCGCTCGCGATCTGGTACCAGGAGCGGTTCGGGATCAACGACCGTGCCCGAGACCTACGACGAGGAAGCCTGGCGACAGGAGGCGGGAGAGACGGTGTTCGCGCCGTTCCCGCAGGACTCCGAGATGATCGGTCCGCCCGAGCACACCTGGATGATCAACTTCCGCGTCGTCGACCTCGACGCGATGGTCACCCAGCTGCGCGACGCGGGAGAGACGGTCGAGGTCGACCCCGAGCGCTATCCGAACGGCCGCTTCGCCGAGCTGCGCGACCCCGAGGGCAACGGCATCCAGCTCTGGCAGCCGATGAAGCCCGAGTAGCGACGCCAGCGGCTCAATGCAGCGCGACCGCGCCGAGATGGCGCTCGTACGCGCCGGTCTCGAGGATGTCGGCGATCTGCTCGACCGCGAACCGGATGTCGTCGTCGCTCGTGAAGTAGTGCGGGCCGAGGCGGATACCCGCATCCGGGCGGAAGTCGCACAGGATCTCGCGTGCCTCGAGCTCGGCATGGACGGCCGCGAACTCCGGAACACGGAGGACGACCGACCCGCCGCGGCGGGCGGGATCGCGCGGGCTCGCGACCTCGAAGCCCGCGGCGTCCGCCAGGTCGATGAGGAGTTGCGTCTGGCGAAGTGAGTTCTCGCGGATACGTGCGACGCCGATCTCCTCCACGAGGTCGTAGCCGGCCGTCCCTGCGTAGTGCGCGGCCGGGTTCGGAGTCCCGGTCAGGAAGCGGGCGGCGCCGGAGGCGTACTCCATCTCCTCCTCGAACGCGAACGGCCGCGCGTGCGCCTGCCAGCCCGTGAAGGTCGGCTCCAGGTGCTCGGCCAGGTCGGGGCGGACGTAGAGCCAGCCGTTGCCGGGCCCGCCGCAGAGCCACTTCACCGAGCCGCCGACGGCAAAGCCGACGCCGAGCGCGGTGACGTCGAGCGGGATGATCCCTGCCGACTGGTAGCAGTCGAGAACAACGTGAGCCCCGACCTCGTGCGCGCGGCGGACGATCGGCTCGACGTCCTGGATCTCGCCCGGCCTTGTACAGGACGTGACTGATCGGGACGAGCAACGTGCGCTCGTCGATCCGCTCGACGATCTCGCCCTCGTTCTCGCAGACGACGACCTCCAGGTCCGGCTGCGCCTGGTAGAGGTAGCGGACGGAGGGGAAGTTGCCACGCTCGTACACGACACGGTTCCGCGCGGGATCGACCGGCCGAAAGCATGAGAGCGCGATCGCCTCGGCGATCGTCACGTTCTGCTGCATCACCGTCGATCCCGGAGGCGCGCCGATGATCCGGCCGATCTGGTCTCCAACCGTCCACGACGTCTCCCACCAGCCCTCCGCCCACGCACGAATGCCACGTTCCTCCCACATCCGCGCGAACCCGGCGAGGCGCTCGCCGGCCTTGCCGCGGCATCGGGCCGAGCGAGTGCGAGACGAGGTAGGTCGTGTGCTCGAGGATCGGAAACTCGCGACCGGTAGTCCGCAAGCTCGCGCACGCGCCGCAGGGTAATCCTTTAGGCTCGCGGCGGTGGCCACGCACGTCCGCTTCGACCGCTTCTACACCTACGCCGAGCTCCAGGAGATGCTCGACGCGTGGGCGAACGAGTTTCCGGGTCTCCTGACGGTCGAGTCGATCGGCCAGTCCTACGAGGGCCGGGAGATCCAGCTTGCGACGGTGACGAACCTCGGGACGGGGCCGCCGGAGGAGAAGCCCGCGATCTTCGTGCACGCCCAGATCCATGCGATGGAGTTCACCGGCACGACGGCGGCGCTCAACCTCCTCGACCGACTCCTGCACGGCCATGGCGACGACGAGCGCGTGACCCATGGCGCTCGACACACGCACCTTCTACGTCGTCCCTCGCGTGAACCCGGACGGCGCGGATGCGGGACTCGCGGATGGGCGCTTCCGACGTTCCAGCGTTCGGCCGTACCCGCACGAGGAGCCGCAGGACGGGCTCCATCGCGAGGACGTCGACGGCGACGGGCGCCTACTGATGATGCGGCTCCGCGACCCGAACGGCTCCTGGAAGCCGCATCCCGACGACGCGCGGCTGCTCGTCGCGCGCCAGCCCGACGACTTCGACGGCGACTTCTACCGGGTGTTCCCCGAGGGCACGATCCAGAACTGGGACGGGGTCAACGTGAAGATCGCTCCGGTGCTCGAGGGCCTCGATCTGAACCGCAACTGGCCCGCCGACTGGGCGCCCGAAGGCGAGCAGCTCGGCGCGGGGCCCTATCCCACGTCGGAGCCCGAGGTCCGCGCGCTCGTCGAGGCGATCGTCGATCGGAAGAACATCACGAGCTACATCGGCTACCACACCTTCTCGGGCGTGCATCTCCGCCCGTACTCGCGCCCGTTCGGACGACGACTTCCCGACGACCGACCTGCGCGCGTTCAAGCTGATGGGCGAGGAGGCGACGCGGCTGACCGGCTACCCGGCGATCTCGATCTTCCACGACTTCAAGTACGACCCGAAGATGGTCATCAAGGGCGGAGACATCGACTGGGTCTACGACTTCCTCGGCGCGTTCGCGTGGGTGACCGAGTTCTGGAGCCCGCAGCGCGCGGCCGGCCTCACCGACTACCACTTCATCGACTGGATCCGCGACCACCCGCCCGAGGACGACCTGAAGATCCTGAAGCTCGCCGACGAGATCGGCGAGGGCTACGTCGACTGGTACCCGTTCGAGCATCCACAGCTCGGGCCGGTCGAGCTCGGGGGTGGGACCTCGTCCGCTTCTGGTTCAACCCTCCGCTCTCACGGTTGCAGCAGGAGGTCGAGCCGCACGCAGACTTCGCGCTCTTCCTCGCGCTCGTCTCGCCCCGGCTCGAGGTCAAGTCGTTCGATGCCGAGCCGGTCGGCGACGGCGTGCACCGGCTCGTGCTCGTGCTCGAGAACTCGGGCTGGCTTCCCACCAACGTCACCCAGAAGGCGCTCGACCGCAAGGCCGTTCGACCGGTCGAGGTGACTCTCGAGCTCCCCGACGGCGCGAGGATCGTGACCGGGAAGGAGCGCGAGGAGGCGGGTCAGCTGCAGGGCCGCGTCGAGAAGCGGGCGATCATGTGGTGGAACGTCGACCACGGGACGAACGACCGCACGAAGGTCGAGTGGGTCGTCGAGGCGAAGGCCGGCGAGCGTGTCGGCGTCGTCGCCCGCCACGAGCGCGCGGGCACCGTGCGCGCCGAGCTCACTCTGAGCCGTAGCGCGACTCGCCTACGAGAAGCGCTCGAGCTCGACGAGTGCGCCACGCTCTCCGACGTGGTCGACCTGAAGCGTCGTGTGCTCGATCCCGAACTCGTCGTGGAGCAGCCGCGCGAGCTCGAGTCGCCGCGAGTGGCAGTCCTCGCCTCGGCCGACGAGCACGTGCGCGGAGAGCGCCGGGAAGCCCGAGGTGATCGTCCAGATGTGGAGGTCGTGCACCTCCACGACTCCGGGCGCGCGGGCGAGCCGCTCGCCGACCCTTCGCGTGTCGATCCCGCTCGGCGCTGCCTCGAGCAGGATCGCCGTCGAGTCGCGCAGGATCGACCACGAGCTCACGAGAACCAGCACGCCGATGAGCACGCTCACGAGGGGATCGGCCTCGAGCCAGCCGGTCGCGAGAATGACCACCGCCGCCGCCACGACCCCGATCGAGCCGAGCAGGTCCGCGAAGACGTGTCGGAACGCGGCCTCGACGTTGAGGCTGTCCCTTCGCGCCCGCGAGAGGATGAATCCGGCTGCGAGATTGACGGCGATTCCGACGACGCCGAGGACGAGAACCCAGCCTCCGAGCACGTCCGGCGGATCGCGAAACCGCTGGAACGCCTCGTAGAAGATCCAGATCGAGAGCGCAACGAGCGCCACGCCGTTCGCGAGCGCCGCCAGCACCTCCGCCCGCTTGTAGCCGTAGGTTCGCTCCGGGCTCGTCGGGGCGGCCGGCGAGCCAGACGGCGAAGAGGGCAAGCGCGAGCGCGACGTTGTCGGACAGCATGTGCACTGCGTCTGCGAGCAGTGCCAGGCTGCCGGCGACGAGCCCGCCCACGACCTCGGCGACCGTGTAGAGAGCCGTGATCGCGAGTGCGAGCGCGAGTGCGCGGCGACTGCCGGTCCTCGCGTCGGGCGTGATCGTGACTCACGTACGCGTTCTACCCGCTCGGCACGACTCAGCCGCCGCGGCTTGTTCGGAGAACTCTTCATCCCGCGCCGGCGAATCCCCGCCCGACGGCATCATCCCGCGGTGCGCGCGAAGCTCCTCGCGATCGTTGCCGTCGTCGCATTCGCCTCAGCCGTGGTCGTCGTCGCTTCGGCGAGAACGACCGCGAACGGCCTGCCGTCCTACACGGACGGCTGGCAGAAGTGGCCACGGATCAACAAGCAAGCCGTTCCGCGACACAGGGCCGCTCTCGAGCGCGCACTCCGGGGTGAAGAACGTCTACGCGAGCAAGCGCAAAGCAGGCTCGAAGTATCCGAACGGCACGGTGATCGTGAAGACGATCGTCAAGCCAGGGACGAAGTACGTGGGCCAGTTCGCGACGATGCGCAAGCTCGAACGGGCGCTGGCGGTTCGTCGAGTACGAACGGTCGAGCGCGATCGCGCGCTACTCGTTGCTCGCGCAGGGCTCGCTCTGCCAGAGCTGCCACGTGATGGCGAAGTCGAACGACTTCGTCTTCACGAAGCGCTCCTGACCGATGAACGGCGATGTCGCGATGCGTCGCCTGACACGCGTCGAAGCAGAGGTAGCCGAACGGCGGCGGGGTAACCGCCGCCGTCGAACCGACGCGTTGGCTCGCTAGTACGCCGTCGTCGCTCTGCTTCTGTACCCACGAAGCAGGAGAACGAGGCCCATCAGGATCGAGATGACCCCGACGAGGATGCCGAAGACCCCACCGACGAACATGAGCAGGACCCCGACGGCGAGGAACGCGACACCGAGGATGAGATTGAGGAGCATGGCGGGCTGTTTCTCCCTCCACTCGAGGATTCCTCCACGCCGGCTGGGCGGCTCGGCGCGCTGTCGCTCTCGTGTTCGGTCAGGACTTGACGCGCCTGAATGCCTCGATCGCGCGTTCGAGGTGCTCCGGCTCGAGCGCAGCCGACATCTGCACGCGGATCCGGGCCGCCCCCTCGGGGACGACGGGATAGCCGAAGCCGGTCACGAACACGCCCTCGTCCAGCAGGCGCTCGGAGAGCGCCATCGCCTCGGCGGTCTCGCCCACGATGATCGGGATGATCGCGGCCTCGCCCTCGAGCGGCGCGTAGCCCGCCTCGACCAGCATCTCCCTGAACGCCCGCGAGTTCTCCCGCAGCCGTGCGAGCAGCTCCGGCTGCTCCAGCATGAGCTCGACGGCGCGAAGCGCGCTGCAGGCGACGGTCGGCGGAAGGGCGTTCGAGAAGAGCTGCGGCCGCGAGCGCTGGGACAGCAGATCGCAGACCTCCTCGGAGGAGGCGACGTAGCCTCCTGCGGCGCCGCCGAGAGCTTTGCCGAGCGTGCCCGTGATGACGTCGATCTCGCCGAGAAGGCCGAAGTGCTCCACCGTGCCGCGGCCCGTCTCCCCGAGCACGCCGACGCCGTGTGAGTCGTCGACGATCGACGACCGCGTCGTGCTCGCGCGCGAGCTCGACGATCTCCGGAAGCCTGGCGAGGTCGCCTTCCATCGAGAAGACGCCGTCGGTGATCACCAGCTTGCGCGCCTCGCGCGGCGCGGACTCGGAGCGCGTCTCTCAGCGCCTGCATGTCCGAGTGGGGGTAGATGACCTTCGACGCCGGCCGAGAGAGCCGCACGGCGTCGATGATGCTCGCGTGGTTGAGCTCGTCGGTGAAGATCACCGTGGATGCATCGGTGAGCGTCGGGATGACCGCCTCGTTCGCGTTCCAGCAGGAGACGTACGTCAGCGCGGCTTCGGTCCCGGAGAGGTCGGCCAAAGCCCGTTCGAGCTCGAGGTGTGGCTCGAAGGTTCCGCAGATGAAGCGGACCGACGCCGTTCCGGCCCCGTAGCGCTCGAGGCCTTCGATGCCCGCGCGCACGACCTCGGGATGCGCGGCGAGGCCGAGGTAGTTGTTGGAGGAGAGCACGATCACCTCACCCCGTCCCGGCCATCTCGACGACGGGCCCCTGCGCCGATGCGAGGGTCAGGAAGCGCTTGTAGGTACGCGCGTCGCGCAGCGCGTCGAGCTCGCTTCCGACCTGCTCGGTCAGGGTCGTGTTCATGCGCGGGCTCCGTTCGGCTCGAGGACGATCTTGCAGGCCTCGCCCGACTCGAGGAGAGCGAACGCCTCCTCGTAGCGCTCGAGCGGCATGCGCGCGGTGATCAGCGGCGCGAGGTCGACGACGCCGTGCTCGAGGAGCCAGCGCGTCGTGTACCACGTCTCCCAGATCTCGCGTCCGTTGATCGCCGACACCGTCAGGTTCTTGAAGATGAGCGACTCGGCGATGTCGATCGTCGCCGGCCGGGCGGGGATCCCGAAGAGGACGACGTTGCCGCCGTGGCGGACGATCCCGAACGCGTCCTCGATCGCCTTCAAGGCGCCCGACATCTCGAAGACGACGCCCATGCCGACCCCCTCGTTCTGCTCCGCGAACCAGGCAGGGACGTCGTCGACCTCGGCCACGTTGACGACCGCGTCCGCGCCGAGCTGGCGCGCCAGGTCGAGCCGATAGGGGACGTGGTCCGACGCGAGCAGCCGTCCGGCCCCGAACGCCCGCGCGATGGCGATCGTGAAGAGCCCGACCGGCCCACAGCCGAGCACCGCGATCGCGCGTCCCGCGAGATCCTGCGTCGACGTGGCGAAGACGGCGTTGCCGAACGGCTCCTGGAGGCAGGCGATGTGCGGAGGCAGCTTCGTGCGGTCGTTCTGCCAGATGACCGAGGCGGGGATCGCGGCGAAGTCGGCGAAGCCCCCGTCGCGATCGACGCCGAGGATCTGCGTGCGCTCGCACATGTGCGCCTTCCCGGTGCGGCAGTGGAAGCACACCCCGCAGGTGACGTGGCTCTCCGCGGAGACGTAGTCGCCCTCCGACACGTCGTGCACGCCCTTCCCCAGCGCGACGACGGTCCCGCAGAGCTCGTGGCCCAGCGTCAGCGGCGGGTTGACGCGCTCGGACGACCACTGGTCCCAGCGCTGGATGTGGAGGTCGGTGCCGCAGATGCTCGCCGCCTCGATGCGAACGAGCACCTCGTCTGCTGCCGGTGTGGGAACGGGGAGCTCGTCCAGCACGAGCCCTTGCTCGGAGCCCCGCTTCCGCACGGCGCGCATCGTCTCCACGGCGAGACGATCTTGCCACGCCGCACCTCCTGGCCCGTGCGGAGAGCCTCGGTTCCCTCGCGAGCTCAGCAGTCCAGGGCATCACCTCCCTGCATGCGAACGGGCTTCGGCAGCGGGAGCCCGGGCGGGACGGATCCGTCGAGCGCCCGCAGCGCCGCGGCGATTCGCAGCACACGCGCTCGCGTGCCCGCGAAGACGACCACCGTCGAGCGACCGGTCTCGAGCTCCAGCCTCGTTCCGTCGTCGAAGAGGAGCGCCGGCACGCCGCGCAGCGTGATCGGCTCCGCGAGGGCGCCACGATCGGTCGCGTCGTCGTAGAGCGCGAGGTTCCGGCGACAGGCAGGCCAGACCTGGATCTCGGCCGGCGGCGCGCAGCCCGCGTCGTCGCCTCCGCAGTCCCCGTAGACGAACGACACGAACTCGGCCGTGTCCTCGCGCCGGAGCACGGCCGCGAGCGGGAGGCCGTCGACGCGATCGCCGGCCTTGTACAGCGGTTCGAAGCTGCGGGACTCGGCCGGCGCCCGACCGCCTCCCGCCGACACCGAGCCCAGCAGCGCGAGCCCAAGAGCCGAGCGAGGCTGCAACGATCGTTCGCGCGCGAGCCATCAGTGATCACCTGATGGAGCTCGATGAAGACCGTCCAGCCGTCCGAGCCGGCGTAGTCGCCGTCGCACTGCTTGAAGCTCTGCGTGTTCCCCCACCACACGCGGTAGGAGGCGTGGCCGGCGCTCGCGAATCGCCTCTCGAGCTCGTCGCGCCCCTGGTCGAAGCCGCTCCCGCCCGGGCCGTTCGAGTCGACCGCGTGCCCGCACGGAAAAGGGAAGAGCACGTTGTCCTCGTGGTGCGCCGCAGCGACCGCGGTCCAGCCGAGCGCCGGCGTCCGGATGCTGGCCGCGCAGACGGACGTGGAACCGCGAGCCGTGCCCGCTCGCGCGCTGCGTGTGCAGCGGGCGCAACTGCCGTGATCGGCGAAGGACTGGGTCGACCCCGAGGTCGCCGTCCAGCCCGCATGAGACTCGACCTGGCTCTCCGCCCGTCCCCAGGTTCCCCAGCTCGTGAAGACGACGTTGATCGGGTCGACGCGGTTGGCGGCGCTCGCGGGGCAGGCCGCTTGCGTGTACCGGTCAGCCGTGTCGAAGTGCGCCAGCGCAGGCGTGCCGGCGAGCGAGACGAGCGCCGCAGCCAGCAGGGCGAGGGCGAGTACGGTGCATGTCTCGAGCGTAGGTGCCGTTTTCCGAAGCGCGTGTGCCAACTTCGTGCCGAAACCGTCACGCCGCGCGAGCCGATTGCAAGATCGCGGCAGCTGGGTACGGTGCGACGTCTGCACGGGTTCGACGTCGCCGCCACCGCGGCCCGGCTCGCGGAGCGCCGAGGCGGGTACGAGAGCATCCACTCATCGCCGGGCCTCGAGGTCGGCGTGTACCTGCTCGTCGCCGGCGAGGAGGACAAGCAGACCCCGCACACGTTCGACGAGGCGTACGTGCTCCTGGACGGCGAAGGGGAGATCGAAATCGAAGGTGAGCGCAGCCTGCTTCGCCGAGGCCAGGGAGTGTTCGTGGAGGCCGGCGTCGACCATCGCTTCCACCCCTACGACGAGCTGACCCTGCTCGTCGTCTTCAATGGGCCGAACTCGCTCACGCTGCCGCAGTAGCGCGTCTCTAGAAGACGTCGACGGGCATGCCGATCTCGACGAACCGGTACACGCGCGCGGCGTCGCCCTCCGGCAGTCGCACGCAGCCGTGCGAAGCCGGGTACTCCGGCACGTGTGGGTACTGGTGCGTCGCGATCCCGCCGACGAAGTAGACGGCATACGGCATCCACACGGAAAAGGGAACCGACCAGGACATGATCTCCTTACGGTAGATCCGGAATGAGCCCGACGGTGTGATTCCGCCCGTCCCGGTCGACGTGTGCACGGCACGGAACACCTCGCCCTCCTCGACGAGCAGGAGCACCCCGAG
>CAWKLR010000004.1:0-41243 GCA_963850485.1 uncultured Actinomycetes bacterium | reverse complement strand
GATCTCGACGACGTCGCCCTTGACCCGGAAGCGCCCGCGGCCGAGCACGGTGTCGTTGCGGACGTACTGGCTCTCGATCAGCTTCCGCAGCACCTCGTCGCGGTCGTGCTCCTCCCCCACCTCGAGGCATGAGCACGCGCTCGCGCCACTCCTCCGGCGAGCCGAGGCCGTAGATGCAGGAGACGGAGGCGACGACGACGACGTCGCGGCGGGTGAGGAGCGAGCGAGGTGGCCGACGAGCCGGAGCCGCGCGATGTCGTCGTTCTGCGACGAGTCCTTCTCGATGTAGAGGTCGGCCTGCGGGATGTACGCCTCGGGCTGGTAGTAATCGAAATAGGAGACGAAGTACTCGACCGCGTTGTCCGGGAAGAACTGCTTGAACTCGGAGTAGAGCTGCGCGGCGAGCGTCTTGTTATGCGAGATGACCAGCGTCGGCTTCTCGACATTCCGGATCACGTTCGCAGCCTCAGTGAACGTCTTGCCTGACCCGGTCACGCCCAACAGCGTCTGGAAGCGGTTGCCCGTCGGAGACCGACGCGGCGATCTCGCTCGATCGCGCGCGGCTGGTCTCGCGATCCGGTCGAGCGTGTTGATCTCGGAGTGGAGGTAACGCGCCTTGACGCCCGCCTCGAGCAGGTAGTCGGTCAGGTCCTCGGCCATCTTCTTCGTCAGCGTCGTGACGAGCGTGCGCTCACCCGCCTCCTCGCGGTGACGGATCTCGTTCAGGAGGTCGTCGATCTGGTTCTTCGTCGGACGGAGCTCGACTTCGGGGTCGACGATCCCGGTCGGCCGGATCAGCTGCTCGGAGATCACCTTCGAGCGCGAGAGCTCGAACGGCCCCGGCGTCGCGGAGACGAAGATCAATCTGATTGACCTTGCTCAGGAACTCGTCGAAGCGCAACGGACGATTGTCGAGTGCCGAAGGAAGCCGGAAGCCGTAGTCGATCAGCGTCTGCTTGCGCGAGCGGTCGCCCTCGTACATCCCGCCGAGCTGAGGCACGGTCTGGTGCGACTCGTCCACGAAGACGACGAAGTCGTCGGGGAAGTAGTCGATCAGCGTGAACGGGTGCGTGCCCGGCGCGCGGCCCTCGAGGATGCGCGAGTAGTTCTCGATGCCGCTCGTGAACCCGAGCTCCTTCAGCATCTCCATGTCGTACTCCGTCCGCTGCCGGATGCGGTGCGCCTCGAGCATCCGGTCCTCGGACTCGAACTTCGCCACCTGCTGCTCGAGCTCGGCGCGGATGTCGTCGATGGCACGGTCGATCGTCGGCTTCGACGTCACGTACTCGGTGGCGGGCCAGATGACGAGGTTGTCGAGCTTCGCGTAGACCTCGCCGGTGAGCGGGTCGAAGTGCGTGATCTGCTCGACGTCGTCGCCGAAGAACGAGATCCGGTACGCCGTCTCCTGGTTCGCCGGCTGGATCTCCATGACGTCGCCCTTCACCCGGAAGCGCCCGCGCCCGAGCACGGTGTCGTTGCGGACGTACTGGCTCTCGATCAGCTTCCGGAGCACCTCGTCCCGGTCGTGCACCTCCCCCACCTCGAGAATGAGCACGCGCTCGCGCCACTCCTCCGGCGATCCGAGCCCGTAGATGCAGGAGACCGAGGCGACGACGACGACGTCGCGGCGGGTGAGAAGCGAGGACGTGGCCGAGAGCCGGAGCCGTGCGATGTCGTCGTTCTGCGACGAGTCCTTCTCGATGTAGAGGTCGGCCTGCGGGATGTAGGCCTCGGGCTGGTAGTAGTCGTAGTACGAGACGAAGTACTCGACCGCGTTCTCCGGGAAGAACTCCCGGAACTCGTTGCAGAGCTGGGCGGCAAGGGTCTTGTTGTGAGCGATGACGAGGGCGGGGCGCTGGATCTTCTCGATCGTCCACGCCATCGTGGCCGTCTTGCCCGTTCCGGTGGCGCCGAGCAGGGTCTGGAAGCGATTGCCTTCGTCGACCGAGGCCGCGATCTCCTCGATCGCGCGTGGCTGGTCGCCCATCGGCGCGTACTGGTCGGTTGCCTCGAACGGGCGCACCCGTCCAGCGTAGCCACGGGCCGCCGACCGCCGAGCGCGCCATTCTTGAGGAAGCCTTGAGTCCGTTCTGCCGATAGTTGACTCCATGACTGCGACGCACCATCGGCACGATCGCGGTTGCCCTGGTCTGCGTCATCCTCGCCGGGGAGCCGGCCACGGTCACGACGGACCAGCTCGAGGGCATCGCTCCGGGGAACACGAGACTCGTCTACGCCGTCCAGGCTGCCTTCGAGCGGGAGAGCTACCGGCCGGGGCAGCGGGCCAGGCTGGTTATCCATCACCACTCGCGAGCCGTCACGGTGCAGATCTTCGAGTCCGGGCCTGAGCGCATCCCCACGCTGAGCGGCGACGTGATGAACGGCGTGCCTGTGACTCGAGAGCGCGCGATCGGCAGAGCTTCGGGTCGACGGGTGCTGACCGTGAGGATCGGCAGGTGGGACAGCGGCCTCTATTTCGCACGTCTCCGAGCTGCGGATGGCCGCCTCGGCTTTGCGCCATTCATCGTCGCGCCACGCCGCATCGGGGTACGGCGCGTCGCGATCGTCTTGCCCACACTCACGTGGCAGGCCTACAACTTCCGAGACGACGACGGCGACGGCAAGCCGGACACGTGGTACGCCGACAAGCACCTGAACTCCGTTCGGCTCGGGCGGGCGTTCCTCGATCGTGGCGTGCCCTATGGGTTTCGTAACCACCTCGGCTTCCTCAATTGGCTCCACTGGACGCACAGGAAGTCGGACTACCTCTCGCAGTGGGATCTCGAGCAGGTCGAAAGCCCGACTGCGTTGGACGATGCGTACGACCTCATCGTCTTCGCCGGGCACCACGAGTATGTGACGACTCGCGAGTACGACCTCATCGAGGAGTACCGCGACCTCGGCGGCAATCTGATGTTCCTCTCGGCGAACAACTTCTTCTGGCGTGTCGAACGACAGGGAGACGTGGTGACGAGATCCGGCCGCTGGCGGGATCTCGGCCGTCCCGAGGCTACGCTCATAGGAGTGCAGTACGTCGGCCACCAGCGGTCGCCCCGGGGCTCGTGGGTCGTCCGGAGGACGCCCCCGCGCTCGTGGCTGTTCGCCGGAACCGACCTGCGCGTGGGATCGTCGTTCGCGCGCGGCGGCGTCGAGATCGACCAGGTCACGGGCGCGTCGCCCCGCCGAGTGCGAGTCGTGGCCGAGATCCCGCATCTCTTCGGCCCGGGCATGAAGGCGCAGATGACGTACTACGAGACCGGAGCCGGGGCACGCGTGTTCGCCGCCGGGGCGTTCCATCTCACACGCGCGGTCACGTCCGATCCGGTCGTGTGGCGAATGCTCGCAAACCTCTGGGCGCGGCTGGTGGGACGATGACGAGACGGCTCGCGGTCGCCGGAGCGCTCACGGTCGCGGTGCTCGCCATCGCCGGCGAGGCGCGCACGGCGCCGCCTCCGGCACTCGTTTGCAAGCTGCCACGAGACAGCAATCAGCTTCTTCCGCCGACGGCGCGTCATGGCCTGATCAACCATCTGCCTCAGTATCCGACGGTCTCGCGCGCAACACCGCTGCAGAGGGCACGGGCAAAGCGCATCCTTACCCGACTCGTGGCGGCAGCCGAGAGGGGAAACTGGAGAAACGTCCGCGACGCAGCGAAAGCGGGCTACGACATACGAGCCCGGCGTCGAGCGAATGGCGACACGAGTGTGTTCTTCTTCCACGCGGAACGACACGAGGAAGCGCGCGGCCGGTCCATCTTCGATTTTCGACGGCCAAAGGCGCTGATCTACGCAAACGCGCCCGGACGCTCGCTCGTCTTGGTCGGCGCCATGTGGAGCACGCGCGACGGCGAGGTCGGGCCGACGCCTGCCGGCCCAGTCCTGCGCTGGCACTCGCATGTGGTCTGCAAGGAGGGAAAGAAACGCGGCCTGAAGCCTCCCGCGGGCGGAAAGTGCCCGCCGCCGTCGCGACTCACGCAGGGCGCAAGCGAAATGCTGCACGTCTGGTTCACGGGCGAGCTACGGAGCGCGTTCGCCATCGCTGCGCCGCGGCCCGAGCTGTGCGCCGCGGGCCTGCTTCCGGGAGTCCACTGCCGGAGACGTTGAGCGCTTCTTGAGGGGGCACGCCGATCGTGAGCCGCGGAGATGGCTACTCGATCGGGCATCGGACTCGCGCTCGTCGCAGCACTCCTGCTCGCAGGGTCGACCTCGCCTCCTCGCGAACGCGCCCCGGAAGGAAGGGCCCCGACGCCGACCGAGCTCCTTCCGGCGGTTGAGGCGGCGTTCACGCGCGAGAGCTACTCGCCAGGGAGCACAGCGGAGCTGATCGTCTCCAACAGGGCCCGCGGCCTCAGGCTCCAGGTCTTCCACTCCGGTCCGGAGCGTCTCGTGACGCGGAGCGACAGCACCATGAACGGTGTTCCCGTGACGCCCAAGGTCTCGATCGGGATGAGCCGCGGCCGAAGGGTCGTGACCGTGCGGATCGGCGACTGGTCGAGCGGGCTCTACTTCGCCCGCCTGTCGGCGGCCGACGGACGTGTCGGCTTCGCGCCCTTCGTCGTCCGGCCGCGCCGCCTAGGCGAGCATCGAGTCGCGGTCGTCCTGCCGACGCTGACCTGGCAGGCCTACAACCTGCGCGACGAAGACGGAGACGGTCGAGGCGACTCCTGGTACGCAGATTGGCGAACGAAGACCGTCCGGATGGGTAGGCCATTCCTGAGCCGAGGCGTGCCCTACAACTTTCGTCGCTACGACCTCCCGTTCCTCACCTGGCTCGCACGGACGGGACGAGACGTCGACGTGCTCGCCCAGTCCGATCTCGAGGCCGCGGGCAGCTCGCGCACACTCGCCGACGCGTACGACCTGATCGTCTTTCCAGGGCACCACGAGTACGTCACGACCCGCGAGTACGACCTGGTCGAGGGCTACCGGAACCTCGGCGGCAACCTCATGTTCCTGTCGGCGAACAACTTCTTCTGGCAGGTCGTGAGACGGGGCCAGAACCTGACGAAGACGAAGCTCTGGCGCGATCTGGGAAGGCCCGAGGCGGCGTTGATCGGAGTGCAGTACCGGGCCAACGGCAAGGCGCCACGTCAACCGTGGATCATTCGGCGCTCCCCGGCTGCCTCGTGGATCTTCGCCGGCACCGGCCTGCGAGCCGGATCGCAGCTCTCGAGAGGCGGCGTCGAGATCGACCAGACGACACCCGAGTCGCCTCGCACCGTCCAGGTGTTGGCGGAGATTCCGAATCTCTTCGGTCCCGGGATGACTGCGCAGATGACGTACTACGAGGCCCGATCCGGAGCAAAGGTGTTCGCCGCCGGGGCCTTCTACCTCACCCGCCTGATCCACGTCGATCCGGTGGTCTCGCGGCTGATCGAGAACCTCTGGACGCGACTAGCGCCGAGGTCGTAGGCCTGCAACGCGCGAGGCCGCCTGGGCTTCGCTAACCCTGCAGGTACTGACGTCTCTCAGTGGGTGTGAGCTCTCGTTGCAGAGCCGCAAGACGACTCCGAGCCTGGCGAATGAGATCTTCGATGCGGGCGCACGCACTGCAGAAGTAGGTGCGCACTGTTCCGTCTCCGCTCGCGGTGACGATGCGCTGCCCGTCAGGCATGAACCTGGCGGTGGCGAGCGGACCGCGAGTCGGTCCACGCAAGAACGGATCGGCAGTGAGACCCGTCGGCGCGAAGAACTGACCGGTTCGAGCGTCCCAGAGACCGGCGGTGCGTGGACCGGCCGTGACGATCCAGCGACCGTCCGGGCTGAACGACGCCGCCTGCACCGGGTTGAAATGTCCGCGGAAGACCCTGAGCGGGTTGCCCGTGGCGACACTCCAGGTTCGCGCATCCGTATCGTCGCTCGCCGTCACGAGCGCCTTGCCGTCGCGACGGAACTCGACATCCCTGACGAAAGCAGTATGGCCGCGAAGCGTCTCTTGCAGCTTCCCGGTGTCGACGCGCCAGAGTCGAGCCATCTCGTCACCGCTCGCCGTCGCCAGCAGGCGGCCGTCTGGACTGAAGGTCACGCGTACGACGGGGCCGCGGTGACGGAGGATGTGAACCGAGGCGTGTTCGACGTCCCAGATCCGTGCGGTCCGGTCGCTCGCGTCTCCGGCGGATGCGACCCTGCGCCCGTCGGGGCTGAAAGCAACGTCGAGAACGGGGCCCGCATGTCCCCTGAGCACGTGCAGCAGCCTCCCGTCGCGCGCCCGCCAGATGCGAACCACATCGCCGCTCGCCGTCGCGATGAGGCGTCCGTCCGGGCTGAAGATCGCTCGGACCACCCGCCCTTCGTTGGGCAGGACGCGCAGCAAGTCGCCGGTGACCTTCCAAATCCGCGCGCTGCCGTCGTCGCTCGCCGTGACGACGAGCTTGCCGTCGGGGCTGAAGTTGGCATCGTTCACTGCCTTGTCGTGGCGCAGCACCTCGAGCTGTCTGCGTCGCGTGACATCGAGGATGCGGGCGGTTCCGTCCGCGCCGGCGGAGACGGAAAGCCGGCCACCGGGACTCATCGACGCTCCGCGGATAGCCGCGTCGCTGGGCACGCCGACGACCTGCAGGAGGTCTTCGGTTCCCGGGTCCCAGATCCGGGCGGAGCCATCTTCGCTCGCCGTCACGAGCGTACGGCCGCCTGGTCCGAACGAGGCCGTATTGACGCCGTCCTCGTGCCCGGTCAGGATTGCGAGCCGCAGGCCGTTGTCGCCGTTGAAGATCTGAGCGGTCCGATCGCGGCTCGACACGACGATGAACCTGCCGTTCGGGCTGAAGGATGCGCCGGTTGCCGGGTTGAGCAGCCCCACGATGGTGAAGTCCCTCTGCCAGGTGGCAGCTGTCCAGACGGCGACGGAGCTCCCCTCGCTCGCAGTCGCAAGCTTCGTACCGTCTGCGCTGAAGGTTGCGCCGATGACGTTGCCGTCAGGCTGACGGAGAACCGCGCGCGCGTCGGGAGCGTGAGGATCCCAGATGCGAGTCGTGTCGTCGGTGCTCGTCGTCGCGATGATGCTCCCGTCCGGACTGAAGATCGCGGCCGTGATTCCGATCTGGTCGAACGTCCGAATCGGCTGCCCCGACGCACTGTCGAAGAGGCGGGCTATCCGTCGACCCGTCCTGGCAACCCTGCTCACCGTCGCGACGAGCTTCCCGTCCGGACTGAGCTCGACGCCGAAAACCGGACCGTCGTGCTCGAGAACGCTGAGCTGCTGGCCGGTCCTGGCACTCCATACTCGCGCAGTGCGGTCGATGCTCGCGGTGGCGACGAGACCACCGTCGCGCGAGAACGACGCGTCCTCGACAGACTTCGAGTGGCCCAAGAGCGCAAGCGGCCGCCCGCCTGTCACAGGCCACACCCGCGCCGTCCCGTCCAGACTGGCGGTCGCGACCCGGCCGCCGTCCGGACTGAATGAAGCAGCGTTCACCCGCGCCGGATCGGGAAGCGCGCGCACGAGGGACCCGGTCCGAGCGTCGAAGACCCGTACGCGATCGGCGACGGTGACGACACGCCTGCCGTCACGGCTGAACGACGCGTCAGTTACTGGCCCGCCGCCGCCCGGGAGGACAGCCCTCACCCGGGACGCGGTAAGCGCTGAGCGCAGAACACGCTCGGCGAGCGGGGTCGACTCCCGTTCCCCAGCCTCGACCGCGAGTCGCAGGGACTCGACCGGTCGTGTCGACAAGAGGGTGAGGGCCTCCTCGGCGAGGGCGCGTGCGCTCGCGCTGTGCGCCGCCTGCTCCGCATCGGCCTTCGCTCGCTCGGCCGCCTGTTCTTGCGTCTTTGCCCTCTCGGCCTCGCTCTCCGCTTGGTTTTCCGACTGTATCGCCTGATCCTCCGCTTGCTTGGCCCGTTCAGCCTCCTGCTGTGCACGCTCCGCCTGGGCTTCGGCTTCACTCTCCGCTGCCTCGGCCTGCGCACTTTCGCTCTCGGCCTCGTCCTGGGCTTCCCTCGCCGCCGCCTCGCTCGCCACGGCGTTGTCCTCGGCCTCTCTTGCGGCCGCCTCGCTCGCCACGGCCTTGTTCCGGGCACTTTTTGCTTCCTCCGCGCGTTCCTCGGCGAGCGCCTTCTGTGCTTCGGCGAGCTGCGCTTGCCTCGCGGCCTCGGACCGTGACGCCTCGGCACTTGCTGCCTGCTTCTTGGCCTCGTCTCGCTGCGTCAGCGCGTATGCGGTGACGCCGGTCATCACTGCAAGCGCGACGACTCCAACCGCGAGCGCCCCGACGAGTCGCCGCTGTCTCGTTTGCGCGCGCTCACGCTCCTGATTGAGCTCGAGCTCAGATTCATGCTGCGCGCGCCACGCGAGCACCGGCTGAGCGAGGACGTCATGGAAGATCTCGTAGCGCGTACCTCCGCTCTCCTCGAGCGAACGCAGGATTCTCCGAGCGGCAAGGGTCGCGAGTACGGGCTGCACGACCTCGATCGGTGCCTGGCCGAAGTCGGCGAGATCGGAGACCTCGTGCGCGATCTTCGTCCCCGACGGAGTGACGAGATGGTCGAAGAGACGCGCAGCGACGTCCTTCTGCTCCGGCGCCAGCTCCGCCATCGCGCCCTCGAGATGCTCCTCGACGATGTGCCGTGCTCCGCCGAGCTCGCCGAGGGTCTCGAGCTGCAGCGTGGCCGAGCCGCGTGCTCGCTCCTCGTCCCAGAGCCGCTGCATGACGAGCTGGAGGTAGGGCGCCTCGATGCGTGCGCCACCGTTCTCGGAGCCTTCGATCACTCCGAGTCCTCCGAGCGCAGGATCGATGCGTCCGGCTCCGACCTCGTCCAACACGCGTTCCACCAGCTCCTGCTCGACGGCAACGGCCTGGCCGGTCAGCTCGGCGAAGCGTTCAACCGGCCGGATGATCGCCGCGCGCGCAGCCTGGCGATCGAGCCGGTCGAGCCTGAGCGTGTTCGCGAAGAGGCCCGGAATACGGCCTGTGAAGCGATCGAGCTTGGCCAGCGCATCCTCGCGCAGCGACACGAGAACATTCACCCGCGCGGGACCCGCAAGAAGTGCCGGGAGCAGCTCGGCGAAGGAGCCAGGCCCCGCGTCGTCCGCGTGATAGAGGAAGTACTCCTCGGCCTGGTCGAGCACGAGGTACACGTCTCTGTCGGAGTCGCCCGCGACGGCCTCGGCCAGGGGCGCGGCCGGGTCGTCGCTCCAACGTGAGAAGACCACGACCAGGGGCTCCTCCGGCAGTCCTCTCAGCGAACGCGCGACCGCTGCACGCAGAGAGCGACGACTTGCCGACGCCGCTCGGCCCGTAGAGCACTGTCAGCCGCGAGGCGATCAGGTTGGCAACGACGATCTCTCGCTCGCGTTCCCGGCCGAAGAACAGGAGCGCGTCCAGTTCGGAGTCGTCGAACGCGCTCAGGCCCTTGAAGGGCGACGACGGCCCGGCCACGGTCATGCCGCTTCAAGCCGCCTTTCCAGAAGGGCCACGTACGCCTCCGGCTCGACGTCGAGCGGCGTGACGTCGTAGCGCTGCCAGAAAGCGCGAGCGAGCGGGCTCGGCGAGCTCTGCACGGCCCAGGAGCGATATGCGACCGGCCGCTCGCCCCAGATCCGGTTGAGGATAAGCCGCAGGTTCCAGTCGGCCATCTCGTAGCCGAGGAAGAGAAAGTGGCTCCGTCTGAGCTTCGCGGCGAGCGCCACGGGCACCACAGCGGTCAGCTCGGAGCGTCCGAGGTAGTCGATGTAGTCGTCCTCGGTGATGACGAAGCTCTCCCACTCCCGCTCGGGGAGCGGGTCGACAGCGCCGTGCAGCTTGAGCAGGATCGTGCGCCGCTCGAGCGAGAGCTCGGTCGCGTAGGTGTTCGGAACGTCGATCGGTCTCGGCGCCTCGCCAGGCGGGCGATGCCAGAAGCGGCCGCGGTGCGTTCCGGTGGCGACGTAGGCGACGATGTCGACCTCCTCGCCCGCTTCCTCGAAGGCGCGCTCGAGCGCGAGGTCGTAGTTCGTGCTCACGATCAGCTGGTGCGGCGCTCCCCGCGCGCGCAGGAGCGCCGGAAGCTGCGCGAGGAAGCGATGCAATGCCGTTGGCTCGACCGCGGCCTCGAAGCGTGAATGGAGCTCGTCGTAGAGCGGGCCCGAGCCTTTCATCGTCGCGACGTACTGTGAAACGCGCGCCAGATCGACCGGTCGGTCGTCGGGAACGGAGAACGCGCTCGCCAGGTGCGCGGCGAGATCGCCGACGCCGTCGAGACCGAGCACGGGAACGACCCGCCCGGCGAGCAGGGCGCCGAGGATCTCGGCATCGTCGTCGGTGTCCACGCGAGCCGCCCCGGGCGCAGCGATGCCAGCCTCGTGACGCAGGATCTCCGACTGGAGGCGCTTCAGCTCCGGGCCGGGCTCGATGCCGAGCTCCTCGACGAAGCGCGCTGCGTGCGTCCTGGTAGACGTCGAGCGCTTCCGCCTGCCGGCCGGAGCGGTACAGCGCGAGCATGAGCTGGCGACGGAGCGTCTCGCGGAGCGGGTGCGCTCCGACCAGGGCCTCGAGCTCTCCGACCACGTCGCCGTGCCGCCCGAGCTCGAGATCCGCCTCGATCCGCTCTTCGTGCGCGACGAGCCGTAGCTCCTCCAGTCTCCGGATCTCGGGCTGCGCGAACTGCTCGAACGCGAAGTCGGCGAGCGCAGGCCCGCGCCAGAGCTCGAGTGCGCGCTGGAGGAGCTCGCGCCGTTCTTCTGCTCCGGCCCGGCGCGCGTCTCGCAGCGCGAGCTCGAACCGCCTCGCGTCGATCTGCTCGGGCGCAACCCGGAGGACGTAGCCCGGCGCCCGAGTCTCGAGCACGTCCGCCCCGAGCTCGCGCCGTAACCGCGAGATCGAGTTCTGAAGCGAGGTCGTCGCGGTCTTCGGTGCCTCTTCACCCCAGAGCAGATCGACGAGTCGGTCGGTCGCGACGACGCGTCCCGCCTCCAGCAGAAGCGCTGCGAGCAGCGCCCGCTGCTTCTGACCGCCGAGCGCGAGCGGACCGGACTCGCCCTCGACCTCGAGCGGGCCCAAAAGACGAAACTCAAGTCTCACTGGCGACCTCGTTCATGGAACCTCGGTTCTGTTATCGGCGCCAGACGCAGTTGAAAAGAGGTCTCCCTCCTCTGGCAATCGCTCGGCGGGTTGATCAGACGCGGATGCGCTCAATAACGGCTCAAAGACCCCCGAGGCTGAACACGGCTTCGACACCGTTAGCGAGCGGTGAGTCGGCCGTTGGCGACCGATTTGGGGCCAGAGCGACGGTGGCCCCATGGCTACCAACTGGATCACCTCAGCAGCTGGCGCACGGCGTCGCATCTCCGTCCTCTGCGCTTCGGCTCTCGTGCTCGCCGCGGGAGCGTCGACCGCAACGTCCAGCGCGGCCACTCTTCCGCCGCCTCCACTCGATCTTTCGTCGCTGCGACCCACGGCGGCGGTTCCTTTCGGCGTCAACGGCGCCGATCCGAGCGCCCCGCCCGCTGCCCCGACGACCGAGGCGCCCTATCTGACCTCACACCGCGGCGCTCTCCTGAACCAGCCGGACGGGGCTGCCTGGGACTTCGCCGCGATGCGCGACGCCGGCTTCGACTGGGTCGCGCTGAACGTCGGCGACCACGAGCCTCGCCGCTGGAGCGACCTGCGGTCGCGCGCCGAGGCCGCCGGGCTGGAGGTCGTTCCGTGGGCACGCCTCGGCCATCCGCATCTGGGAGAGACGCGCGAGGACTGCCTGCGCAAGCTCGAAGTGCTGCTCGACGCTGCGAAGGCCTGGGAGACGACCCGGCCGATCGTCAACGTCGAGACGGAGATCAAGCCCGCCGGCCTCGGTGGGCTGATCACACCCGAGGAAGTTGCACGCAAGCTCGATCGTGCCGGCATGGACGAGGCCGGGATCTCCACCGAGGCGTGGCTCTACGACGTCAACTGGGTCCCGCTCAGCCGCTACGCGGTGCTGCTGCAGATCCTGCCCCGCGACAACCGCTGGGCGCCCGGGGAGGTGCGCAGCAAGCAAGAGGCATGCGAGAAGCGTGCCCATGGCTACGGCTTCGCTCACGTGGGCACCAGCGTTCAGACCTACGAGATGGCGGACGGGTCGAACCCGCAGCCCGAGTGGTTCGACCTCAGCGGGCTCAACCGAAGCGTGATCTGGGGCGACAACGTCGCCGCTCAGGGGTCCGACGAATGGCAGCGCTGGTCGAGGTGAGGCCCTCGACCGCGCTTGAGCCGATCTTGAGCGGCTTGCGCGAGCCTCCCTCCATGAACGAGCAAGGACACATCGACTCCGAAGCGCTGATCGTCGAGGTCACGCGGTACCTCGCGGCCGTGGACGCTTTCCGGACCGAGAACTGTGAGCCGATGTGGCTGCCCGAGCTCGTCTCGATTCGAGCCGCCGAGACGCCAGGCATCGACTCTCCACAAGAGCTCGCTCGCGTCCGGCAAGTATCTCCACTGAGCCGCCCGGTGCGGTGATCTCGAGCGATTTCGGCGCTGCGGCGCCGAAATCGCTCTGGGAAATCTTTCTGATCCGGCGCGGGCGAAATTGCACGTCGTCACACGGTTTCAGTTAGCGCTTCGTTGGCGAATTGTGGTCGCGCGATTAGCGCCCTCCCCGAGCGTGATCGGCAGGAACTCGATCACCCGGAAAGGAGGGACACGATGCACCAGGTCAAGCGCATGCACCGCACGCTCGTCGTGCTGGCAGTCGGCCTGCTCGCGCTCGCGGCTCCGCTCGTCGCCTCGGCGAACGGCGGCGGCCCGACCGGCGGCTAGAGCCGATGACATCGCCAAGACGAAAGGCCGCCGAGTGGCGGCCTTTCGCTCGTTCAAATCAACGCGAGTTCGCGTTGGTGAGCGCGAGCCTGCGCAGCTCCGAGAAGGTTGCCCTTCTGCTGGTAAAGCTGCTCAGCGTGCTGAAAAGCCGAGCCGGCTTCCGTGAGCCGGCCGGCGAGCCGAAGGACTTCCCCCAGATCGCGTATGGCCCGAGCGTGCCGACTTGTCGCATCAGTCGTTGCAGCCAGCTCGACCGCCTCGCGCGCCGTCGACTCTGCAGCGGCGAAGGCGTCACGACGAGCAAGAATCTTTGCGCGAACCGGCCGCCAGATCATTCCTGCATCTACGTCGTCGACGGCCGCATGGATCTCGGCGGTACGCGTCCACTCGTCAGCCTCCTCGAGGCGGTTCTGAACATACAATGCCTCCGCGAGGTCGCCGGCACGACTCGCGAGATGACTCCAGTCACGGGTGCTTTCCAACTCTAGGCAGAGTGCCCTCAGCACTCGTTCCGCGGCCACCTCGTCTCCTGCCAGGAGCTCGATGTCACCGTGGACGGCACCGCTGTAATAGGCCACCGCCGTGCGCTGACCGAGATCTTCGTAGGTTGCTGTCGCCGAGGTAACGAGACGACGCGCGCTGTCGACATCACCTCTCTGCGCCAGCAGGCCGCCGATGTAGACGCGCACGTTCGCATCAGCGGCGCTGTCGGTCACCTCGTCTCGAAGGAGCTTTTCGCAGCGAATGATCGCCTCGGCCACCGGCGTAGGGCCGTAATAGAGGGCGTAGGCGATCTCTCCCAAGCAGGTGGACGTGGGCCAACCGGCCTTCTTGTAGTGGACGAGCGCTCGCTCAGCAGCCTCTTCCCACTTTCGATGCCGTCCGCGGTGACCACCGTGTACGAATCCGGCAAGAAGCGAGGCGCGACCGAGGGAGCGATCATCGCCAACCGCCTCAAAGATCGGAACTCCGATGGCGACGTCGTCGAGAAGTCCGTCCGCGGTTGTCCCTGGATCATGAAGTAGGCGAACGTAGTCGCGTTCGATCCGTGCGCGCATCTCAAGCCGGCGATCGCCCACAGTTCGAGCTTCCTGTATTGCTGTGGTCAACGTGGTATCGGCAAGAGTCGGGTCGCCTTGCGCCCGGACTGCGATCGCGAGCTCACACAGAAGCTCGCGCCGAAGCGGCTCCTCGACGGACAAGAGAAACGTCGCCCGCTCCAGCAACGTCCTCGTGGCGTGCATGTCTCCGCGCTTCAACGCCCGGACGCCCGAGACGCCCAGCCGGCGGCCCCCGTCCTGGGCAAGCCGTTCAGTGCGCCTGTTCGACTCGCCGAGCTCGGTCCGTAACCGGTACGCGCGCTCGAGGTGGTACCCGACGAACTCGTCGAGCTCGGCGATGTCGGGCAGGGTCGTGTCGATCCGGTCTGCGTAGCGCTCGTGCAGCTCGGCTCGCAGACGCTTGGGCGCCGATCGATAGACCGACTCCTGGACGAGGACGTGGCGGAACCCAAACTCGGCGGTCCGCCCGCGCCCGCACGAACCCGCGGCCCACGAGCGTCTGAAGGTGCGCCTCCGCGGTCGGTGCCGCACTCGGGTCGAGCAGCGCGATCACGTCGTCAGCCGTGAACTCCTTCCCCACAACGGCGCCGCGCTCGAGGACCGCTCGCTCCCCGGGGCCGAGCCGGTCGAGACGGGCGGCGAGCAGCGCCTGGACCGTCTCGGGCAGCGCGCGTTCCGTGAGTCCGCCCTCCAGTCCGAGCGAGAGGAGCTGCTCGAGGAAGAGCGGGTTGCCCTCCGCCGTTTCGACGATCCGCGCTCGCTGGTCCGACTCCAGAGTTCCCCCGCCGAGACCTTCGAGCAGTGCATCCGTCTCCTCCGCGGACAGGGCGTCGAGCAGGACGCGATCGGTGTTGGCCCGTCCTTCGAGGAACGCGGGCCGGTCTTCGAGGAGCTCGTCACGCGCAAGGCAGAGGATTGCGATCGGACCCGTCCCCTTGTCCACGAGGTGCTCGACGAGCTCGAGGAAGGTCGGCTCCGCCCAGTGGACGTCGTCGAAGACCAGGACCAGCGGCCGCTCCCGCGCGACTCGTTTCGCAGAACCGGCGGAAAAGCCAGGCCAGCTCGGGCGCCGGAGGCGGCGTCTCGGCGTCGAGCGCGGCGAGGACCGCGTCGCGCTCGGCGCTCTCTGCCGCCTGCTCGAGAGCCTCGCGGAGCGGCCAGTACGTGATGCCGTCGCCGTACGAGAGACAGCGACCCCAGAGCGTCGTGACGCTCTTCGCACGCCGCGTGAGCTCCGCGGCGAGGCGCGACTTGCCGACGCCCGGCGGACCGACGACGACGGTGGCTCGGACCGCCTTGTCGTCGACGGCTCGCTTCAATACCTTGCGGAGAGCTGCAAGCTCGCGCTTGCGGCCGACGAGCGGCGCGTCTGCCCGCGTCTCGAACGCGGTCGTCAGCGGAGTGAGCTCGGCGAGGCGGAACATCCGGATCGGCGCCTTTCTCGTCTTGACGTCGAGCTCGCCGAGCGGCTCGAGCCGCGCAGCGTGATCGATCAGGCGCGCGACGATCTCACCGACCACGATCTCGCCCGGAGCGGCTGTCTGCTGGAGCCGGGCGGCGACCCCGACGGCGTCGCCCGCGACGAAGCGCTGCCGCGTGTCGGTCGGCGTCGCGACCACCTCGCCCGCGGCGATCCCGACTCTGACTTCGAGCCCGATGCCGTGCTCGGCTGCGAGCCGCTCGCCGAGAGCCGCCACTCCGGCCTGGATCTCGAACGCGGCCCGAGCGGCACGCAACGCGTCGTCCTCGTGCGACACGGGCACGCCGAACGCGGCCATGACCGCGTCCCCGGCGAACTTCTCGACCGTGCCTCCGTGACGCATCAGCGCGGCGGAGACCGTGTCGAAGTACAGGCGCAGGACCTGGCCGAGCGCCTCGGCGTCCAGCGTGTCCGCCAGCGCCATCGACTCGACGACGTCGCAGAAGAGGATCGTCGCCAGCCGGCGGAACTGCATTGCCGGCACCGGCGCTTCCACGTCGGGAAGGCAGCGACTCGTCCTGGCGCAGGATCGCGGCCTCGAGCTCCTTGAGCGCGGGGCCCCGGCTCCACTCCGAGCTCCTCGACCAGGGTGTCGCGGGCGGCGCGGTAAGCCCCGAGCGCGTCCGCCTGCCGGCTCGAGCGGTAGAGCGCGAGCATGAGTTGCGCGCGCGGCCGCTCGCGCAACGGCTGCGAGTCGACGACGGCCTCCAGCTCGGCCACGAGCTCGACGTGGCGGCCGAGCGCGAGATCGGCGTCGATTCGTTCCTCCAGCGCCACGAGCCGAAGCTCCTCGAGCCGCGCGATCTCCGTCTGCGCGAAGGGCTCGTACGTGAAGTCGGCGAGCGCCGGCCCGCGCCAGAGCGCAAGCGCCTCGCGCAGAGCCGTCGCCGCACCCGCTGCATCCCCGGCGGCCAGGCTCTGCCGGCCTTCGTCTGCGAGCCGCGCGAAGCGGTGCACGTCCACTCTCAACGGATCGAGCTCGAGCACGTAGCCGGGCGCGCGCCTGGCGATCGTCTCCGCCCCGAGCACCTTCCGGAGCTGCGAGACGTACACCTGTACCGCATGCGCGGCCGTGTCTGGAGGCTCGCCCGGCCAGAGGATCTCGACCAGCTGATCGACGGAGACGACGCGGCGAGGGTCGAGCGCCAGTGCTGCCAAGAGCGCCCGCGGCTTGGGGCCGCCGAGTGCGACTCCCTCTCCCTGCCTCGACACCTCACAGGGACCAAGAAGCCTGACGTCGAGCTGCGGGGCGCCCTCCCGGCTCACTTCTCCCATCTCAACACTTCGTGTCGCGAAGCGCAAGCTCTGGCTAGACGCGTCGGTGCGCATTGAGCGGTTCTTGAGCGCTCGCGTCGACCCTTCACCCACTCGAGAGACCGACAAAGGAGACGCGCATGGCTGCGGTCGTCGTCGCACCACCCGCCCCACCCGGTGTTCCGTCGAACGGCGTGCCGCTCAGCATCTTCCCGGGCTCGGCATCGCCCTCGGTCTTCCCCGCAGACGCACCGTTCTGGATCGGATCTGCCTTCGTCCCCGAACCCGGCGACGACGCTCGGAAAGGCTGGGACGAGCTGGATCCCGAAACGAGATTCGAGCTCGCGGTCGACGGGAAGTTCGTTCGGCTCGCGACCGACCTCGAGATCGAGAACGGACGCGCCGTCCAGAAGCTGAGCGTCGCCGTTTTCGGCGCCGGTCTTCCGGCCGGCTGGCATCGCTTCTCCGGGCGCTGGTACGTGGAGGGAAAGCTCGTCCTCTCGAGCGACAGATCGATCGAATTCGTCGAGCGGTCAGGCATTGAGCGTTTCTTGAGCGGGTCGGTCGAGCATCAGCCGAAAAGGAGGAGGACATGCGAACCGGATCGCTCTCACGTCGGCGCTCTTCGGCCTGCTCGCCCTACTCGCCGTGCCGGAGCCCTCGCCGACCGCTCCTACACCGACCCGGCAGGCGACTCGGGACAGCCCCGGACGTGACAGGCGTTCGCGCAGCGCACGACGCCGCAAGCACGATCACGTTCACCGCGACCACCGAATCAACCCGTACTCGCGCCGGACGCGACGGTCTACGTGTACGTCGACTCGGACCGGAACCCGGCCACGGTGATTGCCGATGCGTGGGCTCGGCGCCGATCACTTCTTCAGCCATGACGCGCGGTACGGCGCCGGCTTCGTCATCCACGTCAGCGGCAACTTCATCTCCTTCGACTTCACCTCGACGCTTGCGACAAGCTACGCGAACGGAGTATTGACGGCGAGCATCAACCGGAGCGATCTCGGGAGCGCCGAGAAGTTCGCGTTCCTCGTCGAAGCAGAGCGCGACGACGAAAACGACGCGACCCCGAACGATTCGGACTTCGCGCCTGACGGGGCGCCGTTCTTCGAGTACTCGTTGATCCCGATCGCGCTGACCATCGGTCGACCAGCAGCGATCGCGAGCAAGCCGGTCGCAGGGAAGCGCTTCACGATCACTGCGCCGGTGGCTCGGAGCGACGGACAGACGTTCGCATCCGGGGCAGTCGCTTGCAAGGCCAAGGTGGGAACCGTGGCGATCGCCGCAGTCGGACGCGTCGCGAACGGGTCGGCCCGCTGCTCGCTGCGGATTCCGAAGCGTGCGAAGGGCAAGCTGCTTCGCGGCTCGCTCACGGTTTCCGCCGAGGATGCGCCGGCCGTCGCCAAGCCGTTCGCCTTCCGCATCGGCTGACGCCACACGCTGGGGAGAGGTCGACGGGCCGCAAACAGGCGGCCCGTCGCCTTGAGCGTTTCTTGAGCGCGCAGGCACACGCTTCAGCCACACCACTAGCGCGCCGGTCGCTGACCGGCGAGGAAGGAGGTTCGACATGAATCGACGCCAGATCAAGCGGCCGAGCCCGGCTCTCGTTGTCGCCACCGTCGCGCTCTTCGTCGCGCTCGGAGGCACGGCCGGCGCGGTCGTGACGGCAGCGGTTCCGCTCGCCAAGCGGGCGCTCGTCGCGGACAACGCGAAGAAGGTCGGCGGGCAGAGCGCCGCGCAGCTCGTCTCGCAGGCGTCTCAGGCCCCTGGGCCTGCCAGCACGGCTGCGGGGCTCGTGGCCATCAAGTCCGGCACGTGGTCCCTTGCGCCCGCCGGATTCGCTGACGTGACAGTGACCTGTGACGCAGGTCAGAAGGCAGTCGGCGGAGGCTGGGAGGATCCGGGCGGTTACGCGCATGCGTGGGACAGCCGGCCGACGCCCGACCTGACCGGTTGGAAGACGTACTTCAACCTGAGCTCGAATGCTCCGGGGACGCAGTCAGGCTCGGTGTACGCGGTGTGCTTGAAGTGAAAAAGGCGTGGTGACGGGTCTACTCGACATGACTCGTAGGATCGCGCGAGCGAGCGGTGGCGGGCGACTACCCGCCGCCGCTCTCTGCTGGGTGCTCGCGTTGCTGATGGTCGGGGGCGCCGGCGGGCGCGAGTCGGTAAGCAGTAGTCAAGCTTCGCTCGTCGGTCGCGCCATCCATCCACCCGCCGCGACCGTGTCGACGCAGAGCCTCGCCCGGAGCGCGGCAAGCTGGACCGGAGGGGTTACCAAGGCGCAAACAGGCGAGCTGGTCAACGTGTTCGTCTCGAGTGCTCTTCCGCCGGACCTCGGTACCGCGCAGAGCTGGGCGGACTTTCTCGCCGGACTCATGCATGGCCCCGAGCTTTCGGCCCTCACCGCCTACATCGGGACGTTCGCGGAGATGCAAGAGATCTGTGGCGAGCACGCACTCGGCTGCTACGGGGCGAACCGGATGGTCTCGATGGGCGAGACGGTGTTCGGCGTCACGGCTGCCGAGGTCGTCCGGCACGAATACGGTCATCACATCGCCTTTCACCGGGTGAACGCGCCCTGGCAGGCGATCGGCTGGGGTCCGAAGCACTGGGCCTCGGTCGAGAGTGTGTGCGCGCGCGCTGCGGGCGGAACGGCGTTCCCCGGCGACGAGGGCGGCAACTACGCCTTGAACCCGGGCGAGGCTTGGGCGGAGACGTATCGCCTCCTGGACGAGCGAGGAGCGGGCGCATCCGGCTCCGGCTGGCAGATCGTCGATTCGAGCTTCTTCCCCGACGAGGTCGCCTTCGCCGCAGCCGCCGACTTCACGGTGACCTGCGATGCGGGCCAGAAGGCGGTCGGGGGAGGCTGGGAGGATCCGAACGGATACGCCCACTCCTGGACACTCGGCCGACGCCCGACCTGTCGGGCTGGAAGACGTTCATCGACGTGTCCCAGAACGCCCCGGCGAGTCAGTCCGGTCCTCTCGATGCGGTGTGCCTGAGGTAGGAAGCCGTCGTGAAGGGTCGTCCCGACAAGGCTCGTCGGATTGCGCCAGTGAGCGGCGGCGGGCATGTGCCCGCCGCCGCTTCGACCTTCGGATTCGCTTGTCCTGCGCCCGATGGAGCGGGGCAGCTACGGTCGGCTCGTGGTTCGTGCGCTCGTTCCCTGACTGGATCCACTCGAGGGGGTTGACGTGAACGGTGAAGTCCCGAGACTGCGGGGAATGGCGCTGCGGGTCGCGATGCTCTTGCTTTGCCTCGCGGTCGGCGGGGCAGGCGGCGCCGCGAGCGAGATCGACGCTCGCTTCAGCGTCCACGACCTCACCCGCGAGCACGCGCGAACGCTCGCGTCGTCATCCCCGTCGGCCCGAGTGCCGGCCCGGACAGCCGCCACCTGGTGCGGCACGCCCACTCAGGCCGACCTCGCGCCGAACGCGGTCGCCGGGAGTCCGGTGCACTGGGTGTACGCGATCCCCTCGGACGGGCCGGATCGGTTCAGCTCCTACGGAAGCCTCATGCAGGGCGACGCGGAGTCGATCGACGCGTGGTGGCGCGGGCAGGATCCGCTTCGGACTCCGCGGAACGACCTCGCCCCGTTCTCCTGCGGGTCGCAGCTCGACCTGACGCTGTTCCGGCTCACGCAGTCGAGCTCCCAGCTGTCCTC
This sequence comes from uncultured Actinomycetes bacterium, assembly GCA_963850485.1. GTDB lineage: Bacteria > Actinomycetota > Thermoleophilia > Gaiellales > Gaiellaceae > GMQP-bins7. The sequence goes on along the minus strand of CAWKLR010000004.1, from coordinate 21,060 downwards.
GGTCGACGCCCGTTTCAACGCGATCACCAGCTCGCTGATGATGCGCGGATTCGGCTCACGCCACACCAAGTACCTCGTGTATTACGACGGGCCCGTGGAGCCGGACATCTGCGGCCAGGGCGGAAGCAGCTCGTCCGGTCTCGGGTTCGCAGTCGTGTACGTGCAGGCATGTCCGGGGGTTCCGTGGAACACCACGGCCGCGCACGAGCTCGTGCACGCGCTCGGAGCGGTCTCGAGCAGCGCCCCGAACAACTGTCCGGAGCCCGACGACGGGCACACCTGCGACAACCCGTACGACCTGATGTTTCCGTTCGGGGACGAGACGCCAATCACCGGGCTCACGCTCGATTCGGGACGGGACGACTACTACGGACACGCGGGAGCGTGGTTCGATACCCAGGATTCACCGTGGCTCGTCCAGCTCGACCGCCAGGTGCCGTTCGCGCTCACCGTCTCGGGATCGGGCTCCGTCACGGCGGACGTCCCAGGTCTCCATTGCAGCCAGAGCTGCACGACGACCTGGAGCGCAGGCACGGCGATCGAGCTGAGTGCGACGCCCACGGCAGGCACGAAGCTCGTCAACTGGGGCGCGAGCTGTTCCGGCCGGTCGACGTGCAAGGTCGTCGTCGAGCCCGGGCGTAGCGTGTCGGCGGTCTTCGCTCCCGCGGCGTACCGGCTGACGGTTGCGGTCTCCGGCCGAGGCACCGTGCGAAGCTCCCGGCCCGGCATCGCCTGCCCCACACGTTGTTCCGCGCTCGTCCCCTCGTACGAGACGACGCGGCTGACGCCCGCGCCGGCGAAAGGATGGCGCTTCAAGCAGTGGAGTGGCGCGTGTCGTGGGAAGGGCGTGTGCTCCGTCCCGATGACGAGCGCGACGAGCGCCCGCGCCGTTTTCGTCCGCCGCTAGGAGGGTTTGGCGGAACGTTGCCCTGCGGCTCAGACCACGTTTCGCCAAGCCCTCCTACTAGACGGTCGCCGGCTCTCCGAGCGTGTCGACGTCGCGATGACGTAGGACGATCGCCCCGTACACGGCCGCCATCGCAGTCACACCCGCGACGACCGTCGTGAAGAGCGGAACGATCCCCCAGCGCTCGATGACCAGCCCGGCGGCGATGAAGCCGAGCGGAGCCGCGAGGGTGTTGATCGTGATCACCGCGGTGATGACCATCGCCCGCAGCTGACCCGGTGTGCGAGCCGTCAACACTGCGATGAGCGGGCCGTTGATCAGCGGCGTGCAGAACATCGCCAAGAAGAGCGCGACGAAAACGACCGGCCACGGGGGCAGGAACGGCAGCACCCACAGCGGGACGACGAAGGCGAGCATGGCGAGCCCCGAGAGGCGTAGCGGCGCCATCTTTCGAACCGCTACCACCGCAACCAGGCTCCCCACGAGAGCGCCGGCGCCGAGAGCGGCATAGAACAGGCCTGCGATGCGCGCGCTCCCGTCGAAGGCCTCGTACGCATAGACGGGAAGCCCGGCCGACATTCCCGGCATGAAGAAGCCGAAGGAGACGACCACGCCGGCGATCGGGCCGAGCAGCTTGTCACCGAGCAGGAAGCGCACCCCGGCCAGGACCTTCGGGCGCACCGCGTCGACGACCGACTTGCGCCGAGGAACGAAAACCGCGACGAGCAGGAACGCGATGAAATAGGTCGCCGCGTCCACATACAGGACGTTCGGCGCACCGATGACGGGGATCAGCAGGCCGGCAAGAGCTGGTCCGATCAGAGCCGAGAACGCGGCGCCGCCCTCGATCAGGCTGTTTCCCTGCGACATCAGCCGCTCGTCCTCCCCCACGAGCTCCGGCAGGATCGTGCGCTGGGAGGCGTAGTACGGCGGCATGAAGCAGCCGAGGAGGGCGACGAGCCCGAGCAGGAGCGGGAAGCTCAGGTGCCCGGTGGCGTGGAGGAGCGGAATCGAGGCGAGAATCGGTGCGCGCGCGAAGTCGGCGAGCAACATCGTCGAGCGTGCCCCGATGCGCTGGACGAGCATGCCGCTCGGTATTCCGAGAACCGCCATCGGCGCGATCTCGGCGGCGAGGACGAGGCTCATCTTCCCCGGCGAGCCCGTCGTGACCAGCACGAACCACGGAAGCGCGAGAAACGTCATCCGTGTTCCGAGGACGGAGACGAGCTCGGCCGCGACCAACCCGCCGACCGCTCGGCTCTTCACCGTGCTTTCCATCGCGGTAATATAAAACGTCCGTACGGTTTTGTAAAGTGGGATGATGCCGAAGATCTCCGACGAGCGCAGGACAGAGCGGCGCGAGCAGATCCTCGCCGCTGCTCGCCGCTGCTTCGCCGAGCACGGCTACGAGCGCGCCACGGTGGTGCGCCTGGAAGACGCGACAGGTCTCTCCCGGGGCGCGATCTTCAACTACTTCGGCTCGAAGGAGGATCTCTTCCTGGAGCTCGCGGCGCGAGACAACGAACGGCTCGTCCAGCTCTGGATCGAGAAGGGCTGGGAGCCGACGCTACGGGAGGTCGTCCACGAAGACCCGGACTGGATCGGTGTGTACATGGAGATGGGCCGGAAGATCCGCACCGACCCGGCGTTCAGGCGGCGCTACGAAGCGCGCACGCAGGAGTCGCTCGCTCCCCCACTCCTCGAGCACGTCCACGCCGAGCAGGAGCGCGGCGCGCTGCGAGCGGATGCCCCGCCTGAGCAGATCGCAGGCTTCATCGGCCTGGTCGCGAACGGAGTGGCAGTCCAGCTCGGCACCGGCGAGCCGATCCGGAACGTCGACGCCTTGATCGAGTTCGTTCGCTCGGCGGTCACAGGCCGAGCTCCGACCGGTACGCATCCGCGTACACGTCCCTGATGCGCAGCACGTCTGCGACGTAGCTTCGGGTCTCGGGGAACGCGATTCCGGCTCCGTCGGCCCGCCAGCGATCCACGTTGCCCTGGCCGGCGTGGTAGGCGGCGAGCATGAGCCTCGTGTCGTCGTAGCGTCCCCGGAGATGGTCGAGGTACCACGAGCCGTAACGGACGTTGATCTCGGGATCGCGGAGATCGTCAACGACGAACCGCTCGCCGCCGGTGCGCAGCGCGATCCCCTTCGCGGTGTCCGGCAGGAGCTGCATCAACCCGACCGCCCCCGCCGCCGATTCGGCCCGGGGATCGAACCTGCTCTCGACGTAGACGACCGCGGCCAGGAGCGCGGGGTCGAGGTCGTGGTTCGACGCGTGGCCGCGCAGGATGTGCTCGAACTCGAGCGGGTAGCGCGCGCGCAGGTAGACGTCGGGCTCGGCTTTCGTGATCCAGGCGACGACACCGGCGATCGCGAGGACGGCGACGGCGCTGCAAGGGTCAGAAGCCGCACGGAGGGCCGGTCGTCGAGACGAGCACTACGCCAAGTTACAACGTGTTACTTGGAGTACCCCGGCGCGGCTTCTGGCGAAGCTGGAGCAGTCAGGTTCGCCATCACGCCGGCAACCCAGGCGTCGAGCTCCTCTGGCGTGCCCGTGTTGACGTAGACGAAGTCGCCGCGCTTCGCCTTCTCCTTGTCGGGCAGGAGCCGCGCTTCGCGATCGTCCTTGCGGCCGCCGCGACGGGCCTCGCGCAGCTTCGCCGGCGCGGTGAGGACGACGACCTTGTCGAAGCGCGTCTCGGCGCCCACCTCGTAGAGCAGCGGCACCTCGGTCACGCAGACCCGAGGCGGCGTGGGCAGCTCAGCGAGCTGCTCACGCCACGCGAGGTACTCGCGCGAGACGAGGGGGTGCAGCAACCCTTCCAGGAACTCGAGCGCCTCACGATCCTTGAACACGCGCAGTGCGATCCGCTCGCGATCGGGGGCGCCGTCCTCGCCGAGGATCTCGTCTCCGAGACGCTCGACGAGCGCGCGCTTGACCTCGGGATCGGTGGCAAGGAGGTGATGGACGATCTCGTCGCTCGAGACGGTCGCGGCTCCATGGCGGCGAAAGCTCTGGAGCGCAGAGCTCTTACCGGCGCCGATGCTGCCGGTGATCGCGACCGCGATCGGAGGCTGCAACGACTTAGGCGGTCGGCTCTTCGTCGAGCTCGGACCCTGCCTCGGGCTCCTCGTCCGGCGCTGTGCTCGGGTCGGCGACGGGCTCGCCGGCAGCTTCGACCTCGTCGAGTGGCTCGGCGGAAGCTTCTGGCGCAATCTCTGTGGGGATCTCCGGCTCGACGTCTGCGTCGGGCTCGACGCCGATCTCGGGCTCGATGCCAATCTCGGGCTCGGCGACGGCCTCGGACTCGATCTCGATCCCCGCGTCGCCCTCGGTCGCGGCCTCGCTCTCCGGCTCGGAAACGTCGCCCTCCTCGTCTGTCACGACACCACCCGCGCCTGCGGGAAACGCTTCCTCGGACAGGACCAAGTTCGGCGTCTCGTGCACGGATTCGGCCCCGTCGGCGCGGGGCACGGGCTGATCGCCCTCCTCGACGCGCTTCAGCGAGAGCGAGAGCCGACGCCGGTCGCCGTCGATCTCGAGAATGCGAACGTTCACGGCCTGACCCTGGGAGACGACCTCGCGCGGGTTCTCGACGTGGTGCGCCGCGAGCTCGGAGATATGCACGAGCCCTTCGACGCCGGGGAGAATCTCGACGAAGGCGCCGAACGTGACGACCTTCGCCACGCGGCCCTCGACGACGTCCTCCTCGCGATACGAGTCGAGCACCTGCTGCCACGGATCGCTCTGCGTCTGCTTGAGCCCGAGCGAGATTCGCTGACGGTCGCGGTCGATGTCGAGCACCTTCACTTGCACCGTCTGGCCGATGTCGAGCACCTCCGACGGATGGTTGACGTGGCTCCAGGAGAGCTCGGAGATGTGGATCAACCCGTCCATGCCGTCGAGATCGACGAATGCCCCGAAGTCGACGATGTTCGAGATCTGGCCCTCGATCACGTCGCCGGGGCTCAAGCGATCGAGGATCGCCTGGCGCATCTCCTTGCGCTCGTCCTCGAGGACGGCGCGGCGGGAGAGCACGACGTTGTTGCGGGAGCGGTTGAGCTCGATGACCTTGCAGCGAAGCTCGCGCGCCATGAACTCGTCGAGGTCTTGCACGCGGCGGATGTCGACGAGCGACGCAGGGAGGAAGCCACGCACGCCGAGGTCGAGGATCAGCCCGCCCTTGACGACCTCGATGACCTTCCCGACGACGGCTTCGCCGGACTCGGCGGCGGTCTCGATCTTCTTCCAGGCGAGCTCGAAGCGTGCCCGCTTCTTGGAGAGGATGAGCCGGCCTTCTGCGTCTTCCTTGGTCAGGACGAGCGCATCGATCTCCTCGCCGAGCGCGACCTCGTCGGCCGGGTTGACCGAGCGTCGGATGGTGAGCTCGGCGACGGGGATGACGCCCTCGGACTTGTAACCGATGTCCACGAGCACCTCGTCCTTGTCCACGCGCACGACCGTGCCGTGGACGACCTCGCCCTCGTTGATCTCGGGAAAGGACGATTCGTAGTCGGGCACGAGCTCCCCGTCGGGGCCCGTGATCCAGACTCCTTCCTCGACCGCTGTCGGCTTATCGACCGTGTCGTTCACCATCGGATCGCGGAGTATAGCCAGGTCAGGCCGTTTTCAAGCCTGCGCGGGCGCTGTCGCTCAGGACTTCGCCTCCGCCCAGTCGTCGCCCACACCCACGTCCACGGCAAGCGGCGGGTCGAGCGGGTACGCGGCGACCATCTCCTCGCGCACGAGCTCGCGCACGGCCGAGACTTCCGTCTCGGGCACCTCGAGCAGGAGCTCGTCGTGCACCTGGAGGACGAGTCGCGCCCCTCTCCCTTCTGCGCGAAGGCGCGAGTGGATCGCGACCATCGCGACCTTGATGATGTCCGCGTTCGAGCCCTGCATGACGAAGTTGACGGCGACGCGCTCGCCGAAGCCGCGCGTCTGGCGGTTCGACGCGCGGAGCTCGGGAACCGGCCGGCGACGCCCGAGCAGGCTGGTCGCGTATCCGTCCTCGCCGGCCTGCGTGATCGTGCGCGCGATGAATGCCTGCACCTGTGGAAAGCGTGCGAGGTATGCGTCGATGTACGCCTGCGCCTGCTCCTTCGGGATGTCCAGATTCTCGGAGAGGCCGAAGGCCGAGATCCCGTAGACGATCCCGAAGTTGATCATCTTGGCTACGGCCCGCTCGTTCTTCGTCAGCGTCGCCGGATCCTTGCCGAGCACTTCTGCGGCAGTCGCGGTGTGGATATCCTCGCCGCGAAGGAAGGCCTCCCGCAGCTTCGGCTCGCCGGAGACGTGGGCAAGAATGCGAAGCTCGATCTGCGAGTAGTCGGCCGAAAGCAATCGGTGGCCGGTCTCGGCGACGAACGCCGAGCGGATCTCGCGCCCGAGCTCGGTGCGAATCGGGATCGCCTGCAGGTTGGGGCTCGAGGTCGACAGCCGCCCGGTCGCTGCGACGTGCTGGTTGATCGTCGTGTGCAGCCGCCCGTCCTCGCCGATCAGCGTCGGCAGCGGGCCGAGATAGGTGTTCACGAGCTTGGTCAGCTCGCGCCACTCCTCGACCACGGGGACGATCTCGTGATCGGCCCGGATCGCGCGCAGGACCTTGCCGTCGGTCGAATAGCCGGTCTTGCCCTTGCGGCCGGGAGTCAGCTCGAGCTTCTCGAAGAGGATGCGCCCGAGCTGCACCGGCGAGCCGATGACGAACTCCTCGCCGGCTAGCTCGTACGCGCGGGCTTCGAGCTCCTCGACCCGGTCGGAGAGCCGGGCGGTGATCTCGCCCATGCGGTACGTGTCGATGCGGACTCCCGCGTCTTCCATCGCGGCGAGCACGCCCGAGAGCGGAAGCTCGATCTCGTCGTAGAGTCGCTCGAGGCCGCGCTCGCGCACCTTGCCGCGCAACAGGGGAGCGAGCCGGCGCGTCGCCTCCGCGTGACGCACGAGAGTCGCGGTCTCGTCCTCGGTCACAGGCTCCGGCTCGAGCTCGAAGCCGTACTCCGCAGCGAGGTCGTCGAGCAGGTACTCCGCGCGCCCGGGGTCGATCAGATACGCGGCAATCAGCGTGTCGTCGGCCGCGCTGACCCGCAGAGCCTTCGCGTCGTGCACGGCGACGGCGTCGCCTTGTAACAGACTGTTACTAGGACGGGCAGCGACGATCACCTCGCTGCCGGTGGCGACGGCCACACGGTCCGCGTCGGCCGCCAGGCCGGCTCTGTCGTTCGCGCCGCCGCGCAGCTTCGGCAGCTCTCCCTCGCGCCACGCCACCGACTGCGACTCCGCCTTCGGACGCTCGGCTGCGGGAAGCGCGTCGTCGAGCGTGTCGATGCGACCGAGCAGCGCGCGGAACTCGAAGCGGCGGAAGATCTCCTTGAGCTGCGAGCGATCCGGCGGGCGCGAGACCACGTCGCCCAGGTCGATGTCGAGCTCCAGGTCGCGACGCATCGTCGCCAGAAGCTTCGATGCCCGCGCCTGCTCGGCGTGCTCGATGAGCGATCGCGAGCGTGCAGGCGACAGCTCGCCCGCATGCTCGAGCACGCTCTCCACCGAGCCGTACTGCGCGATGAGCTGTCCTGCGGTCTTGTCCCCGATGCCCGGCACGCCCGGGATGTTGTCGCTCGTGTCCCCCTTCAGGCCGATGAAGTCCGGCACCTGATCGGGCCGGACGCCGTAGCGCAGCTCGACCCGCTCGGGCGTGTAGACGTGGACGTCGGCGACCCCGCGCGGCGTCATCATCAGGCACACGTTCTCCGAGACGAGCTGGAAAGCATCGCGGTCGGTGGACACGACGCACGTCCTGATGCCCGCCTCATCCGCACGCGTCGCCAGCGTCGCGATCACGTCGTCCGCCTCCCAGCCCTCGAACTCGAGGTTCCGATAGCCGAACGCCTCGACGATCGGGCGAAAGTGCGGGAACTGCTCGCGCAGGAGATCCGGCATCGGCCGGCGCTCCGATTTGTACTCGGCCGAGATCTCCGTTCGGTGCACCGGGCGGGTGTCCCATGCGACCGCGACGCCCCTCGGCGTGTAGTCCGACAGAAGCTTGAAGAGCATGTTCGTGAAGCCGAGCAACGCATTGGTCGGCTGCCCGTCGGTCGTCTGGAGCTCCTCGGGAAGGGCGAAGAATCCTCGATACGCGAGGTTGTTCCCGTCGACGAGGAAGAGCTCGGACTCATGCGCCGGCCCGTCGTCCAGCTGCAGCTCCTCGCCGGTGAGCGTCTTCGGCATGAGACAACTCTATGGCCTGGTTGGATAGCAGCCGTGCGTCGCGTTCCGCTGCTTTCGGGGTCGCGTGTCGTCCTCGTTCCGACGAGCGACGACGACGTCGTCCTTCGTCCGCCCTCCCCGCCCGGGCGGGTCGTCGACGTGGAGGCAGCCGTCCGCGATGCACTCCGCTTTCCGCTCTCCGGCGGTCGGCTGGACGCGCTCGTCACACGGGGCGGGCGAGCAACGATCCTCGTCGAGCCGGCGGCGCTCCCGTTGCCCGGCGCGCCGCAGGACGCTCGTCAGTCGGCCATCGCGGTGACGATCACGGAGCTCGAGCGCTGCGGGGTACCGGACGAGCGCCAGACGATCCTCGTCGCGGGCGGGCTCGGGCGCCGGTTCGGCCAGCGCGACCTCGAACGCGTCCTCTCCCCTCCACAGGCGAGGGCGTTCCGCGGGCGGGTCGTCGTCCACGACGCCGAAGACGACTCGCTCGTCCCCATCGCGGGCGGGGCTCGCATCCATCCGGCTCTCGTGGAGACCGATCTCGTGCTCGCGGTCACCGCCGCCGAGACCATCCTGCACGGAGGACCGGGAGCGCTCATCGCCGCCTGCGACGCGGCCACGATCCGAAGCACCGCCTCGGCCGACTCGCTGCTCGAGGCCTCGGGCTCGCCGGCCTGGGCTCTCGGGCTCGAGCTCGAAGCCGCCGTCAGAGCGCGCGCGGCGCTCGCCGGCGTCTCCCTCGTTCTCGACCTCCCGCGCCTGACCGGCACGTTTCGCGGCTACCCGGACGATCCTGCACAGGTCGCTCGCATCGCACGTTCTCCGCTGCGAGCGATCTTCTCGCTCCTCCCCAATGCGTTGCGGCGAGACCTCCTCGCAGGCCAGGGCCGTCGCATGGCTGCGACGGGCGCGTACGCGGGCACACCGTCGGTCGCTCATGCCGAGGCTCTTCTCCGCGGCGTCGCGCTCCGAGGAACCGAGCTCCGCGAGCCGGTCGATGCCCTCGTCGTGGGGGTGCCGTGGATCGGCCCTCACGTGCCGCGCGAGCCACTCAATCCGATCACCGTGGCTGCTGTCGCGCTCGGCCTCGCGCTCCGCCTCAGACGCGATGCCTTCCCGATCCGACCTGACGGATCTCTGATTCTCGTCCATCCGCTCACTCGCTCGTTCGCACATGGCACCCAGGCGCCCTATGCCGCGATGTTCAACGCCCTGCGCACTATCCGAGACGACGAGGAACTGGCAAACGCGGAACGTGCGGCAGCAGCCGACGAGCGTGCGCTCGCGGCGTACCGAGCAGGGACCGCGTGCCACCCACTGCTCCCCTACGCGGACTGGGCGGGATGCGCGCCGGCGCTCTCGCGGCTCGGACGCGTCATCGTCGCCGGCTGTCGCGATGCAGTCGCAGCGAGAACGCTCGGGTTCGTGCCGAGCCATGGGATCTCGAGCGCACTCGAGATGGCACATGGTGTGGCAGGCGGCCACGCCCGGGTCGGAATCCTGCTGGCCCCGCCCTACGCGCCACTGCTGGTCGGCTGAGCTCTCAGCTCTGCGCGTCTCGGTGCGTCCACATCCGGACGAGCGTGGCCGCCAGCCAGACGAGGACGACCGCGCCGCCCGAGAAGATGGCGATGTCCGCGACGTTGAACGCGTTCGGCCCCGAGCGGATGAAGTCGGTGACGAGGCCGAGGCGGGCTCGGTCGACGAGATTTCCGAGTCCGCCGCCAACGAGCAGGCCGAAGCCGATGACGAGCGAGACGCGCCCGTGACCCCGCTGGGCGAGGAACTCGTACAGCCCGAGCACCGCCATCATCGCGAGCACCGCGAGCGGCAGCGCCCTCGCCTCGAGCCCACCACCGGCGATCCCGAAGTTCTGGACGTGCTGGATCGAGTACGAGCCGAAGAGATGCGTCCCCTCACCCGGTTCGAGATTCGCGCGGACACTCTCCTTGAGGGCCTGGTCGACCGCGAGCACTGCGAGCGCGATCACCGACAGTGCGGACCAACGCAACCCGCGTCCTGGTGCCGCTGCCACGCTGTCCTTACCCCTCCCCATCACGCCGTCTCCCCTCTGAAAACGTCGCCCCCCTCGGGCTCAGTATGCCGTAAGCGAGATCGCTCAACCCTCGCCGAGGTACGTCTTGCGGACCTCCTCGTTCGTCCTCAGGTCGCTCGCCGGGCCCGCGAGCACGATACGCCCGGTCTGCATCACGTACCCGCGCTGCGCGACCTCGAGCGCCATCAGCGCGTTCTGCTCGACGAGGAGGATCGGAGTGCCCTCCCTGTTGATCTCGACGACGGTCTCGAAGATTCGCTCCACGAAGATCGGCGCGAGGCCCATCGAAGGCTCGTCGAGCATGAGCAGCTTCGGCCGCGCCATCATCGCGCGCCCGATGGCGCACATCTGCTGCTCGCCGCCGGACATGGTCCCGGCCTTCTGCGTCTTGCGTTCCGAGAGCCGTGGAAAGAGCGTGAAGACATGGTCCATGTCCTCTTTGATCTCCGTCTTGTCGTTGCGCTGAAAGGCTCCCATCTCGAGGTTCTCGACGACGGTCATGCGGGGGAAGAGCTTGCGGCCCTCCGGTGACTGCGACACGCCCATCCGGACGATGTCGTGCGCGGCCTTGCTGGTGATGTCCTCACCCATGAAGCGGATCGTTCCGGAGCGCGGCGGATTGAGACCGTTGATGGAGCGGAGGGTCGTCGACTTGCCGGCGCCGTTCGCACCGATGAGCGTGACGATCTCGCCGTCGTGGACGTCGATCGAGATGCCCTTGAGCGCCTCGATCGTCCCGTAGAAGGTGTGGACGTTCGAGAGCTCGAGGATCGGGCCGCCGTCGTCGGTCAACCGACGGCCGCCTTTCCCAGATAGGCCTCGATGACCTTCGGGTCGTGCTGGACGTCCTGCGGCGTTCCTTCCGAGATCTTCTGGCCGTAGTCGAGGACCGTGATTCGCTCGGAGACGCCCATGACGAGCTTCATGTCGTGCTCGATGAGCAGGATCGTGAGCTTCAGGTCGTCTCGCACCTTGCGCACGAAGCCGACGAACTCGAGCGTCTCCTGCGGATTCATCCCGGCGGTCGGCTCGTCCAGGAGCAGGAGCTTCGGTTGGGTGGCGAGCGCACGGGCGACCTCGAGGCGACGCTGGTCGCCGTAGGAGAGGTTGCGCGCGTAGTCGTCGTGAAGGCGGGCGAGGCCGCAGTAGTCGAGGAGCTCCACCGCGCGCTCGTGCGCCTCGCGCTCCTCGCGCCGAACCCTGGGCGTGCGCAGGATGCTCCCGATGATCCCGCCCTTCAGGCGGCAGTGCATGCCGACGAGGACGTTCTCGAGCGCCGTCATCTGCTGGAACAGGCGGATGTTCTGGAACGTTCGGCCGATGCCGCGTTCGGTCGCGGTGTGCGGAGGCGAACCGGCGATGTCCCGGCCATCGAAGACGACCCGGCCCGAGGTCGGCTTGTAGACCCCCGTGATCATGTTGAAGAACGTCGTCTTGCCGGCGCCGTTGGGGCCGATCAGGCTCACGATCGCACCCCGGTCGATCGTCAGGTCGACGTCGTTGACGGCGACCAGGCCCCCGAACTCCTTGCGCAGAGCATCGACCTCCAGCAGGAGCTCGCTCGCGTGCCTCCTCGACCGAGGCTCGCTCATCCCGGGCCTTCTTCAGGCGCGTGGCGCACGTCCATGAGCGGCTCGTCGTGAACGCCCTCTTCGAACTCTCGTTTTCGCCGCTCCTCGGGGATCAGACCCTGCGGCCGGAAGAGCATTGCTAAGACGAGAATCGTCCCGTAGATCCCGGTCGCGAGCAGCGGCGCATTGAGGCAGCCGGCGCTGATCGGCCGCGACGGGTCCTGCGCGATGGGATCGCACGAGAAAGCGACGAAGTCCCTCTCGTTGAACCAGCCCGCGATGTTCGACAGCCCTTCCTTGTCGAGGTACGTGAGAAAAGCGGCGCCGGCGATCGCGCCCCACACGTTGCCCATCCCGCCGAGGATGACCATGCACAGGATGAAGATCGAGAAGTTGAAGAGGAAGTCGTCGGGAAACACGCCTTGCTTGAAGGAGCCGTACCAGGCTCCCGCAAGCCCACCGAAGAACGCGCCGCTTGCGTAGGCCCACGTCTTCGTCCGCATCAACGGGATCCCCATCGCGGCAGCGGCAACCTCGTCCTCCCGGATCGCGATCCAGGCGCGGCCGAGCCGCGAGTCTCGGAGCCGGAGACTGCAGAAGATCGTGATCAGCAGGAGCCCGATCGCCGACCAGTAGACGAGGCTGACGAAGTTCACGTACGAGCCGTTCTCGACGATGAAGTCCGCCGGCAGCCCGAGCGTGTCCGAGAGCCAGGCCCCGAAGCCCGGCGGGTCGACGGGGTTGATCCCGAAAGCGCCGTTCGTGAGGTTGAAGCTCGTCTTGGTGTCGAGGAGCGCGCTGATCCCGTCGGCGTCGCCGTTCAGTGCAGCCTGGTGGATGATCTCCCCGAAGCCGAGCGTGACGATCGCGAGGTAGTCACCCCTGAGGCGGAGCGTGGGCAAGCCGATGAGAACGCCGGCAACGGCCGTCACGACCGCGGCCATGATGAGAATGAGCCAGATCGAGATGTGGAACCCGTCGACGCCCTGTGGCACGCCGATGGCGCCGAGCTCGAAGTCGATCGAGGAGAAGTGCGGGGACGCGAACCAGGCCGCCATATAGGCGCCGATCGCGTAGAAGGCGACGTAGCCGAGGTCGAGCAGGCCCGCGTACCCGACGACCATGTTCAGCCCGATGGCCATCATCGCGAAGATCACGATCGCGACCATCGTGTCCATGTTCGGGAATGCCTTGAAGACCGGGATCTCGAACAGGACGTTGGTGCCGTTGAGCTCGTTCGCCCACAGGATCGGGTAGGCGATCGCGACCCCCAGGACCGTCAGCGGCAGCGCGATCCTGCGAATCCTCGGCGGCAACAGGTACAGGACGTACACGATCGCCAGGAGCGCGAGCAGCGTCGGGTGCGGCGGCACCCCCAGTGCCCACGCGAGCAGCATGACAACGGCAGCGATCACGAGCGGCGGCACCGCCCGCTGCAGGAACGGGGACTGTCCCTCCCAGCGCCGACGGGCGTTCTTGACGCCGACGGCCTCTAGGGCACGCCAGAAAGCCCTTTGCACCCGCGCGCGCATCTCGTCACCCTCCCTCGGGCGTCTGCTCGCCGAGCAGACCCTCGGGCCGGAAGACGAGGATCACGACGAGGATCGTGAACACGACGGTCACCGTCCAGCCCGGACCGGGCGAGTGCCACGAGAGGCCCTCGACGAAGGCCTGGATCAGTCCGATGAGGAGCGCGCCGAGAACCGCGCCCTGCAGATTGCCGATCCCGCCGAGCACGGCGGCGGTGAAGGCGATCAGCCCGATGGTGAAGCCGGTGTCGTAGCGAATGGTCTGGAAGTAGAAGGCGAACAGGACGCCTGCGGCTCCTGCCAGAGCGCCCGCGAGGAGGAAGACGAACCCGATCGTCCGGTTGACGTCGATCCCCATCATCGCCGCCGCGTCCTTGTCCTGCGCGGTGGCGCGCATCGCCTTCCCGCGCCGCGTGTAGCGGACGAGCCAGACGAGCCCGACGAGGACGGGCACCGTGATCAGGATCGGGAAGAGGCGGTTCCACGTGTAGACGACGCAGTCCGGACAGGTCCCGACCGTGAAGATGGCACCGTCCGGGAGCGAACGCGGCATCGCGACCGGCGCGGAGCCCTTCCAGATCAGGGCGACGTTCTGGAGGATGAACGACACCCCGATCGCCGTGATGAGCGGGACAAGGCGCGGAGCGCGCCGAAGTGGCCTGTACGCAACGCGCTCGATCGTCGCATTCAGGAAAGCGCACCCGGCCATCGCGAGGAGGAGCGCGACGAGGATCGCCGGAACGAGCGTCCCGAGAGCCGGGTCCTCCTGCAGGCTGAACATGCTGATCGCGATGGTCGCCGTGACCATTCCACCGATCATGAAGACGTCGCCGTGTGCGAAGTTGATCAGCTCGAGGATGCCGTAGACGAGCGTGTAGCCGAGGGCGACGAGGGCGTAGAGCGCGCCGTTCGTCAGCCCGATGAGGAAGATCCGGAAGAACTGGTCCCAGTCCTTCGCCAGGTTGATGCCCAGCCAGAGGACGACGAGCGCGACGAGGGTGAGCCCGATCGCAGGGACGACGACGGAGGAAGCCCGGATCCGCCGCCTCAGCGCGACGGCCTGCGCCTGAACGTCGGTAGCCACTCCAGCCGCCTCCTCATCCAGTTAGGGGAAGGGCCCCGAGGGGCCCTTCCCCAGATCACTCGTGCGTCAGGTCTTCGCCTGCTACACGCCGACCTTGGTGACCACCGCGAACTCGTACACGCCCGTGTTGCCCTTCAGCTTGTCGAAGCTGATCCACTTGTTCGGAACGATGTCGCCGTTCCTGTCGAAGCGGAACGTTCCCATGATCCCGTTCGTGACCCTCGTCGCGAACATCGCCTTGACGACCGAGGCACGCGTGCCGTTCGAGCGAGCGATCGCCCCGAGGAGGATCTGGGCCGCCTGGGCCTGGTAGACCGAGTACGGAGGCGTATTGCCCTTGATCTTCGCGTAGGCGCGGAAGTCCTTGATGAACTTCTTGCCCGTCGGACCGAGCTTCTGGAGCGGCTGGCCCGCGTACGAGATGACCATGCCCTGCGCCGCCGAGCCGGCTTCCAGGGTCGCCGAGTACGGGGTGAAGCCGTCAGGAGCGACGAAGGTCGGCTTCGGTCCGACAGCGGCGCGCAGGTCCTTGATGAGCTTCACGCCGTTGTTGCAGACGATGCCGCCGAGATACACCGAGTCCGCACCTGACGAAGCGATCTGCTCGCCGATGGCCTCGTAGCTCGTCGCCTTGGCATCCCACGGCACGAACCCGGCCACCTTGATGCCGAGCTTCCTCGCCCTGGCCTGCATCGCCTGGGCGACGCCCTTCCCGAAGGTCTGGTTGTCGTGGACGATGAAGACGTTCTTCTTCTTCTTCAGCTTCAGGTAGTCGGCAGCGGCGGGACCCTGATAGTCGTCACTCGCTGCGACCCGGGCGTAGTTCCTGACGCCCGTGGGGTAGTAGATCTTCGGCTCGCCGGGGCTGTTCCACGGCGCGTTGTGCGTGAGCCCCACGTTCGTGTTCGCCGACGAGAGCATCGCGACCGCTCCGCCCGGAGCCCGGTTGAGGATCGGGACGATGAGCTTGGCACACCCGGAGTTGAAGGTTCCGAGGACACCGACGAGCGCCCGCTCCGCGGCGTATGCCCGCGCATTCGACGAGCACTTGGCCGGATCCCAGGCACCGGTCTGCGCAGTCGAGTCGTCGCAGCCCTGGTAGCCGACGGTGAACTTGCCCGGCCTTGAACTTGAACTGCTTCTCGAGCACGAACTGCACCGCCTGCTGCATCGCGAGGAGCTGCGCGCGGCCCGCGCCCTGCAGCGGCAGGTCGGTGGCGATGAGGAGCTGCGGGCTTCCGGAGCCCTTGTAGAACACCGGCCCGCACGAAGACGACGGCAGGACCGAGGCGCTGCTCTCGGAGTGCGGTCCTGCACCCGCGACCGCGCCCACCGCGAGCGCGGCGACGGCCGCAAACGCGCTAACGACCATTAGCCTCTTTCTCACTGAATATTCCCTCCTCGACCGTTCGATGATTGACGCCGCAGAGTCATAGATCTCTGTGCCCGTTCTTGCTGGGCCGCGCAAGTATCACCCTTGAGGCTGCGAGGTTCAAGTTTGTGACGTCAACGCAGGCCCCGGCTCACGCGGGAAGCTCGGACAAGGGGAACGAGCGGTGCGCGCGCGGAGGCACGAGAAAGTTCTGCCGATGCGTCGTCACGAGAATCGAGTTGAAGCCCGGGCCGAGGCTTCCCGTCTCGAAGCCGAGGCCGGGCCGGCCGGGCAGAACGCCGTCCATCGCGAGCCGCGTACGTCGGAAGTCGTCGCTCGTCGGGTTGAAGATCAGGAAGTGGAGGCCGGCGGCGGGCACGTCCACGAACGCGTCGCGGGTTGGCTCCGCCGACCAGAAGAACGGGTTGTCGAGGGTGTTGAAGTCGGCGCGCTGGGGAACCGCTGTTCCCTTCGGATACCGCGTGCCGTCGGGGCCGACGACGTCGCGGTCGAGGCGGGAGGCCGGCTGCACCGATCCGGCATGCCCGATTCGCCGGTGCCGGGCGAAGTCGCGACGAACCTGCTTCTCGGTCTGGGCCTCGCTCACACCCTGGGCGACCGTCTGCGTCTCACGTGGGACCTCGAGACCGGGCCGGAAGGTCGTGTCCACGCGCTCCTGGAAGTCGAAGATCTGGTACCAGGCCGCCAGGTCCTCGAAGAGGTGCGACAGGTGCAGATGCGTTCCGTGGGCGAAGTAGCCGTCCGGGCCGAGGTCGGCGTAGCCGAGCGTCTCGAGGTTCGCGATCTTCGAGGGGCCGAGACCGGCCTTCTGGGTCGACGTGAACCCGAGGAAGAGCTGCGCGCCGTCGGGGATGAGCTCGGCTCCCCGAATGCGCGCGGCGAGTGCCATCTGCTTCGGCAGGCCGGGCCCGCCCTCGAGACCTCCGCCCACGAAGCCCTTGCGGATGCTGGTGACGCGAAACATCCCGTCAGGCTCGTCGAAGAGGGCCGTAGCGCCCTCGGCGATGTGCTCGAGCGAGTCGCTCCGCAGAACGACCGCGACGTCGTTCGCCTCGAGACGCGTGGTGTCGGGGTCGCTGGGAAAGCGGATCGCGTCCTCGAGCACGCGCACGGGCTCGCCTCGCGCCGCAGTCGCCCGCCGATCGAGTGGAAGATGGCGCTCCGCCTGAGCCGGGACGTAGCGCTCGAAGTAGGGCGCACCCCAGGCCACGGTCACGCCCAGGCCGGCCGGAGTGGGAGCGAAGCGCCCGTCGAGCCGGGCGAGCGCGTTCTCGAGCTCCTCGCGAGCCTCCCGCAGCGCGGCCGGCGTCTCCTCGACGCGCAGGGTCGCCGTGACGACCTGGTGGTGGAGCGGCGGCACGAGCACCTCGACGCCGCTGTCACGGACGATGCGAACGCCGTCCAGCAGGTGCTGCTCCGGCCGCAGCGAGCCCGCCACCGCGCGGTCGGGAGCCGCCGTGAGCTCGTCCACGAGCTTGTAGATCCCACCGGCCCCGAGGACCGAGACGGCGGCGGCGCCGCCGACGAGCTGCCTTCGCGTCAGCTTCATGGGTCTATGCGGCTGGAGGGACCAGCACGAGCCGGCGCATCATCCGGTCGAGGTGGGACACGACCTGGGTATGGCTGTACGGAGCGGCAACGTGCTCCGAGAGGGTGTAGAGCGTGCCGTTCCGGCGCCACGCGTACAACACGTGCCACTGGTCGGCGCCCTGATTCGCCGTGTACACGGTCGCGCTCACACCACCGAAACGCTTCGTTCCCTGACGGTCGCTGAAGCAGGGAATCTTCTTGCGTACGGTCTTGCCGCCGACCGTGAGCGTGTCCTCGCAGGTCGGTATGCGGGTCTTGCCCGGGTACGCACGGAGGTTCACGTGTACCTCGTTGACAAGTCCTTGACCCGACTCGAACCACACGAAGCTGACGAGGTACGAGCGGTCCGGATCCACCGAGCGACCGTTGAAGATACCTGCCGCCGAAGGTCCCGGCGAGCGGATGCGGGAGCCAGGACGGACAGAAGACGGGGGCCTCGATCTCGTTCGCGAGCTTCTGCCAGCTCGCGAGCTCCGCGCGCTTGCACACAGGGGGCTTGGCGAGCACGGCCGGCGCGGAGGTCGAGTCCCCGCCTCCGCATCCGAGTGCGGCCAGCGGCACTCCGACCGCGAGTAGCCCCAAGACCACGAACGCGCTGAGCTTCTTCAGATTCACGATGTTCTCCCAGTGGCCGGCACTCGCCGGTTGTCCGCGCCGCAAGGTAGCAGCACGTGGGGGAACCCATGGTTCCCCCACGCACCCCCTCCTTCTGCGCAGTGCAAGCGAGCGTGTCGCGCCGGGCCTCCCGGCCGGCGAAGCCGGCCTCCGGCCAGAACGCCGCGCCTACCCGGAACTTCGCGAGACCACTACGGCCCGCTAGAGCACGGCCTCGAGAAAGCGGCGCGTCTCCGGGCGTTGGGGGTCGTTGAGGACCTCGGCCGGCGGACCCTCTTCGATGATCTGGCCTTCGTGGACGAACACCATCCGCGAGGCGACCTCACGCGCGAAGCCCATCTCGTGCGTGACCACGAGCATCGTCATGTGCAGCTCGGTCGCCAGACGCCGCATGACCGCGAGCACCTCGCCGATCAGCTCCGGATCGAGCGCGGACGTCGGCTCGTCGAAGAGCATCAGCTTCGGGTTCATCGCGAGCGCACGGGCAATCGCGATCCGTTGTTGCTGGCCACCCGAGAGCTGGATCGGGTACTGGTCGGCCTTCTCCGGGAGCCCCACCATCGCGAGGAGCTCACGTGCTGTGGCCTCGGCATCGCGCGCAGACTTTCCGAGCACGGTCATGGGGCCCTCGGTCACGTTCTGAAGCGCGGTTCGGTGCGGGAACAGGTTGAAGTCCTGGAACACCATTCCGGTGCGGATGCGGACCTGTCGGATCCGCTCTCGCTTGGCCCGCGTCCGGTGCCCGCCGCCGGCGATCCGGATGCCCGCGACCTCGATCGTCCCCTCGCTCGGCTCCTCGAGGAAGTTGATGCAGCGCAGCAGGGTGCTCTTCCCCGAGCCCGAGCGGCCGAAGACGACGACGACCTGTCCGGGGCCGACGTCGAGGTTGACGTCCTTCAGCACCTCGTGGCCCCCGAAGGACTTCCAGAGGTGCTCGACCCGCACGGCCGGGGTCTCGTCCGAGAGGTGGCTCACGTGTGCCTCGATGTCGATGCCGCCTCCCGCTGCCCCGCGACGGCGACGCGGGACGTCCCGCGGACGTACCCCTTGCTCAGGCGGCGCTCGAGCCGGAGCTGGAAATACTGGAAGATCGTCGTCAGCCCCCAGTACATGAGCGCCGCGACGAGCAGCGCCTCCAGATTGCGGAAGTCGGCGCGGCCGAGGAGCTGCGCGCGCCGGAAGATCTCCATCTGGTCGATGCTCGTACCGAGGAAGCTGACGAGCGCCGTGTCCTTCATCATCGCGATGAACTCGTTGCCGGAGGGCGGGATGATGACGCGCATTGCCTGGGGCAACACGACCCTGCGCATCTTCTGGAAGTACGTCATGCCGAGCGCTTCCGCGGCCTCCGACTGCCCGTGCCCGACCGCTTGGATGCCCGCGCGGAAGATCTCCGTCATGTACGCGCCGTAGTTCAGGCCAAGGGCGATCACGCCGGCGGTGATGACGTCGAGGGTGAGGATGTCCGCCCACGGGTCGCCGAGCGCGATCCCGATCTGCGGAAGGGCGAGGTAGATCAGGAAGAGCTGGACGATCAGCGGTGTGCCGCGGAAAAACGAGGTGTAGAAGCTCGTGACGCCAACCGCGACCGCGTTTCGGCTGAGACGTCCGAGCGCACCAAGCAGCGCGAGCACGCAGGCGAGCGCGATTGCGAGGACTGCGATGATCATCGTCCAGGTGATGCCGCGCGCGATGAAACCCGCGTTCTCTCGCATCCAGCCCGTGTCGAAGTCGGCCGCCGTGAAGAGGGCGACGAGCACGCCGAGGATGAGCGTCCAGACGACGACGAGCTTGAGCCGGAACGGGACGCGCGCCGAGTAGAGCTCTACGGCCTCCCGGCGGCCGCGCTTGTGGTGCTGGCCGGGAGGCAGCGGCGGCTGCACGACGTGTTCGCCGCCGCTCTCGCGACTCGTTGTCACGAGGCCTCCCCTGGTAGGACTACCCCGTCACCTCGCGCGGAGCGACGGTGAGGTCGGTGCCGTACCACTTCTCGGACAGCTCGACCATCGTGCCGTCGTCGTGCATCTCCTCGATGATCTCGGAGATTCTCTCGACGAGGCTCGTCGGATCGAGCTCCGAGCTTCTGTCGACTGCCACCGAGAGCGGCTCGTAGTAGAGGTCCGGCGGCACGACCTTGATCGGCGAGCCGGATTCGATCGCGGCCTCGAGCGTCGGCAACGCCGAGATGACCGCATCGAGCCTGCGGCCGTCGCCGAGCGCCAGATCCTGGATCGCGGTCGAGTCCGTGTCGTACGTCTTGATCTCGGGGTCCGTGATCACAGTGTCGATCTTCACAGGCTCGCCCGACTCGTCCTCCGCGATCTCGAGCTTGTCCTGGAGGTACAGGTCGTAGGTGCACCCGCCGCAGGCGCCGATCGTCTTGCCGTTCAATCCGCTGGCATCGGTGATCGTCGTGTTGTCCTCGTGCACGGCGTAGGAAGCGGGCGTGAAGTAGTAGGGCGGCGAGAAGTGCAGGACCTCCGCGCGCTCGGGGGTGATCGTCATCGAGCCGACGGAGATGTCCCAGCGGCCGTTCCAGCTCCCCGAGATGATCGTCTCCCACGCAGGGGCCTCCCAGGCGATGTCGACGCCCAGCCGGTCGGCGATCTCCGTCGCGACGTCGATGTCGAACCCCTCGTACTCACCGGAATTCTTGTTCAGCTCCGACTGCGGCGGGTAGGCGGGATCGGTCGAGACCGTCAGCACGCCCTTCTCCTCGATCGACCCCAGCAGGTCATCGGCGCTCTCGTCGCTCCCGCCACACGCGGTCACCGCGAGCGCCAGGGCAAGTACTGCCAATACAGCGGCTACGGCCTTCGACACGATGGTTCCTCCTTTTCCCACATCTCCCTGATTTCGAACCAGGGAGGGTACAGCGTGGAGGAACCGAGGGACCGGTCTCGCGGCGCACGTTCCGCCTGGAGAACCGCCGGAAGAGACGCAGCATGCGGGCCGGAGGCCGGCTCGGCCGGCCGGGAGGCATGACGCGGCGATCCTTGTGCGTTGCACAGAAGGAGGGGGCACGTGGGGGAACCACGGGTTCCCCCACGATGCCGGAGGTGGGGGTCGAACCCACACGTCCCGAAGGACACGGGATTTTGAGT
>CAWKLR010000003.1:0-186559 GCA_963850485.1 uncultured Actinomycetes bacterium | reverse complement strand
ACGGTGGCGCGGTCGGCTCCTGGCTCGCGGACGCGCTCCGCGACGTGTTCGGCAACGCGGCGTACGTGTTGCCGCTCGCGCTCCTCGCGGTGGGTGGATTGCTTCTTGCGCGGAGTGAGCTGCTGGACGTGCGCCCGTTCCGTCTCGGCCTCGGAGTGGGGTTTCTCGGTCTCATGGTGCTCCTCGGGCGTGACAACGGCGGCTGGATCGGGCTCGCGCTCGGCGGAGCTCTCGCGGGCCTGGTCGGCGAGACCGGCGCTGCGATCATCGGCGGCACGCTCTTGGTCGGCGGCGCCCTGCTCGTGAGCGGAGCCTCGACCGGCGCGATCCTGCGCCGTACCGGTCACGTCGTCCGTCGGGCCGGATCGGGTGCCCGCCGGGCACTCGACTGGGCGTCGACGGAAACCCAAACGGGAGAGACGTTCGCTCCGCCTGTCGAGCAGGCCGAGCCTGCTACCGCCAAGCACGTGGTCGACGGAGCGGCCGCGTATCCCGACATCGTCAGCTCGACCGCGACCACGACGGGCGAGCGGGAGCCGCTCCTGCCCGAGCCCACCGAGCACGAGCACGAGAGCCTCGACGAGATCTTCGAGCACTCGTCCGAGCACTCCGAGTACCGCCTTCCCGACAGTGACATCCTCCGCAATTCCCCGGCTACGCCGATAGCCAACAAGGACACCGGCGCCCGCACGGCCGACTTGCTCGTGCGCACCCTGTCGGAGTTCGGGATCGACGCCAGCGTCCTCGGCCAGACCTCCGGCCCGCGCGTGACTCGGTACGAGCTCCAGCTCGCCCCGGGCACGAAGGTCGCCAAGGTCGCGGCGCTGAAGGACGACCTCTCCTACGCCCTGGCGACCACGGAGATCCGCATCCTCGCTCCGATTCCCGGCAAGCAGGCGGTGGGAGTCGAGGTGCCGAACCTCTCGCCGCGGCTGGTCACCCTCGGCGACATCTACGGCGAGCTGCCCGCCACCGCGAGCCCGCTCTCGGTCTGGCTCGGGAAGGACATCTCGGGCAACGCCGTCTGGACCGACCTCGCGCGCATGCCGCATCTCCTGATCGCGGGCACGACCGGGTCGGGGAAGTCCGGCTGCATCAACACCATCCTCACCTCGACCCTCCTGCGCTCCACCCCTGACGAGGTGCGGATGATCCTCATCGACCCGAAGCGCATCGAGCTCGGCTACTACGAGTCGATTCCGCACCTCCTGACCTCGGTCGTCTCGAGCCCAAAGGAGGCGGCGACCGTGCTCATGAACGTCGTCGCGGAGATGGATCGCCGCTACGAGCGCCTTTCGCTGGTTCGCGCCCGCAGCCTCCCTGAGGCGAATCGCGCCTTCCGAGCGCGCGGCGAGGCTCCGCTCCCGTTCCTGCTCGTCGTCATCGACGAGCTCGCGGACCTGATGATGGTCTCGCCGCAGGCCGTCGAGGACTGCGTGATCCGCCTCGCGCAGAAGTCACGCGCGGTCGGCATCCACCTGGTGCTCGCGACCCAGCGCCCGTCCGTGGACGTGATCACGGGGATGATCAAGGCGAACGTCCCGTCGCGGATCGCCTTCGCAGTCTCGAGCCAGACCGACTCGCGCGTGATACTCGACACCGCGGGCGCGGAGAGCTTGCTCGGACAGGGCGACATGCTCTTCAAGCCGCTCGGGACGTCGCGGCTTCAGCGCCTCCAGGGTGCTTACGTGAGCGAGGAGGAGATCGCCCTCGTCGTGGAGCAGTGCCGCTCGCAGAGAGGTCAGGATCTCGACGAGTCGCTGCTCGAGGCTGCAGAAGCGCCGATCGACGATGCGGACTCCGACGGGGACTTCGACCCCGACGAGGATCCGCTGCTCGACCGCGCGATCGACATCGTGGTGCAGACGCAGACGGCCTCGGTGTCGCTCTTGCAGCGCCGGTTACGTGTGGGATACACGCGAGCAGGCCGCCTGATCGACATGCTCGAGCGCCGAGGGATCATCTCCGGCTACGAGGGCTCGAAGCCGCGTCGCGTACTCGTCTCCGAGGGCGAGCTCGAGCGCGTCCTCTCGCCCTAGAACTGCTTCGCCTTCTCCGCACGCGGGCTAGTATCAACTGCCCTGGCGGACCGGGGCTTTTGGTCAACGTGCAGAGGAGGAAGTGTGAGACGCAAGAGATTGGCCGCACGATCGATGGCCCTGGCGGCCGTCGTCGTCCTCGGACTGGGAGTCGTGGGCTGTGGCGGCGGCGACGAAGGCGGGGGCGACGCAGAGGGCATCAGTGTCGCTTTCGTCAGCGATACAGCCGGCATCAACGACCGCGGCTTCAACGAGTTCACGCTCGCAGGGGTCGAGCAGGCGGCCGAGGAGCTCGGCGTCGAGACGCGCACATACGTCTCGGTGACGGAGGACGACTACGTGCCGAACCTGACGGCCGCCGCGGAGGACGGTCACGATCTCGTCATCGCGGCCGGTTTCCTGATCGCGCCGTCGTTGGTCCAGGTCGCGGCGGAGTACCCCGACACGAGCTGGGCGGGCGTCGACCACTTCTACGGAGGCGAGGGCTGCGAGGACGCCGGCACGTGTGAGCTGCCGAACACGCTCGGATTGCAGTACCCGAGCGAGGAGCCTGGCTATCTCGCCGGCATCGTGGCGGCGCTGACGACCAAGTCGAACACCGTCTCTTCGGTGGGTGGGATCAAGATCCCGTCGGTCGACAACTGGATCGCTGGCTTCCAGCAGGGCGTGCGGGACACCAATCCCGACGTCAAGACCCTGAACGCGTACTCGCAGGACTTCGTCGACCAGGCGAAGTGCAAGGAGATCGCGCTCGACCAGATCTCCCAGGGCTCGGACATCGTCTTCCAGGTGGCCGGGCAGTGCGGCCTCGGCGCGATCGGCGCCGCCTGCGAGGGCGGCAAGTTCGCGATCGGCGTGGACGCCGATCAGGCGGCCCAGGGCGATTGTGTGATCACGAGCGCCCTCAAGCCGCTCCAGTCGTCGGTGTTCTTGCTCATCGAGTCGTTCACTAACGGCGAATTCCAGGGTGGCACGAACCAGGTCTTCGGTCTCGCCGAAGTGCCCGATGCAGCGCTGCTCACAGAGTTCACGGACGATGTCCCGGCGGAGGTTCAGGACGCGGTCGACGAGGCGCTCGAGAAGCTCAAGAGCGGCGAGATCGACCCGCCGGCGACCGTCGAATAGGACACGACGCACGCGAGACCGGGCGGCTTCGGCTGCCCGGTCTCGTTCCCGAGATGTCAGAGCCCCCTCTCCTCGAGCTCAAGGGAATCACGAAGCGCTTTCCCGGCGTGGTCGCGAATGACGGAGTCGACTTCGACCTGCGCCGAGGGGAGGTCCACGCCCTGCTCGGTGAGAACGGGGCCGGCAAGTCGACGCTGATGAACATCCTGTACGGGCTCTATCGGCCCGATGCGGGCGAGATCTTCGTCCGTGGCGAGCCCGTGACGCTCACCTCGCCCCGGGACGCGATCGACCGCGGGATCGGCATGGTGCACCAGCACTTCATGCTCGTCCCGGTCATGACCGTCTCGGAGAACATCGTGCTCGCGAACGAGCCCACCACCGGCGGCGTGTTCCTCGACGAGCGCGATGCCGAGAGCAAGGTCGCGGAGTTGGCGGCGAGCTTCGGCTTCGCCCTCGATCCCAGAGCCCTCGTGCAGGACATCACGGTCGGACAGCAGCAGCGCGTCGAGATCGTGAAGGCGATCTATCGGCGTGCCGACATCCTCATCCTCGACGAGCCCACCGCAGTGCTCACGCCGCAGGAGGCGACCGAGCTGTTCGCGATCCTCAACACCCTCAAGCGGGAGGGCATGTCGATCATCTTCATCTCTCACAAGCTCAACGAGGTGCTGGAGATCGCGGATCGCGTCACCGTCCTGCGTCGAGGCAAGGCGGTGGACACGCTCCCCACGGCGGGCGCCACCGAGGCCGGGCTCGCGCGTCTGATGGTCGGTCGGGAGGTCCTCCTCCGGGTCGAGAAGGGTGCCGTGACCGCGGGCGACCCGGTCCTCGAGGTCGAGGACCTTCACGTGCGCGACGATCGTGACATCGAGCAGGTTCGCGGGATCTCGTTCGAGGTTCGGGCGGGCGAGATCGTCGGGCTCGCCGGCGTCGACGGGAACGGCCAGACAGAGCTGATCGACGCGATAACGGGCCTCATGAAGGTGGAGAGCGGAGCCGTCAGGGTCGCCGGTGCCGAGGTCACAGGCGAGGGAGCGCGCGAGCGCTTCGAGATCGGGGTCGGTCACATCCCGCAGGATCGCCAACGCCGCGGGCTCGTCCTCGACTTCTCGATCGCCGAGAACATGAGCCTGCACGACTTCCGGGAGGAGCCGAACTCACGGTTCGGCTGGCTCTACCCCTCGCGGCTCGTCGAACATGCGCGCAGGTTGATCTCCGAGTTCGACGTGCGCGGCGGAAGTCCGGAGACTCCGGCAGGCTCGCTGTCGGGCGGCAACCAGCAGAAGGTGATCCTCGCGCGGGAGATCGATCGCGATCCGCGCATTTTGATCGCGGCGCAACCGACCCGCGGGCTCGACGTGGGGGCGATCGAGTTCGTCCACCGCCGCCTCGTCGAGGAGCGAGACTCGGGGCGAGCGATCCTCCTCGTCTCGCTGGAGCTCGAGGAGGTCCTCTCCCTCTCGGACCGCATACTCGTCATCTACGAAGGCCGCATCGTCGCGGAGTACGGGCCCGACGTCGGAGACGAGGAGCTCGGGTTCGCGATGCTTGGCGGCACGGCCGACAGGGCGGCCTGATGTCCGAGCCGAACGATCCTCGGCAGGACCCACCGTCGACCGAGCAGCCCCAGGCGCCACCGCGCGAGAGCACCACGGTCTTCGCGGGGCTCACCGAACGTCTTGGCGGCGCCGCCGTCCCGCTGGCCGCGACGGCGCTCGCGTTCTTGATCGGGGGCCTCGTCGTCGTCATCACGGGCGGAAACCCGCTCACCGCCTATCGCGCGATCTTCGAGGGTACCGGCCTCAACTACATCTTTCCCTGGCTCGACGACTCGGACCGGGCGCGCGCGGCGCGGAACCTGCAGCAGACGTTGATCCTCGCGACGCCTCTGATGCTTACCGGGCTCGCGGTCGCATTCGCGTTCCGCTGCGGCCTCTTCAACATCGGAGGGCAGGGTCAGTACTGGGTCGGCTTCATCGCCGCGCTCTGGATCGGGACGAACCTGGAAGGCACCCCGCGGCCGCTGCACGTGCTGCTCGGGCTCGTCGCGGGGATCGTCGGCGGAGCGATCTGGGGCGGGATCGCCGGGATCCTCCGTGCCACCGTAGGCGCCCACGAGGTGATCACGACGATCATGCTCAACTGGATCGCGATCTTCGGAGGCAGGTACCTGTTCGAGCTGGGTGGCCCGCTGCAAGGCACTGTTGCCTCTCTGCCGCGGTCGGAGGTCGTCCTGGAGTCGGCTCGCCTGTGGGCGCTCTGGGGCAACATCCAGGCGCTGCATGCCGGCATCTTCGTCGCGTTCCTCGGGCTCCTCGTCTACTACGTCATCCTCAACCGGACGACCCTCGGGTTCGAGGTTCGTGCCGTGGGGTTCAACCCCGAGGCGGCCCGCTACAGCGGGATCCCGGTCCGGCGCAGCTACTTCCTCGCGCTCGCGATCTCCGGCGCCTTCGCAGGAGTCGCGGGGGCGGTCGACGTGCTCGGCGTCAGGTTCGCCGTGGACGTGAGCAACTTTCCGGCCAGCACGGTCGGCTTCACCGGCATCGCGGTCGCCCTCCTCGGTCGCAACAAGCCGATCGGCATCTTCCTCGCAGCGCTCCTCTTCGCGGCGCTCCAGGTGGGAACGTCGTCGCGGCAGCTCGATCCCAGCGTTTTCGACCCGGAGCTCGCGAAGAACCTCGCGACGCTGATCCAGGCGCTCGTCATCTTCTTCGTCGGCGCAGAGCTCCTCATCCTCACGATCTGGGGCGCGCGCGGCAAGCTGATCCGCTTCCGCCCCCAAGCGCAGGAGTCGCCGTCGTGAGCGCCTACGCAGCCTCGGTCCGTGATGCGGCGCGCCGCCTCGACGCGGGGCAAGGGGCGGCCGTGGCAGGCATCGGGCTCGGCCTGCTCGCGTTCCTTGTCACCCTGCCTCCACTCACCGCCCGGAGCATCGGCGTCCCGCTCGCGTTCGGCTTCCTCGCGTTCGCCCTGGCGATCGCCGCACTCGCCCGGGGCGAGCGCAAGCTCGGGCTGTGGGCGATCGCCGTCGCCCTCCTCGGCACCGGCGCGGGGATCTGGATGCAGGGCGTGGAACGGGAGACCTTGGAAGGGATCTTCACGGCCGGGCTGATCGCTGCGACCCTCCGCTTCGCGACGCCGCTCGCGTTCGCCGCGATGGGAGGAATCTTCTCCGAGCGGTCGGGCGTGGTGAACATCGGCCTCGAGGGGATGATGCTCGTGGGCGCGTTCTTCGCCATCTGGGGTGCCCTCTGGAGTGGGACGTGGGTCGTCGGAGTCCTGATGGCCATGGTGTTCGGCGGTCTCCTCGCGCTCATCCATGGCTTCTTCTGCATCCACCTCCGCGCCGACCAGATCGTCAGCGGCTTCGCGGTGAACCTGCTCGCGCTGGGCGTGACCGGGTTCCTGTTCACGCAGATCTACCCCTCGGGCATCCCGCTCGGGGTGTCGCGGGTGCCGAACGTCGAGCTCGGCTTCCTCTCGTCGATCCCGGTGGTCGGGGACTTCCTCTACGGTGTTTTCGGAAGCCTGAACCTTCTCGTCTGGCTCATGCTCCTGACGGTCGTCCTCACGTACGTCGTGCTCTTCAAGACGCCGATCGGGCTACGCATCCGTGCCGTCGGAGAGCATCCGCGCGCGGCGGACACCGTAGGCATCTCGGTTTACGGCGTCCGCTATGCGGCGGTGGTGACCTCGGGTGTCCTCGCTGCCCTCGGCGGCGCGTTCCTCTCGCTCGGATTCGTGGGGAACTTCGCGGAGAACATGACGAGCGGCCGCGGGTTCATCGCGCTCGCCGCGGTGATCTTCGGGAAGTGGCGCCCCGGTTGGGCGTTCGCCGCGACCCTCCTCTTCGGGTTCGGGTTCGCGCTCGCGATCCCACTCCAGCGCGAGGCCGACATTTCCGAGAACCTCATCTCGACCGTGCCGTACGTGCTGACGCTGATCGCGGTGGCCGGGCTGATCGGACGGTCGATCCCACCGGCGGCGATCGGTCGCCCGTACGTCAAGCAATAGCGTGAGTCGACCCGGGATGGCGGCCGCGTGGGGATCGCTCGTGACCGGGCTCGCGTCCGTCGCGACGCTTCCCGTGGCCGTCTACCTCACCCGGTTCAGCGAGCGGTACGAGCTCCTGCACTCGGGTTTCGCGATCCCACTCGGCGCGCTTCTCGGCCTCGCGGCGCTCGCGCTCGCCAGGCGGGCGCGACGCCGGAATGTCCTCTTGCTCGAACGCGGTCGGGGACACGGGATAGCTCGCGCCGGCAACATCCTCGGCGTCGTGGGGGTCTGCATCGCACTCGCCGCTGTCGTCGCGCTCGTCGTGTACGCGCTCCTCGAGTACGTCGGGAGCCGCGAGTAGGACCGTTCTTCGCCTCTGACGAGAAGCCTCTCCGACATATCCTCTACACTGGCCCGTTCGTGTTCGACATCGGATCCAGCCTCCGGGAGGCGCGCCTCCGCCAGGAGCTCGACTTTCCCGAGCTCGAAGCGCGCACGAAAATCCGGCCGAAATACCTGCGCGCGCTCGAGGACGAGCGGTTCGACATCCTGCCCGCGCCCACGTACGTGAAAGGCTTCCTCCGCTCCTACGCGGAGGCGCTCGGTCTCGACGGACAGCCGTTCGTTGACGAGTACAGCTCTCGCTTCGCCATCGGGGACGAGGAGGTCGTCGTTCGCGCGCGCCGAGCGCCGGCACCCCGGCGTGACCGGACGGTGCGCGAGTCGCGCATGGCGGTGCTCGCGCTCCTCGGGATTGCGGTGCTCACAGCGCTCGTCATCGCCGCCTGGCGTTTCGGTGGGCCGGAGAACGAGGCCGTCCACGGCCTGCCGGCGCAGGGCCAGGCGCCCGCTAATTCACGGCCAGCGGTCGGTCGGGTCAATCTCGTCGTCCGCGCAGTCCGGGGCGGCTCGTGGATGGAGGTCCGCGCAGGATCGGTCTCGGGACGACTCCTGTACAGCGGTACGCTGGAGCGCGGACAACAGAAGCCCTTCCAGGGCCGAACGCTTCAGCTCGCGCTGGCCGAGCCCGAGAACGTCGTCGTCCGGGTGAACGGGAACCGCGTCGCGCTTCCTGCGGGCACCGCGTTCGTCGTCAGCGCACGCCGCATCATCCCCGCGTCCTCTTGACGCAGTCGCGTCCCCGGGCGGCAATCGTCGTCACGGGGTCGGAGCTCGTCCGCGGTGAGCGAAACGACCGGAACGGCCCATTTCTCGCCGCGGAGGCGCTCCGACTCGGTCTCGACCCTGAACGGATCACGATCGTCGGCGACCGACCGGAGGACCTCCAGCGATCGCTCGCAGAGGCTCTCGGAGCGGATCTCTGCCTGGTCTCGGGCGGGCTCGGCCCGACCCACGACGACCGAACCGTGGAGATGGTCGCGCAGGTCGCTCAGCGATCCCTGGCCGTGGACAAAGGCCTCGAGCAGCAGATCGAGCGGGTCTCGCGCATGTTCGCCGAGCGTATGGGCAGGCCGTACACGGAGTTCGCAACCGGTGTCACCAAGCAGGCGACCCTTCCCGAAGGCGCGATCTCCCTCGGCCTCGCGGGAACGGCCCCGGGCTTCGTGCTCGAGACCGACGGTTCGGCGGTGGTCGTGGTGCTGCCCGGCCCTCCGCGCGAGCTTCAGCGCCTCTGGCCCCGCGCGCTCGAGACCTTGCCCGTCCAGCGGGTACTGGAGCGTGCTCCGGAGCGGGGTCGAGCGGTCCTGCGTTTCTACGGCACACCGGAGTCCGCCGTTGCGCGGGCCCTCGCCGAGGCGGGTGGCGACGGGGACGGCGTGGAGGCGACGATCTGTGCTCGGGATTTCGAGATCCATGTCGACCTGGTGTTCGACCCGGATTCGGGCGAGCGAGCGGAGGCACTGGCAGTCGCCCTCCGACGTGGGCTGGAGGGCTATCTGTTCAGCGAGGATGGGCGGTCGGTGGCCGAGATCGTCCTCGATCGCTGCCGTGCGAGCGGTCTCACACTGGCGGCTGCGGAATCCTGCACCGGCGGCCTGGTGGCCGCGCGACTGACGGACGTGCCGGGGTCGAGCGACGTCTTCCAGGGGAGCGTCGTGGCGTACGCGAACGGCGTCAAGGAGAGTGAGCTCGGCGTTTCCCGTCAGCTTCTCGAACGCCACGGAGCGGTCTCCGCCGAAGTCGCGGAAGCCATGGCACGAGGTGTGCGGGAGCGGCTGGGCGCCGACCTCGGTGTCGCGGTCACGGGGATCGCCGGCCCGGAGGGCGGCACCGAGGACAAACCCGTTGGCCTCGTGCTCATCCACGCAGTCGGCCCGGACGCAGAGAAGGCGCGTCGGATCGAGCTGCCCGGAGACCGGGAGACGGTGCGTGGCCGCGCGACCGTCGCTGCGCTCCATCTCGTGCGAAAGTTGTTGGAGAACCGACACACAGGGGAGTGAGGGGAGCCGGTACCGTCGACGGAGATGGAGAATCGGCCGACGGAGCTGAGCGACTCAGGCTCTTTCTCGCACTCGAGCTACCGAACGAGGTCGGGACTGCGCTCCAGGCCTGGCGTACGGCTCATCTCGACCGCGCGCGGCCGGTGGAGAGCTTCCACGTCACGCTCGCCTTCCTGGGACGACGACCACGGAGCGAGCTCGATTCCATCCTCTCCGCCCTGCGCGAGTCCGCAGCCGAGACACCTTCGTTCGAGCTCGAGCCGGTGCGCTACCGCGAGACGCGGTCCGTGGGGATGCTCGTTCTTCGCGACCCGAGCGGTGAGGCGGCTCGCCTCGCAATCGCTCTGCAGAACCGGCTGGAACAGCTCGGCGCGTATCGACGCGAAGCGCGCCCGTGGCTGCCGCACGTCACGGTCGTCCGCTTCCGGGAACGGCCGCGGCTCGATCCGCCGCTTCCCCGGCTCGGGCGCTTCGCTCCGTCCGGTGCCGCTGCTTTCCTTTCCCGTCTGCGCTCCACTGGGGCGCGCTACGAAGCGCTCGAGTCGTACCCATTCGGGCAGTGATAGTCGGATGGTCGAAGCAGTGTCGAATTCAGCAGTATTGGTCTCATTTGGGAGGATGACCGCATGAAACGAGAGGAAGCCCTCGACGTCGCGCTCGGCCAGATCGAGCGGAATTTCGGGAAGGGGTCGGTCATGCGCATGAGCGACCGCCCACAGGTTGCGATCGGTGCCGTGTCGACAGGGTCGCTGTCACTCGACGTGGCGCTGGGCATCGGCGGGCTTCCGCGCGGTCGCATCGTCGAGATCTATGGCCCCGAGTCCTCGGGCAAGACGACACTCGTCTACCACGCGATGGCCGAGGCGCAGCGGCGAGGTGGCATCTGCGCCTTCATCGACGCCGAGCATGCGATGGATCCCCAGTATGCGCGCCGTATCGGCGTCGACATCGACCAGCTGCTCGTCTCTCAGCCGGACACAGGCGAGCAGGCGCTCGAGATCACCGAGCTCCTCATCCGCTCGGGGGCGCTCGACATCGTCGCGATCGACTCGGTGGCGGCGCTCGTTCCGAAGGCGGAGATCGAGGGGGAGATGGGCGACAGCCATGTCGGCCTCCAGGCACGTCTCATGAGCCAGGCGCTGCGCAAGCTCGCGGGCACCCTGAACCGCACGGACACGATCTGCATCTTCACCAACCAGCTGCGCGAGAAGATCGGCGTGATGTTCGGCAACCCCGAGACGACTCCGGGCGGCCGCGCTCTCAAGTTCTATGCATCGGTGCGGCTCGACATCCGACGCATCGAGACGCTCAAGGACGGGGCGGAGGCGTTCGGGAACCGCGTGCGCGTCAAAGTCGCCAAGAACAAGGTCGCACCGCCGTTCAAGCAGGCGGAGTTCGACATCGTGTACGGACAGGGCATCCCCTGGGAAGGAACCGTCCTGGACGTCGCGCTCGAGAAGAAGATCGTCCAGAAGGCAGGCTCGTACTTCAGCTTCGGCGACGAACGGCTCGGGCAGGGCCGGCAGAATGCCACCGCCTTTCTCTCGGAGAACCCCGATCTCGTCCAGCAGATCCTCGCGCGGGTCCAGGCCGAGGCGGACGAGGGCCAGGTCATCTCGGCACGGCTGCTCCCGGCACAGGCTCCTGCCGAGGAGGCCATTGCCGTCGAGGTCGAGGACGCAGAGGAGGTCGTCGCCGTCGAGGGCTGACATGTCGAGGGCTGACAGTTCGAGCGTGGGCGAGAGCGCGCTAGATGTCGCGTACCGCGTTCTTCGTCACCGCGAACGGAGCACGGCCGAGATGCGTGTTCGCCTCGACGCAGCCGGCTTCTCGGACGTGGAGTGCGCGAGTGCGATCGAGACGCTCGTCAGAACGGGGCTTCTCGACGATGCTCGCTTCTCCGAGCTGCGAGCTCGGTCCCTGGCTGAACGGGGAGCGGGCGACGCTCGAATCCGCCACGAGCTCGGGCGCGCAGGCGTAGCCTCGGAGTGCGTCGAAGGCGCTCTCGAGACGGTGGACGCCGGAAGCCGAGCGCGCGCGGAGCATCGTCCTGCGACGCGGCCCGGGACCCAAGACCGCTCGCTTCCTGCATGGAAAGGGGTTCTCCGAGGAAATCGTCGCGGGGGTCGTTGCAGGCGGTCACGAAGACGAGCTAGGATGAACAGGCTTTCACCCGACATTTTCCTGCTCGCTGAACACTTTCCGAAACCAGTGAACTCGATCCAGCTCTCGATATCGAACGCAAGCGACCGGATGGCTGCCGGCATGAAAGGGCACGGCAACTCCTGAGCTGAGGCGCGTTACGCGCGGTACCGGACTGAGCCGACAGGCTGAGTGCGGGGTGTGAGCAACCGCGGCGCTCGCCGCGGATAACCGATTCCTCTACGGAGGCTCAAATGCTCACGGTCGTGGCGGCGCTCATCGGAATCCTCATCGGGGCGATCGGCGCCGCGGTGGGCCTCTTTGCGTTGTCCGGCTCGCGGGTCCGTGCGGCCGAGACGGCCCGCGAACGCCTGCTCGCCGAGGCGGAGCGCGACGCGGAGACCGTTCGTCGGGAGTCCCAGGTCGAAGCACGCGAGCAGGCTGTGCAGTTGCGGAGTGAGATCGAGGCAGAGCTTGGAGAGACGCGACTCCAGATCGCCAAGGTCGAGGAGCGCATCCTGCAGAAGGAAGAGGAGCTCGACGCGAAGCTCATCGAGCTCGAGCGACGCGAGCAGGGCCTGGGAGACCGAGAGGTGCACGCCAAAGCCCTGCAGGAGGAGCTCAAGGAGGCCAAGGACGAGGCGCTCGTCGCCCTCGAACGGCTTTCCGGCTTGACCGTGCACGAGGCGAAGCAGCAACTCCTCGAGCGGTCGACCGACCTCGTCCGGCACGAGCTCGCACGAGAGGTGCGTCAGATGGAGGAGGAGGCGCGAGCCGACTCCCGCCGCCGGGCTCGCGCGCTCGTCGCCGACTCGCTCCAGCGAGTTGCCGCAAGCCACACCGCGGAAGCGACGGTTTCGGTCGTCGAGCTCGCATCGGACGATCTCAAGGGACGGATCATCGGACGTGAGGGGCGGAACATCCGCGCTCTCGAGCACTTGACGGGCGTCGACTTCATCATCGACGACACGCCGCACGCCGTCGTGCTCTCGTCGTTCGATCCGCTTCGTCGCGAAGTGGCGCGCCTCACGCTCGAAAAGCTGATCGAGGATGGACGGATCCACCCGGCCCGAATCGAGGAGATGTACTACCACTCGAAGGCGGAGCTCGAGGAGCACGTTCGCCAAGCCGGCGAGCAGGCGGTCTTCGAGGCGAACTGCGGCGAGTTCCACGAGGAGCTGATCAAGATCCTCGGTCGCCTGCGCTACCGGACGAGCTACGGGCAGAACGTCCTGAAGCACACGCTGGAAGTGGTCCACCTCGGCGGGATCATGGCCGCCGAGCTGAAAGCGGGTGTGAAGACAACCAAGCGAGCTGCTCTGCTCCACGACGTCGGGAAAGCGATGAGCCACGAAGCGGACGGCTCACACGCGCTGATCTCCGCGCAGCTCGCACGCCGCTACGGCGAGTCGGACGGAGTCATCCACGCGATCGAGGCGCATCACTACGAAGTGCAGCCCCAGACGGTCGAAGCGGTGCTCCTGATCACCGCCGACGCCGTGTCCGCGTCACGCCCCGGCGCGCGGGGCGAGAGCCTCGAGAACTACATCCGACGTCTGGAGGCCCTCGAGGAGATCGCCACGGCGAAGCCCGGTGTAGCCAAGGCGTACGCGCTCCAGGCCGGGCGTGAGATACGGGTGATCGTCGAGCCGAGCGAGGTCGACGACGACGGCGCAGCGCTGCTCTCGCACGAGATCGCGCGCGAGATCGAGGATCAGCTCGAGTATCCGGGGCAGGTAAAGGTCATCGTCATTCGCGAGTCTCGAGCGATCGAGGTGGCAAAGTAGAAACGTCGGCTGCCACGCGCAATTGGGTGGACGTCTGGTCTCGTGCGTGGGGTTCGGCAGATGTGGACGCCCTCGCCGCCCTCTACGCGGACAACGCGCGCTTCTTTTCGCATCCGTTTCGCCCACCTCAAGAGCCGCGTGACTACGTGGTCTGGGCGTTCGCGGATCAAGCCCACGCGGAGTGTCGCTTCGGCGATCCGATCGTCGCCGGCGATCGTGCCGCGGTCGACTGGTGGGCTGTGCTGACCGCCACGGACGGCGCGGTGGAATCGCTCGCAGGAACGTCGCTCCTTCGGTTCGACGAGAGCGGGCTCGTGGTCGAGCAGCGAGACGTCTGGGCCAGCGAGCCCGGGCGTCGCGAGCTGAGCGACTGGGCTTCAGTGACCTGAGAGCGTCGCGTCGGGGTTCGGAGTGATGCACGCGACGATCGGAGGCAAGACATAGGCCGGGACCGCCGAGCTCTCCGCGGCGGTAAGAGCGCGCCTCGTCGCCGAGCCACCGCGACACCGTGGAACTCACTGAACGCGCGATTCGAGGCGTCCGTAGGCTTTCAGCCGACCCTGGTCACTGAGCCCGGTGACTGACGCGCCGGGCCGAGCATCTACACTCGCCTGCCGTGAGGCGCTACCACGTCACGACCTTTGGCTGCCAGATGAACGCTCACGACTCCGAGCGAATCAAGGGCATGCTCGAGTCGCTCGGTCTCGGCGAGGCGACGTCATCGGAAACGGCCGACGTCGTCGTCTTCAACACGTGCACCGTCCGCGAGAAGCCCGACACCCGCCTCGCCGCGTACCTCGGAAACGCCGGCGCACGTAAGCGTGAGCGGCCCGATCTCGTCGTTGCCGTCGGTGGCTGCTACGCGGAAGCACAGCGCGAGAGGATCTTCGAGCGTTACCCGTTCGTCGACGTCGCGTTCGGGCCCGGCTCGATCCCACACCTCGGCGAGTGGATCGCCGCCGGCGGATATGCCGTGCCTCGCGGGAAGTTCGGCACGCATGAGCATTTTGCGGCCGACCTGCCCCGGCACCAGGAGCGACGATTCCAGGCGTGGGTGCAGGTGTCGATGGGCTGCAACTCCAGGTGCGCGTACTGCATCGTGCCTGCGGTCCGAGGTCGCGAGCAGAGTCGCCGCCCGGAGGAGATCCTCGAGGAGGTCAACGCGCTCGCGGCTCAGGGCATCACGGAGATCACGCTCCTCGGGCAGAACGTCAACTCGTGGGGGCGGGACCTCGCCCCGGAGGCCGACACGGAGTTCGGTGAGCTCTTGCGCGCCTGCGACGCGGTCGAGGGGATCCGCCGGATCCGTTTCACCAGCCCGCATCCGAAGGACTTTCGGGAACCGGTGATCGCGGCACTGGCAGAGTGCGGCTCCGTCTGTGAGCACGTTCATCTCCCGCTCCAGTCCGGATCCTCGCGGATCCTCAAGCGAATGCGACGCACCTACGACCGTGAGCGCTACCTCCGCCTCGTGGACACGCTTCGATCGCGGATACCGGATGTCGCGCTCGGGACCGATCTCATCGTCGGCTTCCCCGGCGAGACGGACGAGGACTTCGAGGCGACCGTCTCGGCGGTCGAGGAGATCGGCTACGAAAGCGCGTTCACGTTCATCTTCTCTCCGCGTTCGGGGACAGAGGCTGCGACCATGTCGGATCGGGTGCCCGACGAGGTGAAACACGAGCGCCTCGAGCGCCTCGTGGAGACCGTGCAGCGGGTCGCCGCTCGCCGAAACGCCGAACGGGTCGGACGCGTCGAGGAGGTGCTCGTCGAGGGCCCGAGTCGGACGAACGCGTCGTTGCTACGGGGTCGCACGCGCCGCAACACCAGCGTCAACTTCACGGGCGACGCCCCAGCTGGGGCGCTCGTCGACGTTCTCATCGAGAGGGCGACGTCGACCACCCTGAGCGGTCGCGAGCTCGCATCAGTCGCCGCCTGACGGTTGTTGCGCTCTCGGCACGTTGCGTGACCCATCCGTAGCGATTGAATCGTTATGCTCGCAGCGGGTGGTGGGCTGGGGTGCCCCGAAGGACATGACCGCGCCGCCCGACGTGATTGCCATCTTCGGGCCGACCGCCTCCGGCAAGTCAGCCGTCGCCGAGCTCGTCGCGACGCATCTTGGAACGGAAGTCGTCTCGGCCGATGCGTTGCAGGTCTATCGCGGGCTTCCGATCCTCACCAACCAACCGGCGTCACCGACGCGGTTGGTGGCGATCAGAGACCTCGAGGAGGAGATGTCCCTCGGTGCGTTCGCAACGCTGGCACACGCAGCGGTGGACGACCTCGTCGAACGGAACGGCGCAGCGGTGGTCTCGGGAGGGACGGGCTTGTACCTGCGCGCCGCCCTCGCAGACCTGGAGGTTCCGGACCCCCCCGAAGCGAGGGAACGCGCGCGCGTCGAAGCGTCATACGACGCCGACCCCGCCGCGACGTACGCTCGGCTCGCCGCGCTCGATCCCCGTGCGGCCAAGGTCGTACACCCGAACGACCGGCGTCGAGTCGTTCGCGCGCTCGAGCTGGCAGAAGCCGGAAGCTCGCTCGTGCACGAGATCGATCGACTCTGGTCGGAAGAGCTCCGAAGGCCCACGATCGTCTTCGGGCTCGACCTTCCGCAGGACGTTCTCGAACGCCGTATCCGCTCACGAACGGAAGAGATGTTCCGGCGAGGAGTCGCCGAGGAGGTGCGCACCGCGCGCGAGGGGGCC
Source organism: uncultured Actinomycetes bacterium (assembly GCA_963850485.1). Classification (GTDB taxonomy): domain Bacteria; phylum Actinomycetota; class Thermoleophilia; order Gaiellales; family Gaiellaceae; genus GMQP-bins7. The sequence continues at coordinate 170,357 of CAWKLR010000003.1, read as the reverse complement.
GTTTCGCGCACCGCCGAGAAGGCACTGGGGCTGCGCGAGCTCTCCGAGCTCCCCCCCGACGAGGCGTTCGAACGGATCGTGATCAGGACGCGCCGGTACGCCGCGTACCAGAGGAAATGGATGCGCCGAATTCCGGGCATCGTCATGATCGACGGAAACCGAAACCCGACCGAGGTGGCGGATGCGATTCTCGAAGTGGCAGGCGCTCGGTAACACATACCTGCTCGTCGAGCGAGCGGATCTCGAGTCGCCGCTCGGTGCGGAGGACGCTCGGAGGCTTTGCGACCCGCACGAAGGCGTCGGCGCGGACGGAGTCCTCGAGATCGCCGAGCTGCGGGGGGCCGAGGCCGACGTGTTGGTCTGGAATCCGGACGGGTCCTCCGCCGAGCTTTCCGGCAACGGAGCCCGCATCGCTGCCATGTGGCTGGCACGTCGGAGTGGTGTTGCGTTTCCACGCCTGCACCTCGGCGGACGGACGGTGCCCGCACGCGTGCACGAGAACGACGTCGAGGTCGATCTCGGAAAGGTCGAGGTAGACAGGCCCGAGGTGCTCGAGATCGACGGCGATCGGGTCGAGGTGACTCCGGTGACCGTTGGCAATCCGCACGCGGTCATCCGGCGCGAGCCGACGCGGGACGAGCTGCTTCGGCTCGGTCCCCTCGTCGAGAATCACGAGCGCTTTCCCGGCCGGACGAATGTGCAACTCGTTCGCCCCGACGGTCCGGGCGACCTGACGGTCGCGGTCTGGGAGCGGGGAGCGGGGGAGACCCGGTCGTCCGGCTCGAGCGCCGCCGCCGCCGCGGCCGCCGCGATCACTCACGGCTGGTGTCAGACACCGCTCCGCGTTCATCTCCCGGGGGGCACGCTCGACGTGGACATCCGTGAGGGACGGGCGATCGTGAGCGGTCCGGCCGTCGAGGTGTTTCGCGGCGAGACGGTCTGACGGTGAGAGGCTCTCCCGGCCGCCGGAACAGGTCATCGTGTGAGAGCGTCCTAGATGGTTGATCGATAGTTGACGCGCGGCCGTCATCCGGCCCGCCGTGAATTGTCGATCAAACATCTAGGTCTGACTGAGCTCGACGAGGCGCCCGTCCGGGTCCCGGAGGTACGCCGAGCGCCCCCACGGATAGTCGCGCGGACCGACGAGGAGCGCAGAGCCCCGCCTCTCGAGCTCACGACAGGTGTCGTCCAGGGCCTGTACCCCGAGGGCGAAGTGATCCTCGTTGGGCGGCCCTCCCGCGAGGGCGCCCGTTCGCTCGTGGACGAGCAGCTTCGCGGAGCCGGCAGCAAAGATCGCACCGCCCGGCCACTCGGCCTCCGGCTCGGCCGTCAGGAGATCGCCGTAGAACGCCTTGGCTGCCTCGACGTCGGCCGTGAAGAGCGCGATCTCGACGATCTCGCTCATGTCGCGATCTCGAACTCGCGCAAGACGTCGTTGAGCGACGTCTTCAGGTCCGTCGAGGCGCTCCGTTTGCCCACGATGAGCGCGCAGGGAAGCTGGTAGCTGCCGGCGGGGAATTCCTTCGGCCGCGAACCGGGCAGGACGACTGAGCGAGGGGGGACGTAGCCGCGGTGCTCGACCGGTTCCGAGCCGGTGACGTCGATGATCGGAATCGACGCCGCGAGTACGACGTTGGGCGCGATGACGGCTTCCTTCCCGACGACCACTCCTTCGACGACGACGGCTCGCGAGCCGAGAAAAGCGCCATCTTCCACGATGACGGGACGAGCCTGCGGGGGCTCCAGCACACCGCCGATGCCAACGCCGCCGGCGAGGTGGACATCGGCGCCGATCTGGGCGCACGAGCCCACGGTCGCCCAGGTGTCGACCATCGTCCTCGGACCGACCCAGGCTCCGATGTTCACGAACCCGGGCATGAGCACGACGCCTTCGGACAGGAAGGAACCGTAGCGCGCGACCCCGGGCGGCACCACGCGGACACCGTGCTCCGCGTAGTCGTCCTTCACTGGAATCTTGTCGAGGAAGTGCAGGCCTCCGACGTCCATCGGCTCCACCTTGCGCAGGCGGAAGTAGAGGAGGATGGCCTTCTTCGCCCACTCGTTGACGACCCACTCGCCGTCGCGCTCCTCGGCGACCCGTGCCTCGCCGCGGTCGAGGAGCGCGATCGCCTCCTCGATGGCGTCGGGGTCGAGCTCGCCGCTCTCCCACAGCCCGTCGATGTGTTGGGCCAGCTCCATCACACGCCATCCTCTCCGATCCCGCCGAGAAATCGCCAGAGTGTCTCGTAGGCGTGGACGAGTGCCGCGATCTCCACGAGCTCGTCACGTCGGTGCGCGCGGTCGGTGTGACCCGGTCCGAAGTTGACCGCATCGATCCCTCGCGTCGTGAAGTCGGCGACGTTCGTCCAGGCCTGCTTCGGCTCGACTCCACGAGCGCCGGCGTTCACGAGCGCCTCTACGAGCGGACTCGTGACGACGTCTCCGGGCGGTGAGTCGCCCGTTACCTCGATCTCGGCCCGATCGGCCACGAGCTCCTCGAGGTAGGAGCGGGCGCTTGCGGGGGTTCGGTCGGGCGCGTAGCGGAAGCTGACGGTTGCGATCGCGACGTCGGGGATGACGTTGTCCGCGATCCCGGCCTCGAACCGCGTCACACTGAGGACTTCCCTGAAGGTGAGTCCGCCGACCACCGCGTCGCGCGGCTCGTGCTTCAGCACGCCGCTCAACCCGTCGATCGCGCGCTCGATGGCGTTGTCTGCCTGCCAGGGTCGCGCCGAGTGACCACTCACGCCGCGGAAGGAGAGTCGCGCGCTCATGTGTCCGAGGCAGCCGGCATGCACTTGTCCGTCCGTGGGCTCGAGGAGGACCGCGAGAGCCGCATCGTGGATCTCGCTCGCGCCGGCGAAGAGGGCGCGAAGCGGATTGTGCTCCGGCGGAAGCTCCTCGCGCCCGAAGAGGAGCAGCGCCACGTCGTACGGCGCGGCTTGTCGAGACGCGAGATCTCGCGCGAGCTCGATCGCGACAGCTACGCCGCCCTTCATGTCGCTCGCGCCCAGCCCGTGTACCGCACCGTGCTCGATACGGCCCGGGATGTTCCCTTGGGCGGGGACGGTGTCGTAGTGCCCTGCGAGCACGACGAGCGGAGAGCCGGCGCGCCGTTCCGGAAGAAAGAGGAACGCTTCGTCGTGGGCGTACACTGCTCCCAGCTCCGGGGGCACGAGAGCGAGCAGATGCTCGCGGATCTGCGCTTCACGGAGACTCTCGGAAGGGATGTTCACGAGCTCGAGCGTCCGCTCGGCGAGACGGTCGGCGAGCGAGCTCACGCGCGGAGCGTAGCCGCCGCTGCGGCTGCGCTCCGTAGACCGCAATCTCATGGCGTCGATCGTCCCGCGGCATAATCCGTCCGTGACTCCGCACCAGCCCGATCGCGCACCCGGTGCAGAGCCGGAGCGCGGTTTCGTGGTCGGTGTGTTCCCGAAGGGGGTCGACGGCGAGTCCGAGCTCGCCGAGCTGCGTGAGCTGGCGCGGACGGCCGGCGTGGCCACGATCGGCGAGGTGGTGCAGCACCGAGCTCGGCCCGACCCGCAAACGTTCATCGGCAAGGGCAAGCTGGCCGAGCTGAAGGACGCGTACGCATCGGCGGAGGCAGAGGTGCTCCTCGTCGACGAGGAGCTCAGCCCGACACAGCAGCGATCGTTGGAGAACGCTCTCGAAGCACGCGTCGTCGACCGGACGCAGCTGATCCTCGACATCTTTGCGCAGCACGCCCGCAGTGCCGAGGGCAAGCTTCAGGTCGAGCTCGCGCAGCTCGAGTACAACCTGCCGCGGATGCGCGGGCTCTGGCAGCACCTCGAGCGGCTCGGGGGCGGCGTCGGCACCAGAGGTCCGGGCGAGAGCCAGCTGGAAACCGACCGTCGGCTCGCGAGAACGCGAGTCTCCCTCGTCAAGCGACGTCTGCGCGGGCTCAGCGCGCAACGTGCGACTCGCCGCAAGGAGCGCGAGCGGACAAGCGTGCCGACGATCGCGCTCGCCGGTTACACGAACGTTGGCAAGTCGACCCTCTTGAACGCGCTCACCGGAGCAGGCGCCTCCGTCGACGATCGCCTCTTCGAGACACTCGATCCGACAACCAGAGGATTCGAGCACGACGGGAAGCGCTACCTCGTCACCGACACGGTGGGATTCATCCGTCGACTGCCGACGCAGCTCGTCGAGGGCTTCGCCGCCACCCTGGAGGAGACACTGGTCGCGGACCTCGTGCTCCACGTCGTCGACGGCTCGCTTCCCGAGGATCGGCTTCGGGAGACCATCGATGCGGTCGAGGTCGTGCTCTCCGAAATCGGAGCCGACGAGGTCCCCGTGGAGCTCGTGCTGAACAAGGTCGATCTCCTCGATCCACTTGCGCGGCGGCGGATCGGGCACGCGTTCCCGAGGGCACTCCAGGTCTCGGCAGAGACGGGCGAGGGTCTCGATGAGCTTCGCGAGCGCGTCTCCGAGCTCTTTTCGGACCGCTTCGAGGACGTGCGTCTTCTCGTTCCGTACGAGGACGGCCGCTCACTCGCGCGGCTCTACGGGTTGGGAGCGCCGATCGCCGAGCGGCGGGACACGCCGGAAGGAGTGCGCATTCGCGCGAGGCTGCCGCGTCGAGAGGTACCGCGGTTTGCCCGGTTCCTCGTCGCGGGGGAGGCAGAGCTCGATTCCGACGCGGAAGTCTCGACGCGGTGATCGACGTCGCCGTTCACCGCCTGCGTGCGGACGCGCTGCTGCCCACGCGAGCCTACGACGGAGACGCCGGCTTCGACCTCGCGGCGTGTGAGGAAGCCGAGCTCGACCCGGGCGAGCGCGCCGTCGTGCCAACCGGTATCGCCGTGGAGATTCCCGACGGGTATGCGGGGTTCGTGCAGCCGCGGTCCGGGCTCGCTGCGCGTCACGGGCTCGGGATCGTCAACTCCCCGGGCTTGATCGATTCGGGCTACCGGGGAGAGATCTCGGTCGTGCTCCTGAACACGGACCCGCGAGAGTCGTTCACCGTCGAGGTCGGAATGCGGATCGCCCAGCTCGTGATCGCTCCTGTCGCTTCGATTCGGCTCGTAGAGGTGGGCGAGCTCGCGACGAGCGAGCGAGGTTCCCGCGGCTTCGGCTCCTCGGCGGGCTGAGTGGGCGAACCACGGGTACGCGTCTCGGCGATCCTCCGCTGGCGCGGTCGCATCCTGCTCCTGCGGCATGTGAAGCCGAGTGGTGAGGTCTGGCTGCTTCCCGGTGGGGGAGTGCGGACCGGCGAGAGCCTGCTCCATGCGCTGCAGCGTGAGCTCGAGGAGGAAACAGGGCTCTTCCCGCCCGGCACCGAGGTGCCGCTCGAAGGTCCCGGTCGCGCTCGTCGACTCGATCTCTCCCGAACAGAGTCCTCGGCGAAAGCACGTGGTCCACGTGATCTTCGCCGCCGACGTGTCCGGGTCGCTCGAGGACGTGAGCTCGCAGGACACTGCCGTACGCGGACATCGCGCGTTTCGGCTCCAGGAGCTCGACGCCGTTCCGCTGCATCCACCGATTCAGCGCTTCCTGCAACGCTGGCAGCCCGGAGACCCGGCCGTCTATCTCGGCGAGATGTGGGCTCCGTAGGCGGCGCTCTTTTCTTGCCCTTTCTGACGGTTTCGGGACGTTCGTATCCCAGGCGTGAGCATTTTCGCGTTACGCTCGCAGCGGGTGGTGGGCTGGGGTGCCCCTTCGAAATCTCGCTCCTAGCGGCGACCGCCTCGCTCGCGCGCCCGCCCTGCGGCGACGCGAAACGCCTCCCCCTCGAGATCGTCCGGAAGCGGCTCCAGAATCGGTGGATCGCCGTCCCGGGCATGGGCGAGAGCCTGTGCCAAGAGCCAGTCTGCGAGCCAGGGGTTGCGAGGCAAGAGCGGCCCGTGCAGATACGTGCCGATCGCTCGCCCCAGCCGACACCCCTCGAAACCCGATGCGCCGTCGTTCCCGAAGCCGTGGGTGACGCGTCCGAGGGGCTCGGCGTCGGGATCCAGCAGGGTGCGCCCGGCATGGTTCTCGAACCCGGCAAGCTGCCTGGCGGCGCCGGGCTCCAGCTCACACTCCAGGAGCACGTCGCCGATCATCCGCGTCGTTCCGGCGACGGTCTCGTGGTTGAAGAGGCCCGCACCCGGCATGAACGAGCCGTCGCGGCCGCGATACCCTCGTCCGAGGAGCTGGTACCCGCCACAAACCGCGAGAAGGGCCGCTCCCTGGGTGACTGCCTGACGGATCGCCGAGCTCTTCTCCGCCAGGTCGGGCGCGATCAGCGCCTGCTCGCGATCCTGGCCGCCTCCGATGTAGAGGAGATCGTGACCGCCGACTTGCAGTGGCTCCCGCATTCCGATCGGTTGCACGACGAGCTCGTGACCGCGTAGCGCAGCCCTGCGCGTGAGCACCGCGATGTTCCCGCGGTCGGCATAGATGTTGAGGTACTCGGGGTAGAGATGACCAACTCTGACCCTCACGTCTGGCCGTCCCAGTACGGCCGCACGTAGCCACGCTCCGTCAGAACCCCACGTAGCGACAGCATCGCCGTGTAGGTCGGGAGGATGACGAGGTCCGTTCCGGCGTCGACCAGCTCGAGGCCACGGTCGAGTGCGCGCTCCAGCGAGGGGACGACCTCGAGGCGATCCGCCGGCAACCCGCCGTACACGAGACGCAAGCCGAGCTCGGCGGCCCGCTCTCCGCTTGCGACAACCCGCCCGACGTGGGGGAGAAGCGGCTCGAAGTCCACGTCCCAGATCCACGAGACGTCCCGACCGTCGGCGATCGCGTCGTTCAAAGCGATCACGAGGACGGGCGGCACCCCGGTCTCGAGCGTGCGCAGCGCCTCGTTCGCGCCAGCCGGGTTCTTGATCAGGAGAACGACGATCGTCTTCGCCCCGGCGGGGATCCGCTCGAAGCGGCCGAAGGCCGCGCTGAAGTCTGCGAGCCCTCGTCCGATCGCGGCAGGACTCACGTCGAGCGCGACCGCAAGCGAGGCGGCGGCGACGGCGTTGTAGACGTTGTAGAGCCCCGGCAGAGACAGCTCGACGACCGCGCTGCCGAGCGGCGTATCCAGCCGGAAGCGCGATCCGGTCAATCCGGCGAGCTCGATCTCGCGTGCTGCGACGTCGAGCGCCGGTCGTTCGTGCCCGCAGGCGGGACAGCGGTAGTCGCCCAGGTGCCCGACGTACGCAGCTGCGTACTCGTAGGGATGGCCGCAGCGCACGCAGTACTTCGAGTCCGCGGCGTGCTGCAGCGACGGTCGGGCATGACGAGGATCGTCGAGCCCGAAGTGGAGAGCCCCCTCGCGTCCTTCTGCGAGCTCCGCCAGAATCGCGTCGTCGGCATTGACGATCAGCGTCGTCGAACCGGGGAGGGCGTCGACGGCCGAACGCCAGCGCTCGGCGACGAGCTCGAGCTCCCCGTAGCGATCGAGCTGGTCGCGAAACAGGTTGCCGAGGGACAGGACACGTGGTCGCGTGCGCCGGATCGCCTCGGGCAGCGCTCCCTCGTCCACTTCGAAGAGCCCGAGCTCGGCACCTCGTCCGGAGACGAGCGCGGAGGCGAGCCCGGAGAGCAGGTTCGCGCCGGCCCGGTTCCACGCCAGTCGATGCGTCTCGCCGAGGATCTTCGCAGCCATCGCGGTCGTCGTGGTCTTCCCGTTCGTCGCCGAGACGAGCGCGACACCCGACCGGAGGCGGGACGCAAGGGCGTCGACGGCCGAGGGATCGATCTTCCACAAGAGCTTGCCCGGAAGCGTGGTGCCACCGCCGCGGCCTGCTGCTCGAGACGCGGCTCCGACGGCCCGCGCCGCGATCGTCTCGAGCCCGAGCCGCACCGTCATCGGCGACGAGGGTAGCCGAGCGCGGTAGGCAAGGCTGCTCTGGAGAGCTTGCAGAATTGTCAGAACGCTCTAAGCTTCTTGCAGAATGGCACGACCTCGCTCTCGCAAGAGTGCCCGGCTGCGCATCGACGAGGCCGAGCTTGCGGCGTTCCGCGCCGGCCTGCGCCGGCGCTATACGGACGAGGAGATCCTCGAGGAGCTTCGCGCGGCGGCCGCCCGGCACGGCCGGTCGCCGACGATGCGCGAATTCGCACGTGATGCAGAGGCCCGCGTGCACCCGCAGACGGTGATCGAGCACTTCGGCACCTGGAACGCCGCGAAGCGGGCGGCGGGACTCTTTCCCCGACGCTTTCTCACGAGAGCCGAGCTGCTCGAGCAACTGCGGAGACTGGGGGAGGAGCTCGGCCGAACGCCGACCGCACGCGATCTGAACGACCACCGGCGCTCGATGCCGTCCGTATCGCTGTACGCGCACACGTTCGGCTCCCTCGCGAACGGCCTCCGGGAGGCGGGGTTCGAGGTCTTGCAGGGCGAGGAGCGACTCGAGCGCGCGATCGTGCAGGGATCCGCGCTCGCGCGGCAGCCTTGGACGGCTTCCCAAGATGGCCGACTGGGCCGAAGCGCGGCGCGTCGATCCCGAGCTGCTCTCCGAATGGCAGGTCTATCGCCTGCTCGACGTACCGCGCGGTGCGTGGACGGCGTTCCAGTACCTCGTCCGCGAGCGACTGCGCGAAGATCGCGTCGACGTGCTTCCCGACGGAACGCTCGCGCCGGACGACCGCGACTGACCCTAGACTCGCGCCGTGCCTCGGTCGTGCAGCACGTGTGGCGCCGACGTCGAGAGTGACGCGCGCTTCTGTCCGTCCTGCGGCGCCTCGCTCTGGGTCGCATGTTCCGCATGTGGCGCGGAGCAGGCTGCGGAAGCAGCGTTCTGCTCCTCGTGTGGCGCGTCGCTCCAGGTCGGAGTGCGGCGCGCAGGCGACGTCCCCGAGCACGAGGAGCGACGCGTCGTCACGGTGCTGTTCGCGGATCTTGCGGGCTCGACCGCGCTCGGCGAGCGAATCGAGCCCGAGGACGTCCGGGCGCTCCAGGGCGAGCTCTTCGAGCTCGTGAACGGGGAGGTGGAGCGCCACGGCGGGCTCAGCGAGAAGTTCGTGGGGGACGCGGTTCTCGCCGTGTTCGGCGTCCCGCAGACTCACGAGGACGATGCGGAGCGCGCAGTGCGGGCCGCGCTCGCCATTCGGGATGCGTTCCCTACGTTCGCGGCTCGCCTCGCAGAGCGGCACGGGGGAGAGGTCGGCTTGCGGATCGGCGTCAACACCGGGGAGGTCATCGCGGGTCGCGAGGCAGCGGCCCGTGGCGAGCTGGTCGTGAGTGGCGACGCCGTCAACGTCGCCGCCCGCTTGCAGCAGCTCGCCGAGCCCGGAACCATCCTGGTCGGCGATCGAACCAGGACCGCGACGCATCGCGTGATCGCCTACGCGGAGCGCGGCGACTTCGACGCGAAGGGCAAGAGCGAACCGGTCGGAGGTTGGAAAGCTCTCGGCGGCACCGTGCCGATGCACGAGCGACGCCGAGCACGTCAGCAGGCGCCGTTGATCGGCCGCGACGACGAGATCTCGATGCTCCGTCTCGCGGCCTCGCGGGTCCAGCGCGAGCAAGCGCCGCAACTGATCACGATCTTCGGTCAGGCGGGCGTAGGCAAGTCGCGGCTGCTCGCCGAGTTCGCGGATGGGCTCGACAACGCACGCGTCGTCGTCGGCCGTTGCGTCCCGTACGGCGACGGGATCACCTATCTGCCTTTGGTCGAGGTTGCGAGCGCACTCGCGGGAATCCTGGACGACGACCGAGCCGACGTGGCTCTCGCGAAGCTGAGACGTTCGGTCGAGGACACGCTGCCCGCGAATCAGGTCGAGGGTGTCGTCGAGGCAGTCGCCTGGACCATGGGCCTCGCGCTCCCAGGACGCGCGACGGGTGTGGCGATCGACGGAGACGTGAAAGGGAGGCTGCACGACGCGTGGGCGCGGTACCTCGCAGGGCTGGGGCGAGAGGCACTGCTGGTGCTCGTCGTCGATGACATCCACTGGGCGTCGCAGCCGCTCCTCGACCTGCTCGACGACCTGGTCACGGGGCTCGAGCAGACCGCGGTGCTGATTCTCTGTCCGTCCCGTCCGGAGTTGCTCGACCAGAGACCCTCGTGGGGAACCGGGCGACTCACGTCCTCGTCACTGACCCTCTCGCCCTTGAGCGTGCAGTCCGCCGAGTTGCTCCTGCGCGCACTGCTGGAGACGGAGACGGTTCCCGAGCACGTGGCCGGCGCCATCCTCGCGCCGGCGGAGGGCAATCCCTTCTTCGTCGAGGAGATGCTCGCAATGCTCGTCGAGCAGGGTGCTCTCGAGGAGCACGAGGGCGGTTGGACGGCCACCGACCTCCTGGCGACCGCAAACGTCCCGGACTCGATCCACGGTGTCATCGCGGCGCGCATCGACCTCCTCGAGGCAGCCGAACGTGACGCCCTGCGACGGTGCTCGGTCATGGGTCGCAACTTCTGGCCGTCGGCCGTCGGAATCGACGACGACGTGCTCGCCGGGCTGGGGAGGAGGGGGATCGTCTTCGAACAGGCAGAGACGTCGTTCTCGGGGCGGCGCGAGTTCGCGTTCAAGCACGCCCTGACACACGACGTGACGTACGCATCGCTGCCTCGGGTGGAGCGGCGCGACCTCCACCGTCGCGTAGCCGACTGGATCTCGGACTCGGTGCCCGATCGGCATGCCGAGACCACGGAGCTGGTCGCATATCACTACGAGCAGGCACTTCGCTACGGCGGACGAGACGACGACCTCGAGCGCCGTTCGTTCGACGCCCTGGTCGCCGCCGGGGACGCGGCGGTGCGCCGCGGCGCGTACACATCAGCCGAGCGTTTGCTGGGCCGTGCTCTCGAGCTTGCTCCCGACGAAGTCGAGCGGACACGCGCGCTCCTGCTGGCTGCTCGAGCCGACGTCGCGACTCGGAGATACGAACGGGCCGTCGAGCGACTGGATGAGACCATCCGCGTCGCGGATAGGGCCGGCGACACGAGCCTGCGCGCCGATGCTCTCGGCTGGAAGGCGCGGGTGAGCTGGCTCCGGGGAGATTGGCGCGAAGCGCTCGACGCGGCTCACGCCGCAGTCGCCACCCTGGAAGGGCTTCCCGAGTCGGCGGAGCTGGCGCGCGCGCTCGCTCGTCTGTCCCAGATCGAGATGCTCCGCGCGCTACCGATCGCGCGGTCGACCGCGACGCGCGCGATCGAGGTAGCGCAGCGCGTGGGCGAACTCGGGGCTGAGGCTAACGCGCGCGCGAACATGTTGACGACGCTCGGTGCCGACGGAAAAGTGCCGACGAAAGACGAGCTGTCCGAGGTCATCGAGCTCGCATTGGCGGCCGAGGCCCATGACGAAGCCGCTCGTGCGGTTGTCAACTACCTCTGGTCGGCCGCGCTGCGCGGTCCGCTCCCGCCCGCCGAGCAGGTCGTGAGCGATGCGGTGCGCAACCTCGGCGTGGGACTCGCGGCCGAGGCCTACGACCAGTACCTGAAGCTCTCGCTCGGCGCCCTCATCTATGTCCCGGCGGGACGCTGGGAGGAGGCTGACGCCGCGTTAGCGGCAGCCGAAGTCACCCTCAGCGCCTCGGTTCGCCTCGTCTGGCTCTGGCTCGGGGCGGGCCTCGCGCTGAGGCGAGGGAACCTCGAGCTGGCCGATCGCGACCTGCCCGAGCTCCGTGAGACGGCGCTTGCGAGCGAGGAGCCGCAGCGAATCCTCCCGATGGTCTGCGTCGCAATGCCGCGCGCAATACTCGCCGGCGAGAGAAGCACCGTCGAGGAGCTCGCCGACATCGTTCTCGAGCTCCCGGCCGAGGGGATCATGCCGCGAGGGTTCGTGCTTCCGATCGTGCGGTCACTCGCAGTCATCGAGGATCGAGACAGGCTCTGAGCGCTTCGTGTCGATGGTCCGTGACCCTGTCGGTGAGGCTCCGAAGGCGTCGTTGAAGGTCGCGAACGGCCTCCTGGCGCGCCTGGACGGGAAGCCCGAGGAGGCAAGCAGACTGCTCGGGGAAGGAGCGGAGGCAGCTCGATCGGCTCGGCCGCCATTACGACGCCGCCTGCGTCTCGCTCGAGGTAGCAACCGCGGAAGAGGACAACGGACGACCGGAGCTCGCTTCGGAGATCCGTGCGCGGGCGCACGTCCTGCTCGACGCGCTCGGCTGCGTCAACCCGTTCTGAGCAGAGGCCCTCAGACGGCGGGAGCCGTCAGCACTGCGAGCCGCTCGAGGCAGGAAACGCCCTCCTGCGGGGCGCGCACCGGCGGCAGATAGCCGTCCTCGCGATAGCGCCTGTCGGGCCGGAACCTGCGCTCGCGCACGATCCGTCCTCGAACGACGTGCAAGAGCCTTCCTTCGCGCAGCTCCGTCAGCTCGAGGCGCACCTTGAGAGCCGCCTCCACGATCGCGAGTGCGCGGCGGGTCGACGCGAAGAAGAGATCCGAGCGGGTGCGGCCGATCCAGAGCGGCCGTGCGACGCCGCGGGCCAGGAAGAGCGTCGCCGGCTCACGCTCGTCGAGCCAGGCCGCGGCCATCGCGCCCCGGAGCTCGCCGAGCGCGCGCGGTGCGTGCTTTCGCAGCTCCATGAGTGCGAAAATCGCCTCCGAGTCGACGGTCATGTCGCGCTCGGCGCGGTCGAGGCCGTAGCGGGCGAAGAGCTCGTCGTCGTTCTCGATGATGCCGTTGTGGATCCCGACCACCGTCCCATGGCGGATGGGATGGTTGTTGGCCTCGATACCCGGGTGCCCCTTCGTGTAGTCCCGGACGTGAATCAGTGCTTGCTCGGCAGTCGCCGGAAGCGCGATCTCGTCCAGAAGCGCACTTGCGCCGCCGCGCAGCTTCGTCACCTCGATCGTTCCCTGCCCGCCCCGAGCGGCATATCCGACGGCGTCGGCGCCGCGCTCGGCGATGCCGGCCAGCAACGCCTGCGCCGCGAGCGTGCGTCGGGCGGGGGACTCAGGACTCAGGCTGTAGCCGGCTATGCCGCACATTTCGGAACCTTCTCTTGCCTCGATCGGACGACACCGAAGAGGGTAGACGACGGAAGTGATGACTCTGTTTGCACCATGCATCGGCGCCGTCGCCGGCGGACGCTGGATCTCGAGAATTCAGGCGTCACCTCGGGCCGCGCGGGCTTCGAGCTCACACCTCTGGCAGTCCCTCCGCTTCCTAGCCCGACCTTGGTGCGCGCGATCGTTCTCGCCGGAGGCCGGCTTCAGCCGGCCGGGAGGCTCGCGCGACGACGCTCAGCTTCGTTGCACGAAAGAAGGGGGGCATACGGGGGAAACATGGTTTCCCCCGTACGAGATCCCTCGTCCCGGTTGTCATCCCTCAAGCGGGGCAACTTCGCCGCCGATACATGCGCCGTGGAAGGGAACGCCGCTGAGCACCTCTTCGACGCGGCCGACGAGACACCCGTCGCCGCGGACGACGCTGCATCGAGAGAGCGCCCCGATCTCGCCGGGCCGAGCGCCGACGACCCGCTGAAGCTCTACGTCCGCCAGATCGGCGACGGCCGTCTGCTCACGACAGCGGAGGAGCGCGAGCTCGCCCGTCTCAAGGACGAGGGCGACGAAGTGGCCAAGCGGCGCCTGATCGAGTGCAACCTGAGGCTCGTCATGTCGATCACCCGCAACTACACGCGGGCCGACGTGCCACTCCTCGATCTCATCCAGGAAGGCAATCTCGGACTGATTCGAGCCGTCGAGAAGTTCGACTACAAGCTGGGCTTCAAGCTGTCCACGTACGCAACGTGGTGGATCAAGCAGTCGGTCTCGCGCGCACTGGCCGAGCAGGGGCGCACGATCCGGCTACCCGTCCACGTGGCCGACCAGGTGCGCAAGGTCACCAAGACGCGCCGGCTGCTCGGGCAGAAGCTCAATCGCGATCCGTCGCTCGACGAGATCGCGCTGGAGATCGGCATCACGCCCGAACGGGTGCAGGAGCTGCTCGACCTCGTCCAGGACCCGATAAGCCTGGAGACCCCGATCGGCGACGGTGACTCCAGCGTTTCCGACCTGATTCCCGACACGGGCGCCGACCAGCCGGAGCTCGAGACCGCAGATCGCGCCCGCTCGACCGAGCTCCTGGAGGCCCTCGCCAAGCTCCAACCGCGCCAGCGCCGAGTCGTGATCGAGCGCTTCGGTCTCGACGGGGTGCGCCCGCGAACGCTCGAGGAAGTGGGGGCGAACCTCGGGATCACCCGTGAGCGCGTGCGGCAGCTGGAGGCACGGGCACTGAGAGAGCTGCGGGCGATCGCGCCGGCGCTCGAGCTCTATCTGAAGACGTAAGCGCGACGATACGGGGCTTCGTCCGACTGCGGACGCGTGAGTGGTCGACAAGCTGCCTACTTCACACCCCGAAACGCTCGTCCTCTGGGCACCCATGAAGGCGGTCTGCTTCGCGCGATCGGAATCCGCGCTAGCGGATTTCGATCTAGCGCTAAAGCACGTCGACCGACTGCATCTCGCGCAGGCCGGAGAGGCGTCTCAGCGACTCGAGCTCGATCTGGCGCACTCGCTCGCGCGTGAGCCCGAGTCGGCGGCCGATCTCCTCCAGGGTCTGCGGCTCGGCGCCGCCGAGCCCGTAGCGCATGGCGACCACCTCGCGCTCGCGCTCGGGGAGCGCCGCCAGCGCGCGTCGAAGGGCCTCGCTGCGGAGGCTGAGCTCGACCGCCTCCTCGGGCAGTGGCTCGTCTCCTGCCACGAAGTCGCCGAAGACCGCGTCCTCGCCGTCACCGACCGGCGCGTCGAGGCTCGTCGACGCACGCGCGGCGGCCCGCACCTCGAGAACTTGCTGCACCGTGAGATTCGCCTCGTCCGCGATCTCCTCGAGGACGGGCTCGCGCCCGAGCTGCGTCCAGAGCAGGCGGTCGGCACGGTTGATCTTCTGCAGCCGCTCGACGATGTGCACCGGCATTCGGATCGTCCTCGCCTTGTCCGCGAGCGCGCGAGCGACGGCCTGCCGGATCCACCAGGTCGCATAGGTCGAGAACTTGAAACCCCGACGCCAGTCGAACTTCTCGACCGCGCGAATCAGCCCCAGCGTGCCCTCCTGGATGAGATCGAGGAAGGGGAGACCCTGGTTTCGGTAGTTCTTGGCGATGGAGACGACCAGTCGCAGGTTGGACTGGATCATCCGCTCCTTGGCCTCCATGTCGCCGCGCTCGATGCGCTTCGCGAGCTCGACCTCTTGCGCAGCAGTGAGAAGCTGATGCCTGCCGGCTTCGCGCAGGAAGAGCTGCAGCGCGTCCGTCGTCGTCTCCACGGGTGCCGTGATCGCCGCGACGACCTCCGACTGAGGGGGTTGCTCGACGATCTCTATCGACCGCTGGTCCAGCTCACGCAGGAGCGCGTCGTGCTCGAGCTCGGTCAGCTCGTAGATCTCGGCGACCTCTGCGAGCTCCGAGGCGCGCACGGTTCCCACCTGCTCGGATTGCTCGAGCAACTGGCGGATGTCCTCGACGGTGAGGATGTGCTCGATGTCGGTTTGACTCAAGGCGCGGCGGAGCGTGAGGCGGTCGCAGTGGAACGCACACTCTCTCGCATTCCGGTACCCCATGTCTAGGGGCGAGAGCGGAAAATCCCTCACCTTGGCTAGCCGCGCCTCGCATCGTCATCGCCACCACCTCGATACGAACACCTGTGGACGCAGGTCGCGAAAAGTCGTACGCTCGTGCAAGTCGACACGAGAGGGGGCACGTATGCACGCACGCATCGCCTCGTTCGCAGGCGACATGGGCCGGATAGACGATGTGGTCGGCAAGATTCGGGAGCGCATGAGCGCAGGTGAGGAGATTCCCGGCGCGAAGCGCTTCCTGATGCTCATCGATCGCGAAGGTGGTACGTCGCTCGGCATCACGTTCTTCGATTCGGAGGACGCGATTCGCGCGGCCGAGCCGATCTTCGAGAAGATGGCGGAGGAAATCCCCGAGGATCTACGCGGACGGCGAATCTCGGTCGAGACCTACGAGGTTGCGATCGACGACATCGCCGAGGGCGCCCACGCCGCTCGTATGAGCTCGCTCGAGGGCTCAGTGGACGGGATCGACAAGGGCATCGCGTTCATCACGGAACAGATCATCCCCGAGGCCACCGACATCACCGGTTGGCGAGGAATTCTCACGCTCGCAGACCGGCAGACCGGTAAGGCGAAGACGATTACGTTCTGGGACGGTCCCGAGTCGCTACGGGCGAGCGAGGCGAAGGGAGACGAGCTTCGCACGCAAGCCGCAGACGCGATGGGGGACACCATCGCGAGCGTCGACCGCTACGAGGTCGCTCTGCACGAGGTGCCGGCCGCCGTCTAGGCCAGCTGAGGAATGGCGTGAGGGGCGGGCGCGCGCCCGCCCCTCACGCCGGCGTGAGTCAGAAGAGATCGAAGTCGCCTCCCAGCACACGCTCGACCCGGCCCGTGCGATATCCCCGCGGAGTGTCGCGAACGAGCGGATCGGGCTGCAGGCGATAGCGCCGCACGACTGCGGGGTTCGTGGGGGCGCTCCTGCAGTGCTGCCCGCGCGCGTGCCAGCAGCTCGTCTCGGCCGTGAGCCGGCCGCGGCTCCCAGGCGACGACATCCACGGCCGCGCTCTGGCGCTCGACGCGCCGACCGTCCCTTCCGTCGTCGATCTCGAGCACGTGCAGACCGCTCTCGGGGGCCAGGATCGTGCTGCAACCGAGGCCGCTGACCGCGAGGACGTGCTCGTCGTCGGTCGAGACGAGCCGGTCGAGGCGCATCCCCCGCCGCCGCGCCCATGCCACGTACATGTCGGCGAGAACGCCGGGAAGGTTCGACTCCTGCCGTTCGTGCGGCTCGCGTACACGCCGGACGCGCATGAAGACGTCCAGCGGTGCGTCCTCCACGATCCCGACGAGCGCCTGGTCGAGCACGAACAGCCGGCGGGCGACGATCTCGTGGAGCTGGACGCCTCGGTCGTTGCCGGTCTGGCGGCCAAGGCGCTCGCACAGGCGTGCTGCGGTCTCGAGGGCGGTGTCCAGGCGATCGAGGTACTCGATCTCGGCGAGCGTGGCGAACCGTCCTTCGTCGCCCCAGAAGTCCGCTTGCCTCATCGCAGCGAGCCCGTCCTGCTTGCGCTCCTGGATCCCGTCCGCGTGCACCGACGCACGAATCCGGCCGAGCTCGTCGAGAAGGAAGCGCGTATGCGCGGGATCGCTTCTCGGCGCGAGCGCGAGCGAACGGAGATCGAGCTCCGACTCGACGGTGAGCTCGGTCTCGCGCTGTGGGCTCTCCGGGAGATCGTCCGCGTCGGGGTCGACGAACGTCACTTCGATTCGCTCCCGGTCGGGTGAGCTCACGAGCAGGAACTGGTCGCCGGACGGCGCGCGCTGCTCGACGATCGCTGCGGCAAGGCGCGCGAGAAGATGGCGTTCCAGAGCACGCTTCAGCGGCCGGGCGCCGAGCGCGGGGCTGAAGCCCTGGTCGACGAGGAACTCGTACGCAGTGTCGTCGAGCTCGACCGCCCAGGGCCGCTCGCGCAGGCCGCGGCGGGTCAGGGCGTCCGCGAGCTCCTTGTCCAGAAGCGCGCGCATCTGGGCGCGCTCGAACGGCCGGAACACCACGATCCGGTCGAGGCGGTTCCTGAACTCGGGTCGGAACGAGCGCTCGAGCGCACGGGTCACGGTCTCCGCGCGGAACGGCTCCGCAGTGGATCCGAACCCGACCCCGGCCCGCGTGGCGATCGAGGAGCCGACGTTGGACGTGAGGATGATCACGCAACGGCGAAAGTCGACGACCCGTCCATGCTGATCGGTCATCCGGCCGTCGTCGAAGACCTGCAGGAACAGGTCCCAGACGGGTGGCGCCGACTTGTCGAACTCGTCGAGCAGCACGACGGCGAAGGGCTCCTTGCGAATCGAGGCGACGAGGGGGGCTCCGTGGCTGGCGATGCTCGTGTCCGCGAGCAGTCGATCGAAGGCGTCCGGCGTCTGGTACTCGCTCATGTCGAGCCGGACGAGTCGCTCGGAGGAGCCGAACAGGAACTCGGCCAGGGTCTTGGCGATCTCCGTCTTGCCCGTTCCCGTCGGGCCGACGAACAGGAAGACGCCCAGCGGGCGCGTGGGATCGGTCACGCCGGCCTTGATCATCGCGATCCGCTCCACGATGGCCTCGACGGCCTCGTCCTGACCGAGAACTCGACGAGCGAAGAACGCACGCACGTCGTCGAGCTGGAGTGGGATCGATGCGTCGAGCAGCATTACGGGCAAGCCGCTCGACTTGGCGATCGCGGCGACGACGTCGGACTGCCCGATCTCCTCGTCTCCTCTCGCCGCAGCGTCGGTTGCAGCCGTCCGAACGACGCGGAGGAGGTTGCCGGGGGAGGCGATCCGCGGCAGGAACTGCTCTCCGAGCTCGAAGGCGCCGCGGAGCGTCTCCTCGGTGGCGGTGACGTCGTAGCCGTCGTGCTCGAGCGCGTGCTGCGGCGACCGCGACCGCATCAGCCTCGTCGAGCGGGCGAACCTGGACGAGCTGAAAAGACGTCGCGAGATGCGGCCGCTCCGCGAGGAGTCGCTCCGCGGCCTCCGGCGAAGCCTCGGCGACGATCGTGAGGTCGCCCGCCTCGATCGCGGGCAGGAGGGCATCCAGCATCCCGAAACGGTTCTGCGTGTGTTGTCCCGCGTAGAGCGCAGCCTCGAGTTCGGGTAGGTGCCAGATCATCGGCTTGCCACGCACGTTGTCGACGAGCTCCTTCACGCGCGCCTCGAGCTCTCCGACGTAGACGGCGCCCGCCTGCAGCTGCGTCGCGGCAGCTTCGAAGACGTTCAGCTCCTCGAGACGGCCCGTCGCGGCGCGCAGGAGCGAGGTCTTGCCGACGCCATGCCGGCCGACCAGAAGCACCGATCTCCGCGGCGTCTCGGCCAGCCGCTCCGCGACGAGCTCGACGATCTCCTCTCGTCGGCCCGAGAGAAGGGCAGGGGGACTGTCGTACGGCCGGGTCCAGATTCTCCCGATACCCGAAAGAAAGTCGGTGTCCACGGTTCTTGCGCGCCACGCGGCGAGTGCGCGGCGAAACTCGGGACCGAGAACGTCCTCGTACTCGTCCACGAGCTCGTCGAGATCGTCGCCGAGGTGATCGGGGACGCTCCCATCGAGGACGCTTTCGTCGAAGCGTTCACCGGCACGCAGGCGCTCGGCGACGAACGACGCGATCACATGGTGGCCCACGCCCTGCTCGACGGCCGCGAGCGCTCGTCCGATGAGCGGCGGCGTGCCGTGCTGGAGAAGGGCTCGGAAGATGTACGTGTCCTGAGCCGGCGTCGTGCGTTTGAGCTGGCGCCACGCCCACTTCTCGAACTTCGGCGGCGCGTGGCGTCGAAAGCCCACCGCCGCGAGGGCGATGCACGTCACGAGCTCGTCCCGATCGCGGCAGAGCGCGAGCAGGTCGTTCCCCGGCAGGTCGCTCTCGGCCAGCGTGGTCGCGGCGCTCTCGAAGGTGTCGTTCTCGTCGAGCTCGTCCGCGTCGAGGTGCTCGGTATCGAGCTCCGCACTGAGCTCAGAGGCGATCTCGCGGACGAACCTGGTGAGCTCGCTCTTGTTCACGTGCGGCTGGAGTGTGCACGATCGAGTGCCGCGTGCCCAGCTCTGACTGCCTTCACCGTCCGCAGTTGTCGGCAGGCTGTGAGGCGCGTGTGGATCTACGTCGCTCTTGGGGTCGGCATCGTGGTGGCTCTGAACGCGCTGATCGTTGCAGCGGTTGTCGTTGCGGCGCAGCACGCCCACGCGGCGCCTCCCGCCGAGGAAATGGACGCGCACCTCCGAGCGTTGCTCCTGAGCCACGTTCGTCCGCTCAACAGTGAAGACGTCGAAGTCGACGCTGACCAGCACCGCGAAGCGGCGTGAGCGAAGAATTGCGGCGAACCGCAGCTCGCGACATGCGGTTTCGCGAAGACTGCGCGAAGCCCACGTTCGGAGAAGGTGAAGACGGCTAGCGAAGCCTCGTTCGTGTCGTCTGACGAACTAGTGCTGGCGGCTTTCGGCTCGAACGCCTGCCCGGGTCCGATTGCCGCCAGCCGAATTCCTCGGGCGGGTCAGCGATCGCAGCAGCGCCGCAACGGCGCCCTAAGCCGACCGAACGGTCGACGCACAGTAATCGGTGTTATGTCAAGTAGAACGACGAGCGCAGGTTAGAAGGTCGCCTCCCGCACCCCGCTCGCGATCACGAGGAGGATGATCGCAGCGGCGATCAGCCGGTACCAGACGAAGACGTCGTACGTGTGGCGGCGCACGTAACCGAGCAGCCAGTCGATCGCCAGCAGGCCGCTCGCGAGCGACGCGAGCGTCCCGACCAGGAACGGTCCTTGCCAGCCGTCCGGGAGATCGCCGAGGAGCACATCCCCCACGCCCTTCAGCAAGAGCGCGCCGAGTACCGTCGGCAGCAGAAGCAGGAAGGAGAAACGCGCCGCGGCGTCTCGGTCGAGGCGCATCAGCCGGCCGGCCGTGATCGTGATCCCCGATCGTGAGACGCCTGGGGCCAGCGCGAGCGCCTGAGCCAGTCCCATCGCGACCGCGTGACCCATGCCGAGGTCACCCATCGAGCGTTCTTGAGGGGCTCGATCGGCGAACCAGAGCAACGCGGCGCCCGCGGCGAGGAGGATCGCGATCTGCCACGGCTCCCCGAGCGAGTCGGCGATCGCGTCCTCGCCGAGGAGCCCGACGACGCCCGCCGGGATCGTCGCCACAAGTACGAACCACGCCACGCGTTCGTCCGACGAGTGGATGCTTCGACGCCGGACCGATCCGAGCCACGCAACGACGAGCCGTACGATGTCTCCCCAGAAATACGCGCCGACCGCGACGAGCGTCCCGAGGTGCAGTGCGACGTCGAAGGTCTGGTTGAAGCGGTCGTTCTGCTCGAGGTACGTCCACTCCGCGGCCCAGGGCACCAGGATCAGGTGGCCGGAGGACGAGATCGGGAGGAGCTCGGTGAGCCCCTGCACGAGCCCGAGGACGAGCGCCTGGACGTTCGTGAGCCCATCGGGATCGTCCCCCACGCCGGCGAGGGTGAGGACGAGCGCGAGAGCGAAGGCCGCGCCCGCGACGCCGTAGACGAGGGAGCGGCGCACGGGCGGATCCTACGCAGACGTCACGGAGGGCAGCGCTCCCACGAATTCGTCGCAAATTGCGTCAAAGAGATGCAAGGCGACCTTGACCCGGTCCGCCGTGTCCAATAGCTTCCCCTTTGCACCGAGCACGGAACGCGAGTAGGTCGAAGCGCAGCTCGAAGGCTCTACGCGGAAGCGGACGGTCAGCGGGCTGAGTGGACGAAAGCGTCACCGGCTCGGTGAATTTTTTCGTGGGGAAACCCATGGTTCCCCCACGTGCCCCCTCCTTCTGCTGCGGGTCGAGGCACAGTTGCTCGCCGCCTACGGGCGAGTGAATCGCCCTCCGGCTCGAGCTCGCGGCGACGACTCGGGCAGGCTCTTTTCAAGCCTGTGCGGGTAGGATCGGCGCGATGCACCTGCGCATGCCGAGCGTCGACCAGGGGGTTCAGGCCTTCGTCTGGGCCTTGGTCTTCTTCCTCTTCCTCTGGCTCGGCGCCATCCTCCTCAAGCTTCCCGGCGGCACCTCGTTCATCCTCTCGCTGCTCGCGGCAGGGGCGATCTTCCTGATCGTCCGCAAGCGCGGCGGCGACTACCCCGGGCCGCGGTAACGCCGCGCACCAGGTGCGTGCCGAAAGTTGTACGGCCAGCGGCCGCGAAGCGGACGCCTTTAGGGATCGTTCGCGCGACGGGAATCCGCGCGAGCGGATTCCGTCTTGCGCCTAGTTAGCGTTCGGTGCTTCGCTGAGCGCGGCGACGAGCCGGTCAGCGAACTCGCGACCGAGAGCGGCTTCGAGGCGAATGAGGGCGGACGCACGCTGAGTCCGGATGAGGACTTGTCCAACGCGTTGACGTCCGCGAGCAGGCGCGACGAGGCCGCCGGTGCGATTTTCGTAAGAGTGGCGGCGCTCATGTTTTGCGTATCGGTGAGCCGGCGGCGCCCGTGCATCCCTGGCGGGAGGGAACGATCACGCGAATGGGGGTCAGAGCTCGAGATCGAGTCTCCTCTCGTCGAAGCGGACGGAGTGCAACTCTGCACGGAACTCTTCGAGTGCCCGTATCGCGTCCCGCTGAAACACGTGCTCCACCACGCCGATCCTCCGATCGTTCCAGAACGGGAGGTCGACATGCTCGCGGGAGACGAGATTGACGGATACTGCGGCGCAGACCGGGCACTGGACGGCCACGGCGAAGGAGATCTCGCCCGGCGCGATCACCGCGAATGCTGAAGGCGTCATGGGTCGAGCGCGCCCCTCCAGGCAGCAGTAGAAGCTCCAGGGCCACTCCCCCGCTCGGATCCGTGACGCGGCGACATCGCCGAGCTCGACTGCCAGGGAGTCGTCCTGGGACGTCAGCAGGTTTCTGAACGTCACAGGGGTGGAGGTTCCGAGCGGCGCCCAGTCCAGGTCCTCGTGCGAGACCAGTCCGAGGTGCTCGTTTCCACATCGGCACTCGAAGAGCACGCGATAGACGGCCGGATGCGCCGCAGCCGGCAGGCGCTCGAGAAAGCGGAAGGCCGACAGCGGGACGTTCGCCTTCGGTCCTCGAGGGCACGCGAACGAGTAGGTGCTCGTCAGCGGGTCGTACATGTTCTCGTTGTAGTAGCGCGGTCGGATGTCGCGCGCCCCGTCAGACCAGGATGTGCTGTGCGCTAGTACTGGACGAGGGAATGAACGTCGTAACCCGCGAGACGCTCGCGACCGTTCAGGAAGGTCAGCTCGATGACGAACAGCGCGCCGGCGACCGTCCCGCCCAGTCCTTCGACCAGCTCCACCTTGGCCTTGGCCGTTCCTCCGGTCGCAAGCACGTCGTCGAGGACGATCACGCGAGCTCCAGGAGCGATTGCGTCCCGATGTACCTGGAGGCTGTCCGTCCCGTACTCGAGGGCGTACACCGCCTCCACCGTCTCGCGGGGCAGCTTCCCGGGCTTGCGCGCGGCCACGAACCCGACGCCGAGCTCGTACGCGAGGGCCCCTCCGAAGATGAATCCGCGCGCTTCGGCGCCGAGAATGAGATCTGGCTCGCGCGCCCGTGCCCAGTCGGCGAGCTGATGAATCGCGGCCGCGAGGTACTCGTCATCGGCGAGGAGCGGCATGACGTCCTTGAAGACGATCCCCTCGGTGGGAAAATCGGGGACGTCGAGGATGCGATCGCGCAGGTCGAGGCTCATGGGCGAGCTGTTCGCCCATGAGCGGGGCGGGGTGTGGGGAACCGGGAGGTTCCCCACGTTCTCGAGAAGAAGGGAGCACGCGAGGGAAACATGGTTTCCCTCGCGACCGCGAGCCGGAGGCGAGCAGTGCTCAACCGCTTCGCTCCACCGCGCCGCGCAGGTCACGGAGGAACAAGAGGTGCGACAGCTCCTGCGCGACCCGTGCCAGCGCTTCCAGGTCGTCGAGCGCGCCCTTCCGTCGTTCGACGTTGCGCGAGCGCAAGCCGGGCGCGACGAGCTGCTCCACGAGCGCCGCCTGCCTTCCCGTCGCCGTCAGGAACGTCCGTAGGTGACGCGCGTCGATCCCGAAGCGCGAGAGGCGGCCGCATGCGGCCGCGATGTCGGCCTCGCTCTCGGCGTACAGGCGCTCGCCGGCTTCCACCCGCGAGAGCACCACCCCGTACTCCTCGAGCTCCTTGACGAACTCGGGAGCGACCGACGCGCGCTCGCAGAGCTCGGCTCCGTCGATCTCGTCCTCCTGCTCGGTGAGCCCTATGGCCCGTCGGCGTGGACGGTCGGGCGACGTGCCTGGCCCGTCGAGTGCCTCTCGGATCACGCGCAGAGGCAGGAACTCGTCACGCTGCAGGCGCAGGATCGTCGTCAGGCGCGCGATGTCCTCGGGTGAGAAGAGTCGGTATCCACCCCGCGTCCGTTTCGGGGCGATCAGCCCCTGATCCTCGAGATAGCGGATCTTGGACACCGAGATGTCGGGGAACACGTCACGAAGCTCCTCGCAGACGACCCCGATCGTGCGCAGGCCCGGGTCGGCCTCTTCCCGCTCGCGTCGGTGGGTCGTGACCGTGCTCATCGCTGGAGAAAGGTCATTCGGTACTTGCCGATCTGCACCTCGTCGTCGTCTTCGAGCACGGCCGACTCGATGCGCTTCCGGTTGACGTACGTGCCGTTCAGGCTCCCGAGATCGCGGATCGTGAAGGTGTCGCCCTCGCGCGAGATCTCCGCGTGGCGACGGGAGACGGTGACGTCGTCGAGGAAGATGTCGCACTCGGGAGAGCGTCCGACGAGCGTGAGAGCGCCCGTCGGCTGGAACGGCTGGCCGGCGATACCCCCGCCGGAGCGTACGACGAGCGCGGGGCCGGTGATCCCGAGGGTCTCCAGGAGCGACTCGCCCTCCTCACCCGCCTCGTCCACGTCGAAGGTCATCGTCGTCTCGGAGCCCGTCTCGGGAACGATCAGCGCACCGCACCGCGAGCAGTAGTTGGAGGTCTCCGGATTCTGAAAGCCGCACTCCGGGCAGTAGACGTGACTCACTCGTCGTCGACCTTTGGAGATGCCTTCGCAGACAGGATCTCGCTGAGCCGCCCGACGTCCGCGAGCTTTGCCTCCCCCGCGCTCACCTGCTCGCGGAGGCGCGCGACGAGCTCGGCCCGGAGAATGTCGATCCGGCCGTGCAGCATGCGCCGCTGGAACGAAACCTCGTCCTCTTCCTTCTCGAGAGCGCGAATCATGACCCGCAGGTCGTCGTCGGACAGCGTGGACAGGTCGGGATGTGGATCCACCGGTCGCCTTTCCTCGTCGGTCACAGGAGTAAAGCAGCACCTGTTTCCAGGGGTCAACCTCAGCTTGAGAGTTTACATTCGGGCCGGCCGCCGGCATCCCTCCCGCTCGGGGATCAGCGCGGGCTCAGGGATGCTTTCGCTTGCACGAGATACTGCACCGCGGCGACGAGCGACAGGCCGATGCCGATCCAGAGGATGACGAGCGGCCAGGCGGTCCCTTCCTCCGTCACGAGCACGAAGCCGAGCGCCGCATACAGGACCCAGGTCGCAAGCTTGCCGAGGAACGTCACCTCCAGCTCGAAGCCGCGGGGGGCAAGCAGCTTGTACCCGAGGACGAGCAGCAGATCGCGGGCGAGCACGATCACGGCTGCGACGAGCGGGATCCGGCCGCTCGCCCACATGAGGACGACAGCGGTGCCGATCATGAGTCGGTCGGCCAGCGGGTCTGCGACCCTTCCGAACGCAGAGTGCACGTCCCAGCGTCGCGCGAGATAGCCGTCGATCTGGTCGGTCAGCGCCGCGCCCGCGAAGAAGAGCCCCGCCCCCCACGCCGCTCCGTCACCCGCGCGGAGGTAGAGCCACGCGAACACGGGGATCGCCGCAAAGCGGGCGATGGTGAGCGCATTCGGGACGTGGCGTCGAAGGTCACTCGAGGGCATCGGGTGAACCCTACGACCCGGGGTCAAACCCGTGGGGTCGGACCCCGGGTGCAGGGATCAAGACGCCTGGTAGCGTCGCACCGTCGTGGCCGAGTCCCTGAGTCTGCCGGGTTTCGTCAACGCGCACAGCCACACCTTCCAGCGAGCGCTGCGCGGCCGTGCGGCCGGAGGAGACTTCTGGGCGTGGCGCGAGAACATGCTCGCCGAGGCGGAGTTGCAGACGCCGGAGCTCGTCCGTCGCTCGTACGAGCGCTCGTACCGGGAGATGCGGGCAGCAGGGTACACGGCGGTCGGGGAGTTCCACTATCTCGGTCTGCCCGAGGCATTCGCCGCCGAGGAAGCGGCAGCGGCCGCGGGCGTCGAGCTCGTCATGTTGCACGTGGCCTACTCACGCGGTGGTCTCCCCCGCTTTCGGCAGGAGTCGGTCGGCGCCTATCTGGCCGAGATCGAGACGCTCCGAGATCGGGGCTTTCGCGTCGGCCTCGCCCCTCATTCCGTGCGGGCGTGTCCGGCGGACTGGCTGGAGGAGATCGGACGCTACGCCGAGCGTGACGGACTTCCCCTGCACGTGCACGCCGACGAGCAGCCGAAGGAGATCGAGGAGTGCCTCGCGGAGCACGGGTTGCGACCGATCGAGCTACTTGCACACACCGGCTGCCTCGGTGCACGAACGACCGTCGTTCATGCGACCCATGCCGACGGCGCCGAGCTCGATCTCCTCGCGTCCACGGGAGCCACGATCTGTGCATGCCCGACGACGGAGGCAGATCTCGGCGATGGCTTCCTGCCGGCCGAACGGGCTCGCTCCCGCGGGATCCCGCTCTGCATCGGCACGGACTCGAATGTGCGCATCGACCCCTTCGAGGAGCTTCGCGAGCTCGAGGGCATCGCGCGGCGCCAGACGGGCCGGCGCGGGATCTTCACGACCGAGGAGCTGCTCCGCTTCGGCTCGGAGCTCGGAGCCCGAGCGCTAGGGATTGACGCGTGGCCAGGGATCGAGGTCGACCTCACGCACCGCTCGCTCGAGGGAGTCGCACCCGAGCACCTTGCGGGTGCGCTCGTAGCGGGGTGCGGCGCGGATGTCGTCAAGGGATGATCAGGGACTAGTGCGGCGTTGTAGAACACCATGACCGTGCTCGACATCACGGAGGAGACGTACGAGCGAGACGTGGTCGCGCGCTCACATGACGTCCCCGTGATCGTGGACTTCTGGGCAGCCTGGTGCGGCCCGTGCCAGGCGCTCGGCCCCGTGCTGGAGCGGGAGGTGGAGAGCCGTGGGGGAGCCGTGGAGCTCGCCAAGGTCGACGTCGACGCAAACCCTGCGCTCTCGGCTCAGCACGGAGTCCAGGGCATTCCTGCGGTCAAGGGATTCAAGGACGGCCGGATCGTGGCGGAGTTCGTAGGCGTGCGCTCGCCGACCGGAGTCGCGCTCTTCGTCGACCAGCTGCTCGCCCCTCCGCGCCTCGAAGGCGCGCTCGAGGAGCTGCGCGCCCAGGGCGAGCTTCCCGAGATCGTGCAAGCTCTCGACGCCGGACACGACGA
Source organism: uncultured Actinomycetes bacterium (assembly GCA_963850485.1). GTDB lineage: Bacteria > Actinomycetota > Thermoleophilia > Gaiellales > Gaiellaceae > GMQP-bins7. The sequence continues at coordinate 143,489 of CAWKLR010000003.1, read as the reverse complement.
GACCGCCCTCGACCTCATCCTCGAGGCCATCCGCGACGCGCCGCCTACCGACCGGGAAAAGCTGCGCGACCTGGCCGTGGCGATCTTCGACCAGCTCGGACAGGACGACCCTGTGACGGCCGCGTACCGGCGTCGACTTGCTGCAGCGCTCTACTGACGCGCTGCGAGCTGCAGTCGCTCGGTCCAGCGCGCGGTGGCGTCGAGGTAGGCCCGTCGCGCCGCAACCCCGTGTCTCCCCCACGCTCCCTCGTACCCCGTTCTCTCGACCTGTGACTGAGCGGGCTCGATCTGGGTTCCCTCCTGCCATTCGTTGTAGCTCGTGATGGTGACCACGTCGGCATTGGCCCCCAGTGCGGTCTTCCACATCCGGTCGTAGGTCGCGCCGTGCAGCCGGGGACGCACGGTACGGTCGCTCGTCGCCAGGCGCGCGTCGTAGCCGGGCCCGACCGAAGGCGCGCAGAGCAGTCCGGCGCGGTGTGCCTGCGTGCAGAGTCGACGGAAGGTCGAGCCAGTCCACGTTACGACGTCGTACGTGTACAGGCCGTCGAAGCCCGACGCCTTCGCCCTGCCCACGAAGGTGGTATTGCCGAAGATGCGTGCAGTCCCTTCGACCTCGGCAAGAGCGTCCGCCCAAGCAGACGCTGGATCGCGATCCGCGTCGTACACATAGAAGTCCCTGACGCCGGCTGCCTGCAGTCGTGTGATGTCGTCGACGGCCGCCTGCGGAGTACGCCCGCGGTACGGCTCGAGGTGCACCGCCACCTCCAAGCCCGCACGGCGTGCCGCCTCCGTTACGAGCGGGAGTCGGTCGTCCTCCGGCGAGCCGGCTCCCCACCAGGAGACGACGACGGTCGTGACGCCCGTCGCCGCGATCTCGCGCATCTGCGCGGCGACGACCCGCGCGTTGGACGAGGAGTAGAGGCCCCGGCTCGGGAAGTACGGCGTCGACAGCACGGGCTTTCCCTCCCGCTCCACGTACCAGTGTGCCCAGCGCCCGTCCCGCGTCGGGGTCGAGTACCACGGGTAGTAGAAGATCGCCGACTCGCGCGCGCCGGCCGCGACTTGCGCACTCGAGCCGGCGGCGACCGGCAGCGCGAGGACCGCGGCCATGAGCGCGACGGCGACGACCGGGGACACGCGCGCTCGGCTCACGGTGGCGGCACTCTAATACGCGCTTCGGACTGTCGAGGCGCGCGTACTAGGATCACGGGCAGTGGCCGGATACCGATACCTGATCGTCGGCGGTGGCATGACCGGCGATGCTGCGTGCAAGGGCATCCGTGAGCACGACAAGGACGGCTCCATCGGGCTCTTCGCGGAGGAAGCGCACGACCCGTATGCGCGGCCGCCGCTGACGAAGGGTCTCTGGAAGGGCAAGGAAGAGAGCTCGATCTGGCGTGGCACGCCGGACCTCGACGTCGACATCCACACCGGCCGCACCGTCGTCTCGCTCGATCTCGACGCGAGAACGGTCACGGACGACGCCGGCGAGACACACTCCTACGAGCGGTTGCTCCTCGCGACCGGTGGGACGCCGCGTCGGTTCCCGTCGGCGCCCGACGAGGTCATCTACTACCGCACGCTCGACACGTACCACCGGCTGCGCGCGCTCGCCGGCGACGGCGTACGAGCGACCGTGATCGGGGGCGGATTCATCGGCTCCGAGATCGCAGCCGCGCTCGCGATGAACGAGTGCACCGTCACGATCGTCTTCCCGGACGCGGGGATCGGAGCGAAGGTGTTCCCGGCAGACCTCTCGCTGTACGTGAACGACTACTACCGCTCGAAGGGCGTCGAGGTCCTGCCGGGGGAGAAAGTCGCCGAGATCGGCCGCGCGGGAGACGCCGGCTTTCGCGTCGTGACCGCCGACGGACGTTCGATCGATGCCGACGTCGTCGTCGCAGGGCTCGGAATCGAGCCGCGCACGGAACTCGCCGAGCAGGCCGGGCTGACGATCGACGACGGCGTGGTCGTGGACGAATACGGGCGCGTGGACGGTCACGACGACGTCTTTGCCGCGGGTGACGTTGCGCGCTTTCCGGCAACCTTGCTCGGCGGCCTTCGCCGGGTGGAGCACGAGAATCACGCGAACACGCACGGGCACTACGTGGGCGCGAACATGGCCGGGGCCGACACGCCGTACGACTACCTCCCGTTCTTCTACTCCGATCTCTTCGACCTCGGCTACGAGGCCGTCGGTGACGTCGACTCCCGGCTCGAGATCGTTGCCGAGTGGGCCGAGCCGAACCGAAAGGGCGTCGTCTGCTACGTCGAGGACGGCAAGCCGCGCGGATTCCTGCTCTGGGACGTGTGGGACAAGGTGGACGCGGCGCGCGAGCTCATTGCGGCCGGCGACCCGGTAGACCGGGCCGCCGTCCGCGCGCTGATGGACGACTAGACCGTCCCGGCGATCACTCGTCCAGGATGAAGGTGACGAGCATGTTCACCTGGTACTCGGAGATGGAGCCTCCGTCCAGGCGTACCTGCTGCTCCTTGATCCACGCGCTCTTGACGTTTCGGAGCGTCGAGTTCGCACGCTCGAGGCCCTGCTTGATCGCGTCCTCGAAGCTCGTCGTCGATGTGGAGCTGATCTCGGTCACTCGGGCAACGGCCATGTCCTGCCTCCTTTAGAAGGTGGTGTCGGGTGGGAGTCTGCTAGAAGCCGCGGGACGGCGCGTGGCCGTCCCGCGGTCCCTTTCAGCGGCTCGCTACTTCTTCAAGAGCGAACCTCGGAACTCCATGTTCTCCTTCGCCTTGTTCGACGCCTTGTCGGTGCCGTTCACCGAGGACCGAGTCATGGCGTAGAGCAGGGTCGCGTGCGCGACGGCGTCCGACATCTGGTCGAGTGCTGTCTCGCTCAGGTTGTCGATCGTGTCACAGGTCTGGTGGTAGCACGGGTCGTAGGGCTGTCCGGCCATTCCGCCATAGATCGCTGCCTGGGCGGCGGTCTTGATTCCCTCCGCCCCCGTGAACAACCCACCCGCGGGGATGCCCGCGTTTATGAAGGCGTCGTAGTCCGACCGCCCGTCGAACTCGGTCGGCTCCGAGGCCAGGCCGAGCGACGAGAAGTACTCGCTGAAGACGCCTTCGATCGAGCCCGAGCCGTTCGGCCCGTCGGTCCCGAACGCGGAGCCGTCGCCGTCGTACACGAAGCGCACGAAGTTCAGCGAGCCGACCATGTCGAAGTTGAGGTACAGCATGATGTCCTTCAGCTCGCTCTTCGACAATGAGTCGACGTAGTTCTGCGAGCCGATCAGCCCGTCCTCTTCGGCGCCCCAGAAGGTGAAGCGCACGCGGTTGGTCGTGTCGATGCCGAGCTCGGCGAGCTGAAGGGCGACCTCGAGGTTCGTCGACGAGCCCGACCCGTTGTCGTTGATGCCCGGGCCTTCGAGCACGGAGTCGAGGTGAGCTCCGACAACCACGGTGCGATCGTCTCGCCCGGACTCGGTATCGGCGATCACGTTGGACGTGGTGGTCGTGACCACGGATGCATCCACCTTCAGGTGGACGAGGACGGGCGGCCTGGACTGCGTCAGGTTGTACAGCTCCTGCCCGATCGCGAACGACGTTCCGATCACTGGAATGTCCGCCTGCGGCGGGTCGAGCGTTCCGTTGACGACGCCCAGCCGATCGTCGGTCGGATCGACGTTCCCCTCGTTGAAGACCACGACACCCGCGGCGCCCGCGGCGTCGGCGTTGTCAGCCTTCTGCCGGAAGGTGCAGGTGCCGCGCTGGATCAGCGCGACGGCCCCGGCCGGGAATCCCGCGAAGTCGGACGCGGCGCAGCCGCTCGCCGCACCGCCAGGTGAGGGAATGACGATCCCGCCCACGGCGACGAGCTGCGCCGAGAGGATGTTTCCACTTCCCGAGTACGACATCGCCACGAAGTCCTGGTCGAAGCCATCGATGTAGACCTCCGGATCCGGCGAGAGCCGTGCGAACTCGCTCGGCGAATTCTGGACGAACCGGTCGTATTCGAACTCCTGGATCGAGACGTCGTAACCGGCGTCCTCGAGCAGTCCGGCGACATAGTCGGCCGACGCGTCGTAGCCGGGAGTGCCGGACGCGCGAGTTCCGTCGTTGGCGTCGGCGATCGCCTGCAACGCGGTCTCGTGCGCCATGACGCCTTCCACGGTCACGGCGTTCCGGAGCTCGCTCGTGTCGGCCCCAACTGCGGTTCTGGCGACGGATGCGGCTCCAAGCGCTGTCAGTACGAGAGCAGCCAGCAGGAGCCAGCGTAGGTGGTTCAGCATGAATTCCCCCCTCGGATGGTAGTGACGACGCAGTCACCCTAGCCACCGCGAGCAGGGCTGCGCGACGATCGGCTAGTCCGGCAACCAGCCCTCCCGGTAACGGCCGGGCTCGCGCTTCGTGAAGCGCGCGTACGCCTCCCGTGCGTCGGTCGTCTCGTGCTCCACGCCGGCGCCGTGGCGCTCGGCTGCCTCGTCCACCGAGTACCCGCCCCACCCCGGGCCATTCTGGTGCTCGCGGGCGCCTACCGCGAGCATGACGCACGGCCCTTCACCGGCGCCCACGATCGTGTGCTTCGTCTCGACCGGGCAATGGACGAAGTCCCACTGTCGTAGCGGGCGCTCCTCCCCTTCGACGATGAGCAGAGCCTCACCTGAAAGTACGAGGAAGTCCTCCTGGTCGGCCTCCCAGTGGTACATCGCCATCTGCACACCGGGCTCGAGGACGCTCACGTTGATCCCGAGCTGCGGAAAGTCCATCTCGCCCTCGAAGTCGCAAAACGCGGAGCGTCCCGGACCGGCGTACCAACGTGCATCGCGCGCGTTCAGGACGAACCAGCCTTCGCCGCTCGGAACGAGCCCGTGGTCGGTCGAATCGAGCTGCGCTTCGGGAACCACCGTGGGATTCTCGCACGTCGCTTCGAATTCGCGTCCCAGAGCGCTACAGTGACGCTGGCACGGAGTCTCGAGCGTCCAGCCGGCCCCTGGGGACTCGACGGGTTGCCGATTTCAGCGCTGAGATCGGCAGGCAAGATCGAGGGAAGGACTGGGAAGGTGGGGCAGTGACATCGCTCGTCAGCGAGTCGCAAGAGATATACCGAAGGGCCGACCAGCGACTTCGACTGCTGCTGTTCGGAGACGGGAGCGAGACGCCTGGGCGAGTGCGAGGCGAGGAGTCTCGCGAGCAGGTGACCGCGGAGCTTCGCCGGATGCGAAGTGCCTTCCATGCGCTCCTCGAAAGCGACGACGGCCGCGCGGAGGGCGTCGAGCGACGCCCCGCAGGCTTGGACGAGGACTTGCAGCGGATTGCGTCGCACAGATCGCGTGCGCAGAAGGATGCGATCCGGGAGCTCGTGACCCCCGCCGAGGCGGCGCACGTATTGGAGATGAGCGTGGGCTCGATCTACAGGGCGATACGGAATGGCGAGATCCGCGCGGTGCGGCTGACGGATACGAAGCGCGGCACGCTGCGCATTCCGGCGAGCGAGCTCGAAAGGCTGGTCGAGGCCGCCGGCCGAGGATGATGTCCCAACCCGGTGCTTCCCAAGCGGAGTAATTCAAGGCGCCGAGATTCGAACTCGGGGACCTGCTCAAGGTGCGTACTCGCAGGGAGCCGAACGAAGCCCACCCGGTCGTATCAGCTGACGAGACGCGCAGCACCTGGCCGGTGTTGAACCGGACGAGCGCTCCGGGCTTTCGCCGAACCACGTCGACCTTCGTGCCCAGCAGGCTCGCTGAAGTGGGGGTTCCGGGCACCCCGGGGCTAGAGCCTCATGGCCAACGCGGCATCCGTCCTGCGCTCTGATCCGCGCTGCCACCTTTTGCTGAGGAGTTGTACACAGAGCCATCCTTCCCGAACGCGAGTATGACCTTGGAGTTCGCGTGCATCACCGTCGTATATCGCGGCGGCGGGCAGCGCTCGAATTCGGCACCGAGGTACTCCTCGGCGGCGTGCCCCGCCGAGACCACGTCGGCCGGGAAATCTGCAGATCGCTGTCGCACGCCGGTGTGGTCGGCGTTGGGTGATCTTCGTATTGTTTGTGCGTGAGTCGCCGCGTGATCCTTGTTGGGTTGACTGCGCTGCTCCTTACACTCGTACTCGGAGGAGGGGCAGCGTGGTTCATCGGGAACGGCGACGAGACGTCCTTAGGGGCCGAAGACCTTCAGTCGTATCCAGATATCGTCCTCGTCTGGGGCCCGACTAACGTGGGCGGCGGCACCGGCGATCTCTACGTCGTTCGAGCCGACGGTACTGGCGTACGGGCGATCAGAAAGTGGCCAACAACAGGCGAGCTGAGGGAGGATCAACCGTACGGTGCCCAGCATGCGGTTTGGGCTCCGAATCGCGAATCGATAGCCCTGGACGTCGCCGTCTGGGCCGACTCCGACCCGCGTTCCAGGATTGCGCTGATGGATCACAGGGGACGAGGCTTTGAAGTCCTCACGCCCCGAGATGACGTCAGCCTCGACGCGTGGTCGGTCGACGAAGCTCGCCTGATCGCTCGCTACGCCGGCGGATACGGCACGTTCTTCACCGTGCCTGTGGCCGGTGGCCCACGGAAGCCGCTGCGAATTGCCGGTGCCCGGCACCTCGGCCTCGTCGCCTGGTCTCCGGACGGGAGCCGTATCGCCGCAACCCTGCGCAACGGCGCGACAGTCACGATGAACGCCGACGGGAGCGATGTCACCCCTTTGACACGAGACGGTGGTCGTCCGGTGTGGTCACCGGATGGGCGCTCGATCCTGTTCACACGCGGGACGTACAACGAGGAGACCGACGAGTACACGAGCGACGTCTACCGAATCGGCGCCGACGGGCGGGGAGAACAACGACTCACGGACGATGAATCCTCGGAGGGGCTCGACTGGTCTCCAGACGGCAAGCTGGTGTTGTTCCGACGGTGCTGCGAAGCTGCTGAGGCAAAACCGAACACCGAGGGGCGCACCCTGTGGGTGATGGACGCTCAGGGGAAGAGGCAGACCCGACTCCCATTCAACAAGGAAGGTTGGGACGTGCTTTCTGCTGACTGGGGTGGTTGACCCGACAACGCAGCCGAGACCCTGTTGAGAACGAGCTGGTAGCGCGTCCTCGAGCGGCAGTTCGGCGGGCATACGCTCCCGCGGTCACGGACGCACGCACATGCCACACCTCATGACCTGTTGATTCCCGCCCGCCGAGCGGGGAAGATCCGCATGGATGCGCATCGTGGTCGTGGCCTGCTTGCTTGGTCTTGTGCTTGCGGGCGGGCGCGGTGCAACGGCGAACAGCGCGAGCGCAGGTGCGAATGCTGAGATTCTCGTCGAGCGCGGCGTGCCGCCTCTCGACGCTCGGCACTCGCCTTTCATTGACGGCAACGTGTCGCCACGCTTACCCGCTGGACGCCCCGGGCGCATCGATGTCATCGCCGTCGGGACGTATGACAGGGCGACCGAGCTTCTCCCGTTCGTCATCCGGAACAACCGTCGTCGAATCGCGGACAAGATCGAGGTAGGGGCGTCTGTGTTGAGTCGGTCAGGCGCTCTTCTCGAAACCGACCCTCCGGCGGTGCTCTTTCCGACCGTGCTCGCGCCGGGGGAGATCGCATTCGGCGTGTTCTCGGTCAGCGGAGAGTACGTCCCGGACGGTGCCCGCTTCGACTTCCGGTTTGTTCAGGATCCGGGTCTTGAGATCACTTTGTCCGATCTACATGTTGCAGACACGGCACTCGTCGACGGACGCGTGGCTGGAACCGCTCGGAACGCGCGGCGCGAGATGGTCTCGGGCCCCATAGGCGAAGGCGTGTTGTGCATCACAGATGCGGGCGCGATCGTGCGATACCGCGGAGGTGAGAGGCGCACGAGCCTGCGGCCAGGTGAGAAAATTCGTTTCAGAGTGCCGCTCCGTGGCCAAGCGTGTCCAACCTTCCTGGTCGGAGCGCAGGGCTTCTAGCTCGGAGTCGACTTACAGTCCTAGTTCAGCTCGCCCACCTCGAGGCTCCGGCTCCTCGATCCGCAGATAGCTCCGCGAGACTCGCGATGGTCGTCAGCGATCGAGCGGGTGGCGCCTCGCCAAACTCGCCGTGACCTCTGCGAAGTGCTGCAACCGCGGCGAGCTCTCTGCCAGATACCGCTCCAGCCATCGCATCGCCGCCCGCTCGTACTTCGGCGACCCGCGCTCCGCGTAGAGATGCACGAGCTGTAGGGCATCTTCGAGCGGCAGGTTCGGGAGCTCGCGTGCGGCGTCCTCCGCCATCCAGAGTGCTCGGCGCTCGCGCTCGGCGGAAGCGAACGCGAGCGTGGGGCTGCGCAGTCATCGAACATATGTACTCACGGACGCAGCCGGTGTTACGGGTCTGAAACGCGCCTGAAACGTGGCAGGTCGATCATCGGATTCTCCACCAGCGCACGCAGATCGCGTCTTCCGAGGAGGTGCTCTATGAAAGCCCTACGTGCTGTGCTCGTCGCGCTCCCCGCAGCTGCGCTCGTGCTCGTCGTCGGAACGGCCTCGGCGTTCGGCACCGTGCGCGATCTGTTCCTCGGCGCGCCTGTGGAGTCGAAGATCGCCTTCCAGAGCTTCCGCGACGGACGTTTCGACGCCTACGTGATGAACAACCGACGGAAGCCGTCAGCAGAGGCTGACGGCTAAGCCGCACGTCTTCTTCCCGGTCTGGTCGCCCGACGGGCGAAAGGTCGCCTTCGCGAGCGCCGATCGCCCACGGGGCGGTGGCAACTTCGACCATTACGTCATGAACACCGACGGGAGCGGGCTTCGGAGGCTGACGCGCGACCCGGCGTGGGACGGCGGGCCTGCTTGGTCGCCCGACGGGCGGAAGATCGCCTTCACCAGGTCTCATGCGCCGACGGAAGGCAGAGGGCCGCGGGAGTTCGACGTCTACGTCATCAACGTCGACGGCAGTGGGGAGCGGAACTTGACGGACGACGCCGTGAGCAGCGTACCCGTGTGGTCGCCCGACGGACAGAGGATCGCCTTTACGAGCTTGCGCGACGCCTCCGGCATGTGGGGCGGCTCCATCTACGTCATGAACGCCGACGGCAGCGGGCAGCAGAACCTGACGCGCGACCCTGCGCCCGATCGCGCCCCCGTCTGGTCCCCCGCGCAGAAGAAGTAGCACCTCGTCAGCCCGCCCGCGCCGAGTCACGCTCCTCGATCCTGAGCTCCGCCGCGATCTCGGGATCGTCCCCCCGCACCTTCTCGATGAAGCGCTCGGCATCCTCGCGGCGGATGAAGGTCTCGACGGCGTCGCCGAGCGGGCTCGTCGGAGAGAGCGAGTCGTCGACTACGGCGTAGACGATCACGGACAAGATGGTGACCGACTCGTGGCGTGCCGTCGAAATCGCTTCTAGGGACATGGCGTCGCCTTTACCCGGATACGCGGAACGGGAGTTCGCGGACGATCTACCGCGTGCAAAATCAGGTTAACGCGCTGGGCGCCGGCGAGGGGCGCGATGACGCCGGGCGGCAGCTACAACGTCGGTCGACGTGACGGTGGTTATCCAGCTAGCACTGTTCGACTGGGCCGAGATCGCGGTCCAGCACGAGGATGCGGCGCACCGCGCGAGAGCTGCATCGACTCGTACATATGACGCGCACGCGAAGGCGGAGCTGCACGCGTCGATGGTCACGCTCGCGGCCGCAACCTCCGCGATCGACGGCCTGTACGCGGTGATTCAGCCGATCGTCACACCACCCGCCCAGCTCGTAGCTGCGGCCCAGGCAGCGAAGGCGGCCGGAAGAAGGACCCCTAATCGGCGAGCGTGGGTCATTGAGACTTTGAAGGCGGGATACCGCCTCGGTCTGTTGACGAAGCAGGTGCAGGACGACGTTGCCTGGGTGTACAGCGTCCGAAACCCGAACGTGCACCCGAAGAAGCTGATCACATACGTCCACATTCATCCGGTTCTCGGCGAGACGACCTGGGAACGGGCCACTTACACCGTCGAATCAGCCGAAAGAGCGGTAGATCTCATGCTCCTTGTTCTTGACGTCATGACGACGGAGAGTTCCACGACGATTCCTGCACTTGTCGAGTGGGCACGCTCGTATCGATGGGTCGTCGAGAAGGTGCAGGCCGAGCGTTCTGCTCTGGCGGCGACCAGGCAAACCACGGCCTAGCTCGGCCGCATCTTGCCCATCTCACTCGGGCGAATCCGGAGTGAGCGAGTGGCGAGGCGTCCAGTGCGCAGGGAAACTGGCTAATACGCGGATACGCCAAGCGCCATGTTGCGTCTCGCAAAGCCGCTCTCCGAGCGCGGTCTCGCGAGGCTCAGCCGATCGGTATCGGCTCGAACAGCGCAGCAGCAAACAAAGGGTTAGAGCACCAGCGGCAGCGCCGCGGGCACGCGGGCGATTACGGCTGCAGGTTGTGGATCTCGAACGCAGTCTCTTGTGGCTCGGGGAGGCCGCCTTCGATGCCCGCTTGCATCCGAGGCATCAGGATGCCGTCGCGGAACTGCTCCCAGCTCTCCTTCGACTCGTGAACGGCAAAGATCGTCCAGCCGCCATCCGAAGCGCCAGCCGCGTGGAACGTCTGGCCGTCCGGCAGGCTGTCCCTCGACGGATGCACTGCCGCGAGACTCGCTTCGTACTGCTCTTTCGTACCGCCCGGAAAGTGATGCACGATCCCGTACGCCATCTCGTTCTCCCCTCCAGATCGTGGACAGCCCGATTGCTCTCGGTACGGAAAGCATACGACGGGCAGCTTGAGCGGGCGGCGAGCTAGCTGAGTGCGATCGGCTCGAACAGCGCGGCGGGAATCGTTTTGGTCACCAACTGGTCACCACAACGCGTGGAGCGAATCTGCCGATAGACGCAAAAAGGGCCCGGATTACCAGCCCTTTCTCCCAGTCGGGGCGCCGAGATTCGAACTCGGGACCTCTTGACCCCCAGTCAAGCGCGCTAACCAGGCTGCGCCACGCCCCGTGGCGACAGACACCTTAGCCGCGTCGCGCTACGGCCTTGTCGTCTTGTGCAGACGCAGGCGCGTAGATGTTCACCGGGACGCCGCTCGGGTCGAAGGCGCCGAACCCGCGCATGCCCCACGCGCGCACGCGCGGCGGCGCCTTGAGCCGCGCTCCGGCTGCCTCCAGCCGCCCGTAGATCGCGTCGACGTCGTCCGCGTCGACCTGGAGCCCGAGCGCCGTGCGCGGCTCGGGCGGGTCGGTGAGCTCGTCGACCTCGATGAGCTCCACCTCCGACGCCGCGGACACGCGGAGGATCGCGCCGCGCCCCAGGTCCGACCACTCCTCCGTGAGCTCCAGGCCGAGGCCGTCGCGGTAGAAGCCGATGCTCGCTGCCAGATCCGTCGTCGGCACGACGAAGACCATCTTCGCCGGACGAAGTGGATCGGCCCCGCCGCTCAGGCGAGGCGCTTGTAGAGGCGGTCGATGAGCTCGGGCATCGTCTCGAGCTTCTCCGTGATGATCCGGATTCGGTACTCGCGGAAGTGCTCCGCCTCGACGCCGAGCGAGCTCGCGATCCGGGCGATGACATCGTTCCCCGGCACCGGACGATTCCCGTGCACGATGTGGTTGAGGTAGCCGGCGGAGAGATCCGACTTGTCCGCGAGGCCGCGGTACGTCGTCCCCGTCTCGGCCATCAGCCGCTCGATCGTCGGCCCGAAGGTGTCGTCTGAGTATCTCCGACGTTTCGCCATCAGTCCTGCAGGACCCATTTCACCACGTCTGAGATCGAAACGCGCTCGTCGGTGGCTCCGTCGCGCGTGCGCAGGTCCACGGAGCCGTCCTCGAGCGTCTTCTTCCCGACGATCAGACGGACGGGGCACCCGATGAGATCGGCATCCGCGAACTTCTCGCCCGGCCGCTCGTCGCGGTCGTCGTACAGCACGGCGAGGCCCGCCTCCTGAAGCGCCGTCACGGCCTTCTCCGCCTCGGCGAGCACCGTCCTCCGACCCTCCGTGCAGCGCCAGCACGTGCGCGTCGTAGGGCGCGATCGACTTCGGCCACACGATCCCGTTCTCGTCGTGGCTCTGCTCGACGACAGCTGCCATGACGCGCGCGGGGCCGATGCCGTAGCTGCCTCCGATCAGCGGCTTCTCCGTGCCGTCCTCGTCGAGGAAGGTCGCGTCGAGCGGCTCGGAATAGCGCGAGCCGAAGTTGAAGATATGGCCGACCTCGATCGCAGTCTGGAAGCGCAGCTCGCCGCCGCAAACGGGACAGCGGTCGCCCTCGCGCGCCTCGCGGATGTCCGCGAACTGCGGCGTGTAGTCGCGGCCCGCTTCGACGCCGAGCAGGTGCCAGCCGTCGCGGTTCGCGCCGGCGACGAACTGACCCTCACGCAGCGCATCGTCAGCGACGATGTCGACGCTCACGCCGACAGGTCCGAGCGATCCGCCACTCGCGCCGAACGCGCTCCGGATCTCGTCATCGGTAGCCGGCCGGTAGTCACTCTCGAGCACACCGAGCATCTTGGACTCGGCGAGCCGGTCATCGCCGCGGACGAGACCGAGCACGAGCGTCCCGTCCGTCTTGACGACCGGCATCGCCTTCGACGTTGCGGTGGCGTCGATCCCGAGAAGCTCTGCGAGCGACTCGATCGTCGTCACACCCGGCGTCGCGACTTCCTTCGGTGCCTCCTCGGCCGCCGGGAGAACCGGGCTCCGGGGAACGCCCCTGGCGATCTCCAGGTCCGCCGCGTAGTCGCCGTGCTCGCAGGTCACGAGCGTGTTCTCGCCCGATCCGGCCGGACAGAGGAAGTCCTGGCTCTGCTGCCCGCCCATCATTCCGGACTCGGCCTCGACCTCGTAGAACTCGAGGCCCAGGCGCTCGAGCATGCGGTGGTAGGCCTGCCGGTGGAGCTCGAAGCTCCGTGCGAACTCCTCTTCGTTGCGATCGAACGTGTACGCGTCTTTCATGATGAACTCGCGCATGCGCAGAAGCCCGCCACGTGGACGTGGCTCGTCGCGTTCCTTGATCGAGAAGTGGTAGAGGATCTGCGGGAGCTGACGGTAGCTCTGAATTTCGCGGGCGTGGAACGTGACCGTCTCCTCATGCGTCATCGGGAGGATGAACCTGCGTCCAGCGCGGTCCTCGAGCCGGAAGATCTCGGGGGAGTCGCGGCCGGTGGTCTCCCAGAGCTCCGCTGGAGTCAGGACCGGCATGAGCATCTCCTGGCCGCCGATCGCGTCCATCTCCTCGCGGATGATCTGCTCGACCTTCTGGTGCACGCGCCACCCGAGCGGGAGGAACGTCCAGACCCCGGCGCTGACCTGGCGGATGTACCCGCCGCGGACGAGCAGCTTGTGCGAGACGGCCTCCGCGTCGGCGGGGGCTCGCGCAGCGTCGGGATGAAGAGCTGGGATTGGCGGGCGACCATGAGGCGCCTAGGCTAGCGCCGTGTGCGCGCCGCCGATGAGTTCCGCGTCTCGGCCCGTCTGACCTTCGACGGCCAGTCCCGACGGAGCAGATCCCTCGCGAGTACGTCCTCGTGCGCTGAGGGCGAGCGGCACATGCGAGGCTACGGCCCGTGAAGGTCGACGAACGCCTGCTCAGCGCGAGATTGGATGAGCTCGCGAACCGACTTCCCGAGCGATTCGCGGAGGCCGCGGCTCTCGCCGTGCTCATTCGCTCGGGCCGGGATCAAGACGTCGTACGCATCAATCCGGTCCGGTTCGCCGGGGAACACGACCTCGAGGAGGAGGCGGTCGTCGAGCTGTTCCTCCACGCGCGCAAGGTCGGTCTCCTCCGGATGGAGTGGCAGTACGTGTGCCCTGGCTGTGGCGACATCATCGAGAGCTTCCAGTCGCTCACGTCCGCGACCGCCCACTACTTCTGCCAGATCTGCACGGCAGACCGCGACGCCGACCTCAGCGACTTCGTCGAGATCACCTTCAGCGTCGTGAAGGACGTGCGCGAGTCGTCGTATCACGACCCGTGGTCGTTGAGCCCGAACGACTACTTCTTCGGGTACCGCTTCACGGCGAACGGATTCATGTCCGACGGCACTCCCATTCGGGAGCATCTGCGTGACCGAGTCGCGGCATCCGCGTTCGTGGAGCCGGGCGAGACACGCGCGTTCGAGTTCAGTGCCGAGCCCGGCTTTCTCTACTTCACGAACGGGCCGGCGCTGACAGTGACCGACGAGCACTCGGAGGAGACGCAGCATGTTGCCTTCGAGTACACAGGGCCTCGCGCCGAGAGCTTCGAGGGTGAGATCGCGCGGGGCCGTGTCAGCTTCGACTTCACGAACGCGACCGATCACCGGTATGCGCTCTTCGTGGTCAACCTGGGCGACTACGTGTGGTCGATGGGGCCGTTCCTGTCAGCAGCGCAGGTTCTCTCGAACCAGACGTTTCTCGACCTGTTCGCGTCGGAGACCATCGTCGCGGCCGAGGGCCTCGAGGTACGGCGCCTCACGCTTCTGTTCACCGACATCCAGGGCTCCACCGCGATGTACGAGCGCGTCGGGGACATGAAGGCGTTCGACCTCGTGCGACTCCACTTCGGCTTCCTGCGCGAGTCGATCTCGAGCAACTCCGGGGCGCTCGTGAAGACGATCGGCGACGCCGTGATGGCGAGCTTCCACGATCCCCGAGACGCGGTGCGAGCGGCGCTCGACATGCATGCCCGGATCGCGCGCTTCAATGCGGAGGCCGGCGACGAGCTGATCGCGCTGAAGATGGGCGCGCACACCGGCACCTGCCTCGCCGTGACCCTCAACGGCCGGCTCGACTACTTCGGCCAGGCGGTCAATCTCGCCGCCCGCGTACAGGCTCTGTCCGAAGGCAACGAGATCGTCCTCACCGACGACCTTCTCAAGGCGCCGCGCGTCCGTGAGCTCCTCGACGGCCATACGCTTGCGGCGGCGTCGGTCGAGCTCAAGGGCATTCGCGGCGCCGTCCGCATCCACCGGCTCCGCGCGCCTACTCCAGCGGGATGAGCGAGGCCTCGGCCATCGCCAGCGCCGCCGGCTTGGCCATCTTGAGCCGCTTCGGGCGCTTCATCCCGTCTTCGAGCCAGCGGTCGATCTCGACGAAGAGCTCGTCGATCAGCGTCTCCGAGGAGACCTTGCGCAGCACTCGGCCGTGCGCGTAGATGAACCCCACGTCGCGTCCGCCGGCGATCCCGAAGTCGGCGTCTCCCGCCTCCCCCGGTCCGTTGACCGCACAGCCCATGACCGCGACCTCGAACGCCTGGGGATACTCGCGCAGCCGGTCCTCCACGACGTGCGCCAGATTCTCGACGCCGACGTTGTCGCGCCCGCACGAGGGGCACGCGATCATCACGGGCCCGCGTTCGCGCAGCCCGAGCGCCTTCAGGATCTCCCACGCGACCTCGACCTCCTTCACGGGATCCGCGGTGAGCGAGACGCGAAGCGTGTCTCCGATCCCGTCCGCGAGCAGCGAGCCGATCCCGACTGCGCTCTTGATCCCGCCCGCGAACTCGGTGCCGGCCTCGGTCACCCCGAGATGGAGCGGATAGGGCACCTTCGCCGCCAGCATCCGATACGCGCGGATCATCGTCGGGACGTGCGTCGCCTTGACCGAGATCTTGAAGTCGCGGTACTCGAGCCGCTCCAGGAGCTCGACCTCCTCGAGTGCCGCGGCGACGAGCGCTTCCGCCTGATCATGCTGCGCCAGCTCGTGGAGGTGCTTCGGCAGGGAGCCCGAGTTCGCGCCGATCCGCATCGGGATCCCGCCGGCCTTCGCTGCGCGAACGACCTGCTCGACCTTGTCGGGCCCGCCGATGTTCCCTGGATTGATACGAACCGCGGCGACTCCCGCGTCGATCGCCTTCAGCGCCAGCGACGCGTTGAAGTGGATGTCGGCGATCACCGGGATCGGCGACAGGCGCACGATCGTCGGCAGCGCCGCCGCATCCTCGTTCTTCGGGACCGCCACGCGCACGATCTCACAGCCGGCCGAGGCAAGAGCCGCGATCTGCGCCGTCGTGGCGGCGACGTCGTGCGTCTTCGTCAGCGTCATCGACTGCACGGCGACAGGAGCGCCGCCGCCAACGGGCACGCTTCCGACGCGGATCTGCACGTCGCTCGCCATGGCTAGAGGGTAGCCCCCGGGTTTACGACAAGCGGCCGATGTCGTTCGAGAGCCCGACGAAGAAGAGCAGGAGCACCAGGCCGAGCCCGACGACCGAGACGCGCTCGTAGATCTCCCGTTTGAGGAACCGTCCCCGTGCGCCTTCGATCAGCGAGAAGAGGATGTGGCCGCCGTCGAGCGGCAGCAGCGGCAGCAAGTTCAGCAGCGCGAGCGAGAGAGAGATGAGACCCAGCACACCCAAGTAGCTCTCGGCGCCGCGCTCGACCGCGTCGGACGAGGCCTGGGTGATGCCGATCGGGCTCGAGACGTTTTCACGCCCCTCGCCTGTCACGAGACGCCCCAGCGCGAAGATGATCTCCTTGGAGACGACGCCGGTGAACTCGAATGCCCGGCCGATTGCCTCGATCGGACCGAGACCGACTCCTTCGAGCCCGAACCCGAGCCGGTAGACGTCCTCGATCGGCCGAGCCGAGACCGGACCGAGTGTCACCTCCTCGCCGTCTCGGACGACCGTGAGAACGAGCGGAGCGCCTTCCGAGCCCGAGATGACCTTGGGGATGTCCGAAGCGGTGACGGTCTGATCGTCGATCGCGATCAAGCGGTCGCCGGGTCGAAGTCCGATCTCCGCAGCCGGCGAGTCGGGGACGACCTCGGCCACCGTCCTGGTCGCCTTGCCGCTGCCGGTCATGAAGAGGAAGGCGAAGAGCACGATTGCGAGCAGGATGTTCGCCGCAGGCCCTGCGGCGATGGCGACGAGACGCTTCCAGGTCGCGGCCTTCCAGTAGGCGTCCGGCCCAAGACCGTCCCGGAGCTCGGTGAGCCCCTTCTCGGCGGATGCCATGGCCCCAGGCGAGAGCTGGCGGGCGCGGAGCTCGCGCTCGAAGTCGTCGAGCGTCCCGAGCGAGGCCTGGAGATCGTCACCGACGAGGGCTCGCTTGACGCGATCGACCGAGCCTGCCAGAGCGGGGTTCTCCCCGACTGCATGCTCGAAGCGGCGCTCGGCGTCGTGTGGCACCGGGCGATGCATTCCGGGGATCGACACGAAGCCGCCGAGCGGGATCGTCCCGATGCCGTACTCGATTCCCCGCCGCTTGGTCTTCACGAGCGCGGGCGGGAAGCCGACGTAGAACTTCCGCGGTCGCAAGCCGACCGCGAGCGAGGCGAAGAAGTGTCCCGCCTCGTGGATCAAGATCAAGAGCCCGAGGCCGAGGATGGCGATCGCGATGCTCAAACTGCTGCCAGCCGTCCTTCGGCAACGCGCCTCGTCGCGGCGTCCGCGGCTACGAGCTCGGGGAGATCGCTCACGGCGTTCCCATCGGCACGATCGAGCGCATCCTCGACGAGCGGCGCAATCTCGGCGAAGCCGATGCGCTCGTCCAGGAACGCCGCGACCGCGACCTCGTTCGCGGCGTTGAACGCACACGGGTACGTTCCGCCGCGCACGCCGGCCTCGCGGGCGAGAGGCAGGAGCGGGAACCGCTCCGGATCCGGCGGCTCGAACTCGAGCGAGAGCGGTGTCGTGAAATCGAGAGACGGCACCGAGGTCGCGCGCCGTTCCGGATAGGTGAGCGCATAGGAGATCGGTACGCGCATGTCGGGATAGCCGAGGTGTGCGAGGGAGGCACCGTCCCGGAAGCGGACGAGGCTGTGAACGATGGATGCCGGGTGCACGACGACGTCGATTCTCTCGTACGGGAGCTCGAAGAGATAGTGGGCCTCGATCAACTCGAGGCCCTTGTTCGCAAGCGTGGCCGAGTCGATCGTGATCTTCGGGCCCATGGACCAGGTGGGATGCGCGAGAGCCTCCTCCACGCTCACTGATTCGAGATCGGCGAGCGAACGGTTTCTGAACGGCCCTCCGGAAGCCGTCAGCACGAGCGAGTCGACCGTTTCCGCGGCGCGACCCTCGAGGCACTGGAAGACCGCGGAATGCTCACTGTCGACCGGAACGAGGAGCCCTCCGCCCCGCTTCCAGGCGGCGAGTGCGAGATCGCCTGCCGCGACGAGGCTTTCCTTGTTCGCGAGCGCGAGCGTGACGCCGCGCTCGAGCGCCCAGAGCGTGGCGCCCACTCCGGCGAAGCCGACGACCGCGTTCAGGACGAGGTCGGGCTCCGACGCGTTCAGGAGCTCGGTCGGGTCGCCGCCGACCTGCACGTGCCGGACGTCGTAGCGGGCAGCGAGCGCGTCCAGTGGCTGCGAGCCCGAGCTGAGGGCGACGATCTCGAGATCCGGTGCGCATCGACGATCTCCAGCGCCTGCCGCCCGATCGAGCCGGTGGCCCCGAGCAGCGCGATCCGCCTGAGGTCGGTGGCCACCCGGAAGGCTAACCGGCGTTGTGTTCAGAAGGCGCTACGCTCGCGCGATCGAGCGCTCGCTGCACCGATACGGGGAGGATGCGAGCCAGCTCGGAGAGCTGTTCACGCCGGACGGCGACGGGCCGCATGCCGTGGTCGTGGTCCTCCACGGCGGGTACTGGAAAGCCCGCTACGACCGCTCGTTGATGAACGCGCTTTGCGCCGATCTGGCCGACCGTGGGATCGCCGCGTGGAATCTCGAGTATCGACGCGTGGGCAACGGCGGCGGGTGGCCCGAGACCTTCGCGGATGTCGCCTCCGGCATCGACTTGCTGGCCGATCTCGACGCCTCGCTCGATCTCGGGCGGGTCGGTGCGATCGGGCATAGCGCCGGAGGCCACCTCGCGCTCTGGGCGGCTTCGCGGGCGACGTTCTCCGGCGACGCACCGGGCGCCGCCCCGCGGGTCGTCCCTCGTGCCGTCGTGTCCCAGGCCGGCGTCGCCGACCTTCGTCTTGCCGCCGGCATGTCACCGTCGGACGAGCCGACGCGTGCGCTCCTCGGTGGCTCGCCCGACGACCTCCCCGAGCGCTATGCACTCGCGTCGCCCCGGGAGCGCCTGCCGCTCGGCGTCGAGCAGCTCGTGCTGCACGGTGAGAACGACGAGACCGTTTCCCTGGAGATCTCGAGGTCCTACGCTGCCGCTGCCGAGGTCCTCGGCGACGCGTGCGAGCTACGTGTGCTTTCGGGCACGGGTCATTTCGAGCACCTCGATGCCTCGACGGACGCGTGGCAGATCGGTCGCGACTGGCTGGACGAGAAGCTCAGCTGATCGCGGCCCGGAGCGACGCGACGAAGCGCTCGAGCGCGCCGGTGCCGTCCTCCGCAGCTGTGAGCGCCGCCGAGCCGACGACGATCCCGTCGGCGAGCTCGGCTGCGGCGGCTGCATGCGCCGGGGTGGAGATGCCGAACCCGGCGTAGAGCGGAACGTCGCTCAGTCGGCGCGTCCGCGCGACGAGCGGCGCGAGCTCCGGAGACAGCTCGCTGCGCGCGCCCGTTGTTCCCGTGAGCGTGACGAGGTAGAGCCATCCGTCCGTCCGGTCGGCGGCGAGCGCGATGCGCTCGTCGCTCGACGTCGGGGCGACGAGGTGGACGCGGCGGACGTCCGGGCGAAGATCCGCTGGCAGATCGGCCACGATCAGCGAGGTCGCGCCGGAGAGCGCGGCGTCGTCCGCGAATCGTGTCCAACCGTACGCCTCGAGGAGCGCCGAGTAGGTCATTGGTACGAGCGGGACGTCGAGCCGCTCGCGCGTGCGTGCCAGGCAGTCGAGGCACGCGGCGGTACGCATGCCCCGGGCCAGCGCGCGCTCCGCGGCGAGACGAATCGTCGGCCCGTCCGCGAGCGGATCGGAGAACGGGAAGCCGAGCTCGACGATGTCAGCGCCGCCGGCAACCGCGGCGGCTGCGAGCTCGGGCGTCTCCGGGCCCGCCATCAGGTAGATGACGAGCGACTTGCTCAGCGCGAGAGCACCTCTGCGAGATCCTTGTCCCCGCGTCCGGACAGGCCGACGAGAATCGTCTCGGCATCGATGTCGAGTGCGCGGGCGAGCGCATGAGCAGGCTCGAGCGCCGAGAGGATTCCCTCGAGCGACGCGAGCCGGTGGAAGGCTGCGATGGCCTCCCCGTCGGTGGCGGTCACGTACTCCGCCCGGCCGGAGTCACGCAGGTGCGCGTGCTCCGGGCCGACTCCGGGGTAGTCGAGCCCGGCAGAGATCGAGTGGGCATCGAGAACCTGACCGTCCGCGTCCGCCAGCACCGACGAGCGAGAGCCGTGGAGCACGCTCGAGCGCCCCGCGGACAAGCTTGCCGCGCCCTCGGCCTCGACCCCGACGAGCCGCACCTCTTCATCGGCGAGGAAGCCGGCGAAGAGGCCGATTGCATTGGAGCCGCCGCCGACGCACGCGATCACCGCGTCGGGCAGTCGTCCGAGCTGCTCGAGAATCTGCGACCGAGCCTCGCGGCCGATCACGGCCTGCAGCTCGCGGACGATCGCCGGATACGGGTGCGGACCGACGCAGGAGCCGATCAGGTAGTACGTCGTGTGGACGTTCGAGATCCAGTCGCGAATCGCCTCGCTCGTGGCCTCCTTCAGGGTGCGCGTGCCGAACTCCACCGGACGCACCTCCGCGCCGAGCAAGCCCATGCGCTCGACGTTCGGGCGCTGGCGCCGCATGTCCTCGGAGCCCATGTAGACGACACACTCGAGCCCGAAGCGGGCGCAGACGGTAGCGGTCGCGACGCCGTGTTGGCCGGCTCCCGTCTCGGCGACGATGCGGCGCTTGCCGAGCCGGACCGCGAGGAGCGCCTGGCCCACGGTGTTGTTGATCTTGTGCGCGCCGGTGTGCAGGAGGTCTTCGCGCTTGAGGAAGATCCGCTTTCCGGCAGGCACGAAGCGAGCTGCCTCGTAGAGCGGGGTCGGCCGGCCGGCGAACCGCTCGAGGAGCTCGTCGAGCTCGGCTCGGAAGGATGCGTCCACCGAGGCCTCGTCCCAGCCGCGCTCGAGCTCGTCGAGGGCCGGGATCAGCGTCTCGGGAACGTAGCGCCCTCCGTACTCGCCGTAGAGCCCGACGCTCGGAGACGAGCTCATCGCGCCGCCTCCACGTACGCGCGGACGAGCTCGTGATCCTTGACGCCGGGCGCGGACTCGAGCGAAGAGCTGGCGTCCACGGCCCACGGCCGCACCAGGTCGATCGCGGCGCGGACGTTGTCCGGGCCGAGCCCGCCGGCAAGCATGATCCGGCCGTTCGCGGCGCGCGCCCGCTCGAGGTGCGCTGCGTCGGGCTCCTGCCAGGGAAGGTCGAGCACCTTGGCGACCTCGAGTCCTTCGCGGAGGAGTACCGCATCGCGGCCGCGCACCTTCCCCTCTTCGCGCGGATAGAGCTGCACGAGATCCGCTTCGGTCGCGCGGGACTCGCCGACCTCGACCGAGACGGCGAGCATCGTCTCGGGGACGGGAAGTACGCCGTCCGCACGACGGGGGCTTCCTTCGGCCAGCACGAATCCGGCCAGGTCGGCGCCCGCTTCGGCAGCGGCACCGACGTCTTCGGCACGCGTCAGGCCGCACACCTTGACCAGCGGACGCGAGAGGAGCTCCCCCAGCTTCTGAGCGGGGTCCTTCGCACGCATGAGCGCCGAGCCGACCAGGATCGCGTCTGCGCCCGCGAGCTCGGCTGCGGCACCTTGAGCACGCGACTCGATGCCGCTCTCGGCGACGATGACGCGGTCGCGGGGGGCCGCGGCGACGAGGACGAGTTGTGCACGGCGGTCGATCGCGAACGTCGTGAGATCGCGCGCGTTGATTCCGATCACGGCTGCGTCCAGCCGGCTAGCGCGTGCGAGCTCCGCGACGTCGTGGGCCTCGACGAGCGTGTCCAGGCCGAGGTCGGTGGCAACGCCGATGAGTCGGCTCGCAGTCTCGTCGTCCAGGTCGCGAAGGATGAGCAGGACGGCGTCGGCGCCAGC
Source organism: uncultured Actinomycetes bacterium (assembly GCA_963850485.1). GTDB lineage: Bacteria > Actinomycetota > Thermoleophilia > Gaiellales > Gaiellaceae > GMQP-bins7. The sequence goes on along the minus strand of CAWKLR010000003.1, from coordinate 121,693 downwards.
CTCGCGGGCGATGCGCAGATCCTCGCCGGTCGAGAAGAACCCCTTGGCGAGCAACGGCAGACGCGCCGCCGCCCGAGCGGCACGGAGGTCGTCCCAGGAGCCGTCGAAGCGGGCGTCGACCAGGATCGAGACCGCGGCGGCTCCCGCTCCCTCGTACGCGGCGGCGAGCTCCGCGGGATCCGCACCCGCCCGAAGCTCCCCCGCAGACGGCGACCTGCGCTTGACCTCGGCGATTCCCTGGAGGCCCGGGGCAGAAAGCGCGTCCCGGAACCGTCCCATCAGACGTCCTCCCGGGAGAACGCGACCAGCTCGCTCCAGTCGCTCGGCCGCAGCGCCCGAGTCGATCGCCTCGCGCGCCAGCTCGAGCCCGTCCTTCAGGTCGTCGGCGAGCCCGGCTGCCGCCACGGTCGCCGCCGCGTTCAGGAGGATTGCATCCCGCGGCGCGCCGTTCTCGCCGGCGAGGACACGTCTGATCGCGTCGGCGTTCTGGGCCGCGTTCGCCTCCGCGGAGCTCGGCAGGCTGGCAGCGCTCGATACCGAGGTCGGCCGGATCGACCGTGCGCTCGCGCACCTCCTCGCCGACGACCTCGAAGACGAGATTGGGCCCGGCGGGAGAAAGCTCGTCGACCCCGCCCGCGCCGTGGACGACGAACGCCCTGGTCGCACCGAGTACCGCAAGCACCTCGGCGACGGTTCGGGCGATCTCGGGCGAGTACACGCCCATGACCTGCGCGCGTGCGCCGGCGGGGTTCGTCAGCGGGCCGACGAGATTGAAGACGGTGCGCGTGCCGAGCTCGCGCCGAACGGGGGCGGCATGTCGCATGGCCGGATGATGCACGGGCGCGAACATGAAGCCGAATCCGTAGCGGTCGATCGACGCGGCAATGCGCTCGGGTGGAATCTCCAGCCGGAAGCCGAGCGCCTCGATCACGTCGGCGGAGCCCGAGGCCGAGGAGACCGCCCGGTTGCCGTGTTTTGCGACAGCCGCGCCCGCAGCGGCGGCCACGATTCCGGCGGCGGTGGAGATGTTGAGCGTCCGCGCGCCGTCTCCGCCGGTCCCGGCCGTGTCGACGAGATCGGAACGGGTCGGGTGGACCGGCAGGACGTGATCGCGCATCGCCTCCGCGCAGCCGGCGATCTCCGCGACGGTTTCTCCTTTTGCCCGCAGCGCAACGAGGAAACCACCGATTTGGGCGGGAGTCGCGTCGCCGCGCATGATCTCGTCCATCACCTCACGTGCCTCGTCGCGCGCCAGGTCTCGCTCGTCGAGGAGCTGCGCGATCGCGGCCTGGATCATGCGGCGAAGTCTGGCGGATCGACCGAGGTCAGTTGACTGCGAGGATCACGAAGTACGCAGCGGGGCCCGCCCAGAGGAGCGCGTCGAGCCGATCGAGCATTCCACCGTGTCCTCCCAGCAGGCGGCCGGAGTCCTTCGTCTGCAGGTCACGCTTCACCGCGGACTCGAAGAGATCGCCGAACACGGCGGCGAGCGCGACCGCCGCGCCGAGCAGGAGCATCTCCGGGATCGTCAGGAACTCGTCGCGATCCCTGTAGAGGATGAGGAACGCCGCCGCCATCGCAGCCAGCACTCCGCCGACGAGCCCCTCCCAGGTCTTCGCCGGTGAGATCGCCGGCGCCAGTCGGTGCCTCCCGAGCGTGCGACCCACGAAGAACGCAGCCGTGTCCGCGGCGAAGACGGTGAACATGACCGCGATCACGGCCCAGAAGCCGTAGTCGGGGATGTCGCGCACCAGTAGCAGGAGACCGAGCCCCGCACCGACCCAGACGACGCCGAGCAGGGTGATTCCGAACGACGTGGTCGCGGACGCACGGATGTCCGAGAGGCCGTAGAAGACGAAGGAGAGGAAGAGCGTCGCCAGAATTCCTCCGAGCATCCACGGGAGACCCCCGAGCTGGAGGCCGAGGAGCGTCAGCGCGAAGCCCCCGTATCCGGCGATGACGAGCGGACGGCGCTCTCTCGCCATCCGATAGAGCTCGTGCAGCGCGATCAGGCCGGCGACCAGCGTCAGCGCGAAGAGCCACCAGCCGCCGAGGTACACGACGCCGATCACGACCGGGAGAAGCGCGATGGCGACGAGCAGACGGGAGACGAGTGGGCTCATCGGCGCGGCAACCCAAACGCGGGGTCAGGCTGAAGCCTGACTCCGTACCACTCGAGAGCGTGACCAGGATTCATCGGGCGCCGAACCTACGGCCGCGGCGGGTGTACTCGTCGAGCGCCGCTCGCAGCTCGTCCTCGCCGAAGTCGGGCCAGTACGTCTCGGTGAACACGAACTCGGCGTACGCGGACTGCCAGAGGAGGAAGTTCGAGAGGCGCTGCTCGCCGGACGTTCGGATGACGAGATCGGGGTCGGGCAGGTCGGGTGCCGAGAGCCGGGCGGCCAGGGCCTCCTCGGACACGTCCTGGGGTCTGACCCCGTCTTCGACCAGCGACCGCGCGGCCTCGACGAGCTCACCCCGACCTCCGTAGTCGAACGCGATCCAGAGGTAGAGCTTGTCGTTCGGCGCCGTCTCGACCTCGAGTGCCGCCATCTTCTCCCGCAGCGCCTCGGGAACCCGGTCGCGACGCCCGAAGAAGCGGGTGCGCACGCCTTGTCGAGCAAGGTCCGGAAGCTCGCGGTCGATCGTCTCGTCCAGGAGCTCGAGGATCGACTCGACCTCGTCCGCCGGTCGAGCCCAGTTCTCGGTGGAGAACGCGTACACCGCGAGCGAGCGGACGTCGAGGTCGATCGCGGCCTCGACGGTGCGCCGGAGGGCACGGGCCCCTTCTCGGTGACCTTCGGAGACGGAAAGGCCACGGCCGGCCGCCCAGCGGCCGCTCCCGTCCATGATGATGGCGACGCTACGCGCTGCCGCAGAGCCGTCGCCGGAATCGCTCTCGGACAGTTCAGTGCTCCCTGCCGGAGTTACTCAAACCTCCATGATCTCCGTCTCCTTGACCTTCAGGAGATCGTCGATCGCCTTCGTGTGCTCGTCGGTGACCTTCTGCACCTGCTGTTCTGCGCGCCGCTCCTCGTCGTCGCCCACGTCCCCCTTGGTGACGAGCTCGCGCAGGTGCTGCATGACGTCGCGCCGGACGTTGCGGATCGCGACCTTCCCGTCCTCACCGACGCGGCGCACGACCTTGACCAGCTCCTTCCGCCGCTCCTCGGTGAGCGTCGGGATGGGCAGGCGGATGATCTTGCCGTCGTTCGACGGGGTCAGGCCGAGGTCGGACTCCTGGATCGCGCGCTCGATCGCCTTCATCGAGCCGGGATCGAACGGCTGCACCGTCAGGAGTCGCGGCTCCGGCGCGCCGATCGAAGCCAGGCTCTTCAGAGGCGTCGGCGTGCCGTAGTAGTCGATCGTCACACGGTCGAGGAGCGCCGGCGAGGCGCGGCCGGTCCGGATCGAGTTGAACTCGTGATGCGTCGCCTCGATCGACTTGTCCATCCGCCTCTTTGCGTCCGCGAGAAAGTCCTCGATCGCAGCCACGTCCCCTCCTTGGTTAAGAGCCCGGTGTCGAGATGATCGTGCCGACGCGCTCGCCGGCCGCCACCCGGCGGATGTTGCCCCGAGCGAGCTCGAACACGTAGATCGGCAAGCGGTTGTCCATGCACAGCGAGAGCGCCGTCGTGTCCATGACCTTGAGGCCGCGCTCGATGGCCTCGAGGTGCGTCAGCTCCGGAAGAAAACGCGCGTCCGGGTTCTCGTTCGGGTCGCCGTCGTACACGCCCTCGACGTTGTTCTTCGCCATCAGGATCGCTTGCGCGCCGATCTCGAGCGCGCGGAGCGCCGCGGCGGTGTCCGTCGTGAAGAACGGGTTGCCCGTGCCGGCGGCGAAGATGACGATGCGGCCCTTCTCGAGGTGGCGCATCGCCCGGCGGCGGATGTAGGGCTCGGCGACCTCGGAGACGGCGATCGCCGACTGCACACGCGTTTGGACGCCGAGCCGCTCGAGGGCGTCCTGGAGCGTCAGCGCATTCAGGAGCGTCGCGAGCATTCCCGCGTAGTCGGCGGTCGCGCGGTCCATGCCCTCCGCCGCGGCAGCCATGCCGCGGTAGATGTTCCCCGCGCCCACGACGATCGCGAGCTCGGTGCCGGCCTCGTGCACGGCGAGCACCTCTTCTCCGATCGCAACGACCGTCTTCGGATCGATCCCGTACTGCCGGTCGCCGAGCAGCGCCTCGCCCGAGACCTTGAGGAGCGCACGGCGAAACGGCTTCGGCGCCTCGGTGGAGGCTCTTTCAGTCGCTTGCTCGGCCTGCGTGGTCACGAGCCGGCGACCGATACCCGCGCGAAGCGGACGACGGACGCGTCGGCCTCCTCGAGCGCCTGCGCGACGCTCTTCGAGGCGTCGTGGATCCAGGACTGATCGGCGAGTACGCCTCCCGGGGTCGCGGCGAAGAAGCGCTTTCCGAGCATCCCGTCCACGATCTTCTCACGTGCGGCCTCGGGCTTCGACTGCACCTCGTCCGAGTTCAGGAAGATGGCGCGCTCGGCATCGACGGTCTCGGCCGGAACGTCGTCTCGTGTCCCCCACTCCGGAGCGGCGAAGGAGATGTGCATCGCGACCTGCCGGGCCAGCTCCGGCGATCCGCCCTGCAGCTCGACGAGGACGCCGATCTTGTTGGCAGGCGGATGGGTATACGCCGCAACGGTGTTGCCCGCCGGCGCGTCGAAGCGTTCCGCGCCGATGACCACGATGTTCTCGCCGAGCTTGGCGACGAGCTCCAGTCGCTCTTCCTCGAAACGCTCGACGGCCCCGGGTCCCTCGGCATGCACCGCGCGCATGATCCGCTCGGCGAACGTCTGGAGCTCCTCGTTCTTGGAGACGGGCTCCGTCTCACAGCCGATGCCTGCGATCGATCCGACGAGCCCCTCGACGATGTAGCCGACCATGCCTTCGCTCGTCGCGCGCCCGGCGCGCTTGCCTGCCGATGCCATCCCGCGCTCGCGGAGGAGCGTGCGGGCAGCCTCGAGGTCGCCGCCGGTCTCCTGGAGTGCTCGCTTGCAGTCCATCATTCCCGCGCCCGTCTGGTCGCGGAGCTCCTTGACCTGGTTCGCGCTGATCGTGGTACTCACGCGCTCTCGCCTCCTTCGCGGGCTCGTGATGCGGCTAACGCCGCTGGCTCCGGCTCGGCCGCCGGAGCCGCCTGAGATGGAGCGTCCGGTGTTGCCTCCGGCTGGTCACCGTCTGCCACCTCTTCAGCAGCCTCTGGCTCGGGGGCCGCGAAGTCGGCCGGTGTGACCTGCATCTTTCCGGCCGCAATGCCGTCCGCGACGACCTTGGCGATCAGGTTGGACGCACGGATTGCATCGTCGTTTCCGGGAATGATGAAGTCGGCCTCGTCCGGGTCGGCGTTGGTGTCGACCAGGCCGATGATGGGCACGCCCAGGCGGCGCGCCTCTCGGACCGCCAGCTGCTCCTTCTTGAGATCGATGACGAAGACCGCGTCGGGCTGGCGCTTCATGTCGGCGACTCCGCCGAGGTTCGACTCGAGCTTCTCGAGCTCGGCCGTGAGCGTGATCCGCTCCTTCGACGGAAGCAGGTCGAGCTGTCCCTCCGTCTGTAGGCGGCGCAGGTCGTGGAGGTACGCGATTCGCTCCGAGATCGTGCGCCAGTTGGTCAGGAGACCGCCGAGCCAGCGGTTGGAGACGTACGGCATGCCAACGCGCGATGCGTGCTCTTGGACGGCCTCCTGCGCCTGCTTTTTCGTGCCGACGAAGAGGATGGTGCCGCGGCGCTCTGCAACATTCCGCGCGAAGTCATGCGCCTCCTCCAGGAGCTCGAGGGTCTTCTGGAGATCGATGATGTAGATGCCTCCGCGCTCGGAGAAGATGAAACGGCGCATCTTCGGGTTCCAGCGTCGCGTCTGGTGGCCGAAGTGGACGCCGGCCTCCAAGAGCTCTCGCATGGTTACGACTGACACAGGATCAGCCCCTTTCCGGTGTGGTTTGACGGTACTGCGCCGGCGAGCCGAGCGGAACCGTGCTCACAGCACGGCACCACCGCGTCGGCTGAATCGCCGGGTGGTAGGTCCAGGTCGCGGGCGATTGTACCCGTAGGGGCGAGCCGGGCATCTCGTCGCCCACAAGTCCCCGAACGAGCACGCCGCGTAGACGTAGGGCCGGGCATGCCCGGCCCTACAACCGCCTAGCTCGCTCCAGCGCGGCTTCCAGATCCTGCGGGAGCGGCGATTCGATGTCGAGCTCCGCGCCGGTGAGCGGATGGTGAAAACCAAGCCGGTGTGCATGCAGGAACTGCCGCTCGAGCTCGAGATCGCCCCGCACGCCGTACTGGGAATCTCCGGAGACGGGCAGGTCGATCGCGGCGAGGTGTACGCGGATCTGGTGCGTGCGGCCCGTCTCCAGGCGAACGTCGAGGAGCGCGTGCTCGCTCATGAGCTCGATCGCCTCGAAGTGCGTGATCGCTTCTCGTGGCTCCTCCGTGTCGAGCGACCGCTTGGTCGGATCACGACGATCTCTGCCCAGCGGCGCGTCGATGCGGCCCGCTCTCGACCGCGGGGTGCCGCGGACGAGCGCGAAATAGCGGCGCTCGAGCTCGCGCCGCCTGATCGCCTCCTGCAATGCCTTGTGCGCTGCCTCCGAACGCGCCACGACGAGGAGACCCGACGTGTCGCGGTCGAGCCGGTGCACGATGCCCGGCCGCTCCGGATCGCCGCCTCCGGCCGCACCGAGCGTGAGGAGCTGACCCGCGAGCGTCCCCGCTCTCGTGCCCGCGCCGGGATGCACGACCAACCCGGCCGGCTTGTCGAGCACGAGGAGGTGCTCGTCCTCGTAGACCACGGGAACCGACACCGGCTCCGCCATGAGCCCGGGAGGAGCTTCGGGAAGGTCGGCCTCCACGATCGAGCCCGGTTCGAGCCGGAAGCTCTTCGGTCGGATCTCCCCGTCGACCCGGACCACCCCTTCGCTGACCAGTCTCTCCGCCAGGGAGCGTGTTCCGATCTCCTCGCGCCCCGCGAGCGCCTTGTCGAGACGTGTGCCCGCGTCCTCCTCAGCGACGCTGAAGCGCAGTGTCCCCATCGCGCGCCCCATGCATCTGACCCGTCCGGTCGGCGAGGACGAGCGTGCCGAAAAGCACTGCGACCCCGACGACGATGAACATGTCGGCGAGGTTGAACGCCGGCCACGCGTCGAGGTCCAGGAAGTCCGTCACGCGTCCGAGGCGCACGCGGTCGACGAGGTTGGCGATGCTCCCCCCGAGGACGAGACCCAGTCCCACGGGCAGCACGGGATGTCGCCGGCCCGAGCGCGCGAAGAACCAGACCATCAATGCGACCGCGACCGCGGTGATCACGATCACGAAGCTCGTGCGACTCGCGAAGAGCCCGAATGCGATACCCGAGTTCTCGACGTGATGGATCGAGAAGGGACCGACGAGCTCGACGCTTTCGCCCACCTCGAGCGTACGGCCGACGAGTTGCTTCGTGAGCTGGTCGGCGAAGATCGCCGCAGCAGCGACCACGAGCAGGGCCAGCCACTGAGCCGGCCCGGCCGCCAGCGAGCGCTCCGCGGACGAGATCGGCTGCAGCGCATTCGCCGTCGAGCCGACTCGGACATCGACCTGCTGGAGCTCCCTCGCCGGCTCGCTCACCTGCGTCCCTCGCCGGCACCGGCTCCCGCCGGGCGGAGCCCGGCTCCGCCGCAGCCTGACGCCGCTCTCAGCACGGTGCTCTCCGGGCCCGTACTACTCGTACTGTGCCCTCCGGCCCCGCACTGCGAGCGACGTCCGAGGAACGCAGGTTTCATCCGCGCTCCTGGGCGCGCTTGTCGTCGATGCACAGCGTCGCCCACGGGACCGCCTCCAGGCGCTCCTTCGCGATCGGCTTGCCGCACACCGCACACGTGCCGTACGTTCCGTCCTCGATCCGCACGAGCGCAGCCTCGACTTCGTCGATCAGGTGATCGGCGTTCTCCTCGAGACCCTCGTCGAGCTCACGCATGTAGGTCTCGGTGGCAGAGTCGGCAAGCTCACCCGCACCGCTCGAGAGGTCGCCCGTCTCCTCCATCACCGAGCCTTCGTGGTTGACGCCCTTCCGCGCGGCGCGCAGCCGCTCGAGCTCGCCCTCGAGCTCGGTGCGGAAGTGGTCGAGGTCGAGGCTCATGCCGCTCCCAACCCCGCGAGGACCTCGGAGCGGGTCGCTCCGGGAGTCACGCGCAGCCGCAGGCTGGTGCTCGGGCCGTCCACGGCCCGAAGGATATCCGCGCGGGTCGGACTCGCTACCCGGCGACCCGGCGGATGCCCGGGTCCGTGACCTCCTCGACCGAGGTCGGCTTGACGACGTTGCTGCCGGAGGGCCGTTCGGGCTCGGCACTCGTCTCTCCGTCCAGGGACTCGAGCGCCGTCCGTAGCAGAGCGCGGATCTTGCGCGTGTCGTCCTCGAGACGCTGCTTCTCGGCAGCCGACTCGCGCGTGACTCGCCGGCCCTCCGCGTGGGCCTCCTGCACGATCAAGTCCGATTCGCGCCGGGCCTGCTCCTTCATGTCCTGAGCGGCCCGCTCCGCGGACACGAGCGTCGAGCGGAGGAGCGCTTCCAGCTCGCGGTGCTTCGACGCCTCGGTCTCGAGCTCCTCGAGCTGGTCGGCGAGGTCGGCGCGCTCGCGCCACACCTCTTCGAAGCTGTCTGCGATCTCCGTGAGAAGCCCGTCGACCGGCTTGCGCCGGTATCCGCGGAGGAACGTGCGACGGAGCTGGACGTGGCGGATCTCGACTGGGGTGAGCGGCATATGACCTCCTTAGAGGAGTGCCCCGATCAGGCTGGAGACGACCTCGGCCGCAACGAGTAGGACGATGACGCCGACGATCGGGGACAGGTCGAAAGGCCCGAGCGTCGGCAGACGCCGAAAGAGACGCAGATAGGGGACGACGACATCGCCAAGGAACCCTTGCACAGCTGAGGTCGTACGGGAATAGGGAAGCCGGATCCAGGACAGAAGGACCCAGGCGAAGATGAGCAGAACGTAGATCCAGACGAACACGCGGACGAAGCTCTGGAGCGAGGAAGCAGTGTCCAGTAGCACGCCGAGCGAAGCCGGAACGCCCATCGGAGGTGCTTTCGCCGCGGCAGACACGGTTTCCTACCGGGGCTCGGGGTCCGGAGATCGGGGTCAGGCTTCAGCCTGACCTCTCCTTTGGGTGTCGAGCGATGCCGAAGTCCCAGGAACGGGGTCAGGCTGAAGCCTGACCCCTGACCCCGCCAGGACTCAGCCCGACGTCCGGTTCACAGCTACGCCTGGTTGTAGAACCCTCCGCGCTCGAGCGCGCGGGCACGTTCTTCTGCAGAGAGCTCGACATCGCGCGGTGTGAGCAGGAAGACCTTGTCCGCGACTCGCTGCATGCTGCCCTCGAGCGCATACGTGAGCCCGCTCGCAAAGTCGATGAGGCGCTTGGAGAGATCCGTGTCGGCCCCCTGCAGATTCAGGATCACGGGTACCGACGCCTTGAAGCGGTCTGCGATCTGCTGGGCGTCGTTGAAGCTTCGCGGGACGACCAGGTGCACCTTCGCAGGCGGGCCGGGATCGACGCTTCGCAACCTCGGCGACGCCTCCTCGCGACGACGTCGTGAGCGTGCGGGCGCTTCTTCGTCGGACGTCCAGTCGTCACTCTCCGGCGTGCTCGGCAGGCGGCGGACGTTCTGGCGGTCGCGGCGGCTGTAGCTCTCCTCGATCTGCTCGTTCGTGGCGTAGCCCGACTCGTCCCACTCCTCTTCCTCGGCGATCCCGAAGTAGACGAGGGTCCGGTTCCAGAGATCGGAGAAGCCCATGACCGGGCGATTCTAGGCAGGCTCCGGCGTGCTTGCGCCCGTGAAGAGGACCTCCCCCACCCGGATGTGCGTCGCGCCTTCGTCCGCGGCCACACGGTAGTCCTGCGACGTCCCCATGCTGAGCAGCGAGAGGCCGTGGTCGGCTGCAAGCCCACGGAGACGCCGAAAGTGGGCGCGGGACGCTTCGGGATCGGTCGTCAACGGAGGCATCGTCATGAGACCTCGGATGAGTGGGTAGCGCTGGACGAGACCTGCGATCTCGGACGGCGACACTCCGGACTTCGTCTCCTCGCCGCTCAGGTTCACCTCGAGGAGGGCAGGTACGGTCAGCCGCTCGGCCGACGACTCGGATGAGAGCGAGTGCACGAGCTCGCAGATCCGGTTCACGACCTTCACCTTGTTCGACTGCAGGTGACCGATGAAGTGCCAGCGGAAGGCGTCGCCGTAGGCGGCGTGCTTCCGCTCGAGATCCTGAGCGCGGTTCTCTCCGACGACCTCCACTCCGGCCTCGACGAGAACCGACATCTCCGCTACGGACACGTACTTCGTGGCGACGACGACGGTGACGCCGTCGCCGACCTCCTCGCGTAGGCGGCGATAGCGCTCGGCAATCTCGGATGGAGCGGCGACGCTCATGTCTGCGGCTCGGCCGCGATGAGCTTGCGCGCGGCCTCGAGCTCCGACTCCCGCCCGTCGAGCTCGCCGTTGAGCTTCCGCCGGCGGAGCTCTGCGAGCACCTCGCCGACGCGTGGGGACTCCGAGAGGCCGAGGGTCGCGAGCTCGGCTCCGCCGATCTCGATCCGTACGTCGCGGAGCCGTGTGAAGTAGTCACGTAGTTCGGAGACGTCCTCGGACGCGAGGGCCAGGAGCGGAGCATCCGGCGCGAAGGGATCGGCGAGCGCGACGATCTCCGCCGGCTCGAGCGCGTCCCCTCGGAGGCGGTCGAGGATGAGCGGCGAGACGGTGATGGCGCCCGCGATTCGATCCACGTCACGACTTCTCACCTTGAGCCGTGCGAGCCAGTCGTACGCCTCTTCGGACGTCAGGTCTCGCCCGAGCACGGCGAGTCCGACTCGCCAGGCGGGAACATCCGCTTCCAGCTCGTCACGAACCTCCAGCGCACGCTCGAAGAGCCGGGCGGCCTCTGCGTCCGCGCGCAGGTGGGGATGAATCGTCCGGTCCGCTCCCAGCTCACCGAGCCGGAGAATGCCTCCGGCTGCGCCCGGGTCCTCGAGCAGCTCCTGCAGCTCGTCCCGGAGCCGAGCCGACGACAGATCGCCGACGAGCCCCATCTCGATGCAGGCGTGCGCAAGACGCGCGGAGTGCTCCTCCAGCCGCAAGCCGTAGCGCGCCTCGTAGCGGATCGCGCGAAATATCCTCGTCGGGTCGTCGATGAACGAGAGGTTGTGCAGTACCCGGAGCAGCCCCGCGGCGAGATCGGCCCGGCCCCCGAACGGATCGACGAGTCGACCGAAGTCGGTCGACTGCAGGGACACCGCCATTGCGTTGATGGTGAAGTCACGACGAAAGAGGTCCTCGCGCAGCCCGGCTCGTTCCACGGTGGGCAGCGCGCCGGGAGCGTCGTAGAACTCGGTGCGGGTCGTGACGACGTCGAGCCGCTCGCCCTCGCCGTACAGCACGACCGCGGTTCCGAACCTCTGGTGTGGGGTCACGCGACCCTCCAGGCTGGCCGCGAGAAGGCGGGCCAGCTCGATCGCATCGCCGTCGACCGCGATGTCGATGTCGAAGCTCTCCTCCCCGAGGAGGATGTCGCGGACGGTTCCTCCCACGAGGTAGACGCCGCGCGCACGATCCCCGAGCGACGCCACCGCGTCTGCGAGCGGACCAAGCCTCTGCTGCCCGGCGAGCTCGTCCGCGAGGCTCTCGCCGGTTTCCTCCCGGTCTTCCTCGAAGCCTTCGAGCGCCCGCAGCAGATCAGCCCGAGCCACGACGCCCACGAGCTCGCGATCCCTGAGCACGGCCACACGGCCGTCGTCCGCGCTCGTCACGAGCTGCTGGAGCTCCGTGAGCGTCGCGTCCTCGCCCGCTGTGACCACGCGTCCGCTCATGATGCCCCTGACCGGCGCGTGCGCGAGCCCATGGCTAACGGCCTTGTCCAGGTCTTCTCGGCTCACAGCGCCCACGACGCGGCGTTCGTCGACGACGAAGACCCCGCTCTGCCCATGCCGCTGGCAGAGCACCATCGCGTCGCGCACGCTCTCCTCCGGCGAGACCGAGCGCGGAGGAGTCGACATCACGTCCTGCGCGCGGGGGGTGTCCGAGACGGGCTGCTCGGCAGCTCCACCCGCGAGTGTTCGTGCCTCGTCGAGCCGGCTGTACTTCGCGACGAGATCCTGGCGCGCGCCGTGCCGCAGACACCACGGGAGCGCGTCGGCATCGCGCTGCGTGGTCGTCGTGTACGTCAGCGAGCCGGTGGCTTCGTGGATTCCCAGTGCGAACACCAACGCCTCGAGCGAGGAGGGTTCGAGCCCCCGCTCGGCGAGGATCCCGACGAGCGTCGTCGTGAGCGCGCCGTCCTCCGAGAGCACGACAGCGTCCGGGTCGACCCAGACGGGGAGCTCGGCCTCGTCGTGACGATCGAAGAGAACCTTCTCTACCGAGGGGTCGAGGGCAATCGGCTCGAGCTCGCCGAGACGCGCGGCATCTCGAGTCTCGATCACGATCAAGCGGCGGATCGCGTCCGGCTCGAGGCGGGCGACCTCGACTACGGCGTCGAGCTCGTCGACGTGCAAGCGATAGAAATCGCGGACCCCCCGGTCCAGCTGCCCGACCGCGACGACGGCGCCCGGATAGAGATGGCGCGCGGCGAGCATCGCCGCGAAGGCGTCGTAGCCGGCGTTCTCGTGGGTGGCGATGACCTCCGCGGCTCGCATCGGCTCATTTTGGCGCAAGGCCGGGAGCCGCGACCTTTCCGACGTTTGCGGGTTGGGCGACCCTGGCGGCTACAGGTGCGCGATCGCTTCGATCTCGACACGCGCGCCGCTCGGGAGCTGCGAGATGCCGATCGTCGAGCGCGCGGGCGGGCGGTCGCCCACGTGGCGCGCGTACACCTCGTTCATCGCGGCGAAGTCCGCGAGATCGAGCAGGAACACCGTGGTCTTGACGAGCTTGTCCAAGCCGCTCCCGGCCGCTTCCAGGATCGCAGACATGTTCCGCAGGACCTGCTCGGTCTGCTCCGCGACGGTCTCTCCCGCCAGCTCGCCCGACTCGAGCACGATCCCGAGCTGGCCCGCGACGAAGACGAGATCGCCGACGCGGATCGCCTGGTTGTAGGGCGCACCCTGGAACGGCCCGGGCGCGCGGTCGGTGCTGATCACCGTCTTGTCCGCCATTGACCTACTCCTCTCGTCGTGCGTCGTCGAGCGCGGCTCCGAGCGCCTTGAAGATCGCCTCCAGAACGTGCTGGGAGTCCTGTCCCTCGAAGAGCCGCACGTGGATCGTCAGCCCGGCCTCCTCCGCGAGCCCGCGCAGGAACGCTGCGGCGAGGTCGGTGCGCAGACCTCCCGCCTTCGTCGAGGTGAGATCCGCGTTCGACGCGACGAGTGGCTTCCCCGATGCTTCGAGCACGACCATCGCGAGCGCCTCGTCCGCCGCGACGATCCCGACACCGCGCTGTCCGAGGAACGGACGCACCGCAGCCCCGAGTGCCGCACCGGCTGCATCCACCTCCGCCTCGGGCTCGTCCGGCGCGATCTCGAGCCTCAGCCCGAACCGACCGGCCTCGGCGAGCTGCAGCAGCAGATGATCGAGCACCGCCACCCCGGTGGATATGCGGTTCTCCGCTCCAGGCCCGAGCGTGATCTGCGCAGACGCCGTCTCGGTCACAGGTCGACCCGCTCGATGGCCGCCCCCAGCTCCCGGAGGCGCTCATCGATGCGTTCGTAGCCACGATCGATCTGGCCGATGTTGCCGATCGTCGAGGTGCCTTCCGCGCACAGGGCGGCGATGACCATCGCCATGCCGGCGCGGATGTCCGGGCTCTCGAGCCTTTGGCCGTAGAGCGGCGCAGGACCGGTGACGACCGCTCGATGCGGATCGCAGAGGATGATGCGCGCTCCCATCGCGACGAGCTTGTCGACGAAGAACAACCGGCTCTCGAACATCTTCTCGAAGATCAACACGGTGCCGTGCGACTGCGTCGCGCACGTGAGGGCGATCGATGTCAGGTCGGCGGGAAACGCCGGCCAGATTCCACTCTCGATCTTCGGAATCTGCCCACCGAGATCGTCGACCACTCGCAGGTTCTGACCGGGCGAAACGTGAACGGCGCGCTCCTCGACCTCCATCTGGATCCCGAGCTTGCGGAACGCCGGGATGATGGCGATCAGGTCGTCGGGCTCGACATCCTCGATCGTGACGTCGCCACCGGTGAGGGCGGCGAGCGCCGCGAAGCTCGCGACCTCGACGTGCTCCGGCCCGATCCGGTGCTCTCCGCCGCCGAGTGAGTCGACGCCCTGGATGTGGAGCACGTTGGAGCCGATCCCCTCGATTCGTGCCCCGAGCGAGACGAGGAACCGGCAGAGATCCTGGATGTGGGGCTCGCACGCAGCATGGCCGACCACGGTCTCGCCTTCGGCAAGCGTCGCCGCCATGATCGCGTTCTCGGTGCCCATGACCGAGGCCTCGTCGAGGTAGATGCGCTTGCCACGGAGACCGCTCGTCTTCATCTCGTACGCGCCGTTCAGCTCGACGTCGACGCCGAGCTCCTGAAACGCATGGATGTGCGTATCCAGCCGCCTGCGCCCGATCACGTCGCCGCCCGGCGGTGGCACCCGTACGCGCCCGAAGCGCGACAGGAGCGGGCCGGCCAGCAGGAACGACGCACGAATCTCCCGGCAGAGATCGGGGTCGAGGTCGGTCTTGTCGACGCCGCCCGGATCGATCCGTATCTCGTTCGGCCCGGTCCACTCGGCGTCCGCGCCGATGTCGACGAGGAGCTCGACCATCGTCCCGACGTCGCGGATCCGCGGAACGTTCGAGAGGCGTACCTCCTCCGAGGCGAGCAGGCTCGCGGCGAGGATGGGGAGCGCGGCGTTCTTGTTGCCCGCCGCGCGGACGGTGCCGCTGAGCGCGCGACCGCCTTCGATCACGAAGGACTGCATGGCGCGGGAATCGTACTCGGCGGTCCCCGGACCTCTCGAAAGCTCAGGGAGTGAGATGTGCGATGGCAAGTCTGGGGATGTGGTCGCCCGGCTCGAAGCCGAGGATCTGGGCATAGAAGGAGAGCTCTGCCTCGAGCGAGGTCACGATCGTCTCCGCCTTGCGGAACCCGTGCCCCTCACCCTCGAAGAGCAGATAGGCATGCGCGATTCGTCGCTCCTCGAGGGCCGCGACGATCAGCTCGGCCTGTGTCTGCGGCACGACCATGTCGTCGGCTCCCTGCAGGACGAGCATGGGCGTGGTGATCTGCTCGACGAAATGGATCGGGCTGCGGGCGCGGTACAGCTCGGCCGCGTCCGGGTACGGCCCGACCAGCGTGTGCTCGTACTCGAGCTCGAACTTGTGCGTATCGCCGGCGCCGAACTGCTCGAGGTCGGCGATTCCGAAGTACGAGCTTCCGGCTGCGAACTCGTCCGTGAACGTGAGCGCGCAGATGGTCGTGTACCCGCCCGCGCTTCCACCGGTGATCAGCAGCCGGTCGGGATCGGCTTCTCCCTCTTCCACGAGAAAGCGGGCCGCATTGACGCAGTCCTGCAGGTCGACGACACCCCACTGGCCGTTCAGCCGCTCCCGGTAGGCGCGTCCGTAGCCGGTGGATCCTCCGTAGTTGACGTCGACGACGGCGAAACCTCGACTCGTCCAGAACTGCGTGTCCAGGCTGAACACCGGGCTCGCGCTCGACGTCGGGCCGCCGTGGCTCATCACGATCAGCGGAGGCAGCTCACCTTCGGGCGCGGCGTACTCGGGGCTCACGGGCGGGTAGAAGAGCGCATGGGCGGTTAGGTCGTTCTCGGTCGGGAACTCGATCGCACGCGGTAGGGAGAAGTGCGAGGCGTCCACGGACACCTGGGCGCTCCGTCGTAGCGTCTCCGTTGCTCCACTCGCGACATCGAGCCGGACGATCTCGGTCGGGATCGTCGCCGAGCCGGCCGCGAAGATCACGGTCGAGCCTTCCGCGGCCACGGACGGGCCCGAGAGCGCGTCGTACGGCAACTCGAGGTCCTCGAGCGTGCCCGTCTCGGGATCGAGCAGCGCGAACGTCGTACGGCCGCGGCGGTCATAGGCGGAGAAGATCCGGCCGTCGCCCAGGAACGCGAACGAGCGCAACCCGAAGACCCATGCGGGATAGCCGAACTCGGCCTCGGCCGCGTAGAGGACGCTCCGCTCACCGTCCCGCACGCGTTCGAGGTTCCACCAGCCGCTGCGATCGCTCGCGAACACGAGGTCGCCGCCGGGGCTCCATTCGGGCTGCCAGATCGACTCCTCCCCGTCGCGCCCGGCAACCTGCGTGACGTTTGCGATCGTCCCGTCCGGCGCGAGCTCGGCTGCGAAGAGCTCGCAGCCGTCCCAGGGCATCCAGGGAAGATTCCAGGCGAGGAAGCTCAGCCGTCGCCCGTCGGGCGAGATGCGCGGGCTCGAGTAGAAGTCGCGTCCACTCGCGATGATCTGCGGTGCCGCGCTGCCATCGGTCGGTATCGCCACCAGCTCGTTGACGACGTCACGCGAGCGCTCGCCCTCGTCGTGCCGCTCGCGAACCCCGATCCAAAGGCGTCCGTCCGGGGTCACCTGTCCGTCGGCGTAGCGATGACTCGTCGCTGCGACCACGGGCGTGATCGGCACCGGCTCGACGTCCGGCTCGACGCGATAGAGACGCTGGTCTTCGAAGTTCGAGCAGAAGACCGTGTCCCCGTGGACGCAGTACGCGCCGCCGCCGTACTCGTGAACCATCGTGCGCACGTTGAAGCCGGCCGGGACGGCGTCGATCGGCTCGTCCTGGCCCTCGGCCTTCATGAGCACGACGCGCCCGTTCTCTGCCGGCCGTCCCTCCAGCCACCAGGCCGTCCCACGCTCGAGCCAGACGGCGTTCAATCGTGACCCCGCGCGCGCAACCATCTCGGCGGCGATGGGAGACGACCAGGTGCCGTAGGGCGCGCCTGTCTGCTGGAGGTTCGAGAGGGCCAACGGGCGGCGGCTATGGTACTCCGCGGTGCGGCCGACCCGTGATCAGGCTTGGGAGACGCTCACGCGCTACACGAAGTCGGAAGCGCTTCTTCGGCATGCGCTCGCCGTCGAGGCGTCGGTGCGGTACTACGCCCGGCTAGGCGACGAGGACGAGGAGCTCTGGGGCTGCACGGCACTCCTCCACGACTTCGACTACGAGATCCACCCCACGCTCGACAAGCATCCGCAAGACGGCGCACCGATCCTGCGCGACGAGGGCTACCCGGAAGTGCTGATCGAGGGTGTGCTCTCGCACGCGGAGCATCTCGCGATGCCACGCGATACCTCTCTGAAGAAGACGTTGTTCGCGTGTGACGAGCTCTCGGGCTTCGTGCACGCCTGCGGTCTCGTACGACCGACCGGACTCGACGGGCTCGAGCCGAAGTCGGTGAAGAAGAAGCTGAAGCAGCCGTCGTTCGCCGCGGGAGTGCATCGCGACGAGGTCTACGCGGGGGCAGAGCTCCTCGGCCTCGAGCTCGACGAGCACATCACGAACGTGGTGGCGGCCATGCAGCCGATCGCGAAGGAGCTCGGTCTCAGGACCGCGTAGCCAGCCCATCCGAGCCATATGTCGACCCCGATGGTCGGCGCCGGCTCACCATCCCCACGCGCGTCGGTATGCGCTGATCAGGAAGTCGTCCACCGCCGTCCGATCGGGCTCCGCGCGGAGGGGCGTCGTCTCGAGCGCAGTCGCCAGGCGCCTCTCCAGATCGTCGATCTCGCGGATCGCCTCGTCCAACGTCTTCTCGCCTCTTCGAATCGCCATCACCTGCGACCGTTCCGGCTCGGGCATGGGCAGCGTCAACCACCCCGTGCCGAGCAGCTCGAGTCCCTGATACCCGAGCCTCGCGGCATGCATCGCGTACTTCGTGTCGTACCCATGCGCCTCGACGAGCTCCGGCCGGTTGACGCGCTTCTGGCCGCGCGTTCCGACCAGCCGCTCTTTCTGTCCACGAAGGTAGCCCAGGTAGCCGCGCCCGGCGCGGCGCGAGAGAATCTCGGGGCGGAGCGCCCGTAGCTCCTCGCCGAGATCCGTCGCTGCGACGATCAGCTCGTCCGGGACGAACAGGAGCAACAGGATCGTCGGATGACCCTTGAGGGCAAGCCGCATGTACTTGCGAAGGCTGTAGGCGACCAGATCGAGATCGCCTGGTCCAGAACGGTGACCCTCCGGCTGAGTTCGCTCGACGTAATGCTCGAACCCGTACAGACCACCCCGTATCCCTCGAGCCCGGGCGTGTCCGAGCAGGAACTCCGGCGGCTCCACGAAGACTGCCATCTCGTCGCGATCGTCCTGTCCGCCGTGATGAAGCCCGTGGACCGTCGAGCCCACGGTCGCTCGCAGAATCGTGCCTCGCTCGACGAGCTCGGCTGACTTCATCGAGCTCTTCCTACGCGTCCTTCGCGTGGCGCTCGATGAACCGGAGCGTGCGTTCCCACGCATCCGCCGATGCTTCGGCGAACTCCTCATGCTTGCGGTCGAAGAAGCTGTGCGGAGCATCCGGGTAGACGACGACCTCGTGGTCGACACCGGCGGCGTCCAGCGCCTCGTCGAAGGCGGTGACGTCCGCGACGGGAATCCCCGGGTCGTCCCCGCCCATGAGCGCGAGGAGAGGAGCTTCGAGTTCCTCGGCACGCGCGCTCGGTCCCGGAGAGCCGTCTCGTCCGGGGCCGGGGCGCCCGTAGAAGCCGATCGCGCCCGCCAGGCCGTGATCGCTCGCCGCGGCCAGCCACGAGTTCCGTCCACCGAAGCAGAACCCGACCGTGAAGATCGCCGTGCACGCTCCGCCCTCCGGAGAGCGCAGATAGCCGACAGCTGCGGCGACGTCGCTCTGAATTCCCCGCTCGGTCGTCTGCTCGACGTGTGGCATGTACTCGAAGTCGTCGTCTCGCTTCTCGAGTCCCGCAGTCCGGCCGAAGTAGTCGATCGCGACAGCGGCGTGACCCCGCTCGGCGAAGCGAAGCGCGAGCTCCTCGTAGAAGCGGTACAGGCCTCGGACGTCCGGAAGGATCACGACCCCGCCGTTCGTCGCCTCGTCCGGCAAAGCCGCGAAGGCCGCAAAGCGATTGCCGTCGAAGGCGTCGAGCACGAGATCCTGGTGAGTGACGGCCCCGCCCGAGACGGCGGGTATCGGCGGCGACGAATCGGAGTCGTGGCACATGACCCGAGCCTATTCGTTCAGAGCGGCGACGAGACGTTCGAGGTCGCCCTCGCTCGTCCACCAGCCGACCGATGCCCGCACGAGCCCGGTCTTCGGGATGTCCCGAACCACCACTCCGGCCGCGGCGAGCCGTGCGACCACATCCGCCGTCGCCTCACCCGCCGGACGCCAGGAGACGATCGTCGCCCGCTCTTCCGGTGTGACCACGTCCTCCCCCGCGCTCGAGAGCAGCTCGCGGCATTGCTCGGCCATCTGAGCGGCGCGCTCGAAGCGCCACTCGGGACGAAGCCGTAGCGCGGCAAGGAGCCCGCTCATGAGCGCGGTCGGCACCCAGTTGGGGTCGAAGCGGCGCGCTCCCGGCCAGGGCTCGAATGCGCCGTCCGGGTCGTACGCCTGCTGCGAGAAGTAGCTCGGCCGCGCGACCCGCAACCGTTCGGGATCGGCGACGACGAGGGCTCCGGTCGACTCCGGTCCACAGAGCCACTTCTGACCCGAGATCGTGAGGAAGTCGAGGCCGGCGGCTTCGACTCGGATCGCGCCTACGGACTGCGCTCCGTCGACCAGGACCGGGATCCCCGTCCGCTCCCGGAGCTCGAGGACCGGCAGCACCTGGCCCGTCGTCCACAGGACGTGGGAGACGGCGAGCAGACGTGTCCTCGGCGTGACCGCCGCGCCGATCGCTTCCGCGTCCGGCGAAACGACCACTACGCGCGCTCCGGATGCGTGCAGCGGGCCGATCAGCCCGAAGTGCTCGTCCGTGGTCGTGATCACCTCGTCGCCGGGACCGAGATCGAGCCCCGCGAGGACGACGTTGCAGCCGTCGGTCGTGGACGCGGTCAGCGCGACCTGTTCCGCATCCGCGCCGACGAGGCCGGCAAGCTCGGCCCGCAGCTCGGCTCGAAGGGCGAGGACGCGCTCGATGTACTCGACCCCTACCCTGCCCTCGCGCAGGTTTCGCCCCTCCTCGGCAGCCATCGCCTCGGTCGTCCGGCGGGCAAGCGGCCCGGCGCTTCCCGCTTGCAGATAGGCGACCTGCTCGAGCACCGGAAACTCGGCGCGTGCCTGCTCGAAGGTCACGCGCGGGAATCTACTGTTCGCATCCATGCGCGTCCTGCTCGCAGACCCACCGGCGTACACACCTCCGTACGACCGCTCGCTGGCAGCGGCGCTCGCCCATGCCGGCGCAGATGTCGAGCTCGTGACCTCGCGCTTTCGGTTCGGGGCGGTCGAGCGATCGCAGGGCTACGTCGCTCGCGAGTGGTTCTACCCGCTCTCGTCGCGGATGAGATCGTCCCGAGCGCGGCTGGCCGTGAAGGCCGTCGAGCATCCCTTCGGCATGTTGCAGCTCGCCGCGCACAAGCCGGACGTCCTACACCTGCAGTGGTTCGGCGCACCCGAGGCCGACCGCTGGCTCTTTCGACCCCGTTCGCCGGTGGTCTTCACAGCCCACGACATCATTCCGCGGCGCACGGCCGCCCGAACCGGTCTCTGGCGGTCGCTGTTCGCGCGCTGCGACCGCATCGTCGTGCATTCGCAGAGGGGACGAGATTCGCTGGAGTCGTTCGGAATCCCGAGCGAGCGCTTGAGCGTCATCCCCCACCCGGCGTTTCGCTCGGACGTCGACCGGCGGGACGACGGTCGCACCGCGCTCGCCCTCGGGCTCATCCGCCCGTACAAGGGCACCGAGGACTCGGTCGAGGCCGTCCTCCGGGTGGACGGTGCGCGTCTTCTCGTCGCGGGCGACCCGCGCGTGCCGCTGGACGGGCTGCAGCTCACCGCAGGCGATCGAGCGGAGTGGCGCCTCGGGTTCCTCCCCGACCGCGAGATCCGGCGCGCGCTCTCCGAAGCGACGGTCGCGCTCTTCCCGTACCGCTCCGAGATCGACGTCTCGGGAGCACTCCTCCAGGTGCTGGGGGCCGGGGTGCCCGCCATCGTCTACGACATCGGCGGACTCGGTGAGATCATCGGCCGATTCGGCGCGGGCGCGGTTGTCGAGCCCGGAGACGTCGGCGGCATGGCGCTCGCCCTTGAGCTACTGCTCGGGGATCCGGACGCGCTGGAGACTGCCCGTCGCGGCGCCGAGGCAGCGCGTGCCGAGCTCACCTGGGAAGCGTCGGCTGCGGCGCACCTCGAGCTCTATCGTGGGCTTCTCTGATGTTCGGACGCGGACGCTTTCACGAGCTCGTCCGGCGTCAGCTGGATCTCTTCGCCGAGGAGGAGGCGGCGCTCCTGGAAGAAGGGAAGACCGCCGACGCGGCGTGGACGACGGCAGGCCGCGAGGAGTCCGAGGAGCTCTTCGGCGACTACCAGCTGGTGGTGGACGCGATCGGTGAGCGGCTCCACGACATCAGGGAGTCATACGCGGGAACGCTCGACGAGCCGACCGCCGACGAGTACCGAGAAGCCTTCGACCGCGCGGCACTGAAACGCTTCGGGCGCTTCGCGACGTTTCTCGAGGAGAGGGAGTAGTGGCCCGTATCGAGGACTACGGGCTGATCGGCGATCTCCAGACCGCGGCGCTCGTCAGCCGTCACGGCTGCATCGACTGGCTCTGCGTGCCGCGCTTCGACTCGGGAGCGATCTTCGCGGCGCTGCTCGGCGACTCCGGGAACGGGCACTGGACGATCCAGCCGGACGGCGAGTTCCACTCACCCGGACGCAGCTACCGCGGCGACACCCTGGTGCTGGAGACCGACCTCGAAACGAGCACGGGAGCGGTGCGGCTGATCGACTTCATGCCTCCGCGCGGCACGGCGCCCGACGTCGTTCGCATCGTGGAGGGCATCCACGGACGCGTGGAGATGCTCATGGAGCTCGTGCTCCGTTTCGACTACGGCTCCATCGTCCCGTGGGTTCGAACGATCGACGAGGCGCTCGTCGCCATCGCCGGCCCGGACGCCGTCTCCGTGCGAACCCCCGTCGACCTCGAGGGTCGAAATCTCCGCACGCACGCCGAGTTCACGGTCGAAGAGGGCGACCGCGTCCCCTTCGTCCTGACCTGGACTCCCTCGCACGAGCCATTGCCCGAGCCCGTCGACGCGGAGCACGCGCTCGAGGAGACCGTCGACTACTGGGAGGAGTGGATCGGCCGCTGCACTGCGACCGGGCGCTGGGCGCAGCCCATCCGCCGGTCTCTCCTCACGCTGAAGGCGCTCACGTACGCCCCGACGGGCGGGATCGTGGCCGCCCCGACGACCTCCCTGCCGGAAGCACTCGGCGGGGTCCGCAACTGGGACTACCGGTACTGCTGGCTGCGCGACGCGACGCTGACGCTGCTCGCGTTCCTGCGAGCGGGCTACGTCGACGAAGCGCGCGCCTGGCGCGACTGGCTGCTGCGTGCGATCGCCGGCGATCCCGAGGACATCCAGGTCATGTACGGCGTCGCGGGGGAGCGGCGCCTGGTCGAGCTCGAACTGCCGTGGCTCGCGGGCTACGAGGGCTCCAAGCCGGTCCGGATCGGAAACGGCGCCGCGGATCAGCTCCAGCTCGATGTCTACGGCGAGATCGTCGATGCATTGCACCTGGCCCGGAAGCGCGGGCTCGAGGCCTCCGACCCGGCGTGGGCGCTGACGAGGAAGGTCTTCGACTGGCTCGAGACCGGCTGGCGAGAGCCGGATCAGGGCATCTGGGAAGTGCGAGGGCCGCGTCGACACTTCACCCACTCCAAGGTCATGGCCTGGGTCGCGTTCGACCGTGCCGTGAAGGCCATCGAAAGCCTCGGCCGAGACGGTCCGCTCGAGCGCTGGCGCGCCACGAGGGACGCGATCCGAGACGACGTGCTCGCGCACGGCTACAACGCGGAGCGGGGCTCGTTCGTGCAGTACTACGGCTCGGATCGGCTCGATGCGAGCCTGCTGCTGATCCCGCTCGTCGGGTTTCTGCCGGCAACGGACGAGCGGGTGCTCGCGACCGTCGAGGCGATCCAGCGCGACCTCTTGCGCGACGGCTTCGTCGAGCGCTACCGCGCAGACGACGAGAACGTCGACGTCGACGGGCTCCCGCCGGGCGAGGGGGTCTTTCTGCCGTGCTCGTTCTGGCTCGTGGCGGTGCTCGCCCAGCAGGGGCGGACGGACGAGGCCGTCTCGCTCTACGAGCGACTGCTCTCCCTCGGCAACGACCTCGGACTGATCGCGGAGGAGTACGATCCGGAGCAGCGGTCGGCTCGTCGGCAACTTCCCCCAGGCTTTCACGCACCTCGCCCTCGTCGAGACCGCGTTCACGCTCGAGCGGCGACGGAATCACTTGACCGAGCCGGCGAGGAGCCCTTCGACGAAGTAGCGCTGGAAGGCGAAGAAGACGACGAGCGGGATCGCCAGCGAGACGAAGGCAGCGGGGGCGATGACCTCGAGGTTCGCGCTGAACTGGCGGAGCTGCGAGAAGATCGCAACGGTGATCGGCTGCGTGTCGCGGGCGAAGGTGAGCGCCACGAGCAGGTCGTTCCAGACCCAGAGGAACTGGAAGATCGCGAGCGACGCGATCGCAGGCAGCCCGAGCGGGAGGATGAGGCGGAAAAAGATGCGCAGCTCCGAGGCGCCGTCGATTCGGGCGGCCTCCAAGAGGTCTTTGGGAATTCCGATGAAGAAGTTCCGGAGCAGGAAGATCGCGAAGGGCAGTCCGAAGGCGGTGTGGAAGAGGATCAGGCCGGGGATGGTGTCGAAGAGTCCGAGGTCGTTGTAGAGCGAGAAGATCGGTATCAGCGCCATCTGGATGGGGACGACGAGCAACGCCACGACGACGAGGAAGAGCCAGTCGCGCCCGGGGAACTCGAGCCAGGCGAAGGCATACGCGGCGAGCGCGGCCAGGAAGATCGGCAGGATCGTCGATCCGATCGAGACCCAGAGCGTCGTCAGGAGCGCAGAGGTGATCGCCTCGTTGTCGAGGATGTCGCCGTAGTTCTCGAGGGTTCCGAGGCTCGGCTCCGTGAAGATCTCCCACCACCCGACCCTCCCCACCACCGTCGAGTCGAGCAACGAGGTGAAGAAGAGCCCGATCGTCGGGACGAGCCAGAGCAGGCCGAGGAACGCAAGCAGCAGGTACACGGGCGTCTTGCTCAGGAAACGGACGATCCTCGTGGACGTCGGCTCTCGGGATTCGACGCGCCCAGCTTCGATCTCTGCGGTCGTCATTTGGGTCTAGACCTCTCTCCGGAAACGGCGGACGTTGATGTGCGAGGATCGGAATGACGAGCAGGAAGAGGAACACCGCGATCGCGGCTCCCAGCCCGAAGTCGTTCACGCCGCCGAACGACGTCCGCCACATGGCCAGGGCGATCACGTTCGCGTCGTCCTGCACGGAGCCGGGTGCGACCGCGATCACGATGTCGAACACCTTCAGGACGTAGATCAGCATGGTGACGAAGACCACCGTCAGGACCGGGGCGAGGAGCGGGATCGTCACGCGACGAAACACCTGCATCTCCGTTGCCCCGTCCGTCCGCGCGGCCTCGAGCAGATCGCGGGGTATCGCGGCGAGGCCTGCCGCGATGACGACCATCGCGAATCCGGCCCAGACCCAGGCGTACGACATCATGATCGCGGGCGTGATCAGACTCGCCCCGAGCCAGGACACACCGGCGAACGGCTCCGAGAACGTGTCCGGTCCGATCGCCGCGCGATAGGAGCCGTCTTCGACCTCCTCGAACGCGAAGGTGCCATCCGCTTCGGTCGTCGTCTCCAAGACGCTGCCGCCGCTGTCGTCGCGGAGCTCGACGGTGACGCCCGGCAGGCCGAGCTCCTCCTCCTCGACCTCTCCGGGTGTTCCGCCGCCCGGCTTGAAGTCTCTCCACACCACGCCGGTGATGCCGCCCGAAAGGGCCTCCGGGACGACGGCCTGCTCGGCGCCGCCTGGGACGTCGGAGGTGCGAATGCCGGTGAGGCCCAGCTGCGCCACCGCCCCGGGCTGGAGCGGACTCTTCAACACCAGACCGCCCGCGGGCCCACCCTCCAGCGCATCCGTCGAGGGCTGCGCGGCCGAGAGCACGCCGGACGGCGAGACCGCGTCCTTCACGACGGCGATCGCCGCGTTCACGGTTCCTTGATCCGGATCCTTCTCGTACATCAGCCGCCAGATCACGCCCGCCGCGAAGAGCGAGATCGCCATCGGCATGAACACAGCGACCTTGAACGCGGTTGAGAAGCGCACGCGCTCGAGGAGGACGGCGAACACGAGCCCGAGCGCGGTCACGAACGCCGGGACGATCAAGAGCCAGAGAAAGTTGTTCCTGACCGCGGTCAGGAGCGTGTCGTCCGAGAAGAGCGTCTGGTAGTTGTCGAGCCCGACGAACTCGTCGCCGCTCCGGTCGAAGAAGCTGCGGATGATCGTGCGGATCGTCGGATAGACGACCCACACGCCGAGCAGAAGGAGCGCGGGGCCGAGGAACAGGGCGACGACCCCGTAGCGCTGCCAGATTCCAGGCTCGCCGTCCCCCGGCGGAAGCCCCCGCGTGGGGGCTTCCGCCGTCGTCACCGACTCGCTCATCGTCGAGCCAGCCGTACTGCCTTAGCCGAACGCCTGCGCGGCGTCGGCCTCCAGCTTCTCGGCGGTCCCGTCGATGTCGTCCGGGTTCGCCACGAAGTCCGTCAGGTGCTTCCACATGCCCTGGCCTGGGGTTCCTCCGAAGGCCGCCGGCTGCAGATCGGACATGTCGAACTTGAACGCCTCGGCATCGGCCAGGGCACCCGCTGTCGCCCGCGTGATCTCGTCCGGGTAGACGGCGGTGTCGATCGCCTGGTTCATCGCCGTGAACCCGCCGCGCTCGGCCCAGATCTCGGCCGCCTCCACGGTGGTCAGGTACTCGAGGAACGCGTCCGAAGCGGGATTGTCCGTGAACTTCACGAAGATGTCGCCCGAGCCCATGACTGCGGGGTCGGAGCCTTCCACGGACGGGAAGTCGAAGACGTTGAACCCCGTCTCCGGCTCCAGCGTCGTCTCCGTGACACCGGGCGCGAAGTCGCCGATGATGACCATGGCGGCCTCGGGCGAGTCGTTGAACACCTTCGCCACCGAATCCGGCATCTCGGTCTGGAGGGCACCTTCCGTGCCGCCCGCCATGTTGTCGGACGCGAAGAGCTCGGCCATGATCCCGAGCGCGTCCTTGACGGACTGGTCGGTCCAGGCGATCTCATGTCGTGCCAGCTGGTCGTACATCTCGGGGCCGGCGCTGCGGAGATACACGTTCTCGAAGATGTCCGTGATCGGCCAGCCGACGTCGACGCCGACCGAGTACGGCGTGATGCCCGCGGCCTTGAGCGTGCCGGCCGCAGCTGACAGGTCCTCCCACGTCTCCGGGGGCTCGACCCCGGCCTCCTCGAAGGCCGCGACGTTGTACCAGATGGTCGATTTGTTGGCGCCCTTGTACATGACGCCGTACTGCGTCCCCTCGACCGCACCGACGTCGGCGACGGACTCGCCGAGGCCTTCGACGATCGCGTCGCGGAGGTCGTCGATCGGCTGGAGCGCGCCCTGCTCGGCGAAGTCCGCCATGAGGCCGGGCTGACCGATCGCGGCGATGTCCGGCGGGTTGCCGCCTTCGACCGCGGTCGAGAGCAGCGGCCCGAGATTGTCGCCGCCGGAGTTGTAGGTCACGTCCACGTTCGGGTACGCCTCCTCGAAGCCGGCGATCACGGCTTCGAACGATTCCTGCTCCTCGCCGGCCCAGATCGCCATGGTCGAGATTTCGCCGGAAACGTCCTCGCTGCCCTCGGCGCCTCCTCCGTCGTCGCCTCCGCCGCAACCCGCGGCTACGAACGCGAGCACGCCCACCAGGAGCGCGAACACGAGCCATCTCCTTCTCATCCTTGGACTCCTTCCCCGTTGCTTGACGGTGTGTCGTTCTTCGCTTGCTTTGAGTAGATCCCGAGACCGGTCTCGAGATCGAAGAAGTGCAGCGACCCCATCTCGACCGCGACGTCGACGACGTCGCCGTTCTTGACCCGCGAGCGCGGCCCGAAGCGGCCGACCATGACGGTCTCGTTCGAGCCCTCTGCCGCCGCGGCTTGCACGGCACTCTCCTGGCCCACGTCCCGCGCGAGCTCCCGCACGTCCTCGGTGAGGGCGGGAGGAGCAGCGACGGTGAAATGCGCGACGATCTCCGATCCGAGCGGCTCGCGCAGCACTACGACTCCGCGCATGCGTTGATCCTCGGGAGTCTCCGGCTCGAGCGCGGCGTCCTCGAGGTTCTCCGGCCGCACGCCGACGATGATCTTGCGTCCGACGTAGCCTTCGAGCGCCGGCCGACCCGAGAGCGTCTCGTCTCCCAGGGAGAGAGCGTGCTCTCCGAGCTGGACGGCGAGGCGACCGTTGTCTCGCTCGATGCTGGCCTCGATCAGATTCATCGCAGGCGAGCCGATGAAGCCGCCGACGAAGAGGTTCACCGGTCGCTCATACAGCTCCTGTGGCGGCGCCACCTGCTGGATCTCGCCTTTCCGCATCACGGAGACCCGATCGCCCATCGTCATCGCCTCGACCTGGTCGTGTGTGACGTAGATCGTCGTCACGCCGAGCTTCGTCTGCAGGCCCGCGATCTCAGCTCGCATATGCACGCGGAGCTTCGCGTCCAGGTTCGAGAGCGGCTCGTCCATCAGGTACGCGGCAGGCTCGCGCACGATCGCCCGGCCCATCGCCACCCGTTGGCGCTGTCCGCCCGAGAGAGCGCGGGGCTTGCGGTCGAGGAACTCCTCGAGCCCGAGAACGCGAGCCGCTTCGCGGACGCGCTGGTCGATCTCTTCTTTCGGCGTCTTTCGCAGCTTGAGGCCGAAGGCGATGTTGTCGTACACGCTGAGGTGTGGGTAGAGCGCGTAGCTCTGGAAGACCATCGCGATGTCGCGGTCGCGAGCCGGCAGGCGATTCACGACGCGGTCACCGATTCTCAGGACGCCTTCACTGATCTCCTCGAGCCCGGCGACCATGCGGAGCGCCGTCGTCTTGCCACAGCCCGAGGGTCCCACGAGAACCATGAACTCGCCGTCGGAGATCGCCAGGTCCATGCCGGTCACGGCCCGCGTTCCGTCGGGATAGACCTTGCCCACTCCCTCGAAGGTCACTCCAGCCACGGCGAATTGCCTGCGACACTACAAGATGGTCACCGGATGACGACCTCGACGGGCGCGTGATCCGAGAGAATCACCCCGTCGAGCTCGCGTCGCTCGAGCGGCCACACGAGCGGTGCGGACGCAGCAGCCCCCGTGACGAGCACGTGGTCGATGCCGTCCGCCGCTGTCGAGTAGCCCGCCAGCACGAGTTGCTGGAGGTTGAAGTCTCCCGCCAGGACGACGACCTCCCCGGCCCGAGCAGCGGCCTCCGCGAACGCACGAGCACGTTCGAGCTCCAGCCGCGCCACCTCCGGGACCGCGGTTCGCGTGCAGGTTCGCCACTACGTAACGGCCGTCGACGCCGACGGCGTGGATGATTCGGCGCTCGCGTCCGGGATCGCTGATCTGCAGGTGTCCCCGCTCTTCGGTGGGGAGCGCGGGTGAGACGAGGATCGCATTTGCCTGGCCGACGAAGGCCGAGCGAAAGAAGCCTTGATTCCAGCGCGTGACGCGTGCGCCCGCTCGGCCCGGAATGCGCGGAGCGCGGGCGACGACCGTGAGAGCCTGCATCGAGCTCCACTCCTCGAGCCGCGCGATGCCCCAGACGGGGACTTCCTGCAGGCAGACGACATCCGGCGAGTCGCTGCAGACGAGCTCGATCATCTCGCGCAAATAGCCGCGCCGGCGGGGCGGCAGCGCATTCCCGTGGAAGACGTTCCAGGTGCGGACGAGGAGTGCCACCGTCCGTGCGCTCAGAGACGCTCGAGCACCGCGGCGATGTGCGTGCCGCCGTCGAGCGCTCCGGGCTCTCGACACGCCTCGATCTCCAGGTCGAGAAAGCGATCCTCCCACTCCTCGTTCCCGATCGAGAGAAAGTTGGCAGCCGAGGCCACGACGACGCGGCATGGATGCCTCGAGAACATCCGCTCGAGATCGCTCCACCGGTAGAGCCGCAGCACGTGGCCGTCATTGACCTCGGCCGAGAGATCGCCGGTCGCGAAGATGTCCCCGACGGCTCGCTGCCAGCCGAATTTCTCGATCAGCTCCGGCCAGCCCGAGAAGAACGCCCGCGCCGCGCCGAGCAACGACATGACGCTGACCAGCACGCGGCCAGCGGGCTTCGTCACACGCAGGAGCTCGGCGAGTGCAGTGTCCGCCTCGTCGAGCACGTAGCTCAGCGGGCCGCCGAAACAGACGACCGCGTCGAACGAGGCATCGTCGTAACGACTGAGATCGGTGATGTCGAGAAGCTCCCGTGACTCGATCGAAGACTCGACGTCGACAGTCTTCTCGGCGTGGAGCTCGAGTTGTCGCGGCGAGATGTCTCCGACCACGACCGTGGCGCCCAGCCTCGCGAGCTCGAGCGTGAATCGGCCCGGTCCTGCGCCGGCGTCGAGGACGCGATCTCCAGCACGTATGTGCTCGCGGAGCAGGCGCAGATGAACTTCGAGGTTGACCCGATCCATGGCCGAGACTTCGAAGCGCTCCCACTCCCGCTTCCCGTAATCGTCGAAGAAGCGTGCGATGTGCTCGGGGTCGTAGCGAGCGTCCGCCATGACGCGAGCATAGGAGTCATCGCTGGCGAGATGGTGGAGTGCTGTCTGAGGCAAGATGGAGCGCATGGCGTACGAGCCGCGGTTCATCTCGTTCCTCGGTCGCGATGCACGAGTCAAGCACTACGGGATCGGGACGCACGATCGCACCCCGCGGATTGCGCTCGCCGACGCGACCCGCGCCGTGGCCCGCGAAGTCGTTCCCGAAGATGCAGTCGGGTTCACGATCGCACACGACGCCAAGAATGCGGGTCTCGGACTCGTGTACTGGTGGGCAAACGAGAACGAGATCCACAGCCGCGTCTTCGTCTCTCCTTTCGAGGATCCGGGCCGGCTCGAGCCGGTCGAAGACGGCAGCGGCATGGCGTGCGTGTGGGAGCTCGAGGTGATCGACTTCGAACGGAAGGCCTGGCTCGACGACGTGCTGAAGTCAGGGGATGTCGAGAGCTATCTCGAGCGCTCACTTCCCGAGGTCGAGCTCTAGCGGTGCCCGAAATGGTGGGCTCGCGGGAGCGATTCCCACACTGCGTCGCTCTCCGCAACCGTGCGCGCGAGCGGGCCGAGCGACTCGATGCGCGAGACCAGGACGTTCCGGTTCTCCTTGACCTTCTCGAAACGGCCGTACGCGAGGACGAGCGGCTCAGCCCGCACCGTCGCGCGGTGGCGCTCGTAGACGTGCGGCTGGACGATCAGGTTCATCTGCCCGTGCTCGTCCTCGAGCAGCATGAACACGATGCCCTTCGCGGTCGACGGTCGCTGACGCGCGATCGCCATTCCCGCGATCAGCCACGCTTCGCCCGTGCGGCTGCTCGAGCAGGTCGGCGCTCGAGAGCGTTCCCGCAGGGAGGTGTGGACGGAGCAGTGCCAGGGGATGCACGCCCACGGAAAGGCTCGTATGTCGGTAATCGGCGAGCATGCGCTCCCAGCGCGTCAGCTCGCGGAGCGCAGGTGTCTCTGCGGTTGGATCGAGCGAGAGCGGGAGCTGCTTCGCCTCCCCCTTGGTTCCTGGCACCGATGCTGGCCGGAGCACGAGCCCGAGCTCCCACAGGAGATCGCGGCGTCGCCGACCGAAGCCGTCGCAGGCGCCACCTTTGACGAGCGCCTCGAGTCCGTCGCGGGAGAGCGACGTTCGGCGGGCGAGGTCGCCGATGTCGCGGAACGGCCCGTGTGCGTCGCGCTCGGCGACGAGGGCTTCTGCCTCGTCTAGGCCGATCGCGGTGACATACGAGATTCCGATGCGCACCGCAGACCTCACACCGGGGTCAGGCTGAAGCCTGACCCTGGACCCCGCGGACGTCGGGTCAGCGCCGGGGTCAGGCTTCAGCCTGACCCCGGAGTTGGGTTGTTCGATCGTGCATCTCGCTCCGCTCACGTTCACATCGGGCGGGAACACCTCCACCCCGCGCCGCTGCGCGTCGCGAACGAGGGTCGCTGGTGGGTAGAAGCCCATCGGCTGGGCGTTCAGGAGCGCGCACAGGAACTCGGCGGCGTAGTGCCGCCGCAGCCACTGCGACTGGTAGGCGAGCAGGCCGAACGCAGCCGCATGGGCCTTCGGGAAGCCGAAGCCCGAGAAGCCGACGAGCTTGTCGAAGACGCCGTCCGCGGTCTCGGGGTCAACTCCCTTCGCCGACGCCCCGGCGACGAACTGCCCACGGTAGGCCTCGAGCGCGTCATGGCTTCGCTTACGGCTCATCGCCCGACGGAGCCCCTCCGCCTCCCCCACCGTGAAGCCCGCCAGGGCGATCGCGACCTCGAGCACCTGGTCCTGGAACACCACGACGCCGAATGTCGACCGCAGCGGCTCGCGCAGGAGCTCGTGGTCGACGGGCCAGACGTACGAGGGGTCCCCGCGCAGCCGCTCGCGCGCGTCGATGTACGGATGCACAGCCTTCCCCTGGATCGGCCCCGGCCGGACGAGCGCGACCTGGACGGTGAGGTCGTCGAGGTTCTCCGGCTTCGTGCGCAGGAGGCTCTGCATCTGAGCCCGGCTCTCGATCTGGAACGCGCCCACGGTGTCCGCGCGCTGAATGTCCGCGAAGACCTCCTCGTCGTCGAAGGGAATCCGCGAGAGATCGATCACCTCGCTGTGCGTGCGAGCGATCTGCTCGACGCAGTCCTCGACCGCCGAGAGCATCCCCAGTCCGAGCAGGTCGATCTTGAGGAAGCCGGCATCGGCGCAGGAGTCCTTGTCCCACTGGCAGAGCTGGCGGCCGGCCATGGCCGCGGGCTGCACGGGAACGAGCTCGACGAGCGGGCGCGTCGAGACGATCATCCCGCCCGGATGCTGGGAGACATGCCGTGGAAGCCCGGCGATCTCGCGCGTCAGCCAGGCGAAGGCGCGCCAGCGCCTGGAGCCGAGCTTGCGCACGCCGTCGGGCAGCTTCTCGAGCTCCTCTCCCACCCTGCGCGCGTCCCAGCCGTCGGAGAGCCGCGCCAGCCGCTCGAGCTCGGCATAGGGAAGCCCGAGCGCCTTGCCCACGTCGCGAATCGCACCGCGCGACCGATACGTCGCGAAGGTCGCCACCAGCGCGGCGTGCTCCCTCCCGTAGCGCTCGGTGACCGCGACGATCAGCTTCTCGCGGATGTCGCGCGGGAAGTCGAGGTCGATGTCCGGCACCGACGCGAGCTCGCGGTTCAGGAAGCGCCCCAGCGAGAGGTCGTTCTCCACCGGATCGACGTGGGAGAGGCCCGTGAGATAGCAGACGATCGAGCCGACCGAGCTGCCACGTCCTCGTCCCGGCGGGAGAAAGTGCCGCGGCGAGTCCCGGCCGCGCACCTGGAGCGCGGCCTCGCGGGCGAGCTCGAGCACCTCGTGGTGGAGGAGAAAGAACCCCGCGAGCCCGAGCTCCTCGATCAGCTTCAGCTCGTCGTCCAAGCGCTCGCGTGCCTGTTGTCGTAGTGGCCGGGCATGCCCGGCCACTACAGGTGAATACCGATCGTCCACTGCCGCATGGCAGATCTCGGCGAGCTGGCGGATCGCCGGTTCTTCACCTTCCGAGAAGTCCGGGTATCGATAACCGAGCTCCTCGGTGAGGTCGAACTCGAGCCTGCGCGCGAGCTCGACGCTCCGCTCGGCGGCTCGACGGTCGAAGGAGAAGCGATCGAGCATCTCATCGGGGGCGCGGAGGAAGCTCTCACGGTTACCGCGACGATCCGGCTCGCAGCCCTCGAGCGAAGTCCCGCAGCGGATCGCCACGAGCGCGTCCTGGAGCAGCGTTCGCCTCGGATGGTGTGCGTGGACGTCTCCAGTCGCGACCGTCTCGACACCGAGATGCTCCGCCAGGTCGCGAAGCGCGGCGTTTCGGCGTGTATCCCCGCGCTCGTACGGCCGCTGGAGCTCGACGAAGAAGCGATCGCGGCCGAACGCCCGAGCGAGCCGCGCGGTGCCGCTCGGATCACGAACGCCAAGGCCGACCCGCGCGCAGCCGGAGAGGCAGACGAGCCCCTCGGAGAGCTTCACGACCGTGTCCACGGAAACCGATGGTTGGAGGGGCCGGGCATGCCCGGCCCCTACCGGGAACGTCGTGTTCCGGCATGTGAGCGGCGGTGAGCAGGCGGCAGAGATTCCCGTAGCCACGACGTGATCTCGACGAGAAGCGTCACGTGAGAGCCGTCGTCCAGCGTGACCTCGGCGCCCGTGATCGGCCGCACTCCGAACGCCTTCGCCGCATGCGCGAACTCGAGCGAGCCGTAGAGGCCGTCGTGGTCGGTGAGCGCGAGCGCCTCGTATCCGAGCTCGGCCGCACGTGCCGCGAGCTCCTCGGGCTGCGACGCCCCGTCGAGGAACGAGTACGCCGAATGACAGTGCAGCTCGACGTAGCCGACCATCTAGGCTGCTGGCACGTGGTCGAGATCCGCGAAGGTGAGGTCATCTTCCGCCGCGAGGAGCTCGACGTCACGCTCCTCGTGGACGTCGAGCAGCTCGGCTGCGGTCGAAGTGCGCGCCGCTCCCGGTTGGGGAAGAGCGCCGCTCCACGTCCATGCACGACATGCCGAGGCGCTGTTCGTCTTCGAGGGAGAGCTCGCGCTCCGGCTCGAAGATCGCATGCATCGGATCGGCGCCGAGACCTGGGCGTTCGTCCCGCCCGAGGTCGTGCACGCATTCGAGGTGACGGGCGATGAGCCGGCGCGGTTCCTCGTCCTCCATACCCCGGGCTCGGGATTCGGCGACTACGTCCGTGGCTCGGCGGCCGCTTTCGACCAACAGCCCCCGCCCGAGTACGCAACGGGCGATCCCGGCCTCGTCGTCATCCGACGGATGGGAAGCGACGTAGGCTCGACGGAGTCGCCCAAGAGCGGAGATGCCGGCTTTGCCGGCGCCGGAGCGGAAGCAGGCGACAAGATCGCCGACCAGCCGGATCGGCGCTCGACGATCCTGCTATCGATGCCGACGAGCTCACCGTGACCGAGTTCATGCTCGGGCCTGGGAGCGTGGAGCGGAGCCGCCACGTCCATCACCACCATGCCGACGCGTTCCTCGTCGTCGAGGGCGAGCTCACGCTGGCCGTGCGGCAGTGGGTCGCTCCGCGCGCCGGCGGGGACGCTCGTCGTGTTCCCGCCCGACGTCGTCCACGGCTTCGACAACGACAGCACGGAGAGCGCGCGCTTCTTCAACCTGCACATGCCGGCAAGTGGCTTCGGCGACTACATGCGGGGACGCAAACCCGACTTCGACCAGCACGATCCTCCGGCCGACGGCGGCGCCGATCCGGCGTCGGTGGTCGCCGTGAGGCTCTCCGGCTAGGTTGCCGGCATGGCGATGACCTGGGACGAGCTCGTTGCGGACGTCACCGCGCGGCATCCTCTCCACGAGTCGAAGATGTTCGGGATGCCGTGCCTCAAGCGCGAGAACGGCAAGGTCGTCGCCGGGCACTGGAAGGACGGTGGGCTCAACGTGAAGCTCATGGACCAGGCGCAGCGCGAGGCGGCGCTCGCGCTTCCCGGCGCGCAGCTCTTCGACCCCGGCATGGGTCGCGTGATGCGCGAGTGGGTGCTCGTCCCCGCCGCGCAATCCGACGAGTGGGAGACGGCTCGTCGAGCAGGCGATCGGCTGACCGGTGGAGGAATACAGCACCCCGATCGCTCTGCCGGCGGGTGAGGGCGAGCTCGTCGGAACGAGCGTGGTCAAAGCTGCCCGTCCGGAGCTCTCGCTGATCGAGTTCGAGATCAAGCCCGGAGGCGGCGTTCAGCCCCACTTCCACAAAGGGCACAGCGACTCGTTCTACGTCCTCGAAGGCGAGGTCGAGTTCCACGTCGGGGACGAGGTCGTGCACGGATCTCCAGGCACGTATGTCCTCGCGCCCGCGGGAGTCGTCCATTTCTTCAAGAACGTCAGCGCCGAGCCGGCCAGAGCCTTGAACCTCCATACGCCGGGCGGGTTCGTGGAGTACCGGCGGGAGCTCCTCGCTCTGCACTCTCGAGGAGTCGAGCCGGACGCCGCGTTCTTCGAGCGGCACGACGTCTTCGACGTGGATTGAGCGTCCGGGAAGGGCTACGATCCGTTCATGAAGCAGATCTGGCAAGGGCGTGCGATGCAGGTCGCCGCGAAGGTCGGCGACCAGGCTCCTATGGCCGCCGTGTGCTGCAACGCCTGCCGGACCTGCACGACGACGAACCTCCTCGCGCTCGCAACCGGAGCCGGGCTCGGGGCGCTCTACGCCGTCGGGCGATTCGCCAGGCGCATCGTCGGCTCGGAGGGCCTGACCCCGCCGTGCTCAAGCGTTCTGGCTGAACCAGCATCCGGCCTCGCGGTCGCGATAGACGCACACGGTCTGCCCGCTCTGGAGGACGACCTCGAAGTAGCGCCGATCCACCGGGTCATCCGTCCACCAGCGATCGACGACGCGCCACTCCTCGCGGACGAGCGCGACGACCTGACGATTCACCACGCGCGGAGTGCCGTCGAACTCCGACTCGACGAGTGCAGGCAGCGGTGCATTCAGCCGGCCGGCTACTCGTCGCGGCGAGGCCAGCGGTGCGCGAGGGCCGGGCATGCCCGGCCGCTACTCATCTCGAGGAACGACGAGTGCCCGTGTCTCGGGAATCCGTGACCATGGCGCCACCTCCACGACCGAGCAGACGGAGCCCGTCCCCGTGGTCGCACGCACCTGCCGTAGCCCCTCACGCAGGCGACCGGCCGCTTCCTCCCCCGCGGGCTCGACCAGTGCGAGCTGCTGACCCGTGTGCTCCGCGAGCTCGACGGCTTCGAGCCGAAGCTCGAGAATCGGGGCGGGCAGCTCCTGGAGCTTCGGCCCGAGGGCGACGCGCAGACGGCTAACCTCGGCCGTGGCGTCGCGCAGGGCCACCGCGCGACGCCACGAGCCGCCATCGACGAGCCGGGCGGACATCGCGAGCTTTCGAAACGGCCGTCCGGCTCGTTCGGGGCGGGCGAGCAGGCGCTCGAGCAACGAGCCGAGCGCTCTGCGCAGCGTGAGCTCGTTTCCCGACCGCCTCCGGGAAGACGAGCACCTCGGCGAGCTCTGCCGCCGGCTTTCGCCCGCGTACCTTTGCGCTTCTGCCGCCACGAGCGAGGCGCCAGGCCTTGCGTCCATCTGCTCCCAACCTCTCCGACACCGCACTGCTCGGAAGCTCCGCGAGCTCCCCGATGCTGCGCAGACCGAGGCCCTCGAGCTCCGCATAGCGCTCGTTGGTCAAGGGCAGAAGCGAGAGCGGGAGCGGCTCGAGGAACGACTCCTCCTCCTTCTCCGCGACAAGCAAGATCTGGCCCGGTCTCGCGACGCTCGCCGCGGCAAGGGCCGTGAAGCGGCGACCGGCTGCGCCGATGCGCGGATCCCAGCTCGAGCCGATGGCCGCGAGCGCCCGTTCCAGCGCCGGCCGCACGCCGCCGTACAGCCGCTCGACGCCACGCGTCTCGAAGACCACCACGCCGTGCTCGACCGGGTCGACCGCGAAGCCCGTGTCCTCGAGACGCCGCAGGACCTCCTCCCACTCCCGCTCGACCGCGGCGGGATCCCGGTCGACGAGAACGAGCGACGGACAGGTCGCGAGCGCCTCCCCCAGGCGCATCCCCGGCTTGATACCCACTGCGTCCGCGGCAGCGGTAACGGGGCCGAGCAACGGCTCCTCGTTCGGGTCCGGAGCAAGCGCGGCCGGCACGAGCGCGAGCCCCGGCCGCGCTCGAAGTGCCGCTCTCAGCTCGAACCCGGGAATGAGGAGACACGCGATCACAGGAACGTATGTTCTATACGAACGTACGTTCTCCTGTCAAGTCAACGCGAGAGGTATTCCTCAATCGCTGGCCACACTTCGCGATCCTCGTCCCACTCCACCTCGATTTCTGCCTCGGGGGCGATTGCGTGGATGTCGCCGAGGAGCTCGGCGAACCCCGCGACGAGATCCGGATCCCACCCTTCTTCGTCGCTGACCCACCAGTAGAGCCCGACCGCGTCCGGATACAGGAAGAGGCCGAGCCAGGGGAGGACGATGTCGTGTGTACGAATGCGGCGAAGGTTGACGATCTCCCCGTAGAAGCGCTCAGCACCATGCGCGCCTGCGCCGAGCGCGTCGACGACGCCGACCTCCATCTCGTCCCGCTTGTCCCAGACCGACTCCGTGGAATCGAGAGGCTCGGCACGTTCACGAAGGAGCTGCCACACGCTGTCGACCTGCGCCGCCGTCAGCCCGTCGAAGGTGATCTCCGGACCGGCATGAGAGGTGTCGTCCGAGTCGGAGAACCAGGACTCGAGTCGCTGCCACAGGCGCTCACGTGGCGTACTCGCGTCGACGGTCACGGTCGACGTCTCCACGGCAACCTGTGAAGCCTCACAGTCCCCAAGCGTCGCGACCTCCCGTGCAAGAGTCAAGAGACGGCGCTAGAGTCGACGCGAGTGGACTGGGACTGGTCGCGGGTCGTCTTCGACCACGTGAAGATCGTCGTGCGGGACGCGGGCGCGAGCATCGCGTTCTACAAGACGGTTCTCGAGCCGCTCGCGATACCACCACTCTGGGAGAACGAACGTGGAGCGCAGTTCGCGAACCTTGTCGTCTCGGCCGGCGAGCACGCGAGTGGCCCCGTTCACGTGGCGTTCGTCGCGGACTCCCGTGACCAGGTCGACGCGTTCCACCGCGCGGGTCTCGAAGCGGGACACCGAGACAACGGCGCCCCGGGAGTGCGAGAGCAGTACAGCTCCGCGGAGGCAGGTCGCTACTACGCGGCGTTCCTGCTCGATCCCGACGGGAACAACGTCGAAGCTGTTCGCCGCGAGTTCTAGCTCGGCGAGACGTGTCCACAATCGACGTCCGACCGGTGGTTCCCGCTCGCTGGGACGACGTTGTCGATCTGTTCGAACGTCCAGGCCCGCAAGGGGGCAACCCGCAGACGAACGGTTGCTGGTGCCAGTTCTGGCACCTACGCGGGAATGCGTACTGGGACGGTCACGGCACTCGGAACCGAGAGAGGCTCGAGGCCGAAATCTGCGGTGGCAGCGAGCCGGGGCTCCTCGCGTACGCAGACGACATTCCCGTCGGCTGGTGCAGGATCGGCCCTCGCGACGACCTTCGAGCGGCTCGAGCATTCGCGAAAGCTCGCGCGTGTCGACGAGCAGGACGTCTGGTCGGTCGTCTGCTTCTACGTCCATCCCTCGGCGAAGCGCAAGGGCGTCGCCTCGGCGCTGCTCGAAGCCGCCGTCGAGCGGGTGAGCGCTCACGACGCTCCCGCGCTCGAGGCGTATCCAGTCAGAGAAGGGCACATGAACATCGACGCGTACACGGGCTACCTGCCGATGTTCCTCAACAACGGCTTCGAGGTCGTGCGCGACGCCGGCCGCCGCACGATCGTTCGGCGGACGCTCTAGGGCTTGCGTGATTGTCTAAGCGATTCGGATAACGCGGAAACACTCGCGTCACGTACGGCAGGCGGACTCTGCCCTCGACAGCCACTTCGTCGTAGAGCGCGCCGACCGCATCGAGGATGGGCTCGCGCTCCGGCGGCGGGAGCTTCGCGCAGTAGCTCCGCGACAGGACGAGGTCGAGCAGCGTCTCGCGGTCGAGCGTCTGCTCGATATGGAACTCGGCTCGCTCCACGGGCCCGAACAGGCCGCTCGTGGCGAGCGGACTCGTCCACAGTCCATCGACTCGTTCCCTCGCTCCCGATGAGGTCGCGATGCAGCCTCACCGTCACGGCTCTCGCTCGTCGCGGATGTTCCAGACGAGCGCGAGTCGCCCGCCGGGACGCAGGACGCGCGCGATCTCCGGGAGCGCGACCGGGTGGTCGAACCAGTGGAACGCCTGCGCGGACGTGACGACGTCCGCGAACTCGTCGGGCAGCGGGATCACCTCGGCGGTTCCGAGGATGGCGCTCGCGCCGGGCGCAGTGGCTGGGAGCAGCTCGAGCATCTCCGCCAGAGGCTCGATCGCGGTCACCCGATGCCCGAGCGCGACAAGCGCGCGCGTCAGCTTGCCCGTGCCCGCGCCGAGGTCGACGACGTCGCAGGGCTCGTCACCGGCGAGCCAGCGAACGGCCTCCTCCGGATACCCGGGCCGGCCTCGCTCGTACGCGTCGGCGACTTCCGCGAAAGCCGTGTACGGGCCACGAGCCTTCGGGTCGCGGTTCACGATCACTCCGGCGAGCGTATCGGCCGTGCGTGAGGGCGAGGCCGTAGGGGTGAGGCTTCAGCCTGACCCCGGTGTTGGGTTCGAGCGCCGCGCCTTAGCGCGACAACCCAACGACGAGGTGAGGCTGAAGCCTCACCCCAGCGGTTCCCCAGCCCCACCCAGCGCAATCTCAGCAGCGGCTTCCCGCAAGGCGACCAGGCGCGGGACGACGTCGAGCACGCTCTCGCTGCGCGCAGAAGGCGATGTCTTCCTCGAGCTCGGGCGCGTTCTCGAGCAGGTTGCGACCGCTCTTCGACGCGCGGAAGGCCTCCTCCGCCCCACGCCAGGTGCTCGCGAGCCGCGCCGCCGC
Source organism: uncultured Actinomycetes bacterium (assembly GCA_963850485.1). Classification (GTDB taxonomy): domain Bacteria; phylum Actinomycetota; class Thermoleophilia; order Gaiellales; family Gaiellaceae; genus GMQP-bins7. Next base: position 82,054 of record CAWKLR010000003.1, on the reverse strand, counting down.
CTCGGCCGCGTCGCTCCGCTCCCAGTCGAGAAGCTCGACGATCCGCCCGGCCACGTATGCGTCGTCGAGCGCGAGCGTGCCCTGCACCCCCGCGCAGACGACGACTACGTCCTCCTCGGCAGCGCGAGCTGCTTCCACGACCGCGCTGAGATTGAGTAACGACGCGACGAGCACGCGCTCGCAGCGCTGCGCCGCCGAAACCACCGCGCGGGTGCCGTTCGTGGTGGAGAGGATCACCGTCTTGCCTGCAGGCTCGAGGTACTCGCGCGGGGAGTTCCCGAGATCGAAGCCCGGGATCCGCACCGCGTTTCGCTCGCCCCCGAGCACGCCCTCCCCGAGCTCATTCCGGAGCGCCTGCGCCTCCTCGACCTCGGCTGTGCAGAACACGCGCTCGTACCCGGAGGCGAGCGCCTGACACATCGTGGTCGTCGCCCGGATCACGTCGATGACGATGCCGGTCGGGGCGGCTCCGGCCTCGTCCGGTGTGAGCGCGACGTGGACCCGCACAGGGGTACGCTAGCCGCGGTGACCGAGCCGCTCCGCTGCTACCGCCACCCCGACCGGGAGACATACGTCTCCTGCACCGAATGCGGACGAGGGATCTGTCCCGACTGCATGACGTTCGGGCCGGTCGGGATCCGCTGCCCGGATCACGCGAGCACCGGCGGGAAGGTCGCTGCACCGAAGCGGGCGGCACGCAGGGCAAGCACGTCGCTGTCGCTCCAAGGACCGTTCGTGACGTTCGCCCTCATCGGGATCAACGTCACCGTGTTCGTGCTCCAACTCGCCCTCGGGTCGGGTTTCAGCCCGACGTCGGATTGGATCTTCGAGAACGGCGTGCTGTTCGGCCCGCTTGTCGCCGAAGGCGAATGGTGGCGCCTGATCACGTCGGCCTTCCTGCACGGGAACGTGCTGCATCTCGGGATGAACATGCTCGTCCTCTGGATAATCGGCCCCGCGCTCGAGGACTACCTCGGTCACGGTCGCTACGCGCTCCTCTATGTGGTCTCCGGGCTCGCCGGGGCCGCCGGTGCGCTCGTCTGGTCGCCGCTCTCGCCGGTCGTGGGCGCCTCCGGCGCGATCTGGGGGATCATGGGCGCCGCAGCCATCTTGGAGTGGAGACGGATCTACGTCTTCGGCGGGCAGGCTATGGGGCTCATCGTCTTCAACCTGCTCTTCACGTTCCTCATCCCGGGGATCTCCATCGGGGGCCACATCGGCGGGCTCATCGGCGGCGCGCTGGTAGCGCTCGCGTTCCTCTATCTCCGGCGAAGGCCGGCGGTCGCGATGCTGGCGGTCGTCGGAGTCGGCGCGCTGAGCGTCGCAGTCGCCTTGTCTCAGGTCTAGGCGGGGCTAGCCGCCGATGGCGAGCGCGGTTACCCCTGACTCGGCGAGCGCGGCTTGCGCCGCGGCGAGGCGAGCAAGCGGCACCCGAAACGGCGAACAGGAAACGTAGTCGAGCCCGAGCCGGTGGCAGAACGCGACCGAGCGCGGCTCGCCTCCGTGCTCGCCGCAGATCCCGAGCTTGATGTCCAGCTTCGCAGCTCTCCCGCGCTCGACTGCGATCCGCATGAGGTCGCCGACGCCCTCCTCGTCGAGCACCTCGAACGGGTTCCGCTCGAGGATTCCGTGCTCGAGGTAGAAGGTCAGGAACTTGCCCTCGGCGTCGTCGCGCGAAAACCCGAGAGCGGTCTGCGTCAAGTCATTCGTCCCGAAGGAAAAGAAGTCAGCTTCCGCTGCGATCTCGTCGGCCCGCAGGCAGGCGCGCGGAAGCTCGATCATCGTGCCGCACAGGTACTCCACCGTCGGCTCCTCGGCGGCGACCCGCTCGGTCAGCTCGCGGAGGCGGGCAAGCTCTTCTCTGAAGCCGACGAGCGGGTGCATGATCTCGACCAGCGGCGCATCGCCGGTCCGTTCCGAGACAGCCCGCGCCGCCCGCACGATGGCGCGCACCTGCATCTCGTAGATCTCCGGGAACTGGAGCCCGAGCCTGCAGCCCCGCGTGCCCAGCATCGGGTTCGATTCGTGCAGCGACCGGATCCGCTCGCGCATCGCGTCGGAGGTCGCCTCCTCGAGCGGCGGGAGGAACTCGTGCAGCGGCGGGTCGAGCAGCCGGATCGTCACCGGAAAGCCCGCCATGGCCTCGAAGATCCCCTCGAAGTCGCCCTGCTGCAAGGGGAGCAGACGCTCGAGCGCCGAGCGGCGCTCCTCCTCGTCGCGGGCGAGGATCATCTCGCGCACGATCTCGAGCCGCCCCTCGGCCATGAACATGTGCTCGGTGCGGCAGAGGCCGATCCCCTCGGCGCCGAACTCGCGCGCCTTCACCGCGTCCTCGGGCGTATCCGCGTTCGCCCGCACGCGCATGCGCCTGAGGTCGTCAGCCCAGCCGAGAATCGTCCCGAAGTTCTCGTCGATCGCAGGGGGGACGAGCGGCACCGAGCCGATGATCACCTCGCCGGTTCCGCCATCGATCGTGATCACGTCTCCAGCCGAGAGCTCGTGCTCGCCGATCTTGATCGTGCCGGCCTTGTAGTCGATCGAGAGCCCTTCGCAGCCTGCGACGCACGGCTTCCCCATGCCGCGCGCGACCACCGCAGCATGCGACGTCATGCCGCCGTGCGCGGTCAGGACTCCACGTGCGTGGATCAGACCGTGGATGTCGTCGGGAGTCGTCTCCCAGCGGACGAGGATCACGTCGTCGCCGTCCCTGCCACGCTCTTCGGCGGTGTCGGCGTCGAGGACGATGGCACCCGAGGCGGCTCCGGGGGATGCGTTCAGGCCGCGAGTCGCGACCTCGATCTCCGCGCTCGGGTCGATCCTCGGGTGGAGAAGCTGGTCGAGCTGGGCGGGATCGATGCGCGCGACTGCCTCGTCGCGCGAGATCAGCTCCTCGTCGACCATTTCGACCGCGACCCGCAGCGCGGCGGCGGCAGTTCGCTTGCCGGTTCGCGTCTGCAGGATGAAGAGACGGCCTTCCTCGACCGTGAACTCGATGTCCTGCAGGTCACGGTAGTGCGACTCGAGGAGCGCCAGCGTCTCCAGGAGCTGGTCGAACGCCTCGGGCATCCTCTCGCGCATCAGCTCGATCGGCTCGGGCGTGCGGATCCCGGCGACGACGTCCTCGCCCTGCGCGTTCGAGAGGAACTCGCCATAGAGCCGCTTCTCGCCCGTCGCGGGATCGCGCGTGAAACAGACGCCGGTTCCCGAGCTCTCGCCTCTGTTGCCGAAGACCATCTGGACGACGTTCACCGCGGTGCCGAGGTCGTCCGCGATGTCGTAGGTCCTCCGGTAGACCTGCGCCCGCGGCGAGTTCCACGAGTCGAAGACCGCGCGATAGGAGCGTTGCAGCTGCTCTGAGGCGTCCTGGGGGAACGGATGGCCCTGCGCTCTCCTCGTAGATCTCCTTGAAGGTCTCGACGAGACCGCGGAGGTCGTCGGCGGAGAGCTCGACGTCCTGGGTCACCCCGCTCGCCGCCTTCAGGTCGGTGAGCGCCTGCTCGAAGCGATGCCCGTCGACACCGGCCACCACGCCCCCGTACATCTGGATGAGCCGGCGGTAGGAGTCGAGTGCGAAGCGCGCGTCGCCGGTCGACGTCGCGAGACCCTCGACGGCGACGTCGTTCAGGCCGAGGTTCAGGATCGTGTCCATCATCCCGGGCATCGAGACCGCCGCCCCGGAGCGAACCGAGACGAGGAGCGGGCTCTCCGGGTCGCCGAAGCGGCGGTCTGCGCGCTCCTCGAGCGCCGAGATGCGCTCCTCGATCTCTCGATCCAAACCTTCGGGCACCCCGCCGTTCGCAGCCATGTACGCGCGGCAGGCATCCGTCGTGATCGTGAACCCCGCCGGGACCGGGATCCCGAGCTGGGTCATCTCAGCAAGGCCGATGCCCTTGCCGCCGAGGAGCTCGCGCCCGCCCCCGGAATCCTCGTCGAAGTCGAAGACGTAGCGCATTTGCGGGAGGAATATACGGGCACTGGGCGGAGAGCGGGAATCCGCATGGTTATGTGGTCGTCCCTGCGTCCCTGCCCTGAAACGCGCTGCTGGGGGTCCCGTTGCCGGGAGCACGAGCTCGACCGAATTCCCGCCGCGTGCCGCGCGGACTGATGCCAGGCCGGATCGCCACCACGCCTCGATGCCGTGCCGCGATCTCGTCGGAGAACTGGTGGGGCCGGCCGAGGAGGGCCGCGACGCCGAGCCGGTCGTGGGGTGACGTCAGCCGGCTCGAGCGCGACCAGAGTCGCCAAGCGGGGGCGTCACCACGCTACGTGTTTCGTAACTCGTACGTGCTTCCGCTCTCGCACTCCGGGCACTCTCGAGGCGCTCACGCGTGCGAGCGTCGATCTGCTTGCGGAGGACGTCGCGCTGCTCACGCGTCATGCGTCCAAGGAGGCCAGCCGTTCTCATGTAGCGACGGTAGGTGCCGGCAGCCAGGCCGTACAGGACACAATCGGGTCAACTGCCGACGGAGCTGACCGACTGTGCACGGGCGGCGGCGACGGCTTCCAGTCGGGAGTTGACGTCGAGGGCCCGAAAGAGACGGCGGATGTGGTTCCTGACCGTCTCCGGGCTCAGGTGGAGCTCGGAGGCGATCTGCTTCGTCGAGCGGCCCTGCTCCAAGAGACGAAGCACCTCGACCTGGCGGGGGGTGAGATGCGGGGGTGGCGGAGTGGAGCTGTCGTCGGGGCGTTCCTCGATCAGTCCGAAAACGCCCACCACCCGTTCACCGTTCCTGAGCGGCACCGCGCTGAGCTCCACCGCTACCCGCGTGCCGGCGGTCGAAACCAAGACGCCGGTCGCCTCTGTGGCGGGGGAGGAGCCGAGCACTTTCTGCGAGAACAGTTCGCGGGCACGGCGGCTGTCCTCGGGCGCGACGACCGAGCGGAAGTGGCGACCGCGAACGTCGCCGAGAAGCTGCTCGGCTGCCGCATTGATCCAGCGGACGACTCCCGTTTCATCGAGGACGTAGCTCGGGACGCCGACACTCTCCAGAGCCTTCTCGACGTCGCCGCCTACTGCCAGGCCACCGGCCACCACGGAAGTGTGGCTGATCAGCGCGGAGTTACAAGCCGCCGCGGACGAATAGACCCAATCGTGTCCTATCGGACGAAGTCCGGAAGGGACACGCTTCGGGGATGAATACGACACCCCTCATAGCGCAGTGGAGCATGGAGGGAGCGCGTCGCCACCTCGACGGACACTCTCGTTCGGCGAACGACATTCGTGCTCTCCTGCTCGGCGAAAACCGGTATGACCAAGTTGAAGTCGATCGCCTCCCGGTCTGGGACGGGGATGGCGATCCCCCGGTCTTCTTCAAGGATCCCGGCGACGCGCACTGGCATTCTCTCGAAGACACGTAGTCGCCCTGGAACGACAGCGAGTGGGTCGTGGGCGACGTCAGCCGGCTCGAGCGCGACCTGCCGGAATTGACCCAATCGTGTCCTAGCGGGCGAGGCCAGGCGACAGCAGTCTGTGTGCATCGGGCGATCACCTTGATCCCCGTAACCACCGCACCAACGTCGCGGCAGCGCCGCTACTCAGAAGGAGAGTTCATGAAGCGTCTCGTTCTCATCGCGCTTGCAATGGTCGCTGTCTTGGCTGTCGCAGCGCCTATCGCCCAGGGGTTCGATCGAGCCCCCCGCTACACAGTTTCGGGGACGCCGGACAACTGGGGCCAGTCGATCAGCCAGGCTCAGTCGCTCACCCGGTCGAATTACCAGTCTGCTCCCCGCGTCTACTGCGAGGGAGCCTGGATCCGCGGCCACCGAGGCGAGTCCTCATGGGTGCACGGCACGACCCGCTACTGGGACAAGCTCGTCTGCTACGCCCTCAGCCCGAACGGCAAGGGCTGGACGGCCTTCGTGTCCGACGCGAAGAAGAGCCGGATCGCCACTTACGGGTACGAGACGTTGCCGGCATAGAGCTGCTGAACAGCGCCGAAGGGGGGCGACCCGCGATCGGGTTCGAGACCCGAGCGGAGAGGGGGCGCGGCGGGCCTTGCCGGGTGGGGTTCCTTGGGGGGAGGTTCGGCGCAACATCTGCCGACCCGCCGCGCGAGCGCGGGATCCTCTCAGACGAAAATCCCGTCGCGCTAGTTCTTTACGAAGTCGTGCAGCTCGTAGTACGCCTCGCGAGTCGGCTCAACCGCCGTGTCCGGGCGCGGAAGCTCCTCGGGCGTGACCATCTCCATCATCCGCTTCATGAATCGCTCGGCCTGCTCGCGAGTCTCCCAGACGTCGACCAGCCGCCACACGCCGCTCTCGTCGTCGAAGCCCGCCGTGTGCACGAGCAGCCCCTCGATCTTCTCGTCGCCGAGCTTCTCCTTCAGGAATTCGTAGTTCTCGGTCGATCGGTCACCGATCGGGAACTCCGTGATGTAGGCGACGGCCATGCCAACCTCCTCGGTCGCGGAACGGAGAAGGGATCCTATGACGCCGGCGGCTTAGACGAGCCCCTCGCGGCCGCGCTGGTGTGACACGAGCGCCGCGAGTAAGCCGCCAACCCGCGCCAGTTCAGGAAGTGCGCAGTCTGCGGGAGAAATCTACACTCGTCCGATGCCCGGCCACATCCTTGCCGGCGGAGGCTCGTCCCTCGGCGGCCGGTTCGACGACCTCGTGCTCGAGCTCGGCGGCGCGCGCGTCTGCTACGTGCCCACCGCGAGTGCCGACTCCGGAGACGCGGCTGGTCTCGTTCTACGAGTCCTTCGCGCATCGCGCGGAGCCGAGTCACGTCTCGTTCAACCCCTGGCCGCGATCGGACATCCGCGAGCACGTGCTCGCGCAGGACGCGATCTACGTCGCGGGCGGGAACACGGCCAACATGCTCGCGGTCTGGCGTGTCCACGGATTCGACGTCGTGCTCCGCGAGGCCTGGGAGCGCGGAATCCTGCTCTGTGGCACGAGCGCGGGGATGATCTGCTGGTTCGAGGCCGGCGTGACGGACTCGTTCGGCCCCCAGCTCGAGGGGATGAGCGATCTGCTCGGCTTCCTGCCCGGAAGCGCCTGCCCGCACTACGACGGCGAGGAACAGCGGCGACCCGTCTATCGCGGGCTCGTCGATTCCGGATTTCCGGCCGGGTATGCGGCCGACGACGACGCCGCGCTGTATTTCGCCGGTACGGAATTGCGCGAAGCCATCTCGCTGCGGGAAGGAGCAGGTGCGTACCGCGTGGAGCCCGGTCGGGAGACGCTGCTCGAAACACGGTTCGTCTCGTGAAACGCGTGGCGGTGATCTCGACCGCGAGCGGCAACGGAAAGACGACCACGGGTCGTGCGCTGGCCGACCGGCTCGGTGTCCCGTTCTACGAGCTCGACGCGCTGCATCACGGCCCGAATTGGACCGAGGCGACGCCAGAGGAGCTTCGTGCAAAGGTCGAGCCGATCGTCGAGTCCGATGTCTGGGTGATCGACGGGGCATACCGCGGAAAACTCGGCGATCTCGTGTTCGAGCGAGCAGACATCGTGGTCTGGCTCGACCTTCCTGTGCGCGTTTGGCTGCCGCGCCTCGTGCGGAGGACAGCGCAGCGCGTGATCAGCCGCGAGGAACTCTGGAACGGGAATCGCGAGCGTCTCCGAGATGTCGTCCATCCACAGAACTCCGTCGTGTTCTTTGCGCTTCGCCACCATCGGGACCGCCGCCGGCGATACCCGTCGGAGCTCGCTCGTTTTCCGGTCATCCGGTTGCGCACCACCGGTGAGGTGGACAGCTTCCTCAAGAACGCCGTGCGCGAGACCTGAGCTCCGCGACCCAGGCTGCACCACGTAGTCCGAGCCAGATCGGGGTCAGGAGCACGTAGAAGACGAGATCGCCGAGGATCATCAGGAACCACCAGAACGCCATCCTCGGAAACGGGAGCCAGCCCTTCTCGCGCAGGTCGCCTTTTCCGCCGGGTGGCGGCCGGAACGGGTGCCGGAGCGGTACCTGTCCGGGCGCACCGTACGGCTTCGGTTCGCTCTCCTTCATACGTGGGCGGCGCGCTTGCGCTTCTCGACGATCCGGAGGATGCGCATTGCGGTCTCCTCGACCGAGAGCTCGGAGACGTCGATGACGGGACAGCCGAGCCGGCGGTGGATCCCCGACGCCTCCTCGAGCTCCGCGTAGATGACCTCGAGCTCCGCGTAGCGCTTCTTCGACGCGCCCATGCTCTTGACACGCGCCGTTCGGATGTCCAGCAGGCGCTCCGCCGCGATGGTCAGCCCGACGATCTTCGCGGGATCGATCTCGAAGAGCTCCTGCGGGAGCTCGATCCCGCGCACGACCGGCACGTTCGCGGCCTTGTGCCCGAGGTAGCCGAGAAAGATCGAGAGCGGCGTCTTCGAGGTGCGCGAGACGCCGACCAGGACGACGTCGGCCTCGTCGAGCCCGCTCCCCACCCCGTCGTCGTACTTGACCGCGAACTCGATCGCCTCGATGCGCTTGAAGTACGAGGAGTCGAGCGGGGCACGCGCGCCGGGCTCCATGCGCGCGGCAACTCCGGCCACGCGCGAGATCGAGTCGATCGGGTGTCCCAGAAGGTCGCAGTAGTGCACGCGCGCGCGGCGGCAGAGCTGGCGCATCGCGTCCCGAAGCTCGGAGCCGACGAGCGTGTAGACCATCACCGCGGGGCGGCCGCGCGCCTGCTGCACCGCGATGTGCAGGTCCTCGGCGCTCTCGGCGCGCGGATGGCGGATCTCGAGGAAAGGCTGATCAGGGAACTGCGCTTCGAGCGCGAGCACGAGCCGCTGCGCCGTCTCGCCGGTCGAGTCCGACACGATGTGGAGCTCGACCGGGATGCGGTCGGTGTCGTTCGCGCTCATCGGCCGGAGGCTAGCGCCCGCGAGGTCGTATGCTCCCGAATGCCGACTGACGAAGGAGAGACAATGGCATTTGCAGAGCTCAAGGCGCGACAGAGCGTCATGTGGGGCAATGGTCCCTACGAGCGCATCACGAACACGCTGCGTGACATCCACGAGCTCGTCATCGAGCGGACAGACCCCAAGCCCGGCGAACGCGTGCTGGATGCCGCTACCGGTACCGGCGCGGTGGCCATCCTCGCCGCGAAGCGCGGCGCTGATGTCATCGGACAGGATCTCGCACCCGTCCTGATCGAGACAGCGCGGGAACGGGCCGCCGAGGAGGGCGTCGAGGCACAGTTCGAGGTCGGCGACGCCGAGGCGATGACCTACGAGGATGCGAGCTTCGACGTCGTGGCGTCGACGTGCGGCGTCATGTTCGCGCCCGACCACCCGGCCGTCGCAGCCGAGCTCGCGCGGGTCACCAAGCCGGGAGGACGGCTCGCACTCGCATGCTGGACTCCCGAAGGCGGGCTCGGACAGATGTTCCGGATGATGGGGCCATTCCTGCCGCCGCCGGCACCGGGTGCGGGGAGCCCGTTCACCTGGGGCACCGAGGAGCACGTTCGCGAGCTCTTGGCTGACGCCTTCGAGCTCGACTTCGAGGAGCACGACTCGCCGCTCGCGGTCGGGTCGGGCGAGGAGTACTGGGAGCTCTTTTCCACCTCGTACGGGCCTACGAAGACCGCCGCGGAGGCCCTCGATCCCGATCGTCGAGAGGAGTTCCACCAGACCTGGGTCGAGTTCTTCGAAGGGCATCGCGAAGGCGACGAGGTCGTGCACCACCGGGAATACCTCCTCACGCTCGGCACGCGCCGATAGCGCGAGTGCTCGGCGAGTAACGTCTCGGCCTAATGCCCGAGGCCGTCACGATGGACAAGATCGTCTCGCTGGCCCGCCGGCGCGGGTTCGTGTTTCCGTCCTCGGAGATCTACGGCGGGCTCGGGTCGTCGTACGACTACGGGCACTACGGCGTGCTCCTCAAGGAGAACGTGAAGGCGCGCTGGCTCGAGGCTATGGTCCGCGAGCGGGACGACATCGTCGCGCTCGACTCCTCGATCATCCTCCATCCGTCGGTGTGGGAGGCGTCCGGACATGTGACGGGCTTCTCCGATCCGCTCGTCGACTGCCGCTTCTGCAAGCGCCGTTACCGGGCGGACCAGCTCGCCGAGGCCGAGTGCGGGGCTCGGCCGAGCAAGCATCCTGGCGAGACGGACAAGTGCGACCTCACGGAGCCGCGGCAGTTCAACCTCATGTTCTCAGACGCGGATCGGTCCGGTCGAGGAAACCGGGCAAGACGCGTACCTGCGCCCCGAGACCGCGCAGGGCATCTTCATCAACTTCAAGAACGTCGCCCAGATTGCCCGGCGCAAGCCGCCGTTCGGCATCGCGCAGATCGGGAAGGCGTTCCGGAACGAGATCACGCCCGGGAACTTCATCTTCCGCACGCTCGAGTTCGAGCAGATGGAGATGGAGTTCTTCGTCCCGCCCGCCGACGCGGACGAGTGGTTTCGGTTCTGGGTCGAGGAGCGGCGCTCGTGGCATCTCCGCTACGGCATCCGGGAGAGCCATTTGCGCGTGCGCGAGCACGAGGCGGAGGAGCTGTCGCACTACTCGAGCGCTACCTCGGATCTCGAGTACCTCTTCCCCATGGGCTGGTCCGAGCTCGAGGGGATCGCGCAGCGCGGGGACTTCGACCTGGCCGCGCACACGGAGGCATCCGGGACGAAGCTCGAGTGGGTGGACGGCCAGGAGCGCTACACGCCCCACGTCGTCGAGCCGGCGCTCGGCGTCAACCGCTCGATGCTCGCGTTTCTCGTCGATGCGTACGACGAGGAGGTGGTCGCCGAGCGGGAGCGGACCGTGTTGCGGCTCCATCCTGCGTTGGCTCCGGTCAAGGTGGCAGTCCTGCCGCTGATCTCGCGGGACGAGGGCATGGTGGGGAAGGCGCGGTCGCTGTACGAGGAGCTTCGGCGGGTCGTGGTGGCCGAGTACGACGACTCGGGCCAGATCGGCCGCCGCTACCGCCGCCAGGACGAGATCGGCACGCCGTATGCGCTGACGATCGACGAGCAGACGCTCGAGGACGACACGGTCACGATCCGCGACCGCGACTCGCTCGAGCAGGAGCGAGTTCCGATCTCCGCAGCGCGTGCTTTGGTAGGAGAGCGGCTGGCGGAAGACTGGAAAACGCCGAAGTCCGAGTAGTTACCTATCGGCTCCAACGTTCGAGCGCTTTGTCACCGGGCTGTGCGAACCCGAACTTCCGGTAGAGATCGTGCGCGTCGGCGGTGTGCAGGAACCACTTCGTCTTCGCGAGCGGCCCTTCGTCGACGCTGAAGCGGACGAGCTCGACGCCCAGGCCACGGCCGCGGTGCCCCTCGAGCACGTAGACGTCCGCGAGGTAGGACTGCGAGTGGCCGTCCGAGAGCGTTCGCGTGAAGCCGACCTGCTCGCCGTCGTGATACAGGCCGACGACACGCGCGGCGTTGTCGATCAGCTCGTCTTGGACAGCGCGCGATCGTCCCTTCGCCCAGTACGACTCCTCGCTGAGATACCGGTGCGCCGCCCCGCGGTCGATGCGCACTCGGTCGTCGTCGAGCTCGTACCCGTCTCCGAGATCGAGTTTCACGGGCGGCGCCCGGGTCCGATCGAGACTGTGGACACGTTGTCGCTCATTTGTTGCAGACAAACCGTCGGTTGCGGACACGTCCAGGGGTCAGACCTTGGTTTTCTCGCGTCACGTGCACTCTCGCGCTCGGGTCACGTCAAGCCGTGAGTGTGCGCAGGCGGAAGCCGCCGTGGAACTCGTACGTCGCGATGATGACCGCAAGGACGTCTCGCACCGCTCGCTCCCCCAGCCCGAGCCCGTGCGCATCCACGAGCGGAGTCCAGAGCAGCTCGAGGATGCCGCGAAAACCCTCCGGGGCGACCATCACGGTCTCCGTCGGTGCGCACGCAGGGCAAACGCCGCCTCCTGCCCGAGGAAGATAGCCGACGAGCCCATCGGTGCTACCGCATTCGACACAGCTGTCCAGGTGCGGCACGTACCCCGAGAGCCAGAGGAGCTTCAGCTGGAAGGCGAGCGCGAGGGGATCGAGACCCGCACGTCCGCGCAACCCCGCAGGAAGGCCGTCGAGTGCCCCGATGAAACGCGTCAGCGCCTCGAACGCGCGCACATTCCGCTCTTCCTCGACGTACAGGCGCAGCATCGCCTCGGCACCGACGAGCCCGACCGACAGCCGGTACGGATCCTCCCGGGCAGGCCGGTGCGGATCGATGAGCGATGCGCCGGTGACCGTGTGCAGCTCTCCGGAGCCCTGATGGAGAAGGAGCTCGACATGGGAAAACGGCTCGAGCCGTGCGCCGAAGCGCGACTTCGTCTTGCGCACGCCCTTCGCGACTGCTCCTACCCGTCCGCGGTCGAGGGTGTAGAGATGGAGAACGCGATCCGCCTCGCCGAACCGGAACGAGCGTAGGACCACCGCCTCCGTCTTGTAGCTGCGCCCCATGGAGCCAAGTCTAGGTTGGGCGGGTGCCGACGTCGCTCCGGCGCCCGGGTGCCGCGCACGGCTAACCCAAGGGCTGGCAGCGAGGGCAGTACCAGGTGCCGCGCCCGCCGGCCCGCGTCTTGGCGATGGTCGTGCCGCAGCGCGAGCAGGGCAGGCCGTCTCGCCCATAGACCCGAAATTCCTCTTGCATCCCGCCACGCGAGCCCTCCGGAGTGCGGTACTCGGACAGGGTCGATCCCTGCCGCTCGATCCCAGCGCGGAGCGCAGCCCGGATCGCGCGGTGCACGCGCCGTACCTGATCCGCATCGAGGCTCGCTGCCGGCCGGAGCGGATTGACGCGGGCCCGCCAGAGCGCCTCGTCGGCATAGATGTTCCCGAGGCCCGCGACGACGCGCTGATCGAGGAGCACCGACTTCACAGGCGCCCTGCGCACGGCGAGTCGCGCACCCAGCCACCCGGAGGTGAACCGCGCGCCGAGCGGCTCCGGCCCGTTCTTCGCCCGCGAGATACGGCTCGAGCTCCGCGTCCTCGAGCACGAGCCAGGTGCCGAACCGGCGCACATCGCGGTAGCCGACCCTGGTGCCGTCGTCGAGCTCGAGCACCGCGCGCTCGTGACTCGTCGGCTCGAATCCGAAGCTGCCGGTCATGCGCAAGTGGACGAGCAGCGAAAGCCCGCTCTCCATGCGGAGCACGAGGTACTTCCCGCGCCGCTCGACGGCCATGATCGAATCTCCTTCGAGCTCCTCGGCCACCTCGAAGAGGTCGATCGGCCGCGTGAGACGGGGGTCGAGGATCTCGACGCGCACGAGCGAGCGCCCGACCAGCCGCGGCTCGAGCTGCGCGCGGATCGTCTCGACCTCGGGCAGCTCGGGCACTGCGCCAAGTTACAACTTGCAATTTGGCGTCTTCGCGCGCTACTCGATGACGTCGAGCACGATCCCGTGCGCGTGCGGAGTGGTTTCGCCTACCTCGTACGCGGCGAGCACGGCTTCGACGCCCCGTGCAGCCGACTCCTCGTCCCGCGCGTGCACGTCCGCGAGCAGATGCCCTTGCCTGACGCTCGCCCCGCGCTTCGCGTGACATACGACTCCGACCGCGTGGTCGATGTCATCGGCTTTCGTCCTGCGCCCGCCACCGAGCTCGAGCGCGGCGACGCCGATGTCCAGGGCACGAACGCGGGTCACAACGCCGTCACGAGGCGCACTCACCTCGAGCACCACGGGCGCCTGCGGCAGCGCAGCGAGATCGGGCTCTCCGCCCTGTGCGCGGATCCAGCTCTCGTAGGCCTCGAGCGCCGAGCCGTCGGCGATCGCGCTCGCGGCGCGGCGCCTGCCCTCCGCGAGGTCGACGTCGAGATCCGAGAGGGCGAGCAAGCGAGCAGCCGCCTCGAGGACGAGCTCCACGAAGTCGTCCGGCCCGTGCCCGGTGATCGTCTCCACGGCCTCGCGGATCTCGAGCGCGTTCCCCACGGTCCGGCCGAGCGGCTGCTCCATGTCGGTCAGCAGGCATACCACCTCGCGCCCGGCTCGCCGGCCGAGATCGACCATCTGCTCGGCGAGGATGCGAGCATCGTCGAGGGTTTTCATGAACGCGCCGTCGCCCACCTTGACGTCGAGCACGATCGCGTCCGCGCCCCCCGCGAGCTTCTTGGACATGATCGACGAGGCGATGAGCGGCACGATGTCGACCGTGGCGGTCACGTCGCGGAGCCCGTAGAGCATCTTGTCCGCCGGCACGAGGTTGCCGGTCTGGCCGATGATCGCGAGACCGACGTCCCTTATCTGCGCGACGAACTCTTCGATGGTCAGCTCGACCCGGTAGCCGGGAATCGACTCGAGCTTGTCGAGCGTGCCGCCCGTGTGCCCGAGACCGCGGCCGCTCATCTTTCCGAACGGCACCCCGCAGGCCGCGACGATCGGGCCGACCGCGAGCGATGTCTTGTCCCCCACGCCGCCGGTCGAGTGCTTGTCGACGACGCGTCTGCCGAGCGCCTTGCCGAGATCGATCGTCTCGCCGGAGTGGATCATCGCGTCGGTCAGCGCGTACGTCTCCTGCCCCGAGAGCCCACGGAAGTAGACGGCCATGCACCATGCAGCCAGCTGATAGTCGGGTATCTCGCCGCGGGCGTAGCCGAGGACGAGCTCGGAGATCTCGTCGGGCGAGAGCTCCTCGCCGTTCCGCTTCCGCTCGATGAGATCCGCAACACGCATCGAGTCGATCATGCCCGATGATCGTTCGCATCTCGCGAGGGGTCAGACTTCAGTCTGACCTCGGTGTTGGGTCTTGTCGGCGCGCGGCGCGATCAGAACCCAAAGACGGGGTCAGGCTGAAGCCTGACCCCCGGCCTTCTCCGCGACGAAGATCGTCGGATGCCGTCGCACGATGAAAGGAGGCTCAAAGTGCGGCAATCGCTCCTCCACGCCCTTCAGTGTGATCGACGCACGCAGGTAGTTGATTACGGCGTCTCTGTCGGGAAAGCGAATCGTTCCTCCCGCATCGAGTTCCTCGACATCGACGAAGTGCTTCCGAAGGAGTTCCGCCCCGTTGTCCCCGCTGAACGCAGACTCGGGACTCGGATGGCTCCCCAGTGAGCGCAATTGGCTCAAGTGATCGAGGTAGTTGGTCACGGCGACGAGACGGCCGCCCGGACGAAGTACGCGTGCGATCTCTCCGAGGGCGCGGTCAACGTCAGGGACGTGGTAGAGCATCCAGGCCGCGACGACACAGTCGAACGACGCATCTGCAAAGGACAAGTCCTGCGCGTCTCCGAGTCGAGCATCAACTCCCCGGCCTTGAGCCAACTCGACCATTCGCGGCGAGATGTCGATCGCGACGACGGAGGCGCCGAGCTCGAGCCGAATCCGCTCCGAGAGCTCTCCGGGGCCGCATCCGACCTCGAGCACGGCAGCAGGCGCTAGTCGGGCAACCGTCTGGAACAGCAGCTCCGGGGCATCCGGGCCGTCTGCCCACCGGTAGGCGGCACGCCGTCCCTCGAGCCCTGCCTCGGTCGCGTACTCCTCCCGTACGTGCTCGGGGTCGTTGAGCCTCACAGCTCGATCTGGCGGCCGGGCAGCTTCCGGCCGGGGGTCTTCCCGCCGAGCCAGGCGTTCACCGTCGCGCCCACGTCGGCGAACTCGCCCTCCTCGTGTACGCGGCCCGCAGCGTTCCGCCCGGCCGCATACGCGAGCAGGAGAGCGTGCTCGCGCGAGTGATCCGTCGACGGCGTCGTGGGATCGCAGCCGTGATCCGACGTCACGATGAGGAGGTCGCCCGGCCGGAGCGCCTCCAGGATGTCCGGCAGGCGGCGGTCGAAGTCCTGCAGGCAGCGATGGAAGTTCACCGGGTCGTTGCGGTGTCCCCAGAGCATGTCCGTCTCCACGAGGTTGACGAAGACGAAGCCGCCGTCGATCGACTCCAGGAGCTCGATCGTCGCGTTGATCCCGTCCACGTTCGACTTCGTCGGCCGTGACTCGTGGACGTCCTGCCCGGCGAAGATGTCCGAGATCTTGCCGACGCCGTAGACGGTGTTCTCGGCCTCGCCGATCGTCGTCAGGTAGTTCGGGCGCGGAGGCTCGAGCGAGAAGTCGTGGCGGTTGGGTGTCCGCGTGTAGTTCCCGGGCTCACCGACGAACGGTCGCGCGATGACGCGACCGACCGCGTGGCGGCCCGTCAGGATCTCGCGCGCTACGCGACAGCCCTCGTACAGCTCCTCGAGCGGGATGGTCTCCTCGTGCGCGGCGATCTGGAAGACCGAGTCGGCGGAGGTGTAGACGATCCACCTGCCCGTCTTCTGATGCTCCTCCCCGAGCTCCTGGATGATCTCCGTCCCCGAGGCCGGCTTGTTGCCGACGACTCCCCGGCCGGTTCGGTTCATGAACGGGTCGATCACGTCGTCCGGGAATCCGTGCGGGTAGGTCGGGAACGCCGTCGGCGTGACGATGCCCATGTGCTCCCAGTGGCCCGTCGTCGTGTCCTTGCCCTTCGACCGCTCGAGGAGCCGACCGGCGACCGCCGGGGCGCCCGGCTGCGGAGGACACCCTTCGAGCGGCAGCGCGTTTCCGAGCCCGAGTGCCTCGAGATTGGGCAGGTCGAGGCCCCCGACGGCGCGGGCGATGTTGCCTAGCGTGTTGGAGCCAGCGTCTCCGTACTCCTCCGCGTCCGGCAACTCACCTGCACCGACGGCATCGAGCACGATCACGCACGCCCGCGGCACTAGTGGTTTCTCCGGGAGGTTCGGTGCTGATTGGCCGAGCGAAAACCGAGCAGCGCTAGGACGCAGGGAGGGCCGATATTGGTGAATATCGGCCCGACTGAGGACGACGCGATGCGAAGCGTTTGCAGCCGGCCAAGCAGTGTCGAATCTCCTGGAGAGACCACCTAGCTATTCTAGGGCGGCTTTGGATACCGCTCTCGGACTGCTCGCACTTGCCGCCTACATCGCTCGCGATCGTGGGGTTGGCCGCGGTGATCACGTACACCGTGATCAGGATCTTCCCGACCGAGCGGAATCCGAAGAAGCCCGACAAGCCGGACAAGCCCGCTTCGACCGGTGTGGACGAGGGCCAGGGTCGCCTGTTCCGCAGGGCGAAGCGCGGCACCGCCTAGACCCCGACGCTAGCTTTCGGGAGCGCTGGTGCGTCGCCGCAGCGCCAAGACGCCGGCGACGGCGGCGACGATCGCCACCACGACCAGCAGGACCTCGATGAGGTAGTCGTTTCTCTCGAAGAACGTGCGCGTGTCGGCGGGCGGCTCGAAGAGCTCGTTTGCACGCTCGGCGCCGAGCGTGCCCTCACGTGCGTTCTCGAATCCGGTCGCCGCCGCGGGCAGGCGCGCGAAGTCGTACGACGGCGCGGGCAGCGTCGCCGCGCCGTACAGCAAGCGGAACGGAGCCATGTAGCCACTCGCCAGGAGCACGGGACGCGGCCTCGCCTCGGCGGTGACGCGCAGCCCTTCCAGCGGTGCGTCGTCCCCGTTTCGAATGGTCACCCGCAGCCGGCGGTGGCGCGCAGCGAGCGCGATCTTCGAGAGATCGACGCCGGGAAAGCGCGCGATCTCGCCGTCGCTCAACGGGACGAAGGTCGTGCCGTCGTTCGAGCCCTCGACCGTCACGCCGCGCACGTAGCGAGGCGTGCTCGAGCGGATGCTCAGACGGTCGACCGGTACACGCGCGTACCCGAGGTCGAGCGTCACCACGGTCGTTCGCTCGCGGTCGCGCTTGGTCGAGCGAGCCTCGACCGGCTCCAGCGGAGGCTGTGACGGATCCCTGGCGACCGTCGCACCGGTGATGTCGGAGACGCCACGCGCTCGCACGAGAAGGAAGCGGTAGTCGGTCGGCGGGAACACCGCAGTCGTGCTGCGAGCGGCGACGGCTCCACGGACGGCGTAGATCGGAGTCGTCGAGAGCGTCGCATACGAGCCTTCCGCTCCCGTGTTGCTCCCCTGAACCTCCACATCTCCCACGAAGACGCTGTCCGGGATGTCGAGCGCGATGCGGTCGATCACCGGGCGGACCGGCCCGCGATCGACGACGACCGTCACGGTGTCGCCCAGCCGTCCGCGCGCCACCAGCTCGACGGCCTGACTGGGGACCGGAGCGGCCGTCGGCTCGTCGCGCCAGGGCACCTGTTCGCCGTTCGCGTCGAGGACCCGCAGGTCCGGGAAATCGACCCTCGCGTGACCGTACATCGATCCGTCCGGCTCGAAGCGCACCGGGGTGCCGGCCGTCGCATCGAGGGCCCGCGTGTACCGGAACTGCGTCTCGTCGACGTCGGCCGCTGCGGCGGCCAGCGACGCCGCGAGGATCGCGAGCAGGATCACGACGCCCTTTCGACGGCACGCACCCGCTGGTAAGCGTAGGCGCCGCCCAGCAGCACGAGCCCGACCACGACGAACGAGAGCACGCGGTAGAGCTCGTCGAGCTCGGACAGGTCGTAGAGGAACAGCTTCGCGACACCCAACCCGAGCAGCGCAAGGCCGCCGAAGCGCAGCTCCCGCACGTCGCGCACCAGCCCGACGACGATGGCCACGAGCCCGACGACGCCCCAGAAACAGCTGAGTGCGACCTGCGCGGTCTGGGAGCGCTCCAGAGCGTCACCCTGGATGACGTCGACGATCAGCAGGGACGTCGCGTACACGAATCCCACTGCAGCCGCCGCGAACAGGATCATGCGCAGGTCCGGCGAGGTGACGAGGGTGCCGATGACGAGCGCCGAAACCGCGACGCAGAGGACGGCCACGATCGCGGTACCCAGATTCTCCACGCCGTCCACGAGCGCCTCGGGCGGCGCCTCGTCGAGCACCGTGTGCAGCGCGGCGAGAACGATGAACGCACCCGAGAAGACCAGCGCACGCTGCTCACCGGTCGTGCGAGCGACCCAAGCCAGAATCGCGGCCTCGGCCGACCACGCGGCGACCAGCGCAGGTCCGTCCAGCGCCAGGGCGAGGGTCACGCCGGACAGGGCGAGGCCGACGGCGACGAGAAGGGTCGCGATCTCGCTCGACATCCGTTGCCGGAAGCCGAACCCTCCGAGAACGATGTGCGCAATCGTGAGCCCCAGCACCCACGCGGTGGCACCGGTCGAAAGGCCCCGGTCGTCGATCAGATACCAGCCGACCGCCGACGCGAAGCCTGCGTTGACGAGGAGGACCGAGGCGGACGAGGCGCGCAGAGCCGAGGTGGGAACGCGAAGCTCGTACCCGATCCCGGCAACGACGAACAGGCACCAGTAGAGCCCGAGCATCGAGAGCGGCAGCGCCAGGTCGTCTCGATCCTCGGCCCAGAACGCGACCTGCGGTGCCGTGAGCAGGAACGCTCCTATCGAGAGCCAGCCCCAGCGCTGCCAGAGGAGGACCGCGACCGCGGAGACCAGTGCGATGACCGTGAACCCGAGCGCTAGGGTCGAGGTGCCGCTGTCGACGAGAACGGGCGCCGCCAGCGCGCCCAGGATCCCGAGCGCGGCGACGAACTGCGACTGCCAGCGAACGGCGATGGCTGCACCCGCAGCGCCGATGATCCCGGCCACGAGCAGGCCCGCCTCCGTCCCGATGACGTCCTGCACGGCCGTCGCGTAGGTGAGCGAGGCGTAGAGCGAGGCGAGCGCTGTCGCGACGGCGGCAACTGCGGCATCGGTCTGTCCACGCCGCTCGTAGAGGAAGAGCCCGACCCCGAGAAGCACCGTCGAGCCCATGAAGGCGAGCGCCACTCGCGCCTCGACCCCGATCCAGCCACGATCGACGGCGATGACGAGGAAGAGAACGACGCCGATCAGGATCGCGAGCCCGCCGACCGCCGCCAGGATGCGGCCCCCGAGCAGGTCCTCGAGCGTCTCCCCCGGTTTCATGACCCAGCGAGGCGTCGCGGGAGGCGGAGGAGCTGCGGCAGGTGTCACGGGCTGCGGGGTGACGGTCGGCGGGGGCGGCTGCGTCGGCGTGGCAGGTCGAGAAGGCGTGGCAGGTGGAGACGGCGTCTCGGTTGCCGGCCGAGCCTCGGGACGAGCCGTGGACGGTCCACGCTCGATCTCCTCGAGCCGAGCCAGGATCGTTCTCAGGAGAGATTCGACGGCCGCGACCCGCTGCTCGAGCGAACGCTCAGGCTCCATCGCTCTGATCGTATTCCCGAGCCCGGTCGGTCGCCCTTCGAGCGACGGTTGCGAGTCGGTTAGCCGACGGTTGCGGCCAGCGCGTCGTCGAGCGGCGTGTATTCGAGCCCATGCGCCTCGGCGACCGCCTCGTACGTGATCCGCCCACCGAGGACGTTGACGCCTCCCGCGAGCTCGGGATCGCGGGCGATCGCCGCACCGATCCCGTGGTCGGCGAGTGCCTCGACGTACGGCAGGGTGACGTTCGTCAGCGCCCGCGTCGAGGTGATCGGCACCGCGCCCGGCATGTTCGCGACGCAGTAGTGGATGACGCCGTCGACGGTGTAGACGGGGTCGTCGTGGGTGGTCGGCCGAGACGTCTCGGCGCAGCCGCCCTGGTCGATCGCGACGTCGACGAGCACCGACGCCTCCTTCATCGCTCCCAGCATCTCGCGGGTGATCAGCTTGGGCGCGAGCGCGCCCGGGATGAGGACGGCGCCGATCACGAGATCGGCTTCCCGGATCGACTCCTCGATCTGGAGGCTCGACGACATCAGCAGCGTGACGCGCCCGCTCAGGATCTGCTCGAGGTAGCGCATGCGGTCGACAGAGCGCTCGAGGATCGTCACCTGCGCGCCCAGCCCGATCGCGATGACCGCGGCGTTGTAGCCCACCATGCCGCCGCCGATGACGACGACCTTGCCCGGCGAGACCCCTGCGACGCCCCCCAGCAGGATGCCGCGACCGCCCTTTGGCTTCTCGAGGTAGTGCGCGCCGGCCTGCGGGGCCAGTCGGCCCGCGATCTCGCTCATGGGGGCGAGCAGCGGCAACGCGCCGAGGTCGGTTTCCACCGTCTCGTAGGCGATCCCAGTGATCCCGGAGTCGACGAGCGCCCTGGTCAAGGGCTCGTCGGCGGCGATGTGCAGGTACGTGAACAGCGTGAGGCCCGGGCGGAGGCGCGGATACTCGATCGCGATCGGCTCCTTGACCTTCAGGAGGAGCTCGGACCGTCCCCACACGTCGTCCACGGAGACGATGCTCGCGCCCGCGCGCTCGTAGGTCTCGTCGACAAACGCGCTGCCGAGCCCCGCCCCGGCCTCCACGAAGACCTCATGGCCACGCTGGACGAGCTCGCGCGCTCCAGCCGGCGTGAGGGCGACGCGGTGCTCCTGGGGCTTGATCTCTCTGGCGACGCCGATCCGCATGGCGCGCGGACGATAGCGACCCGCACGCGCGACGCGGGTCGTGACGCGCTTCTACGCCTCGCGCGCGGCCTCGACGAGCGCGAGCGTGACCTCGACCATCGCATCCAGGTCCTGGACGGCGATGTGCTCGTCGGGCGTGTGGATCTCCATCATCCCGTTCGCCAGGTTCACGCAGGAAAGACCGCGCGCGTTGAAGACGTTGGCATCCGCGCCGCCTCCGCTCAGCGCATACGTCGGCTCGAAGCCCGCCGCTCGCAGCGCCGTCGCCGCGAGCGCCACAGGAGGATCGTTCTCACGGAACCGGTAGCCGGGGAAGCTCGGACGCACCTCGCTCTCGACCTCGCACTCGCCGAGGCTCGCCGCGAACGCAGCGGTCTCCAGCATCTCGCGTACGAGGTCGACTGCCTTTCGCTCGTCGTGCGAGCGCACCTCCGCCGAGAACGAGCACCACTCGGGGACGACGTTCCGCGCGGTTCCACCCGTGATCACGCCGACATTCGCGCTCGTCTCCTCGTCGATCCGCCCCAGCCGGAAGTCGGCGATCGCCCGCGAGGCGGCTGCAACTGCGGAGCGGCCGTCCTCGGGGAACATCCCCGCGTGCGCTGAGCGTCCGTGGAAGCGGAAGTCGAGCAACCGCCCGTGCGGCGAGCCGAGCACGATCTCGCCGACGGGCGCTCCCTGGTCGTAGACGAACCCCGTGTGGGCCACGAGCCGCGTGTGGTCGAACGCGTCCGCTCCGCGGAGCGAGACTTCTTCCTGCGGGGTGAAGAGCAGCTCGATGCCGGCATGCGGCCGACTCTCTTCGACGATTCGGCGTGTCGCCTCGAGCATCACCACGACTGCGGCCTTGTTGTCGGAGCCCAGAATCGTCCCCGCGGTGTTTCGGATGATCCCGTCCTCGCCGATCACCGGGTCGATCGGAGCCTCGGGCGGAACCGTGTCCGTGTGCGCACAGAGGAAGATCGGCGTGCCACCGTGGCCGTTCGTCGGCGGGATCCGGCAGTAGATGTTCCCGGTGTCCCCGTCGAGTCGGGTGGCGGCGTCGTCCTCGTCCCATTCGAGCCCGAGCTCGCTCAGGTACGCACCGACGCGGTCGGCCACCTCTCGCTCCCGCCCTGAAGGGCTCGGGATCGCGCAGAGCTCCAGGAAGAGGTCGACGAGCGGGGAGGTCAGCGGCTGCTGAAGCGAATCCACCGACCCAAGTTACAAGCTGTAACTCGGGTCCTAGGCGAGGACGTCGAGGGCATGCCGCGGACTCGCCGGATGAGCTACGACGCGGCGGCGCGCACGCCCGACCGGGAGCGAGCCCGCTCGAGCGCCGCCCCGACGAACTCGCGGAAGAGCGGCGCCGGCCGCGTCGGCCGCGACTTGAACTCCGGGTGGAACTGGCTCGCGACGAACCAGGGGTGATCGGGCAGCTCGACGATCTCGACGAGCCTTCCCTCCTGGAACGTCCCGGAGATCACGAGACCCGCATCCACGAGCTGCGGCCTGAGCTCGTTGTTCACCTCGTAGCGATGGCGGTGCCGTTCGTGGATCACCGGTTCGCCGTACGCCTCCCGCGCCCGCGTCTCCTCGGCGAGCTCGATCGCTTGCGCGCCGAGCCGCATCGTGCCGCCGAGATCCTCGATCTCCTTCTGCTCCGGGAGGAGGTCGATGACCGGGTAGCGGCGTCTCCGGGTCCATCTCGGTCGAGTTGGCGCCGTCCATCCCCGCGACATTTCGCGCGAACTCGGACACCGCGACGTGCATGCCGAGGCAGAGGCCGAGATACGGGATCTCGCGCTCGCGCGCGACGCGGCACGCGAGGATCTTTCCCTCCCAGCCGCGCGAGCCGAA
This sequence comes from uncultured Actinomycetes bacterium, assembly GCA_963850485.1. Taxonomy (GTDB): domain Bacteria; phylum Actinomycetota; class Thermoleophilia; order Gaiellales; family Gaiellaceae; genus GMQP-bins7. Next base: position 59,092 of record CAWKLR010000003.1, on the reverse strand, counting down.
GCCGCCGGGGACGAGTACTCCGTCTACCTGCTCGAGCTCGCGCACCGTCTCTTCGTAGGACATGTGCTCGGCGTCGACCCAGCGCACCCGGATGCGACAGCCGGAATGGACGCCGCCGTGCTTGAGCGCCTCGTGCACGGAGAGGTACGCGTCGTGCAGCTTGAGGTACTTGCCGACGAGCGCGATCTCGACCTCCTCGCGGAGCTCGCCCGATCGCTCGGTGAGCTCACGCCACTCACCCAGATCGGCGGCGGGCACGTCGAGGCCGAGCTTCTCGCAGACGAGGGTGTCGAGGCCTTCCGCTTGCAGTGTCTCGGGAACGAGGTAGACGTCGGAGACGTCGGGAGCGGCGATCACCGCCCGCAGATCCACGTCGGCGAAGAGCGCGATCTTGTCTCGGATGTCGTCGGAGAGCGGCTCGGTAGAGCGGCAGACGACGATGTCCGGATGGATACCGATGCGGCGCAGCTCGTTGACCGAATGTTGCGTCGGCTTCGTCTTCAGCTCTCCGGCAGCGGGAATGAACGGGACGAGCGTGACGTGGAGGTAGAGCACGTTCTCCGGCCCGACCTCGCGCCGGAACTGGCGGATCGCCTCGAGGAACGGGAGCGACTCGATGTCTCCCACCGTGCCGCCGATCTCCGAGATGACGACGTCCGCGGGCGAAACCTTCTCGGCACGCCGGATACGCGCCTTGATCTCGTTCGTGATGTGCGGGATGACCTGGACGGTCGCCCCCAGGAACTCGCCCTTGCGCTCTCGGCGTAGCACGCTGTCCCAGATCGCGCCTGCCGTGTGGCTCGCGTTCCGGGAGAGGTTCTCGTCGATGAAGCGCTCGTAGTGGCCGATGTCGAGGTCGGTCTCCGCACCGTCCTCGGTGACGAAGACCTCACCGTGCTGGAACGGGCTCATCGTGCCCGGGTCGACGTTCAGGTACGGGTCGAACTTCTGCGCGCTGACCGAGAGGCCGCGCGATTTGAGGAGTCGTCCGAGCGACGCCGCGACGATCCCCTTGCCGAGCGCGGAGACGACACCACCCGTGACGAACACGTACTTGGCCACGGGGTCTCACCGTAGCAGCAGTGGCGGGGGAACCCATGGTTCCCCCGCCGACCCCCTCCTTCCTCCTGGGCTGGGAGCACGCGGCGCCAGCCTCCCGGCCGGCTAAGCCGGCCTCCGGCTCGAACGTTGCGTGAGTTCCGGTTGTTGAGGTCGAGACCCATGACCGATCACTCTGTCCGCTCGCTCAGCGTCGCGAGGAACTCGGCGCCACCCGCCATCCGCTCGACCTCCTCGCGGCGGAGGAGATCGTCCAGCTCCTCGATCCGCGTGTGGGTCGGATCGCCCGGGACCTTCTCCACGCGGAGATGGCGATCGGCGACGCTGGCGATCTGCGGGAGGTGGGTGATCGTAAGGACCTGAGCCCGCTCGGACAGACGCTGCAGCGTCGCTGCCACGGCGTGCGCAGTGACGCCGCCGATGCCCGCGTCGATCTCGTCGAAGACGAGCGTCTCTCCGCCGGTAACGGCGGCCAGCGCGAGCGCGATCCGTGAGAGCTCGCCGCCGGAGGCAGTCTCCGCCACTGGACCGAAAGGCAGGCCGTGATTGGGCCGGATCAGGAAGACGGCCTCGTCGGTACCACTCGGGCCGGGCTCTCGCTCTCGAAGCTCGCAGAGGAACTCCCCTTCTCCCATGCCCAGGCCTTGGAGCTCGTCGGAGACCGCGTCGGCGAAGGGGCGCGCCTCGGCCTGTCGCGCCGTGCGAAGCTCGCCTGCGAGCGCGGCGACGCGCGTCTCGGCGGCGGTGACCGCGTCTGCGGCGACCGTGACGGGATCGTGCCCGGCGGCAGCGTCGTCCAGCTCGACCCGGGCGTGAGCAGCGCGCTCCAGCAGCTCCTCGAGCGACGACGAATCGAAGCGCCGCCGGAGGTCGGCGATTCGCGCAAGGCGCCCTTCGACCTCCTCCAAGGCTCCCGGGTCCGCCTCGAGCGACGCAAGAAAGCCGTGCAGGTCGCTACCTGCCTCGCCGAGCCGGAGCGCGATGTCTCGGAGCTCGGTCGCCACCGCCTCGAGCTCGGGAGCGATGCGCTCGAGCGGTGCCAGCAGACGCTCGGCCTGCGCAGCCAAGGACGCCGCACCGTCACCCTCCTCGGGAGCGATCGCCTCGGCAGCGCCGGACGCGGCCTCCTCGAGCTCGGCGACGTGACGAAGCCGCTCACGCTGCGCGCGCAGCGCCTCCTCGTCCCCCGGAGCGAGACCCTCCATGTCCTCGACCAGTGCTTTCAGCTCGGCGAGCCGGCTCGCCGCGGCATCGGCGTCACGCGTCAACTCCTCGTAGCGGCGCCGCGCCGCCGAGAGCTCTTTCCACGCGACTCCTGCCTCGCGACGGCGTGCGAGCTGCTCGGGGCCGCAGAACGCGTCCAGGACGTCGAGCTGGAACGACGGACGCGCAAGGCGACGCTGCTCGAACTGGCCGGACATGGCGATCAGGCGCTCGGCGGCCGTGGCCAGGTCCTCACGCGCGACGGCGCGCCCCCAGGCATAGGCCCGCGTCCGGCCGTCGCCGAAGACACGGCGCGCGAGGACGAGCCCCGGCTCGTCCTCGGGTCGAAGCTCCGCGAGGCTCGCGACCTCCTCCTCGTCGAAGAACCCAGCGGGGACGTCCAGCTCCGCCTCCACGTATGCCTCCGACCCGTCGGCGCCCACCGACGCTGCGTCGGCGCGGGCCCCGAGCAAGAGCCCGATCGCCTGCGCGAAGATCGTCTTCCCCGCCCCCGTCTCGCCCGTGATCGCGTTCAGGCCGGGGCCGAACGTGAGATCCGCCTCGCGGATCAGCACGAGGTTCTCGATGCGAAGCCTACGAAGCAAAGCTTTGCCGATAGCGGCGCACGAAGGTCGCCTCCGGAAGCGTCGCGAGGAGCGAGCGCTCGGGTCCGATGCGCACCACCGCCCGCTCCGCCTTCTGCAGCGTCGCGACGCGGTGCCCGTCGACCAGCACACCCGCCTCGACGCCCTCGGTGCGGTTCCAGACGATGACGTCGGCGCCGGGAGGGATGACCAGCGGGCGGGCCCGCAGCGAATGGGCGGCGACGTAGGTGAGCGCCATCGCCTCGAGGCCCCACACGAGGACCGGACCTCCGTTCGAGAGGTTGTACGCCGTCGAGCCCGAGGGAGTCGCGCAGATGATCCCGTCGCACGGCTGCCGCCCGAGCTCCTCGCCGCCGACCGCGAGCTCGAGCTCGATCATGCGCCCGAGCGAGCCGCTCGCGACCACGACGTCGTTGACGGCTTGTCCAGTTCCCTCGGGGTGCTCGACCTCGAGCGTGGGCAGCTCGACGACTTCGTACTCTCCCGCGAAGACGCGCGCGAGACCGGTCTCCAGATCCTGCCTCGGCATCGAGCTCAGGAAGCCGACCCGCCCGAAGTTGACTCCGATCACGGGCACGCCGGTTCCCAGGAACCGCGTCAGTGCGCGCAGACACGGTTCCGTCGCCCCCGAGCACGATTGCGAGGTCGGCGCCCACGGCGTCGTCGTCCGGCTGCTGGAGAAGCTCGACTCCGTGCTCGTCGGCCACCGCCTGCAGTCGTGCGAGACCGGATCCGATCTGGCCCGGCTGCCCGTGCATGACCACCGCAGCCCGCGTGACGGGCCTAGACCGGGCCGACGGCTTCGGCGATCCAGCGGTCGATGTCATCGTGGCTCGCCTCGGTAGACCGGTTCAGGAGATGGACGAAGAACTCCCGGTTCCCCTTCGGGCCGGGTAGCCCTGAGTCTACGACTCCGACCGTCCGTCCACCCCACGCGCGTGCCGCTTCGGTCACCGCTTTGAGGACATTCCGTTGCACCTCGGGATCACGGACGACGCCTTTCGGGGTCTCTGCACGCCCCGCTTCGAACTGCGGCTTGACGAGCACGACGGCCTCCCAGCCCGGCCGCGCGAGCGCCAGCACGGGCGGAAGGGCTTTTGCGACACCGATGAACGAGACGTCGCAGACGACGAGCTCGGGCGGGAACGGCAGCTCGCTGAGCAAGCGAGCGTTCGTCCGCTCGAAGACGTGCACACGCGGATCGGCGCGAAGTCGTGGGTGAAGCTGGCCGTAGCCGACGTCGATCGCAATCACACGACTCGCTCCGGCCTGGAGGAGGCAGTCGGTGAAGCCGCCCGTCGAGGCCCCGACATCCGCGCAGTCGCGCCCTTCGACCTCGACTGCGAAGGCTGCCAATGCGGTGGCGAGCTTCTCGCCCCCGCGGGAGACGAACGGCCGCGGTCGCTCGACCCGCAGTTCCGCGTCGGCGTCGACCTGCTGACCGGGCTTGTCGTACCCCTGAACGAGGCCCGCGAGGACCAGCGCCTGAGCCTGGCTCCTCGTCTCTGCCAGACCACGCTCCACCAGGAGGACGTCGAGCCGTTTCCGGATGGGTTTCAACCGGGTCCGGCCGGGGAACTAGTCGCGCCAGGAGGTGAACAGATGCCAACTTGGCTCTTGGTCTTGATCATCGTGCTCGTCGTCCTCGCGCTCTTCGGAGGATTCGGTTACAGCCGTCGGTAGAGGATCGTAGGCTGCGCGCGAGGTAGGCGTTCACTCGCGCGTGGTCTCTCACTCGCGAGGTCTCTTTCTTTGGCTCCTTACGAAGGAGTGACGCGACGCACGCCGACCAGGCGGCGACCGTAGCTCGAGCTGTCGAGTTGGACGACCTCGACGTGTTTTCCCGTGTACGGCGCATGCACCATGCGCCCGCCGCCGAGATAGAGGCCGACGTGCCCGAGTCCGGAGAACACCAGCACGTCTCCTGTGTCCATGCGGGAGCGATCCACCACGCGGCCCGTGCTCCAGAGGGCATATGAACTGTGCGGTACGTCGATGCCCAGGCGCCCGTACGCCCAGCGGACGAGTCCGGAGCAGTCGAAGCCAGTGGTCGGCGACATCCCTCCCCAGCGGTATGGGATTCCTACGGCCTCGAGCGCGTTCCGGGCAGCGCGCTCGCCGATGCTCAGGGGCGCCATCGGGGTCGGACGTCCTTCGCCACGCGTCACCGGCTCTGCGGCTGCTCGCATGGGCGTCGCGCCCAGGCTGGAGGCGGTCGCCGGAGACAGGGACGTGGCCAGGACCACGAGCGCGATCGCGGGCAGGAGGCTGTGAAGGCGGAGGGACATCGGTGAGGAGGGAACGACGGTCTGCGCGCGAAGAAGTTGGGTTGCGCGCGAACCTGGCCTGTTCTTGAGCGCCGGATGGTAGCCGTATCCGGGCGGGCGTCAACCCTCAAATGGTTCGAACAGCGAGACCCTCGACGAGCTCCAGCAGCACCGACGTGTCGGCGGACAGGGCGCCGAGCCGCTCGCGGGCGCGCTCCGCGGCGTCGTCCGCAAGCTGCCTCGCTTCGCGGACACCGACGCGCGCCATGAACCCGTCCTCGTCCAGGATGTCATCCACCACCTGGAAGAGCGGGCCTAGCTCGTCGCCGAACGCCCGCCATAGCTCCTGTTCGCCAACCGGCACGCCGACCGCGTTCAGGGCGAGACCGACGGAGGCGGAAAAGTAGACGTCCTGTCTTCAGGCGCTCCACCTCGGCAAGGTCGTAGTCGTCGCCGACGATGTCACGATGCTGACCGCCGATCATCGCGACGGTGGCATCTGCCAGTTCGCGTGCGATGGTCGGATCGTCGTACGAGAGCGCGAGCCGGAATGCCTCGGCGAGAAGGGCGTCACCGGCGAGCAGCGCGACTCCTTCCCCGTAGCGCACGTGGGTGCTGGGGACGCCCCGACGCTCGGCGTCGTCGTCGAGCGACGGCAGATCGTCGTGGACGAGGGAGAACGTGTGCACGAGCTCCAGAGCCGCCGCCGCCGGCAGCGCCCTCTCGACGGCTCCTCGCGTCGCGTCTGCGACTGCCAGGCACAGAACCGGACGAACGCGCTTTCCTCCAGAGCCGAGCGCATACCGCATGACCCCCTCGAGGCGACCGAGCTCGGATGCGAGCGGACATGTGCCGAGATACGCCTCGAAGGCGTCCCGAAGCTCGTCAGCCGTCCGCATCCGCGATCGCGCGCGCGCGCGTCAACTCGGCCTCGATCTGCCTGGCCAGTTCGGCCAGATCCGCGATCAGGTCGACCGCGGCATCCCCGTCGATGTCGTCCGCTCGCGCCAGGCGCTCGAGCTCGTCGCGCTTCCCGTTCAGCTGCGAGAGCAGCTCCTCCGCACGAGCGAGTGCTTCGTCCGCAGAGTTCACGCTGGTGCCTCCTCGCGCGCGATCCGCCCGAGGATGCCGTTGACCAACCGTCCGGCCTCCTCCGAGGCGTACCGCTTTGCGAGCACGACTGCCTCGTTGATCGCGACCTCGGGGGGAACCGTGCCCTGTTCGAGCTCGTAGACGCCGATGCGCAGCACGTTCCGCTCGAGCGTACCCAGCCTGTCGGCGGGCCAGTCCTCGGACGTCTCCGTGATGCGCAGATCGAGCTCGGCCACCCGCTCGGACACCGCCTGCGCCAGCGCAGACGCGAATGCGTCCGGCTCGCCCTCGAAGAGCGACGCGAGCGGCTGCCCCGTCAGATCCCACTGATAGAGAAGGAAGAGCGCTTGCCGGCGTCCTGCTCGACGACCCGCCGGCGGGCTCACGAGACGGAGAGGGAGGGAACGCTGCCCTCCAGATCGCTGAGCGTCGAGGTCGAGTAGTCGCCGGTTTGGAACGGCTCCGACGCGAGCACGTCGAGGGCGAGCTCCCTCGTGGTCGGGATGCCTTCGACCTCGAGCTCCGACAGGGCGCGACGCGCGCGAGCGAGTGCGGCCGGACGCGTCTCGTCCCAGACGATCACCTTGGCGATCATCGAGTCGTAGTACGGCGGGATCTCGCTCCCCGACCGGATGGCCGTATCGACGCGAACGCCTGCGCCGAGCGGCGGCGAGAACCGCGTGACGGTGCCCGGCGCGGGCGTGAAGCCCCGAGTCGAATCCTCCGCGTTGATCCGGATCTCGATGGCGTGCCCGTGGCGTGGTGCGCGCCCCGTGAGCCCGAGGGGCTCACCGGCGGCGATCCGAACCTGCTCACGCACGATGTCCACACCGGTGACCAGCTCCGACACCGGGTGCTCGACCTGGAGCCGGCAGTTCACCTCGATGAAGTGAAATCCGCCGTCGGGCCCGAGCAGGAACTCGAACGTGCCGGCATTTCGATAGCCGATCGCCGCGCACGCGCGCTCCACCGCACTCTCCATCCCTTCCCGTGCGTCCGAATCGAGCGCCGGAGACGGGGACTCCTCGACCAGCTTCTGGTGCCGGCGCTGGATCGAGCACTCCCGCTCGCCGAGGGTGAGGATCCCTCCGTCCGCGTCGCACAGGACCTGGATCTCGACATGGCGCGCGGGCATCAGCGCCTTCTCCAGGTAGAGCGAGCCGTCGCCGAAAGCCGACTCGGCCTCCGCACCGGCCGCCGCGAACGCGCTCTCCAACTCCTCCTCGACGCCGACGAGTCGCATGCCCTTGCCTCCCCCACCGGCGGCAGCCTTCACCAGGACGGGAAATCCCAGCAGCCGTGCAGCCGTCCTGAGCTCGGCGAGACTTGCGACCCCTGCAGTGCCCGGTACCAGCGGCACTCCGGCGGCGCGCATCTCCGCCTTGGCGAGCACCTTGTCGCCCATCCGTTCCATCACCTCGGCGGGCGGCCCGATGAAGACGAGATCCGATTCCTCGCACGCGCGGACGAAGGCCGGGTTCTCCGCGAGGAACCCGTATCCGGGATGAACCGCCTCGCAGCCGGTGGTCTCGGCGGCCGCGACGACGTTCGGAATCCGCAGATAGCTCTCCGCGGCCGCCGGGGGACCGATGCAAACTGCGCGATCTGCAAGCTCGACGTGGAGGGCGTCGCGGTCTGCGGTCGAGTACACCGCGACCGCCTCGATCCCGAGCTCGTGCAGAGCACGGATGACCCGCACGGCGATCTCGCCCCGGTTCGCTACGAGGACACGCGAGAACATCGTCGTCGCCTACAGGACAGGCGGCGCGAGGGCCGGCTCGATCTCGAACAGCAGCTGCCCGTACTCGACCGGCTGGGCGTTCTCGACGTGGATGGACGCCACGGTTCCCGCGACCTCCGCCTTCAGCTCGTTGAACAGCTTCATCGCCTCGAGCACGCAGAGCGTCTGCCCCGGGACGACGGTGTCGCCGATGTCGACGAAGGCAGGCGCGCCCGGGTTCGGGGCCCGATAGAAGACACCGACCATCGGAGACTCCACGCGCGTGGCGGCCGCGGCATCCGGTGGTTGCGCGGGGGCGGCGTCGAACTCCGTGCTCTCCGCGGGCACGGGCGTCAGGGCGCTCGTCACAGGCAGCTCGTCGGCGCGGCGGACGGACACGCGCATGCCCTCGTCCTCGATCTCGATCTCGCCGACGCCGCTCTCCTGAACGATCTTGACGAGCTCGCGGATCCGCTCCGCTCGCTCGGCGTCCTCGTCTTCGGCGATCAGCACCGCGTCCCGCGAGTGCCGCTGCCTGATCGTGCGGAGGAGCTCCTCCGCATCGGAGCCGAAGGTCGCGATGAGCACGAGCTCCTCCTCGCTCGCAGCGAGGCCCTCGGCTTGCTCCCGCACATCCTCGGCGGTCGGTGGGTCGTCCGTGAGCGCGGGCGCAGGTGCGAGCAGCTCGACCGCGCGCTCGACCGTCGGGTCGACCGGCTCCGGCGTCACGCCGTAGCCGCCCTGGACGAGCGCACGGAACTCGTCGATCACGGTGCCGTAGCGCCTCGCCTCCAGCACGTGCAGAAGCGCCTGCGAAGCGAGTATCTGGCCGATCGGCGCCGCCAGCGGCGGCCATCCCGCCTCGGCACGCACCCGTCCGACCTCCTCGAGGACGTCAAGGAGCCGGTCGGCGGCGGCGTGGGCGCGCAGATGCACCTCGAGCGCGGCCACGAGCCCGGCGGGAAGGTCGTACTCGGCGGCTCGCACGGCGATTCGCGGAGCGACAGGCGCAACGGGCTCGTCCCCGATGTACTCGTCGATGACGTCCGCGGCTTCCCACAGCTTGTCGGTCTGGATCCCGGTGCTCTGATCCAGGCCTTCGAGTGACTCGGCCAACGCCTCCCCCGAAACCCGGTGGAGGCTGAGGGCGAGCGGGTAGACGGCGGTGGCGACGAGGTCGGCTCCCGCCTCGACCGCAGCCAGCGCCGACGCGATCCCGAGACCGGCCGCGCCCTGCACGTAGAAACCCACCGAGAGCCCGCTCACCTCGCGAATCCTCGCCACGAGCTCCTCGGCCTTGTGGGGGAGCAGCGCACCCGTGGGATCGTTGATGACGACGCGAGTCGCGCCGAGCTCCGGGAGCTTCCGCGCCTGGTCGACGAGCGCGTCGGTCTCGTCCGTGCGACCCGGGCTGTAGACGAGGCCCGCATGGAACGTGCCTCCGGCGGAGGTGATCGCCGCGCCCGCCTCGCGCAGGTTGGAGACGTCGTTCAGGGGGTCGTGGAGCCGGAACACCTCGATGCCGTTCTCCGCGGCGCAGGAGACGAAGCGGCCGACGATGTCCCCGCTGACCGGGCGCGATCCGACCAGGAAGCGCCCGCGCAGCGCGATTCCGAGCGGTGTCGAGACGCGGGCCTTGATCGCCCGGATCCGCTCCCACGGGCTCTCGACCCGCCGGCGCACGGTCGCGTCGAAGACGCCACCCCCCGAGATCTCGAGGCACGCGAAGCCCGCTCCGTCGAGGATCTCGGCCACCCGCAGGACCTCCGCAGTGGGAATCCTTCCAGCCAGAGGCTCCTGCGAGAGCAGTCGGATAGTGGTATCGACCAGCTTCGGCATGGAACGTGGACCTTAGCGACCCCGCTTATAGAGCGAAATCGGCGTCGTCAGGCGCGCGAGATGTAGCGGCCCTCGCGCGGGTCGACCTTGATCCGCTCGCCGCGGTCGACGAACAGCGGAACCTGGACGACCGCGCCCGTCTCGAGCGTCGCGGGCTTGGAGACGTTCGTCACCGTGTCACCGCGAACGGCAGGCTCCGTCTGCGTAACCGTCAGCTCGACCGAGGCTGGCAGCTGGATTCCCGCCGGCTTCCCGTCGACCGCCAGCATCTGCACCGAGCTCGAGGGCGGAAGGTACGCGAGCTCGTCGGCGACCTCGGCGTGTGGCAGCCCGAACTGCTCGAACGTCTGCTCGTCCATGAAGTGCGCCTCTGAGCCGTCGTCGTACATGAACTGGACGTTCTTCACTTCGGTGTGGACCCGGGCGAACTTCTCCCCGGCGCGAAACGTGCGATCGACCACTGCGCCCGAGCCGAGCGCCTTCATCTTCGTGCGCACGAACGCGCCGCCCTTCCCCGGCTTCACGTGCTGGAACTCGACGATGCGCCAGACCGAGCCGTCGAGCTCGACGTGCATGCCGTTCCGGAACTGGTTCGTGGTGACGGTCTCCGCCATAGGGCGCGCATTGTAGGGACGAGGTGTCGCTTCCCTACGAGACGGTGATGAGCTCCTTGGAGAACTGGGTCAGCCGCTCGCGGCCTTCTTCGGTCACGAGCACGAGATCCTCGATGCGGACGCCGCCCTCTCCGGGGAGGTAGATCCCCGGTTCGACCGACACGACGTTTCCCGGCTCGAGCACATCGGTCGACTCCATGCGCAGGCTCGGAGCCTCGTGAATCTGAACGCCCACCCCGTGCCCGAGCCCGTGCCCGAACGCCTCCCCGAGCCCGGCAGCCTCGATCAGCGAGCGCGCAGCCGCGTCGGCCTCCTTCCCGTGCACGCCGGGCGCGACTGCCTCCAGGCCCGCGAGCTGGGCCTCGAGGCAGAGGGCGTAGATCTCGGACAAGCGCTCCGAGATTGCACCGACGGCGAAGGTGCGCGTGCAGTCCGAGCAGTATCCGTCTACGACGCAACCGGCGTCGACCACGACGAGCACGCCTTCCTCGATCGGCTGATCGCCGGGCACCGCGTGCGGTGACGTCGCGGTCTCGCCGGCGGCGACGATTGCGGGGAAGGAGACGTCCTCGGCGCCCGCCTCGCGGAAGCTCCGCTCGATCCACCACACCAGCTCCTGCTCGGTGCGGCCGCTGAACCGCTCCTCGGCGAGGCCGCCGAAGATCTCGTCCGAGAGCGCACCGGCGCGGCGCATGATCTCGATCTCGGACTCGTCCTTGACTGCGCGCAACGACTCGACGAGGCCAGACGTCGGAACCGGGTCGGCCCCTGCCGCAACCAGCGCGCGGTAACCCGCATGGGAGAGATGGTCCTCCTCGAACCCGATTCGCTTGCCTGCAAGCAGCTCGCCGATCTCGGGCACGAGGTACCGCGCTGTCTCGACGAAGGTCACGCCTTCGATCTCGCGACCCCGTGCCGCGTACCGGAAGTCGGCATACAACGTGGCCGTCGCGTCCGGCTCGACCAGAACGGCGGCATTGGAGCTCTGCAGGCCGGTCAGATAGCGCACGTTCGCCTGGCCGCCGAGCACGTACGGCGGACCGGCGACGAGGAGCGGCTCCTCGAGGAGCGCTGCCAGTCGTTGGATCCGGGTCACGGCCGGCTCTGCATGAGGAACTCGAGGGCCTCGCGGTACCCGTCCGGGCCCTTGCCGATGATCCTCGCCTCGACGACGCCCTCGAGCACGGAGACCCGGCGCCAGTCCTCGCGTTCGTCGATGTTCGAAAGGTGCACCTCGACGACGGGGACGGTGAAGAGCTCGACCGCGTCGCGAATCGCCCACGAGTAGTGAGCCCACGCACCCGGGTTGATGATCACGCCGTCCGCCCAGTCGAAGGCTTCGTGACACCAGTCGATGAACTCGCCCTCGTGATTCGTCTGCCGCGCCCGGACCGTGCACTGGAACTCGCTCGCCCATTCGTAGATCCGGGTCTCGAGCTCGGAGATGCTGATCCCGCCGTAGAGCGCAGGATCGCGGCGGCCGACGACGTCCAGGTTCACGCCGTTCAGGACGACTATTCGCACCCTCTGGACCCTATGCGATCAACGCATCGAGGGCGGAGCGGATCTCACGCTCGTCGAGCTCCACGCCGAGCCTGGGCGCAGCCGGGTTTCTCGAGCAGCACCAGCCGCGGTCGGCCGTCGATCGCTTTCTTGTCGAGCGAGAGCGCCGCCCACGCGGCGTCCCGATCGATCTCGGCCGGCTCGGGAGCAAGGATCTCCTGGACGGTTCTCGCGTCGTCCTCGAGCCCCGACAACCGGAGCGCGGCGAGCAGGCCGAGCGCGACCGCCCGGCCGTGCGGAAGCGTGTAGGCGGATGCCGTCTCCAGTGCGTGCGCGAACGTGTGCCCGAGGTTCAGCTGCGCTCTCGCGCCGCGATCGAGGGGATCGCGCAGGCAGACGGCGGCCTTGAACGCAGCCGAGCGTCGGACCTGCTGCGCGGTCTCGAGCTCCCAGAGCGGCTCTCCCGCCAAGAGCCCCGTCTTCACCACTTCGGCGAGGCCGTTTCGGAGCTCCTCGGCTGGAAGCGTCGAAAGCAGCTCGGGATCGATGATGACCTTCGCGGGCCAGTGAAACGCGCCAACGAGGTTCTTGCCTCGCTCGAGGTCGACGGCCGTCTTCCCGCCGATGGCGGCGTCGACCTGGGCGACGAGCGTCGTCGGCACCGGAACCCACGCGACCCCGCGGAGGTACGAGGCCGCGACGAAGCCCGCAAGGTCGCATGTCGACCCGCCGCCGAGCGCCATCACGGTTCCCTCGCGATCGAGACGAAGGCTCGACCAGAGCCGCTCCGCCTCGCCGATCGTCTTCGCCCGCTCACCCGCGGGGACGACGTGACACGCCGAGAGCCGCGCGCCGAGTGCTCGGCGCGCGCGCTCGCCGTGGAGCTGGCTCGACCCCGGCATCGACGACGAGCTCGACCGCGCCCTCGCCGGGGGCAAGCCCGTCGAGACCGTCGACCGCTCCCTCCCAGATGTGGACGCCGGCAGCCGCCAGGAGCACGTCGTCGATGATCGCGCGCGTGCCCGTCGGCCACCGCCTCGTAGAGCGGTGTGCGTTCCTCGAAGAGCGCCGAGAACTCGTCGGAGTCGCGCGCGAGCGGACGACCGCCGGGTGAGACGCGCTTCCACGCCTCCTCCGGCGTGGTCTCGAGGAGAACCGTGAACGCGTGCTCGGCGAGTGCGATCCGCGTCGGCTCGGCGCCGAGCGCCCCGCCTCCGAGCTCGACGACCGCAGGAAGACGACGGGTCAGAACCTCGATGGCAACACGCTCCTCGAGCTCGCGGAATGCCTCCTGGCCACGCTCGGTGAAGAGCTCCGCAACCGCAGAGCCGGTCCGTTCCTCGACAACGGCATCCACTGACACGAACGGCCGCCCGAGACGCTCCGCAAGCTCGGGCCCGAGCGTCGACTTGCCCGCGCCCATGAACCCGACGAGCGCGAGATGCCGACCGAGCGCGTTGAGGGTTCCGTCAGGCAATGCCCTCCCTTCCCCCGGCGGCTGCAAGGCGGCGCCATGCTGCGTCCTCAGTCGCATCCATATCGCGAATATGAATGCTCCCTGCGTCCTTGCCTGGCTTGCCTTTCGCTCGCCGGGCGAAGGGCAACATCACCTGACAGAACCCGCGTCGCTCCGCCAGCTGATGCGCTCCAGGTACGCGTCGTGGGCGGCGAGGAAATCGGTGAGTGCATCGCCGCCGAACTTCTCGCGCGCCGCGCGTGCGAGCTCCCACGCCACAGCCGCCTCGGCGACGACCGCGAGGGCTTCGACCGCCTGTACGTCGCTCCGCTCGACCAGAGCCTCGCCTGGCTCTCCTGTGTCGAGATCCACCGAGCGGAGCGGTCGCATCAATGTGGGCAGCGGCTTCATGGCCGCCCGAACGACGACCGGTTCGCCGTTCGTGACACCGCCTTCGATTCCACCCGCGCGATTCGTCGTCCTACGCCGTTCGGCGCCTATTTCGTCGTGTGCCTCGGATCCCCGGAGCCGTGCGAGCGCGTACCCGTCGCCGATCTCGACACCTTTCACGGCCTGGATCCCCATCACCGCCGCGGCGAGGCGCGCATCCAGCCTCGTCTCCTTCTCGGCGTACGAGCCGAGCCCCGGTGGAACACCTCGCGCCAGCACCTCGACGACGCCCGCCGAGGGTGTCGCGGTCGCTGCGGGCGGCGTCCGTCGCCCGCTGCCATCCCTCTTCCGCCGTCTCGCCGCCGATTTCGAGGACGCGCCCCGTTACCTCCACGCCGATCTCTCGCAGGAGCGCTTTCGCGACCGCCCCTGCGGCGACCTGCACCGCGGTCTGCCTCGCGCTTGCCCGCTCGAGTACGTCACGGGTGTCGCCGTGGCCGTACTTGAGTACGCCCGCCAGGTCCGCATGTCCCGGTCGGGGAAGCGTGACGGGGCTCGTGCCCTTCCCCGTCGCACTGCCCTCCGGGGGCCACGGGCTCATCCCCCACGCCCAGTTCTCGTGATCGCGGTTGCGGACGACGAGCGCCAGCGGCGACCCAAGCGTCCGTCCGTGCCGTAAGCCCGCGAGCACCTCGACCCGATCCTGCTCGAGTTGCTGCCGCGGGCTGCGGCCATAGCCCTCCTGACGTCTGCGGAGATCGTGGTCGATCGTGTTGCGGTCGAGCACGAGGCCGGCGGGCAGGCCGCTCACGATCGCGACGAGACCAGGCCCGTGCGACTCGCCGGCCGTTCGAAGCTCGAGCGTCACACGGGTAAGCCTACGGCCGCCCGCATTGCGTCGATGGGGGCTGGCACTCCTGTCCAGAGCTCGAACGAGGCGGCGCCCTGCGCGACGAGAACCTCCAATCCTCCGATCACCGTGGCGCCCGCGCGGGCTGCGGCAGCGCCGGTCGCGGTCTCCGGGTATGGGAGATCGACGAGCGTCTGGCCGGGGCCGACCGCGACCAGAACCTCGTCGCGTGCGGAGGTTGCGTTGACGACGAGGTCCGCGCCCTCGACATCCGGTGGCCAGGCGGTCCGCCGCGAGTACCGGCGTGCGCCTGGAAGGGCTTCCTCGAATGCCGTGGCCGCGCCGCCGTCGCCGATGACCACAGCACTTTCGGTCGTGAGCCTGTCGAGAATCGCGGCATCCGTCGTCCTACCTTCGACCCGCCCATCCCGGACGACCAGCGTGTTCACCGACGAAGCATCGGTCTCGCAGAGCCTGGCGACCGCCAGCTTGTGTGGAGTCGTCACGTTCGCTCCGGCAAAGCCGAGCGCGGCGAGACCTTTGACGGCGTCGTCGAGGAATTCAGGCCGAGTCGGGAGCGCCACGTATTCCCAGTCGAGCCGGAGCGCCGCGAAGGCCGCATTCTGCATCCGCGGCGAGAGCGAGTACGCGACGGGCCAGCCGATGATGCCGACGAGCTTCGTGGTTCCGTGGATCTCGTTCACTCGACGACCAGAGCGCTCGGTCCGCGCAGGAGAGCGTCCCGAATCGGCTGCTGCACCGGCCAGAACGCCAAGCCGGCGAGCTCCTCACGTGAGACGAACCTCATCCCTGCTGTCTCGTCGCTTTCGACCGGCTCACCGCGTCCATGGGGAGTGACACGAAACGCGACCGACAGGATGCGACAGATGTTTCCGTCGGGGTAGGCGACGATCCGAGTTGGATCCGAGAAGACACCGATCAGCTCCGCGTGCTCGATCTCGAAACCGGTTTCCTCACGCACTTCGCGCTCCAGCGCCTCGACAACATGCTCGTTCTCCTCGAGGGTGCCGCCGACGAACGCCCAGCGATCGGGATCGTCGACGCGCCGCTCGACGAGGAACGCACCGTCGCGCTCGATGAGCGCAGTCACGCCCACCCTGCGCGGCACGTTCGGTGTCGGCGCCGCCGGATCGCGGTAGTAGCTGGGCATCGAGGACGGAAGTATCTCCGCGGCGTCTCCGCGTCGCGGATCTCGAACCCAACCTCCCCCAGGGCCACTCCCGTGTCCCTGATCTCACGCTATCGAGGAAAACGCGCTGGATGGGGAACGACTTCGTGTCCAGTCGGAAAAAACGAGCGCGCGCCTCGCGCGAGGATCGGCTCAGCAGCCGAAGCCGTACTCGCACTTCTTCTGGAAGAACTCCGCCTCGCTCGCAGTGAAGAAGTGGTGCACCTCGTCCGGCTTGCGAACGAAGAAGAGGTACTCCACCCGCGCCGGCCTGGCGGCCGCACGGATGGATGCGAGCCCCGGGTTCGAGATCGGCGTGGGCGGCAATCCGAGACGTCGCCTCGAGTTGTACGGACTGTCGCTTTCGAGATCCGACTGCTTCAAGGGCTCGGTGCCGGGGACGTTCCGGCCGTAGCGAATCGTCGCGTCGATGCCGAGCGGCATCCCGTTTCGGAGCCGGTTGTAGATCACGGCGGACACGAGGCGGCGCTCCTCGGGCGCGACGGTCTCCTTCTCGATCATGGACGCGATGATCAGCACGTCGTAGGGAGTCAGGTTCTTCGAGCGCGCGTAGCGGAGATCGACGCTCCGCCACTGTCGCCGGAAGAATGCGAGCTGGTCACGGACGAGCCGCTGCGGGGGAGTGAGCTTCGTGAACTCGTACGTCGCCGGGAACAGGAACCCCTCGCTGGAACGCGTGCGCGACCAGTCCTTGCGGAACTCCGCGGGAGGCAGGACCCGCGCGCTTGCACGGAGATACCCGGGTGCGGTCAACCTCGGCGTGACCATGCGCTTGCGAATGGCGATCTCCCGAACGGCGCCGACACGCTCCGCCATCTCGCGCCGCGTGAAGCCCTCGGGAAAGATGATTCGCAGCCGCGCCAGTGGGGGCGTAGTCACGACCGGCGCCGGCGCCGGATCGTCGTGCCGGCAACCGGAGAGGACCGCCACGGCCAGCACGACGCTCACGATCGACAGCCGCCGGGCGTTCATTCCGACTGCATCCGCGCGAGATAGCTCTCGAGGAGATGCGCAGCCGCACGCGCGTCCTCGGGAGCAGTGCCACGAGCTCCCGCCGCCAGCGTGGTCGTGAACCGCTCGTCGTAGGCCTCCACGGGAACGTCGACGAGCGCGCGGAGCGCGTCCACGAACTGCTCGGTCTCGCGCGCCTGGCTCCCGTGCTCCCCGCGCAGCGTGAGCGGGAGGCCGACGACGACTCGCTCTGCTCCCTGCTCGCGGACGAGCTCGCACACGCGCACCAGCCCCTCCGGCGTCGCCGCCCCCTCGACGACCGCGAGCGGTCGCGCGATGGCTCCCGTCTCGTCCGAGACCGCAACGCCGGTGCGCGCGGCCCCGTAGTCCAGCGCGAGGACCCTCACAGCGCGCTCAGGATCAGGCGTTCGGCCTCCGCCAATGCCTCCGGGAGCTTCTCGGGATCCTTGCCGCCCGCGCGCGCCATCGTGGCGCGTCCGCCGCCGCCCCCGCCGACGATCGCGGCCGCCTGGCGCGCAACATCCGAAGCGCTGATCCGCTCCGCGACCTGGTCATCGAAGTTCGCGACGAGGTGAACCGTCCCGTTCTCGCTCGTTCCGAGGACGACGGCAGCGGGCGCATGAGTCTGCTTGAAGCGGTCGGAGAGATCGAGCAACCCGTCGGAGTCGAATCCGTCGACCGCCTGCACGATGACGTTCACGCCACCTTCGACGCGGACCTCCGCCTCGATCTCGACGCGCGCCGTGGCCGCCACGACGCGCTTCTTCGACTCCGTGCGCACGGCGTCGAGCTCCGCCCGCAACTCGTCCGACTCTCGCGCGCGCTCCCGCAGATACGCCCACGCGGCGCCCGAGGTCACCGCTTCGATGCGGCGTGACCCCGATCCGATCGAGCCCTCGGAGAGGATCGCGAACGCACCGATCTCGGCGGTCGACCGCACATGCGTCCCGCCGCAGAGCTCAACCGAGTAGCCGGGGATCTCGACCACGCGCACGATGTCCCCGTACTTCTCGCCGAAGAGCATCATCGCCCCGAGCCGGCGGGCCTCCTCGATGGGCGTCTCGAAGACGTGCACCGGCAGCCCTTCGAAGATCTTCTCGTTGACCAGGCGCTCGACCCGGTCGCGCTCGTCCGCGCTCAGCCCCCCGCCATGCGTGAAGTCGAAGCGCAGCTTGTCCGGGCGGACGGCCGACCCGGCCTGGACCACGTGATCGCCGAGCACCGCGCGCAGCGCCCAATGCAGCAGGTGGGTCCCGGTGTGGTTCGCCATGGTCGGGAAACGGACATTCCAGTTCGCCACCGCGTGAACCCGATTCCCGGCTGCGAACCCCGCGCCGCGCAGGAGCAAGACCTGATCGGAGTCGAAGCGGTACGCATCGACGAGCTCTGCGCGGATCTCCGCGTCGGAGTCGAGCTCGATCCAGCCCTGATCGGTGACCTGGCCGCCACCCGCGGCGTAGAACGGCGACTCACGCAGCTTGGCGAGGAAGAGCCCGTCCTCGAGTGGCTCCAGGGCGCCGATCTGCGTGAGCACGTCGCTCTTCCGATCGCCCACGAACTCGGACTCGAACCCTGCACTCCGCGCGAAGTCCGCAGCACGCTGCAGCTCTGCGCCGCCGGCCGCGCGGGAGATCTCACGGTGCCGCTCCATCGCAGTCGCGTAGCCGTCCACGTCCACGGCCTGTCCGCGCTCGCCGGCGAGCTCGACCGTGAGCTCGAGCGGGAACCCGTAAGTCGCGGCGAGCGTGAAGGCCTCCTCGCCGGAAATCGCCTCCCCTCCCGCCAGTTCGTCGAACAGGCGCATGCCGCGCTCGAGCGTCTCACCGAATCGCTCCTCCTCGGCGCGAACGACGCGTTCGATCTCGGCGTGTCGTTCTCCGAGCTCCGGATACGCGTCGCCCATCTGCCCGACCACGACCGCCGGCAGCCGATGGATGTCGTTCAGGCCGATGCGCCGAGCTTGCAGCACCGCCCTTCGGATGATCCGTCGCAGGACATACCCGCGACCTTCGTTAGAGGGCCTCACGCCATCCCCGACGAGGAACGTCATCCCGCGGCCGTGGTCGGCGAGGATCCGGTGCGCCTTCGTCGCCTCCGGCGAGTCGCCGTACGCCACACCGGACTCGGACGCGATCCAGTCCATGATGTGCCTGAACCCGTCGGTCTCGTAGACGGAAGGGACGTCCTGAAGGATTCTGGCCGTCCGTTCGAGTCCCATTCCCGTGTCGATGTTCTGCGCCGGAAGGGGTGACAGCGTGCCGTCCACTTGCTGCTCGAACTCCATGAAGACGAGGTTCCAGAACTCGAGGAAACGTTCACAGCGTGTGCAGCCGGGTGCGCAGTCCGCGTTCCCACAGCCGGCCGCCTCGCCCCAGTCCCAGAAGATCTCCGAGTCGGGCCCACAGGGCCCTGGGCCGCCGACCGACCAGAAGTTCTCGGAGCTCGGAAGCGGCACAATTCGCTCGACGGGCATCCCTGACTTCTTCCAGAGCTCGACCGCGACCTCGTCCGGGCCGAGCTTCAGCTGCGGATCGCCGGCGTGCACGGTCACCCAGATGCGATCCCAGTCGAGCTGCATCCGCTCGCGTATGAACTCGGTCGCGAGCTCGATCGCACCCTGCTTGTAGTACTGCCCGAACGAGAAGTTCCCGAGCATCTCGAAGAAGGTCAGGTGGTACGTGTCGAGCCCGACGTCGTCGATATCCGGTGTCCGGAACACCTTCTGACTCGTCGTCGTCAGGAGCGCGGGCGGCGCCTCGCGTTCGAGGAAGTACGGCATCTGGGGCTGCATGCCCGCGCTCGTCAGGAGCGTCGAGCGGTCGTCCGCACGCGGCACCAACGAGGCAGACGGCACCCGTAGGTGTCCCTTCTCCTCGAAGAAGGCGAGGAACGCTTCGCGCAGCGCGGGCGTCGTTTGCATCACGAGATTCTACGAGCGGGCGAAGCGCCCACCCAGAGGGCGACTAGGCGGCTGGAGGGGGTGTGTAGTCGGTAGAGCTGCGTCCGGCGCCGCGGAGCTCTTCGTCGAGCTCGCTCTCGCGGCGCGCGGCCGCTTCCCGCGCGACCGTCACCGCCTCGCCCACGTCGTGGCGCGCGCGCAACGCGGAGAAGCCGTGCGAGACCGCTGCGGCCAGCCCGGTGACCTTCTTCACGGGCGTCGTGATCGCGGTCGAGACCGCACGCACAGCGGTGTCTGCATTGTCTGCCATGGACACCGCGCTGTCGGTCACGACATCGAGCTTCACGATCTGGTCGTTGACGTTGTCGACGGTGACACCTGCCTTGACGATCACGGGCAGGAGGTCTCGCTCGGTGCCCGAGATGAACGACGAAAGCCGTCCGAACGTTCCCCCTAGCCGCACGAGCATGTAGGCAAGCCCAAGCCCGCCCGCGATGAAGAACACCGCCAGGGCGTAGTTCAGGACGTCGCCGGAGGTCGAGGCCAGAACCGTCATCGCGCGGATCCTAGTCGACGGCGGTGTCTAGCTCGCGTGTGTGACGACCCCGGCGCCGACCACGGCGTCACCGTCGTACAGCGCCGCGATCTGACCCGTGGCAACTCCGTGCGCGGGATTCTCGAGAGAGAGCGTGAAGCCGCCGTTCTCGACCCTGACGGTCGAGGGGACCGGTGCGGATCGGTAGCGCAGCTTCACGTGGGCGCGCTCGGCCGGCGCGTACATGCGCCCTTCGGTGTGAATCCTGGTGACAGCTAGCGCCTCTCGATCGCCGACGACCACGGAGTTGCTCGCGCGATCGGTGCGTAGGACATACAGCGGACGGCCCGCGGCGACGCGAAGGCCCCGGCGCTGGCCGGGAGTGAACGCCCAGTAGCCGTCGTGCCTTCCGACGACTGCGCCGCGCTCGTCGACGATCTCTCCATCGGCGCGAGGCAGACCCTGCCGTTCGAGGAACCGCCGGTAGTCGTCTCCCGCGAGGAAGCAGGCCTCCTGGCTCTCCGCGCGCGTCGCGGCGGCGAGTCCCGCGCTCGACGCCTCGGTGCGCGTCTCGTCCTTCGTCTGCTCGCCCAACGGAAACCGCACGCGCTCGAGAACGGCGGGGTCGAGGGTCGAGAGCATGTACGACTGATCCTTCGCGGTGTCCCGGGCACGTCCGACGAGGAGCCGGCCGTCCCTCTTCACGACGCGCGCGTAGTGGCCGGTCCAGAGCGCGTCGGCCCCCGCACGGCGGGCGAATGCGAGGAGCGCATCGAAGCGGAACGCGCCGTTGCAGCGCGCACACGGGTTCGGCGTGTCGCCGGACGCGTACCCGGCGACGAACGGGTCGACGACCGCCTGTCTGAATTCCTCTCGCAAGTCGAGCGTGATGTGCGGCACGCCGAGCGCATGACACGCCGAGCGCGCGGCTGCAACCGCTTCCGAGGAGCAGCAGGCTCGTTCGGACGATGGACCGTGCGGGTCCTGCCACAGACGGAGCGTGACGCCGACGGCGTTCGGGGCCGCGCGCAGAAGGGTCACCGCACTGTCGACGCCCCCGCTCATCGCCACGGCCGCGCGACCGGGTCGTGGGACCGCACGGAAGACCTGGCCGACCGCCGCCGCGAGCGCTTCGACGGCGAGCGGCTCGCCGCCGACGGCGGCAGCCTCGAGGAGCGTCAGGCCGTCGAGCGACCGCTCGAGACCGGGCGCGTCGGCGCTCGCGATCCGGTCCTCCTCGACGCGCAGTCGGACGGCCGCCCACTGGCCACCACGCGTGGCATCCCCGATGACCTCTGTCGTCATGAAACCAGGGTAGATGCTTCGGAAAGTGCCCCACCCTGCCGGTGATGCCCCGGCCCCCGAGAACCTGGCTTCGCCAGGTGGGTGCCGTGCGGGGCGTCGGCAACGCCTATCCCCGACGCCGGCTCCCTTCACGTGTCTGTTGGTTCACGTTTGGGCCGAGGCCACGCACAGGGTCGAGCGCAGCCATCCTACAGCGTCGGCAATGGCTAGCCCGTTGTGGTCTCAGTGGCGAAGCGCCACTCGATCTCCGAGGTCCCTTCGAGATCCAGGATCCGGGCGAGCGCGGCCGTCACCTCGAGCTGGCGACCCGGCTCGACGAGCCGGTTGTCGATGATCTCGCTCAGGACGAGGTTCTTGCCGTTTCGAAGCACGATCTTCGCGCCACAGGGAAGCACCGGGTGAGTCACGCCCAGGGCCTGAGCGGCCAGTACCTGACCACAGGTCGTCCGCTGCGCATCGCCGGTTTGCCCGCGCGAGCCGGCGAAGGCCGTGTTCCAGCTGGCGGGGGCAGATGCGCTCGCGAGCGCTGAGGCGCTGTCCTCCTGCGATCGCCGTTCGACGACGGCCAGCGCGAGCACGGCTCCGAGCAGAGCCACGCCTCCGAGAACCAGCAGGCGATGAGCGAGGAGATCCGGCACAGGGCAAGTGTGGCGAATCCGGTCGTCGGAGCTCCGCGGTGCCGTCGGATGCGCTGCGCAACGAATGCGGTCAGGCCGTCGACTCCGCGCGATTTCGTTCCAACGACCCCCAGGGGATCCCCGAGATCCCTGTGGTCACTGTACCGAGCGATCAGTCACGGGAGGCGACACATTCGTGTCGAATGTGTGCCTTTCTCAGACTTCAACGATCTCCGTCGACGATCGTTCATGCGTCATACGAGTGAGCTCCCTCGTACGAGCAGTCGCCGTCTCCGGTCGGTCATCTCGAGGCGTCAGGCGAGATCGTCGAGCACCCGAATCCCGAGCTCCGCGAGCTGCGCAGCGCCGGCGGCAGAGGGCGCTCCCGTGAGCGGATCGGAGCCGCTCGACACCTTCGGGAAGGCCGTGACCTCGCGGATGTTGGGCTCGCCTGCAAGCAAGCGCGATGAACCGGTCGAGCCCGAGGGCGAACCCCCCGTGCGGCGGCGCCCCCATCTGCAGGGCTTCGAGGAACCAGCCGAACTTGGCGTTCGCCTCCTCTTCGGTCATGCCCATCGCCCCGAAGACCTGCTGCTGGACGTCCGAGCGATGGATCCTGATCGAGCCGGAGCCGAGCTCCCAGCCGTTCCAGACCAGGTCGTAGTGGAGGCTGAGCGCGTTCGCCGGATCGCGCTCTATCAGCTCCTCGTGACCGTCGAGCGGGCTGGTGAACGGGTGATGAACGAACGTCCAGCGGCCGGTTTCGTCGTCGAGCTGGAAGAGGGGAAAGTCGAGGAGCCAGTGGAAGACGTCCGACTGTTCGTCGACGAGGCCGAGCTCGCGACCGAGGTGGAGGCGGAGCGCACCGAGAACGCGCTCGGCGACAGCCACGTCGTCGGCCACGAAGAGCGCTGTCGAGCCAGGCGCAGCTGCGAAGGCGTCGAGCTCGGCCTGCGCCAGGAACTTCGCGATGGGAGATCGCACCTCGCCCTCGTCGTCGTACACCAGATAGGCGAGGCCTTTCGCGCCCCATTCCTTCGCGAAGACCTCGAGCTTGGCCAGATCGCCGCGGGAGAGCGGCTTCGGCACGACGAGGTAGCGCACCGTCGACGCGCCGGCGAAAACCCCGAACTCGGAGCCACGGGTCACGTCCGTGCCGTCTTGGATCTCGAGCCCGAACCGCAGATCCGGCTTGTCGGATCCGTAGCGGAGCATGGCGTCGGCGTACGAGAGGCGCGGGAACGGCCGCGGGGGAGCTTGGCGGCCGAGCGCCTCGAACGACGCTGCCACGACCGTCTCGAGCACCTCGAGCACGTCGTCACGCGTGGGAAAGGCGAGCTCGAGATCGAGCTGACGGAACTCGAACTGGCGGTCGGCGCGAAGGTCCTCGTCCCGCCAGCACGTGGCGATCTGGTAGTAGCGATCGAAGCCTCCGACCATGAGCGCCTGCTTGAACAGCTGCGGCGACTGCGCCAGCGCGAAGAAGGTCCCCGGCTGCAGGCGGACCGGAACGAGGAAGTCGCGAGCGCCTTCGGGTGTACCCAGCGTGAGACCCGGCGTCCAGATGTCGACGAAGCCCTGGTCGTCCATCGAGCGACGGATCGCCGAAACCACGGACGCGCGCAGCCGGAGATTGCGCTGCATGCGCTCGGTACGCAGGTCGAGCCAGCGGTAGCGCAGGCGCAGCGTCTCGTCGACACCTTCCTCGTCGAGCTGGAAGGGGAGCGGTGTCGAGCGCGAGACGATCTCGAGCTCGTCGATCTGCAGCTCGACCTCGCCCGTCGCCATCTTCGGGTTGACCGTCTCGGGAGAGCGCGCGACCACCTCGCCGGTGACCTTGAGCACGAACTCGTTGCGAATCTCACGCGCGAGCTCCGCGGCCGAGGCCGCACGCTCCGGGTTGATCACGAGCTGCATCAGCCCGGTTGGGTCACGGAGGTCGACGAACACCAGGCCGCCGTGATCCCGGCGACGCGAGGCCCAGCCCGCCAGCGTCGCCGTTCGTCCCACGTCGCCGGCGCGTAGCTCGCCGCACATGGCGTCTCTCCAGCGTCACGACGTCAACCTGGCGAGGACGTCGTCGAGCGCGACCTCTTCGTCTGCCCGCCCCCGCCGGCGAAGCGTGGCGCCGTCGGCTCGGACCTGGACGACCGTCTCTGCTCCGACACGCGCAGCCTGGGTCAGCTGGCCCTTCAGCGAGCGACGCGCATAGTCGGTGTCGCTCGAGATGCCTCGCGCCCGCAGTGTTCCGAGCCAGGATGCGATCAACGCCCGTGACGCACCGTCATCGGCCGCGAAGAAGATCTCGGTGACGGGGCCAGCCGCCTCCCGGCCTGCGTGCTCGACAGCGAGCACGAGCCGTTCGATCCCCGCGCCGAACCCCACTCCCGGGATCGGAGGACCGCCGATCTCTTCGACCAGCCCGTCGTAGCGCCCTCCGCCCGAGAGCGCGCTCTGGGCACCCTCGTCGGGACCGAGGAACTCCCAGGTGGTGCGCGTGTAGTAGTCGAGGCCGCGCACCAGCGTCGAGACCAGCTCGTAGGAGACACCGCACGAGTCCAGATCGCCACGCACGGAAGCGAAGTGCTCTCGGCAGGCCTCGCAGAGCGACTCTCCGATCTTGGGCGCCTCGTCGAGCGCCTCTTGCACCTCGCGCGGTTTCGCGTCGTAGTTGTCGAACACGCGCAATGGGCTCGCGGACGCCTTCTCTCTCGTCGAAGCATCCAGGCGGTCGACGTTCGCAGCGAGCCACTCGTTCAGGCGTTCGAGATATGCAGGCCTGCATTCGCGGCAGCCGATCGAGTTCAGAGCGAGCGTGAACTCGGTCACGCCCAACCGCACGAGCAGCGCGTTGTAGAGCTGAATGATCTCGGCGTCGACGGACGGGTGGTCGGATCCGATCGCCTCGACCGAGAGCTGCCAATGCTCCCGGTAGCGCCCTCGCTGCGGCGCCGCGTAGCGATACATCGGGCCGACCGTGTAGAGCTTCACGGGCTGCGGCTCTCGGTGCATCCCGTGCTCGACGTACGAGCGACAGATCGGTGCAGTTCCCTCCGGTCTCAAAGTCAGGGATCGACCCCCGCGGTCCTCGAAGGTGTACATCTCCTTCTGCACGACGTCGGAGCCGGCGCCCGACGTTCGTTCGAACAGGGCCGTGTCCTCGAACACGGGCGTGACGATCGGTCGGTAGCCGTAGAGCCCGCACAGCCGCTCGGCTTCTCCGACCACGAGCTGCCAGAGCGGCTGCTCCGAGGGGACGACGTCGTGGGTGCCCCGCGGGCGCTCGATCTTCGCCCGAGGACTCATCCGGTCCGCTCTGCGCGAAGCTCGGCGAGGAACGGATTGCGGGCGAGCTCGTCACCGAGCGTCGTCGCCGGACCGTGACCCGGGTACACGATTGTGTCCGTGGGCAGCGTGTCCATGAGCGAGCGAATCGAGGCGACCAGCACGTCCCAGTCGCTTCCGGGAAAGTCGGTACGTCCTACCGAGCCCGCGAAGAGCACGTCGCCCGAGAAGAGGGTCCCGTTCGCGTAGTACGCGACATGTGCCGGGGAGTGACCGGGCACCGAGAGGACGTCGAACGAGAGACCGGCGATCTCGATCGTCTCGCCGCCGTTCAGCAGGACGTCCGGCGAGTACGGGCGAACCGTCAGCCCGGGCGGCGTGAAGCGGTTCGGGTCCTCGAGCAGCGAGCGTTCTCCTTCGGCCATGTACACCGGCGCCGCCGTCGCGTCCGCGAGGTCGGCGACCCCGACGAGGTGATCCCAGTGGCCGTGCGTCAGGAGGATCGCAACGCAACGAGCTTCGCGCTCGGCGAGCACCGACCTGAGCTCGTCCTCACTCCCGCTCGGGTCGACGACCACTGCTTCGCGCCCGGTCGGATCTGCCCGGACGACGTAGCAGTTCGTTCCGATCGGTCCGAGCGAAAGCTGGTCGACGGTGAGCGCCATCAACAACTCTGCTTAGTTCTTGCCGGCCCCGTGCCGGGCTTCCCGCTTCTTGAACGAGCGCCAGAGGACTCCGTCCAGGAAGTAGCTGAAGGGGATGAAGATCGCCACCACAAAGGCCGCCTGCGTGACCTGCTCGACGAGGGTGAGATCGCTCGAGAGGAGCATCACCACGACGAACATGACCGGAGCGAACACGACGCCTCGTTTGAGCGTGCGCCGCCACGAAGGAGGCTGCGCCTCCCGGCCAACTCGGGCGGGAGCGCTGCGCTTCGGCTGCGATCCTTCCTTCCGAGACGGAACCTCCTCCGCCTCGAGCTCGTTTCCCTCCGCGTCCTCCCAGACGTACTCGTGCCGCTGTTCCTTCGCGCGGCGGCGTCGCTGCTTGCGGGTCGGCATGCAGCGATTATGCCCGGCTGTTCCATGCCATCCGGCCCCCTTGGAGCACGGTGTGCACGATGGGACCGCCGAGGTGGTAGGCCAGGTGCCGCCAGTCCTCAGTATCGAGTAGCACGATGTCCGCGTCGTAGCCCGCCGCGAGTCGCCCCTTCCGGTCGGCGCGCGACAGGACATGGGCCGCGTTCACGGTGCACGCCGTGAGCGCCTCTTCGGGACTGAGCCCGAGCTGTGTGCAGGCGAGTGAGCAGACGAGCGGCAGGCTCTCGCAGAACGCGCTTCCGGGGTTGAAGTCTGTTGCCAGCGCGATCGCGGCTCCCGCATCGGCAAGCGCACGTGCAGGAGGCATGGGTCGTCCGAGAAAGAGTGCGCTCGCCGGCAGGAGCACGCCGACGACGTCACTGGAGGCAAGTGCGGAAATGCCGGCGGCTCCGGTGCTCTCCAGGTGGTCGACCGAGCGGGCACCGAGCTCGATCGCAAGCGGAATGGCTCCCGACTCGGTGAACTGGTCGCCGTGCAGGCGAAGCTCCAGGCCCGCCTCGGCGCAGGCCTGGAGATACCGCCGGGACTCGTCGACGTCGAAGGCGCCGCGCTCGAGGAAGACATCGGCCGCCTCGGCGATCCGGGCCGCTTCCGGGAGGACCTCCGCCACGAGAAAGTCGACGTACGCCCCCGGGCCGGCGTCGGCAAACTCGGGCGGAACCGCATGGGCGCCGAGCCACGTGGGGACTCCCCCGGCCGCGCGAACCGCGCGCAGCTGGGCCAGCTCCGTGTCGCGATCGAGTCCGTATCCGGACTTCGCCTCGAACGTCGTCGTGCCGGAGCGGAGCATCCAGCCGACGTGGCGCTCGAGCGCTGCGGCAAGACCGGTCTCACCGGCCTCTCGCGTCGCGCGGACCGTGGCGAGGATGCCACCACCCGCCGCATGCAGCTCCTCGTAGCTCGCCCCTGACGCGCGCAGCGCGAACTCCGCGACTCGATCTCCCGCGAAACAGGCATGGGTATGGCAGTCGACGAGGCCCGGGATCGCCGAGAGCCCTCGCCCGTCGAGCTCCTCGACTTCGCCGTCGAGCGACTTCAGGTCCTTCATCGCACCCACCGCTGCGATGCGGCCTTGCCCGCAGAGAAGGTAGGCGTCTTCGAGGACGTCCACCGCACCGAGATCCGCACCGCGCAGAGGCGCACTGTGGCCACGCGTCGTCGCGACCTGCGCGAGGTCCCTGATCAGCAGCTGGGCAGGAGCCGCTGCCCCTGAGAGGCTCACGGATGCGTGTCCGGCGCCGCGATCGACGGCAGGTCGATCCCTCCCCGACGCGCGGCTTCGAGCGCCTCCTCATACCCCGCGTCGGCGTGCCGCATCACGCCCGTTCCAGGGTCGGTGGTCAGCACCCGCTCGAGTCTCTCGGCGGCAGCGGTCGTACCGTCGGCCACGACGACCATTCCGGCGTGAATGGAGTTGCCGATCCCGACTCCACCGCCGTGATGGACGCTCACCCAGGTCGCTCCCGCGGCCACGTTCAGGAGCGCGTTCAGAATCGGCCAGTCGGCGATCGCGTCGGAGCCGTCCTGCATCGCCTCCGTCTCCCGGTACGGGGATGCGACCGATCCCGAGTCGAGGTGATCGCGGCCGATCACCACAGGGGCGCTGACGCGGCCCGAGCGCACGAGCTCGTTGATTGCCAGCCCTGCACGGGCGCGATCGCCGTAGCCGAGCCAGCAGATTCGCGCGGGAAGACCCTGGAACGCGACGCGCTCGGGCGCCAGCTCGAGCCAGCGACGGAGGAGGATGTCGTCCGGAAAGAGCTCCCCGAGCTCGACATCGATCGCCTCGATGTCGGCAGCGTCCCCCGAGAGCGCTGCCCACCGGAAGGGTCCAACCCCTCGACAGAAGAGCGGCCGGATATAGGCCGGGACGAAGCCCGGGTATGTGAAGGCATCCGCTACGCCGGCGTCATTGGCCTCCCCTCGCAGATTGTTGCCATAGTCGAAAACGTAACAGCCGGCCCGGACGAACTCGAGCAGGCCCTCGACGTGAGCGACGATCGACGATCGGGCGCGGCGGAGGTACTCCTCCGGATCGCTCGCACGAAGCTTCGCTGCCTCGGTTACATCTAGGCCGACGGGAACGTAGCCGTGCAGGGGATCGTGCGCGGCCGTCTGGTCGGTCACGAGATCGAAGGTCTCACCGCGCCGCGCCAGCTCCGGCACGAGCTCCGCGGCATTGCCGAGCAGGCCGATGGAGAGTGGGCGTCGGTCTGCCGCTGCGGCACGGAGAGCCGCGACCGCTCCGTCGAGCGAATCCGTCGCCTCGTCCAGGTAGCGCGTCTCGAGCCGGCGTTCGATCCGCGACGGATCGACCTCGATGCACAGGATCGCGGCGCCCGCCATCGTCGCGGCGAGAGGTTGCGCTCCGCCCATTCCCCCCAGTCCGGCGGTCAGGATCGTCCGCCCGGAGAGATCGGTGCTTCCGAAGTGCACCTCGCCGGCCGCGGCGAACGTCTGGTACGTCCCCTGCAGAATCCCCTGTGTGCCGATGTAGATCCAGCTTCCGGCGGTCATCTGCCCGAACATGGTCAGACCCTCGGCCTCCAGGCGGCGGAACTCGTCCCACGTCGCCCAGCGCGGGACGATCAACGAGTTCGCGATGAGCACGCGCGGCGCCCACTCCCCGGTCCTGAAGACGCCGACCGGCTTTCCGCTCTGGACGAGCAAGGTCTCGTCGTCCCCGAGCCGGAGGAGTGTCTTCACGATCGTCTTGAGCGCCTCGTGATTGCGCGCAGCCTTGCCGGTACCGCCGTAGACCACGAGCTTCTCGGGGTGCTCCGCGACCTCGCGGTCGAGGTTGTTCAGCAGCATCCGCAGCGGAGCCTCGGTCTGCCAGGAGCGCGCGTTCAGCGCTGATCCACGCGGCGCCCGGATCCGGGTCAAATCGCCGGCCAGGGCTTCGACAGCGGCGTCCACGGTCGCGAGGTCGGTCATGCAATCGCTCCGATCTTCTCTTCCGCGGCGGCAGTGACCTCGCCCGAGCGAATCGCGGTCGCGATCTGCTCGATGTCCCAGCTCAACGAGCGGTCGTCGACCAGTCTCGACGAGACCGAGCGAACGAGGTCGTGAACGCTGCGCGCACCTTCACCCGGCTGGAGCGGCGCCAGAAACTCGACTGCCTGCGTGCCTGCGAGAAGCTCGATCGCCAGCGTCCGCTCCGCGTTGTCGAGCACGCGCAGAGCCTTCAGCCCCGCGGCGTTGCCCATCGACACGTGATCTTCCTGCCCCGCGCTCGTCGGAATCGAGTCGACGCTCGCCGGATGGGCGTACACCTTGTTCTCGGAGACCAGTGCGGCCGCCACGTACTGCGGGATCATGAACCCGGAGTTGAGGCCGCCCTCGCGCACGAGAAACGGCGGCAGCCCGTCGGAGAGCGTTGGATTGACCATCCGCTCGATGCGCCGCTCCGAGATGCTCGCGAGCTCGGCCACTGCCATCGCGAGCACGTCGAGCGCGAAGGCCAGCGGCTGTCCGTGGAAGTTGCCCGCCGACACGATGAGGCCCTCGTCGACGAGCACGAGCGGATTGTCAGTGGCGGCGTTCAGCTCCACCACGATGGTCGCCTCGACGTAGTCGAGCAGGTCACGACAGGCGCCGTGCACCTGCGGGGCGCAACGGAGTGAGTACGCATCCTGGACCCGGTCGCACCAGCGATGCGACTCGATGATCGCGGATCCCTTCGAGCAGGCGAAGCACGTTCGCGGCTGCCTCCTGCTGGCCCTTCAACGGGCGCGAGCGATGGACTGCCGGCGCGAAGCTCGTCCTCGACCCCTGGAGAGCCTCCAACGAAAGCGCACAGGCGCAATCGGCCGTTTGAGCCAGACGCCGTGCCCGAACGACGCCGAGCGCGGCCATCGCCGCCATGAACTGCGTCCCGTTCACGAGCGAGAGCCCTTCCTTGCTCACCAGGCGAATCGGCTCGAGCCCGACCCGGCGCAGCGCAGCTGCCCCGTCCAGCACCTGGCCGCCGACCACTGCCTCGCCTTCGCCGACGAGCGGGAGCGCGAGGTGGGCGAGCGGGGCGAGGTCTCCGCTCGCCCCCACCGACCCGCGCGCAGGCACGACCGGCAGGACGCCGCGGTTCAGGCACTCGACGAGTAGCTCGACGGTCTCGACGCGGGCGCCCGAGTAGCCCTTCGCGAGCGCGTTCGCACGAAGCAACATCGCCGCCCGGACGACATCGTCGGGATAGGGCTCTCCCACGCCGCATGCGTGGCTACGGAGGAGTCGTAGCTGGAGCTCGTCCGCCAGCTCCTCCGGAATGCGCGCGGTCACAAAACGACCGAACCCTGTGTTCACACCGTAGGTGTGCTCGCCCATCATCGAGTCGACGAGCTCGCGCGCGGCGATCATGCGGGCTTTCGCGATGTCTCCGATCTCTGCGTTCGCGCCGTGGACGGCGACGTTCCACACATCCTCGAGCGTGAGATCGTCTCCCGTCAGGATCAGGGATCGCGGCACGTTGCGAGTCTAGATCCGAGCCGACGCGAGGGCTCGCTCGAGCACGCGCGACTCGTCCACTCCGGGGATGGTGTCACCGGCCGCTCTCGCGTCGACCAAGACGCGCTCGGGGACGAGACCGACGAGCTCGCCGTCGAGCACCCTGACTCCACGCCAGGCCGCTTCCTGCTTGACTCGTTCCACCACCTCGTGGAGCGGCGAGCGCTCCAGATCGAGGACGTTCATGCTCACCTGGACCCGCCCCGCGAGCTTCAGCTCGAGCCCGATTGCCTGCACGCCTGGCATCCCGCCTCCCGACTCGCGGATCGACGCTGCGATCGCCTGCGCGATTTCGACATCAGCGGTGCGGAGATCGAGGTTGTAGGCAACGAGCGGCGGCCTCGCTCCGACGAGGACCGCGCCGACGCGAGGATCGAGCCTCGACGGGCCGGCGTCCACCCGGAGCTCTCGTGCCAGCAGGCGACGCTCGAGCTCGAGGATGCCTCCGGAGCGGAAAAACGCCGGCCGCCTGCCTTCACCGACCGTTCCATACAGGAACACCGGGAGCTGGAGCTCGGTGCCGACGCGGTCGGCGAGGGCGAGTGCGGTGTCTTCGGCCAGCGCGATCTCCGACGGTACGAGGTGGACGAGCGGAACGACGTCGACTGCGCCGACCCGGGGATGGACACCGTCGTGCACGCGCAAGTCGACGAGCTCCAGCGAGCGAGCGATGCCGGCCAGAAGCGATTCCAGGAGGGCCGGCGCCTCCGCGGCCAGCGTGAAGACCGAGCGGTGGTGATCCGCGTCCGCGTGGACGTCGAGGAGCTTCGCGCGGCTCGCAAAGGCGTGTCCGATCTCTTCGATCGCGCCCGCATCGCGCCCCTCGGAAACGTTCGGCACTGCCTCCAGCACGATCCGTACCCTACGAGCCGTGACGGCTGAGGAGGACTCGACGACGCCACCTCGATCCGCGCGGCGGACATTTGTCCGCCTGCTCGGATTCCTCCGCCCGTACCGTGCTTCGCTCGCCGTCTCGTCGGTGCTTGCGATCGGATCGCAGGTAGCAGGGATCCTCGTTCCGGTCCTCATCGGATTCGTGATCGACGAGCTCGACGGAGACCAGGACACGACAGTCGTCATGTGGTGGATCGGCGCGATCGTGGCGCTCGGCCTCGTACGCGGCGCGCTCATGCTCGGGCGGCGGCTGCTTTCCGGAAGGCAGGCCCTCGCGGTCGAGTACGACATGCGCGACGAGCTCTACGCGCACTTCCTGCGCCTCTCGTTCGGCTTCTACGACCGAAGCCAGACGGGGCAGCTGATGTCCAGAGCGACGATCGACCTGCAGTCCGTGCGCTTCTTCCTCGGATACGGGCTCATCTTCTTCGCACAGCACGTGGTGACCATCGTGGTCGTCTCGGCTGTGCTCTTCGTCTACAGCTGGCAGCTCGCTCTGGTCTCGCTCGCGATCACACCGGCGATCGTCCTCATCGCACAGCGCTACAGCCGCGTCTCGCATCCGGTGCTTCGCGATGTGCAGGCGAAGCTCGCAGATGTCTCGACGGTTGCCGAAGAGAGCATCGTCGGTGTGCACGTCGTCAAGTCGTTCTCACAGGAGGAGCGTCGGGGAGAGCAGTTCGCTCAGGCGGCCGACTCGGTCTTCGAACGCACGCTCGCGGCCAACCGTCAGCGCGCGCTCTACGTGCCGTTGCTCAGCTTTCTCCCACTGATAGCCCAGGCTGCCGTTCTTCTCGTTGCCGGGCGCATGGTGGTCGACGGAACGATGTCCACGGGCGACTTCTTCACCTTCTTCCTGTTGCTCGCCATGCTCGTGATGCCGCTCCGCATGCTCGGAATGTGGGTCGGTCAGGCGCAGCGTGCGACCGCGGCGGGCGAGCGCATCTTCGAGGTTCTGGACGAGCCGGAGGAGATCGCCGACCGTGCGGAGGCGAGGCCGCTCCCGGCTGGGCCCGGCCACGTTCGCTTCGAGAGTGTGGACTTCGGATACGAGCCCGGTCGTCTCGTCCTCGAAGAGGTCGACCTCGAGATCCCGGCCGGCCGCACTCTCGCGCTGATCGGTCGAACCGGCTCCGGCAAGACCACTCTCGCCGCGCTCGTCCCACGTTTCTACGAGGTGACAAGCGGCCGTGTGCTCGTCGACGGTGCCGACGTCAAGGAGGTCCAGCGTCGATCCCTGCGTCGCGAGATCGGCGTGATCTCCCAGGATCCGTTCCTCTTCTCGGCGTCGGTACGCGACAACATCGCGTTCGGCCTACCCGACGCTCCGCACGAGGCCGTCGAGGCCGCGGCGCGCGCCGCGCAGGCCCATGACTTCATCGTCGAAGACCTGCCCCACGGCTACGAGACCGTGATCGGTGAGCGCGGAATCACGCTGTCCGGGGGACAACGGCAGCGCATCGCCATCGCCCGCGCGCTCCTCATCGACCCGCGCATCCTCGTTCTCGATGACGCCACGGCGTCGGTGGACGCGACCACGGAGGCGCGCATTCGTGCAGGCCTGCGCGAGGTGATGCGCGGCCGGACGACGATCATCATCGCCCATCGGCTCTCGACGATCGCGCTGGCAGACGAGATCGCGGTACTCGAGAACGGCCGCATCCTCGCGCGCGGCACGCAGGCGGAGCTCCTCGCCGAGAGTGCGCTCTTCCAGGAGATCCATGAGCACGGTCTCCTCCAGCAGGTCGTCGCTGGATGATCGGGAGCCTTCGCCGATTCGCGAGTTCGGCTGTCGGACGCCCGCCCGCTTCGGCACAGAATTGGCACGAACACGTCTCCCAGACGTACGCGTTCCCACGTTATGCTCGCAGTGGGTGGTGGGCCGGGGTGCCCCGTCTGAAGGTCGGAAATTGAAGGTCTGGCAGGCGGGAAGCCATCTCACCGACGACCGTTCCGCCCAGGTCGACGACTGGACCTGGCGGCAGACGCGGCGGCGGCTCGGCGTTCTCGTGCGACTTGCCCGCCCCTATCGGGGCCGCGCGGCGGTCGCAATCGTCACGCTCGTCGCCTACACCGTCGTCGCGCTCATGCCGCCCTACCTCGCGAAGCTCGCGGTCGACGACGGAATCACCGCGGGGAATCTCCGCACACTGACCATCGTCGTCGTCGCCTTCATCGCCGCGGGGATCGCGGCCTTCGTGCTCTCCGGCCTCCAGACCTACTTCACCGGCTGGGTCGGCGAGCGAGCGCTCGCGGATCTCCGCATCCGCCTCTTCCGCCACCTGCAACGACTCTCGCTCGGCTTTTTCGAGCGCAACCGGACGGGCGCGATCGTGAGCCGGATAACCAACGACGTCGAGGCGCTCGACCAACTGGTCACCGACGGCCTCTCCAGCCTCGTTCAGAACAGCCTGGTCCTGATCGGCACCGCGATCGTCCTCTTCCTGCTCGACTGGCGGCTCGCGCTCGCGACGCTGCTCGTGCTGCCGCTGATGGGCGCTGCGACCGCGTGGTTTCGGGCTCGCTCGAATCGCGCATACAAGCGCGTACGAGAACGCCTCGGGCTCGTAACCGCCACCCTCGCCGAGGACATCTCGGGCATGCGAGTCGTGCAGTCGTTCACGCGTGAGCCGACCAGCCAGGCGAGCTTCCGCGGAGTCAACGAGGGCTACAAGGCCGCGAACTACGAGACCGTCATCCTGAACGGCCTGTACTTCCCGGCCGTCGACGTGCTCTCCTCGGTGGCGACCGCGATCGTCCTCGGCTTCGGGGGCGCGCTCGTCATCGACGGCAGCATCACCGTCGGAACGCTCCTTGCCTTCACGCTGTACCTGGCGAACTTCTTCGATCCGGTGCAGCAGCTGTCCCAGCTCTACAACACGTTCCTGTCCGCGACGGCTGCGCTCGATCGCATCATCAAGGTCCTCGACGAGGAGCCCGAGGTCGTGGACGCGCCTGACGCGCACGCGCTTCCCTCCATCGACGGCCATGTCCACTTCGATCACGTCCGCTTCGGGTACGGGGAGCTCCCGGACGTCCTGCACGACTTCGACCTCGACGTGTCACCCGGCACCACCGTCGCCCTCGTGGGGCACACGGGCGCGGGCAAGTCGACGATCGCGAAGCTGCTCGCGCGGTTCTACGACCCCCGATTCGGACGGATCACGATCGACGGCCACGACCTGCGCGACGTCACCCAGTCGTCGCTCCGAGATGGGCTCGGCATCGTTCCCCAGGAGGGCTTCCTCTTCGCCGGCACGGTCGCGGACAACATCTCCTTCGGCCGCCCGTCGGCCAGCCGGGCCGAGATCGAGGCCGCTGCCCAGGCGGTCGGGGCAGAGGGCTTCATCGGTGAGCTACCGCAGGGATACGACACGGAGCTCGGAGAGCGTGGCTTCCGCCTCTCGCTGGGCCAGCGGCAGCTCGTCGCGTTCGCCCGCGCGCTGCTCGCCGACCCGCACATCCTGATCCTCGACGAGGCGACGTCCTCCGTCGACATCGGTACCGAGCGCAGGATCGAGCGAGGGCTGCGTCACCTGCTGGCAGGGCGAACAGCGTTCGTCATCGCACACCGCCTGTCCACGATTCGCCGCGCCGACCTCATTGTCGTCCTCGACCACGGACGCATCGTCGAGCGAGGCACGCACGACGAGCTGATGGCCGGCGGCGGCGCGTACACCCGTCTGTACGGAGACTGGGCGGCGGACGTTGCCTGACCCGTGACGAGCACCGTCTAGGCTCTCCCGCATGAGCGAGGGCGACGCCGACCAGGCGATCGACGAGGTGATCGAGGAGTCGATCGCGATCGAGAGCGCATACGCGACGCTGCTCAGTCCGACCGAGGCTGTTGCAGCGATGCATCTCCGCGTTCCGGCACGCGGTAACCGAAAGCTCCGCCGGGTGCTCGAGCGGATCCAGGCGGACGATCAGATCAAGGCCTGGTGGCATGTAGCGAACGTGAACGCGGTCGCGCGCCTCGAGATCAACGACCACTCATGGGTGCACGTCCAGATCGTCGCCAACATCGCCCTCAAGCTCCTGCGGCAGCTGACCAAGCACGGTGTGGAGCCCTCGCTCGTGCACGACTACCGGCTGACCGCCGAGGAGTCCGAGGTCGTCGTCGTGCTCGCCTCCCTCCTGCACGACATCGGCATGTCCGTCCATCGTCGAGATCACGAGGACTGGAGCCTCTTCCTCGCCGAGCCCAAGATGCGGGAGTTGCTCGAGGACATCTACGAGGAGCCGGACCGAACGGTCGTCGTCTCCGAGGTGCTGCAGGCGATCACGAGCCACCGGGCGGACGGTGAGCCCCTCTCCGTGGAGGCCGGCATCCTGCGCGTCGCGGACGCGCTCGACATGGCCAAGGGCCGTTCGAGGATTCCGTTCGAGCGAGGCTCCGTGTCCATCCACTCGCTCTCCGCGGCCGCGATCGACGAGGTCCGCATCGGCGACGGCCAGGCGCGCCCGATCCGCGTCGAGATCGTCATGAACAACTCGTCGGGGATCTACCAGGTGGACGGCCTGCTCAAAGCCAAGCTGCGCGGTTCCGGGCTCGAGCCCTACGTCGAGGTCGTCGCGCAGATCGACACCGAGGCCGAGAAGCGGCTGGTGCCCGTCTATCACCTGGAGATCGGCGGTCCGGACGGCTCATAAGGACCGCGGAGCATGCTCTAAGCCATGCTCTAAACTGGGCCAGCCGTTGCGGGATCGTCTAACGGCAGGACGCCTGGCTCTGGACCAGGAAGTTGGGGTTCGAATCCCTGTCCCGCAGCCAAATTGCATCGCAGCCCGGCGCGTTGTCTTCGAAGGTTACGCTCGTAACAGGCTTTCTAAGCATTTTGTAACGCGTTCGGCCGTAGCTCGTGCGCGTTCGTGTACGGTGATCCTTCGCGTGACACGAGCGGCCCCTCTTGGGCGGGCCGCGCCCCTGTCGTCAAGGAGGTTCGATCCTGAAAGCCCTATTCGTTGGCTTGTGCGTGCTCATTTTGGCGACACAGGTCTCTGCGGTAGCGAAAGCGGAGGGCTCGCAGCAGTCGGCCGACCCGCCTCGAACGGTAAGAGCAGAGCAACCGGCCACCTCCTTGCAGGCGCGCCTCGAGAGCAAGCTCTCGGTGGCGCGGAAGCACCGCTCGGTCATCCGTTTCTTCGAGAACCACCGCTCCCTGCTCGGCTCCTCGGAACACCAGGAGATCGCGAACACGAAGCTGCGACGAGCGAGGGTGCGTCTCGCTCGCGTGACGAGGACGATCGCAGCGCTTCGCCGCGCCATCGAGCGGCGCGAGTTGCGACGACTCGCCAAGGCTCCGCCGAAGGTCGCGATCTGCCGCGTCTTCGGCCGACGCTACTGTGGCCAGGCGCTGAAGGTGTCGTGGTGCGAGTCCCGTCATTCGACGCATGCGCAGAACGGCCAATACCTTGGTCTGTTCCAGATGGGCTCGAGCGAACGTCGCCTGTTCGGCCACGGCCAAACGGCGCACCAGCAGGCACTCGCCGCTCACAGGTACTTCGTGGTCTCGGGACGAGACTGGAGCCCATGGAGCTGCAAACCCGGCTACGGCTACTACTAACGGCTCGAGGCTTTCGCCGCAAACTGCGGATCGGAACGCCGAACGCGGGTTTCCTTTCCGGCGTTCTTCTGCTAGGTCCCCGAGTGTGTGGGGACAGCGCAAACGAGATCGTCTACGGGCGTTCGACGAGGCAGCCGCATACGCGCGCTGTCACGGCGATCGCGACGAGAACGTCAGGCTCGTGAAGCTTCCCCCACGCCGGGCGCGATACGACGACGTGCTCGCGAGCGGCGAGGCGATCCGGCGCGGGTTCGAGGATCGACTCGACACGCGCGAGCCCGAGTCCGCGTTCTAGCCGCCGACGAGCACGCGTCGGGGTTCGCTACCCTACGGCGCTCGGCCCATTCGTCTAGTGGCCTAGGACACCGCCCTCTCACGGCGGCGGCACGGGTTCGAATCCCGTATGGGCCTTCTGGGGCCCCGTGGTAGAGCCGAAACCGCATGGTTGAGCGGGACGGCAACCACGGGAACCCACGGAAACGGCAGGGCGTTCCCCCACCGGTTCCCCCATCGTTTCGACGCGGCTCTACGGGCCTAGTCCCCGGCGGCCAACTCAGTCCTAAGCGGCGGGGCAGCCCTTAGCTTGCTGGCTGGCTGGTTGTTGCGCGGTCCGATGGCGAAGCAGCACGCCTCCACATCAGGACGAACAGTAGAACGACCGTGATGCCGACCGTGTTGAGGATGGTGATCGACACCGTCACCAGCGGGTCGGCTGCAAAGGGATAAATCATCATCAGGAGCATCGGAGCGATGTTGCGTACCGCCGTGGTCGCCTCGGCCGCATGCCTGATTCCCACGTCTTTGACTCGAAGACTGGAAACGAGAAGGTAGCCACACCCGAGGCCGATGAATGGCCCGGCAAGGGCCGCGATGTAGCTCTCGGTACCCCATTCCTGCACGAACAGATCCCAATACGCAACAAGCGTGAAATTGAGATTGAAGAGCAGACACAGAATTGCAACCCGGACAGCCCACTGTGCCAATTCCGGCGTCAGGTCGGGCCACCACACCCTGAAGCCGCACCCGAGAACCAGCGGCAGGAGCAAGAAGACCAGCAGCGGCCAGGCAACCTCCCAGGCCGACGTCGTGAGTTGCGCGTCAACCGCATCGATGGCGAGGGGCAGACCTAGCGGGAGGGCGATAATCGTTCCGGCAGTCAAGACCACCAACAGCGTGGTGGCAATGCTGACATCCGCCTTGGCTAACCGGGCCAGGATGGGAGCGAAAGGCATACCTGCACACAGGGCTGCGACACAGAACCCGACCTTGATCTCGTCAGGAATGGACGAGGCTATCGTCAGCAAATAGCCGATGAACAGAAGCGGGATGATCACGAAATTGATCACCAACGCCCACACGGCGATCTTCCAATGGGTAAAGGCCTCTGCCAGCATCTTGCCGACCGAGAGCCTGAGGCCCAATCCGAACGAGTTCAATATCACGAAGAGCACCCCAAACCCGTTGATCAGGACGGTCTGAGTGGACTGGGTTGTCATGGCGCTCCCCTCTCACGAGCAAACGATCCTCCAGGCAGGACAGCCATCATGGACGACGCCGAACCCCACTTCCAGTTGCTCGAGAACCTCGAGCTGTTTTTCGTGGATGCGATGGCGCTGATGTCGGTGTTCGTGCGGTCGGGCGGTGGCCGCTCACGGCTCTCGGCGAACTGGACACCCGCACCGGACGCCCTGGAACCGGTCGCCTACAGCCACCTCCTGCCGCTTGACCCAGAGACGCTCGACGTCCACGCGTCCATCGAGCATCTCGCCGATAGACCCACAAGCTGAACCGAAGCTTCGTTGTCCTCGGGTCTCGACGCCTCGATACGCTCGCGGCCGTGCCCGAGGACGACTTCCACCGGATCGCTCGGACGCAGGAGTCCATGCTCGCGCTTGCGAAGAACGGCGACCTCAACGCGGCCATCACGATCTGGGACGGGCTCGATGAGCGAGAGCAGCGCCTGGTCTTCTCGGCTCTCGTGGCGATGGTGAACCACCTCCGCGCCGAGCGCGCAGACCCGCCCGACTCGACCTACGGCCCGCCCGAGACGCAGGGGCTCTAGTGAGCGAGAAACGTCCCGCTGAGTTCTTCCTGGCCGAGATCACAGGGCGGCACCTGTTCGCGGCCGCCCGCTCGATGCTGGACGAGGGGCACTACGGTCCGGCGGTCGTCATCGCCCAGTCGGCCGTCGAGGTGGGGATGGCGAGGGCGATCTCGTTCGGGCTCAGCGCCGATGTTCCCGATGCCTTGCAAACGTGGATCGAGGAGGAGACGGTCGATACCTGGTCGCCTACGAACGAGCGGGTGCAGCGGCTCTGGCGAGCGGTCACCGACGACGCGATCACAGGGGCGATGGGTGGTCGACGTACAAGCCGCTCGTGAAGAAGCTCCGGCACGCGCCGACCACAATCCAGCCGTCGTTCGAACCATCGGTTCCGCTGATCGACGTGTTGACCAGTCCGACGACCTTGCCCCATGGACCGAATCCGCCGATCACCATCCCCGCCGCAGCCGCGAAGCCCAACCAAACGAGATTGGAGAGGCGCGGGATGTTGGCCATAGGGCGAGCGTAACCGCGCTCAGACCTTGGCTCAATGACCAGGGCTTCGAATCGGGTGCGGGTGCTAGAGGTAGCACGCCAGGGCGGAATCCCGGACACTGGGAAGCCGTGAGCAGTCCGGAGACCAAGTACGCCATGAGTGGCGACGTCAACATCGCCTACCAGGTCATGGGGGAGGGTCCGCTCGATCTCGTGTTCGTCATGGGCTGGGTCTCCCATCTCGACTACTACTGGGAGGAGCCTCTCTTTGCGCGGTTTCTGCGACGCCTGGCGTCCTTCTCGCGCTTGATCCTGTTCGACAAGCGCGGCACTGGCTTGTCTGACCGCGTCGCCCTCCATGAGCTTCCTACGCTCGAGCAGCGCATGGACGACGTCCGCGCGGTCATGGACGCCGCCGGGTCCGAGCGCGCCGCGCTGATGGGCGTTTCCGAAGGAGGGCCGATGTGCCTCCTCTTCGCAGCTACTTATCCCGAGCGCACGGCCGCACTGGTGTTGAACGGCGCCTATGCGAGACGACTGTGGGCAGAGGACTACCCGTTCGGCGAGAGGCCCGAGGAGTACGAGGCGTTCCTAGAGGACATCCGGAAGAATTGGGGAGGGCCTGTCGGCCTCGAAAGGCGCGCTCCCAGCATGATCGACGACCAACGCTTTCGGAACTGGTGGGCGACGTACCTAAGGATGAGCGCCAGCCCCGGAGCCGCCTACGCGCTGACGCGCATGAACTCCGAGATCGACGTTCGCCATGCTCTTTCGGTGGTGCACGTCCCGACGCTCGTCATCCACAGAACCGGCGATCGGTCGCTGCCGATCGAGGGTGCCCGTTACATGGCAGAACGCATGCCGCGTGCCAAGCTCATCGAGTTGTCCGGCGACGACCACCTCCCCTTCGTCGGGGAACAGGACGAGATTCTCGACGACGTGGAGGAGTTCCTCACCGGAATCCGGCCACCGCCTGCGCCTGCCCGCGTTCTGACCACTGTGCTCTTCACAGACATCGTTGGGTCGACGGAGCGGGCTGCTGCGCTCGGTGACCGCCGCTGGCGCGACCTGCTCGAGATGCACAATGCGGTGATCCGGCGCGAGCTCGCGCTGTATCGGGGTGACGAGATTGATACCGCCGGAGACGGCTTCTTCGCCTCCGGCTTCGACGGGCCAGCACGTGCAATCCGCTGCGGCTGTGCAATCCGCGATGCGGTCGCCAGCCTCGGCCTCGACATCCGAGTCGGTGTGCACACAGGCGAGTGCGACGTCGTCGACGGCAAGCTTTCCGGCTTGGCCGTGGTCATCGGATCGCGCGTCGCGGCGCAGGCCGAGCCGGCTGAGGTGCTCGTCTCCGGCACGGTGCGTGACCTGGTCGCGGGCTCGGGAATCGAGTTCGAGCCCAAGGGGACAAAGGAGCTCAAAGGCCTCGGCGAGTGGCCGGTATTCGCCGTTGCGACCGTGCCCCGGAGCTAAATGTCGGTTGTGTTCATGCCCCATTTCCGAGCCGGACGAAAGGCCACTCGCCCGACGAGGTGCTCCAACTCGTTCACCTCCACACCAATCCGTCATCGGGTCTAGTTGCCGGACTCCGAGGGTGAGTCCGTGTTCTCTCAGCCGGTCCCCGAGGCGGGCGAGGGCTACGTCGCGAAATCATTCACACTTCACGGCGTGCTCCGTTAGGATCGCCCAGTGCGTCTCCACAAGGACGCAAAAGTCGAACTGATCTCCAGAGTTCCGCTCTTCGCACATTGCTCGAAGAAGGAACTCCGCATGATCGCGAACCTCGCCGATCAAATCGAGTGGCCCGAGGGCAAGACCATGATCAAGGAAGGTCGACTCGGGAGCGAGTTCTTCATCTTGATCGAAGGCACCGCGTCCGTATCTCAAGACGGCGGGAAGCTTCGCGACCTCGCGGCAGGTGAGTGGGTAGGCGAGATCGCGCTCATCTCAGACGTGCCGCGCACCGCCACCGTGGTCACGACATCGCCAATCCGAGCTCTCGTGATGACGCGCGGGGGTTTCTCCCAACTCATGAAGGACAGTCCTTCGATTGCAGTCAAGGTGCTGGCGGGCCTCGGCGAACGGGTTGCTCCCGAGACGGTCTGACCATCGCACTTCGGGCTATGCCGGCAACAGACGCTTTTCGACCGCGGCACGATGACAAGAGGCCCCGGCGCTTCGGTGGCTCCTGCGCTACCTCAGCGAGGGCACACCGAGCTTGCCGGACGTCGCCAAGGTCACGGCGAGTCTCGCCCAACGTAGAGCGAGCCCCTCTTGACGGGATCAGGACGTGCCGCTTCGGACTCGGCGGCACCTGCAGCGAAGCGGGCCGGAGCTGACTGACGGTCAGTCCGACCCACGAACGTTGCGGAGAATAGACCCAATCGTGTCCTATCGGGCGAGGCGAGTCGCGGGCACGCTGCCAGGGATGCGGCGATCACATTGATCGCCCACAAACAAGGGAGTAAGCAGTGAGGAAGATTCTTCTTAGCGGACTGGCGGCGGTTGTCGCGATGTCTATCGCGGTGCCAGTCGCGCTGGGTGCGTCGGCTCCGAAGGCGACCGGCAACGTTGATTGGGTATTCGGCTCCGTCACCGGAAATGTGACTTTCGACGCTCAGGGAACGACGACAGATGCCAAGGGTCAGCTCGCGTACACGAACAGTGTGGGTGAGTTCCTGAACGGCGTCGTCACCTGCTTCAACAAGATCGACAGCAAGACGGCCGTGTTCAGCGGCACGATCACCGACGGTAGCCCGGTCTACATGGCGAACCCGTACTTCGTCGCAAAGGTCGTTGACAACGGCTCGTCTGGAGCCGCAGGGCCGGACACGATCGCGGTTTTTGT
The DNA here is from genome assembly GCA_963850485.1 of uncultured Actinomycetes bacterium. Classification (GTDB taxonomy): domain Bacteria; phylum Actinomycetota; class Thermoleophilia; order Gaiellales; family Gaiellaceae; genus GMQP-bins7. The sequence goes on along the minus strand of CAWKLR010000003.1, from coordinate 16,217 downwards.
GGACGACGTGGCTCAGAACTGCTCGGATAACCCCGGCGACATCCACGCCGACGTTACAAGCGGGAACCTCACCGTCCACAAGGCGTAACACCCGAATCGTCTGATCAACCCGCACCCACGCGATTGATCGAGGGGGCCTCCGGGCCTCCTCTGCGTTCCGCGGCAGTCGGGCCAATGCGACCGCCAGGTGCGGCTGGGGTTAGGCTCCCGGTGTGACGCGACTAGTGAAGCTCGCCGCTCTCGCGGTCGCCGTGTACGCGCTTGCCACGAAGGGTGGACGCGAACGGCTCAAGCGCGCACAGGAGGTGTACAGCGAGGAGGTCGCCTCCGGCGCGAAGCCGATCGAGGCCGTCGGTACCGCGGTGGCGGCGTTCGTTGGCCTCGCGGAGAGCGGCCAGAAGCCTGAGAAGCCGGGCGCGTCGGGCATCAGTCCCCCGAGCTCCGACCTGCGCTCGTCATAGGGACGACCAGTTAGATCGACGCCGTCCCGCCGGAGGAGGTCGAAGCGGCAGACGAGCGGGAAGTAAGGCTCGCTCCCCTTCCAGGCGACGAGCTCTCCGTCCAGCACGAGGCCGTCGGGAAGCGCCCGAAGCTCGGGCAGCACGGGGGTCATGTCCCAGCCCCGTCGGCTCCGAACGGCTAAGCCTTCCTCAGTCGAGACGAGTGCGCGAAACCCGTCCCACTTGAGTTCGTAGGACCATCCCGAACCGGAAGGCAGGGGTCCGGGGCGAGACAGCATCGGGTCGGGGAACCGCAGAACGCTCGGAACCTAACGTGCAAAAGGTCGCTTAGGTCGGCGAGGAGCTATCAGAGTCCGGACTTTCCGGGGTTTCCGTCTCGACGCGGCGCATTGCCTCGTAGACGGCGTCCCAATGCCTTGAAACCTCGGCCATGGAACGCGCGGTGTTCAGTGCAGCCTGCTCCAAGCGCGTGTTGACCCTCTCGACCTCGGCCATCCGTCGTTCGAGGGCCGCGACCTTTTCATTTGTTCCGCTGACCTGCTGCGCGAGCAGCTCGTAGTCGGCTGACGCCACGGTTCCTTGTTTCGCCAATGGGAGCTGCGGCCCTCTTACTTCCACCCCTATGGGAACATACGTTCTTGACCGCCCAGCCGAACGCTCACGTCCGCTTCCGCCGCGCGATCGAGCGCCGAGCGCTCTGGATGGCCGAGGATGCGGCTCGCGAGTTACCGAACCTGCCTCTCGAGGACGCGCTGCAGCTCGTGCATCTGTACTTCGAGCAAGGGTCACCCAAGGCTGAGCCGGCGGCGAGGCGGTGGCTCGTGCGCTATCTCAGTGAAGGCACGCCGAGCTTGCGGGACGTGGCGAAGGTGACCGCGAGTCTTGCGGAGCGGGAGGCGAAGCAGCCGAGCTTGTAGATCGCCACCTCGACATCGAGCGGCGACTTCGTGACCGCCAGGGGCGGGGAATCGGGATAGGTTGTTGTTGTGATCGCGTGGACCATCATCGCCGTTGTCGCCGTACCGCTCGTCGTGATCGGCTACCTCGCCATGCGTCGCAACATGGCCGTTAGCGAGCATGCTGCCGGCGACGATGCGGAAACGAGGGCTCTTACTGAGAAGGAGTTCGCCGAGGCGGAGGCTTACCAGGCGAAATGGCACGAGCAGGACAAGGAGAGGTACCACCAGGAACGCCTGCCGTAGTCGCGTAGCGCGAGCTCGCGCTAGTTCGCTCGAGCCGGTGATCCTCCATACTTCAGGTCGTGACCGAGTACGACCCCGCCGCATTCGATGCGTTCGAGGAAGCCGGCTGGACGACGAAGGAGGCCTCCGCCTACCACGGGCTCTTGGGCCGCGTGACAGCGCAGGTCGCAGAGCCGCTCCTCGATGCGGTGGGCGCAGGCCGGGGGACGCGGCTCCTCGATGTCGCGACAGGCCCCGGCTACGTCGCTGCGAAAGCGGCGGAGCGCGGTGCAGAGCCGATTGGCGTCGACTTCTCGGACACGATGCTCGCCTATGCACGCACCCACGTCGCGGGCGTCGAGTTCGTGCACGGAGACGCGACTGCACTGCCGTTCGAGGACGAGTCGTTCGACGCGGTCGTCGCGGCATTCCTGCTCCTGCACCTTGGAACTCCTGAGCGAGCGGTCGAAGAGGCCGCTCGGGTGCTGCGATCCGGCGGCCGCGCTGCATTCAGCGTGTGGGACGAGCCGTCGCGAGGTCGCTGGATCGGGATTTTCTTCGAGGCGTTCGTGGCTGCGGGAGCGCATCCCCCCGCCGATGTTCCCGCGGGGCCGAACTTCTTCAGGTTCGCGGACGACGCGGAGTTCGCTTCACTGTTGGAGGGCGCCGGGCTCACCGACGTGACGGTCGATACCGTCGAGTTCGGTCTCGACCTGGCTGACGGCGACGAGCTCTGGGACGGAAGTCTCGAGGGGGCCGTACGAATTCGCCCGATGATCCTCGGTCAGCCGGAGGAACTTCAGCGTGAGATTCACTCGCGCTTCACCGAGCTTCTCGAGGCGTATCGCACTGAGGATGGATTCGACGTGCCCGTTTCCGTGAAGCTCGCGTCCGGAGCGAAGGTGTGAGGGCCGCGATTCGCGCGACTGGCGCGACGCCAGCCCGTCGGACTAGTCGTGGGCTCTAGCCGCGCTCGAGCCGGCTGAGATCGCCGACGACCCACTCGCGGTTCTCCTCCAGATCCGCCACGCCGTACTCGTGCCGATGTCCAGCCCGCGGCCGATCTCCGGGTTGTCTTCAGGAGGCAGTGCAGACACACGATGGTGATCCGGGGGTCCTCGGAGCCTTGTACCTCGTCCGGCTCTGGCGAACTCGCGAGCTACCTACGGATCGAGCAGGAGCGGGAGCGGAGTCGCGCCTACGCTTGACACGATGGGACGAAGTGTCGGATGATCGCTTGACATGCGGCGTGTCTTGGCGTTCCTCTTTGCGTTGATAGCTGCCGTCCTCGTCTCTGTTGCAGCCGCCGCTCCCGAAGCCCCGGAACAGAGTGTCGTTCGCGTGTACGACGTTCGCATTACTGGGGCGACGAAACAGGAAACGTCGGAAATCGTTAACGGCAGCGACGGTTGTCGGCACACGGCCACGTCGTCTGCAAGCCAGACATGGAGCTCGTTCCACCGCGGCGTCCGCGTCACATTCACGTCGGCTCGGCTCGGGCCTCTATCCCCAACCTCGCAGTCGGGAACATCGGTTCGTAGCGTGCGATATACCGATAACGGTCTCACCTGCGGCCCCGGAGCACCCCCGCCGTGCCAGTTCGATCGGAAGCACACCGTGTCGTCACGCTTCGAGGTGAGTCAACCTGGAATCTCCGCGGGGGGACACCTCCTGGGATTCGGTATGGGTGCGAGCGCTCCGTCCCAGCAGTTTCCGCCGAACGTGTGTGGCGGAAACGGCTTCAACGAAACCGCAAACGGTGGCAGCGTCGACATCACCCGCCGTGGCCCAGGTTCCTCTTACAGGGTGTCCGCACATTGGACGCGTCCCACATTTCTCGTGACATCCACCAACTGGAAGCCGACTTTGGCAAGGCTGCCATATCCATTCAACGTGCTCTACGCCGGGAAGCCGCTGACTATCCGGGTGACGGACACGAAGGACGAGTCAAAACTCTTCGACTCGTTCAGCGGAAGCGTCACGATCGTGTTCACGCCACGCGCGAGACGCTGATCTAGTCTCGCCGGTTTCAGAGCGAGAGAGGAGAGGTTGTGACGCGACGGCTGGCCATGCTCCTGGCGGCGACGGGACTGCTGACTGCGAGCGTCCTCGCGGCCTCGGCTCTCGCGCAGCGGCCAAGCAACTCGGTTTTCTACGTGATGCAGGCGACCATCGAGCAGACGGTCACCGATTCCACAATCGTGGGTGGCTCACCGCAAACAGATCCGCGTCAAACATGCGGGCGAGCAGCGATCACGATGAAGCTCAAAGCCACTGGCAAGTTCTATCTCGCCATGCCGCGCGACCGCCTTCAATGGCCCTTGGTTGCGACCAACCCCGGCTTCCGAGGGGCCTACGCAGGGAGGCATCCGTCGCTTCCGCTCAAGGGACAGATCGCGATCAGCACGGACTTGCAGGAAGCCAACGCGGAAGAGTGCGCAGGGCAGCAGTTCCCAGCGGAACAATGTCAGCGAACCCTGCCGGTGAGAAAAATGCTGTTCGACCCCAGCAGCGCATGGGAAATCGTGGTGAAGTCGCCGCCACTCACAAATATGCGCTGCCTGGATCACTTGTATCTCAGCAGCGGAGCGGATCCTCCCGCTTTCTATATCGCGGGCGCCTACGACCTCCGCGCCAAGATGCGGCGCGGCAGGAACTTCAAAGTGAGCCGCAACGTCACCCAGCGGTACGGGAAGGGCACTCTGCGTCTGACCTGGACATTTGCCTTGACGCGCATTCGCTAGGCACGCGCCACGCGGTCACACGCCGGACGCAGCGACCGTCTTCCAGATCCCGCGGCCGACGTGGATCTGGACGAGTCTGTCCACGTCTGAGTTCACCATTCCCGCGACCTCGGTCGCCCGCCTTCGTTGAGATACATCTCGCGAAGCTTGCGGTGTCGAGACGTCGCTCGGTTTCCACCCTCGCTGCAGTCACGCGAGTGTCGGTGCTCTGGCCCGGCGTAGCGCAGGCGGTCGCCGTCGACGTGGCCTAGGTCCCATTGCTGGCCGGGGAGGATGGGCTCCTGGCACCGGGCGCAGTTGTGGAGACCGGCCTCGACCGCTGGGGCTAGTGCCCTGCGTTTGGCGCGATGCGTCGCGCCGTATTCAGGGCGGCAGGGCTTCCGCTTCCAGCGTCGCCTCGCAGTCGCCCATCTAGGCATCTATCGGGGAGAGAAATCGACTGCGGGGGTCGCTAGGCAAAAGCACCCTAAACCTTGCACTCTGCGGCGTGTTGACCGTTTCTGGGACAACTGCGAGAGTCGTGTACGTGACGGCTACGGTCGATTCGCTGCTCGACGAATACCAGTGCCGCTACACGGAACGCGACGCGGAGGGTGTGACCAACCTGTGCGTCTGGCCGTTCGTCGCGATCCGGAGAGGAGAGGCGATCCACCTTCTCGACCGTGACGCTCTGCGCGATCACTTCGCTTCGGCGATTCAGGCGTATCGCTTCACGGGCGTTGTCACCTGGAGACGGGTCGAGACGGAGGCTCGCCAACTCGGAGACAGTTCCATGTTCGTCACAGTGAACTGGAACACCGTGGACGAGGAGGGGGACGTGCTGCGAGACAGCTGGACGAGCTATCAACTGCTCACCACTGCTGACGGCTGGCGCTTTCTCTCGTACACGAATCACTTCTGAGGTAATGCCCTACGTGGCTCCGGGCACCGCGATTTCAGCTCGCTAGAGCCTCTCGAACGCGGGCCGGGGCCACGCAGGACGCCTCGTATCTTGCATGGGCACGGACTTGACGGATTCGATAATCCAGCTTCTACCCGCCCTACACTCCGGTACATGAGGCGGCTTTCGGTTCCCTCATCACGCGGGTCCTGTGGGCTGGCGTCGCGCTGGGGGTTGTCTTCGTGTCGGCCGCCCTCGTCTTCGACTTCGAAGGCGACCGCGACGTGGTGACCGTGCTCGTGGCGAAGAACTTGATCCCCGAAGGAACCCGCGGCAATCACATCTCGGTTGAGGAGATGTACGTCCCAACGAAGCTCCCACGCTCGCAGGTCGAACACGGGGCGATCGCCGACCCGGTGTACCTCTGCGGGCGGCACGCGGCCACTGACATCCTCCCTGGCTAGCAGCTCACCGCCGACAACTTCGGAGGCGACGAGATCCATACGGACTTCTCGGGCACCGCCCACCTCCGCGCGGCCCAGCAGATGTGCGTCGCTCGCCCCCTGCGTTCTCCGAGCGCTGTGGAACGCTAGGTCGGAGGCTGGGCAACCGCCTGAATGCTTCGGCAGCTTCCTTCGCGCCGCCGAGAACTCGCTCACCTGACCCCGAGCACCGCGTTGTCGAAGTGCCGCCACGATGCGATACCGCTCGCCGGTGGGCGTGTGGTCGACGTGGTGCCGGTGGAAGGTCAAGTCTGCGAGGTTGAGTCGCGGCCAAAGGGTGTTCTCGATGTTGGAGATCGTGGCCCGTGAGCATTGATACCCACCGCAGGGGGAACTGAGGCTCTAGTTCCCCGCGTCGTTGCTCGGGGTTGCCAGCCATAGACCCTTTCCGAAGCCCCCTCGTAGTGCTCGCTTGATCTCCGCTGTCTGCTGCACCTCTTGAACGCTGATGCCGAGGTGTGCGGCAAGCGCATCGATGACCTCGAGAACGTCGGCCAGTTCTTCGACGCGCTCGGAGTCTTTCGCGGCGCGAAGCTCGGCGGCCTCCTCTCCGAGTTTTGCGATCAAGGCGTCGAGCAGCTCGTCACCCTGAAGTGACCGCACCTGCGGCTCCACGCCCGTTGCTTCGATGATCTCGGGGATGCGATCTCGAACGAGTTTCCCAGTCCGCACAGAACGAGGGTCGCACATGTCTTCTTAGAAGACGGGCTCGAGCTCGTCTGGGGCGGTCCACGCCTGCCTTGCGCCACCGATGGAAACCGCGTCGAGTGCTCTCTGCAGCGTGCCCGCTCGCTCGGATTCGGTTCGCCCTGTTTGAGCGATGAGCGTCGGCCTCAACGGGTGATGGCTGGAGATGAGGAACTCGTTTCGCCGATGAAGGCGTTCCACGTAGCGCTCGGCGGGCGGGCGGTCTGACTTCTCGTGCCAGCTGTTGCAGCGGGGACACGCCAGAACGAGGTTCCAGACGCCGTCGATCGGAGCGCCACCGACCGCGCTCCCCGCCGACCAGGCGAAGACATGGTCTACATGACACGTCGATACGTCTCCGCCGACGATCGAGACCGGTGCGAAGCAATAGAAGCAGTGGCCCTTCTGGTAGCCGTTGAGGGCGCCTCGCGCTCCGGTGATGCCCGTGCGGCGTCTGGGTACGACGAGGTCGTGATGGACAGGCTCGTATTCCACTTTCAACAGGTTGCGAGGGAGGTTCAGCTCCCACGCGGTCTCAACGAGCCGCCACCGCGCCTCGAGTTCCACGCCGAGGTTGCCAGCCTGTTCGTCGTGGACGATTGATCGGAGCTGATCGGTGAGTCGTATGCCCTTCCCGCCTCGACGCTCGTCGATGAAGAACCGGCTGGCAACCTCCGAACGATCCACGACGTGGAACGCATCGATCACGTTTACGAAGCCGAGTTGGACGGTCTTGTCGCGTAGCCCGTCTTCGTCAAGCTCGCCTCGGTTGAAGGCGCGGCACGCGTCGAGGAACCGACTCCTCTCGAACGTGCCCTGCTTGTCATGTGTCCGGAGGTGCTCCGCGACGCGACTCGCGAACGGAACCGCGAGCTCCTCGAGACCAACGGTCTCTGGTCCGGAGCCGAGCTCAAGCAGAGCTCCGGCGAGCGCGAATTTGTACGACGCGACGTTCTGACCGAACAGGATGATTGCTCGCCAATACGACTCGAGCGACGGAATCTCCGTCGTGAACTGAGCAACTGCTCCGCGCTCCATCCCAGCGAGTTTGACTGACCGGCCGAGGACGATCTCCGTGTTCAAGCTGAGCGAGCAGTTGGACTGAGCGCAGCGCGATTGCAGGCGGCGTGCTTGGCGGGCGCAAACCCCGCAGCCTGAATACATCAATTTTCAGGAGTCGGCTTCCACATCCAGCTGATCGGCGTCAGGAAGGACTCCACGATCGTCTTCTTCGTCTTTGCGCTCAGATGCCCAGCCCGCAACGCGAGCTGCCACCGTTCGCCCTTCGATCTCAGCCGTCCCCGTCCCCGTCCGCGCCGCTCGCCTAGCGTGGCGCGGCTCGTGCGACGATGCGGTCAAGACTGAGTCAATGAGCGCCCAGGCCGCTGACCTCATCGAGACAAACTTCGTCGAGTTCCTACTGTCGATGGGGAGAGCTGGCGGCGCCGTCGAACGGCTAGACGACGAGATCGCGTGGACGATCGGGGGTTCGCCGATCGGGTACCACAACGCGGTTGTCCGATGCACCGCCTCCGAAGGGCGGAGCGGTTTCTTGGTGGAGGAGTGGCGGGATGCACTGCGGCAGCGCTCCCTGCCGGGCTCGTGGCACTGGATCCCAGGGATGCATCCTCACGATCTCCCGCGTCTCCTTCTGGACGCGGGCTTCGAAGACGGGGGCGATGAACCTGCGATGGCCGCACAGCTCGCTCCCTTGGCTGACATGCCCACGGCCACCGAGCTGCAGGTCACGCCTGTTGAGGACTCCTCTGCCCTCGACGAGTACCGCCAGGTTCTCGCCGCTGGGTTCGGTGAGGGGCCCAAGGAGGCCGACTGGGTCGCCAGCGTCTTCGCCATCATTGGACTCGAACCACACAGTCGATGGCGCCACTTCGTCGGCACCGTGGCAGACGATCCTGTCGCCACCGCCTCCACCCTGCTGACCGACTCGACCGCAGGCATCTACTTCGTCTGCACGCGGCCCGACGCCCGCCGACGTGGCTTTGGTGCCGCGATCACCTACGAAGCGATGCGCCACGCGGCGCGCACCGGAGCCACGTTCGCCGTCCTCGGCTCCTCGCCGATGGGGCACCGCGTTTACGAGCGGCTCGGATTCCGAACCATCTTCTCCAGCCGGCTCTTCGAGCTGGATGCGTAGCTCACCCTCGAGCGGTTCCTCCCGCCACGCTCGGGAGTCGTATCTCCGACGGCGGTAGCGCCATGGTTACGACTCGGTGGTCGTCGACCGCTTCCGTTACGCCGACGACGATCCACGTAACGCCCGCTCGCACAAGAGTGTCGCCAGCGTCAGGCACTCTCTCTGTGCCGCAGTACTCCCAACTCCCATCAGGGAAGCGGAGCGTGATCGCCTCGCTCGTGCTCCTCATGTCCGTCTCCTTCTGCAGCTAGCCGCTGCCGGTCACATTCGACAAGTAGAGGACAGAGGGAGGGATCTGGTGGTTCTCCCTCCCTCCATCGCTAGGAAGCGTGTCCTGTCCTCGCCTCGCCCGATAGGACACAAGTGGGTCTATTCAGTTGATCCGATTGTGTCCTTTCCGGCCTCGCCGCCCGCACTCTTCGTTTTCTGTTTCGGCATCCCCTATCGCGCTCCCCTAGCAAATCCCGCTCAATCGCTTTCAATCGCGCATCGCGGGGACGGAAATCCACTGGCGGGGGTCACCGTTCGGCCGATTCAAGACAAAGCCACCTGGGCTGGATCTCGGGTAGCGTGGCCGCGGTGGCCGCGGTGGCGATGTTCGCGCTGATCCACGGAGGTGGTGGGAGCGCGTGGGACTGGCACCTGGTTGCGCCTGCGTTGCGCGAGCGCGGGCACGACGCTGTCGCCGTCAATCTCCCGAGCGAGGACGAGTCGGCCGGTTGGGCGGAGTACACCGACGCCGTCGTGCGGGCAGTCGGGGACCGTCGCGAAGTCGTCGTCGTTGGCCACTCACTCGGCGGCTTTACGGCGCCGATCGTCTGCAGTCACATCTCCGTCGACCTCCTCGTCCTCGTTGCGGCAATGATCCCTTCACCAGGGGAACTCTTCGCGGACTGGTGGGCGAACACCGGCTACGAGGCGAGCGGGTACGACGACGTCTTCTACCACGACGTACCTCCAGCGCTCGCGGCCGAGGCGAAGAGGCGGGAACGGGACGAGATATCGAAGGCGCTGCGGGAGCCGTGGCCCCTCGATGCCTGGCCGGACACCCCGACGAGATACCTCCTGTGCCGCGACGATCGCATGTTCTCGGCGGCATGGGCGCGCCGCCACGCCTCCGACCGCCTCGGCATCGACCCCGACGAGATGGACGGCGGCCACTACATCAGCCTCAGCCGTCCGAGCGAGCTGACCGACCGGCTCGTCTCCTACGCCGCCGAGACTAAGTAAGCACCACGCGGCGTGCTGACGTGCTTGACACGCCGGCGGGGCGATCGAGTTCGCCCTTGGCAGAACAAGCGCGAGCAGAAGCGGCGCAAGCCGAACTGTGCGCGGACGCCTCGCTTGCCGCTACGCAGGCGCTATCCGAGGACGACGAGACGGCGGCGGCATACACTTCGCGGAGATCGCAGCGAGTCTGGCGAAGCAGGAGGCGGGGTAGCCCAGGCCTCATGAAGCCACTGCCTCTCTAGGCGTGGGACACTCCGCGGATGGACATGCCAGAGGTTCACTACGCTCGATCAGGAGGCGTCGCGATCGCATACCAAGTCGTCGGCGATGGGCCTCAGACACTGGTCTACGTGCCTCCGGTGACCAACCTCTACTCCCTTTGGGAGTTGCCGCGCGCTGCATCCTTCCTGCGGCGTCTCTCGGAGGAGGCGCGAGTGGTGGTCTTCAACCCGCGCGGCACGGGACTCTCTGATCGGCCATCCAATATGACCCTCGAGTCACGAGTGGACGACCTCAACGCCGTCCTCGACGCGATAGAGCAGGAGCGAGCAACGATATTCGGCGGGGATGTGTCGGCGAATGTTTGCGCCCTGTTCGCAGCCTCATTTCCCGAGCGGTGCGATCGCCTTGTTCTCTTCAGGCCGAGCGCGCGTGGGCTTCGATCGGACTCTTACGCCTTCGGGCCAACAGAAGAGCAGGCACTGGAGTGGATACGACGATGGCGAACCTCGTGGGGAGAGCGTGACCACCTCGAGTCGTTCGCACGGGCCCTCTTTGATCCAGAGATAACCGAAGAAGATGGTTTCCTCGATTGGTTCGTTAAAGAAAGGCGACTCGCTGCGAGCCCCGCCGCCGCGGTCGAGTTCGCACGCATGGCGATGGCGACCGATATCACAGCTGTATTGGGCTCGATACGCGTCCCAACCCTCGTCTTGCACCGGCAATCGGATCGCGACTCGGTGCGTTACGTCGCTGCTCGCATCCCGCAAGCGACGGTCGTCGAGCTCGGCGGCGAGGGGGTCTGGCTGTACGCGGATGATGTGGCCGATGCAGTGCTGTCGTTCCTGCGCGGCGAAGTGGTCCCGTCGGTGCCCGACTCCGTGTTGGCGACCGTGCTCTTCACCGATCTTGTCGGCTCGACCGAACGGGCGGCAGCGCTCGGGGACCGCGGCTGGCGGGATGTGCTCGAACGTCACCACGCTCATGTCCGGAGCGAGCTCGGGAGGTACCGGGGTACCGAGCTCGACTCGGCTGGGGACGGGTTCTTCTGCCGCTTCGACGGGCCAGCACGAGCGATTGCCTGCGCGCGCAGGATTGTGGAAGGCGCGAACGAGCTCGGTATCGAGGTTCGTGCGGGGGTCCACACGGGCGAGTGCGAAGTCATCGGTGAGAAGATCGCCGGAATATCGGTCGTCACGGGCTCTCGCATCTCATCCCTGGCGGCATCCGGCGAGGTCCTCGTCTCGAGCACGGTCAAAGACCTCGTCGCAGGGTCGGGTTTCGTCTTTGAGGATCGTGGCGAGCACGACCTCAAAGGCGTACCGGGAACGTGGAGGCTCTACGCGGTCGCATCCTCCTAGGTGCCCACGCAACCTCACCACTGGCGCGAGTTCGGCTTCGTCTGCTCAAGATACATCTAAGGCGGCTCTCCGGATCCTCAGGTCGAGTTGCTACTGGGAGACGGCCGAGCGACGTCCCATCCACAGCACGACGAACAGGTCGAAGGCGAGCCAGAGGGCGACTATCGCGGGGAGGTACGTCAGCATTGCGGCGGCGGGGCGTGAGGAGACTAAACGGAGATTCTCACGCTTGCAACCGACGGCTAGAACACGAGTGAGAAGAGGTTGTACACGGCGAAGCCGAAGGCCCCATAGAACGCGAGCACGGCGCTCACGAACGGCACTATGAGCGCCCAGTCCGTGCGGCGCTTGGGTTTGGCAGGCGTAGAGCGAGACACGCCCACGATCGAGCCTGAAGCTTCCATCTCTCCCCCTTTGTTGAACCTCCCGAGGTACTCATGTACCCGGTCGTCGGCGCGATCAACGGAAGAAGCACTCCAGCTATGCGGCCGGCCACTCAGGCAGCAGGGATCGTCGGCGGAGTTGACGCTTCTCTGAACGAGTATTTCGACGACCTCGCGCAGACCTGGCGCGGGTGGACCGGTGCACACCCGCGGCGCAGAGATCGGCCGATAGCAGGGACGTTCAAGCTCCGTATGGGGCGCGTTATAAGCCTCGCTGTTGAGCGCGTCTACGGGGAGCCCTGGCTGATCGAATCGAGGCGGTACACGTGACCCGTCGTGAGATTCGTGAGCGTCACGTCCGTGTACTCGACGTAGTGTGGCTCGCACAGCGAGCCGGACGGGCCTAGATCGAGCGTGAGCGTCCCGCTTACCCGTCCTTTGGCGTCAGGCGTAAGCGCAACTGTGTCGAAGAGGAGAGCACCGCCTTGTCCGTCGCAGTAGACCGCTAGCACCGCTCCATCGAGCCGGTAGTCAACGGACGCGAACCTCTTCATGCTCCCCTCCTCGAAGTCGAGGACGAGGTCGTTGCCGGTGATTTCCTCCGTGGAGCTGAATTTCGTGCTGGCCCCGGCAACGGAGATACCCGCCGAGAGTACGAGCACGCTGGTCAGGACAAGTACGAGGCCGACGATGCGTTGCATGTTCCCTCCCCTTTTTTCCAAGCTTCACGATCGTGTGTCGCACTGTCAATGGTCAAGGCTCGGTTCCTGACGAGCGGTCTCTCGTGCTCTAACCCATTGTTTGCAGCTGCGTTGTTTCGAGCCGATCTGCCCGGGAGGATGACCGGCGCGACTGGCGCACGGAAGGGTTACTTCCGCGGGTAGCCAGACGCGGCCATGTGGGCCTCTGCCATCACGCGGTACCCGGCGTCGGTCGGATGGGGATCCCCCTTCGAGCAGATGAAGGTGAGCGAGCACAGCCGAGCCTGCCCGTTCCGAGGCGGGTTGAACACGGGCAGCATCTTCGCGACTCGAGCACCCGATGACGTGGCGGCTCGTGCGATGGAGGCGTCGAGTGAGCGGTAGATCGGCGCTAGTTGCGCGAGGTGAGTGGGATCCGGGTTCCACGCCCCGGTCACGATGATCTCGGAGGTCGGCGCGGCCGCTCGAAGCTGACGAACGATCGATGCCAACCGCGACCCGATCGATGCGATCACAGCGGGGCCGCGCTTGCGGACACACGCGACGTTGCCCTTGCACGTGTCCAGGAGGAACGGCAACCAGTCGTTTCCCCACAATGTGAGCGTCACTGGGCTGACCTCCCCGCGGTGAGCTCGCAAGAAGGACACTGCGGCTTTCAGCTGCGAGCCTCGAAATGCGTCGTGGAGCTTGATCCCGTCCGTGAAGGCGGGACAGCCGCCTCGAGTGAACGTCACGGTCGATTCTCCCGGGCACCCGTAGTTGACGACTTTGATCTGGGGCGCGAGCTTCCGGAGGCGTACCGCGAAGACGTCGACGTAGCCGGTCTTGAAATCCGATGGTCGAGCACCCGGCTTCGCCTTGGTTGGCTGGACGCCGTACGTCATGGAGTCCCCGAGCGCAAGGTAGTAGCTCAGCGGGGGCTGGTACACGGGTCGCTGCGACGTGCCGCTCGTCGCCGTGCTCGGAAGCGCGAGAACCACGGGGATCGCCATGGCCAGGAGCAAGACCAGCGCGACACAGAACAGTGGGCGATGGGCCGACCGCAACATTGGACCCTCCTTCGCGAAAGAAACGAAGCGGCCGAGTGTAACTCCGCCCGCGACTTCCGACAATGCGTTACGGACAGATCATCACTGCCCTCGACGCGTTCCACCCCGCGAGGACACACCGACGCACTTTCTCGAAAAGTCGGACGCGACGATCCCGAGCTCGCTAGGCCTGCGCGGACGCGATCACCTCGCCGGCTCGGCGCGGCAGGTTCCCGCCTCGACGCGAGACCGAAAGGTCAGCCGTTGTGTAGGTCGGATTCGTGTCCGGAGCGATTTGCGACTGCCAGCAAGACCACGAACAGCACGTTGAGAAGCACCAGGATGCCGGCGGCCAGCAACAGATAGGTCCAGATGGTCATCCGGCGTCACTTCGACCGCGCGGCTTCTATCCCTCTGCGGAACGCGCGGCCACCCGGACTGTGAAAGGTGCGGGGCCTGCGCGAGGGCTAGGGCAGGACCGCGAGAACGACGACGCGCGTCGCCTTGACCCCGAGCGAGTCGATTACCTCGACACGGATCTTCCAGGTGCCGGCCTTCGTGGGCGTGCCGACGAAGACTCCCGCGAGACGGTCGAAGAAGACTCCCTTGGGCAGCGGGCCGCGCTTGAGCTTGGTCTGGATCGGGGCAACGCCTCCGACTGTTGCGACCTTTCGGCTCATGAAGCGCCCGACTTTCGCGGGCTTCAGGATCGCGCTCTTGATCGCGAGGCGCTCGGCCACGATGAACCTCGCCGTATAGAGCGCTCGGCGGCTCTCTGCGTCCGTGACGGACACGGTGACGCGGAACGTGCCCGCCTCCGTGGGCTTGCCACTGATCGTGCCGTCCTCGCCGAGCTCGAGGCCGCGCGGGAGTTCTCCGTCGACGAACCAGGTGTACGTGCCGAATCCGCCCGACGCGAACACGCCTCCGTCGAACTCGACACCGACCTCCGTCCGGGCGACTCGCGTCTCGAGGTCACCTGATCCCGTGACCGTGAGCCGGTCGCGAACCTCGAGCGTGAGAGCTTTCGTGTCGCTGCGACCGTCGGCGATCAGCGCCTGGACGGTGAACGAGTACGCGCCCGCGCCCGCCGGACGGCCGGTGATCACCCCGTCGCCGGCGCCGAGCGTGAGGCCCGGCGGGAGACTCCCCGAGACGATCGACCAGGTCTTCGCGTCCGGGAGGTTGGCGGTCATCGCCGCCATGTACGGCGTTCCGACGGTCGCCGGCGAAACAACCTCCGGGCCGATTATCAGCCTCGGAAGCGGCGGCGGCGGCAGCGTTCCCGGGTTGATGGTGATCGAGACGCGTTCCTCCGAGTTGTCCGCGCTCCTACAGGTTTCGTGGTCGGGCAGCTTCAGCTCCAACCAGAAGACGAACGTCCCGGCCTGGATCGGCATGCCGGACAGCGTTCCGTCCGTTGCGAGCGTTAGGCCGGTGGGCACAGACCCATTGTTGGCATACCACTGATCGTCACCAGGTTGACAGATAGGCACCTCGTCTCCGTGGAACTTGATCGAGTAGTTCACGCCGACCTGTCCGACCGGACAAATGAGGTCGTCGTTCGAGCCCCGCGGACACGGATCGAAGTCCGCGATGCTCCCTGCACTCGCGCCCGGGACGAAAACGATCGCGGCGGCGAGGGCAAGCACGAGCATGGAGAGGAGGCGGCGAAAGCTCACGCGGCGAGTGACGGTACCAGACCTGTCCGACGCCGCCAGAGCTTGTTAGGACACTGTCAAGAGGACGAGCTCGGCCACGCAGACGGGCTTCTCGACGCCTTCGCACTCCACCAGCGCGTCGATCGTCACGCGCTCGCCGCGCGACGCCTCTTCGACCGAGAGGACGCGAAAGCGGCCGCGCACGCGTACGCCCGAAGGCACCGCAGCCGGGAACCGCACGCGGTTGACGCCGTAGTTGACGACCATCCCACCCGAGCGGGGAAGCACCTCCGACAGCATCGGGACGCAGAGCGAAAGCGTGAGGTACCCGTGGGCGATGGTCGTTCCGAACGGGCCTTCTGCCGCGCGACCGGGATCGGTGTGGATCCACTGCGGGTCGTCGGTGGCCTCGGCGAACAGGTCGATTCGACCCTGCGAGACCTCGAGCCACGAGGTCGGCCCGAGCTCGCTCCCGACGAGAGCCGAGAACGCGCTCACGTCGAAGACCCGGGCGCCGTCTCCGCGCCCGCCCGGAGCCTGGCGAGCGCTTCGTCGCGTCCCAGGAGCTCCAGGCTCTCGTACAGGCCCGGCGACACCTTCGAGCCCGTGACCGCCACGCGAATCGGCGGGTACACCGTTCGCGGCTTCTCCTCCAGCTTGGCGCAGAGGCGCTTCAACGACGCCTCGATCTCCTCGACCGACCACGGCTCGGTCTCGCTGAGCACATCGACGGTGGCGCGAAGGATGCGCCCGTCGAGGAGGCTCGGATCCGGCTCGATGTCGTGGAAGAGGAACCCCGCGAACCCCGCGAACTCGCCGAAGCGACCGATCTTCTCCTGCACGAGCGGCGCCGCCGCGCGGATGCGCTCCTCCGGCCAGTCGCTGCCCTGCTCACGTAGGTACGCGACAAGTCGAGCTGGGTACTCGTCCGGCGGAAGCTCGCGCAGGTAGACCCCGTTCATCCAGTCGAGCTTGGCGTAGTCGAATGTCGCGGGGCTCGAACCGACACGCTCGAGCGAGAAG
>CAWKLR010000002.1:0-18683 GCA_963850485.1 uncultured Actinomycetes bacterium | reverse complement strand
CCTCGTGCCGGCCCTTCGTGTTTCCAGGCCCACGGCGTTAGGATCGGTGCGTGGAACAAGCCGTGCACGATCGCGGCGGATGGCCGACGGACGCGCCGATCGACCGGAGCGAGAACGAGCTCGCCGACTGGGAGCTCTTGACGGACGCGATCGTCGGCGCGCTCGGGCACCGAGGCGTGATGAACGTCGACGAGCTCCGGCGCGGGATCGAGAGCATGCCGGCGGCGGAGTACGAGCGCGCGTCGTACTACGAGCGCTGGCTCTACTCCGTCGAGACGATCCTCACCGAGAAGGGCGTCATCGCTCTCGGCGAGGTCGACCGCAGGGTCGGCGCGTGACGTACCGCGTCGGTCAGCGCGTACGCGTCGCGGACAGAGCGCACGATGGCCATCACCGTACCCCCGAGTATGTGAAGGGCAAGAGCGGCTTCGTCGAGCGCGTCCACGGTCCGTTCACGAACCCCGAGACGCGTGCGTACGGAACCGACGGGCTCCCGAAGCAACGGCTCTACCTCGTCGGCTTCGCCGGCGTCGATCTCGGGCCTGACCTCGACCTCGGGAGAGATCGGATCTCGATCGACCTCTTCGAGCATTGGCTGGAGGAAGCAGAGTGACCGATCACGATCACGACCACCATCAACACGACCCCGTGGCGACCGACGAGCCACCCGCCGGCGAGCGGGCGCGGGCGCTCGAGGACCTGCTGGTCGAGAAGGGCGTGATCGAGCGCGGCGATGTCCGCAGAGGAATCGACTGGCTCGTCTCCCGCTCGCCCGCCGACGGCGCGCGGCTCGTCGCGCGAGCGTGGGTTGATTCTGCGTTCAAGGAGCGCCTGCTGGCGGATGCGCGGGAAGCTGCGCTCGAGACTGGGTTGAATCCGGGAGAGTCGCCTGTCGTCGTCGCGCTCGAGAACACCGAAGACGTCCACCACGTGGTCGTCTGCACGCTCTGCTCCTGCTACCCGAGGGCGCTGCTCGGCCCGCCGCCGGACTGGTACAAGAGCCTCCCGTACCGCTCGCGGGCTGTCTCGGATCCGCGCGGCGTGCTCGACGAGTTCGGGCTCGTGCTCGAGGAGGACGTCGAGGTGCGCGTCGTCGACTCGACCGCGGACGTCCGCTACCTCGTGATCCCCAGGCGGCCTCCCGACACCGAGTCGCTGAGCGAGGAGGAGCTCGCGTCGCTCGTTACGCGGGACTCGATGATCGGCGTGTCCCATGCCGGCCCGCCCCTCTTGTCCAAGAGCTGACTGCTTCACACCCCGAGGTTGTCGATCCCGGGCACTCCATAAAGGGGTCTGCTTCCGCGCGATCGGGATTCGCGCTAGCGAATGCCGATCTGGGCGCAAAAGAAGAGTGGCCGCTGGGACGGCCACTCTAAGGGGAAGAACTAGGGAGGATGGGTTGCACAGGTTGTCGTCGATCCGGGCTCCCGGCTCCTCCCCCTTTTGGGGGGAATTCAGAATCCGTACCGCTCCTCCTCGAACGGGTCGGCGTCATTGTGATACCCGTAGCGCTCCCAGAAGCCGGGCCGGTCGTTCGACGTGAGCTCGATTCCCCGTAGCCACTTCGCGCTCTTCCAGAAGTACTTGCCTGGGATGATCAGGCGCAGCGGCCAGCCGTGCTCCGGGGTGAGCGGCGCTCCGTCGGCATGGGTCGCGATGAGTGCGAGCGGATCGCGAAGCGAAGCGATCGGGACGTTCGCCGTGTAGCCCTGCTCGGAGTGGGCGACGACGAAGTGAGCTGACGGCTTCGGCCGGACGAGCTCCTCGAGCGCGCTCCAGTGGATTCCCTCGAAGGTCGCGTCGAAACGGCTCCAGCGCGTGACGCAGTGGATGTCCTCCGTGATCTCGGTTCGGGGCAGCTGGTTGAGCTCGTCCCAGCTCAAGCTGAGCGGGTTTTCGACCTCACCCCGCACGAAGAAGTCCCAGGTCGCGAGATCGGTGTCCGGGATCCCGCCGGCGTGGAGAACGGGCCACTTCTCGGTCAGGTACTGGCCGGGAGGCAGCCTCGCCGGGTCGTAACCCGCTTCGATCACCTTCCGCTCCGCTCTGCCCCTGAACACGGTTCCTACACTAGTCCTGATGGCTGTGACCACAACACGCATCGCCGCTCGACCGCGGGACTACGTCGCGGTGCGGGGGCCTGACGCCGAGGTGTTCCTGCAGGCGATGGTCTCGAACGACGTCGAGGCGTTAGGGCCGGGCGAGGCGTGCGAGGCGCTCTATCTGACGCCGAAGGCACGGGTGATTGCGCCGCTGATCGTTCTCCGGCGGTCGGCGGACGACTTCCTGCTCCTGACGGAGCCAGGGCTCGGCGAGCGCCTGCGAACCGGCCTCACGCGCATGCGCTTCGCAGCCGAGTGCGAGATCGCGGCGGAGGAGCACCGTCTCGGTGGTCGTGCTCGGAGACGGCGAGGGAATCCCGACCGCGGACTACGGCACTCCGGCGGTCGAGGTGCTCGACGCGGATCTCGAGCCGACCGTCGGCGACGAGGAGCTCGAGCTCCTGCGCATTCGCGCGGGTACGCCGCGCTTCGGTCGCGAGATCGACGATCGCGTGCTTCCGGCGGAAGCCGGGCTCGAAGTGCGCGCAGTGAACTTCGAGAAGGGCTGCTATCCGGGCCAGGAGCCGATCGCGCGCCAGCACTACCGGGGCCGCGTCAACCGCTCGCTCCGCGTGCTCTCGATCGAAGGCAGGCGAGCTTCCCGACTACGACGCGGAGCTGACGCTACGACGGCAAGGTGGTCGGGCGAGTGACCAGCGCGGCCCGCGACCATGGCCAAGTCGTCGCTCTCGCCTACGTGCGGGTCGAAGTCCCGCGCGACGCCCTTCTCGAGCTCGGAGACCGCTCGGTGACCCAGCTAGACTTGCCTTCCCCGCGCCCGTAGCTCAGGGGATAGAGCGCTGCCCTGCGGAGGCAGAGGTCGCAAGTTCGAATCTTGCCGGGCGCAAAGATCGTGGGGGAACCCGTGGTTCCCCCACGTGCCCCCTCCTTCATGCTGCGGGCTTGGAGACCGCGGCGTGAAGCCTCCCGGCCGGCAGAGCCGGCCTCCGGCTCGTCTGTTGCTTCTGTTCCGGCCGCTCTAGAAGTACGTCCAGGTGGCGTACGTGAGGAGCAGCGTTGCCACGGACGCGACGCACGAGAGCTGGAGCACGCGCGTCGACCTGAGCACGAGTCCAGCGAGGACAAGCACGATCGTGACCGCGGGTGCCAGCATCAGGACGATGTACTGCCACGACTGACGGAGATCCTGGAAGCGGTACCACCGCGGGCTGCTCGCGACGTGACATTCAGGCGCAGAATCCGTCGACGGGTTCCATAGCTCGACGGCGTCGTAGGCGCCGATTGCGTCGAAGGAGCGGTACGGCTGCGGCAGCTCCGTCGGGACGGGCTCGATCGTCATGAAGGGCTCGTAATCGACTGGCGGGAGGTAGCCCCTCGCCCTGGTTCTGATGGCATCTCCCACCGCGCCTGAGAGGCGAGGGTCGGGAACTGCGGACGAGCGGACGACGTGGTCGGTGGGGAAAGTCTGGCCTTCCACGGTGACGAACGCGGTCGTGACTCCCTCGAACGCGGAGATGCAGAATCGCCCGCCGTCGCTTGATTGGAACCGCCAGCCGTTCTCTCGGTTGCCGTACATGGCCGACTCGAAGACGAGCCACGTCGCCGACGCGGGGCGGCCCTGATAGTCGAAGAGCCGCCCTCGATATTCGCGCTTCTCGCCGGTCGCGCAGTAGCTCGTGTCCCAACTACATGCGAATGCCGTTGCGATGAAGCTGAACCCGCCCGCGGCAAGAGTCGCGAGCCCGCCGACGATGGCGAAGCCGAGCCAGAGCCGGCGCGCTCGCACAGCCTCATCATGAACCACCCAGCCGGTCGGCTAGACGCGCCGGATGAGCGCCAACGGGCTGGGGCCATGGCTAATCGGCGACCTTGTTCAGCAGGGGTCACGCACAGTCCATGAGGCGACGCAACGCTCTGGGGCTAGTTGGGCAGCCCTGTGCGGATTCGAGCGTCGCGAACGCATCTGTTCTGGGGCAGTATTTCCCGAGTCGTCATAAGGAAGGCGGACGTGGACGAGGATCGGATCCATACGGCGGTCTCGAACGACGGGACAAAGATCGCGGGTCGCGTTCAGGGTCAAGGGCCCCCGCTCGTTCTCGTCCACGGCGGGTTGGGAGACGGCAACGTCTCCTGGCTGTTCATGCTCCCGTTGCTCGTCGAGCACTTCAGCTGCTACCTGATGAGCACGAGGGGACGGGGTTTGAGTGGCGACAACCCCGACCATTCGCGGGAGCGCCAGTTCGAGGACGTCGCCGCATTCGTGGGGAGCATCGGTGAGCCGGCGGCGGTCTTCGGTCACTCGAGCGGTGCGGTCTGGGCGCTCGGTGGAGCCGCCAACTCGCCTGCCGACGTGCGAGCCCTTGCGCTGTACGAGCCGCCGTTTCCCGCACTCGAGCCGCCCATGAGCGACGACCAGTTCAAGCGCATCAGTGACGCAGTGACCGACGGCAGGCTCACGGACGGCGTGCAGATCGCAACGAGCGAGATCATCGGGCTCAGCGACGACGAGGTGGCGCTCTTCTCGGCGCCGGGAGTGGCAGAACGCGCGCAGGCGGCGCTGCCTGTCGTCGTCCAGGAGGCCCCGGAGATGAACCGGCGATTCGAGGACGCGATGCTCGACAGGCTCTCGATGCCCGTGCTAGTCCTCCTCGGGGAGCGCACGCGCGTCGAGTTCAAGAACGCTGCGCGCCAGCTGGCCGACCGGCTCGAGGATGGCCGCGTCGCCGAGATTGCCGGCGCCGGCCACATCGGTCCCCTGACCGCCCCAGAGCCCGTGGCACGCGAATTGGTCGGGTTCCTCGGCGCCTAAGGGCGTCGCCGGGAGTTCCTCGAGCAGCACTCGTTTCGACAACCGAGCTGGACGAGTCGAGAAGTCGCGCACGGTAGGAGCCGCGTGTCCCGTGCCGAAACGCAAGGCGTGGCCGTCCCGCAGGGGCTGACGCTGAAGCACGATCGCGACCTGGTGGATCGCGAGAGCCGCCCGGTCGTACGTCGTGTGCTCGTCGGCCTGCTCGCCGTGGTCCTTGTACTGGCGCTGTTCAACCTGTTCGGCCAGAAGGTCGACGTCAGTTCCGCAGAGAGCAGCACGGCGCAGCTCGAAGTCTCCGCGCCGACGAAGGTTCGCGGCGGGATCTTCTTCCAGGCGCGTTTCCGCATCGAAGCGGTGGAGGAGATCGAGAACGCGACGCTCGTGCTCCATCCGGACTGGCTCGAGGACATCACGTTGAACACCGTGGCGCCGTCTCCCGTGGGAGAGGCGAGCCGGGACGGGCGCATCGCGCTCGAGCTGGGGCGCATTCCCGCCGGCGACGAGCACCGTCTCTACCTGCATTTCCAGGTCAACCCGACGGCACTCGGAACGCGCTCCCAGGACGTCGATCTCTACGACGGCGAGCGGCTGCTGCTCTCCCTCGACCGCAACGCGATCGTCTGGCCATAGTGGACATCGTTCTCCGCGCAACCCTCGCGTTCTTCTTCGTCCTCTTCGTGACGCGGATCGTCGGCCGGCGGGAGCTCGCCTCGCTCCAGCCGTTCGACCTGATCCTGCTCGTCATGATCGGGGATCTCGTCCAGCAGGGCGTGACCCAGAACGACTTCTCGGTCACCGGCCTCGTGCTCGCGGGCGGCACGATCGCCGTCCTGACCGTGGTCGTCTCCTACGGGAGCTTCAAGGTTCCGTTCCTGCGGCCGGTGATCGACGGGGAGCCTGTCATCGTCGTCCAGGACGGCGAGCCGATCAACCGGAACCTGGCGCGGAACAGGATCACGCTCGGCGAGCTGCTCGCCGCGGCGAGGCAGGAGGGGATCGGATCGCTCGACCGTGTGGAGTGGGCCGTCCTCGAGACGAGCGGCCGCATCAGCTTCATCGAGCGTCCGGGCGGGTAGGGGACTACGCCGTAGTGCGGAAGCTGGTCGACCCCAAACCGGACAGGCGCGCGCTCATGACCGTCTCGGCTGCTTCGGCAGCCTGCGGGTGACCCGTGACGGCGGCGAGGAAATCCTCGCGATCGAGCGCGTACAAGACGACAGCTGTGCTCGCGGTGACCGTCGCGGTTCGCGGGACATCGCGAATGAGCGCGATCTCGCCGAAGTACCCGCCGGCCCCGAGCTCCGAGACGACCGCGCCGTCCTGCGAGACGTCGACCTTTCCCTCGGCGACGATGTAGAAGCGATCCCCGGCGTCGCCCTCACGGACGATCATCGTCCCCGGCTCGAGCCGCATGGGCACGAGACGGCTGGCGAGATGCTCGAGCGATCCGCCGGGGAGCGGCGCAAAGATCGGAACCGAGCCGAGAACTCTGAGCTCGGTCGCGTCTGGCGCGGGCGCGGCGGCGTCGATCCGGGCGATCTTCGTTCCGAGCAGGCCGACGAGAACCGGAAGCAGCGCGCCCGTCGCGATGAGCGCTCCCTTCACGCCGAGCGCACGCGATCAGCACCGGAGCCAGCGCGGCGCCGATGCCGAGCGACGCGAGCCAGAGCATCTGCACGACGCCGAAGACGCGCGCCATGACATCGTCCGGGACCGCGCGCTGAACCAGCGTCAGGCCCGACACGTCCGACAGCGAGTTGCCGAAGCCCATGATCCCGAGCACGATCACGGCGACCACGACTTCTGGCCAGAGCCCGATCGCGATGAGGGGAAGCCCGACACGACCATCCCGGCCAGGAACGCTGGGCTCAGGCGGCTGGCGCCGGTCAGCGAGAGAGCAGCCACCGCTCCGATGAACGCCCCGACACCGATCGCGGCGTTGAGATAGCCGACTCCACCCTCGCCGAGGTCGAGCAACTCGATCGCCGAGACGACGATGAAGACCTGAACGGCACCGAAGACGGTCGTCTGTGCCGTCAGCAGCACCATCATCACCCGCAGCGCTGGGTCACGTCCGAGAGTCGTGAAGCCGACGAGCCTCTCCGAGGCGATCGTCGACGCCGCCAACTCCCGTCGCGGTTGTTGCGTCTGCTCGACTCGGATGAGAACGAGGAAGATCCCCGAGGCGACGATCAAGAGCGCCGTGATGGCAAAGACCACTTCTACGCTCGCGACTCCGAGCAGAACGCCGGCGAGAGCCGGGCCGACGAATATCGCGATGCTCTCCACGCCACTGGCGACTGCATTGGCGGCGGTGAGCTCCTCCGGCGTTCTCGCAAGGCTCGGCGTGAGAGCAGCTTGGGCCGAGCGGAACGGTGTCGTTGCGATCGCCACGGCGATCGAGAGGCCGTACACGACCCAGGGATCGGCGTCGGCGAAGACAGCGGCGGCAGAGGCGGCGATGAGCACCACACGGCTGACGTTCGTGAGAAGCAAGACACGCTCGCGTGGGTAGCGGTCTCCGAGCATGCCGGCGAAGGGAGAGATCAGCGCCGCCGGGATGAGCCGGGCGAGGAAGATGAGTCCGAGCGCCTTCTCGCCACCGACGTTGTAGGCGTAGACCGAGACCGCGATCAGATGGCCGAAGTACGCGACGCTCGACACGGCCCAGGCCAGCTCGAGCCAACGGAGGTTCGCGTTCCTGCCTACCGCGGAGAATGCGGTGATCGAGTCGCTGA
Organism: uncultured Actinomycetes bacterium; assembly: GCA_963850485.1. Classification (GTDB taxonomy): domain Bacteria; phylum Actinomycetota; class Thermoleophilia; order Gaiellales; family Gaiellaceae; genus GMQP-bins7. The sequence continues at coordinate 11,073 of CAWKLR010000002.1, read as the reverse complement.
AGCGCCCGCCGATTCCTGCCACGGTGCGGAGCATCTCATCTAGGCTTGCCAAGCAAAAGACTGCGAGGGAAGATTTGCGCAACTCGCGCGGTCTTGTTAGACAGAACCCGCGCGTCGAGCGCCCGAAGGAGGAGGAATACAGTGTCGGAAGAGATTCGCCCAGAGGAAGAGGAAGTCGAGGCCCACGGGCCAGTATCGGGACCCGTCTCGGGACCTGTCATGGGTGACGAGGGGCCCGTTTCGGGGCCGGTGTCCGCGCACGAGGACGACGAGCCAGACGTCGAGGCCCACGGGCCCGTCATGGGACCTGTGTCGGGACCCGTCATGGGTGACGAAGGGCCTGTCGCAGGGCCGGTCGCGTAGTTCAGCCTGAGAGGCGTAAGCATTCGAGGCCCGGGCGGTGATCCGCCCGGGCCTTTTCTGTGGTCCGACGAGAAGCAGGTGACCGTCACCTGCGGTGCGTGCGGTCGGAAAGGTCGTGCTGGAGATCCCGTAGTCGTCGGATCGGGTCGGTCGACGGCCTCTCGTCTACTCGCCGAGCGTGTCCGCGAGCTCGCCGAGAAGCCTCAGTCCTGCCTCGCGCCGATCGTCCTCCAGCTTGTCGACCGCCGCCGCGAGCCGTGCGACGACCTGAAGCTCGCCGGCGTCCGTATCCAGGAGCCGGCTCGCCTTCCGAGCCTTCTGCAGCAGGTCGACCGCGATCGAGGCCTGGTGCGCGAACAGCCCCAGCAGCTCCATCTCCTGCAGGCTGAAGAGCGACGCGCCCGGGCGGTCGAGTACCTCGAGCACCCCGAGCGACTGCTCGTCGTGCAGGAGCGGGGCGGCCATCAGCCCACTCGGCACGTAGCCCGTGTCCTCCGCCACGTCGGTGGCGAAACGCGGATCCTCACGAACGTCCTCGATGACGAGCGGCGTCCGTGTTGCGAGCACCCAGCCCGCGATGCCCTTGCCGGCGGGGAAGCGCATTCCGAGCAGCTCCTCCTCGCCCTCGCCGACGACCGCCTCGAAGACCAGCTCCTCCGTCTCCTCGTCGAGGAGCAGGATCGACGACGCCTTGGCGCCGAAGATCGAGCGCGCGACCTCGACGATCGCCACCAGCAGTCCGCGAAACGCTTCCTCGGAGCCGATGACCCCGGCCGCGACGGCAGCCTGCAGCTCGGCCTTCTCGCTCATCGCCCACCTCCTACGTTCGTCGCGGTCAGGTAGAGGACGCTCTTCAGCTGGAAGGGCGTCAGCTCGGGATGCTTGGCCAGGATCAGCGCGCAGATCGCAGTCAGATGGGGCGTCGCGAAGCTGTTGCCCGAAACCGTGAGCGCTCGGCCCCCGAGCCAGGGCACCTGGACGTTCACGCCGCGGCCGAAGAACTCGACCGGAGGGCTCGGGTTGTAGAAGAACGCGAGCGGCTCGGGCTCTTCGTGGCTGCCGACCGAGATGACCGACGAGAAGCGCCACGGGTAGCTCTCGACCGGCATGTTGTGGGCCGAGGCGACGAGCACGGAGCGCCGGAAGTAGGCGCTGTCCGCGAGCTCGTGCAGGACGCTCGCGAACGGCTTCTTGGTGGTGGAGAGGCTCATGTTGATGACGTCGAACTCCTGCTCGATCGCATAGCGAAGACCCGCGAGGAGGACGCCGCCGCTGCCCGTGAAGGACGATCCGAGGACGCGCACACTGGAGATGCTGGAGCCAGGGGCCAGCGCGCGGACGATGCCCGCGCACGCGGTGCCGTGCCCTGAGACGTCGCCCTCGGTGTCCTCCTCCGCGATCACCTCGTCGTCCTCGCCGACGGAGATCGTCACCGCGCTCTCGAGCTGACCTACGAGCGGATGGCTCGCTTCGACTCCGGAGTCGAGGATGCAGATCCGTGCTCCCTCCCCGGTCGAGCCGCCCCAGGCCCACTCGCGCGTGACGTGCTCCGGCCACTCGGAGGGAAGCGAGATGCGCTCGACGGCGTCCTTCGGCAGGCTCCAGGCAGGAAGTGCCGTCTCGGACGCGTTCCAGCTGTGCCCCGTCACGTCGATCACGGGGAGGATCGTAGGCCGTTCAGCCCTACGTGTCGGCGAGATGCTTGCGCAGCTCGTCGACCACGCGGAGGTCGGGCTCGTACCCGGCCTGTGCCAGGGCATCCTCGAGGTCTGCGATCAGCGCTGTCCGGAACTCGAGATCGGCCTCGGCGCGCGCGACGATCTCGTCCAGCGAGCGGCGGGCCTGCGGAAGCTCCTGGGCGGCGCGCACCCAACCCTGCGGAGCAGGCCGCAGGATGCGCAGGCGCTCGCCGAGCCATTCCTCGTCGTAGATCCGTGTCATCTACTCCCTAGACCCCCGAGAAGGCGCATTTCTTCCTTCGAGCTCCTCGCGCAACTTTCGCAGGCAGCGCGCGATCCGGCTCGCGATCGTTCCTGCCGGGATGTCGAGCTCTGCCGAAATGGTGCGGTAGCTCTGATCCTGCGCGAAGAAGCGATCGAGGATCTCCTGGCAGGCATCCCCGAGGGTCGTCACCGCTTCGCGCACGGCGAAGGCCTCCTCGATCTCGGCGAAGTCGTTGCTCGATTCCTCGAAGTCCCGCTCGGACGCCGGCTCCTCTCTGCCGGCGCGGGCGATCGAGTCCAGGCAGATTCGACGCGTGAGCTGCGCGATCCACGGCCGCACCGCCGCGTCGTCGCGCAGCCTGTCCAGATGCGTGTAAACGCGCGTGAAGACGTCCTGGAAGACGTCCTCGGCGTCCTCCTCCTTGAGCCGGAACCCCTTTACGCAGATCGCGTAGACATAGCGGCTGAACCGCTCGACGAGCGCGTTCCACGCATCGGCATCCCCCGCGCGACAGCGCTGCACCAGCTCGGCGTCGGTCAGAGTTTCGATGGAGCTCATCTCCACATGTTCACCGGATCGCCGCCAGCAGGCGTTCCGCGGCTTCGTCTGCGGCCTGCGCACTACGTCGTGCCTCTACCAGCCGCACATCGCCTTCCTGGACGCCGAGGTTGACCTCGACGAGATGCGCAGCCGCTCGTGCACCGCCTGCCGCGAGCGCTGCCGCTGCGGCGGCATCGGCGCGATACGCACCGTCGCAGCGTTCGCCCGCGGCGGCGGCCAGGGCCGCGGTGTCCGCGCCGAGCGCGGCGATCTCGAGCGGAACGAGCGCGGCGCGCTCGAGCTTTCGCTCGAGCTCGTGGTCCCGGCGTGGCCTTCCGTCGTCACTGCCGCCGGCGCCTGCGCGACCGAGTGCGTTCAGCGCGTCCTCCCACGCCTCGGCGTCGGCGTGCGCGAGCGTCGACGCACGCACTTGTAGTGCGAGCGCCTGGGCGGCGATTCCGCCCGCCTCGTCCCACTCGTTCGAGCAGCGGGCGACCATCGCAACGACCGCTGCGCCGAACGCCACCGTGAGCGCTGCGGCCGAGCCGCCCCCAGGCGCCCCCGCTCCGGCCGAGAGCCGGTCGAGGAAGGTGTCGAGCCGCAGATCGAGGTAGTTCTCGGTGTCCAGAGCAGGACGAGTCTACGGCGGCGGTGAGCGGCTTCCTAGACTTCCTGTCGTGCCGCTCTACCTCACCGAATCCGACGTCTCCTCACTCCTCGAGCCTTCCGACGCAGTTGAGGTGATCGAGAAGTGCTTCCAGCGCATCGCTCGGGGAGCCGTGGACAACGCTCCACGGCGTCGTTTGCGGCTCGAGGAAGGATCGCTGGCGGACATGGCGGCGTCCGATCGCGAGCTCGGGATCGCCGGCGGCAAGCTCTACACGGCATCGCCGGCCGGAGCGGCCTTCGTCGTCTGCATCTTCGATGCCGAGAAGTCCGAGCTCGCCGCCGTGATCGAGGCCGACCAGCTCGGCCGGCTGCGCACGGGGGCGGCCAGCGGGGTCGCAGCTCGCCACCTCGCCCGTGACGGGGTCAGAACGCTCGGCGTGCTCGGGTGCGGCAACCAGGCCGAGACCCAAGTCGCGTGCATCCGCGCTGCCGTGCCGGCAATCGAGCGGGTCGTCGCCTACTGCCGAACGCCCGAACGGCTGGCCGCGTTCTGCGAGCTCGTGGGCGCCGAGGCGGGCGAGAGCCACCGAGACGCCGGCGCGCAGGACGTCGTCGTCACCATGACGAACTCGCCCGATCCGGTGCTGCGCGGCGAGTGGCTTGCGACCGGTGCGCTCGTCATCGCGGCGGGAGCGAACGTCGCCAGTCGGCGCGAGCTCGACAACGCCGTTCTCGAGCGCGCGACGTTCGTGTGCTGCGACTCGCTCGAGACGGCGCGGCTCGAGTCGGGAGACCTGATCGAGCCCGTCCAGGCGGGCGTGCTCGACTGGCTGGAGGTGCACGAGCTGCACGAGGTGGTCTCGGGCGAGGTTGCCGGCCGCCAGTCGGACAGCGATGTCGTCGTCTTCAAGTCGAACGGAATCGCGGCCTGGGACGTCGCGCTGGGCGCGGAGGCGCTCAGGCGCGCCCGGGAGCAGGGCGTTGGGACGATGTTGTAGGGCCCGGGCGTGCCCGGCCTTACGGAGACGAAACGGAGGCCCTGGCTTCTTCGATCTTCTCGCCCGAGATCGCACCCACGATCTCGGGTCGATCGAGGAGGCGTCGCTGCTGTTCCGGCGTCAGCCGGTTCTGGACGTACTTGTCGGAGAGGATCTCGTCGAGCGATCGTCCCCGTTCGTGCTCGCGGATCACGTAGCGTGCAACGTGCTCCTCGGCGGAGTTCCGCTGGAAGAGGAACGAGAAGAGATTCTTGAAGACGGCCACGAGACGCGATTGTATCCCGGGTACATGAAGCGGAGCTCTCGCGAGGGTCGGTACGCCGAACGTGCGCTCGTCGGAGTGGACGACGCGGGCCAGGAAGAGCGGATCGTGCTCTGGATCGAGCGTCGGACGGAGGGAGTCTGGGCGGTCGGGCGCGCCGTGAATCCGCAGCTCCGAGAGTCCGACGAGACGCGACCGGACGATCTGATCTTCGAGGGCTACGAGCTCAGTGACGCGCTGCAACGCGCGAACGAGGCGCTCGAGGACGATGTCGTGGTGCTCGAAGGCGACGGACGCGAGGTGGATGCGCGGCCGTTCACGCGCAAGGAGGTGCTTCCGCTCCTGGAGCGCTGGTTCTTCAACCGCTGACGCTGTGTGGTTGATGCGCCAGCGCCGTCGGCGCGGTGCTAGCGTGCCGCGCTTCGTGCGGATCCGCGTCGGCCACAGCCCCGACCCCGACGACGCGTTCATGTTCTGGGCGCTCGCGACCGACCGCATCGAGACCCACGGGCACGAGTTCGAGCAGGTGCTCGGCGACATCCAGACGCTGAACCAGTGGGCGCGCGCGGGACGGCTCGAGGTGACGGCGCTCTCGCTCGCTGCGTACCCCTTCGTGCAGGAGGACTATGCGCTCCTCCCGCACGGGGCGAGCATCGGCTCGGGGTACGGGCCGATCGTGGTCGCGCGGGGCTCGCTCACCCGCGAAGAGCTCGCGGAGCTCGAGATCGTCGTGCCGGGGACGATGACGACGTCGTTCCTCGTGCTGAGGCTGGTCCTCGGCGACTTCCGTTTCCGCGAGCTGCCCTTCGACGAGATCCCGCAAGAGGTCGCAGCGGGTCGAGCGGAGGCAGGCCTGCTTGATCCACGAGGGGCAGCTCACCTTCGAGGATCACGGCCTCGTCAAGGTGCTCGATCTCGGCGAGTGGTGGCTGCTCGAGACGGGCCTGCCGCTCCCGCTCGGCGTGAACGTCGCCCGCCGAGATCTCGGGCCTGACGTCCTCGCGCAGGTTTCAGATGTGCTCCGGGAGGCGATCCAGTGCGGGCTCGACAACCGCGCGGAGGCGCTCGAATACGCGCTGCAGTTCGGGCGCGGGATCGACGCCGCGGTCGCGGACCGGTTCGTCGCCATGTACGTGAACGAGCTGACCCAGGACTACGGGGACGAGGGCCGCAAGGCCGTGACCGAGCTCCTGCGCCGGGGTGAGGAGCTCGGGGCATTTCCCGAAGCGGTCAGGATCGACTTCGTCTAGCGTCATCCGCATGCGCAGAGCTGTTGTTCTCTCCGCCGTCAGGACGCCCATCGGTCGCTACGGCGGGGCGCTCTCGCATGTTCGTCCGGACGATCTGGCCGCCGTTGCGATTGCGGCGGCTGTCGAGCGAGCCGGCATCGACGGATCTTCGATCGATGACGTCTATCTCGGGATGTGCCAACCAGGCGGGAGAGGACAACCGCAACGTCGCGCGCATGGCTGCCCTGCTTGCGGGCCTCCCGGACTCCGTCGCGGGCGTCACCCTCAACCGGCTCTGCGCGTCCGGCCTGTCCGCGGTCGTCTCCGCCTCCCACGCCGTCATCGCCGGCGACGCGGAGATCGTCGTCGCGGGCGGGGTGGAGTCCATGAGCCGCGCGCCGCTCGTCATGTCCAAGCCGGACAAGGCGTTCCCGCGCGGGAACCAGACCGTCTGGGACACGACGCTCGGCTGGCGCTTCCCCAACCCGCGGCACGAGGAGCTGTTTCCGCTCGAGTCGATGGGCGAGACGGGCGAGAACGTCGCCGAGCGCTGGGGCGTCTCGCGCGAGGATCAGGACGCCTTCGCGCTTCGCTCGCAGGAACGCTGGGCAGCGGCGCACCGAGCGGGGCGTTTCGAGGCCGAGATCGTCCCGGTCGGAGACGTCGCCGTCGACGAGCACCCGCGTCCCGAGACGACCGCGCAGGCGCTGGCCGGCTTGAAACCCGCGTTCCGGAAAGGCGGGACGATCACCGCCGGCAACGCGGCGGGGCTCAACGACGGCGCGGCCGCACTCGTTCTCGCGACCGAGGAGAAGGCGCAGGAGCTCGGCATCGAGCCGCTCGGGGCGTTCGTCGGCTCTGCGGTTGCGGGGGTGGATCCGCGCGTGATGGGCATCGGCCCGGTGCCGGCGGTGCGCAAGCTCCTCGAGCGCCTGGAGATCCAGCCCGCTGACCTCGACCTCGTCGAGCTGAACGAAGCCTTCGCGTCGCAGAGCCTCGCCGTCATCCGGGAGCTCGGCCTGGATCCGGAGAAGGTGAACGTCAACGGCGGCGCGATCGCGATGGGCCATCCGCTGGGAATGAGCGGTGCGCGGCTCGTGGTGTCGCTCCTGCACGAGCTCGGCCGGCGCGGCGGCCGCTACGGGCTGGCGACGATGTGCGTCGGCGTCGGCCAGGGCGCGGCGGCCCTCTTCGAGCGCGACGCCCCTTCGAGCAGACCGAGTCGACGAGCTCGTAGACGTAAGCGGGCTCGTCGAAGTCCGGGAGCGTCCGTTCTCCCAGGCTTCGTAGTGGCGGCACCTCGCGATCGCCCTCGACGAGGGCCGCGGTTGTCGCCGACACGAGCACCTGCCCCGGATGGACGGTACGGGCGAGCCGGTTGAGCCGGTACATAGCAGTGCCCGCGTTCGGTCGCCGAACATCACCGGACCAACGGCCCGAGTGCACGACGATCGAGAGCGAGACGTCACATCCCGGCGGCCATTCGATGTCGTCGACGAGAGTCGCAGTGCAGCTGCTGCGCGGACGGCATCGCTCGCAGAGCGGAAGACCGCGAGGACGGTGTCCGCGATGAGCTCGAGAACCGTGCCTTGGTGTGCTTCGACGGTCGAAGTCGCTCTCGCCTGGTAGTCGGCGGTCAGTGTTGCGGTCGCCTCGTCACCGACAGCGCGGATGACGAAACGCCAGCCGGCCAGATCGGCGAGCATGAACGTGCCCGCGCCGGGGTCGGGGTCTCCGCATCGCGAGTTCGCGGTGCGTCGAACGTCGACCGCAGCCCGGGGGCGGACAGCTGAAACAGCCGCTGCTCGACGTTGAGACCCTTCAACCGGTGCTCGCCGAGATCGACCAGCGACGCCTGGAAGCTCGGCGTCCTCGACGATCCCGGCGGTCGCGTTCGACAGGAGGATCTGGCCGCCGCGGCCGGCGTCGCAGATGCGGGAAGCGCGATGGACGCCGAGGCCGACGTAGCCGTCCCCGCCGAGGTGCGGCTCGGCGGTGTGGAGGCCCATTCGCACGCGAACCTCCGCTCCTTCCGGCCAGCCGAACTCGGCGAGCGCGCGCTGCGCTTCTATCGCGGCGTCGACGCCTGCACGAGCGCTGTCGAATGCGACGAAGAACCCGTCGCCTGCGGTGTCGATCTCGTGCCCACCGTGGGCAGAGAACGCGTCTCGGAGGAGTCGGCGGTGGTCCGCTCGGATGGCCGCGAAGACTTCGTTCCCGAGCCGCCGAACGAGCTCCGTCGACTCCTCGATGTCGCTGAAGAGGAACGTGACGGTCCCAGTGGGCAGCGCGGCGTCGCCCATGCGCCGAATCCTCGCACCGGTCGGCCGCCGACGCTAGGACGCAGCGAAGACGCGCTCGCGCTGCGGGCGTACCCACACGGTCTGGCCGCGCCAGAAGCCGGACTCCTCGAAGACGTCGCGTGTCAGGAGCGCGACGATCTCGGCGCCGCTCGTCCGTGCAGCTCGACCTTCGCGTCGCGTCCGAGGATCGTCACGCGGACGATCATCGCCTCGATCGCGCCCTCCGCCGGCTCGGCGAGAAGCTCGAGGTCATGGGGCCGCACGAGCACGTCTCCGACCAGGTTGGCGTCGCCGACGAAGCGTCATGACGAACTCGCTCGCGGGCTCGTCGTAGAGCTCGCGCGGTCCTCCGACCTGCTCCAGCCGTCCGTGGTTCATGACCGCGATCTGATCCGAGATCTCCATCGCCTCCTCCTGGTCGTGCGTCACGAAGACGGTCGTCACGTGCACGACGTCGTGGAGCTGGCGCAGCCACTCGCGCAGCTCGGCGCGGACGCGCGCGTCGAGCGCTCCGAACGGCTCGTCGAGGAGGAGCACCTGCGGCTCGGGCGCGAGCGCGCGCGCGAGCCCCATGCGCTGGCGCTGGCCGCCCGAGAGCTGGGCCGGATAGCGGTGGCCGAAGCCCTGGAGCTGGACGAGATGCAGGAGCTCGTCGACGCGCTCCCGGATCTCGGCCTTCGGCCGCTTCCGCACCTTGAGCCCGAACGCGATGTTGTCCCGCACGGTCATGTGCTTGAAAGCCGCGTAGTGCTGGAAGACGAAGCCGACGTTCGCGCTTCTGCGGCGAGAGCGCGGTCGCGTCCTTCCCCGCGAGCAGGATCTCGCCCGCATCGGGCGTCTCCAGCCCGGCGATGATGCGCAGGAGCGTCGACTTGCCCGAGCCGCTCGGCCCGAGGAGCGCGGTCAGCGAGCCGCTCTCGACCTCGAGCGAGACGTCGTCGACCGCGACGAAGTCGCCGAAGCTGCTTCGAGACGTTGCGGACCAGGATGGACATCTAGGCAGTCTCCTCTCGGGGGCGGATCACGGTCATGGCGACGAGAACGAGCACGGCGACCAGGGCCAGGACGATCGAGATCGCGTAGGCGCCGGCGAGGTCGAACGCTTCGTAGCGCTCCTGGACGCGCAGCGTCGCCGTCTCCGTCTGACCCTGGAGGCGCCCCGAGACGACGGCGACCGCTCCGTACTCGCCGAGGCAGCGGGCCGTGGTCAGGATGACGCCGTAGATCACGGCCCAGCGGATCGAGGGCAGTGTGATGCGCCAGAACGTCTGCCACCCGTTCGCCCCGAGCGTCCGCGCCGCCTGCTCCTGCTCGTCGCCGATCTCGCGGAGCGTCGGCACCACCTCGCGGGCGACGAACGGAAGCGAGACGAAGATCGTCGCGATCACCATCGCGGGAAGCGCGAACAGGATCTCGATGCCGTGATCCGAGAACCAGCCCCCGAACCAGCCTTCCCGCCCGTAGAGCAGGAAGAGCGCGAGCCCGACGACGACCGGCGAGAGCGCCAGCGGGAGGTCGATGAAGGCGTTCAGCAGGCCCTTGCCGCGGAACTTCTTGCGCACGATCGCGAGCGCGCAGACGATCCCGAACACGGTGTTCACCGGCACGGCGATGGCCGTGATGATCAGCGTGAGCTTGAAGGCGTTGATCGTCTCGGGCGTCGTCAGCGCGTCCCAGGCCGGTGCGAAGCCGTCCTCGAACGTGCGCCAGAAGACGATCGCGAGCGGGCCGACGAGGATCACCGCGAGATAGAAGAGCGCGACGAAGCGGAGGCCGAGCCGCGAGACGACGCTACGTCACGGTCGTGCCTCGTCGCGAAGTGCGCGGATGACGCCGATCAAGAGCAGGGTCAGGAACGAGATCGCGAGCAGCACGACTGCGACGGCCGCCGCGCCGACCGAGTCGCCGCTCTCGATCCGGCCGAAGATGTGCACGGACGAGACCTCGGTCTGGAACGGGATGTTCCCGGTGATGATCACCAGCGAGCCGAACTCGCCGACGGCCTTCGCGAACGCGAGAGCGACGCCCGAGAGGATGCCGGGAACGATGTTCGGCAGGATGATTCGCCGGAAGGTCGTCGCGCGGGACGCGCCGAGCGAGTGCGACGCTTGCTCCAGCTCGGGGTCGAGCTCCTGGAGAACGGGCTGCACCGTCCGGACGACGAACGGCAGGGTCACGAACATCATCGCGAGCACGATCGCGGCCTTCGTGAACGCGACGTTGATCCGACCGGCGACGTCGGCCCGTAGAGCGCGAGCAGCGTGAGCCCGGCGACGATCGTCGGCAGCGCGAACGGGAGGTCGATGATCGCGTTGACGACCGTCTTCCCGCGGAAGTCGTCTCGGACGAGCACCCAGGCGGTGATCGTGCCGAGCACGCCGTTCAGGAGCGTCACCGCCAGCGAGCGCCAAGGGTGAGCTTCAAAGCCGCGACCGCCTCCGGGCTCGAGACCGCATCCCAGAAGCACTCGCGGCCCTCGCTCGTCGCCTTGAACATGAGCGCGGCGATGGGCAGCGCGACCATGACGGCGAGAAACGTCGTCACAAGGCCGAGGGACAGGGCCGTTGCAGCCCTGTCCCTCGAGGCGCGTGGCGCGCCGGCCGCTGACGGCGAGCTCACCAGTGCTGCCGCCGACCTCGCGCTGGATGCGGGCCATGATGCTGTACTTCGGATCGAAGAAACGCTTCTGCACCTTCTCCCAGCCGCCCAGGCCGAGCTGGTCGATCGTGAACTCACCCGGGCGAACCGGGAACTTCTTCCGGTTCTGTCTCGAGCTTCTTCACGACGGGCCGGTAGCCGTTGTCGGCGAAGACCTGTTGTGCGGC
>CAWKLR010000001.1:0-32284 GCA_963850485.1 uncultured Actinomycetes bacterium | reverse complement strand
CACGGCCCGAACCTCGGCCGACGGCGAACATGGAAACCGTGTAGCCCGCTTCATACGGTCTTTCGCACACGTCGATCGCGGTACCCGCCCGAGGAGGGGGGTTCGATGATCTCTTCGCTCTTGTCGTCCTGGCTCGCCCAAGCAGCACCGACCGCCGAGGAGATCCAGGCGCAGGTCACGCTCGACTCCCAGATCCTGACGGAGCAGTTCTATTTCTGGACGGTCGTGATCATGTGGCTGATCCACGCCGGCTTCATGGCGTACGAGGCAGGCGCCGCGCGACGCAAGAACGTGATGTCGACGGCGATGAAGAACATCCTCACGATCGCCGTCGTCACGCCGAGCTTCTACTACTTCGGCTGGTACATCTACGGGTGCTTCGAGGAGGGCTGGCCGAAGGACGGGCACGGCAGCCCGACCGTCGAGGGGCTCGAGGTCCTCGCGGGGTTCTGCCAGAACACGGCTCCCTGGGCGGCCCAGATGGGCCCGAACCTGCAGGACCACGTCAGCGCCGTCTTCTTCCTCGCCTTCCTCCTCTTCTCCTGGACGACGGCGTCGATCATGTCGGGAGCGCTCATCGAGCGCGTCCGCCTCTCCGCGTACCTGATCCTGGCGGTCGTGCTCGGGTCGGGCGTCTGGATCATGGACGCCGCCTGGGGCTGGAGCGGCGGCGGCTGGCTGACGACGCGCTTCGGCTTCCACGACTCGATCGCCTCGCTCGTCGTGCACGGAGTCGCCGGCGCGTTCACGCTTAGGCGTCCTGCTCAACCTCGGTCCACGCATCGGCAAGTACACGGTCGAAGGAGCGGCGCGGACCTTCCGCGGGCACAACACGCACCTGACCCTGCTGGGGCTGATGCTCATCTTCACGGGGTTCTACGGCTTCTATGCGGCCTGCCTCGTCATCCAGTCGACGGTCTTCCCGGGCTGGCTGAACATCTACTTCTCGCCGACGACCCTGGGCGCGATCGCGTTCGTGATCACCTTCGGCTTCGCCGGCGGCTTCACGGGCGGCTGGTTCGCGAGCAAGGGAGACCCGTTCTGGACCCTGTCCGGAGGCCTGGCCGGGCGTGATCTCGGTTTCCGCCGGGCGCCGACGTCTACCACCCGTCGCTCGCGTACCTGCTCTCGATCTCGGGCGGCATGCTCGCGGTGTACGCGGGCACCTTCATCGAGAAGAAGCTGCGGATCGACGATGCGGTCGGCGCGGTCGGGGTGCACGGTGTCTGCGGCTTCTACGGGGTCTTCCTCGTCGGCATCTTTGCCGGCGGGTACCCGACGGGCATCAACAACGTCGAGTCGTCCTTCGGCGGCCAGCTCATGGGGATGCTGGCGTTCCTGCCGCTGGCGTTCATCCCGGGCTACGTCGTGAGCTGGATCCTGAAGAAGCTCAACCTCCTGCGCGTGCCGGCCGAGGTGGAGCTCGAGGGCCTCGACCTGGCCGAGTTCGGACAGGACTTCTTCCCCGAGTTCGAGCGCGTTCCCGAGATCGTCATCGAGCCGGACGGCCGCGAGGTCGATGCGGCGCCGGTGCTCCTGGACGCATACTGGCAAACGAACGGCAGAGCCGAGACCCCGGTCGGTACGGGAGAGAGGAGCTAGCCGATGTTCGACGCGTTCCCGTTCGACGAGTGGGGCGAGGACATCGCCGAGTTCTGGACCTTCGGCGGCGAAGGCTCGACCGGCACGTACATCATGACCGCGCTCGGCGTCGCGGCGATGCTCATCTCGCTGATCGGCTTCGTCATCCTGGAGCAGAAGAAGCTCCGGCGCCAGACGGAGATGCTGAGGGCGTCGGGCGCGCTCGAGCGACCGAACGTCGTCGTCACCACGACCACCACACGATCATCCGACTAGGCGCAGGAGAGGAATCGACATGGCAGACAAGCAGATCGACTTCCCACCGCTGCAGAAGGAAGTCAAGTGGATCGCGCCCTTCATGTGGGGGCTCTCGCTTCTCTGCATCGTCGTCGTCGTGGTCATCCTGCTCTCCGATCTCGACGGGCCTTTCATCGGGCCGTGGGGATAACTAACGTTCGGTAGATGTCACGGCTCTATCTCCGCTGCGCGATCTGCAGCAGACAACAAGCAGAGGGACTGATCTCCGGAGCCGGGTGGGGCCGGCTCGAGCTACCGCAGGGAGCTCACGTCGAGCATCCCGCCTTGAACGGCTCGACTCTGCGCGCTTGCCCGAGCTGCATCGGCGGCGACCCGAACTGGCAGACCGGGCTCCTCGACGTCGCTCGGGGTCCGGGGTCAGGCTTCAGCCTGACCCCGTCTTAGAGATTGGAGAACCTAACACCGAGGTCAGGCTGAAGCCTGACCCCTGACCCGTGGTTCATATCTAGAACAAGCCCGACCGTATCCCCGTTCTCGTCGATGTCGATGGCGAACGCGGCCGGGTTCTTTCCGAGCCCGGGCATCGTCATCATGTCGCCGCAGAGGGCGACGATCCAGCCCGCCCCTGTGTAGGGACGAAGGTCGCGCACCGGAACCGTGAAGCCCGTCGGAGCGTTTCGGAGCGCCGGGTCGTGCGAGAGCGAGAGGTGCGTCTTCGCCATGCAGATCGGGAGCTCGCCGAGACCTGACTGCTCGAACTCGGCGGCCTTCTTCTTCGCGGCGGGCAGAAGATCGACGCCGTCGGCGCCGTAGACGCGGGTCGCAATCAGCCGGATCTTCTCCTCGATCGGCGCATCGAGCGGATAGGCGAACTCGAAGCTCGAGGGCTGCTCGGCCGCCGCGATCGCTGCCTCCGCGAGCGCCGTGGCGCCCTCGCCCCCACGCTCGAACGCCTGGTTGATCTCGGCCGCATAGGCGCCGTGCTCGAGCGCCAGCTTCCGCACCGTCTCGAGCTCCTCGTCCGTGTCGGTAGGAAAGGCGTTCACGCCGACGACCGCCTGCAGTCCGTAGCCGTGCACGATCCCGATGTGGCGGGCGAGGTTCTGAGCGCCGATCTCGATCGCGTCCAGACCCCCGTCCGAGTCGCCCGCGTGATGCTTGAGAGCCCTGACGGTCGCCACCAGCACGACGGCATCCGGTCGCAGGTCGCCGATGCGGCACGTGATGTCGAAGAACTTCTCCATGCCCATGTCCGACGCGAAGCCCGACTCCGTGACGACGTAGTCGCCGAGCTTGAGCGCGACTCGGTCCGCCACGAGCGAGTTGTTGCCGTGCGCGATGTTCGCGAAGGGACCGCAGTGGACGAAGGCCGGCTGCCCCTCCAGAGTCTGGACGAGGTTCGGCTTGACCGCCTCCTTCAGCACGACCGCGAGGGAGCCAGCGGCGCGGAGCTGCTCTGCGGTCACGGGCTCGCCGTCGTAAGTCTGGCCGACGGCGATCTTCCCCAGCCGCTCACGCAGGTCGTGCAGGTCGCGGGCGACGGCGACGAGCGCCATGATCTCGCTCGCCGCCGTGATGTCGAAGCCGGTCTGACGCGGAGACCCGTTCGCCTTGCCGCCGAGGCCCGTGACGACGTCGCGGAGCGAGCGATCGTTCATGTCCAGGCAGCGCCGCCACGAGATCGTGATCGGGTCGAGCCCGAGCGCATTCCCATGCATCAGATGCGCATCGATCAGCGCCGAGAGCAGGTTGTTCGCCGCGGTGATCGCGTGCAGGTCGCCGGTGAAGTGGAGATTCAGGTCCTCCATCGGCACCACCTGCGCATACCCGCCGCCCGCGGCGCCACCCTTGACTCCGAAGACGGGCCCGAGCGAGGCCTCGCGCAGGCAGAGAACGGGGTTCTTGCCCAGAACCCCGAGACCCTGGGTCAGCGAGACCGACGTCGTCGTCTTCCCCTCGCCCGCGGGAGTCGGCGTGATCGCAGTGACGTTGATCAGCTTCGCGTCCGGCCGGTCGGAGAGCCGCTCCAGCACGGAGAGGTCGACCTTGGCCTTGTAGCGGCCGTACGGCTCGATCTCTTCAGGCAGCAGCCCGGCGTCGGCGGCGACGTCGAGGATCGGGCGGAGCGTTGCGCCCTGGGCGATCTCGAGGCTGGATGGCATCTGGGTCTTCATCGGCGGGAGGCTAGTGACTTACCGCGGCGGCGGCCAGCTCGGAGACGAGGGTGTCGGTGTAGAAGCGCTCCAACGCGAAGGGCTCGATCAGGCCAGGGGTCTTTCCCGATGCGACGAGCTGCGCCAGCGTCACGCCGACGATTGGCGCAGCCTTGAACCCGTATGTCCCCCAGCCGGCCGAGAGATGGAAGTTGTCGATCTCGGTCTTGCCGAGGAGCGGGCTGTAGTCGGGTGAGAGGTCGCAGAGGCCGGTCCAGGTACGGAGAATCCTGATCCGCTCGAGCTGCGGGAAGAGCTCGAGCGTGTGCTTGGAGGAGTACTCGAGGAAGGAGAGCGTCCCCGTTCCCTTGTAGGTCGTGTACGGCTCTATCTCGGCGCCGATCAGGAACTCTCCGCGGTCGGTCTGGGAGATGTACACGTGCAGCTGCGAGGAGACGATGATCACGTCGAGGAACGGCTTCATCGGCTCGGTGACGAAGGCCTGGAGGATGTGTGTCGTGATCGGCAACCGCACGCGCGCGAGCCCGGCGACGAGCGACGACCAGCCGGCGGTGGCACACACGACCTGCCCGCACTCGATGCGGCCGCGCGGTGTCTCTACGGCGACGACGCGGTCGCCTACGCGCTCGAAGCCCGTCACCTCCGTGTTCGGGTGGATCTCGACCCCGAGCTGGTCGGCAGCCCGCGCGTACCCCCAGACGACGGCGTCGTGACGGATGATCCCGCCCGGAGCGTGGTAGAGGGCGCCCAGGATCGGATAGGACGGTCGATCCGAGACGTCGAGCGGCGGGCAGAGCTCGCGGATCTCCTGCGTGCCGACCACGCTCGACTTGATCCCGAGCAGCTTGTTCACCTCGGCCCGCTCCTGCATCGTCACCAGCGCGCGGTCCGAGTGCGCGAGCGTGAGGTGGCCGTGTTGGGAGAACATCAGGTTGAAGTCGAGCTCGGCAGAGAGGCGCTCGTACAGGCGCACGCTCTCGCGATAGAACTCAGCGCCCTCGGGTGTGCGGTAGTTGGAGCGGATGATCGTCGTGTTCCGCCCCGCGGCGCCGGAACCGATGTACGACTTGTCGAGCACGCAGACGTCGCGGATGCCGTGCCGCTTCGCGAGGTAGTACGCGGTCGCCAGCCCGTGCGAGCCGGCTCCGACGACCACGACGTCGTAGCGGCGCTTGAGCTCGCCGCGCGGCCGCCACATGCGCCGGACTCGAAAGATGTCCTTCACGCCGACTCCTCCTCGGAATCGTCAGCCACCGGTCGTAGGGGCCGGGCATGCCCGGCCCCTACAGGTCCGGTCGTCGCCGCATCGGCGTCGGCAGCTCGCCCGACCCCGGTGTTAGAAAGCCCGGCCGCCGAGTCGAGCACCGCCACGGCCACGTCGTGCGCGAGCTCCTGCGGCACGTAGACGCGAAAGCGCTCGCCCTCGTCCCGAAGGAAGATCCCGGTCACGCGCGAGAGCAGCGGCCCTGCTGCAGGCAGCTCGTCGAGATCGAGATCGGTGAGCCGCCGCATCAACTGCTCGCCCTCGATCGCGATTCCTGCCAGTGCGCCGGTCGCGTCGTATGCGCGCAGACCGATCTCGCGCAGCCGCGCGACGACGTCCGCCGGATCGTCCGCCGTGAACAGGAACCCGCGACGAGGCGTGAGCCGGACGAGCTCCTCGCCCGGGTGCGGCGCGACGAGGCTGAGATCGCCACGGATCTCGACCGTCCCCTGCGGCCACAGATCCCGAACCACCGTCGACTCGGCATCTTCCAACGCGCGCCGCAGCGGCGACGTCGTCGTGCCGTCCGCGCAGCGCGAAGGCGAGAGAAAGTCGAGGAGACTCACGGGCCGCACTCCGGCCCGTGAGTGGGGAGGGGCGTGGGGAACCGGGAGGTTCCCCACGCTCTCGCGAAGAAGGGAGCACGCGAGGGAAACATGGTTTCCCTCGCGACCGCGAGCCGAAGGTGAGCGGTGGTCATGACCGCATCCGCTTTCCGTCGACGTCGTAGAAAGCTCCGGACTTGACTCGACCCCCGAGGAGTTGCCGGTCGACCCGGACCTCGAAGCGCGTCCCGTCCTCCGCCCGCTCGACGGGCAGCCAGGCGAGCCCGATCACCGATCCGACGGCTTCGCTGCGGCGCGCACTCGTGATGCGGCCCGCCGGATAGCCCTCGATCACGATCTGCGCACCCTCGGCGGGGACGACACCGTCCTCCATGACGAAGCCGACGAGGCGCTCGAGCGGCTCGCGCGCGGAGAAGTGCTCCACGGCGAGCTTTCCGACGAAGTCGTCCTTGTCCATCTTGGGCAGCCAGGGCATCGCAGCCGAGAGCAGGTTGGACTCGGAGTCGGTGTCCTGGCCGACGATGACGTGCCCCTTCTCCAGGCGCAGGATGCGCTGGGGCTCGAGCCCGAACGGGCGCGCACCTTCGGCGACGAGACGATCCCAGAGGAACTCGGCCGCGGGGCTCGGAAAGTGCAGCTCGTAGCCGAGCTCGCCGACGAAGCCGATGCGCAGCGTGAGGCAGGGGATCCCTGCGACCTCGAGCTGCTTCGCATCCAGGTACTCGAGCTCCTCGTTCGAGACCTCGTCCTCGGTGAGCCGCTGCAAGACCTCGCGCGCCCGAGGCCCGGCGAGGTTCAACGCCGCGAGCGCTCCCGTGACGTTGACGATCTCCGCCTCGTAGCCCCAGACCGCATTCCACCACTCGAACCACGCGGTCACCGAGTCGGCGCCGGTCGACGTCGTCGTCACGTAGTACAGCCCCTCCGAGAGCCTGCCCGATCGTGCCGTCGTCCATGATCCGCCCCCCGTCCGAGGTCAAGACGCCGTAGCGGATCGCGGCCCGGCCGCATGTCCGCGAAGCGGTTGGGGTAGAGACGCTCGAGGAGGGCGGCTGCTTCCGGGCCCTCCACCAGGATCTTCCCGAGCGTGGACACGTCGATCACGCCCAGGGTCTCGTGCACGGCCCGAACCTCGTCCTCGGGATGCTCGGAGTACGCGTACGGCCGCTTCCACGGCCCCGCCCACTGCATCTTCGCCCCCGCTTCCTCGTGCCGAAAGTGGAGCGCCGTGCGCCGCGCGGGCTCGAAATGGCGGCCGGCGAGCAGCCCCATCTCGACGGGCGACCAGGGCGGACGAGCGGTCGTCGTCCCGAGATCGCTCTCGTATGCACGCACTTCCTGCGCGTACAGCCGGATCGAGGCGAGCTGGCAGAGCTTGCCCTGGCACGGCCCCATGGTCACGGTCGTGTAGCGCTTGGCGAGCTCGATCGAGTCGAAGCCCTCGGCGATCGCGCGCGTGACGTCCTTGGTCGTGACGTCCTCGCAGATGCACACGAAGCACTTCCCCCGGCCCTCGTGCTTGGGCGGGACGTCGATCTTCTGCAGCCCTTCGCCCGTGACCGTTCCCACCGCCTCGACACCTGGCGGGAGGGTCGTCGGGACGAACACCCCGAGCGAGGAGTCGAACTCGACGCGCGCGCCGGCCTGCGCGAGCAGCGAGTACGCGGGCTGGCGTCCTCCCGAGGCGACGACGAGGTCGCACACGACTTCGTCCCCGTCGACGATGAGAGCCCTGACGCGGCCGCGCCGACGCTGGGCTTCGAGCTCGCGCACGGGCGTCTCGCGCAGGTCGACGACGCGCTGCACCGCGACTCCCGCCTCGCGTAGGTCGTCGGCGACCTCGAGGCCGGGCTCGTCGGCTGCGAGCACCACCGCGCGTTCGCCCGGCCGGATCGAGAAGTCGTGGATCAGCCGGCGAACGGCGCTCGGCAGCATCACGCCGACGAGATCGTTGCCGGGGAACACGACCGGCTGCTCGAGCGCGCCCGTCGCGACCACGATCCGCTCCGCCCGGTACCGGTACAGCACGGTTCCGCAGTCCACGGGGACGAGACCGCCTTCCCAGATCCCGAGCGCGCGTGCGGGGGTCAGCACTTCGACTCCGGCCAGCTCCGCGAGCTCTCGGGGACCCTCGTCGACGAGCACCACGCCGGGCCCCTCGGCCGCTGCGGCGAGTGCAGCCGCGCGACCTGCTTCCGATCCGCCGACGACCAAGACGCGCGCGCGCCGGTGCTCCACGTCGTAGCGTCGCGAGTGCCCGCCTCGCTCGTCGACGCGGCCGAGCCCGGCGAGGTTCCGCAGGACCTTCTCGTACAGCGGCCACGCGCGGCGCGGGTGGATCATCGTCCGGTAGTAGAAGCCGACCGGCGTGAACGGCCCTCCGACCTTGTCGGTGAGCGAGAGCACGTCGAGATCGAGGTTCCCCCACACGTTCTGCTGGTCGACTTGTGCGCCCGCGCGCGCCGGCTCGACGCAAACGCGGACGTTCGGAACCCCGTCCACGGTCATCATGCAATTGGGGCAGTGGCCCGTGCAGCAGAGCAGGCCACGGGTGCGGTGGTACTTGAACGAGCGCGAGAACGTCCTCAGGCCGGCCGCGTAGAGCGCGGAGCCGAACGTGTCGCCCTCATAACCTTCGATCCGCTTCTCGCCGAAGCGGAAGACCACGGGTCGATCCCGGTCGATGCGCTCGTTCTTCTGCCGCGCGAACCTCATGACGGCGAATCCGGAAGCGTGATCGAGAGCACCTCGTTCGTACGCGTGTCGCGCTCGGCAAGGAACCACTCGCCGCAGCCCGTCCGGTGCTGCCACCACTCGCGCTGCGGCCCGGCGACGTTGTCGCGGAAATAGACGTACTCGGTCAGCTCACGCAGCGACGGCGAGCCGTTCTCGGACTTCTCGGGCCGGCGCGTCACCTCGCCGAAGTACGCGTACTCGTCGACCGGGCGCGGGCCGCAGTGGGGACACGACAGCAGGAACGACATCAGGCTAATTGCACTCTCAGCAACGATGTGCCACTATCCGCAACGAACTTACCGCGATGTCCCGCACTCGTCAACCTTCCACCCGCCGCATCGGCGCCGCCGAGCGCGCGATAGCGATGCTCGACACCCTCGCCGAGGCAGGAGAGCTCGGCACGAACGAGATCGCGCGGCGGACGGGGATGACGCCGAGCACGGTCTCGCGCCAGCTGGGAACGCTGGCTGCGGCCGGCCTCGTCGAGCGAGTGGAGGCGAATGGCCGCTACCGACTCGGCCTGCGCATCGTGCATCTCGCAAACGCGCTCCTGGCCCGGCTCGACGTGCGCGAGGTCGCGCGGCCACATCTGGCGGCGCTCGTCGAGGCGACGGGCGAGACGGCGACCCTCTCGGTCCCCGGCGACGGGGACGCGATCACCGTGGACTTCGTCCCGGGCAGCCATTACGTTCAGCCCGTCTCCAAGCTCGGGCGGCCTTCGGTCGGGCATGCGACCTCGGCCGGGAAGGTCATGCTCGCGTTCTCGGGCCGGGAGCTTCCGGACGGGCCGCTGCGCGCGTACACGCCCCGAACCATCACAGATCTGCAGGCTCTGGCGCGGGAGATCGCGCAGGTGCGAGAGCGTGGCTGGGCGATGGCCGTGGGAGAGCGCGAGCCGGACTTGACCGCGCTGGCCGCACCGATCCGCTCGAGCCGCGGCGAGCTCGAGGCGATCGTCGCGCTGCAGGGCCCGAGCTCGCGGCTGGACGAGGCCGCGGTCGAAGCTGCGGCGCCGCTCCTCGTGGAACGCGCCGAGACGATCTCCCGCGAGCTCGGCTGGCGCCCGGGCTGAAAAACTCGCTACGCGACCGGCCCGATGACCTGCGTGACGAAATCCTGAAGGCTTGCCGCGGTCGCCTCCGCTCGGGCGGCGGCGAGCTGCTCGGGAGGCAGCTCGCCCTCGAGAGCTGCGAGCACTGGGCGTGCCACGACGCCGTACGAGGATGGGAGCTGCTCGTGGCCCAGTGCGAAGGTCAGCATCGTCGCCGCCTGCTCGCGCTCGCCCGTCTTGAGCAGAACCGCGCCGACGCCGATGAGCGCAAGCAATTGAAGTGAGATCGCTGCAGAGTCGTGGGCTCGCTCGAGCGCGTCGCGGAAAGTCTGCTGCGCCTCGCCGACGTCGCCGAGGGCCAGCGCGGCAAAGCCGATTCGGCAGAGGGCGGCGATCGTGCCCCACCTGTGATTGACCTCGCTGAACGCCTCGTAGCCGGCCCGTCCGAGCCGCAGCGCCTCCTCGTACTCGTCTGTGCCGTAGGCGCTGAGGCTCGCGCGGCTCAACGCGTAGCCGACCCCGCCTACATCCCCCACACCGGCGAACAAGTCGTTCGCCTCCATGTGCAGGCGCATCGCGTCGCCGTAGCGCTCCTCGGCATCGGCGAGGAGCCCGAGCTTGCTCGTGGCGTATGCGCGCGCGAGCGGGTTGCCCAGCTTCTCTGAGAGGACGTGCGCAGCCTCGAACGCCTCGCGCGCCGCTTCCAGGTCATCCAGGAGGAGGTGGGCGAAGCCGAGATCCATCAGAGCCCCGCTCTCGGTGAGCCCGTCGCCGATCGCTCTCGCGACTTCCGCCCCTTCTTCGGAGAACACGACCGCGTCCGGGTAGACGTCTCGATACACCGCCATGATGCCGAGCGCGCACAGGCAGCTTGCGAGCTCTCGCTCCGTGTTCCGCGCCCTCAGGACGGGAAGGCAGCGCACGGCGAGCTCCTCTGCCGCCGGGTCGTACCCGAGTCGGGCGCCGATCGCGATCCGGTACATCGCCGCCGCCAGCGCGACGGCGCTCGCGCTCGCGGGATCGTCGGCGTCGAAGCCGGCCGTGCGCCCGAGCAGCTCGAGCGTTTCGGCCCCGTCGAACCAGCTGTGCATCCAGAGGAACGTGTAGAAGGATTCGAGCACCGGTAGCGCCACGTGCTCGTCGTCCTCGGCCACGATCCACTCGGCGGCAGCGCGAAGGTTGTCCAGCTCGCCCCGTAGCTCGTCCCGCGCAACCGCTAGGTCGGGACCCATGAGTGCCGCCTTCCGCTCCGTAAGCATGGCCGCGTAGTGACGAGCGTGCTGCTCGCGCGCGTCTCTCTCCTCGCCGGGTGACGCGGCCAACCGCTCGGCTGCGTACTGGCGCAGCAGCTCGTGCAGCTGGTAGCGGCCGAAGTCCGAGCGTCGCACGAGCGACTTCGACACGAGCTCGGAGAGCAGGCGCGGGTCGGCGTCCGCGACCGCGGATGCCGCCTCGCGCCCGAAGTCGCCGCGGAGCACCGAGAGCCGCGCGAGGCCATCCTGCTGCTTGCAGGAGAGCAGCCTCCACGACTGGTCGAACGCGGCGCGGAGGCTGCGGTGCCGCTCCGGAACGTCGCGCATCGACGTGGCGAGGAAGTCGATGTTCCGCTCGATCTCGTCCGCGATCTCCGCGCACGAGAGCACCGACACCCACGAGGCGGCGAGCTCGATGCCGAGGGGCAAGCCCTCGACCAGCGTGCAGATGCGGCGCGCCTCGGCGCGCTCGTCGTCGTCGAGCGAGAAGCCCGGCATGACCTGAGTCGCGCGCTCGACGAAGAGGCGGAGTGCGCCGGAGCCCCCGTTCCCGTTCTCTGCGAGCCCGAGGCCGTGCACGTCGAGGACCCACTCGCTCTGCACGTTGAGACGCTCACGCGACGTCGTCAGCAGCTCGACCTTCGGCGCGCGCTCGATGATCTCTCCCAGCAGGTCCGCGCCCTCGACAAGATGCTCGAAGTTGTCGAGCACGAGCAGCGTCGAGCGCTCATTCAGATAGTCGAGGAGTTGTTCCTGCGCCGAAAAGCCGCTGTGGGCGCCGTCCACCGCGAACTGGATCGCATCGGCAACCGCCGGCGCCAGGAACTCCGGCGACGCCACCGAGACGAGGGGAATGAAGTGCACGCCGTGCGGGTAGCGCTCGACCCGGCGCGCCGCGGCCTCGAGCGCGAGTCGCGTCTTGCCCGCGCCGCCCGGCCCGAGGAGCGTGAGCAGGCGGCAGTCGGGATCCTCGAGGAGCCGGTCGATCTCGGCGAGCTCCGCCGCCCGTCCCACGAAGGACGTTCGTGGCGAGGGCAGGTTCTTCATTCCCGCCTCGAGCGTCTTCAGAAGCGGGAAGTCGCACGACAGCCCGTCGAGCTCGAGCTGGTAGATGCGCTCCGGCGCGCTCAAGTCCTTGAGGCGGTGCGGGCCAAGGTCGCGGACACCGGAGTCGACGAGCGCGTGCGTCGTCTGGGAGAGCAGCACCTGCCCTCCATGGCCGACGGCGGCGATGCGCGCGCCCTTGTGCACGTCGATCCCGACGTATCCCTCCTCCGTCAGCCGCGGCTCACCCGTGTGCAGCCCCATGCGCACCCGGATCGGGCCGTTCGCGAGCGCGCGCTGGCCGTCCGCGGCGGCGGCGACTGCATCGGACGCGCGGCCGAAGGCGACGAAGAACGCGTCGCCTTGGGTGTCCACCTCGACGCCGTCGTGGTCGGCAAACGCCGCGCGCAGTCGCCGCC
This sequence comes from uncultured Actinomycetes bacterium, assembly GCA_963850485.1. GTDB lineage: Bacteria > Actinomycetota > Thermoleophilia > Gaiellales > Gaiellaceae > GMQP-bins7. The sequence continues at coordinate 19,938 of CAWKLR010000001.1, read as the reverse complement.
GATGCTCGTGCAGGGCTTCGCCATAGTCATCGCCGAGCTCGTGCAGCAGCCGCGTCGAGCCTTCGACGTCCGTGAACAGCAGCGTCACCACGCCGGTCGGAAGATCGCGCGCCATCGCACGCGATCATGGAGGGACACCGCTCCGCTGTCCAGCGGACACGACACCAAGGTCTTGTGGAACGTGGAGGGACCTGACCCCGGTTCTACAGAGTCGGGTATTCCTCATCCTGGAACGTCGGCACTTCAGACTGCAGAGATGTGGGCCCCCACTCCGCGAGTTCGCGGGCGAGCACTACGGATGTGGTTGTCGCGACCCGAAGCGTCATCACACACGACCCGACCGGATCGTCCGGCCAGAAAGCATCCCACTCCGATGCAAGATCTATCGGATCGACGCGGGCCTCTCGGAACAGTCCGAGGATGCGTGGGTCGAACTTTCCCAGAAGGGAGTTGCCGAGGAGTACGTCGCGTGGGCGTCCGAGCCGACCGAAAGCCCCATGAGCCGCTGGAAGCAACCGTATCTCGTCCTTACTTTCTGCCGGCTGCTGAACACCCTGGAGACCGGACGCGTGGTGTCCAAGAGAGAGGCGGCCGAGTGGGCGCTCGACGCCGTGGACGAGGAGTGGACGTCGCTCATCGAGCGCGCGCGAGCGGACCGCCCAAACCCATGGCTTCGCGTTCATCAGCGGGCTGACGCCGATGTCGCCGAGCAGACGCTCGCCTTCGCCGACTATGTGTCGAGAAAGGCGCGCGTACACTCATCTCCATGAGCTCGACGTCTGATGTCGACATCCTGCGGGATCTCAACCGCGACTACATCAGCTCGGTTCAGAACGGCGACGTCCAGCGCTTCGACGAGATCCTCGCGGACGACTTCCTGTGCTCGAATCCGGACGGGTCGCTGGTCGACCGCGCTGCGTTCCTCGAGCAGACGGCGAAGCCGGTCACGATCTCAGATCTCCATGCACACGACGTGAACGTGCGGATCCTCGGCGACGTCGCGATCATCCACGCGCGGACGAAGTACACGCTCCCCGACGGCGGGGTCGGGGCCGGCCGGTATACGGATGTGTGGGCTCGCCGCGACGGCCGCTGGCTCGCCGTCTCGGCTCACGTGACTCGCGGCTGAGCAGTGACAACCGTCGGTGTCGTGAGCCTCGGCGCGATGGGAAGCGCTATGGCCGACGCACTCGCCCGAGGCGGTACGCGCGTCGTCGCGACGCTCGAGGGTCGGAGCGAGCGGACTGCGCATCTCGCGGAACGGGCGAAGGTCGAGCTCCTGCCCGATCTCGCGGCGGTAATCCGCGAGACCGAGGTCGTCCTCTCGATCGTTCCGCCCGAAGCAGCCAGAAGAGCAGCTAACGCTGTCGTGCGAACGGCGAAGGAAACCGGTCGCGCGCCTCTCCTCGTCGAGCTGAACGCCGTCGCGCCCGCAACCGCGCTCGAGATCGCCTCGAAACTCGAGCTGGTGGACGGATCGATCTCGGGCCCGCCGCCGTGGAAAGCCGGGACGACGCGCGTCTACCTTTCCGGGCCACGTGCTACTGAGATCGCGAAGCTCCCGTTCGACGGCGTCGACCTGATCGTCGTCGGGGATGCCGTCGGAGCGGCCTCCGCGGTCAAGATGAGCACCGCCTCGGTCTACAAGGGGAGCACCGCGATCCTGCTCCAGGCGTTGCGTGCCGCGCATGCGAACGGCGTCCTCGAGCACGTCCTCGCCGATCTCCGTACGGGCGCGCCCGAGCTGGTCGCCAACGTCGAGCGACGTCTCGCGAGCGCGGCGGCGAAGTCGGGCCGCTACGTCGGCGAGATGCACGAGATCGCCGCGACCCAGTCGGCCGCGGGGCTCACGCCCGCTCTCTTCGAAGCGCTGGCCGAGGTCTACGCCGCGCTCGCCAAGACGCCGGCGGCGAGGAGAGCTCCCGAGGAGATCCCGCAAGTCGAGACGCTGGAAGAGCTGCTCCGAAGCATTCGTGAGGCGTGAGTCATCCTCCCTGCACCGACCGCAGTGCCTCCTCCAGCCGCACGAGACTGTCCGTCCAGCCCGCGTGGTGGAGGTCGTGCCGCGCCTGAGTGGCGAACGGACCCTGGTCGAGAGTGAACTCGGTCGACCCTGCGCCCGCGTTGCGCAACGAGATCGTGACCAGGGTCTCCCGATCGTCCGGGTCGGGGTCTTCCCAACGGAACGTGTAGGCGAGGCGGTGTGGCGAGTCGACCTCGCGGAACTCGCCCGTCAGGTAGAAGAGCTCGCCCTCGGGCGGCTGCATCGCGATGCGATAACGGCCTCCCACGCGGAGGTCCGTCTCGATGCCAGGGGACGTGAATCCTTCGGGGCCCCACCACTCCGCGAGCAGCGCCGGATCGGTGCACGCATCGAAGACGAGCGAAGGCGGCGCGTCGAGAACCCGTTCCAGGTGCAGTGTCAACCCTGCGTCACTCTGCAAGCGGCTACGCCCCGTTCGACCCCGGGATCCAGTCGGTTCCGGCGAGCGGGACGCGTGGCCATTGCCGCCGCCTCGACCGTCAGCGCGACGAGATCCTCGGGCTCGAGGTTGTGCACGTGCGACTTGCCGCAGGCTCGGGCGAGCGTCTGCGTCTCAAGGGTGAGCACCCGTAGGAAGTTGGCGATCCGGCGGCCGCCGAGCACCGGATCGAAGCGCGCCGCGAGGTCGTCGTCCTGGGTCGAGATCCCCGCCGGATCACGCCCCGCCTGATAGTCGTCGTAGAACCCCGCCGCGCTGCCGATCTCCCGATACTCGTCCTCGAGCTCCGGGCTGTTGTCGCCCATCGCGACGAGCGCGGCGGTGCCGATCGAGACGGCATCTGCGCCCAGCGCAAGGGCCTTCGCCACGTCCGCCCCGCTCCGGATGCCGCCCGAGACGATCAGCTGAACCTGCCGGTGCATCCCGAGCTCCTGGAGCGCGTCGACCGCGAGCCTGGTCGCGGGCAGCGTCGGAATGCCGACGTGCTCGATGAACACGTCCTGTGTTGCGGCGGTGCCGCCCTGCATCCCGTCCACGACGATCGCATCAGCCCCGGCCTTGACGGCAAGCTGGACGTCGAAGTAGGTCCGCGATGCGCCGACCTTGACGAAGATCGGCTTCTCCCAGTCCGTGATCTCGCGCAGCTCGCCGATCTTGATCTCGAGGTCGTCCGGGCCCGTCCAGTCGGGATGCCGCGACGCGCTCCGCTGGTCGATGCCCTTCGGCAGGTCGCGCATCTCGGCGACGCGGTCCGAGATCTTGTGGCCGAGGAGCATCCCGCCGCCGCCCGGCTTCGCGCCCTGCCCGACCACGACCTCGATCGCGTCCGCGCGGCGCAGGTCGTCGGGGTTCATGCCGTAGCGCGAGGGGAGCAGCTGGTAGACGAGCGTCTGCGAGTGCTCGCGCTCCTCGTTCGTCATGCCGCCGTCGCCGGTGGTCGTCGAAGTGCCGGCCTCGGTCGCGCCGCGACCGAGCGCTTCCTTGGCGGGTGCAGAGAGCGCGCCGAAGCTCATGCCCGCGATCGTCACCGGGATCTTCAGCTCGAGAGGCTTCTTCGCAAAGCGCGTGCCGAGCACGACGTCGGTCGAACAGCGCTCGCGGTAGCCCTCGAGCGGGTAGCGCGAGATCGACGCCCCCAGGAAGAGGAGATCGTCGAAGTGCGGAAGGCGGCGCTTGGCGCCGAAGCCGCGGATGTCGTAGATACCTTCGCGCGAGGCGCGCTGGATCTCGGCGATCACGGTGCGATCGAAGAGGTACGACTCGCGGAGGTTCCAGGGGCGCTCGGTCTCGACGGCCACTAGTAGGCGCCCGCGTTGTCGATCCGAAAATTGTAGAGCTGCCGCGCCGAGCCGTAGCGGCGGAAGTCCCCAGGATCGGCGTCGACCTCGGCGGCGCCCAGCAACTCCGAGAGGTGCGCGCGATGCTCCTCGCGCAGGTCCTTCTCGACGCAATCGGCGCCGAGGCTCGTGACGCTCCCGCGCACGTACAGCCGCGCCTCGTAGATCGAGTCCCCGAGCGCCTCCCCCGCATCGCCGCAGACGACGAGCGAGCCGGTCTGCGCCATGAACGCGCTCATGTGCCCGACCGAGCCGCCGACGACGATGTCGATCCCCTTCATCGAGATCCCGCAGCGCGCGGCCGCGTCCCCGCGGATGACGAGCAGCCCCCCGCGCCCGGTCGCTCCCGCAGACTGGCTGGCGTTCCCGTCGACGACGACGAGGCCCGACATCATGTTCTCGGCGAGGCCCGTGCTCGCGTTGCCGTGGACGCGCACGCGAGCGCGCTTGTTCATGCCGGCGCAGTAGTAGCCGACATGACCCTCGATCTCGACCTCGACGTCCGCGTCCAGCGCCGCAGGCCACGGCGTGCGCGCCGTTCGGGTTGACGATGCGCCAGGCGCCTCGGGCCCGGTGCTCGAGCAAGATCGTGGAGGCGCTGGTTGAGCTCGCGAAGGGGAGTCGTCTCGAGATCGACGAGCTCGGCGCTGGCCTGGCGCTCCTGCGCTGCGACCGCCATCACACGAGCTCCTTTTCCCACACGTACACGACGCCCGGCTCCGGCTCCCACATGCGCGCGTCCGCCGATCCGGGCAGCACCGAGATCGCACGCCACTCCGAGCCCATGGCCACCCACTCGTCGGTCTCCGCGAGCACGGCCGGCTTGCAGGCGATCGGGTCGCGCAGGACCGCGAATCCTTCGGCAGTCCCGACGGCGAAGGTGTAGAAGCCGTCGAGGTCGGCCAGAGCAGCCCTCGAGCGCCTGCTCGAGCGTCGCACCCTCGCGCATCCGCCACGCCAGATAGCCGGCCGCCACCTCCGTGTCGTTCTCGGTCTGGAAGTCGATCCCCTCGCGGCGCAGGTTCTCGCGGAGGCGGTTGTGGTTGGAGAGCGACCCGTTGTGAACGAGGCAGAGATCGAATCCGGTGGAGAACGGATGCGAGCCCTCGGTCGTGACCCGGCTCTCGGTCGCCATCCGCGTATGCCCGAGCGCATGCGTCCCCTGGAAGTCGGTGAGGCTGAACTCCGCCGCGAAGTCGCGCGGGAGCCCGGTCTCCTTGTAGATCTCGATCACGCTGCCCGCGCTCATCACCCGCAAATCCGGACGGTTCGCTCGTACCCACGCTTCGGCATCCGCGGCATCGGTTTCCACGACGAAGACCGCGTGGCTCGCTCGCGACGCCCGGATCGGACGACCCGCCGAGCTCGTCCTCGAGCCTGCGCCGCGAGCCCCGCCCAGTCCTCGCGCGGATCCGCCGAGAAGAGCGTCAGCTTGCTCGACCCGGACGGCGCAGGGTCGCGATAGACCGCGACGCCGGCACTGTCCGGGCCGCGATCGTTCATCTGCGCGAGCATCGACGCCAGATGCACCCCGAGGCGCTCCTCGATCTCGGGCGACTTCGCGAACAGGCCGACGATTCCACACATGTTCAGAAGTTACATGTGAGAATCGGCCGATTTGCCCTGTTTTCCACGAATTTCAAATTCTGCATATGTCGGATGTCTACACCTCACACGGGTGTCAGGCTTAAGCCTGACCCCGTCCTCCATCAGAAACGGGTCAGATACTCGCGAATCTCCCAGGGCGTGACCTGCTCGTGGTAGCGATTCCACTCCTCGCGCTTCACGCGGATGAAGTAGTCGACGTAGTCCTCGTCTCGTCCCCGTCCGAGCGCCTCGCGCAAGACATCGTCGTGCTCGAGCTCGTATGTGGCCTGCAGCAGCGTGGCCGGCAGCGTCTCCAGACCGCGAGCCTTGAGGTCGTCGTGCGGCTCGCGTAGAGGTTGTCGGCGTTCGGCTCCCCCGCGTCCAGACCCCGCTCGATACCGTCGAGCCCGGCCGCGAGCACCGCGGCCGCGGCGAGGTACGGGTTGCACGAGCCGTCGATCGTCCGGTCCTCGATCCGGCCGGGGCCGGGGATGCGCAGCATCTGGGTGCGGTTGTTGTAGCCGTACGTGATCCAGACCGGCGACCAGGTCGCCCCGCTCGTCGTCGTCCCGAGCTTCAGCCGCTTGTACGAGTTCACCGTCGGCGCGGTGACCGCGCTGTACGCACGAGCGTGCTCCTTGAGCCCGCCGATGAAGTGGTACGCGGTCTCCGAGAGGCCGAGACCGCGCGGGTCCGACTCGTCCAGGAAGAGGTTGGTCTCGCCGTCCCAGAGCGACATGTGGAAGTGGCATCCGTTCCCCGTCAGGTGGGAGAACGGCTTCGGCATGAACGTCGCGATCATCCCGTGCTGCTCGGCCAGCGTGTGCACCATGTAGCGGAAGAAGATCCCGCGGTCACAGCTCGTCAGCGCGTTCGCGTAGGTGAAGTTCTGCTCGAACTGACCGTTCGCGTCCTCGTGGTCGTTCGCGTAGTTGCCCCAGCCGAGGTTGTTGCAGTTCCGCGAGACCTCGGTGAGGAAGTCGTAGCGCCGCGTCAGCCCGGCCATGTCGTAGCAGGGCTTCTCGAGCGTGTCGTGGGGATCGGCGATCACGATCGAGCCGTCCTCGCGTTGCTTGACGAGGAAGTACTCGAGCTCGAGGCCCATCTTGAACTCGAAGCCCTTGTCCTCGGCGAGCGCGAGCATCCGTCGCAGGATCGTGCGCGGGCAGTACGCCCAGTCCTCACCCTCGACCGTGACGTCGCAGGCGAAGCGGGCGAGGTTCTGCTGCCAGGGAACCGGCGTGTAGCTCGCGAGATCGGGGATCGCAGCGATGTCCGGGTCGCTCGGAACCTGTCCGATCTCCCCGGCCGCGAAGCCGGCGAAGCCTGCGCCGTCGCTCAGCAGGCCGTCGAAGGCCTCCCGCGAGTCGACCGGGACGAGCTTCGCGCTCGGCCGCGCGTACATGTCGACGAACTGCGCGAACACGAACTCGACTCCGCGCGCCTGCATGTCCTGCCAGACGGCGTCTGCGGATACGGCCTCTCCATCCATAGCTGCCTCCTGCGACGACGTGGAGGGATAGGCGTAACACCCGCGTTCGTCGCGATGAAGGTGCGGTTTCTCCACACCTTCGGCGCGCCTATGTGTGCGGTTTCGCCGCCTTCGAGGCCTTCGATCCCAGCGCCTGCTCGAGCTTCACCATCTTCACGGCGATCTCGATCATCAGCCAGTCGTCCTTGCGCAGGTCGAGCCCGGAGAGCTCCGCGATTCGGCGAAGCCGCTGGCGCAGCGTGTTCGGATGCACGAAGAGCGTTTCCGACGTCTGGCTGATGTTGCCGTGGCGGCGCAGGAACTCCTCGAGCGTGAGGACGAGCTGGGATCCGCGCTGCGCGTCGTACTCGGCGAGGCGCGACACCGCATCGACCGTCGCGTCTCGGATCCCGCCGTCGACCGCGACCCGCAGGAGGTACTTGTAGGCGCCGAGGTCCTCGTACGAGAGGACCGCAGGCCCGCCTCGCAGCACGACCGTGCCGAGCAGCGCCTGCTGCGCCTCGGCGAACCCGTCGGCGAAGGTCGCCTCGCCCTCGCAGACGCTCGAGACGCCGACCGAAGCGGGCTCGGCAAGCTCGCCGTGGATCCGGTGCAGCCGCTCCAGGAACGAGTCGAAGCTGGTCGTGGAGAGACTCACGAGCACGCGCACGGAGTGCTCTCGGCGGTCGAAGAGCGAGCCGGGAGCGGCAAGCCGGAGCGCACGTTCGAGGGCGTCGTCGGCCGGCTCTGCGACGAGCACCACGTGCGGCTTGGACAGATCGCACCCGAGGCGCGCCGCGCGCCCCTCGAGATCGCCCCGTGGCCGGCCGCCTGCCAGCTCCTCGAAGAAGTCCTTGATCAGATTCTTCTCCGTGAGCTGCTCGATGACCTGCACCTTCTTGAGCCCGACCGCGACCTGGCTCGCGACGGCACGGGCCAGTTCGACGCGCACGCTCCCCTCGGCCACGAGCAGCCCGATCAGCTCCTCGTTCGCCACCAGCGGGACCGCGACGCGTGCGCTTCGGCCGCCGCGCGCGAGCTCGGGCCCTAGCTCCGCAAGGCCGAGCGTGTCGCGCGCGTTCCCCGGCTCGGGATCGCTGGCCACGCGCTCGAGCTCCTCGCTACCCGGATCGAGCAGGTAGACGTGACAGGCGCGAGCGGCCAGTAGCGGTCGCGAGCCGGAGACGACGGTCTGCAGAAGCTCCTCGAGCGCGCCCGCTCCCGCGATGGCCTCCGCGAGCTCGGTCAGCCGCTCTAGCTCGGCTACCCGCACCCGCGCCTCCTCGTACAGGCGCGCGTTCTCGATCGCGCTCGCCACCAGCGAAGCTGACGTGACGAGGAAGTCGACCTCGTCGTCCGAGAACTCCCGCGGTGCCTCGGTGTGAGCCGTGATGACGCCGATCACGTCGCCCGAGCGCCCGACGACCGGGAGCGCGAGCAGCGACTGGAACCGCTCCTCTTCGAGGTCGGGGAAGTACTTCGTCCGAGGGTCCGCCAAGGCGTTGTCTCGGATGAAGGCCGGCTCGCCGCGCTCCGCCGCCCACCAGGCCAGCCCCTCGCCGCGCTCCATGACGACCTTGCCCGCCTGCCGCTCGTACGGCGGCGAGGCTGCACGGAGCACGAGGCGCTCCCCGGTCTCGTCGAGCAGGTACGCGAAGCAGGCCTGAACGCCACTCGCATCCGACATCAGCCGGACGACGGCCTTGAGCACCTCGGTCAGCTCGAGCGACGAGGCGACCGTGGAGACGATCTGCTGAAGCGTCTTCTCGCCCGTTTGCAGCGCCATTCAGGCGGATCGTACGACGACTGAGTCGGGCGGAGTCCAGCTTCCGAGCGACGTCACGGCCCTGGACGAGCGGGTTCGCCCGGGCTCCCGGTCGGGAAGATCGATGTGAACGACTCGAGCGCGCGGGCAAAGCGCCGGGACCCGAGCCGAAGGTGGATGACGAGCGCGAGAATGACGACGACCAGGGCCGATGCCAGCGCCAGCGGCCGTGAGGCGAGCCCATCCACCGCCACGCCAACAACCGCGGCGGTGACGATGCTGTTGATCAGCGCGATCACGCTGGCGACGCTGAAGAACGGCCGCCAGCGAGAGATCGTGACGCCCATGTTCGCGAGCCCGCCGGCCATGTCGTCGTGCCCGCCGAGAAGGAAATAGCGAGCGTCCTCGCCGGCAAGCTCGAGGTAGTAGTGCCGGATGCGATTGATCGCCTGCGCGCAGATCGCGTCCTCGATCCCCGTCTCGACGATCCGCACGAAGGTCACCGTGCCGAGGAAGACGAGGGCCGGAAGAACGAGCAGTGCGGAGAGGCGAAAGTCGCCGCTCGTACTCTCGCCCTGCGCGATGAGCGCCAGCGCGACGAGACTGGCAGAGAGGCTGCCGAGGTAGATCGTCGAGCGGCCGAGACTTTCCACGACCGTTGCCGAGCGGGCGCTCTGCAGGGCGACATGCTCCGTCGTCAGCGCGGTGATGAGACCAGCCCGATCTGGCGCGTCCGGCTCCACCGAGAGAAGCATGAGCACGGAGTCGGCTGCTAAGAACTCGTGACTTGGATCGAAAGACCAGAGAACAACGATGAGCCACGACTACGAACTTCTCGTCATCGGATCCGGCCCGGCCGGGCAGAAGGCCGCGATTCAGGCTGCAAAGCTCGGCAGGACGTGTCGCCCTCGTCGAGCGGCGCGAGCTCGGTGGCGTGTCGGTCAACTGGGGAACGATTCCTTCGAAGACGCTGCGCGAGGCGATCGTCTACCTCACCGGCATCAGCCAGAGGACGACCTACGGCCAGAGCTACCGCGTGAAAGAGGAGATCACGATCGAGGATCTCCGCCAGCGCACCCAGCAGGTGATCGACCGCGAGGTCGACGTCGTCCGCCACCAGCTGATGCGGAACCACGTCCAGGTCTTCCACGGAGCCGCTCGCTTCGTCGACCCGAACACCGTCGTGATATCGGGCGACGAGGAGCGGCGCCTGACCGCTGAGAGGTTCGTCATCGCCACGGGCACGCGACCGGCGCGCCCTCCCGCCGTGGACTTCGACGACAAGACGATCCTCGACTCCGACGGCTTGCTGCTGCTGGACCGAATCCCGCAGTCCGTCGTCGTCGTGGGCGCGGGAGTGATCGGCGTCGAGTACGCGTCCATGTTCGCCGCCCTCGGCTCGCACGTGACCCTGGTGGAGAAGCGCGCCCGCCTGCTCGACTTCTGCGACGCCCAGATCACGGAGGGTCTGCAGTACCACCTGCGCGACCTCGGCGTGGTCTTCCGCCTCGGCGAGGAGGTGACCGCCGTGGAGCGGCATGCCGATGCAGCGCTGACCCACCTCGCGAGCGGGAAGAGAGTTCCGTCCGAGGTCGTCCTGTACGCCGCCGGACGTCAGGGGGAGACGGCCGACCTCGGGCTCGAACACGCCGGTCTGCAAGCCGACGAGCGCGGCCGCATCGCGGTCGGCCCCGACTACCGCACCGCCGTCGAGCACATTTTCGCGGCCGGCGACGTCATCGGCTGGCCGGGTCTGGCAGCCACCTCGATGGAACAGGGACGCCTTGCCGCTGCTCACGCCTTCGGTGAGGACTCCGCGCTTTCCATGAGCGAGCTGCTTCCGATCGGCATCTACGCCATTCCCGAGATCAGCTACGTCGGTCGCACGGAAGAGGAGCTCACGGAAGCAGCCGTCCCCTACGAGGTCGGGCCTCTCCCGCTATCGCGAGCTCGCGCGCGGGCACATTCTCGGCGATACCTACGGGATGCTGAAGCTGCTCGTGTCGACCGAGGACCGGACCATCCTCGGCGTCCACGTCCTCGGGACGAACGCGACCGAGGTCGTCCACATCGGACAGACGGTGATGGGATTGAAGGGGACGATCGACTACCTCGTCGACGCAGTCTTCAACTACCCGACTCTCGCCGAGTCGTACAAGGTCGCAGCACTCGATGCGCGCAACAAGCTCACGGCAGTCGCACGGCTCGTCCCATAGACCAGTAAGGCTGGTGCCCGCAGCTCAGTTGCGCACCTATCCACCAGCAACCTTGCTGCAAGTCCCGGTTAGCTGAACCGGCGCAAGGTGGGCGCGCTCGTCAGATGGCCGCCTCCGCACGATCGAACTGTTCGACTGCGCGAGCGACGTCGACGCGTGACGAGACGTCGAGCTTGCGGAAGATGTTCCGCATATGCGTCTCGACCGTCTTCGGGCTGAGGAACAGCGCCTGGGCGATCTGGGAGTTCGTCCTGCGATCGACGACGAGTCGGGCGACCTGTTCCTCACGCTCTGTGAGAGCGGCGACGCCGGTCGCGTCGCTCTGGCCGGGCTGCGTACGTCGATGGACTCGGCGGCCGAGCAGCCGCAGCTCGTGGTCCGCTGCGTCGCGGTAGCGACGCGCGCCACAGGCATGGAACGCGCTAGCGGCCCGCTCGAGCTCGGCGATAGCGCGCTCTCGCTCGCCGGCCTGCGCGAGCGCGCGGCCGGCGAGTGCGTGTGAGAGAGCAGCCTCAACCGGCACGCCGACGTCGTCCGCCGCGGCTGCCGACGCCAGCGCCCGCTCCGCTGCCAGTGCCGCGTCGCCGGAAGCCAGCGCCACCTCTGCCTTGCGCCCTGCCTGCCATCGCCATCGCCATGCGGAGCGACCCCATCGAGATCGCGATCCTCTCGGCGCACGTCGCTGCACGCGCGGCGTCATCCGGGCGGCCGAGCGCCAGAAAGCAGCGCGTGAGGAGCTCGAGCCACTTGGCACGAAAGCTCCCCCCGGGCATGAGCGGTATCTCCTCGCCGCCCGTGCGTTCGAGGAGCAGCTCGACGGCCTCGCCCAGGTCGGGATCGCCGGTCTCGAGCCGCGCGGCTGACCACGCCAGCCCCGTGGCTGCCGGGATCAAGCCGTTGTCCATACCGCGGGTGAGCTCGACGCTCTCCTGCGCCGTGCTCACTGCGAGCTCCGCGTCGCCCGCCGCAAGCGCCGTCAGAGAACGATTGAGGAGGAGACCGGCCAGGCTCTGGGCATTGCCGAGGAGGCGAGCTTCCTCGATCGCCGCGTCCAGCATCTCGCCGCCCTCGGCAAGCTCGCCGCGCAGCATCCTGACCCAGGCCAGGAGCATGAAGGCGAACATGACGACGGCCGGTTGGCCGGTGGCACGTGCGACGGCGATCACCCGTTCCGCGTGGACTCCGGTGTCGTCGAATCGGTCGAGGTAGAGCTCCGCACCCCCGAGGTTGATGGCGGAGTCGAGCCGCAGCGCCAGCTCCTCGTCCGTCAGTGAGTCGACGAGCTCCGCCGCCTCGGAGTGATACTTCTCCGCGTCCGCGACCCTGCCGCACAAGCCCGCCCCCCATGCGAGCAGGGCGGCGGCGCTCGCAGTCAGCGCGCGATCGCCAAGGGGACGGGCGAGCTCGAGTGCCCGGCGGGCCCAGGGCTCGATCTGCTCGAACTCCATCCGGTAGACGCCGTCGAGCGCGAGCTCGATCATGAGCGCCGCCGCTTCCGGGGAGTTGGCGTCCTCGAGGTCTTCCAGCGCCCGCGCCAGGCGACCGTACGCGTCCTGGTGGTAGCCGAGGAGATGCTCGACGCCCGCGCAGGCAGTCGTGAGCCGAACGCGCAGTGGGACGGCCTCCTCCGGAAGGACCTCGATCGTCTTCAGCAACGCGGCATGGGCTTCAGTGAAATGTCCGCAGTTGGCCAACGCTCCGGCGCGCGCGAGCAGCAACTCGACGCGCTCGTCGACCGGCGCGTCGTCGGCGAGAAGTCGAAGCGCGACGGCAAACCAGTGTGCAGCGCTCGCTGGAGCTTGATGCGCCGCGGCGCTCCCGGCGTCCCGCAATGTCCCGACCGCGGCCTCGTCGCCCTGCCGTCCGGCGAGCTCAACGTGATGTGCGCGCTCGGCAGGGCCGACACCGCGAGCCGCAAGCGCGGCTGCGCACCGCTCGTGAGCCCCGAGCCGCCAACCGCCCGGGGCGGTTTCGTATACCGCGCGCCGAACCAGCGGATGCCGAAAGCGAAAGCGACGGGGTACGTCGGTCTCGCGAATGACGTCGAGACGAAGTAGCTCGTCGACGGCGTCGAGTGCCACGACGTCCTCGATCGCCGCTGCAGCCGTCGCGAGCTCGGGGTCGAATGGATCGCCGGCCACGGCGGCGCCGCGCAGCAAGAGACGGGACTCTTCCGGGAGGAGCGCGAGCTCTTCCGCCAGCGCCGCAGCGACCAGCGGCGGTACATCCAGGTCGCGAAGCGAATCTTCCGGCTGCTCGACCGCACGTGGAGTCTTGCGACCCGCCACCCTGCCGAGCTGCTCGAGGTAGAAGGGGTTTCCGCCGCTCTCCTCGTACAGGGTTACAGCGGTCGCCTCGTCAAAGCCCTCGCCCAGCAGCTCCACTGATTCGACGCGGCTCAGGGCGCCGAGCTCGAGTCGGGTGAGAGTTCCGGAACGACGGGCCGGTTCGAGTGCCGGGGTCAACCGCTCGGGCGCCTGCCGCGGTCGCAGCGCAACGACGAGGAGAACAGCGGCGTCCGGTGGTCGACGAAGCAGCGCGCCGAGCAGGTCGATCGAGGCGGAGTCCGCCCAGTGGATGTCGTCGAGCAGAAGCACGAGCGGCCTGACGGCGGTCAGACGCTCGAGGACCTCGCGCACGGCGCGATGGCCGCGGTAGCGCTCGTGACGAAATGCCTCTCCGCGTGTCGTCGCGAGCCCCGACAGCGACGGGAAGACGGTCGCGAGACCGTTTCGCACGTCGTCGTCGAGAACGTCGAGGCGATCTCGCTCGATCCCCTGCAGGTACTCGTCGAGCGCATCCACGAAAACCCCGAAAGGCAGGTCGCGCTCCAGTTCCGACGCGGAACCTGACAGCACGAGGTAGCCGAGTGCATCGGCGCGATCGGCGAGCTCGGAGAGCAACCGCGTCTTCCCGATTCCAGGCTCGCCGACGAGTTCGACGGCCAGCGAGCCTCCGCCGGCGTCAATTGCGGCAAGAAAGCGATCGAGCGACCCGATCTCCGCGGTTCGCCCGACGAGCGTCTCGGCAACGATGCTCATCTCGTAGCGTCCGCCACGAGCATAAGTCAGGGTCGGAGAAATGCGAAATCAGGGTGTCACCCCGATGTCGCGGCGAGCTCTGAGAGTCAGGCTCGGCTCATGCCTTGTTACGTGCTCCACCACCGTCACGAGCCGCACGAGTGCGGCGTCGTCTTCGCTTCGTTCAAGGGGCACGAGAGCACGCTGCGCCGCAAGGCAACGCTCTCTTCCTGCCGCTCGGGCGAGCACGCGATCTGGTGGACCGTCGAGGCGGGCTCCGAAACAGAGGCACTCGCGCTCCTGCCCTTCTACGTCGCGGAGCGCACCACCGCGACGAGCGTCAGCAAGGTCGAGATCCCATGAACGTGCGGTCTCATTCGCTCCGGCACGAACCTGCGGGGGAGGGCGACTGGCGAGAGCTCGCGCGCCGAGAAGGAGACGGCCTCGACATCACGCTGCTCTGGAGCAGATCGGCCGATCGCGTAAAGGTCACCGTCCTCGACCAGAGATTCGACACCCCCTTCGAAATCGACATCGACGGCGCTGACGCTCTGAGCGCCTTCGAGCACCCGTTCGCATTCGCGCAGTCGCGATTCGTTGCCGCCGACGACGTGCGGCCCACGCAACCCCTGCGACAGCAGGCCTGAAAGGAGACGTCCATGTCATCCAAGAAGCACTCACGGAATCTCGCGGCCCGCATGGGCTGCTGGAGCGCGCGTCATCGGGCGCTCGCAATCTTCGGCTGGCTGGCTTTCGTCGTCGTCGCCTTCGGTGTCGGCATGTTCGTGGTCGGGCCGAAGCAGGCAACGGAGGCATCCGGCCCCGGCGAGTCCGGCCGAGCGAGCGAGATCCTCGACGAAGGCTTCAAGCAGCCCGCCGGCGAGAACGTGCTCATCCAGAGCGACTCGCAGCGCGCGAGCGATCCGCAGTTCCAAGCCGCGATCGGCGCGGTCCTGGCCACGCTTCGGACTCAGCCGGATGTCATGAACATCCGTTCCCCGCTCGATGCCGAGAACGCGGGTCAGATCTCGCAGGACGGTCACTCGGCACTCGTCGACTTCCAGGTTCGCGGCAAGTCCGACGACGCGGCTCAGAAGATCCAGCCCGATCCTCGACGCCGTTGCCGGAGTGCAGGCGTCGCATCCTGAGCTCTTCATCGGAGAGTTCGGCGGCGCGAGCGCGGACAAGGAGCTCGAAGGGTCCTTCATGGGCGACCTCAGGAAGGCGGGCTATTACTCCATTCCCGTCACGCTGATCATCCTGATCGTCGTTTTCGGCGCCCTCGTTGCGGCGGGGATCCCGCTGCTGCTCGCGCTGACGGCCGTGCTCGCAACCATGGGGCTGTGGGCGATTCCGAGCCAGATCTGGCCGAGCGACGAGTCGCTCTATGCGATGGTGCTCCTGATCGGCCTCGCCGTGGGCGTCGACTACTCGATGTTCTACTTGAAGCGAGAGCGCGAGGAGCGCGCCGCCGGCCGTAGCCCGGAGGAAGCCCTCGAGGTGGCAGCTGCGACTTCCGGGCGCTCGGTTCTCGTCTCGGGAGCAACCGTCATCGTCGCCATGGGGGGAATGCTGTTCGCCGGAGAGATCTTCGCGCCCTTTGGCGTCGCCACGATGATCGTCGTCGCCTGCGCCGTGCTCGGTTCGCTGACCGTGCTGCCCGCGGTCCTGTCCAAGCTCGGCGACAACGTCGAGCGCTTGCGGATGCCTTTCGTCCACCGCCTCCGCCGCGACGATGGCGAGGGCCGCGTCTGGGGCGGGATCGTCGACCGAGTGCTGCGGCGTCCCCTCCTCTCGACCGTCCTCGCAGGCGGCTTGCTCCTGGCGATCGCAGCGCCCGCCCTGAAGCTGCACACGGCCGAGCCCGGAATCGACACGTATCCGCAGTCCCTCGACGTGATGAAGACGTACAACCGTCTGCAGGCGGCATTCCCGGGGACCGAGATCCCGGCCAACGTCGTCGTGAAGGCGGCTGACGTCAGATCGGCCGAGATGACCGAGGCGATCGGTCGGCTCGAGCGCGACGCGCTCGCGTCAGGTCTGATGCACCGGCCGATCGTCGTCGACGTCAACGAGGAGGCCACGGTCGCGAACGTGGCGATCCCGATTGCCGGCAGGGGGAACGACGGGCCGTCCAACGCCGCGCTCGCGGTCGCTACGGAACGACATCGTCCCGGAGACGGTGGGCTCGGTCGCAGGTGCGGAGGTCGCCGTCGGCGGGTTCGCCGCGGAGTCGAAGGACTTCAACGACGAGATGAAGTCGGTTGCTCCGTACGTGTTCGGATTCGTGCTCGCGTTCGCGTTCCTGCTGATGCTGGTCGCGTTCCGCTCGATCGTGATCGCGGTCAAGGCGATCCTCCTCAATCTGCTCTCCGTCGCGGCTGCCTACGGCATCCTCGTGCTCGTCTTCCAGCACGGCTGGGGAAAGCAGCTGCTCGGTTTCGAGGCGACGGGCGGAATCGTTCCCATCCTCCCGATCTTCCTGTTCGTGATCCTGTTCGGGCTCTCGATGGACTACCACGTCTTCATCCTGAGCCGCATCCGGGAGGCTTACGACCGGGGCATGAGCACGGAGCAGGCGATCGCGCACGGGATCAAGACGACCGCGGGCGTGATCACGAGCGCCGCGATCGTGATGGTGTGCGTCTTCTCGATCTTCGCCGTGCTCTCGTTCATGCTCTTCAAGCAGATCGGCGTCGGGCTCGCGGCGGCGATCCTGATCGACGCCACCATCGTTCGCGCCGTGCTCCTGCCGGCGACGATGAAGCTGCTCGGCGACTGGAACTGGTACCTGCCGAAGTGGCTCGAGTGGCTGCCTCACCTCGAGCCGAACGGCGATGACGACGGTCGAGGCGCCGCCTGTGCCGACGGTGTCGTCGTGACCGAAGCAGCCTCTCATCCGCTCGGCGAGCGGGCCCACAGCGAGGTGTGGGCCCGCATCGCCGCCGAGCGCGTGCTGGCAATCGGCGCGCTCGCCCTCGTCGCTCTTCACGTCATCGACGACAGCTTCCTGCAGCCGGAGCCGGGCACCTCGGCGGCAGACCACCTCGTCAGCGGCCTCGTGCCCGTGGCACTGATCGCGGGTGCCGCCGCTCTGTACGGCCGCGCTCGAGCCGGAGTGCGGGCGACGCTCGCACTCCTGTTCGGCTTCTTCGGCGTCCTGAGCGGCACCGAGGCCGTCTACTACTCGCTCAACGGCGGGCCGTCCGGAGACGACTTCACCGGGTTCCTGTCGATCGTCGGCGGATTCGTCCTCCTCGGGATCGGCATAGCGATCCTCTGGCGCTCGCGCCGCACGGACGACAGCCGGCTCCGGCGGTATCTCCGCCGGGCGGCGATCACCGTCGGCGTGCTGGTGCTGGTCACGCAGGTGCTGTTCCCGACCGCGATCGCCTACGTAGTCACGCACACGGCGCGAGCCGAGGTGCCGACCCCGAACCTCGGCGCCGCGCACGAGGAAGTCGCATTCACGACGAGCGACGGGCTCGAGCTCCAGGGCTGGTTCGTGCCTTCGCGGAACGGGGCGACCGTGATCGCCTTCCCGGGACGCTCCGGGCCGCAGAAGCAGACGCGCATGCTCGTCGCGACACGGCTACGGCGTCCTCCTCTTCGACCGACGCGGCGAGGGCGCGAGCGAAGGCGATCCGAACACCTTCGGCTGGCACGGCGAGCGAGACCTGCACGCTGCCGCGGCGTATCTGCGCAGCCGTTCGGATGTCGATCCCGAGCGGATTGGCGCGATCGGCCTCTCCGTCGGTGGCGAGATGCTGATCCGGGCAGCGGCGGCATCGGACGATTTCGCGGCCATCGTCTCCGAAGGCGCGAGCGGTCAGTCGGTACGTGACGGAATTGCGAACCGGGAGCTCGGAACCGAGACCCTGCCGGAAGCCAGCATCACGCTCGCGACCGCGCTCTTCACGAACGAGCTGCCGCCGCCCAGCCTGAAGGGAGAGGTGCCGAAGATCGCTCCGCACGCCGTGTTCTTCGTCTACGGCGAGAATGGTCAGGGCGGCACGGAGACGAAGCCGAACCGGGGCTTCTACGAGGCGGCTGGCGAGCCGAAGCAGATCTGGGAAGTGCCGGACGGCCAGCACATCGCCGGCATCACCACGCAGCCCAGAGGAGTACGAGCGGCGGGTGATCGCGTTCTTCGACGAGCACCTGCAGGTGAATCGGTGACCACGACCGTCGCAGCGGAGACCGCCCGCCGCAGCGCGTTGTCGGCGCGACTGACCGAGGTTCGCATCGCGCGCGTCTCGCTCGCCGCCCTCGCGTTGCACTTCGTCGACGCGAACTTCCTGCAGCCGCGTCCGGGGACGTCGGCGGGGGATCACCTCACGAGCGGGCTTCTTCCCGTCGCGATCCTCGTCGCTGCCGGGGTCGTCTACCCGCGGCTCCGTGCCGGTGGCTCGTGCGGCCATCGCGATGACGTTCGGCGCCCTCGGGATCGCGATCGGCTTCCCCGGCTGCGTATTACCTGCTGGACGGATCCGCATCGGGAGCGCACTACAGCGGTCTGTTGGCAATCGCGGCAGGTCTGGTCTTGCTGGCGACCGGGCTTGCGGTGCTCTGGCGCGGAAGACGGACAGGTGGAAGCCGTCGACAAAGGTACGTCCGTCGCACGGCCACGGTGCTCCTGGGCACGCTCGCTGCCGCCGTAATGGTCGCTTACGTCGTTTTCCCGATCGGCTTCGCCTACGGCTACACGCACATCGGCCGCACTGGCCCGCCGGCGGAGCTCGGGATCCCGTTCGAGACGGTGACCGTGCCGACGAGCGACGGCCTCGACCTGGCCGCCCGGTACGTCCCGGCGCGAAACCGCGCTGCGATCGTCGTGTTCCCCGGCTCCTCGGCCGTCACCGAAGCGCGGATGATTGCGAGTCACGGGTATGGCGTCCTCCTCCTCGACCCACGGGGACAGGGCGGAAGCGAGGGCGACCTCGTGCGCTGGGCCGGCGACCGTGATCTCGTCGCCGGCGCGACGTACCTCCAGGGTCGCCCCGACGTCGACCCGGATCGGATCGGCGGGTTCGGCTCCTCGGTCGGCGGCGAGATCCTGCTCGTCGCCGCAGCCGAGTCCACGGCTTTCAGGGCCGTCGTCTCCGAGGGAGCCGGTTTCCCGCTCGGCGACGCGGAGCTACCGGGTCTCGAGGGCGCGCTCTACGCCCCGGCGAATCTCGTGATGCGAGCTGCGGCGACCGTGTTCTCCAACCATGCCCCGCCGCCCCGCATCGTCGACCGGATCGGCGAGATAGCGCCACGCTCCGTCTTCCTGATCTTCACCGAGCCGGGAATGGGCGGCGAGGACGTCAGGCAGCCGGAGTACTTCGCTGCGGCTCGTGAGCCGAAGAGGATCTGGAAGGTGCCCGGGGCGGAGCACACCGGCGGCATCGAGGCTCGCCCGGCCGAATACGAGCAGCGAGTGATCGACTTCCTCGACGGCGCTCTGTTAGGCAGCACCGAGTGACCTCGCGAGTGGAGACCGCCGATCGAGCGTGGCCGATGCCCGTGACGCTTCGCCGCGTGCTTCTCCTCGCGCCGCCGCTCGCGCTCGCCGCACTCGAGATCGTCCATCCGCAGCCGGACGAGACCGTCGCAGGCGCTTCTGGACGCGGCGACGTGGTTCGCCGTCTTCCACGTCATCCAGCTCGCGCTCACCGGGTTGGTCGGGTTGTCCGTCCTGTTGCTCGCGGACAGCTTCGGACGCGCGAACGCATGGGTGACCCGTCTCGGCGTCGGCATCTTCCTGGTCTTCTTCAGCGCGTACGACGCTGTTGCCGGGATCGGCACGGGGCTCGCGATGCGGAGTGCACGCGACCTGACCGCCGTGCAACAAGAGGGTGTCTTCGAGGTGGTCAAGGGCTGGCCGGCCGTCGGTGCGCCGTTCGCCCTCAGCATCGTCGGAACGCTGGGGTGGGTGGCCGCGGTCGGCGCGCTCGCTCTCGCGGCTCGCCGCCAGGGAGCGCCCCGCCGCGAATGGATTCTCATCGGGCTCGCGGCGGTGTTCCTGCTCGGTGGGCACCCGTTCCCAGCCGGGACGCTGGCCTTCGGCTGCTTCT